>NZ_FOQY01000037.1 GCF_900113865.1 Streptosporangium canum | reverse complement strand
GGTAGCGGTCGGGGTCGGCCTCGGCCAGCCGCCGGTAGATGGCGACCGCCTCCTGCTCCACGGGCAACTCTTCGGCGGCACGCGCTGGCTGGGACCGCCCCTTGTCGTCTGGGAGGGTCAGGTCGTCGGTGTAGCTGAGGGTGTCGGTGCGGGTCGCGGATTGTTGGTCAACAGATCGGCAGGACTGAGTGTCGGGCTTGGTGCCGGGGCCGGTCACGGTGGTGAGCAGGTCGCGGATCTGCGTGACGGATAGCCGGTTGGCGGGATCTTTGCGCAGCAGGCCATTCAGGACTTGCGCGAGCGGCCCGCCGCATTTGGGTGGTGCGGGGTCCTGGGTGGCGATGGCGATGAACAGTGCCCCGTGTGTGAGTGCGGTGAAGGGTGGGCGGCCTTCCACCGCCGCGTACAGGGTCGCGGCCAGTGACCACAGGTCCGAGGCGGGAGTGACGGTCTGGCCGGCTATCTGTTCGGGGGACATGTAGGCGGGCGTGCCCAGCACCGTGCCCGGGCGGGTTAGGGTGGCATCGCCCTCCACCGCGGCGATGCCGAAGTCGGTGAGGACGATCCGATCGCCCTCCAGCAGCACGTTGGCCGGTTTGACATCGCGGTGCACGATACGGTGCGAGTGTGCGGCCGACAGCGCCTCCAACATCGCCAACCCGATTGCGGCGATCTGCTGCTCGGGTAGGGCTTCCTGCTCGGTCAGCAGGTGCTCCAGAGACTGCCCGTGGATCAGCTCCATCACGATCCACGGGCGGCCATCCTCGCCCATCACCCGGTCGTAGACGGTGACGATTCCCGGGTGCCTCAGCCGGGCGGCGGCTCGGGCCTCCCGCTGCATCCGCGCGTACCACACGCGCCGTTCCTGCTCGGTGACCTGCTCGGGCACTCGCAGTTCCTTGATGGCCACCTCGCGTTCCAGGTCGGTGTCATAAGCGCGCCACACCACGCCCATCCCACCCTGCCCGATCCGCCCCAGTCTCCGGTACCGGCCCGCCAGCACACCCTCGCTATCCCAACCCACGACCAGAACATACCGTCAACGAACAGGCCAGGATCGGACTGATAAGGATTCGGCCACACGTCCAAGATGCTCGCTCGATAGCGGGTCATAGACCAAAATCCGGAACAGGTCGCCCGCTCCACGACGGTGCGGACCGCGGCCGACGGGAAGCTTGTCCTCCGACACGGGCGTCGCCGCAGGTAAGGCTGACTGCTGTACAGCACGGAAGTACAGCAACACTGCCGAACACCGCGGTTGCGTCTGCGGAGGTGGTGTACGCGGCTCAGCGACCACAATGGGTGAGCAGGAGTAGCGCGTCCGAGAACGGCAATAGCCGTATTCAGCACCAGCCGTTGATCGTCACGTAGAGTGCCGCCCAAAGGGTATTGAGAGCGTTCGTCATGAATCGGTCTTCGATATCCTTCGCCATCTCCACAGCCGGATGACTCAAGGTTCACTCACCCAGGGGGCACAGGTGTTCCGGTGGATGACCAGGGCGGTCGTGTCCGTACCGCCGTCGCAGGACCATGATGCGCAGGCGCGTATTCATGGTGTCCAACTGTTCGCCGAAGCCCGTGAAGAACTCAATCGAGCAGACACGAAGGCGCAAGTACTTCTCGGTGTCGCGGGGCTAGGCATCGGCGCGGTTGCCGGTGGCCTGCTCGCGGGAAACTGGTCGCCGCTGAAGTTGCACGCGGGTTTGCAATGGCTGTGGTGGGTGGGGGCAGTGTGCGCGCTCGCGGCCTTGGTCTGCCTGGCGAGCGCGGTATACCCGCGTATCACAAAGCGCGCGCTCGGTATCGCCTACTTCGGTGACATCGGGCGGTACGGCTCCACGGTAGAAATCGCCAATGCGCTGCGCAACCACGATAACGATGATCTGACCGGGCTGGCCGAGCAGATCCGAGCGGTCAGCGTGATCGTCACCAGGAAGTACCTGCTCATCCGGTGGGGTTTCTGGCTGCTTCTGATCTCTATCGGGTCGACGGTCGGCTCGGCGGTGATCCAACTAGCCCTTTGACACGCTCGTGTGGTTGCCAAAACGGTGTACTCGACGTACGCATGGATCATGCGGCCCTTCTCCCAGCCCGTCTGGCATTCTCTGATCGAGAGTGGTACGCCGTGCCGGTACGAAGCCGGGGACGTGCTCCTGCGGCAGGGCGCACAGGGCAGTCACGTGCTAGTGCTGACTTTTGGTCAGGTCAAGGTGATCCGCCTGGAGCCGGACGGCAGTGAGCTCCTGCTGGCCGTACGAGGGGCGGATGACCTGCTGGGAGAGCTGGCCGTCTTGGATGGCGGAGAGCGGTCGGCGACTGTGTCCGCGCTGACCATGTGCTTGGCCTACGCGGTGCCGGCCGAGCGTTTCCACAGAATCGTCCGTCAGTTCGATCTGCACGGGATGCTGATCCGCCGCGCGATCCGCCGTCTGAGAGAAGGGGAGGACGTCCGGGCGGACCTGGCGGGGTTGCCCGCCGTCGCGCTTGTAGCGCGAACTCTGCTGCGGTTGGCAACGGGACTGGAGGTACCGCTCTCCCAGAGCGATCTGGCAGCAGCGACGGGGCTCTCAAGGTCGGCGGTGGCCGCCGAACTGGCTGCGTTGCGGCGGGCGGAAATCGTCGCCACCGCGCGCCGGCGCATGGTCATCCAGGATTTGGCTGCGCTTCGGGCAACGGCCTGGGATGAACGTCCAATTCTGGACAGTCGCTCGGAAAGTTGAATGCCATCGTGTAGCCAGTCATCAGGATCTGCCATGACAGGAGGCACCACAGTGATTCCCGATGCGGGCAGTCATCCGCTGCCGCCCTACCGTGGGCTACTGGCGGTGGACGTCGTCAGGTTCACCGACAATCGAGATAGGTATCTTCCTGAACTGAGTGCGATGATCCCCGATGTCCTGGAGCAGGCGTTCGCGCGATGTGGTCAAGATCGCATCTGGCAGGAGAAGCGCTTCCCCGAGTTGCCGGGTGACGGGTATGTCTTCGGCATCGCACCGCGATACCTGCCGTTTCTGATCCACCCCTTCCTGGACAGTCTGCAGGCCACGCTATGGGAGCTCTCACCCTCGCTTCGCGCCCGCGACAGAGCCCTGACCATGAGGTTGAGGGCCGGCATCCATGTGGGACCCGTCTATGACCAGGACGACCCGCTGCGTGACCGCAAGGGGAAGACCACCAACGACGCCTTCAGGCTGCTCAATTCCGACCAACTGCGCGAGGTGATGGCCCACGCGGAGCCCGATGTCACCCTCGTCGGAGCGATCATCTCCGAGCGGGTCTTCCAGGATGTGGTCGAGGGTGGATATACCGCCGTTCACGCGAGTCAGTTCCGCCGCGTCGCCGCTGAGGTGCCGGAGAAGAACTTCAAGCAGCACGCCTGGATCTACGTGCCCCGCCTGACCTTCCCCGATGGGGCGCCGGGGACGGACGACCGTACGACGGGCAAATGGGACGGTAGAACGGACGGGCAGGCTGTCACAGGTGCTTCGACGGTCTTCCGCGAGCGGGTCGGACAGGCGTTCACCGGCGGAACGTTCCACGGCGACTTCAACTTCCGGGAGACGTGAGAGTGCGTCCAAGTGCTGAGTTCTACGAGCGAGTGGAAACGGCTATCGTCGACGGCACCTTCTACGGCGACTTCACTTTCAACCTGGGCAGGCTGATCGCCCCACGGCGGCTGGGCCAGGAAGAGGTCGCCAGAATGCGGGCGGTATACGTGCCGCGCGGCGACACTCTCTCACGGGCCGTCGTGGCGGCTCGCGATACAGGAGCCGTCGTCTTGTGCGCCCACCCGGGGAACGGTCGGCGCATCACCGCGGTGAATGTGGCAGCCGGTCTCGAATTGTCCCCCGAGTGGCTGGTCATCGATGAGGACGACGTCCGTGCCTCGCTGCACTGCAAGAAGCGCAGAACCTACCTGCTGAATCTGCAGGAGAGCGCCCCGGAAGTGCTCCCCGCCCTGGGAAGAGAACTGGCGGGTTACATCGTGCGCTTGCGTGAGGTCGGCTCCTGTCTGGTCGTGCTCGCCACGGAGCACGAGCTGGGGACGCTCGACCTCGCCGTCCAACCCGAGACCGTCAAGTTGAGGGCGAGCGACCCGCGTGAAGTGTTCCTGGCGCACCTGGCCCGGTGGCGTTCACGAGAGGAGTGCCAGGCATGGGCGGCCGACGACCGGATCGGCGGCATCCTGTCCGGCGCCTCTTCGCAGGACGCGGTGAGGCTCACCGAGCACGTGCACGAATCAGGACATCGGACGCCGCAGGAAGGGATACAGGAGGTCCTCGCCGCCTACCACAACTGGGAGAAGGAGCTCAGAAGCTGGTTCGAGACCACCCAAGCACCGGAGCAGGGATACCGGCGTGCCCTCCTGCTGTCGGTCGCCGCGATGGAAGGTTCGCCCGTGGCGAAGGTCTTCGACGCGGCCGACATGCTGTGCGCGACCGTCGGCATTCCGTACCCTTCGGGCCGAGGCTTGATCGGTCCGGGCGTCAACGCTCATCTGCAGGACGTCGACGCGAGGTACGTGAACGGGCAGGTGGAGTTCACCCGTCCCAGATACGGCGTGGCCGTACTGGATCACGTGTGGGAGGACCGACCCTTCTTCAAGGATCATCTGACCGACTGGCTCAGGGAACTGCGCGATGATCAGCCCGCCGCCATCCTTCTGCGCCTGGCGATGCGGCACAGCCTGCCGGATCTGGTGGTGGAGACGGTCCAGCAGTGGTCCGGACAGGATCCGGAGCGAGCGGTCAGGATTCTGACGGTCGCGGCGATGAGTGACGAACTCGGCCGCGCGGTGCGCAGCAGGATGTACGTGTGGGCGCGGAACGGGAACCAGGAGTCACTTCATCTAGTGGTGGCGGCGGTCTGCGGAGGTCCGCTGGCCGACGGGTTCGACCGGATCGCGTTCACCCGCCTGAAGCATCTGGCCGGCCGTGACTCCGAGCGGGTCGAAGCCTCGGTTCTCGACGCACTAGCCCGGCTTGTCACCCGCCCGCGACTGCGCGTTCCAACGGTGATGGAGGTCGTGAAGTGGGTCGAGACCGCAGGACGTGCCCGGCGCACCGGCCTGCGTGCTTTCGTGGGGTTGGCGGCCCTGCGCTCGCCTGAAGGGCGCCTGGTGCTGATGCCGCACTCGCCGCGAGAGGAGACGCTCATCGACACCCTCGCCGACGGATGGCGGGCGGCCCTCCGTGACCCCGAGAGCGCCGATACGGCCAAGAAAGCGGCGGTCGTCTGGTTGGAAGAGGTCGTCCGAGGCGACGCCGACAGCGAGGTCATCTGCCGAGTTCTGGCCAAGGCGTGTAGATCCAGCATGGACGTCGGTGTGCTCGCGCCCCTTATCTGGCACTGGGCACGCACCGCCCCGGAGGACGGTGTCGACCGCGAGAGCCTCTGTATCGAGCTGATGCGACGGATCGGTGAAGCGGACAGTCTCACCTCCGGTATCTCACTGCTGGGCGCCTACGACGTCGAGGAGACGACCGAGTGGGATTCCTAGACTGGCTGGAAACGCTTCTGGCTCGCAGGCATCGGGGTGACTCCGTCCCGCACCATACAGAGCTCGCGCAGGTGCTGCGCAGCGAGCGGGAGAACCGGGAATTCCGGGCGCGAATCACGCTCACATGGCTCCTGCCCTGGGGAACGGAACTGCCCGTCGATATCGAAACCTCGGTGTGTGACAGACTTATCGTGGCCGCCAGTCAGGCGGCCACGCCGTTCTCGGTGCTCCACCGGGAGGAGGCGGAGAGCGCGGTCAACCTGGCGCTGGGCCGTGTCGAGACCCATCCATACTTCCGCCGAGCACGTGCGGTGCTCGGCGTCGAGGCCGAGGTGGTCGAGTTCGCCCGTCAGCAGATGGCGAGAGATCTGGAAACCGAACGGCATCGAATGGCGCAGCAGGCCGAGGTCACCCGGCTGACGGCCCTGCGGGACACGATGTTGCGGGATGGCTCCATCGCACGGCTGTGGTGGCTCCAATCGGATCCGAAAAAGCTGATGGAGCTGGTGAAACACGGGGACGAGTTTGAGAAGGCCATCAACCTGGTCTCCAGCGGCCACGGCACGCAGCCGAGCGCGCCAGGAGTGGGGGAGACGTCCGTGGCCGAGCTCATCGAGCTCTTCCTGGCGGAACTGGGACCGGAACATCGCCGACTCCTGATTCACCAGTTGAACAGGGTCTTCCGAGGTTATGAGCGTCCAGAACTGGCGGATCGGCTGGTCGCGACGTCTGGTGACGGTGTTGCGGAGCCATCACCGGATAGCGATCACGGAAACGGAAGGTATCTCGGAGGCGTTCCGTAGTCCCAGGCAGTGGGAGTTCTGCCGGCTAAGGCGGGTCAGCTGCTGCGCTCGTCCAGGACCACCCGGATCTACGAGAGCAGGGCACACCCAGGGCACATGGGCACGAGAAGCACTACGAAACGATGAGAAGCAGTAAACGCCAAAAGCCCAGATCAGAACGCCTTTCAGGCGATCACCGCAGGTCAGCAACCATGACGGATCAGATCTCGATGTTCTGAAGCCGGGAGAAGGCGACCGCGGCTCGAAGGTGAGGCGCCCCCAGTCGAAGATCCTGATCATCGACCAGTGGAACACGCCGGGCCTGTCCACGATCCTCAAAAACGCGACCTGGAGCTGAGGATCCCGCGATCGCCGGCCCGACCGGCGCGGGCAGGCAGGCACGTCGCGAAGCCGTCTCCGAGGACGCCGGGAAGGAACGGCCCGGCGTCCAAGCGCGCGGAGCGGACCCGTCCGTAACGATATGAGCCAGGACAAGATCCACTAGACGGACCTGTCAAGCATGTCCTGGGACTGCACTGTCAAACATCAGCCGAAGTAGGACAGAGCCACAGGCTCCGCCGGATGAGAATTTTCTCGTGCGCCCCGAGTGCGGAAAGGGGGCGCCGTAGGAGACCTCTGGAAGTGGTGCTGCGCAGGTGATGCAGGCTGTGGCCCTTCGGCGTCGCCCTGCGGGGTGTCCGCGGTCATGGAAAAGCGGGCCGGCCCCACACGCACGTGGCCGTTGACAAAACCGCTTGCCTCACGTGGTGGGCTCAGGGAACGTGGTGTCCATGACGCTCTGACGGACAGCACCCCGCCACTCCGAGATGCCACGGCGCTGACGCGCCCCGCAACGCTGTCAGCCCATACCCCTTTAAGGGAAGAGAACCTTTTTGTCTCAGCAACACTTTCGGCAGGAGTCCCCGCTGCCGTCCACCACGGCCGTGAGTTCGGCCACCGTCACCGTGTTCGCCTCCCCCACGAGTTGGATCGAGTCCGACGCCCTCGCGCAGTGCCACCAGGTTGCCGCCCTCGACGGCATGACGCACGTCGCCGCCATGCCGGACCTGCACCCCGGCAAGGGCGCCCCCATCGGCGCCGCCATGGCATCGACCGTGCTGTACCCGTTCCTGGTGGGCTCCGACATCGGTTGCGGCATCGCCGTGTTCCCCATGAAGCTCAAGCGCGCCGTACCCGAGAAGCTCGCCGCCCGCTTCCCCGACCTCGATCGCGCGCTGGATCCCGAGCGGGACGCCGACGACCCGGCCTGGGCCGTTGTGAAGGGCGATATCCCCGCTGGTCACGTCGAGGGCCTCGGGACGGTCGGCAGGGGCAATCATTTCGTCGAGCTGGCGCGGATCGGGACCGTCTTCGAGCCGGGCCACGCGAGCCGTCTCGGACTCGCCGGCGGCGACCTGGTTCTTATCGTCCACAGCGGCTCCCGGGGGCTGGGCGAACGGATCCTGCGGGCGCATACCGCGCTCCACGGCGCGGGCCCCGCCCCTGATCCCGGCGCCTACCTGGCGATGCATGACGACGCCGTACGCTGGGGATCGCTCAACCGGCGGTTGATGGCCGCCCGGGTCGCCCATGCTCTGGGGGCCGAGCCCGCCGAGCCGCTCGTCGACCAGTGCCACAACCTGGTCGAGGTGCGCGACGGGGTCTACCTGCACCGCAAGGGGGCGGCGCCGGGTGACGGCCGCGACGTGCTCATCGCCGGTACGCGAGGCACCCCCTCCTATCTCGTGGCCGCCCACGCCGGGCCGGACGCCAACCATTCCGTCGCGCACGGCGCGGGCCGCAAGATGTCGCGTGCGGACGCCCTGCGCCGGGGCCGGGCCAAGCACACGGTCGAGGAACTGCGCCGCACGCCGGTGGGCTCGCTGGTGGTGTGCGGAGACCGTCAGCTGCTCTTCGAGGAGGCGCCGACGGCCTACAAGCGCATCGAGCAGGTGATCACCGACCTCGTCGACCATGACCTGGCCACGCCCGTGGCCACCACGGTCCCTCTGGTCACCTACAAGACACCCGATCTCGGATCCGCACCCCAGCGGGACCAGCGCCGCAAGCGAGGCCGGCAGTGAGCGTCCACCTGCTCCTGTCGGCCGGGCGTGGCCCGCAGGAGTGCGCCTGGGCGCTGGCCCTGCTGCTGCGCCGCCTGGAATCCGACGCCACCCGGCAAAATCTGGAGACCCGTCGGGCCGAGACCGTTCCCGGTGACCGGCCCGACACCTACCGATCGGTCCTGATCCGGATATCGGGAACCGGCGCCGAGGCGTTCGCCGCCTCGTGGACCGGAACCCTGTGCTGGCAGGCCCCCAGCCCATACCGGGCCGGCACAGGCCGGAAGAACTGGTACGTCATCGCCCGACCGTGCCAGGTCGACACCCCGCGCACGACGTTCGCGGAGGCGGACGTCGACATCGTCGCCTGCCGCACCGGCGGCCCCGGCGGTCAACATCGAAACAAGGCCAGCACGGCGGTACGGGCGACCCACCGGCCCTCGGGGATCGTCGTCGTGGTCGACACCGAGCGGCAGTTCAGCCTCAACCGGCGCATCGCCATGCGGCTGCTGCGACAGCGCATCGAGGAGGGCGACGAGACGGCAGGGCGTGCCGTCACCACCGCCCGCTGGCGCGTCCACGATGAGCTCGTACGCGGCAACCCCACCCGTATCGAACGTCCGGAAACGCCGAAGCAGGACCTGGCTTCGCAGGAACAGACGCGCCGACGACCGTGACAGCCCACCCGACCATGCCCTACCGCGGAAGGAGAATCGCACCCGACAGTATGCGAATCGCCAGGGCAAAAGCACGCGCGGTGCGGACCTGCCGTGTCGTGCCGTTCGGCTTCGAACTCGGTACGGGGTGCGCACGTACGTGTCCAATCGCCGCCTTGCCCGAGCACGGGGCGGCGGGCACCTTCAAGAGGACCTACGGGTTCACCCATTCAGAACGTGACGAATCCGTACAGCGCGAGATGGTTCGACTTCGTGCTGCCTACCGTGTGGCCGATGCTCGACGGTTGCACGGCGCCCTTGACGAACAGGTAGTCGATCTTCCTGGAGCCGGAGGTCGCCTCCGTTCCGTAACCGGTCATGCCGAAGCCGCCGAGCGTTGCCGGGGCGATGCCCGTGCGATTGGCGTCGATCCCGATCACGCGGATCGTTGACGCGTTCAGCAGGCTCGTGGCGTCCGCACCGATATGGATGCCGGATTTCGCGATGCCCGCGGAGCCCGCACCCGCGCAGGCGTTCGCCCCGTTCTGTTCCGGGAGGTGCATGGTCGCGGCGAACACCGGCGTTCCCGTCGCCTTGATGGTGAACTTCGCGGCGATGGCGCTCGTGCGCTTCCACTTGTGTTCGTCGGCGCTGCTCGCGTCGTTGCTCGGCGGCTTGTACAGCGTGCATCCGGCCCCATCGCGGTAGGACGTTCCGGGCTTCAGCCAGCCCGCGCTCCAGTACTTCGAGATGTCGCCCGCCGTGAGGCTCAGCGTTCTGGTGTTGTAGAGGATCCCGTTGGTCTGCTTCTTCTTCAGGTCGCCGAGTGATTGCTGGCTGCATTTGTGCGTGCCGCCCCACACCTCGGGGTCGTCCCAGGCCACGATCGCCTTGTAGGTGCCTGCTGGATAGCCGAACTTGGCCGAGAGCTGATCGGCGTACGCCGTGGCCTGTCCGGTGCCACGTACCTGTTGCACGATCAGGAGGTCGGGTGCCTGCACGCCTGAGGTGCCCGTTTTGCCGTTGTCGTCGACCAGCATCGACGTGAGGTGGTCCGGACCCGAGATCCGGGTGCACGAGCCGTCGGCGTTGTTCCTGACCAGATTCTCGATGTTGTTGTTGTAGACCCGTAAGACGCGATCTGCCGTGGTCGTGGGTGCTTCGTGTGCCTGCGCGGCCGAGGGGGCGGCTGTGGTGAGCGCGGCGGTCGCCACCAGCGCTATCGCGCCAATAGAGCGATAATCGAATGACATTGCCGCAGACTAGCGATTCTCCCAGGTTTGTGATGGTTAATGAGGCGAGCGCGACAGGTGGCGGACGGTGGTCTCGTCCTCACCCGAGGAGACGCTGCGGCGAATGGATACGGTCATGCATGTCCGTGGCGCGAGGAACTCGGTGAAACGCTGGTCGCGGCGGTCGGGGCGCTCTCCGGAACGGCCGGGCCGACCGGGTCCGCGAAGGCGGTGCCGACCCCGGAGGTCAGCACATTCTCCTCTTTGCACCAGACGGCTTCAGAGACCTCTGATCTTCGGGAATCATGCCTTTTTTGACGGCATCACATCTCCTGGCATCGCGGTTGAGGTGAAACCCTGGGAATCAGGGGGGCCATGAGTGTTGACTTCACGACCGTCCACGCGCAGTTGGTCAAGCTGTGCGAGAGATACGAGATTGCCGAGTTGGCTGTTTTCGGCTCGGTTGCTCGTGGCGAGGACGGAGACGACAGTGATGTTGACCTCCTCTATGTTCTGAAGCCTGACAGCAACATCGGGCTTGAGTTCTTCCAGTTCCAGGAGGAATTGGAAGGTCTGCTGGGCCGTAAGGTCGATGTGGTCTCCAAGGAAGGTCTCCACTGGGTCATCCGCGACCAGGTTCTTACCGACGCCCGGGTGCTGTATGCAGCGTGAGGGCCTGTATCTGGTGGACATCGTGGAAGCCGCCAGGAAGATCGCTTCATACCTCGAAGGCGTCTCACCTGAGGTATGGGCTGCTGACTCGATGCGCCGCGACGCAGTCATATGGCAGCTTTCCATCATCGGTGAGGCTGTCGGAGGGGTCTCGGACGAGACCCGAGCTTTGAGCTTCCCCCTGCAGGACGGACACCTCGTCTGAGTCGACGGCGGCACGGCTGGGTCAGATCCGGTTCTGATCCGATGCCGGGTCACCGAGCCATCGGTCGAACCACTCGCGAGTACGCCGGAGTCGATCGATCTGGTGGTTGCGCTCCCTGATCGCGTGTCCCTCTCGCGGGTAGACGACGAACGCGTGCTCGACGCCGAAGTGACGCAGCGCGCGATGGAAGAACGTCGCCTGGCCGAGCGGCACATTCGTGTCGTTCTCCCCGTGCAGGATCAAAACCGGGGTGCGGATCTTCGAGGCGAACGAGATCGGGCTGAGCCGGTCGTGGTGGTGCGGGCCGGGCCCCTCCCAGCCGCGACTGCCGCTGAGCCCGGAGTCATAGGTTCCCAGTTCACCGGTCGCCTGTTGCATTCCCCAGTCGCTGATCCCGGCGCCCATCAGTGCGGCCTTGAACCGGTCGGTCTGCCCGATCGCCCACGCGGCCATGAATCCGCCATGGCTCCCTCCGCCGATTCCGAGCCGATTCGGATCCGCGACCCCGTCAGCGATCAGCAGGTCGATCCCGCTGATGATGTCGGTCCATTCGTCCATGCCGACCTGGCCCGCGACCGCCGCCGCGAACTCGTGGCCATGTCCCGTACCGCCTCGCGGGTTGGGCAGGAAGACCGCGTATCCCGCGGTCGCGAGCCACTGCCCCGAGGGGTAAGAGCCGAGATTGAACTCGTCGGCGTATCGATCATCGGGACCGCCGTGCACCAGGGTGATGAGCGGGAACGGGCCGTCCTGTCGGCGCTTGCCGACAGGCAGGATCAAGAGCCCGTCAAGGTCGAGTCCGTCGGATGCCTTGTAGGAGAGTCGTTCCTGGGTTCCCCACCTGATCTGGCGCAGCTCCGGCCTGGTGTCGCTGAGCCGGACCAGCCGACCGCCGGGAGGGCCGGCGTGAACGTCCATCGGCTCGTAGGCCGTGCTCGCCAGCGCGGCGACCACCTCACCCGAGCGGCTCACCGTGAGCGAATCGACAAGGCCGTCCCGCGTGGACACACGCCCGAAGCGCTGCAGGCCGGGATCGAGCCGGTAGATCGCGGTGTCGAGCCCGTCGGCGAACAGCGCCAGCGGCGGGCCGTCCGCGACCTGCACCAACTCGGTCGGGCAGACGGCCATGCCCGCGGTCAGGTTGCGATGCTCGCCCGCGGTATCGGCCGCGGGTACGGTGACGTCGAAGACGGCCAAGCCGCCGACCGGGCCGGGCGGGGTCACCGCCAGGTAGGCCACACGCCAGGTGTCGTGAAGGCTCCACCAGGTCGGCGAGGACGCCTCGAATTCGATCCGGCCGAGATCGTGAACCGCACCGGTCCCGGGATCGACCACGTGCAACTCGGCAGTGGAAGTGCCGGGATCGATCTCCGGGCAGGCCCAGCTGATGACCGCCAAAGGGCCGCCGTCCGGTCGCTGGACCACCTCGACGACATGCCTGTCGCCGAGTCCGTCCACCACCCGGAGCTGGAGAGTGTCAAGGTCGAGCAGCCGTAACCGGCTGTAGGGCACCCGCTCTCCCCACACCATCGCGTCGTCGCGCTCGATCTTCCTGTGCTCGTCCTCCTCGGTCGGTTCGTCCTCGGCGACCACAGCGACCATGTGGGCGTCGCCGAGCGGGAGATGATCGGAGATCCCGCCCTTCCAAGCGGTCAGGGTCTCGGGCTCCCCGCCGTCGAGCGATATCCGGTGTAGCTGGCGGACGCCCCGCTCCATCCGATCCGACCCGAAGAAGAGCGACGTCGAGTCCGGCGCCCATCGCGGGACGGAGTCGTTCGCCGTCCCCGCGGTCAGCTTCCTGGGGGGTGAGCTCCCGTCAGCGGCGGTGACCCAGAGTGCGCTGGTCGGGTGCTCTTCCCGCCTTCCGGTCGTGGTGACCGCGTAGGCGACCCAGCGACCGTCCGGGGAGATCACCGGATGCAGGGGCACGGCGCTGTCCACGATCAGCTCAGCATTCAACTCCGGTGCGCTTCCACTCATGCAGAATGCCCTTCCGTTCCTGCCATATCGGGATACGGATCATGCCAGTTCTCATGTGAACTGGCATGAAGGGCAGGGCACGCTCGGGGCACATGGGCATGAGAAGCAGCGCGAAACGATGACAATCACTGAAAGCCGAAAGCCCGGCTCACAACGCCTTCCAGGAGGTCACCGAAGGTCGGTCATCATGACGGCTCACATCTCGATGTTCTGAGCCGCGCCCGTGGATGCGGTCTCGCCGGAGCCCTGGGCCAGGTAGACGGGGGCGAGGTCGACGAATATGCGGTAGTCGGTGATCAGGCCGTCGTCGCGGGTGCGCCAGATCGACACGGCTACGACGCTGGCGTCCCTGCCGTCGAGCCGCCGATAGGTCACCTCGGTCTCGGCGATGATGTCGGCGTCCACCTGCCAGTTCCTGACGATCCGGTGCCGCAGGCCGCCGATGGTGGAGAAGAACGCCCGCAGCCCGGCGGCGATGGCCTCACGTCCCGCCATCGGCTCGGCATTGCCGAACGCCAGCGTGGCGTCCTCGGCCAGCAACCGCACGAACTCGCCGGGGTCGAAGGAGTCGACTGACTGGAAAACGCGTCGCACCGCATCGTCGGTCACGCCGATCCTTCCCCACACGGCCGGGATCACTGGTGGGGACGATACGGGGCGGCGGGCGACGCGCAACTATCGCCAAGGTGGGTATCCCATCGCCGCAAGGCCCGCCGAAGCTCACCGCAAGGCCCGTCGCGGATCGCCGCAGGGCCCGTCGAAGATCTCCGAACCTGTGGCGCGACATGGTGGCCGGGCCCGGCCGGAGCGTCAGCGCGCCGGCGGTTGCTTCAGCTCCACGAGCCGGGCCAGATAGGTGGTGTCCCCGACATTGGTCAGCATGTGGGTCGCGCCCGGCTCCCGGAAGACGACGCCGCCGCTCGGTTCCTCGGCGTCGATCCGGGTGCCGTCCACAGTCTGAACGACGTTCTTCGCGCCCTGTACCGCGACGACGAGGTACGGGTGGTCGTGCCGATGCAGCGGCTGGCGCTCGCCGGGCTCCAGCCGGATGTGCCAGACCCGGACCCGGTCGTTCTCGTAGACGATCTCCTGGCCGACCGGACCGAGTTCCGGGTCCGCCGGGTCGATCTCAGCCGCGCTCATCGCTCCCCCTCCAGGTACGGCAGTACTTCGGCGGCGATCAGCTCCAGGTGATCGAGGTCCGCCATGTCGATCAGGCGCAGGTGTATCCGGGTGGCGCCGATCGCGGCGAATTCGCCGATCCGCTCGACGAGCTGTGCGGGCGAACCGATCACCGGGTCCTCCGGAGGCAGCGCGCTCGGCACGTGCAACGGATCGGCCCGGTGCCGGGCTTCGGCGTCGTCACGTCCGATCGCGACGACGACGCCAGCCGAGAGCACCAGCGGGGCGCGGCCGGTGCCGGCCCGGCCTGTCCGCTCACTGTCCTCGACGACACGCTCGTACGCTTCGGCGGTCTCCGCCACGCTCTTGAACGGCATGTTGAACTCGTCCGCGTAGCGGGCGGCCAGCTCGGGGGTGCGCTTCGGCCCGCGGCCACCGACGATGATCGGCGGGCCGGGCACCTGCACCGGCTTGGGCAGGGCGGGTGCGTCGACCAGCCGGTAGTGGTCGCCGCGGTGGCTGAACCGGCCTCCGGCCGGGGTCGCCCAGAGCCCGCTCACGATGGCAAGCTGCTCCTCCAGGCGGTTGAAGCGTTCGCCGAGCCCGGGGAACGGGATGCCGTACGAGGTGTGCTCCCGCCCGTACCAACCCGCGCCGATGCCCAGCTCGACCCGGCCGCCGCTCATCTGGTCCACCTGTGCGACGATCAGCGCCAGCGGCCCGGGCAGCCGGAAGGTCGCCGAGGTGACCAGTGTGCCGAGCCGGATCCGGGAGGTCTCCCGGGCGATGCCCGCCAGCGTCACCCAGGCATCCGTCGGGCCGGGCTGACCGCCGTCGGGCTCCATCGACTGGTAGTGGTCCGCGCGGAGGAAGCCCTCGAACCCGCTGTCCTCGGCCAGCCGGGCCATCCGCAGTTGGTCGTCGTAGGTGGCGCCGCGATGGGGCTCGGTGAAGACACACACGCGCACGCTCATCGTCCTCCTTCCCCGGCGGCCACCGGAGTGTCGCGCTCCATCAGCAGTTCGTGCAGGTCCGCGCTGCACCGGGCGACCTGTTCCAGGTGCGCGTTACGGCCCAGGCTGCGTGGTCGCGGGATGCCGATGTCGACCACCTTGCGGATCCGGCCCGGCCGTGGGCTGAGCACCACCACCCGGTCGGCCAGCAGCACCGCCTCGTCGATGGAGTGGGTGACGAAGAGGATGGTGGCCGAGCTCTCCATGTGCAGGCGCTGCAATTCCACTGACAGCTCTTCGCGGGTGAGTGCGTCGAGTGCGGAGAACGGCTCGTCCATCAGCATCACCCGGGGATCGCCGATCAGCGATCGGCAGAGCGAGACCCGCTGCTGCATGCCACCGGAGAGCTCGTGCGGCAGGCGCTTCTCGAAGCCGCCCAGCCCGACCATGTCCAGCAGCTCCTGGGCGCGGTCGCGATGCGCGGCCCGCCGCCAGCCGAAGATCTCCGCCGGCAGCAGCACGTTGTCGAGCACCGACCGCCAGGGCAGCAGCGCGGGGCGCTGGAACAGCATCGCGATGTCGCGGCGGGCCTTGGTGACCCGCTTGCCCGCGACGGTGATCTCGCCTTCGGTGGCGGGTAACAGACCGGCGACAAGTCTCAGGAGAGTGGATTTCCCGCATCCCGATCGGCCGACGATCGCGACGAACTCCCCCTCTGTCACGTCCAGGTCGATGCCGCGCAGCGCCTCCACCGCGCCGGAGCGCCCAGTGAAAGTACGGGAGACACCAGCTAGTCGGATCATCGGGCAGGCTCCCCGTCCAGCGGGTGGTTCCACATTTCGCCAAGATTATCGGGAATGCCAGGTGAAAGGCATCCCCTGACAGGGAATCCCGGCCCGTTGCCGTTTCGCACCGTGAACGGCCGGCGCACTCATGGCGGTTTCCTCGTACGCTGTCCGCAAGGTTTCCGCACCCATGGTCCCGGCCCTGGGCCGTCCCGTTCGAATTCCCCCCGGTTGGTCGAGAACCGCCGGTCGAAAAGGAAACGGTGTTCATGAGAAGGCTCACCCGTACGGTCGCCGTCGTGACTCTGGCCGCCATGGTTGCCGCCGCGGCCGGCTGTGGAAGTTCGGATAATTCGGATAAACCTAATAATTCCTCCGCCAAGCCCTTGGAAAAAGTTACCTATCTGACGTCGTTTGGGAACTTTGGCCGTGATGCGTACGCATGGGTCGCGAAGGAAAAGGGGTTCTTCGCCGACGCCGGGTTCGAGGTGGACATCAAGCCCGGCGGCGGCACCGGCGACAACATCACGAAGGTCGAGGCGGGTGCGGCGATGTTCACCCCGGTCGATCTCACCGGTCTCCTGCTGGCCCGGGGCAACGGCGGAGCCAAGGGCGTCGTGACGGTGGCCGCCGTCCAGCAGAACACCATGGCCGCGATCATCAGTCTTGAGGGCAACCAGATCACCACCCCGAAGGACCTGGAGGGCAAGACGCTCGCCGACAGCCCCAGCTCGGTGGTGCGCAACCTGTTCCCCACGTACGCGAAGCTGGCCGGCGTCGACGCGACGAAGGTCAAGTGGGTCAACGGCCAGCCGGCGAACCTGATCGGCCTGCTGGCGGGCGGGTCGGTGGCCGGCATCGGCCAGTTCGTGGTGGGGAAGCCGACCGTGGAATCGGTCGCCAAGGGCAAGAAGGCGGTAGTGCTGCCGTACAGCGACGTGATGAGCGACCTCTACGGCAACGTGCTGATCACCTCGACGAAGATCGCCAAGGAGCATCCGGAGACGGTCAAGCGCTTCACCGCGGCGCTGATCAAGGGACTCGTCCACAGCGTCGACAACCCCAAGGAGTCGGGCGAGATCCTGCGGAAGAACGTCTCCGCCGCGGCGGCCGGGCCGGCCGCCGCCGAGGCCGAGCTGATGGCCGCGTTCGTCCGTCCGGCGGGTTCGGGCGCCGCGGCCGGCACGATCGACATGGACCGGGTCGCCCGCAGCATCGCGATCCTGCACGACGCCGGCGCGATCCCGGCCGGCCTGACCCCGGATCAGCTCATCGCCTCCGACCTGACGCCGACGTCCTGACCGTTCCGTCATCGACGGGTCCGTCCGCCGGTCCCACCGGCGGGCGGCCCCCTCGTTCCGTCGAGGTGGACAGACCGGACCGGATGAGGCCGGATGAGGAGGGTGGGAACCGTGACATGGCCGAGGTGAGCGAGGTCCGCCCCCCGGTACGCGCCGACGTGCCCCGGGACCGCCGTCTCGGTGGCGGGGCGGCGGCCACGGTGGTGTGGCCGGCTCTCGGGCTGGTGGTGACGATCACCGGCTGGTGGCTCGTCACCTCGGTGTTCCACCTTGTCCATCCGGCGGTACTGCCGCCGCCGCAGGAGGTGCTGACCGCGTTCGACGCGAGGTCGGCGGAGTTGCTCGGCGGGTTGGGCGCGACCACGCTGGAGACCGTGATCGGCTTTCTGCTCTCCTCGGTCGCGGGGATCGCGATCGGGATCGCGCTGGCCGGCTCGCGGGCGATCGAGCGGATGTTCTCGCCACTGCTGGTGGCGGTCAACGCGGTACCGAAGATCGCACTCGGGCCCCTGCTGGTCGTCTCCCTCGGCTGGGGGCAGCGGCCGATCCTGACCATGGTGTTCCTGCTCAGTTTCTTCCCGATCGTGCTCTCCACGGCGACCGGGTTGACCACGACCCCCGCCGATCTCGCCGAGCTGGCCAGGTCCCTGGACGCGTCGCGCTGGCAGACGTTCCGCAAGATACGGCTGCCGGCCGCGCTGCCGCAGATCTTCGTCGGCCTGAAAGTCGCCATGCCGCTGGCCGCGATCGGCGCGGTGATCGGCGAGTTCCAGGCCGGTGAGGGGGGCCTGGGCTACCAGATCGTGCAGTACAGCGGGGTCGCCGACAGCGCCACCGCATGGGCGGCGATCATCCTGGTCGGGATGATGAGCATCGTTCTCTACTCCGCCCTGGTGCTGGTGGAACGGCTGGCGTTGCCGTGGGTACCGGCCACCACGTCAGCCCGGTGAGCGCCGCCTTGACCGGCGGGGTGATCCGAATGGCGGGTGGCTCCCGGGGAACGTCGCGCGCTCTCACTTGATGATCTACCGGTGGCGCGCGGTGAACGGCATCTACGGGTGGCGCGCGGTGAACGGCATCTACGGGTGGCGGACGGTGAACGGCCGGGGGAGCGGGAGGAGACCGTCAGGCGGAAGCCCAGGTCATCGGTGTGATGGCCTGGGCTTCCGGGATCGGCGATTCGGTTTTCGGCCTGCTCTGCCTCACCCCGCGCAGCGCCTGCCGTCGTCGAAGGCCGGGAACCGCTGACTGGAGTGCTGCCCGCGGGGCCCGCCGTCCGTCAGGGGTGCTGGTAGGGCGGACGCGGCACCGGATACGGCTGCGGCACCGGATGCGGCTGCGGCACCGGGGGCCGCCACTGGCCCGGGTATCCGACCGGGTACGGCGGGCGCCACTGGCCCGGGTACCCCGGGTAACCCGGGTACGAGCCCGGGTACGGAGGCCGCCACTGGCCCGGGTACGAGCCCGGGTAAGGGGGCCGCCACTGGCCCGGGTAGCCACCGGGGTACGGCGGGCGCCACGGGCCCGAGCCGGGCACCGACGACACGGGCACGCAGTCGTACTGCGGGCACGGCGTGGTGAAGCACTGCTTGGGGGAGGGCACGCAGACGCGGCCCGGCCCGCAGTTGATCGCCGCGCACGGCGATCCGGGACTACAGGAACCAGCCGCCTGTACGGCCGGCGCGGAGGCGGTGCCCGCCCGCACCGCCGCGGTGGCCGGCGCCCCCTCCGCCCAGGCCGCGGTGGTGGCGGCCGGTGATCCGGCCGCCACCACCATGGCCAGTATCGGGATCAGTTTTCGGAGCATCTCTCCCCCAGTTTTCATGATCGATCCTGTCTCTCCGGCGATGCTCGCACCGGCCGTGCCTGCTAACGGCAAAATGACTCCCAGCAAGACGGATGGCTTGCCGGGAGTCAGCCGGCGGCGCTGTCGCGCGGGAGATCAGGCCTCGCGGAGGAGACGGGGGCGGCGATTCCCCACCGGGTAGCCGGTCGGCTGCGGCTCGAGATCGCCGTTGAGAAGGGCGGTGCCGAGGGGGGTAAGGGTGTGCGTCACCGCGGCGCCCAGCCGGGTGGCGGCGATCAGTCCCGCCTCGCGCGGCGTGCCGGCGTGGTCGGGGAAGGCGCCCCGTGGCGGCGCCAGGTGGCGGAGCAGGTGCAGGTGTTCCTGGGGCGTCCGGCCGGTGTGCGACCGTACGCAGGACGTCCGGATCATCGCGCGAACGTCCGCGGGGACGTCCGGTCACCCGTTCCAGGGGGTCCACGCCGCGTGACCCGCCCCGGACCGCCGGGACCGTCGGGATCGTCGGGGCCACCGCAGTGCCTGTGTGAGGACCGGGCCCCAGGGGCCGACCGTCCTCGCTCGCCGGCTTCGCCGTGGCCGGGCCGGCATGACCGACGTTCATCGAGTCAGTCATCCAACTTAAAGCGTGTGGACAGCCGAGCCGTCGTCGGCTAGTCTCGTCATTAAGTCAGTCAACTAACTAACTTGTTCGGGCGATCGAAGATCTCCCGGTGCGAGTGATGACATTCGGTAGCGAACGGAGCAGGTCATGATCGTGGTAACAGGGGCGACCGGGAACGTGGGGCGATCGCTGGTGCAGGCGCTGGCGGCGGCCGGCGAAAGGGTGACCGCCGTCTCCCGAGGCGCCTCGCAGGTGCCGCAGGGCGTATCGCATCGACAGGCCGACCTGGGAGAGCCCGAGAGCCTCAAGCCGGTGCTCGACGGGGCCGACGCGCTGTTCCTGCTGGTCGCCGGTGAGGACCCGCGGGGCATCGTGGAGGCCGCCGGCGCCGGCGGGGTCGGACGGGTGGTCCTGCTGTCCTCCCAGGGCGCCGGGACGCGCCCGGAGGTCTACCGCCACCCCCTGGCCTTCGAGGACGCCGTCCAGCGGTCAGGTCTGGACTGGACGATCCTGCGGCCGGGAGGCTTCGACTCCAACGCGTTCGCGTGGGCGGAGACGGTGCGCTCGCGGCGTACGGCCGCCGCGCCGTTCGGCGACGTCGGGCTGCCGTTCATCGACCCGGCCGATATCGCCGAGGTCGCGGCCGTGGTCCTGCGCGACGGCGGTCATGCCGGCCGTACGTACGAGCTCACCGGCCCGGCGTCGATCACCCCGCGCCGACGGGCGCAGGCGATCGGCGAGGCGCTGGGAGCGCCGGTGCGGTTCGTCGAGCAGAGCCGCGAGGAGGCCCGGGCGCAGATGCTGCAGTTCATGCCCGAACCGGTGGTCGAGGGCACCCTCGCCATCCTGGGCGAGCCGACGCCCGCCGAACAGCGGGTCAGCCCCCACGTCGAGCAGATCCTCGGCCGCCCGCCCCGCACCTTCGCCGAATGGGCGGCGCGCAACATCGCGGCCTTCCGGTGAACCACCCGGAGCGGCCTTCCGGAGTCGCCCGGAGCGGTCTTTCGGAGTCGGCCGGTGAGCGGCCTGCCGCCGGGCTCTTCCCGCACGGTGTCCGGCGATCCCCGGCGCGTGGCCGAGGGGGTGCGCCGTTACACCGGTCGCTACTGGTCGGCGCCGCCCGATCCGCCCGGCCGGGTGGTGGTCGAGATCGCGGTGGACCGCGTGATGAGTCTCAACAACTGATGCACATTCGACGGACCCGGCCCCGGGGCGATGATGGGGCCGATCGGGCTACACGGGTCGAAGGCGCGATTTTCACCGATCATGTAATGAAATTTCCCCGTATTGGTGATACGCGTGCCATGTCATGTGAACCCAGGCCCCGCCTGGGCATCCTCCGTAGTCGTATGGCGTAGCCGTACGGTCAAGTAACTAGCGTCTGCAACTGTTGCATACACTTTTATTTGCTGACGCTATCCATTGGAGGACCGCATATGATCACCCTGAACAACGGGGTCTCCATGCCGCAGCTCGGCTTCGGGGTGTTCCAGGTGCCCGAGGACGAGACCGCCCGGGCGGTGACCGGCGCGCTCGAAGCCGGTTACCGGAGCATCGACACCGCCGCGATCTACGGCAACGAGCGTGGTGTGGGCCGGGCGCTGGCCGACTCCGGCCTGCCCCGCGAGGAGCTGTTCGTCACCACCAAGGTGTGGAACAGCGACCAGGGCTACGACTCGACCCTCGCCGCCTTCGACGTGAGCCTCGCCAAGCTGGGGCTGGACCATCTCGACCTGTATCTCATCCACTGGCCCGCGCCGGCCAGGGATCTGTACGGCGAGACCTGGAAGGCGATGGAGAAGCTCCTCGCCGACGGCCGCGTCCGCGCGATCGGCGTGTCCAACTTCCAGCCCGCCCATCTGACCCGCCTCATCGACACCGGCGGCATCGTCCCGGTGGTCAACCAGATCGAGCTCCACCCGGCCCTGCAGCAGGCCGGGCTGCGCGACTTCCACGCCCGGCACGGCATCGTCACCGAGGCGTGGAGCCCGCTGGCCCAGGGGGCCGTGCTCAAGGACCCGGTGATCGTCGAGATCGCCGAACGGCACGGCAAGACCCCGGCCCAGGCCGTCCTGCGCTGGCACGTCCAGCTGGGAAACGTCGTGATCCCCAAGTCGGTCACCCCGGCGCGGATCAAGGAGAACATCGACGTCTTCGACTTCTCCCTCACCGGCGGCGACATGGAGGCGATCGCCCGGCTGGACGCCGGCACCCGCACCGGCCCGGACCCCGACACCTTCAACGGCTGAGGCCGGCGGGCGGGCACCGCCCGGGGCCCGGCCCTATCAGGTCCCGGCGTGCTCGGCGATCCGCTTCGCGAGCCAGTGGTAGGAGGCCTTCGGGGTGCGCTCCCCGGTGGCGAAGTCGACGTGGACCAGGCCGAAGCGCTGGTGGTAGCCCTCGGCCCACTCGAAGTTGTCCAGCAGGGACCAGACGTAGTAGCCGCGGACGTCCACGCCCTCGGCCCGCGCCCGCTCGACGGCCTCGATGTGACCGTCGAGGTAGGCGATCCGGGCCTGGTCGTCGACCACCCCGTCCGGGCCCGGCACGTCGGGCTGGGAGCAGCCGTTCTCGGTGACGTAGACGGGCGGCAGGGCGTCGCCGTACCGGGCCTTGAGGCCGGTCAGGAGTTCGCGCAGGCCGTCGGGGACGACGGGCCAGCCGAAGGCGGTGGTGGGGTGGCCGGTGACGCCGGCGTCGGTGAAGGGGAGTCCTTCGGCGGTGGGGGCCGCGATCCGGGTGGGGTTGTAGTAGTTGATGCCGATGCCGTCGAGGCGGGCGCCGATCAGGTCGAGGTCGCCGTCCTGGACGCAGTCGAGGGTCACACCGTATGCCGACAAATCCGGATATCGCCCGAGGAGTACGGGGTCGTTGAACAGCCGGTTGTGCAGGGTGTCGTAGGCGTCGGCGGCGGCGAGGTCGGCGGGGGCGTCGGAGGCGGGCCAGACGGGGGTGCAGTTGTTGGTGATCAGCACCTTCTCCGCACCCCGCTCGCGCAGGGCCGCCGCGGCCAGGCCGTGCCCGAGCAGCTGGTGGTGGGCCACCGGGAGCGCGTCCAGGAACAGGGTCCTGCCGGGGGCGTGGTTGCCCATGGCGTAGCCGAAGACCATGTGCACGAAGGGCTCGTTCAGGGTGATCCACATGGGGATCCGGTCGGCGAGCCGGTCGGCCACGGCGGCGGCGTACTCGGCGAACCGGTAGGAGGTGTCGCGGTTGAGCCAGCCGCCCTCGTCCTCCAGGGCCTGCGGCAGGTCCCAGTGGAACAGCGTGGCCGCCGGGACGATGCCCCTGTCGTGGAGCGCGTCCGTCAGCCGGTCGTAGAAGTCCAGGCCGGCCTGGTTGATCCGGCCCCGCCCCTCGGGCTGGACGCGGGGCCAGGCGATGGAGAAGCGGTAGGAATCCACCCCGAGCCCGGCCATCAGGGCGACGTCCTCGGGCCAGCGGTGGTAATGGTCGCAGCTCACGTCGCCGGTGTGCCCGTCGCGGACGCGGCCGGGCTCATGGGCGAAGGTGTCCCAGATCGACGGGCCCCGGCCGTCTTCGGCGACGGCACCCTCGATCTGGTAGGACGCGGTAGCCGTACCCCAAAGGAACATCCTGACCTCCCGTTGGCATGAGTGTGGCTCATGTTAGCCCTTGGGGGGTCCGGGTAGGGGATGATGGAGCGATGACGAACGTTTCCGGGGGGACGCTACGCCGCCGTCCCGCCCAGCGGCGCAGCCTGGAACGGGTCGAGCGCATGCTGGACGAGTGTGCGCGGCTGCTGGACGAGGCGGGTTACGAGGCGCTGACCACCAAGGAGGTCGCGCGCCGCGCGGAGGTGCCGATCGGCACCTTCTACCAGTTCTTCCCCGACAAGCAGGGGCTGGTGCGGGCGCTGGCGCTGCGCAACCTGGAGGCATTCCTCGGCCGGATCACCGCCAGGCTCTCGGCCGTGCAGCTGTCGGACTGGACCGAGATGGTGGATCTGGCGATCGACGAGTTCGTCGCGATGAAACGCTCGACGCCGGGCTTCGCCGTCGTCGACTTCGGCGAGGTGCTGCCCTCGCCGGGAGGCCCGGCGCTCAAGGGGACCGAGCGGATGCTCGACACCGCGCTGGAGAACAACGTCATCGTGGCCGACCGGCTCCGCGCGATCACCATCGAGCTGCTCGGGGCCCCGATCGGGCCGAGGCTGGACCGGGCGCTGGTCGTCGCGGTCGAGGCCGCCGACGCCGTGCTCAAGCTCGCCTTCCGCTCCCGGCCCGACGGCGACCCCGAGCTGATCGACGAGTGCAAGCGCCTGGTCCGCCGCTACCTGTCGGAGCACCTGCCCCAGGAGTGACCCCGCCCGGATCCACGTCACGCCCGCCCGGCTCATGTCCGGTCCCACGTCACGCCCGCCCGGCTCATGTCCGGTCCCACGTCACGCCCGCCCGGCTCATGTCCGGTCCCACGCCACGCCCGCCTGACTCGCGGAGTGCCCCGACAGCCCCGGCCCGCGAGGGACGTCGCCCTACCTCCTACCTCCGCCTGATCACGAAGAACCTCGCGGAGGCGATCCGCGCCCGCAGGGAAGGACGCGCTCCGGACCTCCTCGGCCGGGCGTTCTCGAAGCGCCACACGCCCAGCGGCGTGGGCGTCAGGAACCACAGCTCCTCCGGCCCCCTCATCGGACGGAGTCCAGCGCCCGGTCGCCGGGGACCGTCGGCCGGGCGCCGCACTTGGTGCTCGGCACGATCCGGTCGCGGTTGCCCCGCGCGGCCGGCCGTCGGCCGATGGCCGGCTCGCTCTCGTCGCCGGTCGCCCCCTCGTTCCAGAAGGGGTAGTTGCTCGCGGTGTCCAGCATCGCACCGCCGGCGTCGGCGAACCGGTCCAGGATCGCGAAAGTCGCCTTGTCGTCCAGGACGGCGCCGAACGGGATGGTGCCCAGGGCCAGGGGAAGGTGTGTCATGGGCACCACCATGCGAGATGGAGTGCACTCCAGGTCAAACAGGAATCTCCCGCTTGACCTGGAGTGTGCTCCAGGTGGGATGCTGCCAGGCGTGAGTGTGTACACGCCTGGCCAGGTGGTCGAGGAGACCGGCTTCAGCCTCGACACCCTGCGCTACTACGAGCGGATCGGTCTGCTGGAGCCGATCGGCCGCAACGCGGCCGGACAGCGCAGGTTCACCCAGGAGGACGTCGGCTGGCTCGGCACGATCCGCTGCCTGCGGGACACCGGGATGCCGATCGCGGAGATGCTCCGCTTCGCCGAGCTGGTCCGGAAGGGCGACCATACGATCCGCGACCGGATCGCGCTCCTCGAAGCCCACGACCGGCGGGTGGAAGCCCAGGTCGACAACCTGCGCGAGAAGCAGGCGGCCGTCCAAAACAAGATCAATTACTACCGGTCGGTGGTTGATTAGAAGCCGTACGGCCGCTTTGCCCCAGGCCGGTGCCCCCTTTTCGGTCTTGCTGTTAAACCGGTAAATCGGTGACCGGCAGCGCGATCGGGGGAGGGGCCCATGGCCGCACCACGCGCTCGCCGGATCAACATCCCGCTCCGGCACGTCGCCCTGGTGTGCGGGGCCATGCTGTTCGCCCTGCTCGGCAAGGTGACCTACATCCAGGCGCTCGACGCGGACCGGCTCAACGCGGACCCGCGCAACCGCCAGACGATGATCGCGCGGTTCGCCGGCCCGAGAGGCGAGATCCTGCTCCGCGACGGCACGGTCATCGCGACCAGCCGGGACAGCGGGGGCGCCGACTACAGATACCGGCGGGTCTACCCCGCGGGGCCGCTCTACGCGCCGGTGACCGGACACATCTCGCTCTACGGCGGAGCCGGCATCGAGAAGGCCGAGAACGCCGTGCTGTCCGGCAGGGATCCCCGGGTCAAGGTGCGCTCACTGGTGTACGGCACCGAGAGCGGGGCCACGCTCAAGCTCACCATCGACGGGCGGGCGCAGCGGGCCGCCTACGAGGCACTGCGCGCCACCGGGCTGCGCGGGGCCGTCGTCGCGATCACCCCCGCCACCGGCGCGATCCTGGCCATGGTCTCCCTCCCCTCCTACGACCCGAACCTCTACGCGACCTTCGACGCCGACCGGCTCGCCGGGATCGACAGACGGCTGCAGGCGGATCCCGGCCGGCCTCTGCTGAATCGGGCGATCCAGCAGAACTACCCGCCGGGATCCGCCTTCAAGATCGTCACGAGTGCGGCCGCGCTGACCTCGGGGAGGTACAGCCCGACCACGAAGGTCGGCGCCCCCGAGGCGCTCCGCCTCCCCGGCACCGACACCTACCTGCGCAACTCCGGCGGCACGGCCTGCGGCGACGGCAACCCGCCGCTGGCGTACGCGTTCAAGACCTCGTGCAACACGCCCTTCGCGAAGATCGGCATCGACCTCGGCCAGGACGTGCTGCGCGAGCAGGCCGAGGCGTTCGGGTTCGGCGCCGACGACCTCACCGTTCCCATGCCGGTGGCCAGGAGCGTGTATCCGCCGGAGATGGACCGGGCGCAGACCGCGATGTCGGCGCTGGGCCAGTTCGACGACCGGGCCACCCCGCTCATGATCGCGATGATCTCCGCGGCGGTCGCCAACGACGGCGTGCTGATGCGCCCCTACCTGGTGGAGGAGGTCCGCCTCGCCGACGGCACGGTGATCGACGAGACGGAGCCGTCGCGCTACCGCCAGACGCTCGACGAGCACGAGGCCAACCGGCTCACCGCGATGATGGTCACGGTCACCCGGCCCGGCGGCACCGGTACGGCCGCCGCCATCCCGGGTGTCGACGTGGCGGCCAAGACCGGCACCGCCGAGAACGCCGCCTCCGGGCAGGACCACGCGATCTTCACCAGCTTCGCCCCGGCGGCCGACCCCCGGGTGGCCGTGGGAGTCCTCGTGGAACACGGCGGTTTCGGCGGCCAGGTGGCGGCTCCCGTCGCGAAGGCCGTCATGCGGGCCGTGCTGGGGGACCGGGGCTGAGCGAGGCGCCGGGCCGAACGGGGATCGCGGCTGAATCGGGGGTGCGGCCGGGGAAGCGGGGCCTGGGGCCGGAGAGGTGGGGCGGGCGCGGCGGATCCGGCCCGGAGGGCGGGGAGGCCGTCACCCGGGGGCTCAGGCCGAGTAGGCGCGGGCCTGCAGGCTGTAGAGGTCGGCGTAGAGGCCGTCGACCGCGATGAGCTGGTCGTGGGTGCCCTCCTCGGTGACCCTGCCGTGGTCCAGGACGTAGATCCGGTCGGCGTAGCGGACGCTGGCCAGCCGGTGGGTGATCAACAGGACGGTGCGTCCGTCGGCGTGCCGCCGGATGCGTTCGAAGAGGGCGTGCTCGGCGCGGGCGTCAAGGGCGGCGGTCGGCTCGTCGCAGATCAGCAGGGGAGCGTCCCGGTGGAAGCCTCGCGCGACCGCGATCCGCTGCCACTGGCCGCCGGACAGCTCCTGACCGTCCTTGAACCGCCGGTCCAGCAGGGTGCCGTAGCCGTGGGGCAGCTCGGCGACGACCTGGTCGGCGCCCGCCACCTCCGCCGCCGAGATCAGTGCGGGCTCTCCCTTGTCCGTGCCCATGCTGATGTTGTGCCTGGCGGTCAGCGGCCAGCGCGTGTGATCCTGGGCGATGACCGCGATGCGCTGCCGGAGCTGATCGGGATCGACCTCGGCGAGATCGGTGCCGTCCCATCGGACGTGCCCGCTGTCCGGCTCGTAAAGGCCCGAAAGGATCTTGGCCAGTGTGGTCTTGCCCGAGCCGTTCTCGCCGACGAGGGCGATCACCTCACCCCGGTCGATACGGACCGACACTCCCTGGAGCGCGGGGGTGCCGGAGCCGGGATAGGTGAAGACGACGTCCTCGGCGGTGATCCGTTTGAACGTCTCAGGGGCCTGTCCGGAGCGCTCGGATCCCAGCCGGCTCTCCGCGTCGGCGCAGAAGTCGAGGAAGTCGGTGAAGTAGAGGCCCTCCTCATAGAGCCGGTTGGTGGCGTACATGAGGTTGGCCAGATATGTCTGACCCGACCGGATCGCCAGCACGGCCGTGCCCGCGACGGCCAGCGGCACCGCGCCCACGGCGAGCAGGACGCCGAGGGCGACGTAGACGATGGCCGTCCCGACCCCGCCGAGCGCCTCGCCGACGACCTTCGTGAACGTCTGCCGCCGCGCCAGGCCCAGCAGGATGGACTGCTCGGCCGTGGCCACGGCGTCGTACATCCGCATCAGGAAGCCCCGCATGGTGAACGAGCGCACTTCGGCGGCGGGTTCGCGCTCCGCCAGCAGCTCCGCGATGATCCACTTGCGGCGGCTGGCGGGGATCAGCGCGTACATCGTGGTGTAGCGCATCCGCGCCGAGCGGATCGCGGCCCACGCGTCCGGCAGCACCGCCAGCACCAGCAGCGGCAGAAGCACGGGGTGGAGCACCCCGAGCACGCCCGCCGCCGCGATGATCCCGATGATCGCGGTCAGTACGTTGATGGTCGTGCCGACCACGACGTCCGCCATGGCCACCCCGCGCGACCTGGCCCGCTGGAGCGCGTCGTGGAAGTCCGGGTCGTCGAAGGCGGCCAGGCCGACCTGGCTGGTCAGTCCGTACAGCCGCTCCTCGGCGATCCGGCTCACCTGAGGATCCAGCCGGGACTGCGCCCAGCCCGCGCCCGCCTGCATCAGCGTGCGCAGGGTGCCGGCCGCGCCCACCACGATCAGGCTGGGCAGGGCGGCCATGACCCGCTCCGGAGTCGGCCCCGCCTCGAACAGGGCCGACAGGACTCCGGTGGTGGCGAGCAGCCCGAACGCGGTGAAAACGCCGGCGAGCATGCTCAGGGTGATCGCGGTGAGGGTGTCACGGGGACTGGCCAGCCATGCCAGCCGTACGGCCTGCGACACCAGCGCCGGCAGCCGGCGCGCGATGGTGAGGAAGCCGATGCCGGTCATCTTGCCGACGTGTGCGTGCCACTCGGAGAGGCTGAGCTCGCCGAGCTCGGGAGCGGGTTCGGATCCAGGTCCGGGTTCGGGGGAGGTGTCCTTCTTGGTCGCGGTGCGGGAAGCAGGTTCCGGGAGAGTATCCGCCATGGGGGCAGTGTGAATCGCCCCACTGACAATCCGCCATCGGATGGCCGCGTACGGTCAACTCCGGTCCGCCGTATCACCGAGGGTGTGCGGCGGCCGGCGGCTGTTCCGGCCCGCCCTGGCGATGCGTGAACCGCGCTTCCGGGAAGCGGCTCGACGGCCCCTCGAACTCGAGCAGTGACGGTGACTGTCCCAAGAGATGCTTGTCGAAGAACGCGAGCGAGTAGGCGTTGATGATGTCGTGTGCTCGCTGAGCGTCGATCGTCCCGTTCAGGCCAAGCTGCGGTGTGACCGGCGACCAGACCGGGATGTCGGTGAAGTCGACGTGGAACAGCCCGGGGACCTCCACGTAATAGCCGGCGCCCGGCAGGCGCTGGTACACGTCGGTCATGGTCTCGATGGTCTCGGAGATCTCCTTCTCCGGCCAGCCGCCGCTGCGCTCCCGTTCGAGACGGAAGGTCTCGGTATCGCGGGTCATGAACATGACCGGCTGCTGCAAGCCCGCCCTGACGACGTGGGCCGTCATTTGAACGTCCATGATGAAGCACGCCTTGAGGCGCTGGTCGTTCGCGCACGCCTCGGCACCGGTCGCGCCGCCCCACGAGATCCCGAAGACGCCGGCGCGCTCGAGGTCGAGGCGGCCGGTCAGGATGCCGTCGGGGTCGGCTTCGTTCAGCCCCGCGAGCCGGTCGAGCGCGAAGCTGACGTCCTGCGCGAAGTACGGGATGATGCCGTCGGGAAGCGCCTCCCCCTGGAGTGTCGGCGCGTCGGGCCGCGGCGTCCAGCTCTGGCTGATCAGCGGATAGATCTTGTCCCTGGGCCACCCCGGGATCTCCCGCCCGTCGGGGAAGCGTGTCATGGCGGCGGCGCCCGGCTGGTCGAGCCCGACGACCACGTAGCCGTGCGAGACCAGCTCCTGGATCTGGAAGGTGCTCGCGGCGCGGAACCCGCTGAGCCCGGTGAGGGAGATGAGCACCGGGTAGCGGGGGCGGTCGGCCGCCATCCGAGCGGACGTGACGGCGTTGGTGGTCACGTACCCGAGCTGGCTGAAGACGGGCTCCGGGAAGCCGGCCAGGCGCGCCATCGCCGACGTCACCGCCTCGGCGTCTTGGATGTAGGGGGCGCGCGGTGCCGACGGCTGAGGCTCGGCGGGATACCAGACCTGCGCCATGAGTTCCCGATGATCATCGGGGGCGTCGGTGAACAGCTCCGGACGGCCTGCGTCCACCCAGTGGTAGGTCGCGGTGCCGACCGCGTACGGCCCGGTCGGCTCGGGGAAACGGAATACGGGCATCACCGTTGCCAGGAGGACGGAGGCGAGGGCCGCCGGCACACCCAGTCCGGCGGCTGAGCCGGCGACCAGCCGGTTGACGTGCACGGCGCTCGGCCGGACGATGCCGGTCAGCCAGGTCAGGAAGAGGATCGCGGTCAGCGCGTAGGCAGGGGCCAGCTGCCAGCGCGGGCCTTCGACGAGGACCTGCGCCGCCGCCAAGAGCAGCGCGACGGGCACCACGGAGCCTGGCCGGCGCAGCGCGCGTAGCCGGGGGATCGCCACGATCGCGAGCCCCAGCAGGTTGGTGGCCGACAACAGGATCTCCAGAGGTCTCATCAGGCGCTCCTCGGGTTGCGGCCGGTGCCGACGGCCGTTCGGGCGAAGACCGGGCCGAGCCGGACCAGGTCGTCGGCGTCGGCGAGCTGCGGCTCGGGCAGCTTGGGCATGCGGGTCTCCTGTCTGTTTGTACGGGGGCGGGAGTGCGCAGCGCTCGGGCGTTTTTTCCTGCTGAAACCTACGCCGTAGGTTTCCATCCGCACGATAAATTCTACGGTGTAGGTTTGACAAGAGGGAGGGAGTGGACGTGGCCAGACGCACACAGGGCACGTCGGCGGGGCTCGACCGCGAGCGCATCGCGGCCGCCGCCGTCGTGCTCGTCGATCGCGACGGCCTCGAGCGCTTCGGGGTACGGCGGCTCGCGGAGGAGCTCGGGGTCGACCCGATGTCGATCTACCACCACATCAAGGGCAAGGCGGCGCTGCTGGACGCCATGTCCGAGGCCGTGCTCGCCGAAGTGGCGGCCGGCGTGGACGACGCGCCCCGCGACTGGGAAGAGATCACCCGCTGGACGGCGCACCGCTACCGGGAGATGGCCTACCGGCATCCCCGGGTGTTCCCGCTGCTGGCTACGCGCGCCCAGACCTCGCCGGTGGCCCTCGCCGCCCTGGAACGGCTGGTCACCGCGATGCGTGAGGCCGGTCTGCCCGACCAGGCGGTCGCGGACGCGCCGCTGATGCTGTTCGGCTTTCTCAACGGATATCTGCTGGCCGTCCTCAGCGGCGGGTCCGACGTGGTCGGTGACATGCCCGCGATCGACGCCACGGCGTACCCGACGATGGCCACCCTCACGCCCCTGCAGGTCGGCTTCGGGTCCGTGGCGGAGTTCGACCGGATGCTCGACGCCGTACTCGGCGGGATCCGGAACCGGGCCGATCGGTAATCCGAGTGTGCGAAATGGGGCTAAGCCTGGGCACGGCACGGTAATTGGTGCCACACTTTCTGTGACGGCTGGCCCGCGACCTCCCCTAAGAGCCGATGACCCAGGACACCGCGCACGTATCCCTTACCGGCGGCAACCTTCCCCTCGAACCCAACGCCTTCGTCGGTCGTGAGGGTGATGTGGAGGAGCTTGTCGAGCTGCTGGGCGTCGCCAGGCTGGTGACCCTGTGCGGCGCCGGCGGCATCGGCAAGAGCAGGCTGGCGGTCCGGGTGGCGGCCCAGGTGGCGGCGGGGTTCCCCGGCGGCGTCTGGCTGGTGGAGCTGGCGGAGGCGGTCCGCGGCGACCTGGTCGAGCCTCGCGTGGCCGCGGTGCTCGGGGTGAAGGCCGAGCCGCCGCGCCCGCTGTCCGACACGCTGATCGACGCACTCGGTGACCGGAACCTGCTGATGATCATCGACAACTGCGAGTCGCTCATCGAGGAGTCGGCCCGGTTCTGCCGGGCTGTGCTCACCGTCTGCCCGGCCGTACGGATGCTCACGACCAGCCGGGAGCCGCTGCGGGTGGCAGGGGAGACCGTGTGGCGGGTGCCGCCGCTCTCGCTGCCCCGGACCGGGGTGCACGACCTCGCCGGCAGCGAGGCGGTACGGCTCTTCGTCGACCGCGCCGGCGCGGCCTCGCGCGGTTTCGCCGTCACCGAGCAGAACGCCGGCGAGATCGCCAGCCTGTGCGAGGCGCTCGACGGGATGCCCCTGGCCATCGAGCTGGCCGCGGCGCTGTGCAGGGTGCTGACGGTGGAGCAGATCCACGCCCGGATCAGGGACCGGTTCCGTCTCCTGTCCGCCGGCGACAGGATGGCCCCGGCCAGGCACCAGACGCTCCGCGCGACCGTCGACTGGAGCTACCAGCAGCTCAACGAGCCCGAACGGATCCTGCTGCGGAGACTGGCGGTGTTCACCGGGGGATGGACGCTGGACATGGCCGAGCAGGTCTGCGCGGGCGACGGCCTGTGGGCCGACGACGTCCTGCGCGTGCTCTGCGACCTGGTCGACAAGTCCCTGGTGCTGGCGGACGCGGAGGTCGCGGGCGAGACGCGCTACCGGATGCTGGAGACGATCCGCCAGTACGCCGCCGAGCAGCTCGACACCTCCGGCGAGGAGGCCGCGCTGCGGCGGCGGCACCGGGACCACATGATCGAGGTCGCCGGCCGCATCCACCAGACGATCGTCCGGCGCCCCCGGCCGACCTGGGACGAGATCTGCCCGATGCTGGTCCTGCTGGACGAGCTGCAGGCCAACGTGTGGGCGGCGGTGCGCTGGTCGGCGGAGGCGGACGACCCCGAGAGCGCGCTGCGCCTGCTCGTCCTGCTCCGCTGGCCGACCATCGCCGGCGGCAGGTTCACCCCCGCCGACGAGTGGCTGGACCGCCTGCTCGCGGTGGGGCCGGCGGAGCTGCCGCCGAGCGTGCGCGGCGACGCCCTCGTGCTCCGCGGTCAGGTGGCCTTCGGGCAGGGCGACCCCGACACCGCGCGGGTCGCCTGCACGGCCGCGGCCGAGCTGTGCCGGGCGACGGGTCTGCACGGACCGCTGAGCGGGGCGCTCGCCATCCTCGCCTGGGTGGCCATCTACCAGCGCCGGCCGGAGCGGGCCAGGGCCTTCCTGGACGAGGCGCTGGAGGCCGTGCGCAGGGTCGACGACCCCTGGCACGAGATGGTGATCCGCTCCATGGAGGGGACGTTCGCGCTGTCGGAGGGGCGGGCCAAGGAGTCGCAGCGCTCCTTCGAGGCCGCGCTGGCCATCGCGCACGAGCTCGACAACCACTGGGCGGCCCCGGTCGCGCTCATCGGCCTGGCCCAGGTCGCCTGGCTCCGGGGCGACCTGGGGGAGGCCCGCGCCTACTACGAGCAGGCCCTCGACCTGCTCCAGGACATCACCGCCCACTGGCAGACCATCACCTGCCTGGCGGGCCTGGGCCGGATCGCCCTGGCCCAGGGCGACCTCGCCACCGCGCGCGTCAGGCTGATCGAGAGCCTGCGTCTGTGCCAGGGGACGGGGCAGCGGCTCGGCGTGGCCCGGCGGATCGAGACGCTCGCGCAGCTCGCGCTGGCCGAGGAGGACGACCGCCGGGCGGTGCGGCTGGCGGGGGCCTCGGCCGCGATCCGGAGCGCGATGAGCGGCGCGGTCCTGCCCTCCGGCTTCGGCGCGCGGATGGAGGAGCTGCTCCAGCCCGCCCGGGCCCGGCTCGGCGACGCGCTGGTCGCCCAGCTCTGGGCGTACGGCCAGGAGATGTCCCAGGACCAGGCGGTCCGCTACGCGCTGCAGGGCGACGAGCAGTCCGACGCGCCCCTGATGGTGGGCAGGCACCCGGTCGCGGCCCCGCTCACCACGCTCACCGGCAGGGAGTGGGAGATCGCCGGGCTGATCGCCAGGGGCCTGAGCAACAAGGCCATCGCCGACGAGCTGGTGATCAGTCCCGCGACCGCCGCCCGGCACGTGGCCAACATCCTGGCCAAACTCGGCTTCTCCTCGCGGACCCAGGTCGCCACCTGGGTCATCGAGCAGAACCGCGGCTGAGACCGTTCCTCCTACACATCGGCTCTACACATCGGCGGTGGCATAGATACATCTCCGGATACGCACTCCGGAGCATGTGCCGGGGCCGCCGCCCGCCGTACGGTTCCCTCGTGTTCGGCCGATGACGCCCAGCCCTCCGCACCGCGCCCGCCACGACGGCGGTCCGGTACGACGGGCCCACACCATCCCCGGCGTCTCGGTCGAGCACACCGGAAGCGTCGCGTGTCCCTCCCAACGGCCGGGGTCTCCTCGGAGGGGTGGGGACTTCAGGGCCACGGGCCACGCGACAGCGGGCCCGAGTCGCGCAGGGCTCGGGCCCGTCCTCCGGAGGGGGACGGATCCCGAATACACACCCATCTACATACATCTGTCGATGCCTGGGCGGAGAGCCCGGCCGTACCGTCGGCGGAATGAGACCCACCTCGTCCATCAAGGGCACCGTCACCGAGGCGGTGTTCGGTTGCGCGCACGAGCGGGGTGACCGGCCCGCGCTGATCGATCTCGGCGCGGGAGTGGTGTACGGCTACCGCCGCCTGGCCGAGGAGGTGACGCGGGGAGCCTCGGGGCTGGTCCGGCGGGGCGCCCGGCGGAGCCAGGTGGCGGGGATCCACGTCGACAACGCCGCCGCCCAGACGCTGGCGGTGCACACCGTCATCGCGGCCGGCGGGGTGGCGGCGCCGCTCGCGTCCGGGAGCGGGGAGACGGCCGGGCTGCTGGCCCGGTGGGACGCCCGGCTGCTCATCACGACCCCCGATCTGGCGGAGGCGTCGTTGCAGGCAGCCGAGGCCTCCAGGGTCCGACAGGTGATCGCTTTCGGCCGGGCGCGCGACACCGTCGACTTCGCCGACCTGCTGCTGCTCGACCCCGGCCCGCTGCCGCTGTTCGATCCGTCGGTCCAGCCCGCGCTGCTGACCGAGGACGAGGGGCTGCTCACCCACCGGGACCTGATCGTGCGCATGCGCGAGCTGGGCAGGCTCACCGTCCTGGAGAAGTCGGACGTCCTGCTGGTGACCTGGCCGCTGGCGTGCACCCTGGCCATGACGACCCTGGTCGGGCTGGCGCTGATGCGCGGCGCGCTGGTCGTGGTGGCCCCGGGCCTCTCGCCCGCCGAGCTGTCGGCGACCATCCACGACTTCGGGGTCACCGTCGTGGCCCTGCTCGACGGAGCCATCCAGCGCGTCTAGGCTCCGCCCCGCCGGCCCTGCCCCGCCGGCCCCGCCGCGGCGACAGCGGGGCCTCCTTTCGCGGAAACGCGCCGCCCGGCACGAGATCCGGGCGGCGCGTCATCGGCAGGGGCGAACGTCGCCCGATCGGTCCTAGACCTGCTTGAGCGCCCAGAAGTGGTTGCCGTTGTCACCCGCGAGAACCTGCTGGTTCAGGACGGACAGCGAGCCGGTGGTCATGTTGAGCGCACGCTTGCTGTACGTGTTGACGATGACGTACGTCCTGTCCGCCACGTAGCGCAGCTGCCATTTCTGCCTGCTGGATGTGGAGCAGGTCGACTGGACGATCTGGGTCCCGACAGCGGTGCTCGTCGCCTTCAGATCCAGGCACTTGCCGCTGTTGGCGTTGACCAGCTGCCAGTCAGGGGAGGTGGTCGAGCTGGGGTTGCGCAATATCCACCGCTGGTTCTTCGCACCGGAATGCGGCTTGTGCGTCACCGACGCGCCGGACGTCAGCGCCCCGTTGAGGACCTCGACGTTCTCCCGGTTCCCGACGCCCGTCAGGTAGTAGCTCGAACCGTTCCCCGGACCGACGGAGTTGATGAGCCGGTTGAACTTCCAGCGCTGGTTGGTCGCGCCGGTGTAGGGACGCTGCTCCAGCGGGGCCGGGTAGGCGCCCGTGACCGTCAGGGCCAGCCCGGACAGCCAGTTGACGATCGCGTAGCTGCCGTCCGCCTGGGGCAGGTAGGCCCACCGCATGCCGTCCGTGCCCTTGCAGTTGTACTGCAGGGTCTGGGTCCCCGAGGCGGTCCCGCTGTAGGCGCTGTCGGCGCACATCCGGCTGTTCATGTTGACGAACTGGAGGCCGGTCTTGTAGCCCATCAGCCAGCTCTGGCTCAGGGTGTTGGTGCGGGCACGCTGGCTGAGCTTGACCAGTCCGGCGGCGGAACCGCCGATCGGCTCGATGGCTCCGCCGGTCGACACACTGGTGACCACGTAGGTGAGGCCGACCGTGGGGTGGGCGACGGCGTCGCTGGTGTCCCCCTTGACGAGGAAGTCGTTGTCGGCGGTGTTCCAGTGGGTGGCGAGATAGCTGCCGGCCGCCGGGCTGACGTTGAAGTAGTCGTCGCGGTTGCAGTCGGGGAGCCGGTAGTCGTTCCACTTCAGGCAGGCCCAGGACGGGGTCCCGCCGTAGCACATGAGGTCGAACTGATCGGAGCAGTGCGAGGTCTGGAAATGCGGGGCGCTCTCCTGCACCGCGCCGAACGTGTGGCCCAGCTCGTGGGCGATGGCGTTGGCCCCGAAGCAGTTGGGGACCGCGTCGACCCGCGCGTAGGTGCGGAGGTTGTTGTTGTTCTCGGCGCCGGGCCGGTCGTCCACATACCTCTGGCCCAGTCCGCAGACGACGGTCGCCTCGGTGAGCATGAGGTATTTGCGGTCCGCGCGGTTGTAGCCCAGCGCCTGCACCGCGGTGATGCCGCTGTTGAAGGTGGCCAGGGACTCCGCGGGCACGACGACCTCGCGGACCGAGACCTGACATCCTCCGGAGACAGCCTCGGTGACGTAGCGGATGTGGCGGCTCTTGCCGGCCGCCGCGGCGGCGTCGTTGTACGAGTCGTCGGCGTTGGCGAGCCACGCCTGGAACATGGGCAGCAGCCGGCTGTAACGGTCGGGCATGCTCGGCTCGCGGACGTACAGCACCTCGACGCGCTTGCCGCTCACCCCGTCGCCCTCGCAGAACACCCGGGCGGGCGCCGCCTCGGCCGCCGCCTCGGCCTGGTTGGCGGTGAGCCGGGCCGTGTCACCCTGTGGACCGGTCCGCACCCCGAGTCGCGCGCCGGGGAACACGTCCTGATCGTTGGTGCAGGCCACCGGCTCGGGTGGTGCCGTCGTGCGGGCGCCCGGCTGGGGTGAGGCCGTCGCGGAGGGGCTCGGCCGGGGTGAGGCCGTTGCCCGGGAGCTCGGCTGAGGGGACGCCGTCGTGGAGGTGCTCGGCTGGGGTGAGGCCGTCGCGGGGGCACACGGGTCGGCCGGCGCCGCTTCCGCGGGGGAGGCGTTCAGCCCCCCGGCGACGAGGCACGCGGCGGCGAGGACCCCTGCCGCGGCTGAAAGGGCGATTCGTCTGGCAAACACGTGAGGGACTCCCCGATGGTGAATTTCGCGCGCCTTGGCGGCAGCGTGGATCAAGATATCTGCCGACTTTGGCATGATCAATCAGAATCGTCCGATCCTCCCGCGTGCCGCGAGGGCTGACCTGAACCCCTCCCGTGGCCCACCAGAGCCAGGTCGGCGCTGTGATCGGCGCGGTCCGCGCGGGGTGGGCCGGGGCGCGTCCGGGGTGGCGGCGATCAGCCGGCCGCGTACCCGCCGGCGGGCGCCACCACCCTTGCCGGCGATCACTGGAGACCGCCGGCCACGGCTGGATCCGCGGTACGGCGTCCTGATCGGGATGCGCAGAAGTTATCCGCGCACACCTTGACGTCGCTCGGTGCCAGATGGGTTGATTGATCCACTGACAACGTTGTCATCTTTCTCGGGGGAATCTGTGAAACCTCGACCCCGAAGGGACGGGAAGCTATGCGACGACGGTGGATGGCGGCCGTCGCGGTCACCGTGGCAGGCCTGCTCACCCTGACCGCCTGCGGCGACGGCGGCGGCGCCGCGCAAACCCCGCAGGCCGGCGGAGAGAAGAAGGTTGAGGTCTTCTCCTGGTGGACGGGACCGGGCGAGGCCGACGGCCTGAAGGCCATGAAAGAGATCTTCGAGAAGCAGAACCCCGGCCTGACGTTCTTCGACGCGGCCGTGGCGGGCGGTTCCGGCGACAAGGCGCGCGCCCTGCTGGCCACCAAGCTGCAGGCCGACACCCCGCCGGACACCTTCCAGGGGCACGCGGGCGCCGAGCTGCAGGGCTACATCAAGGCCGGTGACCTGGAGCCGGTCAACTCCCTCTATGACGAGCTCAAGCTGAAGGAGGTCTTCCCGGAGCAGCTCGTCGACCAGATCAGCGTGCAGGGCCAGATCTACTCGGTCCCGGTGAACATCCACCGCTCCAACGTGATGTGGTTCAACCCCGCCGTGCTCAAGGAGGCGGGCGTCACCGAGGTGCCCAAGACGATCGAGGAGTTCGTCGCCGCCCTGGAGAAGGTCAAGAAGACGGGCAAGATCCCGCTCTCGATCGGCTCCGAGTGGACGATGGTGCACCTGCTGGAGAGCGTGCTGCTCGGCTCGCTCGGCACCGAGGCGTACAACCAGCTCTGGAGCGCCGGATCCGACTGGTCGGGCCCGGCGATGACCAAGGCGCTCAACGACTTCAAGACGGTCCTGTCCTATGCCGGGGATCCGGCCGACGACTGGCAGCCCGCGGCCAAGCAGGTCGCCGACGGCGAGGCCGCGTTCACCATCATGGGCGACTGGGCCTATGGCTACTTCCACAATCCGCCGGACGGCGGCCTGGGCAAGAAGTCCAAGACCGACTTCGACTGGGCTCCCTCGCCCGGCACCGGCGGCACCTTCATGTGGCTGTCGGACAGCTTCACCCTGCCCAAGGGCGCGCCGAACCGCGCCGGGGCGCTGGCCTGGCTGAAGGTGGCCGCGAGCAAGGAGGGCCAGGACGCCTTCAACCCCAAGAAGGGCTCCATCCCGGCCCGCAAGGACGCCGACACCTCCCTCTACACCGACTACCTCGCCGACGCGCTGAAGGACTGGGGGAGCGACAAGCTCGCCGGGTCCATCCAGCACGGCGTCACCGTCAACGACGCCTGGCGGGTCTCGATCAACGAGGCGGTCGGCCTCTTCCACACCGACAAGGACGTGGCCGCGCTCCAGACCGCGCTGGCCGAGGCCGCCAAGAACTCGGGCCAGTGACGTCCGGTACGGCCCGCGGCGCCGCGGGCCGTACCTCGTGGAAGGGGTGTCAGTGACACGGGTGCGCAGGTGGCTGCCGGGGCTGCTGCTGGTCATGCCGTCGATCATCGCCATCGCGGTCTTCGTGTACGGCATGCTCGGCTGGAACTTCCGGCTGGCCATGACCGACAGACACGATGAGATCTCCGAGGGGAGCTTCGTCGGCCTGGAGAACTTCGTCACGCTCTGGGACCAGAAGCGCTGGGGCATCTCGGTCGACCACGCGATCGTCTTCACCGTGGTGTTCGTGGGCGGGGCGCTGGCGCTGGGCTGGCTGCTGGCGTTCCTCATGGAGAAGGGGATCAGGGGGGAGGGGACCTTCCGGGCCGTCTACCTGTTCCCGATGGCGATCTCGTTCGTGGCGACCGGGGTCGTCTGGCGCTGGCTGATGAACTCCGGCCAGGACGAGCGGGCGGTCGGGCTGAACCGGCTGTTCGACAGCCTGGGCCTGGACTTCCTGCAGTGGGAGTGGTTCCGGAACCCGGACTGGGGGATGGCGGCCATGGCCATCCCGGCGATATGGCAAATGTCTGGATATGTCATGGCGCTGTTCCTGGCGGGCTTCCGGGGCGTCCCCGAAGACCTCCGGGAGGCCGCCCGGGTGGACGGCTGCACCGAGTGGCAGGTCTACCGGCACATCGTGCTGCCGCTGCTCCGCCCGGTGACCCTGTCCGCGCTGATCATCCTCGGGCACATCTCCCTCAAGGTCTTCGACCTGATCGTCGCGGTGTCCGGCAAGCAGATCATCACCGACGTCCCCGCCGTGTTCATGTGGGTGGCGGTCTTCGACTCCCACGACCCGGCCAAGGGCGCCACCATCGCCTCCTACATCGTGCTCGCGGTGAGCGTGTTCGTCATCCCCTACCTGGTCTGGACCCTTCGCAAGGAGAGGCGGCCATGACGGTTACCGAGACGCCGGCTCCGCCCGCGCGGGCGGAGGACCCGGGCGGCCGGGCCAGGCGGCGGGCGGGCCGGGCGCGCGGGATCCGGCTGGCGCTGCTGGTCGCCTTCCTGGTGATCTTCCTGATCCCGGTCTACGTCCTGCTGGTCACCAGCTTCAAGCCGCTGACCGAGGCCGATCCCGGACGGGCCTGGGCGCTCCCGGAGGTGTGGACGGCACAGCCGTGGCGGGTGGCCTGGGAGAAGCTCGCCCCAGGCATCTGGAACAGCGTGCTGCTGGCCGTACCCGGCGCGCTGATCTCGGCGGTCCTGGGCTCCATGAACGGCTACGTGCTGTCGAAGTGGCGCTTCCCCGGCGCCGACGTGCTGTTCACGCTGTTCCTGTTCGGCATGTTCATCCCCTACCAGGGGGTGATGATCCCGCTGGTCCAGCTCCTGGTGAAGCTCAACGAGATCACCCAGTCCCTCACCGGGACGCCGGGCGTCTTCTACGGCGCGATCCCGGGGCTGCTCCTGGCGCACGTGGTCTACGGCATCCCGATCTGCACGCTGATCTTCCGCAACTACTACGTCACCATCCCGGACGAGCTCATCGAGGCCGCCCGGGTGGACGGCGCGGGGATGCTGCGGACCTACTGGTCGGTGGTGCTGCCGGTCTCCGGACCGGCCTTCGCGGTGGTGATCATCTGGCAGTTCACCTCGATGTGGAACGACTTCCTGTTCGCCGTCTTCCTCACCGGCCCGCAGAGCTGGCCCACCACCGTCATGCTCAACAACATCGCCGGCGCCCAGACCGTCCCCTACAGCCAGCAGATGGCCGCGGCCCTGCTCGCGTCCGTCCCCACGATGATCGTCTACGTCCTGCTCGGCCGGTTCTTCATGCGCGGGCTGATGGCCGGGGCGCTGAAGGGCTGACCCGCGCGCCATCCCACGGCGGGGGCGCTGAAGGGCTGACCCGCGCGCCGTCCCACGGCGGGGGCGCCGGAGGGCCGGCCCGCGCCCGGGGGCCCACGCGCCGGCTCAGCGCGGCGACGCCGGAGGGCTGACCAGGGAGTCGCCCAGCGCGGTGCGGTGGTAGAGGACGCCGCGGCCGGTGCGGCTCCCGGTGACCAGCCCGGCCTTCCGCAGCGCGGCCAGATGGCCGCCGACGGTGCCCAGGCTCAGGCCGAGCAGGGTGACGAGCTGGGTGGTGGTCGCCGGGCCGGCCAGCTCCAGCAGGACGCGGGTCCTGGTCCGGCCGATCAGCCCGGCGAGGCCGTCCGGCGCCTCCTGGGCGATCCCGGCGCCCCGGGCCGGATAGCTGATCGCGTACGGCCACGCGTGCTCAAGGTAGGAGCCCACCCCCACCGGCAGCACGGTCGGCACGAAGAGCAGGCCGCGCCCGTCGAGCCGGTATGTCTCGTCCGGGCTCATCGCGCGGACCTCGATGACGCCGTCCGGGCGCCAGCGCACCTGGGGGCCGAGGTCGGCCAGCGCCGCCGCCCAGCCGTAGGTGGCCAGGCGGCCCGCCCGCTGGATCACGTCCCGCTCCAGCACCGCGTGGAAGCGCGGCCACGCGGGTGCGACGATCTCCTCCCAGACACCCTGGAGCGCGTCGGCGAACAGGTCCACGACCTCCGGTGCGAGCAGCACGTCCATGACGGAGTCCGGGAGCCGCGCCATGCCGTCCAGGTTCCTGGCGATCTCGTCGCGCGCCTGGGCGGCCGGGGTCGCCCGCACGGCCGCGAGCTCCACCCCGAACGGGGTGTTCACCCCGGCCGGCGGCGGCGCGGGGAAGTCGGCGTTGTACCGCCGCTCCCGGAACAGCGCCACCATGGCTCCCAGGCCCGGCCGCCGGGCCAGCAGGTTCTGGTACGGCTCCCGCACCCGGTCCACCCAGGCGCGCCATACTCCGGCCTCCTTCTTGCCGGACAGCAGCCAGAGCGTGTGCTTGGTCACGATGAGCGGGGAGATGGCGAACCTGCTCGCCACGATGTCCTGCGGGCTGACCTCGATCAGGTAGACCATCACACGACCTTTCGGATATATCCGAAAGCTTAGCCAGTTACCTCCGGCTCCCCGAGCATGGCGCGCATGACCACCACACATGAGCGCGCCGCGACCTACGGCGAGGTCTTCGCGAGCCGGGAGTTCCGGGTGCTGTTCGGGAGCTTCACGCTCCTGGTGGCCGGAGACCAGGTCAAGATGCTGGCCCTGGCGGCGCTGGTCTACGCGCGGACCGGCTCGCCGGGCCTGTCGGCCGCGGCGTACATGCTGGGCTTCCTCCCCTACATCGTCGGCGGGACGTTCCTGCTCTCGCTGGCCGACCGGATACGGCCGCGCCTGCTGATGATCGCCGGAGAGCTGGTCCGGGTGGTGACCTGCCTGCTGCTGGCCTTCGCCGGGCTGTCTGTCTGGGCGATGCTCGCTCTGGTCCTCGTCACCGGCCTGTTCTCGCCGGTCTTCCTGGCGGCCCGTACCGCCCTCCTGCCGGACCTGCTGCCGGGCGACGCGTTCGTGCTGGCCAGGTCCGTGCTGTCGATGACCGCGGCCGGGGCGCAGATCGGCGGGCTGGCCGTGGGCGGCGGCATCCTCGCGGCCGCGGGTCCCGCCGGGGCGCTGGCCGTCACCGCCGGACTGTCCGCCGTGGCCGCCCTGGTGCTCCGAGCCGGCCTGCCCGACCTCCCCGCCCGGGGCGCGGGGGAGGGCGGTGCCGTACGGGAGACGCTGCGGGTCAACCGGAGCCTGCTGGCCGACCCGAGGGTGCGCGGGCTGCTGCTCGCCCAGTGGCTGCCGGTGTCGTTCGTGGTGGGCGCCGAGGCGATGTTCGTCCCCTACCTGGGCGGCACGGCCGGGATCGCGCTCGCCGCCGCGTCGCTGGGCATGGCGGCCGGCAACCTCGCCGTCGGCCGGTTCGCCTCACCCTCGACGCGCGAGCGGCTGGCGCTGCCGCTCGCGGTGCTGTCGGGCGTTCCGCTGCTCGGCTTCGCCCTCCAGCCGGGCTTCGCGTGGGCCGCCCTGCTCGCCCTGCTCGCCACGCTGGGCAGCGCCTCCTACCAGCTCGGGCTGCAGCGGGGGTTCGTGGCGGCGGTGCCCGAGCCGGTCCGGGGACAGGCCTTCGGCCTGGCGACGGCGGGGATGATGACCGGCCAGGCGGCGGGCGCCGCCCTCGTGGGCCTGGCCGCCGAGCTGACCGCGCCGCACCTGGCGATCGTCCTCGCCGGAGCCGCGACCATCGGCTGCTCCCTCGCCCTGCACCGGTCCCTGCGCCCGGCGTCCTCCTGACCGGACGCCTGGGATCGGGGCCCGCCGGAGACCGGCACGTTCCCTGGTCCGGGAAGATCCGCCTCACCAGGTGAGGCCGATCCTCCGGATCAGGGAAACCCGCCCCGGCGTGATCGCTCCCGCGAGGCGGCCTACGGCCGGAGCTCTCCCGAACCGCGGGGGATGAGACGGGTGGGCAGCTCGATCCGCTCGGCGGCGCCCGGTCCGCCCATGATGCGGCGGAAGAGCAGCTCGGCGGCGGCGCGGCCGAGCCTCGCCGGGTCCTGGGCCACCACGGTCACGCCGGGCACCAGCAGGTCGGCGAGCTCGAAGTCGTCGAAGCCGACCATGGCGAGCCGGTGGCCGGTGCGCAGCACGGCCACGGTGATCCGGCCGTTGCCGGTGAACACCGCCGTGGGCGGGTCGTCTCCGGCGAACATCCGGGTCAGCGCGGGCCCGGCCCGCTCCGGAGGGCCCATCGCCACCAGCGACTCGTCGACCGGCAGGCCCGCGTCCTCGACGGCGCGGCGGTAGCCGTACAGGCGTTCGGCGGCGGTGAAGATGGAGGCGCTGTCGCCGAGGAAGGCGACACGGCGGTGGCCGTGCCGGATCAGGTGGGTGACCCCGGTGTGCGCCCCGCCGTTGTTGTCGCAGATCACGGTGTCCAGGTCCAGGCCGCCGGGCCGGTCGGCGAAGACGGCGGGGATCCCCGCGTCGAGCTCGGGCCTGAGGTATCCGTGGTCGGTCCCGGCCGGCACGATGATCAGGCCGTCCACCCGGCGGGAGCAGAAGGTGAGGACGAGCTCCCGCTCGCGCCGGGGCTCCTCCCCCGAGGAGCCGCTGAGCACCAGTGATCCGTGCCGGAGCGCCACGTCCTCGACCGCGCGGCTGATCCCGGAGTAGAACGGGTCGGCCACGTCCTCGATCACCAGGCCGATGCTCGCGGTCCGGCCCCGGCGGAGCACCCGGGCGCTCTCGTTGCGCCGGTAGCCGAGCCGTTCGATGGCGGACAGGACCCGCTCGGCCGTGGCGGGGTTGACCCCCGGCTCCTCGTTGACGACCCGGGAGACGGTCTTGAGCGCCACCCCGGCCGCCGCGGCGACGTCTTTCATGGTGGGACGTCCGTGGACACTGTCTGTCACGGCCCGATCATCGCCCATGTCCCCGCCGTTGACAACGTTGTCATCGATCCCGGCGGGTCAGCGGGAGAACGCGGTGCCCGTCACTCCCGTCGCGTGCAGGTCGGCCTCCACCCGCGCCGCGGCGGCCAGCAGCGGCGGCAGCAGGTCGCTCCGGACGGATTCGACGGTCGTCTGGCTCGCGTGGGAGGAGATGTTCATCGCGGCGACCACCCGGCCGGAACGATCCCGGACGGGCACGGCGACCGAGCGCAGCCCCTCCTCCAGCTCCTGGTCGACCATCGCCCAGCCCTGGGAGCGGACGCGGTCCAGCTCGGCCCGGAGGGCGGAGGGCGTGGTGAGGGTCCGGGCGGTGAACCCGCGCAGCCCGGCGCGGCCGAGACGGGCGTCCAGCTCGCCGGCGGGCAGCCCGGCGAGCAGCACCCGCCCCATCGAGGTGCAGTGGGCCGGGAAGCGGGTGCCGATGTCGATGGACACCCGCATGATCCGCGTGGTCGCCACCCGGGCCACGTAGACGATGTCCCCGCCGTCGAGCACCGCCATCGACGCCGACTCGCGCACCTCGGCGACGAGCCGCGCCAGGTGCGGCTCGGCCATCTCGGGCAGCGAGAGCCCGGACAGGTAGGCGTAACCGAGCTCCAGGACGCGCGGGGAGAGCGCGAACAGCCGCCCGTCGGTCCGGACGTAGCCCAGGTCGACCAGGGTCAGCAGGAACCGCCGGGCCGCCGCGCGGGTCAGGCCGGTGGCGCGGGCGACCTCGCTGAGCGTCAGCTCGGGGGTGGCCGCGCCGAACGCCCGGATCACCGACAGCCCCCGGGCCAGCGACTGCACGTGGTCAGAGCCGCGGTCAACCGGTCCGTCCATCCCCATCCTCCCCGTTCCGGTCGGACTCCAGTGCCGCCCGCGCCACCGCGAACGCGCGGTTGGCCGCGGGCACCCCCGCGTAGACCGCGGTCTGCAGCAGCACCTCCTTGATCTCCTCCTCGGTGAGACCGATGCGGAGCGCCGCCCTCACGTGCATGGCCAGCTCGTGTTCGTGCCCGAGCGCGGTGAGCAGGGCGAGGGTGACGCAGCTACGGGTGCGCCGGTCCAGGCCGGGACGGGTCCAGATCTCGCCCCAGGCGTACTTGGTGATGAGCTCCTGGAAGTCCGCGGTGAACGGCGTGGCGCCCGCGGTGGCGCGGTCCACGTGCTCGTCACCCAGTACGGACCGGCGCGTCGCGTCTCCGGCGCTCCACATGTCCATCCTTCAGCTCCTTGTCGTGTTCACCCGGCTGTCCCCGTCCGGGGCGCCGTGCTCAGCCGGGCGGGTTCAGGTGGGCGGCGAGCGCCCGGTCGACGAAGGTCCCGGCGGAGCCGAGGTAGCCCGCCGGGTCCAGGGCGGCGTCCAGCTCCTGCGGCGTCAGGCTCAGGCCGGGAGCGGCCGGCAGCGCCTCCCGCAGCGACAGGCCCTCGTCGACCGCCCTGGCGCAGGCGGCGTCCACCAGCCCGCGCGCCTCGGGGGTGCCGCCGAGCCGGGCGACGACGTGCTCGGCCATCGGCAGCCCCCGCGTCGCGTCGAGGTTGGCCCGCATCCGCGCGGGGTCGACGGCCAGGCCCTCCAGCACCTCGCGGAGCCAGGACGCGGCGCTGCCGGTGAGCCGGAGCAGCTCGCTGAGCGTCTCCCACTCCGCCTGCCAGGGGCCGGCGGCGCGCTCGTGCTCCTGGACCATGCCCGCGAGCACCGAGGCCACCAGTCCGGGGACGCGCTGGACGCAGGCGAGCACGGACATCGCGCCCACCGGGTTGCGCTTGTGCGGCATGGCGCTGGAGCCGCCCCGGCCGGGGGCCGACGGTTCGGCGGCCTCGCCCACCTCGGTCTGGGCCAGCAGCTTCACATCGGTCGCGATCTTGCCGAGCGTCCCGGAGGCCGTGCCGAGGGCGCAGGCCAGCCGGGCGACCGGGGTGCGGTCGGTGTGCCAGGGCAGGAGCGGCTCGGCCAGGCCCAGCTCGGCCGCCAGGCGCGGCAGGACCTCGTGGCCCCGCTCGCCGAGGACGGACAGGGTGCCCGCCGCCCCGCCGTACTGGACGGGCAGCTCCAGCTCCGCCAGCTCCGCCCGCGACCGGTCCAGCGCGCTCAGCCAGCCGGCCGCCTTCAGCCCGAAGGTGACCGGCACGGCGTGCTGCAGGACGGTGCGCCCGGCCATCACGGTGCCGCGGTGCTCGCCGGCCAGCCGCGCGCACGCGTCGGCGCAGGCGGACAGGTCGGCCAGGAGCGGGGCGAGCGCGCGGCAGGCGACCAGCATCGCGGCCGTGTCGTTGATGTCCTGGCTGGTCGCGCCGTAGTGCACGAACCGCCGCAGCGCGGGCTTGACCCGTTCGCGTAGCGCGGCGACCAGGGGGATCACCGGGTTCCCCGCCGGCGCGGCCCCGCACCCCAGCTCGGCCAGGTCGAAGAACTCCGGCCGGCAGGCCTCCTCCAGCGCCGCGGCCGCCTCCTCCGGGACCAGTCCGATCCCCGCCTGGGCGCCGGCCAGCGCGGCCTCGACGTCCAGCATCGCGGCCAGCCACGCCGCGTCCGACACCTCGGGCGCGGCCCCGCCCCTGGCGAACATCCCGGAGAACAGTCCGCCGTGTGCCGACAAGGTCATGGTCACCTCCAGTTTCATGATGTCGACAGAGTGTCATGTAGCTGGGCGAGGGGTGCGGCGAACGTCAAACCCCTTCCAAAACGACGGCCAGCCCCTGGCCCACCCCGATGCAGATGGCGGCCAGGCCGTAGCCGCCGCCCCGGCGGTGCAGCTCGTGGGCGAGGGCGCCCAGGATGCGGGCGCCGGAGGAGCCGAGCGGATGGCCGAGGGCGATCGCGCCGCCGTTGACGTTGACGATCTCCGGGTCGAGGTCGGGCCACTCGGCCAGGCAGGCCAGGGACTGGGCGGCGAAGGCCTCGTTGAGCTCGACCACGCTCAGGTCGGACCAGGTGATGCCCGCGCGGGAGAGCGCCGTGCGGGCGGCCCCGACCGGCCCGATGCCGAACAGGTGCGGTTCCACGCCGGTCACCGCCCGCGCCGCGATCCGGGCCAGCGGCGTACGGCCGGCCCGCTCGGCCCCCGCCTCGTCGCCGATGAGCAGGGCGCTGGCGCCGTCGTTGAGGGGGGAGGCGTTGCCGGCGGTGACGGTGCCGCCGGGACGGAAGACCGGCTTGAGGCGGGCGAGGGACTCGGGTGACGCGTCGGCCCTGACGGACTCGTCGTGGTCCAGGGCGTCGAGCGCGGCCACCTCGCCGGCGAAGACGCCCCGCTCCCAGGCCGCCGCGGCGCGCCGGTGGCTGCGCAGGGCGAAGCCGTCCTGGGCCTCGCGGGTGATCCCGTAGCGGTCGGCGAGGATCTCCGCGCCCTCGCCCAGGGCGACCGTCCAGTCGGCGGGCATCAGAGGGTTGACCATGCGCCAGCCGAGGGCCGTGTCGTGCAGGGTCTGCGCCCCCCGGTCGAAGCCGCGCGACGGCTTGGGCATCACCCACGGCGCCCGGCTCATCGACTCCGACCCGCCGGCGATCACCAGGGAGGCGTCACCCACGGCCACGGCGCGGGAGGCGGCGACGACCGCCTCCAGCCCGGACCCGCACAGCCGGTTCACGGTCGTGCCGGGCACCGTGACGGGGAGTCCGGCGAGCAGGACGGCCATCCGTGCCACGTCGCGGTTGTCCTCGCCAGCGCCGTTGGCCGCGCCGAAGAACACGTCGTCGACGGTCGCCGGGTCGAGATCGGGGGAGCGGCCGGCCAGCGCCCGGACCACGTGCGCGGCCAGGTCGTCGGGGCGGACGCCCGACAGCGCCCCGCCGTACCGGCCGATGGGGGTGCGGACCGCGTCGAGGACGAAGACGTCATTCATGATCTTGAGCTCCTGGTCGACGGGTGCCGGCGTCCCGCCGGCCGGCGCGCTGCGCGTGCACGACGGCGACGTCGTGCACGAGATCCGCCACCGCGTCGGCGGGCGAGGTGACCGTGGCCATCGCGCCCCCTCGTGTGTTCGCCATGCGGACAAACGTTCTTCCTGCGAACTTAGTGACCCTCGCCGGGGAAGGTCAATGCCGGTTCTGTGGGAAAGTGGGGCGATGACTGATCGGGGACTCAGGCTGTCGCGGGCCCTGCTGATCGCGGGGTTCGTGCTCGCCTCGCTCAACCTGAGGCCCGCGCTGGCCGGGGTCTCCCCGGTGCTGAGCGAGATCATGGCCGACCTCGGGCTGAGCGCGGCCGGTGGCGGGGCGATCACCACGGTGATGGTGGTCTGCCTGGGCGTGCTGGCCCCGCTCGCCCCGCTGCTGGCCCGCCGGTTCGGCCTGGACCGCACGCTGCTGGCCGGGCTGCTGATCCTGGCCGCCGGGGTGGCGCTGCGCGCCGCCGGGAGCGTCCCGGCCCTCTACGCGGGGGCGGCCGTCGCCGGTACGGCCATCGCCATCATGAACGTGGTGATGCCCGCGGTCGTCAAGCAGCACTTCCCCTCCCAGGTCGGCCTGTTCACCTCGGTGTACGTCTCCGGCCTCGTGCTGGGCGCCGCCGTGGCGTCCGGGCTGGCGGTGCCGCTGGAGCGCGCCGGCGGGTACGGCTGGCGCGAGGTGACCGCGATGGCCGCCGTCCCGGCCGTGGCGGCGGCCGTGCTCTGGCTGCCCCAGGCGCTGCGGCGCCCGGCGCCCGGGGGAGGCGCGCCCCGGTCCTTCCGCGCGGTGCTGGGCAGCCGGGTTACCTGGGCCGTCACCGCCTACATGGGCCTTCAGTCGCTGACCTTCTACATCGTGCTCGCCTGGGTGCCCACGATCCTCCGCGACGCGGGGCTCCCCGCCGACCAGGCGGGCTACATGCTCGGCCTGACCAACCTCGCGCAGATCGCCGCCACGCTCACGGTCCCGGTCCTCGCGGGCAGGGCCCGGTCGCAGGTGCCGCACGTGACGGTCGCGGCCCTGCTCACCATCGTGGGATACGTCGGCGTGCTGGCCGCGCCGGCCGTCGTCCCCTGGCTGTGGATGATCGTTCTCGGCCTGGGGCAGGGCGCCTCGATCGCGCTCGCCCTTCTGATCATCGCGCTGCGCGCCCCCGACCCCGCCTCGGTCACCGCGCTGTCGGCCGTCGCCCAGTCCGCCGGATACGTGCTGGCGGCGCTCGGCCCCTTCCTGATCGGCGTGCTCCGCGAGAGTTCGGGCGGCTGGACGCTGCCGCTGCTGGCCGGGCTCGGCGCGTGCGGGCTGCAACTGGCCGCCGGATTCCTGGCCGGCCGCCCGGTGGCCGCCGGTGCGGAGCGGGCCCGTCCCGCCACCGTCACGGAACAGGGCTGAGCCTCCGCCCGCGCCGTCTCCAACGGCACTGCCCGGATCCCGACCTTCGAGGAGGTCGTCCGGCTCGCGCAGCGGAGACGGCACGGCTCCTAGGCGACGGCGACCTCGGTCTCGTCCATGGGACGCAGCTCGTCGGCGTAGCTGACCGAGGTGCGGCGCATCACGCCGCTGTCGCTGATGGAGTACTGGCCCAGGCGCCACAGCGGCGGCGAGTAGGCGTGGATGGAGACGCTGCCGTCCACCGCGCCGGTCAGCCGGTGGATGTGGTCGGGACCGAAGGAGAACGACTCGCCCGCCGAGACGACGGTCTGCACGTGCTCGCCGCCGATGCGCGGGTTGCACTCCAGCAGCGTCCCCGCCACCACCCGGACCGCGCCGGAGGAGATGTCGTGGTCGTGCCAGCCGGTGTCGTCCTCCGGCCGCCAGCACAGCAGCCAGACGTCGACGTAGGCGTCCCGGTAGAGGGAGGCGTAGTGGCGGCCCCCCTCCTCCGGGAAGTCCACCTGGTCCTCCCACCGGGACGGGTCGGCGGCCAGCTCGTCGACCAGGTCGCGGAGCTCGCGCCGGTCGAGGGCGCGGGCGGGCAGTGCTTCGTAGCTCATCGCCGGCCTCCTGGAGGCGCACAGCGCCCACGGCCCTGGGACTGGTTCACGTTCACTTGCGCGACTCCTTTCGGTTCAGCAGACGGCTGGGATTGGTGACCGCGACGGCGTGCCGTGCGGCGTCGCCGAGCGCGGGGTCGGGGGCCCTGGCGTAGGGCTCGTCGGATCCGTTGACCACGACGTCGATGCCGAGCTCGCGGACGATCGCGTCGATGGCGCGCGGGCCGTAGGAGGAGGTCTCCAGGAACAGGTCGGGATCCACCAGGCCCCGGCCCTCGCCACCGCGGTTGATCAGCCGCTCGGAGTGGAGCGGCGCCAGCCCGGCCAGCAGCGCGAAGCAGACCCGCAGCCCGGGGTGGCGGGGACGGCCGAAGGCGGAGAAGGCGTGCCAGGAGGCGTGCATCTGCTGCACGTACGGCACGACGGCGGGCCACCAGCCGGGTCCTCCGGGCTCGGTGGCGGGACCGGGGTGCACGAAGAGCGGCAGGTCGCGCTCGGCGAGCACGTCGAGCAGCGGGGCGACCCTCGCGAGGCCCGCACCGGTCCCCACGGCCGTCGCGGGCAGCTGGAGCCCGGCGAACCCCTGGTCGAGGGCCTTGGCGAGCCTGGCGGGGTCGATGTCGACGAGGCAGGTCGCGGCCCAGGCCCCGAACGGGGCCGGCAGGTCGAGGGCGTCCTCGTGGTAGGCGTCGATGATCGGCCAGGCGTCCTCGGGCGGCAGCGACTCGATGCCGAGCGGGCTGGACAGTGAGACCAGGGCCAGGTCGAGCCCCTCGTTCAGCGCCAGGCGGCCGGTGAGGTCGTGGTCGCCGGGGTCGACCTCGTAGGCGGGCTCGCCGTACAGGTGGAGGGTCCAGCCGTCCAGTCGCGGAGGGGCCGTGCGGCACCGGAGCGCGTCGATGAGCGCGGGCGTCCACAGGTGCTGGTGCACGTCGACGGTCATTTCCCCTCCTCTCTTCGCAGTATTTCCTACCTAGAATATAGGTAACCGGTCTGACCTTACTACGTTTCCAGGTGACACGTTTCAGTGAACCGTTTCAGTGAACCGTTTCACCTTCTGTGTGTCAATTCCCTGAATCGCCGTGATATGGCGGAGAACGCGCCGTGGAGGGGGGAGAGGCATAGGCTGGCCGGATGCCCCAGCCCCGGAAACGAGCGACGATACGCGAGGTGGCGAAGGCCACCGGCCTCTCCCCGGCCTCGGTCTCGTATGCCCTCCGAGGCATGCAGGTGTCCGAGGAGACCATCGAACGGGTGCGCCGGGTCGCCGCCGAGCTCGGCTACGAGGCCGACCCCATCGCCCGCGCGCTGGCCAGCGGCCGTACCGGGATGATCGGCCTGCTCTGCGGCTCCCTTGAGGACCTCTGGCAGCAGGCCCTGGCCGTCGGCATCGGCCGGGCGCTGAAGGACAACGACCGCTACGCGCTGATCCTGGACGCCACCGGTGACCCGTCCCGGGAGCGCACGCTGGCCCGGCAGCTCCGCGACCAGCGGGTGGACGCCCTGATCGTGCAGCCGGTGGATCCGGCGGCGCCGCTCTGGGCCGAGCTGTGCGAGAGCCTGCCGGTGGTTTCGATCGGCGACTCCCTGGCCGGGGCGCGTACGGCGGGAGAGGTCGTGTTCGACAACCGCGCCGGCGTGACCCTGGCGCTGGAGCACATGCGCGACCGGGGGCACCGGCGTATCGCCGTCCTCACCCCGACCCGGGCCAGCACCCCCGACCGCCCCGCCGACGTGCACGTCCTGGCCGAGACGGCCCGGCTGGGACTGGACATCGAGGTGGTCACCGCGCCCCAGGCGCTGGCGGCCGCCACCGACGTCGCCCGGCGGATGCTCGCCGGCGGGCACCGGGCGTTCTTCTGCTTCGCCGACTCGATCGCCTACGGGGTGTACGCGGCATCGGCCGAACAGGGCCTGCGGATCCCCGCCGACGTGTCCGTGATGGGCTACGACGACCACCCGATGTCGGGGCTGCTCAGCCCGGGGCTGACCACGGTCGACTGGGACATCGACGGCATCGTCCGCGCGGCCGTCCGCCTGGTGGTGGCCGCCGCCGACGGCAACACCCGCCGCCGCCGGATCGTCCAGGCCCCCGAGCTCCGCGAACGCGGCTCGGTGGGCTGACGCGAGCCCCCGCCCGCCGTGTGGGCAATACAGCTAGGCCAATGTCTCGGCCGCCATCTGGGGGCTCGGTCCATCGAGTGAAGGGGCCGGCGGCCCGCTGAGGCAGGGCGGCCCGTCCGGCGCCGGGAGGCCCGCCCCGGCGTGCGGCCGGCAGGTCAGGCCGGGCAGCAGCCCGCGTGCGGTGTCGAGGTCGGCGTCGAGGGGGCGGTCGGCCGTCCGGAGGTCCAGGCCGACGTCGCAGGGGAGACCGCGCTGGCGCAGCGCCCGGACCGCCGCGACCAGCTCGCAGGCCAGGATCGTTTCGAGCGGGTCGAGGGCGGAGAGGGTGGACCGCGCGGCCTGCGGGGTGAAGCTCGCGTGGTCCTCGGTCCCCAGGGAGAGCACGGCGGTGCCGAGGGTGACCGGGGCGGCGAGCTGGCGGAGGTCGGCCAGGGCCGAGTGGGCGACGTATTCGAGGATCATCACGCCGGACAGGCCGGGGCGCTCGGCGAGGAAGGGCAGCAGTCCGGTGTGGGCGGGGTCGGTCAGGGTGGCGAGCCTGGCGGCGCTCAGCGACGCGGTCTGGACGAGGGCGGCCCTGAGGGCGTCGAGGGCGAGCGCGATCCGGGCCGAGTGGAAGTTGCCGTTGTGCCAGGCCCGGCCGTCGGCGATCAGCGGGTTCTCCGGGGCGGTGTTCAGCTCCTCGGTGACGGCCCGCTCCGCGCGGTCGAGGGCGTCCAGGGCCGCGCCGTGGACCTGGGGGAGGGCGCGGTAGCCGTAGGGGTCCTGGACCCGTCGCGGGGTGGTGGCGCCGATCAGGGCGCGGAGCCCGGCCGCGACCTCCGCCTGGTCCGGCCTGCGCTGCACGGCCTGGGCGAGCGGTTCGAGCGAGGCGTCGATCGCCCGGAAGGAGTGGGCCGCGACGGCCGTCGCGGCGGTGAGGGCGATCCTCAGGCGGTGGCAGGCCAGCGCCGCGTCCGCCAGGGTCGCCGCTCCGGAGCTGATGAAGGGAAGGGCGTCGCTGGAGGCCAGCGCGTACCGGGGCGCGAGGCCGTCTCCCGGCCCGGAGGGCGGTGTCCAGGGGATCTCGCCGAGGAGGCAGAGGGCGGTGGTGGCCAGCGCGGTGAGGTCGCCGGTGCCGATGGCGCCGTAGGTGCGGATCGGGGGAGTGAACCCCCGGTTGACGGCGGAGGCGAGGACGGGGAGAAGACCGGGGTTGAGGCCGGAGCCGCCGGTGAGGAGCTGGTTGAGGCGGACCACGAGGGTGGCGCGGGCGCGCGGCCCTTCGATCAGGGGGCCGGCGCCGCCGGCGTGGCTGCGGAGCAGGTCGAGGCCGGTGGCCTCAACCGGGACGTCCTTGTTGGCGCCCACCCCGGTGGTCTGGCCGTACAGCGGCCCGCTGAGGGAGCGGGCCGTCCGCCAGGCGGCCTCGGCGCGGTCGGCGGAGCCCAGCAGGATCCCGGAGCCGTGTGCGGCCCGGTGGACCTGCTCGCAGGTCAGATGGGCGCCGTCAAGGACAACGGTCATCGGGTCAGTCGCCGAACACCAGGTCGAGCAGCCAGCTCACCAGACCGACGATGATCGCGCCCCAGAACGCGGCCCAGAAGCCGTCCACGTGGAAGGGCAGGTGGACCTGGGCGGCGATCCAGCTCGTGAGCAGCAGCAGGCCGGCGTTCACGACCAGGGCGAACAGGCCGAGGGTGAGCACGTAGAAGGCGCAGCCGAAGGTCTTGATGATCGGCTTGAGGACCGTGTTGATGACGCCGAACAGGAGGGCGACCGCGAGGAGCGTGCCGATCTGCTTGGCGGTGGTCTCGGTGGTCACCGTGATGCCGGCCACGAGCTGGGTGGACACCCAGAGGGCGGCTGCCACAGCCAGGATCTTGATGATGATTTTCACGTTTGCGCATCCTCGCATGGGAGATCGGACGAGCGATAGATCCACACTGTTAAAAGCGGATATATCAGGACACTAAATACTTCGCGACCATCATGGCCGCCGGGACGGCGGTGCATCGGGGGGCGGTGGCGCGGAAAGCCTCCTGTCGTGGCTCTGAGCAGGTGGAAAGGTTAAAGCTTTCATGGGCGGCCCGTCGCTCCCCCCGTTGGAGGGGAATGGCTTCCGGGAAGAGCGTGCGCCGCCCCAGGAAGGCTTCACCATGTCCAACGACACATCCAACGGCTCCGGTTCCGCCGGCCGTACGGCATCGCGGGAGATCCGGCTCGCCTCGCGGCCCTCCGGCTGGCCGACGGCGGAGAACTTCGAACTGGCGCAGGTGGGGCCGCCCGCTCCCGCCGAAGGCCAGGTCCTCATCCGCAACCTCTACATGAGCGTCGATCCCTACATGCGGGGACGCATGAACGACACCAAGTCCTACACTCCGCCCTTCGAGCTCGGCAGGCCTCTTGAGGGCGGCGCGGTCGGCGAGGTCGTCGAGTCGCGCGCGCCCGGCCTCGCCGCCGGGGATTTCGTCCTGCACGGGTACGGCTGGCGGGAGTACGCCGTCGCCGGCGCCGGCCAGGTCCGCAAGGTCGAGGAGATCCCCGGAGTGCCGCTCTCCGCCTACCTCGGTGTGCTCGGCATGCCCGGTCTGACCGCCTACGTGGGCCTGCTCGACATCGCCGCGTTCAAGGCGGGCGACGCGGTGTTCGTCTCCGGCGCGGCCGGCGCGGTCGGCAGCCTGGTCGGGCAGATCGCCCGCCTGAAGGGCGCCTCCCGGGTCGTGGGCAGCGCCGGCTCGCAGGAGAAGATCTCCTACCTGACCGGGAAGCTCGGCTTCGACGCCGCCTTCAACTACAAGACGGCCCCCGTCCGCAGGCAGCTCGCCCAGGTGGCTCCCGACGGGATCGACGTCTACTTCGACAACGTCGGCGGCGACCACCTGGAGGCGGCCCTCGAGGCGTTCAAGGACTACGGGCGGGTCGCGATGTGCGGGGCGATCTCCGTCTACAACGCCGCCGAGCCGGTCCCCGGCCCGAGCAACCTGTTCCTGGCCGTCGGCAAGCGGCTCACCCTGCGCGGGTTCATCGTGGGTGATCATTTCGACCGCATGCCCGACATGGTCGCCGAAGTGGGCGCCTGGCTCCGCGACGGCGAGATCACGTTCGAGGAGACCGTCGTCGACGGCCTGGAGAACGCGCCCAGGGCGTTCATCGACATGCTCCGCGGAGCGAACACCGGGAAGATGGTTGTCCGGTTGGTCCACTGATCGTGCATGATCGCCATATTCCGGGGGCAGAAGGGGCGAAAGGAGGTGGGTCAGTTGGAAACGGATGAGCTTGAGGCGCTGTCGGCCCAGGAACTACATGATCGGGCGGTCCGCTACGCCGTCCATCACGGGGACTTCGCCTTCCTGTGGGAACTGCTGAAGGTGATCCCCGCGGCGGAGGCCTCCACCGGGAACGAGGACGAGACGGCGAACGACCTCAGCCGGGTCTCCGCCCTGCTCAGCGACGCCATGGCGTCCGGCGAGGGGCAGCTCGGCGAGGCGTTGCGCCCGTTCTACATCGACTACCTCTCCAAACACCCCGGAGCCTAGGCTGCCGCCCTCTCTGACCGGTTCGGTAGGGTGATCGGCAGGGTTACGGGAGGAGTCGTCATGGCACAGGTGCGAGTCGAGCGGACCGACGACGGGTACGTGGCCCGCAACGACCGCGGGGCCGAGGTGGCCATGGGCGGCGGCGACGAGCAGGGGGTGTTCACCCCCGTCGAGCTGCTGCTCGTGGCGCTCGGCGGCTGCAACATCGTCACCGTGGAGCCGCTCACCGCCCAGCGCGGCCACCGGCTGGTCCGCCTGGCGATGACCGTCCAGGCGGAGAAGGTGGAGCCGACGCTGCTCGGGCCCATCACCATCACCTACGACGTGGAGCTGCCGGAAGGCGACGAGAAGGCCGACGAGGTCTTCCGCGCGGTGGCCCACCGCGTGGAGGAGAAATACTGCACGGTGAGCAGGGCGCTGCGGGAGAAGACCGAGATCCTGCTCGAACTGCCCGAGTGACCTGACGCGTCCGGCGGGCGGTCGCCCGGATGGCCCGACGCGGTCCGCTCCGCGAGAGTGATCCGGCATGCTCGGCTCCGCGAGAGTGACCGGCGCGGCCCGCTCTGCCAGAGTGGTCCGGCGCGTCCCGCGGACGGCGGTTGCCCGTCCCGCGTCGTTGGTCCGGCAATACCGGGTCAACCCTGGGTGTAGGCGCAAAATCAACCCGTGGATGACGTGCTCGTTACATTTGGTTCTGTACTGTTGAAGCAGGTCAAGGGGTTCTGCGAAGCCCGGGGGGAGCATTGCAGAGACTTTTCACCGGATACAGGACGCGAGGGGGATCGCGTCCCTGAGCGGCGCCGCCGGAGTCTTGGGGGAGACGAAGGAGAGGCCCGCGAGGAGGCCGGGGCCGGACAGTTGGGGGACTGTCCGGCCCCGAGTCTGTCCAGGGATTGGCGCCGACGGTCGAAGGGCCGTCTGGCCCCTCGCCGGATCGGGCCGGGCGGCCGGGGGACCGCCCGGCTCGATTCCGTCCGCTCTGCCCGTGGTGCCGCTCCGTTCGTCCTGCCCGTGGTGCGGCTCTGTCCGCTCCGTCCGCGGTGCCGCCCCGTGGTCGCCTGATGTGCGTCGCCGCCGGGTCTGCTGCTAGAGTTACCTCCGTTGCAAGCGCCGCTAGCTCAGTTGGTTAGAGCAGCTGACTCTTAATCAGCGGGTCCGGGGTTCGAGTCCCTGGCGGCGCACAGCACGGAGAAGCCCGGTTCGGTGACCACCGAACCGGGCTTCTCCGCTTTCGGGCCTTTCCGGGCCCCGGATCTCCGGCCCCGCCCGTTCCGAGCCGGCCTCCGCGCCCGCGCCGCGCCACTGTCCGCGCCCGCGCCACGCCCATGCCCGCGCGCCCCCGTCCGCACCGTCATGGCGACGACTGCTTGCCGGGTTTTCGCCTGTCCGCCGTACCGGGCAGGCCGTACGCCCAGAGGTGGACTTATGGGGTGTGTGCGTCGTTTGTCGTTTAGTGCGCCGGGGCAGAGGCCTGTCATGGGGATCGGGGGCGGTGTCGGCGCCTGCGTGGTGACGGCGCTCGTCTTGCCGGCCGGGCCGGCGAGCGCGGCGGACCTGGTCGCGGCGCGCCTGCAGATGGCCCTCTCGCTGGGCTGGCACATCGTGCTGGCCTGCCTGGGGGTCGGCATGCCCGCCCTGCTGCTGTACGCCGAGTGGCGGGCGATCCGCACCGGTGACGGCGACTCCATGCGGCTGGCCCGGCGATGGGCCAAGGCGATGGGGGTGCTGTTCGCCGTCGGGGCGGTCTCAGGGACGATCCTCAGCTTCGAGATGGGCCTGCTGTGGCCGGGGCTCATGGGGACCTACGGCGAGGTGATCGGCCTGCCCTTCGCGCTGGAGGGGATCGCCTTCTTCGTCGAGGCCATCTTCATCGGCGTCTACCTGTACGGCTGGGACCGGCTGCCGCCCAGAATCCACCTGCTGAGCGGGGTGCCCGTGCTGATCGCCGGAGTGGCCTCGGCGTTCTTCGTGGTGACCGCCAACGCGTGGATGAACCAGCCGGTCGGGTTCGTGGTGGAGAACGGCCGGGTGAGGGACGTGGCCCCGTGGAGGGCGATGTTCAACCCGGCCACGCCGCCGCAGACGCTGCACATGATCGTGGCGGCGTTCATGGTCGCCGGGTTCGCCACCGCGGGGGTGTACGCGGTGGCGATGCTGCGTGGGCGGCGCGACCGCTACCACCGTCTGGGCTTCATGATCCCCTTCACGATGGCGGCCGTGTTCGCCCCGATCCAGATCCTGCTGGGCGACTACGCGGCCAAGTTCCTGGCCGACTACCAGCCGGCCAAGCTCGCCGCGGCGGAGGGGCTCTTCCTGACCCGCGCGGGCGCGCCGCTCAGCCTGGGCGGCTTCGTGGTCGACGGTGAGCTGCGCTACGCGATCGAGATCCCCAACGGCCTGTCCCTGCTGGTCGGCTACAGCCCGCACACCGTCGTCCAGGGGCTCGACCAGGTGCCGGTGGCCGACCGGCCGCCGGTCACCCCCGTCCACCTGGCCTTCGACACGATGGTGGGGATCGGTTTCTTCCTGCTTCTGCTGTCGGCTTGGTATGTCCTGGCGTGGGGACGGCGGCGTGAGCTGCCCCGCTCCCGCTGGTTCCTGAGGCTCGCGGCCGTCTCCGGGGTGGCGGCCGTCGTCGCGGTGGAGGCCGGCTGGGTCGTGACGGAGGTCGGCCGGCAGCCGTGGGTGGTCTACGGCAGGATGCGCACCTTCGACGCCGTCAACCCGGCGCCCGGCCTGTGGGCCGGGTTCGTCGTCGTCTCGCTGGTCTACGCCGTGCTCACCGTCGCCACCGTCTACGTCCTGCGGCGCATGGCGCGCGCCCCCCAGGAGCTGACGCACGCCCCCCAGGAACCGGAGTGATCCGATGGACGCGGCGCAGATCCTGCTGGTCGTGATGTGGGTGGGCGTGACGCTCTACGCGTTGCTGGCCGGAGCCGACTTCGGCGGCGGCTTCTGGGACCTGGTGGCCGGGCGCAGCCGTGCGGGCATGCCGCAGCGGCGCCTCATCGAGCACTCCATCGGTCCGGTGTGGGAGGCCAACCACGTCTGGCTGATCTTCGTGATCGTCGTGCTGTGGACCGGTTTCCCGCCGGTGTTCGCCGCGGTGATGTCCACGCTCTACATCCCGCTGACGCTGGCTGCGCTCGGCATCATCGCCCGGGGGGCCGCCTTCGTCTTCCGCAAGGCCAGCACGGAGCTGTGGCAGCAGCGCCTGTTCGGCGCCGCCTTCGCGACCTCCTCGGTGCTGACGCCCTTCTTCCTGGGCACGGTCGCCGGGGGGATCGCCTCGGGGCGCGTCCCTCCCGGTCTGGCGGCCGGAGACCTCCTGACGAGCTGGCTGAATCCGACCTCGCTGCTCGGCGGGGTCCTCGCGGTCGGCGTCTGCGCCTACCTCGCCGCGGTGTACCTGTGCGACGACGCGGGACGGGCGGGACTGCCCGGCCTGGCCGAGGGGTTCCGGCGCAGGGCGCTGTCCGCGGGCCTCGGCGCCGGGGCCGTCGTGCTGGGCGGCGTCGCCGTGGTGCGCTGGGACGCCCCCCGGCTGTTCGACGGCCTCACCCACCGTGCGCTGCCCCTTGTCGTCGCCGCGGCCGTGCTCGGCCTGCTCTCGCTGGCCCTGCTGTGGCGGCGGAGCTACCTGTCCGTCCGGATCACCGCCGCGCTGGCCGTCACGGCGGTGCTGTGGGGGTGGCCGCTCGCGCAGTATCCGGTCATGCTCCCTCCCGGCCTCACCGTCGAGGTGGCCGCGGCGGACCCGGCGGTGCTCGGTGCCACACTCGTCGTGCTCGCGGTGGGCGCGCTGCTGGTGGTGCCGTCCATGACCTGGCTGTTCCTGCTGCAACGGCGCGCGCCGTACGACCCGGGCGCGCACGGCTGACGGCATGGACGCGGGCGGCTGACGGCCGTACCGCGCAGGCGCGCGGCCGACGGCCACGGGTGCCAGGGCCTGTCTGGCGGCCTTCTGTCCCGGCTTCGGCTCCGCCCCATGGCACACGCGGCAGGAGCCGGACGGCACGTGGCAGCCTGGCCGGTTGACCTCAATCATGGTTGAGGTTGCAGAGTGGGTCCGGCAGACACGAGCGAAGGAGTTTCCGATGAAGGCCGCTGCTTTTTCCGAGTTCGGCGGGCCCGAGGTGCTGCGGGCCATGGAGATCGAGACGCCCGAGGCAGCGGAGGGGCAGGTGCGGGTGCGGGTCAGGACGGCGGGCGTGCAGCCGTTCGACGTGGCCGTGCGCCAGGGGTGGATGCCGGCCGGGGTGAGCGGGGACCTGCCCCGGATCCCCGGCAACGAGTTCGCCGGGGTCGTCGACCAGGTGGGTGAGGGGGTGCGCGGGGTCTCTGTGGGCGACGAGGTGCTGGGCTTCAACCTGCTGAACTCCTACGCCGAATACATCGTGGTCCCGGCCGAGAACGTCACGGCCAAGCCCGCGAACATGCCCTGGGAGGTGGCGGGCGGCTTCACCGCCGGCACCCAGACCGCCCACATCGCCCTGCGGCAGCTCGGGGTGGGGGAGGGCGACACGGTCCTGGTCCACGCCGCCGCCGGCTCGGTCGGCACCGCCGCGGTGCAGCTCGCCCGGCTCTGGGGGGCCACGGTCATCGGCACCGCGCGCGAGGAGAACCACGACTACCTGCGCTCGCTCGGCGCGATCCCGGTCGCGTACGGCGAGGGCCTGCTGGAGCGGGTGCGGGCCCTCGCTCCCGGTGGGGTGGACATGGTCCTGGACGGCGCGGGAGGCGAGGCGCTCGACGTCTCGCTGCGGCTGGTGAAGGGCGACCGCATCGTCACGCTGGTCGAGCACGACAAGGCGGAGGAACTGGGCGTCCAGGTGACCCGGGGGGTGCGGCTGGCCTCCCGCCTCGCCGAGCTCGCCGAGCTCTACTCCGACGGCGCGCTCACCTTCCACGTCCGCCGGACCTACCCGCTGGACCAGGCCGCCGACGCCCACCGCGAGGTCGAGGCCGGCCACGGCCGCGGCAAGGTCGTTCTCACCGTCGGCTGAAGGGTCGCGCCGAGGAAGGCGACCCCGGGGGAGGGCGTGCCGCCGGTCGAAGGTCCGCATCCGGGCAGGATGTGCCGGCTCGGCGCCGGGGAGAGGGCGCCGTCGGCGGGAAGGCCGGTGCCGGGCGGGAGAATCGACCGTGAGCGTGGTGAACTTTAGATCATCTTGACGCTCGATCAGGAGATTCGATCAGGAGAACAGTGTCGACACGCACACAACAAGTGACGTTTCCCCTGTAAAGTCCGATTTGAGGACCGTATGGCGGGGGGAGCCATCGTGAGAAGACTCATGTATGCGGCGGCGCTGTTCATCGTCGTCACTTCTGGAATCGTCGCCACGGGGACGTCGGCGCAGGCGCGGGCGCTGGACGATGGCACGCCGGTGGGCCGGGACCAGTACCGGGTTCTGATGAACCAGTGCCGGTACGCCGACACGGAGCAGTTGCGCAGCCAGTGCCGGTCGGCGGTCGAGAACGACTACCGGATCGGGGCGGAGAACTCCAGCCTGGACTGCCGGACGTATTCCGGGGTCACGGTCTGCGGAAACCTGATGCTCAGCAAGCGGGAGGCCGCGTGCGTCCAGCACTCGGTGATGGCGGGGCTGACGGAGCGCCGGTCCGAAGTCGAGTGCTACGCGCTCTACTGACCTCACAACGGGAGATCGGGCCTCACCGGGGGGAGTGGGGCCGGAGGTGAGCCCGGCGGGACCGGTGCCGCCGGGCGCCGCTCCCGTCGGTGCCCGACGGGAGCCGCCTGCCGCCCGTGTCTGCCGCCTGCCTGCCCGCCCGCCTGCCTGCCCGCCCGCCTGTCTGTCCGCCCGCCTGCCTGTTGCCGCCCGCTGTCCGCCGTACGACCTCGCCGTCGCGGTCTTCCCGGCGACGGTGACGGTCGGCGAAGGGGGAGCGGATGCCGGGGCGCGGTGGGGTCGCGGCCGCGAACCTGGGAATCCTTCTTCGGATGCGCCGGAACCCATGGCGCCGAGGGCCTAATTTTTAGTAAGGTTTCTTGTTAATAACGTGCTATCCGTCGGCCGTTGGACATGTCCCACCTCCATCCCCCTGTAGGAGGAGTCCACGTGCACCTGCGACACAAGGCGGCCACCGCGGCCGCCGCACTCACCGTTGGATCTCTGCTCGCCCTGTTGCCGTCCGCTCCGGCGGTCGCCCACGGATCCATGTCGAACCCACCCAGCCGCGCCTACGTCTGCAAGACGGAGGGTCCGGAGACCCCCAAGTCGGAGGCGTGCAAGGCGGCCGTCGCGGCCGGTGGCACCCAGGCGTTCTACGACTGGCACGAGGTCTCCCGCCTGGAGGCGGGCGGCAACCACCGTGCGATCATCCCGGACGGCAAGCTGTGCAGCGCCGGACGTGACAAGTATCGCGGGCTCGACCTCGCCCGGACCGACTGGCCCGCCACGCAGGTTTCCCCGGGGCCGCTGACGATCACCTACCACGCGACCGCGCCCCACGCGAACAGCAACTTCGAGTTCTACATCACCAAGCAGAGCTGGAACCCGTCCCAGCCGCTGCGCTGGTCGGACCTGGAGCCGATCAAGACGTTCAACAACCAGAACCCCAGCACGTTCACCAACTGGACGATCAACCTCCCGCAGCGCAGCGGCCGCCAGCTCATCTACTCGATCTGGCAGCGCGTGGTGGGCAGCACCGAGGCCTTCTACACCTGCTCCGACGTGGACTTCGGCGGCGGCACCACGCCGACGCCGACGCCCACGCCGACTGTGACTCCGACGCCCACGCCCACCCCGACCCCGACGCCGACGGCCACCCAGCCGGGCGGCACCTGGAGCGCGGGCACCGCCTACCCGGCGGGCACGCGGGTGACCTACGGTGGCCTGACCTACCAGTGCCTGCAGCCGCACACCGCGCTGCCGGGCTGGGAGCCGCCGAACGTCCCCTCCCTGTGGCAGCGCGTCTGATCCAGCGGAGCCGGGGCGGTCACGGCCGCCCCGGCCCCACCCCCGAGAGGAGTCCATGGTGAAGCGCGCGGGCCCGATCGTCCTGGCCGTCTTCCTTCTCACCGGCTGCGGTGCCCACAGCATCCAGGAGCTCAAGGGCGGCGAGGGGCTCAAGAGCGGCGGCCACGCGGCGCACGGCCCCGCGCGAGCCTCGGGCGGGACGGCCGTCCCCGGCAGGGACTACAACCCGGCCGACGTGATGTTCCTCCAGATGATGATGGCCCACAACGGCCAGGGCGTGCGGCTGGCACGGCTGGCGCCGGACCGGGCCGCCCGCGAGGAGGTCAGGACGCTGGCGGCGGCGATCGCCACGACCCAGGAGACGGAGGCCGCGTCGATGTCCGAACGGCTGATCGGCTGGCGCCGGCCCGCCACCGCCAGGGCCGACGAGCACGCCGCCCACGGAGGCATGCCGGGGGTGGGCGAGGAGGAGATCGCCGCGGTCGCCGACGCCGCTCCGGCGGACTTCGAGAAGAAGTTCCTCAACATGATGATCGCCCAGCAGGACGACGCCATCCAACTGGCCAGGATGGAGGTGGCCACCGGCCTGAACGCCGAGGTCAAAGCGATGGCGGAGCGGGTCGACGCCTCGCGTTCCGCGCAGATCAAGCAGATGCTGGCGCTGTTGGACCAGTGACCGGGTCTCAGGGCCGTTGATCGATTTGTTCGCACGCTCTCCCGTATGCAATATTTCCTACCTAATGTAAGGGAAATAGGGGAGAGTCATGCGCAAGTTGTTCGGGGTCGTGGCCGGTTTGATCCTGGCCGGAAGCCTCGCCGCGTGCGGCGGAGCCTCGACCGACACGGCCGAGCCCGCCGCCGCACCCAAGGCCGACGCCCCGCTCAAGGTCGGGGTGAACCCCGTGCCCCACGGCGAGGTGCTCAAATACGTCAAGGACAACCTCGCCGCCAAGGCAGGGCTGAACCTGGAGATCGTCGAGTTCACCGACTACGTCCAGCCCAACACCCAGCTCGACGAGGGCAACCTGGACGCCAACTACTTCCAGCACATCCCGTACCTGGAGGAGTTCTCCAAGGGCAAGGACATCAAGCTGAGCTGGGTCGCCCCGGTCCACATCGAGCCGCTCGGCCTCTACTCCAAGAAGATCAAGAACGTCACCGAGCTCGCGCAGGGCGCCTCGGTGGCCCTGCCGAACGACACGAGCAACCTGGGCCGCTCGCTCAAGCTCCTCGCCGACAACGGCGTGATCACCCTCAAGGAGGGCGTCGGCGTCAAGGCCACCGAGCGCGACGTGGCCGGCAACCCCAAGGGCCTGCAGTTCAAGCCCCTGGAGGCCGCCCAGCTTCCCCGCTCCCTGGAGGACGTGGACGCCGCGATCATCAACGGCAACTACGCCCTGGAGGCCGACCTCCAGCCCGCGACCGACTCGCTGATCCTGGAGAAGGGCGAGGGCAACCCCTACGCCAACGGCCTGGTGACCGTGCCGGCCAAGGTGGACGATCCCCGCGTCAAGAAGCTCGCCGAGGTCCTTCAGGGCCCCGAGGTCAAGAAGTTCATCGAGGACAAGTACAAGGGGGCGGTGCTGCCCGCCCAGCAGTGACTTTCGGCCGTCCTCACCATCGGCTTTCCCCGCTCCCGCCGGGCTTGTGACGACGGCCGGACGGTCACCCCGGCCCCGGCCTCCACGGCGCGACGTTTGAGATCCGTGTGGGGGATAGGTGATGAGGCGTTGGCTCGAAGGAGGGAATCCCATGACCATCGCAGGCGGCATCATCCTCATCATGCTCGGCGCCATCTTCACCTGGGCGGTCGAGTTCGACATCGCCGGGTTCGACATCAACGTCGTCGGCGTCATCCTGATGCTCGGCGGTCTCGCGTGGTTGCTGTTCGCGATCTACCGGATCAGCGTCGCCCGGCGGGCCGTGGCACCCACCACTACCACCACGGTGGTCGAGGACCCGGTGACCCACCGTCGCGTGTACGAGGAGCGCGGCTACACCGACCCTCCGGTCGTGTGATCCGGTCACTCTCCACTGCGAGAGCCGAGGTTTCCAAGGGCCTCACCTGCCCGATCCGACCTGGGCGCATCTGTTAGCGCCCGGCCGTCCGGGGTAGGTGGGGTCTTTCACCGAGTGTGAACGGAGGACGGGACGTTGAGCAGGGTCGTATCCCGAGGGACGAGCGCCGTGAGCGGAATGATCGGCGGCGCCATCGCCGGTGCCATCTTCAAGCAGGTCTGGAAGTTCGCGTCGGGCAAGGACGACGCGCCCCAGGCGACGTCCGATGAGTACGGCTGGCGAGAGATCCTGGTCGCGTCGGCCATCCAGGGCGCGATCTTCGGAGTGGTCAAGGCCGCGATCGACAGGTCCGCGGCGCGGAGCATTCACCGAGCCACCGGCAAGTGATCTCACGCGCGCAACCCCCGCCCCTCCGAAGGGGCGGGGGTTGCGCGCGTCCGGGGCCTCCGAAGCGTCCGGGGTGCGCCGGGCCCGTCAGGACCTTCCCCGGCCGGCGAGCACGGCGGCGACGGCCCCGCCGGCCAGGGTGAGGGCCGCCAGGCGGCGGTGGCGGGAGAGCCACGCCTGCGCGCTGTGAGCGTGGGAACGGCGGTCGAAGGTGCCGTGGGCGCCGTAGTCGTCGTCCTCGTCGGCGGGCTTCCACAGGTTGGCCACGCCGGTGGGAGCCTGGGCCTTCGTCTGCTGGCTCTCCTGGCCGGAGCGGGCGAGACAGCGGTCGAGCAGCCCGGGGGCGATCCGCTGCGCGAGCAGGGTGGCGACCGTCGAACCGCCCACCCAGTATTCACGCCGCTCGGGATGCTCGGCCGCGAACACCAGCGCCCGCGCGGCCACCTCGGGATCGTAGATCGGCGCAACCGGCTGGGGATGACGGCCCAGCTTGGACAGCACCCAGGAGAACTGCGGAGTGTTCAGCGCGGGGAGCTGCACCATGGTGATCTTGATCCCGCTCCGCTCGCCCAGCAGCTCGGTCCTGACCGACTCGGTGAACCCCTTGATCGCGTGCTTGGCCCCGCAGTAGGCCGCCTGCAGCGGGATGCCCCGGTAGGCCAGCGCCGATCCGGCCTGCACGATCGTCCCCCGGTCGCGGGGACGCATCAGATCCAGCGCCACCCGCGTCCCCCAGACGTAGCCCAGGTAGGTGACCTGGGTGGCCCGCTCGAACTCCTCCGGCGTGATCTCCGAGAAGGGGGCGAAGACCGAGGAGAAGGCCACGTTGATCCAGACGTCGATCGGCCCGACGTCCCGCTCGATCTGTTCCGCGGCCTCTCTGACCTGCTGGTAGTCGGACACGTCGGCCTCGTAGACCAGGCCGGTGCCGCCCGCCGCGCCGGCCTCCACCGCGGCGGAGCCCAGACCGGTCGTACCCCGGGCGATCAGCGCCACGGTGGCGCCGCGAGCGGCCAGTCGCCGGACCACCGCCCGGCCCACCCCGCCGCTGGCCCCGGTCACCACCACGACCTTGTTCTGCATCGCTGTTCCTCCTCCGGCTCAGGCGGCCCCCGTACCCGGGAGAGCGCCGGTCATGCCGGGCGACCGGCCGAGAGAGGTGAGCACGTCGGTGTAGACGGCGACGGTCTGGGCGGCGACCCGGCCCCAGTCGTAGCGGGACCTCGCCCGGTCGGCGGCGGCGATGCCGTACGCCGTGAGCAGGAACGGGTCTGCGAGCAGCCCGCGCAGGGCGCGGCCGAGAGCCGCCGGCCTGCGCGGCGGGACCAGCAGGCCGGTGACGCCGGGGACGACCGTGTCCAGATGGCCGCCCACGGCCGAGGCGACCACCGGCACGCCGCAGGCCATGGCCTCCAGCGGCACGATGCCGAACGGCTCGTACCAGGGCACGCTGACCACGACGTCCGCCGCGCGCATCAGCGCCGGGACGTCGTCACGGTCTACCTTGCCGAGGAATCGGACACGGTGTGCCACGCCGCACATCTCGGCGATCCTCGCCAGGCGGGCGGGCTCCGGCTCGCCGGGAGCGCCGCCCGCGACCACGAGCGTGGCGTCCGGCACGTGGCGCAGTGCCCGGATCGTGGTCTCCACGCCCTTGCGCGGGACCGCCCGGCCGATGGCGAGCAGGATCGGCCCGAGGCCGAGGTCCATCTTCGGGCCGGTCGGGGTGAAGGCGTTCAGGTCCACGCCGCAGGGGACGATGCTCATGGAGTTGCCCGGCATCCGCATCCGGCTCAGCTCGGCCACCTCGTCGGCGCAGGTCGCGATCACCGCGTCCGTCTGGCGGGCGAGGAGCGCCTCGGTCTCGATGCGCTCGCGCGGGCTGGTGTCGGCCTTCCCCTGATGCCGCCGCTTCACGGCGCCGAGCGCGTGGAAGGTGTGCACGGTGGGCACCGCGGTGTCCCGGGCGGCGGCCAGCGTGGCCAGGCCGCTCATCCAGAAGTGGCTGTGCGCCAGGTCGGGCGGCCCGGCATGCCAGCGCTGGGCGAGCCACCGGCTGAAGTCCGGCATCCAGGGGAGCAGGTCGTCCTTGGCCATGACCACGGCGGGTCCGGCCGGGACATGGACCACGGTGACCCCGGGGGCGAAGTCGACCTCTTCCGGCTGGGAGGCGGCCTCCCTGCGGGTGTAGACGGTCACATCGTGCCCCCGCGCGGCGAGGGCGCGGGAGAGGGAGGCGACATGGACGTTCTGTCCTCCGGCGTCGGCACCGCCGACGGTCGCCAGAGGGCTGGCGTGTTCGGACACCATCGCGATCTTCATGGGCACGGCTCCATGTCGTGACATGTGAAAGCAACGTGCCTGCGTCTTAGGCATCCAATTGACTCTCCTTCCCCCCAAGAGCGTTTTAAACGCGTTTGACCTTGGGTTTCTCGGGAACGCGATCGTTTTGAACGAGAGGAGTTCAACGATGGAGGCTCCGCAATACGTCGCCGCGCGCGTGCAGCGCGCGCTGGCCGAGGACGAGAGAACCCATGAGCTCGGCATCCGGGTGGACGTCCGGGGCGAGCAACTCTTCCTGCGCGGCCAGGTGACCGGTGACGAGCGTCGTGCGCTGATCGCCGACGTGGCGGGCGAGGCGGCCCCCGGTCTGACGGTCCGCAACGAGATCACTGTCATGGAGGTCAGGGGCCCGGGAGAGGAGGAGAAGCTGTGAGAGAACTGCGGATCGCGGCGGTCGGAGACGTGCACCTGGACGAGAGTCTCAGGGGGCGCTACCGCGAGCGGCTGGACGACATCGAGGAGCACGCCGACGTGCTGCTGCTCGCCGGAGACCTGACCCGGCACGGCACGCTGGAGGAGGCGCGCGTGGTGGCGGACGAGTTCCGCGACCTGCCGATCCCCGTGGTCGCCGTGCTCGGCAACCACGACCACCACTCCGACCTGCCCGCCGAGATCGCGTTCATGCTGTCCGAGGCCGGCATCACCGTCCTGCACGACGACGCGACCGTGCTCGACATCGACGGAGTACGGCTCGGCGTGGTCGGCGGCAAGGGCTTCGGCGGGGGATACGCGGGCAAGTGCGCCAGCGATTTCGGCGAGCCCGAGATCAAGGCGTTCGTCGGGCACACCAAACGGATCGCGGAGCGCTGGCGGGTGGCGCTCAAGGAACTGCAGGCCGATCGGAGGGTCGTGCTGTCGCACTACTCCCCGGTCAAGGACACCCTTCACGGGGAGCCGCTGGAGATCTACCCCTTCCTCGGCAGCTACCTGCTGGCCGAGGCGGTGGACGCGGAGGGCGCCGACCTGATCGTCCACGGTCACGCGCACGCGGGGACCGAGAAGGGCGTGACCCCCGGAGGCATCCGGGTGCGCAACGTGGCGCTGCCGGTGCTGGGACGGGCGTACGGGGTTTACTGCCTGTAGTCCCGGATCGCCCCGGTGCCGGCATCGGCGCCGGGGCCGGTTTGCGTATGAGGCCGATCAAGGCGCACGGACGTGGAACCGTCGACGGGTGAAAGCCGTCAACGTATGAAATCGTCAACGCGTGAAGCCGTGAAGCCGTGAAGCCGTGAAGCCGTGAAGCCGTGAAGCCGTGAAGCCGTGAAGCCGTGGAGTGGGCTGTGAAGCCTTCCACGAAGGCGCGAAGTCATGAGCGATGAGCCATGAAGCGGGCTGTGCAGAACTTCCGTGAAGGCATGAAGAAGCGGGCCGGGCGAGAACCCGGCCCGCTGAGGCTTCTGGTGGTAATTCGGGGCGACTTGAAGTTCGATGTGGATTCTGACGGGAACTTTCGCGAGCCATCAGCCCGCGTCACACATTGAAGATGCTCACACCTCCGGGACCGACGAGGAAGCCGAGGACGATGAGGACGATCCCCCAGAGGAGATCGCGACGGGCCAGGATGACGTAGATCCCGGCGACGACGAGAACGACTGCGATGATCCAGAGCAAAGTAGCCATAAGAAGCCACTGCCCTCACAATTCACGACTTAACATCCTTGGTTCGGTACAGATCGACAATCGGTTGCAGAATCCAGAGCCAGCCGCTGGCCAGCGCGATCACGCCGCCGAACAGCGCGGCCGGCCACGCGTTGATGACCGTCTCCGCGACGAGCGCCACCGAGCTGGTCATCGCGATCGCAAGCCCGACGGCACCGGCGATGCCGAGCTCGTTGGCGCGGTGCAGCATCTTCTCCTTCAGCCCGGTCCGGAACAGCAGGCGGTGCTGGGCGGCGGGGGTGATGAAGCAGATGGAGGCCAGCGCGGCGCTCAGCAGCGCGATGAAGAACAGCCAGCGGCCGAGGGTGTCGACCTTGTGGAAGCCCGCCGCGAACGGCAGCGTCAGCAGGAAGGCGAACAGGACCTGGACGCCGGTGACGGCGACCCGCAGCCCCTGCATGAGCTCGCCGAGCTCCCGGTCCACCCGTTCCTTGTGGCTCTCACCCGGCTCCGGTTCCTCTTCACTGCGACTCCCATCGGGCTCTCGCCCCTCGTTTTGTACCTGTTCCGGCTGATTCATGCAGGGCATTTACCCGAGTCAAGGTTTGCCATGCCTACCTGGGGATCTACAGGGTAAGCGGGGAGGCATGGGAAGCCACAGCCACGAGGTAACCGACGCGATCCTGGAAACACTGAAGCGGGCGAGCAGCGGCCTGAAGGACGCGGACGTCAGGTTCGCCCTCGCCGGAGGCTGCGCGGCGTACGCGCGCGGGGCGGCCCCCTCGCTGCACGACGTGGATTTCGTGCTCCCCCAGGAGGACGTGCCGGCCGCTCTGAAAGCACTGCGTGAACTGGGCTTCGAGACGGCCAAGCCGCCGGAGGACTGGCTGGTCAAGGCATATGACGAGGGGAGGCTGGTGGACCTGATCTTCTCGATCTGCGACCATCCCGTCACCCCGGCGCTGCTGGAGCGGGCCGAGCCGATGAAGGCGTCGGCGGTGATCCTGCCCGTCCTGGAGGCCACCGACCTGGTCATCTCGTGGCTGCTGCCGCTCTCGGAGCACAGCTGCGACTACGGCTCGCTGCTGCCCCAGGTGCGGGCGCTGCGCGAGCAGGTCGACTGGGACCGGGTCGCGGCGGTCGCGCGGGTCTCGCCGTACGCGTTCACCTTCCTGACCCTGCTGGAGCGGTTGGGGGTGATCCCCGGCGCCCCCGATCCGACCGGCGACCCGTCCTGGCCCTGACCTGACCTGACCTGACCTGTTCTGTCCTGCCCCTGCCCCTGCCCCTGCCCCTGCCCCGACCTGCCCCGTCCTGGCCCTGGCTCTGAACCCCTGCCCCGCCGCAGGGCGCACAGAACACAGGAGGGGCCCCGCCTCGCGGCGGGGCCCCTCCTGTTCACCTTGCCGGGTCAGTAAGTCCCGCCAGGGCCGGCCCCGAAGGGGAAGCGGCCGTAGTACTCACCGACGGTGTCGCGGTAGGTGGGCTCCTTGAAGGTCGCCTCGTCGAACTCCGGAGCGTGCTTGATCTCGTCCTTGGTGCGTGCGACGTAGATCTTGCGCTCCTGCGGGTCGATCCGGGTCACCGTGCTCGCCGGAAGCAGGACCTTCTTACCGAAGATCCACGGGCCGGTGTCGACGACGATGTAGCTCTCGCCGACGTCGTAGGTCGCCTCGTCGACGGAACCGATCTTTCCGTCGGTGGCCTCTACGTGGTAGCCCGCAATGTCGAGGCTCTTGTTGACGTCATAGACATCGGCTCGATAGGTCCAGAGCTCAGACATAGTGCGTATCTCCCTTTCGGTTGATTCTCCGGGCTCGACTCTCGTACCCGAGATAAGAGGGATAAACGGGCCACGCTGAGCTCTGCGCCATCAAAGCCGTAGTTTGTCCCCTGCCAAGGGCAATCATGGGATCCGCCCGGAGACGTCCGGCGGAGCCGTACCGGCCCGGAATCCGGCCTCGGGACAGCGGCGGGAGGGCCGGTCGGACAGCCGGGCTGACGCGGGCGATCATCTCCGGAGCGTCGAGGGGCGGTCTGGCGCCTCCGCCCCCGGGGTGAGGACGGCGAGGAGACGGCCCAGACGGTGGCCGCCGCTGATGAGCCGTGATCGGCACATGTCGTCTCATGTACGGATTACAGATCCGCGTCCGGTACTCTTGTCGTGGTCAGGCGCCGCTAGCTCAGTTGGTTAGAGCAGCTGACTCTTAATCAGCGGGTCCGGGGTTCGAGTCCCTGGCGGCGCACCGGTGAAAAGCCCAGGTCGACATGGTCGACCTGGGCTTTTTCCGTCTCCAGGTGCTTGTGGCGTCGGCCGCTGTAAGGGGACATGAAGAAGCACTGGTCGGCGGACGCGTTCATCGGGAGCCCTGGGATCTCGGCGCTCCCGCATGGTCGGCTGTGCGTGGTGTCAACGTGCGAACTTCTCGATGGCCGCCGGGGTGACCGGGGTGAAGAAGTTGACGAGGTTGCCGTCGGGGTCGCGGAACAGCAGCGACCGGTTGCCCCAGGGCATCGTGGTGGGCTCGGTGACGAAGTCGGTGACGGAGCCGATCAGGTTCTGGTGAACGCGGTCCACGTCGTCGACGCGGAACTCGGTGATCACGCTGTGGTTGTCCGCTGGGCGGGCAGAGCCCGGGGCGAACAGCGGGACGGTGCGGGTGCCGGCGATCGCGAGGGTGGCGCTGGAGGTCTTGAGTTCGGCGAAGTCCTCGGTGGCCCACGTGGCCCGCACCCCTGTGGCTCGCTCGTAGAACTCGACGAGGCGCGCGACGTCGCTGGTGATGATGCGGATCGAGACGAAGTCCATGGTGATCTCCTGGGTTGATGAAGTCGCTGCACTCCGTAGGCTAGGAGAGATAGTGGACAGAATCAGTCCTGTATTTGCGTAGGCTGTGAACATGCCTGGACCCACCGGCCGCGTGCTGACACTCCTGGAGCTGCTGCAGTCGGGCGGCACTCGGACGGTGGCCGAGCTCGCCGACCGGCTCGGCGTCGATGGGCGCACCGTGCGACGGTATGTGGACCAGCTGATCGACCTTGACGTGCCCGTGGAGTCGGTGCGCGGACGCTACGGCGGGTACCGGCTTGCCCCCGGGTACCGTTTGCCTCCGCTCATGCTCAGTGACGACGAGGCGATGGCCGTGCTGCTCGGCTTGGTCGCCGGCCGCCGAGCAGGGTTGATGACCGCGGGTCACACGGCGAGCGAGACGGCATCGGCCAAGATCCGGCGGGTGCTGCCCAGGCACGTCGCCCGCCGGCTCGACACGCTCCTGGAATCTCTCGCCTTCACGGATCAGCCTGGTGAGTTCGCCACCCCGGACGCAGGGATCCTGCTCACCATCGCCGATGCGGTGCGTCACCGCCGACCGGTCTCGATCAGATACACCGGCCGCGACGGCCGGCGCAGCGAACGCACGCTGCACGCGTACGGAATCGTCGCCCATTCGGGCCGGTGGTACGTCACGGGCACGGATGCTGGGATCGGTGAGGACCGGACCTTCCGGCTCGATCGCATCGCAGACGCGAGGACCCTGCCCGGCTCATTCGAGGCATCCGTGGGGCCCGGTCCGGCACAGCGCGTGTTGTCAGGGTTCGCCACGGCTGAGTACCGGCATGAGGTGACCTTGCGGATCCACGGGACGGTTGAGCAGATCCGTGCCCACCTTCCCGCCGGCGTCGCGAGCTTGGAGGAGCACGAGCCCACGGCAGGCAAGGACCCGGCGACCGAGCGCTGGCTGCGCGTCGAGCTACGGGCGGAGCGGCTCGACTGGTTGCCTCCGGCACTCGCCTCACTCGACCGGCCGTTCGTCATCGAGCGCCCCGATGAACTGCGCAACCTCGTCATCGCGCTCGCCGATCGCCTCGCGTCCCGCGCCCGCCAAGCCTGACAGCGAGGAACCAATGTCAGGAGATGGCGCAGCTGATGACCCCAGCCGGCACTCACGGCCGTGACCGTCTCCGCATCACGGCCACCTAGCAGCGTTTCCGCTGACCGCGAGACCGCACTGCGGTGACCGCCCACCAGCAGATCATCCTGTCCGTCCACAGCCGCGGAACCGCATGCCCGTGACTCGCCGCTCGCCGACGGCGACCGAGGTCGGCTGGTGATCACTATGACCGGCCGGTGAGATGCCCGCCTGCGGAACGCCCCGCGACGTGCATGAAGTCCGATTAGCCGGAAATATCAGTGTCAGGAGAGACGATGGAGATGTGAACACGAGGTGAACGATCAACCGGGTGCTGCGGAGGTTCCACGGAACTCGCGCACCCCGGGGAGAGAGGCGCACGATGCCGACAACGATGAGCGTGTCCGAACTGGCACAGGTTCTCTTCGCCTCCGCGCTGCAGGTATCCGACAATCCCTCGCCGGATCAGGTGCGTACGGTCATCGCAGACGTGCTCCGCGCCTGTCACGAGGATCTCGCGTTCTGCGCGGGCTGTGTCGCGCAGGAGGCCGGGGACCATCCCGAGGCGTACGCGACCCGGATGCGCTGGGCCCTCTGCGCCGCCCATCAGGTCGACCCCGCCACCCTTGCCACGACCTGACCCCGGCCTCGGGGCCGCGCGGCGCCCCGGCACGGCCGGTTCCGTCGGCGGGCGGGAAGGGCGGAGCGTCCGGGCCGGTGTGACGGCTCAGGCGTGCTCGACCCGGCGTGCCCCCGCCGGATGGGCTCCCGGTCCGGGGCGGAGGGCGCCGTCGGCGAGCACGATCACCGCGTCGCCGGGGCGGAACGTGAGGTCGGTGCTCTTCGGCGGGTTCAGGACGATGCCGCCTCCGACGCCGCCGGTGGCCGCGCCGGCGGCACGATAGCCGATCGCCACCTCGTCGTACGCGCGTGCCGCCGCCACCACGGTCGCGTAGTTGACCGGGGCCGACAGCCGTACGTAGTCCTCGGCGGGCCGGATGTAGATCTCCTGGCCTCCGGCGTCGAAGAGATCGGCGAACAGCCCGTAGCGGCGGGGGTTCTCGGCGATCTGGATCATCAGCAGGCTGGTGATCTTGGAGCTGACGATGAAGTCGTCGACCTCGGTGACCTCGACGAGCCGCCTGTCGCAGTCCCTGGCGATCTCCGTCACCAGGCTGTGCCGCCATCCGTTGTCCCCGCGCATGTCCCTGACGTGAAGAAGGGTGAGGAGCGTGCGCGAGTCGGCGACCTGGGCGTCGACCCGGTCGTCGGCCAGGATCAGGACATGGTCGTAGGATCCCAGGCCCAGCGCGTCGAGGGTGTCGCGCCGCGTGACGTCCTCGGTCGCGTAGCTCAGGGCCAGGTTCCCGAGCCGGGCCGACAGGCTGCTCACCTGCGACGTCACCCGGGGGTCGTCGGCCACCACGGTCACCTGCGAGCCCGGTGGGATGTATCGGTCGAACTCCGTGACGATCGCGGCTCCGCAGTCGTTCCAGCCGAGGACCAGGACGCGGCGCGTCGCGGGTCCGTCCCGGCCGGTGGCGGCGATCGCGTCCCGGTCCACTCCGGCGGACGTGGGGAGCGGCGTGGTGCCGTGGTCGTCCGCGATGACGACGAGCCGGTCGCCCGCGCCGATCGGCGTCTCCCCGGCGGGGTTGAGGACGGCCTTTCCGTCCTGTTCCAGGCCGATGAGAGAGCAGTTCTCCAGGGCCGTGAGGGCGTCGCCGAAACTGCTGCCGGCCAGCTCGCCGGGCGGGCAGAAGTAGATCTCCTCCCCCTCGAAGCTGAGAAGGTCGCTGTAGACAGCGGAGAGACCGGCGTGCAGGCAGGTCTGCACCATGATCCGTGCGGCGATCTCGTCGACGTCGACGACCTGCGTGTTCGCTCCGCCCGCGAGGCGGGCCGCCGCGAGGTTGCGCGGGTCGCGGACGCCCGCCACCAGCTGGACCTCCGGCCGCACCCCCGCGGCGTCGAGGGCCAGGAGGGTCTTGACGGTCCTGGCGTCGGAGTCTCCGTCCTCGGACCCGAGCACGATGACCGCGTGTGCCCGCTCGGGGCTGACGATGGCCACGTCCACCGGGTCGGTGGGGTTTCCGGTGCGGCACACGACGCGCATGCGACGGGGAAGGGCCGCCCTCTCCCTGATGGCCTCCTCCATGGAGACCCGGTCCATGTCGGCGAGGATCACCACGCGGCTCCTGCCCCGGCGGGCGTTGGCGGCGGCGAGCTCCGACAGGATCAGGAACACCTGCTCCGACCAGCCGAGCACGACGGTGTGATCGTGTTCGATGACCTGGGAGCGGCCTTTCCGCAGCCGGGCCAGCTTCCGGTCGAGCCCGGTCTCGATCAGCCCGACGAGCGTGCCGAAGATCACGAGTCCGGTCAGGGCGTGGACCAGCATGCTCGCCAGGAACACCGGGGAGCCGGTGTCCCGGGTCACCGCGAACGGCGACATGGTGCGCATCAGGCCCGCCCACAGGGCGGAGGGCAGGTCCGGAGGGCTGGGGGAGAGGGTGAGGATGGCCGCCGCGCCGAGGGCCGCCATGACCAGCGCCACGACGGCCAGCAGGCCGGTCATCGCCCAGGCTCCCCGGGAGATGAGGTTGTCGAAGCGATACCGCAGGCGCCTCAATCGTGAGCCCTCCCCGTCTTCACTTCGGGTTACCGAACGCAACGGAAAGTAATTATGGCCCTCCTTTGGGGGGAGGCGGGGGTTCTGCGGCAAAAAGGCGCCGGTCAGACCTCGTCAGGTCTGGCCGGCGCCGGGGACGGAGGAGGCTAGCTGACGTTGGCGCAGATCACGTAGACGCTGATGCCGACGTCGTTGTAGTTGTTCTGGCGGCCGAGGCCGATCCAGCCGGAACCGTCATCGGTGGGGAAGGAGCCGACCAGGATCGCGTCGTTGCCCTGCGCCTCGGCGCCGCCGCCGATGGCCCGCTTCCCGGAGGGGCACCGGACCGTGCGGCGCTGGAAGTTGGGGACGTTGGCGTTGGGCAGCTTGACGATCTGGTAGCCCGTGAAGTCGGCGGCCGCCGGAGCGGCCGGGGCCGCGGCCGTGGCCGGCGTGGCGGCGGCCACCGTGGTCAGGCTCGCGCAGCCGACGAGGGCGGCGAGGGCGATGGTCGTGAGCCTCTTGCTTCGCATGCTGTCTCCTGGGGCAGGGGGTGCTGGGATAGTCACGGAAAGTAAACAATCCACTACGCGGAGTGTCCAGCCTTGTTTTTGTCACTGTGCGGCCAGTTGTGCGGGGCGCGGCGAATGTGATCTATCCCGGCCTCCGGAGTCGCCTTCCGTGCTTTCCGGGGCCTCCCGGGTCGCCTCCCAGGGCTTCCGGCGCCGTCTCGCGGGGGTCTCCGGGATCGCCTTCGGCCGGCCTCCGGGATTGTGCGGCGGCACGGGATGCCGGCGGGGCGGCCCTCCGTGTCACCCGCCGGGTGGGGCGCCTGCGGCAGGGGTGACGCGGGGACAGTCCCGGTGCGTCGCGGACCGGCCGGCCGGCAGTGGACGGCTCCTAGGAGAGAGAGCGCTCTCACATCAGGGTACGACTATCGCCCGGCGCCGGACCAGGATCTCGCCGGGGCGCTTTCCCGGCTCCAGGGTGCGCCCTCCGTGTAAGAAATGCCTATTTCGTGGGGCAATGCCCTCCCGCCTGCACTTCCTTATTTTACCTTTCCGTTACCGTCGCGAAACGTTGACGTCCGCGACACGGGCCGTTACTTTCGCGATCAGAGAGCGCTCTCTCGCACGGTCCGCCTCAGATCACCGACTTCTCCCCGGAGGCACCCCCCATGCATCCCCTCATCCGGACCACGGGTCCGGACAGTGCGCACCCCCGTGAAAGGCGACTCACCCACCGTCCGTGGGCCCGCAGACGCGCCCTCGTCGCCGGCGTGGCCGTCGCGATGGTGGCCGGCATGTTCGGCTTCGGTCTCGCCTGGTCCGCCGAAGCGGCCACGGTCGGCGCCGGCAGCTATGCCGACACGCTGCCCGCCGGCCGATCGCTGCCGACCGGCTGCGGTTCCATCTCCACCAACCCGCGCCAGTGGGTGACGGCCAACGCTCCCGCGGGAGCCGTCCCGACCAACGACTGGTGGTCGTCGATCCTCTACAAGAAGACCGACTGCTCCTACGGCGAGCCGCTGCACGCCCACCCGATCTCCTACGACACCTCCGGCGCCGGCCTCGGCTTCTCCTACACCACCACGCCCGCGATCAGCGGGACGGCCACCGGGGTCGGGGAGTTCCACTACCCCTACGTCCAGGACATCCAGGTCGGCGTCGCCGGGCTGAACTCCCCCGACGTCAAGGTCGACGGCTGGAGCGACTGGACCGTCACGCCGTACTGGAGCGGCGGCGGCCGGACCATGAAGGCCACCATCGGCCACGGCCTGCCGTTCGGCTACTTCCAGATCACCGGCGGGGACGCGCGGATCACCGCGGCCGGCGCCCCGTCCGTCTGGTCCAACAGCGGCGCCACCATCGGTTTCACCGTCAACGGGCACGACTACGTCGCCTACGCGCCGACCGGCGCCACCTGGGCGGTCAGCGGGACGACGATCAGCTCCTCCCTCGCGGGCAAGGGCTTCTTCTCGGTGGCGGTCCTGCCCGCGGGCGGCGACCGCGCGGCCCTGGCGAACACCTACGGCCAGTACGCGCACGCGCACGTCACCGGCACCCGGGTCTCCTACTCCTACAACCCGGCGAGCAGCACGCTGAGCACGACGTACGCCTTCACCACCACGGCCCGGCAGGGCGGCGCGACCGGCACGGTCATGGCCCTCTACCCGCATCAGTGGAACCATCTGACCGGCTCGACCCCGCTCGCGCAGACCTACGTCTCCGCGCGCGGCCAGATGAAGATCGTCACAGGGACGCAGTTCACGACGTCCATGAAGTACACCGGCGTGCTGCCCGAGGTGCCCGCCGTCGGCGACGGCGCCGGGGCCGACCTGGCCACGGTCACCGGCCTCCTCAACGCCGAGCTGGGCAACCCGATGGACAACCGGGGCGACGACACCTACTGGACCGGCAAGGGGCTGGGACGGGCCGCGCGCATCGCGGAGATCGCCGACCAGCTCAACCTGACCTCGGTCCGCGACGCGGCCCTGGGCGCCATCCGCACCCGCCTCAACGACTGGTTCACCGCCTCGCCGGGCAAGACCTCCCGGGTCTTCTACCTCGACCCCACCTGGGGGACGCTGATCGGCTACCCGGCCTCCTACGGTTCCGACCAGGAGCTCAACGACCATCACTTCCACTACGGCTACTACATCGCGGCCGCCGCGACCCTGGCCAAGTACGACCCCAACTGGGCGAAGACCAGCCAGTACGGCGGCATGGTCGACCTGCTGATCCGCGACGCCAACAACTACGACCGCGGCGACACGCGCTTCCCCTACCTGCGCGACTTCGACATCTACGCCGGCCACGACTGGGCGTCGGGCCACGGGGCGTTCGGCGCGGGCAACAACCAGGAGTCCTCGTCCGAGGGCATGAACTTCGCCAACGCGCTGATCCAGTGGGGGCAGGCCACCGGTAACACGGCGGTCCGCGACGCCGGCGTCTACATCTACACCACACAGGCGGCGGCGATCCAGGAGTACTGGTTCGACGTGCGCGACCAGAACTTCCCGGCGGCCTTCGGCCACAGCACGGTCGGCATGGTCTGGGGCGACGGCGGCGCCTACGCCACCTGGTTCAGCGCCGAGCCGGAGATGATCCAGGGCATCAACATGCTCCCGATCACCGGCGGCCACTTCTACCTGGGCGACAACCCCGCCTACGTGACCACCAACTACAACGAGCTGACCAGGAACAACGGCGGGCCGCCCACGGTGTGGCGGGACATCCTCTGGGAGTTCCTCGCCCTCGGCAACGGAGACGCCGCCCTGGCGAACTTCCGCGCCAACAGCGGCCTCACCTCCGAGGAGGGGGAGAGCAAGGCGCACACCTTCCACTGGATCCGGAACCTGGCCGCGCTGGGCACGGTGGACACCTCCGTCACCGCCAACCACCCGCTGGCCAAGGTGTTCAGCAAGAACGGCGCCCGGACCTACGTGGCCTCCAACATCACCGGCGCCGCGATCACGGTGACCTTCTCCAACGGCACCACGCTCAACGTGCCGGCGGGCAAGACGGTCACCTCGGGCGCCCACACCTGGAGCGGCGGCAACGCCGGTGGCGGGGTCGACCCGAGCCCCCAGCCGACCCCGACCGTGACGCCGACCCCGACGGTCACGCCGACCGTGGGCCCCTTCGCCGCGACGCGCTACCCGCAGGCGGGCGGGGGGCTGCCGGGCGCGGCGGGCGCGGCGGGCACCGTCACGCTCGCCGCCGCCAACGGCAACCACGACGGCACACCCGTGAACGCGCAGGTCTTCACGGCCACCGGCCTGACCGCCGCCCACAACGGCGGGACCACCGCGTTCGACCTCGCCGTGGACGCGGGCACCACCGTCGCCAACGGCGTCCAGGCCCGGGTCTCCTACGACCTGACCGGCGACGGAAGCTGGGACCGGGTGGAGACCTACCGCTACTTCGCCACCGACCCGGTGGCCGGCTGGGAGCACTACACCCAGGCCGCGGGCCTGCAGTCCTCCTCCGGGACGCTCGGCAACCTGTCCGGCGGCCGGGTGAGGGTGGAGATCTGGAACGCCATCGGCGGCGGCACGACCACCCTCGGCACCGGCGACCGGTCCCTGGTGCGGCTGCCGTTCGGCTGATCCGTGGGCACGTGCCGGTCCCATCGGCACGTGATCGGCTGATCCGCCGGCCTTCGGCTGATCCGCCGACAGACGCCGGTCCTGCCGGCATGTGGGGTGGCCGGGAGCGGGGACCCCGGCCACCCCTTCCGCGCGCCGGCTGATCTCGGGGAGACCGTCTCCAGGGCCGGTGACCGAGGCCGTTACGCACATGTCTCCTGACTGTCGCCCAACCCGCCGGGCGGGACGGGTATACCTTGATCAGTCTGAACAGCAGCCGGCGCGGGCCGAATCGTCGGCGCATGGGAGAGACAGGGCGATGAGTAGAGAGCTGGTCATCCGCGTCACCCATCACGAGGAGACGGGCTGCGCCGTGCTCACCGTGACGGGGGACATCGACCGCAACTCCAGCCCTCTCCTCAGGACGGCCATCGGCGAGCTGATCTCCGCCCAGCGTGCCAGGATCGTCCTCGACGTCGGGGGAGTCACCTTCTGCGACTCCAACGGCCTGCGGACATTCCTCAGCGGGATGACCTCGGCCTTCGAGGCGGGCGGATGGCTGCGGCTGGCGGGAGTGCGGGGCCATTTCGAACGGCTGCTGCGCATGACCGATCTCTACAGTTTCTTCTCCATCGACGCCGACGTGCCCGGCTCGCTGGAGCACGCCTCCCGCCGAGGCTCCCGGCCCTCCGGATGAGGGCCGGAGGCGGTACGGGCCCGCACCTGCCGGACATGTATTAACGCCGCATTAACCCTGATTTAGCGCTTCCGGAACAGGCAGGTTCCAGGCTCTCACCACGGTGTGCTTCACCGATCTCACGGCCCCTCTAGAACTCCGAGGCCCATCGGGGATATTAAGGGTTTGTTGCCGGCGATCTTCGAGGTCCGTGCACAGTGAGGAGCGGTACGTGGCGGAGCCAGCCCCCGCGCGGGGCCAGTCGGAGCCCATGGCGTACGACCACGACCAGTTGGAGAACCAGGCCGCACCCGGCTTCGGCAAGGTCGGCGGCGATCTCCACGAGGCGGTCAAGCGGGCGGCGGACGCCCTGAAGGCCCTCGGCGACCTGCCGAGCGGCGAGGAGACCGACCAGAAGTTCCTGCGCTGGTTCACTCCCAAACGCGACCAGATGCTCGCCCTGACGGACGACCTCGCCGAAGCCTACGGCGACATCAGGGACGGCCTGCTCGCGATGCACAGGAGTGTCCTGGTCCTCGACTGGGGCATGGCGGAGGACCTGGCGAAGTTGCCGGACTACCTGGCCGACGGCCAGGCGGCGGAGCGGGACGGCGCCTGATGGCGATCTCACCGATGCTCGGGCTCAAGGTGCTCTTCGGGGCCGGCATGGGCTACCTGGTGGCCCTGCGGATATACGGCGGCGTGACGGCTCCCGAGATCCCGCCCGACAAGCTCCGGGAGATCGCGCGGATCTTCAACCGGCTCGCCGACGACCTCGACGGCGGAAGGGGGGAGAACGCCGACAAGGGCATCGCCGACCGCGCCGACGCGCTGGCCGCCTCGGTCTGGGACAACGAGCGCAACAGCGGCCCGGCCGTGGAGGGGTTCCGCACGCTCTACCAGGGGGCCGTCTCCGGTTACGCGCCGCTGCTCGCCAAGGACTGCCGTGTCGTGGCCATCGGCTGCGAGGCCTACGCGGATCTGGTGGAGGAGGCGCACAAGGGCCTCGCCCAGCTGGAGGACCTGATCCTGCAGATCATGTGGGTGGTGATGTTCCAGCCGATGACCACCGCTCTCTACGGGGTCGCCGCCGCCCGGGTCGCCGCACTGATCAGGGCGGCGAAGAACCTGAAGTCCGCCTTCGCCCTGAACGCGGCGAGGATCATGGAGATGACGGTGCCCAAGTACGCCATGACGACGCTGCTCTACATGGCCATCGACGGCGCGGCCTACGCGGCCGGCTCGATGGCGATCACCAAGAGTGTCCAGCTCGCCCACGGCCAGCCGCTCGGCTCGGCGAGCGAGAACGCGGAGGAGTTCGGCAAGATCGTCGGCGCGAACGGCGCGTACGTCCTCGGGTACGACCTCGCCAAGCTTCCCTTCCGGGGGATGCCGACCACCCGGGGCATCGAGCTGGGAGCGCGCCTGACCGGCTCGGGGCTGGGGTACACCCCCGCCTACAGCGCCCTGGACGGCGACGGGGAGCTGCTGCCCACCTACGACGAGTGGGCGGCCAAGTTCAGCGGGCACGGCCTGCGGGCGGTCATCTTCCCGCCCGGATGGAAGTTCAAGTAGCGAAGGAGCACGTGGTGGGTTACCCGGACGAGGCGGTCCTGCGCCAGATGGAGGACGGCCTGGGCGACATCACCGGCGAGGGCGAGGCCGCCGGAGGGCTGGTCCACGCCGTCACCGACGCGGCCGGCCGGCTCGTGAAGATCACCTTCAATCCGCGGGTCATGCGCATGGACAGCCGGGAGCTGGCGGAGGAGACCGGCGCGGCCGTACGGCGGGCGCAGGAGGACGGACAGCGCAAGACACGCGAACTGGTCGGCGAGACCCTCGGCCGGTCGGCGCCGGAGGGCCTGCCCGATCACACGGGGTTCTGGAACGGGCTGCGGGAGATGCGGGAGGCGTTCGACCGGTCGATGACGGACCGGGAGGCGGAGGTCGCGCGGCGGCTGCGGGATCTGGACTGACGCGGCGCCGGCGCCGCCGAATATTGACAGCGCGAGATCTGGTTCAGTCAGGACCGCAAGAAAGGTTGGGTCTTCTCAAGGGGTGGCGAGCGAGCTATCAAGAGCTCAGAGCCAGTTGTGAACCAGGCATTCCAGCGCCGTGCCCTGCTTGCCGTGCGGCGTCGCGGGCGTGTCTGGTCGTCCGAACCCCCCAAGTGGAACGAGGCCGACATGCACAGGTTACGAAAAGCGATGTTCAGGATCCTCTGTGTGACGTTCATGCTCGCGACCGGTCTCGTGACCGTCGCCGCGAGCGCCCAGGCCTCCGTCCCCAACCGATGGGGGTTCGCCCACATCAACCTGAACTCGGGCATCCCCGACCCCGCCCGCCAGGCGGGGAGCTGGGGGGCCGGGTTCAACGTCACGGTCGCGCCCGGCGGGGTGGGGCAGACATATGTGACGTTCCCGCAGCTCGCGATCGACGGCGGCGTCGTGCACGTCACGGCGATCTCCCAGACCGCCTACTGGTGCCAGGCCCAGAAGTGGGGTCCGGTGGGACCCGACCTGGTCGTGGTGGTGCAGTGCTACAAGTACGGCGGAGGACCGGTGTTCACCCCGTACAGCATCGTCTTCGAGCAGAGCACGGGCGTCCTGCCCGCCCCCCAGGCGTTCGGCTACGTCCACTACGACGGCGCGTCCATCGTCAGCCAGTTCAACTCGGCTCCGGCCGTGAACACCGTCGCCGGAGGCGGAGGGGTCTGGACGGTCACCCTGCCCGGTCTGGGCTCGTCGGGGCCCGCCGGGAACATCCAGGTGACCGCGGTCGACCCGGTCCAGCCCGCCCACTGCAAGGTCGGCGGCTGGGCCTCGGCCCTCGGCGCGCAGACGGTCCAGGTCCGCTGCCACAACGCGACGAACGTCCCGCTCAACACCGGCTGGTCGCTGACCTACCAGCGTGAGCGGGCGATCACCGGGGCGGCGGTCCCGCCGAAGAACTTCGCCTACACCTTCGACAACACCCCGGCCAACCCCGGGCCCTACTCGCCGGTGCCGCCGGCGGTCAACTACAACTCCCAGCTCGGGATCAACACCGTGCAGACCGCCGGGCTGGGCCAGCGGCTGGTGACCTTCCCGAGGGTCGGCGTCCTGCCCGACGACGTCCAGGTCACCGCCTACGGCCCCGGCCCCGAGTACTGCAACCTGCAGACCCTGTGGAACACCAGCGGCAGCGTCGCGATCGTCCGCAACGTCGTCTGCTACAACGGCACCACCCGGGTGAACCAGCCATCCCTGACCACCTACACCTCGGCCCTCTGACCGGCCTCTGAGATCCGCCGCGGGTCCCGTACGGCATGCCGTACGGGACCTCTGCCGGTCAGGGGGCGCTTGCGGCGGGCCCGGCGAGAGGTGCTCGCCGGGCCCGCCGTAAGCCGGTCAGACTCGTGTGATGCGGACGGCGTCGGCGATGATCAGTCCCGTGCCGGCGGTCCACCGGCTCACCCCGACGACGTTGTAGTCCCCGGCGTTCAGCGTGAAGGTGCCGACGGCGCGCCAGGCGCCGCCGCCGGTCCGCTGGTCGACGTAGACCGTCTTGTTTCCGCTGGAGGTGGTGACGATGTACGGCGCGGCGGTGTTGTAGCCGGAGACGGCCGGATACCAGGCCTCGACGCGGTAGGTGGCCGTGGCGGGGATGGCGGCCCGGTACCAGGCGGTGTCACTGGCCGCCACCGGTTCGGCGTACCGGTAGTCGGCGCCGTAGCGCTGGCCGGAGTAGGTGGAGGTGCCCCAGTTGGCGCTCGCGGTGAACCTCCCCGCCGTGGTGTTGTCGACGATGGTGGACCAGGTGCTGGTGGTGCCGTTGACGTACTGCATGTATCTGGTCCAGTCCCAGTTGGGGCCGGGGTCGGTGTGGTCGTTGCCCGGCACCTCGACGTGGCCGACGATGTGGGTGCGGTCCTTGGGGATGCCGTAGCGGTCGGCGACGTTGCGGGTCAGCGCGGCCGAGGAGCGGTACATCGCGTCGGTGAACCAGGAGGCGTCGTTGACGTAGCCCTCGTGCTCGATGCCGACGGAGCGGCTGTTCCAGTCGCGGGCGTGCCAGGCCCGGTCCTTCTCGCGGACCATCTGGGTGACGTCGCCGTCGGAGGAGCGCACGACGTAGTGCGCCGAGACCTGGGCGGCGGGGTTCTGGAACCAGGAGATGG
>NZ_FOQY01000016.1 GCF_900113865.1 Streptosporangium canum | reverse complement strand
TAACCAGCCGCTGGCCCGCGCGGCCGCTCAGGCTCTGTTGACCGGCCCGGATGCCGACTGGAGCGCGACTACCGCCATCGATGACGATCACGGGCACGACCGCACCGAACGCCGCACCATCCGTACCGCCGAAGCAGGCGACGCCCTGTTCCCCGGTGCCCGCCAAGCCTTCCGGCTGCGCCGCGACGTCGGCGACCTGGACGGCGTCTGGACCAGCAAGGAAATCGTGTACGGCGTCACCAGCCTGCCCGCCGAAGCGGCCGGGCCCGCCCAGCTCAACCACTATGAACGGGCGCACTGGGGCGTGGAAAACCGCCTCCACTGGGTCCGCGACGTTACCTTCCGGGAGGACAACTCCCAGGTCAGGTCGGGAACCGCGCCCAGAGCGCTCGCCGGCTTCAGAAACCTGGCGATCAGCACCGCCCGGCTGGCCGACCGCGCCAACAGCGCCCATGCCCGCCGTGACCTCCTCAACCACGACGATGCCTTCGCCGTTTACACCATCTGATCAATCCGACGAACCGGGACAGAGTGAATCAACGCCGGGGCCCTGGGGCTGGGACTGTTTCCGCAGGATTGAACACCCGGTTGCGCCCACAGAGGTGGTGTACAGCAGTCGATATGGCAACGCCGCCTTACAGGATCGCTCTCCACCGATCCGTGACCACCATCTGAGCAGGGCGAGATCCCGCTGACGAGCTGTCTGCCCTTCCCTCGTAACGAAGTGCTCGGGGCGTAGATGCCGCTCAGGGGTCGTGGGGGATCTGTGTCGTTGTGCTTCTACCGTGTCGACGTGAAGGACGAGATGACCAGCCAGACGATAGCGGCCGCGACATCCTGAGTCGCACGAGCAAAATCGACCGCGACGCCTGTGGTGAGCTCGTGTTTATCCCTGGTGACAACCCACTCACCGACATCGGTGCATGGCGAGCCTGGCACAACTTCCTCGCCCAGGCCGGCCACGCCGGCTGAGCTTCCCCCCGTAGCACGGCCACCTCGCCTGAGTTGACCCTGTGTCGGCTGGGAAGGAAGTGCTTCGTGCCTGCACCTCGCCGTGCACGTCAGCATCCCCAGCGCCGAGCTTGTCGCCGCGTACTCGCTTCGCACTACGGGCGCGCCCCCGGCCTACAGCGCCCGAAAACCCGCCTCGGCGATCACCCAGCACAGCCGGTGGAGACTCAACTCTCTTGTCCTACTCCACTACATCCGGGCCGTAGACAGCCGTCGCGACAACCCCATGCGTGTGACACTCAAGGGAAAAGGACACTCCATGGGAAGTGAACAGTGCAGCGCCCAGAGAGGATCGGCATATGAGTATCTAAAATCCACGAAGAGGGCTACTTTGTGACTTGGATCCGAATATATGTTCGTCAAAACGTTTCGGACATCCGAATAGAGAATAAAGCTCACATGAAAAATCAGTATTGATCACAATCGTGTAGCAGATCCTGACACTATTCGAGCGGCGCGATAACGTTCCGACATGGGCAATTTGGACGTTTCTGCATGTAAGGAATGGTTCAGTGTCGCTTATGTTGAAGCACTGGCTTATGCTGCGGGATATGCTGTGACGGTAGTCCACGTTGACCACTTTGGAGTTGACTTAGAGATTCGTGACCGAGCACTTCGTGTTGATGTTCAAATGAAGTGCATGAACGAATCTGATGTCAGAGGCGACCATATATCGTATGATCTCGATACTCGCACATACAATCTCTTAAGTGACCCCGGGCGTAATGTGCCAGCATATCTCTTTGTCGTAGAAGTTCCAGAGGCAAAGAACGATTGGGTGCTCTCCAGTTCTGAAGGCATACATCTGCGTAGATGTGGATACTACGCCAAGATGTCCGCTCTCGAGCCAACGGCGAACAAGGCTACTAAGGCTGTACGTGTGGCACGCGAGAACAGACTGACAATCAAGTCACTCGATCGGCTCATGCGCGAAGCAAGGGGTGAACTTTGAAAAGCGCCGGCTCACTAGCTTCACAAGTCTCCCCCGCTGGAATGAGGGCTTATCTAAAGGCCAACTCCTGGCAGATCGAGAGCACTCCTCTTCCTCGCGCCGAGCTATGGCGAAGAGGCTCGTGGGAAGTCTTAGTGCCGCTCAATAGCGAAGCGTCGGATTACCCTCGCAGAGTACGAAACTTCATCGAGGACATCGCGGGAGAACGGGGAGATCAAGAAGACATCGTCGCGAACGAACTGCGATATGTCGAAGATGACGTCGTCGACTTAAAGTTTGATGACGACCGCTCTATAGTGCCCTTATCGGATGCTTCCAGATTGCTGCAAGGCGTTAAAAGATTTGCGATTGCTAACGCGTGCTCCGCTATCCATCGGCGCTCTCATCATGGCAGGTCCCAGCCTGCAAAGGCGCGAGAATATGCGGAGTTCGTTGGAATGGGGCATACTCGCGAAGGAAGCTTTATAATACCGATTGTGAGCCCTATAGGGACAATGAAGCCAATAATAATTGAAGGCGAACAAGAGCTGCTCATAGATGTTCAGTCCGAACTTAACTTCTTCCCTCGGCGCGTCACTGGAATGATGGCTGATGTTCTGCGAGAAGTTCACAGCCTTGCCGTAGAACAAGAGCGGATACCACCCAAGGAAGATCTTAGTCGGGCGGTCATCGGTGGACTATCCGCCGACGCCTGCTCAGCACTTGCGGATATGGTTGCTGCTCCCCACGAAAGTGATCTCAACATCAGCTTTCAGTGGGCCCTCACGGCTGCCCCTCCTCGTGCCGGCGGCGAGAAAGTTGAGTTCCCGCGTGAATCTGCAGGTGCAATCAGAGAGATCGGCCATATCCTTCGCGACCAGATTAGACTTGCCGACACCGTTATCTATGGCTTTGTAAGCTCTCTCGACCGAGACCCGGGTGACGAAGAAGGAGTCGTAAAAGTAAAAGCAATTGTCGGCGACCGCGTTAGGCCGGTCAAGATGACACTCCAAGGAGATTCTTATCATAATGCCGTCGAAGCACATGACTTAAAATTGCGAGTCATTGCTACAGGCTCCTTGGTGAAGAGTGGAACGGGTGTGCTTTCGATGCCCCGGGTCGACTTGTTTAGAATTGACGACTATTTGCCACTCGAGATGGGTGCCGCGCTTAACTAAGAAGAGTCCGCCGCTAGACATCTGTCTCATCACCAAGCCAACGAACACCGACTGAAGACCTGCGGAGCAGGCGCCCGGCGAGGCCGTACCCTGACCTATAGATCGTCAGCGTTGTGGTGGATTGGTGAGGCCGTCTTCCGCCCCTGTCAGCATGAGAGATTTTACTGACGCGGATGCTAACGACAGCTCTGGACGACCATGGACAACGGTGGAATCCCCGCAGCCATATACCCCTTCTGAACAGGAATTTCTAACGTCCATAGACGCCAGTGGACGATCTCGAACTGGCTACGGATCAGCCTGGTACGCCCACCAGGGTTCGCCGTGAACTGTCTGAGGCCGTGACGATCGCCGACTCCGATCTCTACCGTGCGTGGCCGGGGCGATCGACTGTCGCGGACCGACTTCGTCGGTCCTTGCCACCGGATGAGGGGGCTGGTCGAGTGCGTCCCCAGGAGGAGATCGTCAGAACCTGGAAAGCCAAGCGGAGGCGTCGGGCGTTGGCCGACCATGGGGCGGAGGAGGTCTCATGCGAAGAATGGTCGCGTATCTATCCCTGATGCTGCTCCTGTCCTCCTGCGGCGGGGTCTCTCAGGCCTTGCCCGACGGGCCCCACGGCGCATCGGCTGACGAGTTCGAGGATCGTGCCCGAGAGGTGGCGGAGCGCTGGCAGGGCTCGGCCGACGACCGCGCCTGGCGCAAAGGGCTCGTCGCACTGGAAGTGCTGAACCCACAAGGATGGGCTCATGTGGGCCGGATCCCGGCCTGGGTGAACAGAAGCTCGCACAACGGCGCCTGGCGGTTGGCCGCCAAGCTGCCCAAGGACTCCCCGGACCGCGCCGACGTGCGATGGCCGGACGGCGAGGTCTCGCAGGTGCCGCTCATCACAGCGGCGAGCGCGTACGTGGAGTTCAGCAAACCGGCCAACCTCATCGAAGAGGAGTGCCCGGCCAAGGGATGTCGCCCGCTCCGGGTGACCGGCGCCAGACTGGGCAAGGTCCCGCTGGAGACCAGCCGTGGCACGATCCAAGTGCCCGCCTGGGTGTTCACCGTGGAGGGAGTCGAGCAGAAGAAGGTCCATGTGGCGGTCGACCTCTCGGCCGTCACCACCCGTCCCGAGCGGGTGCGGGGGGACGTCGAAGAGGTGATGGCGTTCGACCTTGTCGCCGGCAAGTCGAACGAACTGCTTCTCCGGTACGGCTACGGCGCCTGCGACACCATTCACGGGGCACGTGTTTATGAGACCAACCGACTGGTGGTGGTCGACGTGGACGAGAGAAGATCCGACTCTGTTGAGGTGTGCCCGGGCATCCTCAAGACAGCTACGATCACCGTCACGCTGGCGCGACCCCTCGGCGACCGCCTCGTGCTCGACTCCGGCACCGGGCTACCGGTGCTGCGGGGACTGAGCAGGCACTGACGGCCCGGCGACCGCATGCGGCGCTGCAGAGATGCGCGGGCTGTACAGCAGAGCCATACAGCAACGTCGCCTTACACGATCACACGCTGCCAGCCCGCATCCACCGCCTGAACAGGACGAGACGTTTCTGACGAGGCGTCTGCCCTTCCCTACGGATCAGAAGGTTGGGGTTTCGAGTACCTCCGGCCGCACAGCAGGTCAAAGGCCCTCCGGGATCATCCCGGAGGGCCTTTTCCGTGCCCGTACAGCAGCGCGGGCTCACACAGACGATCTTCTATGGACAGCACGCGTCAAGGCCGGGGCGGCGCAGTCGGAGCGAGAACGACGAACCTCAGGGGCCAAGCGCTCCAGCCCTCGACCGTCCGAAGCCGGCGACCTTGCTCAGGCACCGCCGAGGTCACCCCGGAGACGGCGAACCCACTCCGCAGGGAAGACCTGCTCAAGTCGCTCTCTGCTGATCTCCAACATCCCCTCCTTCGCCAAGGGAAGGAGCGCGCCGTTCTGGACCGCCGCGTGATCTTCGGGAGCCGGGCAGATCAGGACGGCTCGGCGATGAACTGGCGCATCTCCGCGCAGGTATGCCGATTCAGGTTGTCCCAGATCAGCACGATCGGCGCGCCGAGTTTCCGGTGTGCCATGAGAATCAGGTCGCGGTAGTCGGCCCAGGTGAAGCTCGCCTTTTCATCCTTGCGCCGCCGATGGACATGCACCCGGTACAGCAGCCGGGAACGCTCACCGGGCCGGTAGCAGGTCAGTGCGGCCACCGAGATGCGGCCCGCGCGCCGCCCCGGCACGTGCGCCACCGGCGTGGCGCCGCGCGGGGCCCAGGTCCGCGCGATCGGTGCTCTCAGGGTGCGGCCGCACTCGTCTTCGAAGCAGACCCAGGCATCCAGGTCCGCCGCGGTCTTTCCACGGCCGGCCACACCTCCGTCTTCCACACCACGATCGCGCCCTCATCGCGCTCGATGGCCCGGCGCGCCGGAACCTGGCATGACCAACCGTGCCGCCGCAGCAGCTTCCACACCCCGGGCAGGGAGTAGCTCAGGTGGAACATCCGGCCGATCACCTTCCGGATGCGGGCCAGGGTCCAGTACTGGTCGTTGCAGCCGTGCGCGGCCGGGCCGCGCAGCAGCACGGCCTCCAACCGGGCGAAGCGCGCCTCATCCAGCATCGGCAGCGAGGCCGGGCCCTTGGAGGCCGGCGCCGCAGGCCCAGGCGCGGCGCCGGCGGTTGACCGACATCCGGCTGACCCGCAGTTCCTTGGCCACCTGGGCGTCGCTGTAGTCCTGGGCGAACAGTTCGGCCGCGCGCAGCCGTACCTGCTCGCGCTTGGCTCGTTGTCCGGCGGTCAGCCCGCCGCCTTGCGCGTACCGCATGTTCTGGGCGTACCACGACAACCCGGCGCGGTCACATGATCGCTTAACATCACGAATTAAAGATCAGTGATGGGGACCGTGGCAAGGGCGTCGGCCAAGTGGGACAGGGACGAGACGACGACCGAGCCGTTGATGTCAGCCATGTGCTTGCGGCTTTCACGCAAGCCGGCAACACCGATCGCCTGGGTGCCGATGTCCGCCGCGACCATCATCGTCTGGACGGAGGCGCCAACCACCGTACATTCGGCGGGGTTCATGGCCAGCGCCTTCCTCGCCCGGCGTGCGAGGGCGGCTCCCATCGGTCTACTCGAAGGACGGTGGTGTCGGTACCCGACGACCGGTCCCACCAACTGCCGCAGCTCGTGCTGGTCCAGGTAGGACTCGATAGTGGCGGAGTAACGGTTGCCCATCACGGCGACTCTTCTGCCGTCGGCTTGGCAGGCCAGCAGAACCTGGCGTACTCCGGGCGCGGGAACAGCCGTCGTGACCGCGGCTGTCTCGGCCGCGCGCAGGATGTCCTCCGCCTCGTCGCCGTGGGCGGCGCTGATGTGGTGGGCGTAGGCCACCATCCACAGCGGATCGGTGGTCACATGGAAAGCGACACTGGTCAACAGTGATATCGGGGGGCTTGGGGCCGGGAGCCGCGCGCGGATGTCGTCGGCGATCGCCGACGTATCCACACCGGCGAACAGGTCGCAGATGACGCCGTCGAAAACAAACAGCATCGCGCGGGTGCGTTCCAGGACGCGCGCGACATGGGGGCGTACTCGCGTGGCCGGCAAGCGGGAGCCTCCTGGTCATGATGTCGTGGCTGTCCTGGTGCGGCGCCGTACGGACCGGGTCTTCTTCCTGATGGTGGAAGGTATCGACATCCCGCGTGCGCGGGGAGCACGGGACGGTGTCCCGGGAACCGTCCAGGTCGCGGGATCGTCCCCGCGTGCGCGGGGAGCACCGCCGGCTCGTCCCCGCGTGCGCGGGGAGCACCGCCGGCTCGGGCGCGACCGGAAGCGGTCCGGCGGACCATCCCCGCGTGCGAGAGGCATCCCCGCTCGTGGAACCCAAAGCAGCGCCCGTCTGCGCGATCGCCTTCCAATCCACCATTCTAGTCTCGATGTTCATCATGACTCCCATTGGTCGACAGACCAAACGGTGTAGGGCTAGCACTTAAGGGCACCACGGAACGGCATTTCTTGCGTTGCCCAAAAAGAAGAAGTATAACCCTTGACATCCTTATTGAATGCCCCAATGAGAACCCTGCTTAAGGATCTTGATTCACAAATCTTGACAATGGTTGACTGGCTGGGCAAGCTCTCCAGTGCGGGCGATTTACAGTCAAGTCGTGATTGGGGGATTCTAGACTACGGCCTGTCTTTTCGGACATTAAGGGAGAATTTCTGTATGTCGGAGTTCATTAACGTCCTCATCGCCATCGACGCGGAGACCATTCTCGGAAAATACGGCAAGAACACCGACCCGAACAGCCCCACATCGATCCCCGACAGCAGCAGTTTGATCTACATGACCACCCGGCAGAACCAACTCGGGAGCACTCCGGGAAGCGAGTTGACGGTCAACGCCTCCCCCATGGACATCATCAGATGGCGTGAGACGACACTATCTCTGAACTCCGAGTACACCAGCGTCCTCTACAGGTTCAACGCCCTGTCCGGACAGGGGCTGATCAGCACTCCCGTACCAAGGTCGGTGGTCCTCAACGAGCCGCAGCCGAGCAGTCGGGACCCGTTGAATCCCACTACCCAGAAAATCAACAGCTACTACTGGGAGTCCGAGGTCTTGGACACGGGGAGGGTCACCTACAACTTCAGTTTCATGATTCTCAACCACAAAGGCGAAAAGCAGGGTTACTACTACTGGGACCCCTACATCAATATTCAGGATTGACGGAGTCGGTGCGCTGATTCGCCGATCTACGTCCGGTGATACTTCGCCGTGAGAAAATGAAACATGTTCAGGAATGATAGACGAGTATTCGGCGACAGTGGTGCTTACCTGACGAAATTACCCTGGACGAGCATCATCCGGCACATATTGGTCTTGGGTGGGGCGTCTCCCGGCGCTCCATCGATGAACCGGCTACATGGTCGATCGGCGCGAGCAGGTGACCCCTCCAATCGATCGGTACACGCTACGGCTTCTCGCCAGGCAGAACGAGGTTGTCCCGTAGCTCGTAGAAGTTGAAGTGGCGGTCCTCGCCTCGGGGCCTACCTGGTGGTAGGTCTCGGGCAATCGCCAAACCACTCCGAGCAAGGAGACGGGGACCGTGAGCAAGACCTACCAGACCAAGTGCCGCCGCGTCCGGCAAGCCAAGGACGGGCCGATGGCGTTGCGCTGGTGCGCGGCCGGCGTGGCCGAGGCCGCCAAACAGTTCCGCCGCGTCAACGGTTTCCTGCACCTGCCCAAGCTCCGTGGCGCACTTGAACGGCACGTCGCACCCCAGAGTGCCGATTCAGAGTGCTACAACGAGAACGTCGCCTGACCGCAGGGCCGCTCCTCAAGTTCCACGAACCACGGGACATCCTCGCGATCAGTCTCGGAAATGGCTCTCTGTCACAGTCCGTGATTGCTTCACACACTTTGCGCCAGAGCCACTTTTACATGGCCACGGACAATCCTGAAGTGACAGCTCATAGCGGGGTGGACGAAGGGGGACGGCGGACGGACAAGGCCCGATCAAAATCGTTCGCCTCGGCCGCTGGACGATAGATAGCGTGTCCGCTGTGCGAGACGAGGTCTACCACTACAACGAGGAACGCTGGGAAGCCCTTGCGGAGGCGGACGCTTTGTTCACCCGTCCCATGCTCGACCTGGACGAGGAGAAGGCTCAGGCTTATCTCGGCCTGGACAGGCTAGGCATCCCCCGCGACCTGGCGGGCCGAAAGGTGCTCTGCCTGGCAGGAGGAGGCGGGCAGCAGTCCGCGGCCTTCGCCCTGCTCGGAGCTGACGTGACGGTTCTCGACATCTCCTCCGGACAGTTGGAGCGGGACCGCTTGGCCGCTGAGCACTACAGCGTCGGCATCCGCACGATCCAAGGAGACATGCGAGACCTGTCCGCCCTCTACGACTCCACATTCGATCTGGTCTGGCATCCATACTCGCTGACCTTCGTCCCGGACTGCCGGATCGTTTTCCGCCAAGTCGCGAGAGTCGTCGGAAAAGGCGGCCACTACTACCTGATGTGCGCCAACCCGTTCTTCGCCGGGCTCACCCACGACTCCTGGAACGGGGAGGGCTACACGCTGAAGCAGCCCTACATCGACGAGGCCGAGACCAGCTATCCCGACCAGGACTGGGCCTACGACGGGAAGCTGGCCGGTGACCGCATCCGCCAACCCAGGGAGTACACACAGACACTGGGCCGGATCGTCAGCAGCCTGATCCAGGAAGGCTTCATGCTGACGCGCCTGTCTGAAGTCCGAAGCGACTACCCGGGTGCGGAACCGGGCAGTTGGTCGCACTTCACGGGGGTGGCCCCGCCGTGGCTGGAATTCGTCTGGCAGTACCGGCCCGGCGTCACGTCCTCGGAAGGTGAGGGTGTCCAGGGGCACGGGTGACCGCGAACCACTCGAACGGAGATCGAGCGGCCACGCCACCGCGACCCTGCGATGAAGAACAGCGCGAGACAGGCCGCAACCATGATCTGGACGGGCACCGAGATCGGGAAGGTTCCCGGCATTGACACCTCCCGAGAGCTGTGGCTTGAGGATCATAAGGACCATGCAGTGAGGTTTCATCCCGCTTCGCGGAGCTGTAGTACGAGGATCGCTTTGACGAGTTGACCTGCCAGGAGCGGGCAGCAGCGGAGTTTGCGGAGTACCCTCCTTGGCAGGCTCAGCCACGACGCCGACCTCTACAAGGAACGCAACGCCGTCGAGCGCCTGATCAACCGGCTGAAGGACTGGCGCGGCATCGCCACACGCTTCGGCAAGACGCTTGAGAGCTACCTCGCCGGCCTCGAACTCCGCGCCTCGATGGTCTGGCTCGAAGATCTCTCGCAAGCAGCCAATCGATCACGACACCACACAGGCCCTAGTTGACCTTGCAACTTCGCGGCTGACCTGAGAGCCCTTCAGGGGGAGACAATGCCTCTGCGGACTGTCTGCAGCCGTCGCTCAGTCGAACCGGATGTGCTTGATCCCTGTCCAGGCCCGGCGTAGGCGTCCTCGTAGTGCGCTCTCCGTATCCGGGGTGAGGAGCAGTCCGGCCGAGGCGGCGATGTGGTCGGCGACCTGCGAGATCGTGAGGCGATCAGTCCGCAGATGCTCGGCGAACTCCTTCTCGCGCAGGCGCTCCAGACAGAGGTCGAGCTTCGATATGGCAAAGCTCTCCCAGCGCAAGGGAGCATCCTTTCCTGCGACGAACTGCATGACGTGTCCGAAACCGCGCTCACGCAGGCGCCGTAGGACCGTCCCGCGGTCGGCCAGCAACGCGAAGTGCCGGACGTCATGGCCACGTTCCTGGAGCCGGCCGACGGTCTCCCGGAAGTATGTCGGCTCCACGACAGTCATCGGCGCGATCACCGTACCGTCGTGCTTGGTGAGGACCGTGTCCAGCACCTCGTACACACCTTGCCGCCAGGCCGGCAGGTCTTGGAAGTCTTGGCGCAGGTGCGGGGGCATCATCCGATGCAGGCCGAAGCCGACATGTTCGGGGTCGCAGATGATGCTGCCCGGAAGCCGCCGCTGGATCTCGTGAGCGGTCTGCGTTTTGCCACCGCCGAAGGGGCCGTTGATCCACAAGAGCATGCACAGACCCTACGGAAACCTAGGCCGGTGTCGCGAGACCTGCCACAGGGCATCGACGTGAGCGACGGTCGGCGCGGTGAGCTTGTGCCGCCCGAGCCCCGGCTTGAGGTGCGGTCGCACCGTGTCCTCGTAGTCGTCCAGCGTCGCGTCTGCCACGCGCCCCGGGAGATCGCCGATCCAGCGATCGAGGAATGCGCCCGTTCACGTCGGCCTCGGGGACGTCCGACACGGCTTCGTTCACCGGGTCATGCGTCGAAGGGATCAAAGGAGCGATCTTGCTAACGCATCAGCGACGGTGTGTTCCTCGTAACGTACCGCCGGCCGTGCCTCTCCGATACCTCCCGCACCTTGACCGCCTCGGCGCCGCGTTTCTAAACTCTCTGGTTGTACAACCCATGAGTTGTTCATTAGGGGGCTTGCGATGATGGAGTTGATCGCTGCCGGGCGCCGCGAACTCGCCAACGTGCTCGGCGGCCTGAGCGCCGACCAGTGGCAGGCGCCGTCGCTGTGTGCGGGATGGACGGTCGCGCACGTGGTCGCGCACGTGACGATGCCGTTCCGGATCTCTGAACAGGAGTTCATGCTCGGCATACAACAGGCCGGTGGCCGGTTCACCGAGTTCTCCGACGCCGTGGCGAGCCGGGACAGCCGCCTTCCGCAGACAGAACTCGTCGCGGCGCTGCGCGACAACGCGGACCACCCGTGGAGCCCGCCCGGCGGCGGGCCGGCGGGCGCACTCAGCCATGACACCATCCACGGCCTGGACATCACACGGCCCCTGTCCATCAAGAACCCGATTCCCGATGAGGCGATGATCACCGTGCTCGACCTGACCGTAGGCCAGGGCAGCCGCAGCCTGTTCGGCGTCGACCTGGACGGCATCGAACTGCGGGCCACCGATCTCGACTGGTCGTCCGGTAGCGGCGCGCCGCTGGAGGGGCGAAGCCTCGACCTGCTGCTCTTCATCGCTGGGCGGAGGATCCCGCACGATGTGTTCAGCGGTCCCGGCGCGCGGCGACTCGGAGGCCCGGGCCGATGACCACGGCAACGGTCGACGACGACCTGAGCATCATGTTCGCCGCCCTGGCGGATCCGACCAGACGCGCGATCCTGACCCGGCTGGCCACCGGCGAGGCGACAGTCAGCGAGCTGGCCGAACCGTTCTCCCTGACCCAACAGGCGATCTCCAAGCACCTCAAGGTCCTCGAGCGGGCCGGGCTCATTTCTCGGAGCAAGGCCGCTCAGTCCCGGCCGTGCCGGCTTGAACCCCGGACTTTCGACGCCGCAGCCGAATGGATCGACCACCACCGGCAGATCTGGCACGACCGCTACGACCGGCTCGATGCGCATCTGGCCACCCTGAGGTCCGACCGGAAGGAACAAGCCGAATGATCGAACCCGGCCAGTTCACCTATCGACGCATCCACCGCGCCAGCAGGGAGCTGCTCTTCGACTGCATGACGCAACCCGAGCGCCTGGCACATTTCTGGGGACCCGCGGGTACCACCACCCCGGTCGGCGGCATCACCGTTGACCTGCGACCAGGCGGCGCCTTCGAGATGGTCATGGTCAACTACACCGACGGCAGCCAGCACACGATGCGCGCCGTCTACGTCGAGGTCCGCCGGCCGGAGAGGCTCGTGTGGACCGAGCCCGGGGTCGAGGGCGGCATGATCACGACGCTCACCTTTACCGACCTCGGCGACGGCCGAACCGAGGTCGTCACGCACCAGACCAACGTGCCTGCGATGTTCGCTGATCCTTGGGCAAGGGAGGGCTTCGAGACGAGCTTGAGCCGCTTCGACGAGTACGTTGCCGCGCTCACCGAATTGACCGCCAACCGATCAGATTGACCTCGTCCCGGCGTGGAACGCTCAACCTCTCCTGAAGCCCGCACCGCCAGGCGGGTCAGGACGCCCCCGAAGAGGTCGCGGTACGGCAAGCACGTACAGCAACCCCACCTCACGCCGTCCCACCTCACAGGCCCGTATCTACCGGCCGAACTGGACGAGGAGCCGCCGACGAGGGCTGTGCCCTTGCCTGCGGATCAGATGGTGGGCGGTGTCCGGATCAAGGCGTGGGGAGTCCACCCGTGCGAAGCAGTACGAGACCCTCTTCGTACCATTCGGAGCGGTCTGTGGCCGGAGGTAGTTCAACTCCCGCGAGTCCGGCCGGGGCGGAGAGACCGTCCTCCGATGCTCTCGGCATGGGGAGGCTTGCTGACGCGGATGCTAACAACAGGTCTGGACGGTCCTGGATGACTGTGGACTGAGGGACTCCGAAGAACACGCGCGACCAGGCCCGGAAGACGGCCGTGGACGGTCGTCCCTTAACTCGTAATGAAGTGTTCGCAGCGCAGGCCGTGACGATCGCCGAATTCGGACCTCCCGGTAGGGGGCTGGGGCTATCGGCCGCGGACCGGCTCCGTCGGTCCTTGCCGTCAAGTAGGACGGCGGATCGAGGTGCCGGCAGAGCCCGATCTCGCTCGTAGCTGGTGGCCCGTCACCGAATCTCGGCCGGGTAATTGCTCTCGAGCGGTGAAAGCGGCAACCTTCCTCCAAGACGTTGAGGAGGTGGTCGTGGCTCGCCGACCGGAAGTGTTCGTTCGTGCCCTGTCGATGGAGGAGGGCCGCAAGCTGCAGCGGATCACCCGGACCGCGAAGGATCCGGTGAAGCTGCGGCGGGCGATCGTGGTGATGATGTCCGGCCAGGGCCAATCAGTCCCGGACATCACCTCGTTGATGCAGGTCAGCGATGACTACGCGCGCGATGTGATCCACGCGTTCAATGAGCGGGGGTTCGATGCGCTGGACCCAAAATGGAGCGGGGGCCGTCCGCCGACGATCAGTAGCCAGGTGCGCGAGCACATCTGCCTGATCGCCAAGACGGTCCCCGCCGAATGGGGCATCACCGGGCACTCGACCTGGAGCCTGAAGACCTTGGCCGAACACCTCGTCGAACGCAAGGTGGTGGCCTCGATCAGCCGCGAGCACCTGCGCCGGATCCTGCGCAAGGGCGGGGTGAGCTGGCAGACCACCACCACGTGGAAGTCCTCCAACGATCCCGATTTCATCGCCAAGATGCAGCGTGTCCTGGACTTGTACGACCATCCGCCCGAGGGTGGGCGGGTGATCTGCGCCGATGAGTTCGGGCCGCTGAACCTGATGCCCCGTAAGGGCAAGCGCTGGCGTCCGGAGAAGTCGCCGGCCCGGCTGCGGGCCACCTACAACCGCTACCACGGCGTCATGCACATGATCGCCGCCCTGGACCTGGTCACCGGCAAGCTGTATTACCGGATCCGCAAGCGCAAGCGGTGGCGGGAGTTCTTGTCCTTCCTTAAGACGCTCCGGGCACGCTGGCCAGGCGAAACCCTCCATGTGATCATGGATAACTACTCGCCGCACAAGCATCCCGAGGTTCGGGCCTGGGCGGCCGAGCACGACGTCGAGCTGGTGTTGCTGCCGACCTACGGCTCGTGGTTGAACTGGATCGAGTCCGAGTTCGCCGCTTTGCGCTACTACGCGCTCAACGGCACCGATCACCGCAGCCACGACGAGCAGAACGCCGCCATCGCCGGATACGTCCGCTGGCGCAACGCACGAGCCATACCCAAGACCCGCTTCGCCGCCAGTTCACCCATCCTAAGCTGGACCAGTTACCCAGCCAAGGCTGCGTGACAGGCCACTAGCGCGCTGAAGAACTCCTACGCTGCAGTGGTGGGTGGTCCGAACCAGGGACAGCAGGAAGTGGGGCCGGTTCCACGCCCAGCTCGCCCATCGCCTCGATGTACATTCGGTACCGCCTGCGGGCTTCCCCGTGACGGCGAGCCATGGTCAGTGTCCGGACCAGGTCCAGGTGCGCCCTCTCGTCATAGGCGTCCCGTTCGAGCAGCCGCAAGAGATAGCGGACCGCCCTGTCGTGTTCTGCGGCCTGCTGCGCACGGGACGCCAGTGTCCTCAGCAGTGCCTGGTAGACGGCTCGAGCCTCCTCCCGCAATGGCTCCAGCCACTCGGAGTAGGGGGAGTCCTCGCAGACGTCGCCTGTGTACCGCGCCTCGGCAGAGGCAAGTAGATCATCATCCTGCGCGGCGAGCGCGTCGGCGGCGGCAGAGAGGAACTCCTCGACGTCCACTCGAAGGCCGACAAGCTGGATGGTGTGCTTATCCCCGCGAACGAACTCTCCGGCGCCGAACTTCCGCTGCGGATCAAGGACGGAGCGGACGGTCGACAGGGCGACCGAGAGCCGGTTGGCGCATCGGCCGGGGTCCTCCTCCGGCCAGAGAGCCTCCATCGCCACCTCTCGGGCAACGGATCGCCCTCGCTGGCAGACCAGCCATGCCAGCAGATCGCGAGCCTTCCGCGACTGCCACTCGGCGGCGGGGACGGAACGTCCGTAGCGGCTCAGCCGGACCCCGCCGAGCACACAGAAGCGCACCGCGCCGGGGTCCAGGAACGCGACCGCCCGCAACAGCCCCGCGCCGGAGTCGTGCGGACCACGGATCCCAGCGCGACGCAGCTCACGCTCCGCCTCGCGGAGGCCATCACGCCCGCTACCACGATCGGTGCATCTGAGAGACGCCCGGGCAAAGCCGTTGCGCGCCGAACCCAGCGGGCTGCCGATCTCCGTCCAGACCTCGCCGGCGGCCGCGAGCAGCTCCTCGCGATCTTCAGGCGAACCGGCCACGGTGATGGCCGCCAGTTCCAGCGCCTCGGCCGTGGCCGCCTGATCTCGTCGGTCAGCGGCGGCCTCCCGGGCGGACCGCGCGTAGGCGGCGGCCTTGGCCCGATCGCCGGCTTCCGCCCATACCCAACCGGCGGCCAGCAGCGCCCCGACCTGGCTGGATCCACTACCTGCGGCTACCGCGCGTTCGGCAAGCCGGACGGCTCGCTCAGGATCGTCGACGACGTGGATTCGAGCCAGCCCGGCCAGGGTGGACTGGATCAGATGCACGTCCTGGAGCTGATTCGCATGCTTCAGCGCGTTCTCATAGCTGAACTTGGCGCGCAACAGGTCTCCGCGCTCCAAGTAAACCTTGCCGAGGCCGGCCAACGGATGGCCCAGCTTGTCGCTGCCGACCCGTCCAAGGATCTCGCACGCCTCACCGAAGTCGGCCAGGGCTTCGTCGAGCCTGCCGAGTCCCATGAGTGCCTCCGCGCGGTTGTGCAGGGCGATCGCCCCGTTGACCGGCGCGCCTGCCAGCTCCGCCCGCCGTACCGCAAGCTCCAGGTCGGCCAGAGCCTCGGCGTACCGCGCCTCCTCGGTGCGGTGCGAGGCTCGATTGGCCAGGACGCGTACGGCCAGCAGCAGGTCACCCGAGCTCTCCGCGGCGGCGAGCGCAAGCGTGCTGTGTCGTTCGCTCGCGGCGCGGTCGCCCTCGTCGTGGGCGGCCATGGCCAGCGCGGTATGCGCGCACGCCGCCGACTGTTCATCGCCACAGGCCGTCGCGATGGAAAGGGCGCGTTCCGCCAGACGCGCCGCGGCCGAGAGGTCGCCGACGAGCCAGCGGGCGCTGGCGGTCCAGGCGAGAAGCATGGCCTCGTGGGGGGAGTCCTCATCGGCGAGGACACCACGCTCGAACGCCTGCAGCGCCGCCCGGTAGTCGCCGCGATGATAGTGAATCGTGCCAATCCGCCACGCCACGGCGGGATCCGCGGCCGTGGCATGGCGTAGACAGTCCAGCGCTCCCGCCCAGTCGCCCTGAACCTGCCGAGCTTGGCCTTCGGCCAAGTCGACAGTGGACGTCCGCAGCTCGGCCGGAACCGCGCGGCAGGCCCGCACCACCTCCACGGGACGGCCCTCGGCCAGCAGCGTTTCCCACCAACGTTCGATCATTGCGACGAGGTGGACGGGGTCGCTCGAGACGGCCAAGGCCTCCCTGATGAACCCGCGTTCTTCATACCAGCGGGCTGCCCGCGACGCGCGCTTCCGGTCGGCGTCTCCGACGCATTCCCGGATCAGGGTCGTCACGACATAGCCGTCCTCGCACTGTGTGATCAAGATGTGCTGGGCGGCCAGAATGCTGATCTCGTGGCGGGAGACATCGAGGCCGATCGCCGTGCACAGCTCCGGGGTGAACCAGGGCAGTGCCGCGGCCGCGCGTAAAAACTCGTTCATTCGCACATCACCGTCATTGAGCACCTCTTCGACCAGGTAGTCGAAGAGTGGCCCGGCGGGTGCGGCGAGGCGTTTCAATCGGTCTTCGGCCGGCAGGCCGCCGAGCCGGCTCAGTGCCAGGCGCACGGCGACCGGCCAGCCGGCAGTGAGCTTCTGGACCTCCTTCGCCAGCGCGTCGGCGTCTTCGGCCAGTACGAGCCGGGCCAGCGAGCCCGTCTCCTCAAGCGTGAAGGCCAGGTGCTCCGCCGAGACCTGGAACACATGACCCAGGCCGCAGAGCCGCTGAATCGGAAAGGGCGCCCCCGAACGCGAGATCAACACCAGATGCAGGTTGTCTCCCCCGTGCCGGCACAACCCCTCGAGCAGGCGGCTTCCGACCGTATGAGGGGCGAGCCGCTCTGCCTCGTCGATCACGAGAACCGCGGAGTACGGCAGCGCAGCACCGAGTTCGGCGGCGAGTGCAGCCGTACGGACCGGGTCGTCCGCGGCGGGCCCGATCGATCGGGTCCATGCCGCAGGTACCCCCAAGCCCTGGCAGACCTCTTCGACCAGGGTCGCATCGTCGGCCTGTGCCACCCATGTCACAGGCACATCCGGCCGCGTCCGCGCCCATGCGTGGACGGCCGACGTCTTTCCGCCGCCCGGTCCGGCCGTCACCACCGTGAGGCGGTGACGCATGATCTGGTCCAGGAAGCGCATGAGCTGGGGGCGTGGCAGCAGGTGCTCGGTCGCCGTCACAGGCGCAGTATCCGCCGAGCTCACCTTTAAGGCAACTGAAAGATCAACTCCTACCGTTGTCTCTGTTCCCGGTCTCCAATACACAAGGAGAGATCATGAGATTCACCCCGGCCCTGCTGGCAGGAATTGCGGGCGCCCTGCTTCTCGCCCCTTCCGCGGTCATGGCCAGTGACGAAGAGGCCGATGTGGATGTACGGCTGGCTCAGCTCGAATACACCAGCGGCATGACAGTGGCCTTCACCGACAGCCGGCCGTCGGATGACATCGGAATGGTGCAAACCGGAATGATCGGCCGTACCCTGCTCATCGCCCGTGATGAGGGCGACACCTTTCTGGAGACCTACCTGAAGATCACCCCGAGGGATGTCGCGGTTCCGCGACGCCTCGTCGATGATCATGGAGCCGATACGCCGCCGGAGCTGCAGCTTCGCAGAATCACCACGTCGCCGGTCGTCGCCGACGGTCTGACCCCGCCGCGGAGCGCGGTCATCTCGGGCGCGGCCGCATGCAATCTCTCCCACTTCGGCTGGGTCGACTGGCATGACGCGGGGGTCCCGGAATGGCTCCCAAGACCTACTTCACCTCCCAGTTCGGCGACAAGAAGCGCTATTCCGATAGCTATGTCGCCAACTGCACTCCGGAAGGCTCGCCGAGCGATCTCTACGCCAGGCATCGGATCTACTACATGAACGCGTTGGGGAACTACGTCAAGCACTTCGACTCCAAGCTGGCGCCGTGGCAGCACCAGGCGATCGAGAAAGGATCCATCAAGCGCTGGCGCAAGGTCCATTACGACGACGGCTGGAACTCCAGCCCGAACTGCGGCGGGGGCGCCTGCGTCTACACACGAGAGGGACGTTTCCACGACTGACGGTGTGGGTGCCGAAAGCCGGTCCACCTGCGTTGAGCTGGAGTCACCCGAGCGCGGGTCACCATCGGCTGAGCGAGCGTTCAACCCGATTTGATCAGTTGCTTAACGGCTGGACTGGAACCGACCTGTCGTCGCAGATCAAGTGCATTCGGTCATGACGTTGGTGGCAGTCGGCTGGTCGGTGGAAGGCCGTTCAACGCGCTGCGACGTCGTCGGGTGTTGTAGCACTCCAGCCGTGGTGCCGAATCCTGAGCACGTTCGGTGTTGCGGGTGAAGACCTGTCGGTAGTTCCACCGGTCTGCAACGGGTTACATCCAGCGGAGTGGTCTACAGCAGCCGCGTACAGCAACACCGCATTACACGATCACACACCACCGGGTCCGTACCTACCGTCTGAGCGGGCCGAGACGTCGTTGACGAGGCAGCTGCCTTTGCCTACGGATCAGCATGTCGGGGTTTCGAGCACCTCCGGCCGCGCAGCAGCAAGAAGGCCCCTGAACAGGGATTATCCGCTCAGGGGCCTTCTTCTTCTCTTAATCGTCCGGGATCCTGCCGACACCCTTGCTGACAGGGTGGCTCCCACCGCGCTTGCGATGCCTTCCCTCATGATGGAGCCGGACCGACCGGCCGTCCCGGCACGCACCCGGTCGCGTGAACCACGGCATGGTGTTGATCACGGAACTGTCGGGGATGTCTGCTTGAGTCGCCCCGGTGCCCGGTCCCAGAACATTCAGTCGCGTCAGTGGGCCATAATCGAGCGTCGCTCCAGAAGCCTCCCATCGACCCGCCGGAGCCTCGACGGGCGAGGACAGCGGGCCGCGAACACGCCGGCCAGCACCGCGACCACGAGACGGGTACGCCGCGCGCGCTCGACCGCGAGCGGATACAGGCACCAGGCCGCGGCCAGCATCGGATCCTGGCAGACCCTCAGGACACCGCCCATGAAAGTGGCGACCCCGGCGGCTATCGTCGTGGCGAACGGCAGACGCCGCCGGAAGATCATCGCTCCGGCGGTCACCGCCGCCGGCACCGATCCCGCCACCATCCGCGGCCACGGAGCGGCGCTGACCGTGGGCAGTACCCAGAACATCCCGACGACGGCGACCGCCGCGACGGCATCCGTCAACGGCCGTACCATCTCCTGGGCCCGAGTCCGCACGCCGGCACCGTAGGAGAAACAACATGAAACGGCTACGTCTTTCCGTGGCCGCCGCGCGGTACGAGGTTTTGGCGTTCATACCCGGCTCTGCCGGGTTCGACGGCTCGGGCATCGTGTACGCGCCGGGCGGGCAGATTGTCGCACTCACCTGCTTGGATTCCGCGAAAGGATCAGGCGGCGAGGGGTGAGAGCGTGGACGGGGACTATTCCCAGAAGGCGGCGTCATGAGTCCACCAGAGCTCTGTTTCCGCGCCGAGACCGAGGATGGCACGATCGTAAACGATCCCTCCGAGGACTCCATCCACACGCTGATCAAGGGCTTGGCGCTACCCGACAACAGCTTTCTCACGATCGAGCCGCCCGATGGTAGCCCGGCCTGGTTCGCGGTGATCTCGTTGCTCCCCGACGGCGCCTACGAGGTGGAGTATCGGGATCCGGCACGCGGAGTTCATGACCTGACTCCAGAAAACGACCGAAGCCGCATTGCTCGGGAAGTCACCATGTGGCTCACAAGAACGTGCCGATTCCATGAAAGACGGCCTGGACTGCGATCCGTTACAGCTTGGCGGTCGCCTACGCGCCTGTATGACCTCTTGGGAACCTACTGGTCGCCGGTCGCCGCCGGGCTCGGCTTCGCCGCGGTCTGGTGCGAAGGCGTGAGCATCGAAGAGACGGCACGGCGGCTGAGAGCCGACCTGAGCTCTGCCACGCCATGCACTCTCAGAGGTATCGGGCACGGATTCGACGGTGACGCCAGGCCCGGTGACCGCGCCGGGATCATCCTGGTGGGGGAAGCCGGGACCTGGACTCTGGCAGTGCAAGTCCAAGAGATGGATGTCACGTCGGAGCCGGCGTTGTCCGCGCTGTCACGGAGCGGGGGGCGCGTGCTGAGCATGGGCTGGCATGTGAACGGTGCCCATCGGATCACCTACGCCGTTGATGGGTTGGTCGTCTCGTCAGCACCGATGGAGAAGATCCCTGCCCCTTTGGAACAGCACATGGAGGGTCTCAGCATGCCCGGCGTGAACTGGGATGAGGACGATGAGGACGGAGACTTCTCCACCGAGGAGATGATCGATACAGCGCTGGTTCTCGTCGGCCGGGTCACGGGCCGCGAGCTCGACAAAAAGTGGCTTGACGCGATCCACACGCGTTACGTGATTCCCGAAGGCACGTGGCCGTAGCGGGATCGACGCGCCGTACCCGGGCCGCCGACCACCACCTGTTTTCCCGTGCCGGCGGTCAGGAGCAGGCCGGGCGGGCCAAGGTGGGCTGATTGGCGTTCTTCGAGGACCTCCGGGAGGATCTTTCGGGCAACTGACAAGCGTCTCGGGACGGATCTGGACGTCGTCCGTCGGCACGGCGTGGATCGCACCGGCCGGAATCTGCCAGTAGGCCCGCGTCGGGTGTGAGGGTGACGCGGTCGGTGAAGGAGGCGTGTGGACGAGAGCGTGTCGTTGGCCCAGCTTGCCCATCGGCTGGAGGAGGTGGTCGGTGAGCTACGCGGCATCCCCGTCGACGTCGAGCGGCTGGAGGACAGCGAGCTCGTCCGGCAGCAGATCGCGCAGGCCACCCGCTCGGCGGGCGAGCTGCGCGCCATGCATCCGGTGGGTTCGCCGGAGAAGGGCCGCCAGGAGCAGAAGAGCAGGCGCAGCGTGCTCGACGTCCTGCGGGACGGCATGGCGATGCGGACGATCGTTCACGCGAGCGTGTTGGACGACCCTCGTAAGGCGGCCCGGATCAGGGAGCTGCATGCCGCCGGCAACCTGCACCGGGTCGTCGACGAGCCGATCCAGCAGCTGCTCGTCTTCGACCGCGCGGTGGCGTTCATCCGGATCACCCCCGTCGCCTACTCACCGGGCGCCCTGATGATCAGGCAGCAGAGTCTGATCACCATCCTCATCGACCTGTTCGAGCAGACCTGGGCCAAGGCCAGGGAGGTCACCGAGCCGACGCACCGGCTGACCCCGCGCGAGCGCGAGGTGCTCGCACTGATCGCCGAAGGACGCTCCAACGGCGCTATCGCCCGCGCGCTGTCGATCACGGAGGCGGCCGTCGGCAAACACGTGGCCAGCGTGTTCGTCAAGCTTGAGCTACCCGCGACTCAGGACGACAACCGGCGGGTGCTGGCGGTGCTCGCCTATCTGCGCGGAGCGGCGCGGTAGTGCCAGGCCGACCTCATCCTCGCCCCAGCCCCCGTGCCGACGGAGTCCGGCACGGATTTCAATGGCGTCATGCAACGAATGACTGGATTACTGGTTGGTGCGATCTTCGGTGCGGTCTTCGTCATCGTCAACGCGCAGAGCCCGCTGAACACCGTGACCGTGAACTTCCTGCGGGTGCTCGCCTGTCTGGGGGCCGCGAGCGTTATCGCCATGTGGTTCGCCACAGCCCGGAAGGAGCGGCCCACCGCAGGCCCGCGACCGAACATGTTCAGCCGTGGCTACCTGATCATCGTCGCCGCCGAGGCGGTCCTGCTCTTCGGCGGAATCCGGGTGCTCGCCGCCTGGGAACGCCCTGAGCAGACCAACGTGGCCTGGGTGGCGTTCGTGGTCGGTGTGCACTTCATCGCGTTGGCGCCTGTCTGGAAGGACTGGAGCATCGCCGTACCCGGTGTGGTTCTCACCCTGCTCGGCGTCGCCGGTCTTGTTCTGGCGTCGACGGCCGCCGTCGCCTGGGTGCCGTTCGTCAGCGGTGTGCTGTCCGGGATGGTGCTCCTGACCGGCACCGCCGCCTTCGGCTGGCGCTCTGTGGCAGCTCGTACGGCCTAGCCAGGTCGCGGGCGACGATCGATGGTGCCGGTGGAGACGGGGGGAGTGGCCATGACACCTGAGCTTCTGTGATCGGCGGCCCGGAGCGTTGTCGCCGGGCCGCCGGAGCTTCATGTACGGAGACGTCCTCTCCGGCGGCTGCACGGTGTCGTGCCTCTTCAGGAGCGCGCGGATGTCGGCGATCGGCGTCTTCTTGGGGATGCCGTGCTTCCACATCGCCGCCGCCTTGATGATGCAGCGGATGGTGATGACCTTGCCGAACTGGCTGTCGTCCCAGTTGTGGAAGGTGTTGTCGAACATGGCGATGCCGGTGGCACTCTCGGCCCGCGGGTACGGGTTCTGGCCGAAGACGACGACCTTCCACTTGTGCGGCGGGTTGGGTTTGAGCGCCTGGAAGGTCAGCTCCCGGACGGGCACGACTCCGGGACCGCTCTCATCGTGAACTCCCGGGTCGGCGAGCCGTACCGGTGACGGCACGAGTGGCTGAGGTGGGGGAATTGTGCCGCGCGAAGATCGTTCCCAAATCTCCAACCAAGATCCTGTTCGCCCGCGTGGCACGGTATCTGCGGGGGCGCTGGAAACACCCCTCCCCGCGTCCGGAGTGAGCCATGACCGTCAAGCACGTCACGCCGCTGCTCAAGGTGGTGCAGGCGGGGCGGGCGGCGTTCGCCGACGCCCCCGAGGTCGAGATCCATGAGGGGGCGATCCTCGCCCAGCACGTCGATGCCTGGGTCAACCCGCCCGCCGCCCCGTCCCGTGGTTGACCCCGACGAGGGCTCACTTCGGTCCATGTACTCAGACAGGGTGGGTAGGCGTACTCAGGCGTCCGGCCGGCCGGTGCCGGACCCTTGATGGCATGAACAAACCACTCCCGCCCGTCATGACCACCGCTTACTTCGCGCAGTCCGTCATCTCCTTCGGCGTGGCGCTCGGCAGTGTGGCGCTCGGCGTCGTCTTTCTGCCGATCGACCCCTGGGTGCGTGCCTTCCTCGCGGTCGCCGTGCTGTACACGGTGACGTCGGCCTTCGGCCTGGCCAAGTGCGTGCGCGACCGGCAGGAAGTCGTCAGCGTGTCAAGCCGCGTCGACCAGGCGCGTCTCGACAAGCTGCTCTCCGAGCACGACCCCTACAAGGTCGAAAATCTCTGATCCGCCGCTCCGGCCGAGTTATGCCTCGTCGAGTCCCCGCTCGATCGCGTAACGGACGAGCTCGACCCGGTTGTGGAGCTGGAGCTTGTTCAAGGTGTTCTGCACGTGGTTCTGCACGGTCCGGTGGCTGAGCACCAGCCGTTCGGCGACCTGTCTGTAGGACAGGCCCTTGGCGACGAGGCGCAGCACCTCGGTCTCCCGGTCGGTGAGGCGCGGCCCGTCGTCGGAAGGTCTCTGCGTGGCGAGGCGGCGATACTCGCCGAGCACCAGCCCCGCCAGGCCGGGGGTGAAGACCGGTTCCCCTTCGGCCGTGCGCCGGACGGCGTCGAGGAACTCCTCCCGGCTCGCCGACTTGACCAGGTAGCCGGAGGCCCCGGCCTTGACCGCCTCGAGCACGTCCTCGTGCTCGCCGCTCGCCGACAGCACCAGCACGCGGGGCGGACGGGCGGAGGCGGCCAGCCCCCTGGCCACCTCCACACCGGGCAGGTCGGGAAGCCGCAGGTCGAGGATGACCACATCGGGGCGGATGGCGGCGGCGACGCGGAGCGCCTGGCGGCCCTCGCCCACGGCCGCCACCACCTCGTACATGGCGTTCTCCAGGTCGCGGGCGACCGCGTCCCGCCACATCGGGTGGTCGTCCACCACCATCACCCGCAGAGCGCTGGCCATGCCGTAACTGTAAACCGGCTAGGCCGTGCGGGCCTGCCCGTGGGCGGCAGGCCGTGCGGGAACGGGGATGATCAGCTCGACCTCGGTTCCCTGGCCGGGCACGGACGTGAAACCGGCGGTGCCGCCAAGGCCGGCGATCCGGCCCCGGATGGACTGCGCGATGCCGAGCCTGCCCTCTGCCGCCGCCTCCGAAAGGCGTCCCTCGGGGATGCCGGGACCCTCGTCGCGCACCGTGATGATCATCGAGACGCCGTCGTTCTCGGCGAAGACCCAGGCCCTCGCGTCCTCGCCGCAGTGCCGCCGGACGTTGTCGAGCGCCGCGCCCACGGCCGCGACGACCTCGCGAGCCTGACCGGCGGGGAGCGGCAGCGGGGTCGCGGGTGTCGACACGGTGACCGTCGCCGTGGTGTAGCGGCGTAGGCGGGCCCCCACGTCGACGAGGCCCGCGCCGTCCTGCTCCGCCATGGCCGGCCCGCTACGGATCATCTCGCGCACCGCCGCCTCCTGTTCTCCGGCGAGCCGTCCCAGTTCGGCGGCTTCCCCGCCGATCTCCAGCCCGCGGCGTTGCACCAGCGCCAGCACCTGGAGGACGGAGTCATGGATGCCGCGGGCGAGCCGCTCGCGCTCCCGGCCGGCCGCCTCTATCTCGACGGCCCGTTGCAGTCGTTCTTCCGCCTGTTTGGTGAGCCGGGCCACGTGGCCGACGACGGTTCCGGCGATGATCAGCAGCACGGCTCCGTTGACGGGGACGGAGAGATCGAATCCGTGCAGACCGCGCAGCCACAGGTCGCCGAGCGACAGCACGACCGCTGCGACCCCGCCCGCCCGCCGCCCGCCGTACACGGCCCAGGCGAGGGCAGGCCCCCCGATCCAGGTCGCCGTGACCGGCATCACGCCTGCCGGCCCGGCATCGGGTCCCTGGACGTACGGCGAGGCCAGCATGCAGCCGAGAGTGACGAGAACGTCCATCACCAGCAGAGGGCGGCTTCTCGCGGTTGAGTACGCGATGGTGGTGGCCGCGGTCCAGGCCGTCATCAGGCCGAGGACGAGCCAGCCCGCGACAGGACGCTGGTAGCCGCCGGCGCTCGCCAGCAACAGTGCCGCGTAGCCCAGGGAGGCGACGCGGTAGACCGCGATAGCGCGCCAGAACGACCCTTCGATCCCCATCCGGCCCCATCACGCTCGATCGGCGCTGTTCCTGGTGAGCCGACTATACGGCGGCTCGCGCCGGCCGCACGTTCCGCCGGACTCGGAGTTCCGCCCGCCGCCCGCCATCCGGCCGGCCGGAGCGGATGTGGTGGTCGATGCAACACTTTGCCCGGTAATTCCATCTGGGAGGTGACAGAGACGACGGAAGGCGGGGGCAGGTGGAAGCAGATCCGCGGTTCGCGGAGTTCGTCGCCGAGCGTGGTGACGCGCTGTTGCGATACGGCTACGTGCTGGCCGGAAACCCGCATGACGCGGCGGACCTGGTGCAGGAGGCGCTGCTGAAGCTCCGCGCCGCCTGGCCGAGGCTCCTGGCCAAGGAGAATCCCGAGAGCTACGTGCGCACCATCATGGCCAGGCTGCACACGGCCACCTGGCGGTTGCGGCGTCGTGAGCTGCTCAGCTGGGAGTTGCCCGAACACGGCCACCACGACGCGCTGCCCAGCGGTGACGAGCAGGCGATGTGGGAGGCGCTGGCCGGGCTGCCGCGCAAGCAGCGGGTGGTGGTGGTGTTGCGGTACTACGAAGGGTTCAGCGACGCGGAGATCGCGGCGACCCTGGGGATCTCCCGGGGAACCGTGCGGAGCCAGGCGTCACGGGCGCTCGACAAGCTTCGCTCCGCCGTACCGGTGGACAGGCACGGCATTTCTGAAGGCGTCAGGTCGGAGCACGGGGGGCGGCGATGAGCGATTTCGAGGACACGTTGCGCACGACCTTGGGGCGTGCGGCGGAGCACGCGCCTCGGCTGCCCGGCGCGGTGGCGGGGCAGCTGGAGATCGGCTACCGGCGGCGCAGGCGACGCTTCCAGGCGCTGCTCGCGGCGGCGGCCGTGGTGGTGGTCGCAGGCGGGGCCGCGGTGGGTCTGCGTGCGGGTGGCGGTGGGGGAGCACCACCGGCGGTCAACCCGTCCGGCGTTCACTCCGTGGTGGTCACCCTCCCGGAGGCCGCGCCTGAGCCGATCGAGAAGGTGTGGCCACAGGCCGTGTGGAAGATGTCCGCGAAGGGGGCAGACGGACGGGAGCTGTGGCCGGTCGCACTGATCGACGACCGGACGTTGCTGGTCAAGGCCTGGCGCACCTTCGAGAAGACCGACGTGCTCTACGCCTACGATCTGATCAGCCGGAACCTGCGGAAGATCGCGGACGTGCCCGCGCCCAAGGGAACCGTCCGGTTCGCCGCGGACTTCAGCCTCGGCGACGGGCAGGTGGCCTGGTGGACCACCACGAAGGGCGTCACGCACATCTGGGCCGCCGCGCTGGACGGTGGAGAGGCTCGGCTGGTGGCCGACCGGAGAACCGAGGGCGACGACGTCTCCCCTCTCGACGGCCTCGGCGTGGCCAACGGCAACGTCGTGTTCTCCCTTTCCGCGGGCGGGGTGTTCAGCGTTCCACTGGCCGGGGGGCCGGTGACGCCGGTCCGGGCCGGTGCCGGTCTGCACCTGCTGTCCTGGCCGTGGGCCGGTTCGCCGGGCACCGGCGGGCCGCGCGGCGGGCCGCCCTTCAGCGAGCTGGTCAACCTGGAGACCGGGCAGACCAGCACGGCCGCCGTCCACCAGGGCGAGCAGGTGTACGCCTGCGGCGTGCAGTCCTGTACGGGGATGACGGCCGACGGCAGAGCCTTCACCCGGCTGCGTGACGGCTCACAGCAGAAGGACATTCCCGTCGGCTATCTGATCCCGGAACCGCCGACGCAGAGCCGTTTCCATGTGCGCAACATCAGGAGCGACGGGCCGGGGCTCGGGCTCTACGACCTGAACACCGGCACCTTCGCCGATCTGGGCATCCGGGAGGAGGCGGCTACCCGCGGTGAGGTTCCCGTCGCGGACCGTTCCGGCCGGTTCATGACCTACCGGCTCAAGAACGACCGCTACGTGATCGATCTGTCCAAGATCCCGTAGCGGCCGTGATGGGGGGAAGCCGGGCACGGGAAGCCCGTGCCTCCGGTGGAGGATGACGGATCCCTCCCGCGGCCGGTCGGGCAGGGCCACGGGAGGGATGTTCACGCAGCTGAACGGTGTGCGCGGGCCGGGTCGGGGCCGCGTCTCCCCCGTGCCCGGCCGGACGCGATCGGGGGTGGGCGGATATTTACTGTTAGTAAAGTTTCCTTTATATTTGGCCTAACCCCCCAGCAAAGGAAGCACGACATGCGCAAATTGATCACAGTCTTAGCGGCGACGGTCATCGCGGTCGCGTCCGTGGTGTTCGTCGCCTCGCCCGCCCTGGCGCACGGTTACATCACCTCCCCGCCGAGCAGGCAGGCCCTCTGCGCCCAGGGGAAGGTCGCCAACTGCGGCCAGATCATCTGGGAGCCGGCCAGTGTCGAGGGCCCCAAGGGGCAGCGGAACTGCAGCGGCGGCGATGCCCGCTGGGCCCCGCTCGACGATGACAGCAAGGCGTGGCCGGTCACCAACGTCGGCGACTCGGTCACCTTCAACTGGCGGATCGAGGCCCGTCACGCCACCAGCACGTGGGAGTACTTCGTCGGCGGCACCCGCATCGCGGTGTTCGACGACCGCGGCAAGCTGCCGGGCTCCACGGTCTCGCACGCGGTCAGCCTGGGAGGCCGGACCGGACGCCTCAAGGTGCTCGCCATCTGGAACGTCGCCGACACCGCGATGGCCTTCTACAACTGCGTCGATGTCAATGTCGGCGGTGGCGGTCCCGACCCGACCCCGACCCCCACCCCGACGCCGACCCCCACCCCGACGCCGACCCCCACCCCGACGCCGACCCCCACCCCGACCCCGACTCCCACCTCTTCGCCCACGCAGGGACCTGCCGGCCCCTGGGCCGCGGGCACCGCCTACGCGGCCGGCGCTCAGGCGATCTACAACGGTGTCACCTACCAGTGCCTCCAGCAGCACACCGCGCTGCCCGGCTGGGAGCCGCCCTACGTCCCGGCCCTCTGGCGGCGCCAGTGAGCCGGTGACGGCCGGCGGTGGTCAACGCCCGCGCTCCTTCCCGAAGGGGCGCGGGCGTTCGTTTTGCCCGCCTTTCGGCGTCGCGCGGGAGGCGCCGGCCGTGAACGAGCCGATCCCGTTCCAAGGTGCGGCCGGCTCGGCACCGCCATGATTCTAGCGGCGCTAGCACTGCTGTCGGAGATATGTTACTTTTGCTCTTGATCCTAGCGGCGCTAGCAAAAGGAAAAGATCGTGCTCTCCCCCATCGCCTACGGGCTGGCCATCCTGCTCAACCTCTTCATCATCTTCATCGGCCTCCGGTTCTTCCTGGTGCCCCACGCCGCGGCCGCCGGTTACGGCGTTCCCGCCAAGAAAGACGGGGACGCCGCCTATCTGACCATCAAGGGCCTGCGCGACCTCAGCTACGGCGTCCTCGGCCTCGCCCTTCTCGCCTTCGTCGGCCCCCACGCCGAGGCCTGGTACATGCTGGTCGTCGCCCTCGTCCCCCTCGGCGACACCGTCGTCGTCCTGCGCCACGGCGGCACCAAGGCGGCCGCCTTCGGCATCCACTTCGCCACCGCCGTGATCGTGCTCGTCAACGCCGCCCTCCTGTTCGCCCTCTGAGCGCCTCACGGCCCTTCAGGGGTCAGCGTTCGGTGGGTGCGGAGACGGGCTCCGCGTCCCGGCGGTTGGCATACAGGCTCGTGAGTGTGACGGTGGTCAGGACCGCGATGATGACCCCCAGTGAGGCCAGGGTGGGAATCTCCGGGACCCAGGTCCAGACGCCGTGCGCCCAGTGCAGGACGAGCTTGATCCCGATGAAGGCCAGGATGATGCCGAGTCCGTGGTTCAGGTGCCGCAGCTTCGCCAGGACGCCCAGGAGCACGAAGTAGAGCGCCCGCAGGCCCAGCAGGGCGAAGGCGTTGGTGGCGAAGACGATGAAGGGGTCCTCGGTCACGCCGTACACCGCGGGCACCGAGTCGACGGCGAAGACGATGTCGGTGGCGAAGACGGCCACGGTGGCCAGCGCCAGCGGGGTCAGGGCGCGGCGGCCGCCCTCGCGCACGACCAGGCTGGAGCCGCGGTAGTCCTCGGTGACCGGGATGAAGCGCCGCAGCAGCCGGATCGTGCGCATGGAGGAGATGTCGACCTTCTGTTCCTCCCCACTCAGCGCGTCCTTGAGGATCTTCCCGGCGGTGAGGATCAGGATCCCGCCGAACAGCAGGAACGCCCATGTGCCGCTCTGCAGGACGGCCGCCCCCAGCGCGATGAAGATCGCGCGCAGCACCAGTGCCCCGATGATGCCGTACAGCAGGACCCGCTGGGCCAGGGCGGCCGGGACCGCGAAGGCGGACAGCAGAAGCATGAACACGAACAGGTTGTCCACCGACAGCGACTTCTCCACCACGTAGCCGGTGAAGAACTCCACTGACACACCGGATCCGAAGGCCCCCCACAGGTAGGCGCCGAAGATCAGGGGCAGTGCCAGGTAGAAGATCGACCAGCCCACCGCCTCGCGCATCCGCACATCGTGCGGGCGCCGCGTCAGCACGAAGTCCACGGCCAGCAGCAGCAGCAGACCGGCCACGGTGATCGTCCACAGTTTCGGTGAACCGATCGTTTCGATATTGGCCATGGACAGGGTTGCCTCAGTGGGCATGAAACCTCCTCGAACGCGCTTGGCTGTTCGAGGTCTCCTTCACCCGCACCGCGCGGGCGGCCGCCCGGGGACGTTCTGAACGTCCGTACTGACCGGGTCGGCTCTTGGGAAGTACTCCCCTCGTCGTCCCAGGGTAGGTCAGTCTCCGTGCGGTGTTCCACCCCGGTGGCGGCCGGGACCGGTCGCGGGCATTTGACGGGGGTCTGAGCTGCGCGGACAGTGGAACGAATCAGTGCGAAGGGGAGCACCCGCCGTCCGGCCCCCCCGATCGTCGTCACGGTCCCCGGCACAGGGAGATCCGGCGGGGCGGCCCTCCTCCGCGCAGCCCGCCGGTGACCGGCGAGAGGCGCCGGAGCATGGCCGGACGGTAGACATCCGCCGCGTCGATCTGTCACTATTCCTGACATGATCGTTGGAAAGGATGACGCCACCTTCATCCGGTGAGCGTTCTTGTGCGGCGGGAAGCCGCTGAAATCCGCGAAGAGTGGCTGGGCCGGGCGTTGTCGACGCTGCCCGCCGACCGTCCGGCCGCAGAGGCCGCGATCTGCGGGCTGTACCGCCTGATCGGGCTCGCACCACCGCGTTTCCACTGGGTCTCCTCACCGGTCGCGGCCCTGACGACCGTCCCGCCGGGGGTGCGTCTACGGCCTTCGGAGGCCGGCGACCGCATCTCCGAATGGGCTCTGCCACCTCGGTTCTCCTCGCTCGTGCGAGAGCTGTGCCGCGAGCTCGACGCCCAGGTCAGATGGGTCCATCAGCCGATGGAGCAGCTGATCCGCCAGGCGGTTCGCGGCTCGCTCTCGCAATCCACCACCGGTTCGCTCCTCATACCGCTCCGGGCGGCGCACGACTCGCGGTACCGCCCGGGAGACGCCTGGTACGGCACGCAGTGCGTCTCCTGGGTCGCCCATTACGACGCCCTCCGCCGAGTGGCCGGCGTGGTCTTCACTCCCGAACAGACCCGGCGGTTCGAGCTGTGGGCGGCAGCGGCCCGGTCATGCGGCTCGTGGTGGCCGCACGAAGGCGTGTGTGTCCTCTCCGAGCGGCCCGTCGCCATGCACACGGAGGTGTGCGGCGACGACGGCGAAGTGCGGCTGCATCACGCGGACGGTCCGGCCGTGCGCTACGCGGACGGGTGGGACGTGTACGCCTGGCACGGGACGCGGGTGCCCGCCTGGGTGATCACGGATCCGAGCGTCCCGCGGATCGCGGGGGAGGCCAACGTCGAGGTCAGGCGATGTGCGATCGAGCACATCGGCTGGGCGTCCTACATCGACCGGGCCGGGCTGCGGCTGGTCGCCTCCGCGCCGGACCCCGGCAACCCCGGCTCGGAGCTGCGGCTCTTCGACATGCGCGAGGAGACCAGAGTGCTCCTCGCGGTCAACGGGTCCGTCGAACGCGACGGGCGCCGCCGCCAGTACGGCCTGACCGTGCCGGGCTTCCTCGACGATCCGATCGCCGCCGCCGGCTGGACCTACGGGCTGTCCGCCGAGCAGTACTCCCTTCTTCTCCGCCGAACCTGAGGTGACTTCCATGACTGTGACTCTCGCTTCGCTCTCCCGGCAGACCGGACTCGCCGTGCTCGACCACCTTGAGCAGTCGGTGAGCATCCCCGTCGTCGACGGGCTCCAGGCCCAGGGCGACCTCATCGTCATCCCGCTCCCCGTCGTCGCGTCGTCCGTGCGGCCCTGGTCCGACGCCGGTTGGTCCGACGCCGGTTGGACGGACGTGCCTCCCGAGGGGGTCGAACTGCTCCGCGGCGAGGCCGGGGGCAACCCGCACACGCTCGTCGCCGACCCGGACACCTGCCGGTGGACGACCGACGTGTCGGACTCCGACGGGCTGGCGATCGGCGTCTTCGAGACCTCGGCCGTCGCCTACCTGCTCCATCCCGAGCACGGGGCCACGGGCTGCACGCCGGGCGCCTACGTCATCCGGCGGCAGCGCGAGCGCGAAGGGCGCAGGGCCCGCCTCGTCGCGGACTGATCCCGGCGCGCACGGACGCCGGCGAGGGGGCCGACGGTGGTGGCAGGCCCTGGTCGCCCGCCTGCCGTCATCCGTCGCCTCTCAGCGGGTGAGCAGGTCGACCACGCCTGCGGTGCCCTCGTCGCCACGGCCGTCGGCGAGGCGGCGCTCCATCAGGGCCATGAACGGGGCCAGCAGCTCGGCGCCGACCCCCTGGTCCTCGGCCGTGCGCAGCATCGTCGAGTTGCCCTCGACCATCATGGCGAGGTTGGACACCACGCCCTTGGCGTAGTCACCGCTCTGCAACTGGTCGGCGAGCTCGTACGCGGAGGGGGCCATGGCGGTGAGCCAGTTGACGAGCAGGGGGGCCAGGTCCCCCGGCGCGACGTCCTCCTTGCGGATCAGCGCGAAGGCGTGCGAGAGCCCGGCGAACATCCCGGTCATCGCGCTCAGCAGCGCCACGTCGTGGAGGGCGGCGAAGCCGGGGTCCGCACCGACGTACGCGGTACCGGCCGGTACGGCCAGCGCGCTGTGGTGGGCGTCGAAGAGGGCGCGGGAGCCGCTGTAGAAGACGTAGCCGCCGGTCTCCGGCACGCCGATCATCGGCGGGACGGCCATGATCCCACCGTCCAGGAAGCGGGCGCCGCGCTCCTCGGCCCACCCGGCGCGGGCACGGGCCTGGGCGGGAGTGCCGGTGGTGAGGTTGACCAGGTCCTTGCCCCTCAGGTCGGCATCGGCCAGGGCCTCGCCGACCGAGGCGTCGTCGAGCAGGCAGACCACCACGAGATCGCTCGCGGCCACCGCCTCGGCGACCGTCCCGGCGACCGTCGCGCCCTCGGCGGCGAGTGGCTCGGCCCGGCCGGCGGTGCGGTTCCAGACGGTCAGCGGATGCCCGGCGGCGAGCCAGGTACGGGCGAGCGCGGTACCCATGGCGCCGAGCCCGAGAAGAGTGAGCCGGGACTTCCCGGAAGTGGTGTCGTTCATGCCGATTAGGCTGGTCGCAGACCCTGAAGTGATCAAGTACGTACCTTGAAGTGGGTGGTTACCCTGAGGTGAGCGAGCAGGCAGGAGGACGGGACATGGCGACCGTACGGAGGCCGGGGTCATACCACTGCGGGATCGACGCGGCGATGGACGTGATCGGCGGGAAGTGGAAGGTGCTGATCCTCTGGGCGCTCGACGAACGGGCGTGCCGCTTCGGCGAGCTGCGCAGGCTGGTGTCGGGGGTGACCGAGAAGGTGCTCGCCTCCCACCTCCGGGAACTGGAGGAGGACGGCATCGTGCACCGCGAGGTGTACGACGAGGTGCCGCCCCGCGTCGAATACTCGCTGACCCCGCTCGGTGTCCTGCTCAACGAGGCACTCGCGCCGCTCGGCGCCTGGGGGCGGGACGTGATCGGCGGAGTGATGGAGGTCGTCGGCGGTGGGGGCGATCGCGCGGACCCGGAGGACTGAGGGCGGCGGCACCACCCGGGGGCGCGGGTGGTGCCTACCGTGCGAGGCGGGTGGTGCCTACCGTGCGAGGTGGTCGGCGGTCACTTTCCGATTCCGTCGGCGAGGCCTTTGACGATGTAACGCTGGCCGAAGAAGAACAGCAGCACCACCGGGACGGCCGCGATCACCATGCCGGCGAAGACGACGGGGAAGTCGGTGCCGTGCTTGCTCATCAGGCTCGTCAGGCCCACCGGGAGGGTCTGCACGCCGCTGCCGCTGGTGAAGACCATCGCGAAGAGGTACTCGTTCCAGGCGAAGAGGACGTGCAGCAGGATCGTCGAGGTGATGATCGGCTTGCACATGGGCAGGATGATCCGCCAGAAGGCCGTCCAGCGGCCGGCGCCGTCCACGTCGGCGGCCTCGTCGACCTCGCGTGGAAGATCGAGCATGTAGGCGCGGATGAGGAAGGTGGTGAAGGGGACGCGGAAGGCCGTGTACAGGATGAGCAGCGCCCAGAAGCTGTTGTACAGGCCCATCGCCTGGAACATCTTCACCAGGGGCACGAGCGCCACGGTGGGGGCGAGCATGAGCCCGCCGAGGATCACCGAGGTGATCGCCTTGCTGAACGGGATGTTCACACGGGTGAGGCCGTAGGCGGCCCAGGCGCTGACGAACACGGTGGCGATCGTCGACGTCACCGTGACGAGCACGCTGGTGGTGAGGTAGTTGCTCACCCCCCGGTTCCACGCTTTGCGGTAGTTCTCGAAACTCCAGTCGACGGGGAGGGCGAAGGGGTTGCCGAAGAGTTCGGCGTTGGTCTTGAACCCGTTGAGCGCCATCCACAGCAGCGGGTAGAGCACGACCACCGCGAGGCCGAGGAGGAAGACCCACATGAACAGGCGCGCTATCACGCCGAGGAAGCCCAGGCGACTCACCATTCCACCCTTCTCCTGCGGGTGACCCACAGCTGCGCCATGGCGACGCCGAGCGTGATCACGAAGAGCACTGTCGCGATCGCGGCGGCATAGCCGAAGTTGTTGCGTACGAAACCGCTGCGGTACAGCCAGGTCCCCAGCACCTGGGTCGAGTTGTCGGGCCCGCCGCCGGTCATCACCATGACCTCGTTGAACACCTGGAACGCGCCCGAGATGGTGACCATCATCATGAGGCCGGTCATCTCGCGGACCAGGGGGACCGTCACGTGGACGAAGCGGCGGATCGGCCCGGTGCCGTCGATGGCGGCGGCGCCGTAGATCTCGGAGGGGATGCGCTGGATCGCGACGGCGAACAGCAGGGTGGAGTACCCGAAACCCTGCCACTGGCTCATCGCGATGATCGCGAGCATCGCGGTGTCCCCCTGGCCCAGCCAGGACTGGCCGAACCGCCCCAGCCCCACCGCGTCGAGCGCGTGGTTGAGCAGGCCCAGGTTGGGCTCGTAGACGAAGTAGAAGAGCAGGCCCGCGACGGTCAGCGAGATCGCCGAGGGGATGAAGTAGACCGCCCGCAGACCGCGCCGCCACCGCTCGCTGCGGATGCTCTCGACGAGCGCGGCCAGCAGGAGCGCGCCGAACACCTGGAAGGCGATCGAGACCACCGCGTACAGCAGGTTGTTGCCGAACGACGACCAGAAGACCGGGTCGCCGATGAGCTTGCGGTAGTTCTCGAGCCCGACGTACTCCTGGCTTCCGCTGTAGATGTCCCACTTGAGCGTGCTGAACCCGAAGTTCTGCACGAGCGGCAGGTAGACGAACACCCCGACCAGCGCGAGGGCGGGAATGACCCACGCGAGCCCGAGTGCCCTTTGGAAGGGTGCCCTTCGGAAGATGGTGCGCACCGGCATGCTCTCCTTCGCCGTGCGGGCTACTTGGCCGACGCCGAGGCCTGGCGCACGCTTTCGAGCACCTTCTCGGGGGCCGTGTCACCGCTGATGACGGCCTCCCCGCCGGCCAGCCACGCGTCGGCGACCTCGGGCACCGTCACCATGTCGAGCCAGCTGGCCAGTTGCGGCGCGCGGTTGACCATCTCGATGCCCTCGAACACGGCCTTGCTGGAGGTCTTGGGCGTGACGGCGCCGATGACCGTGCTGGGCTGGCCGTACGGGGGTGAGGAGAGTTTCTCGGCGTTCTTGGAGCCCGTGACGAACTTCATGAAGTCGACGGCGAGTGCCGCGCGCGGCGACCGGGCGTTGACGAGGTATCCCTCGGGTGCCCCCTCGATCGCCTTGGGGTTGCCGCCGGCGCCCTCGGGGACGGGCAGCGGGAAGATGCCGAAGTCGTCGGGGGAGAGCCCCCGCCCGGCGGTCGCGTTGTCGAACTCCAGGACCTCCTGGTAGTACATCGCCGCCTTGCCCCTGGAGAACGCCTCCTGCGCCGAGGTGTAGAGCACGCCGTTGGTGCCGTCGCCGGTGTCGGTGCACGTGTCGACGAGGGTCTTGAACTGCTTGAGCGCGGTGACGTAGCCGGGGTGGTCGAGCTTGGCCGTCCCGGGGCGGAAGTCGGCCTGGAGGGTGGCCTCCGGCACGGTGTAGGCGAACAGCTGCTGCAGGTAGTGCAGGGCGGGCCAGCCGTCCTTGTTACCGAAGGCGACGGGTTCGTATCCCGCCTTGCGCAACGTGGGGCAGCTGCTGAGGAGCTCCTCGAAGGTGGCGGGCACCTTGACCCCGGCCTTGGCGAACGCGGCCTTGTTGTAGCCCATGAACTTGCCGTTGTTGTAGAGGGGGATCCCGTAGTAGCGGCCGTCGTAGGCGAAGGCGGACAGCGACGCCTTGCTGAAGGTCCGTCCCCACGGGGTGTCGGGCCCGATCACCTTGCTGAGGTCGGCCGCGCGGCCACCCCGTACGAAGTTCTCCGCCCAGTTGCCGGTCCAGGTGAAGTAGATGTCGGGGAGGGCGTCGGAGGCCGTCAGGGTCTTGGTCTTGTCCTTGACGCTCTGATCGGTCTCCTGGATGAGCTCGATCTTCACTCCGGGATGCAGCCGCTCGTATTCGGCGGCGAGGTCCTCGAAGTAGGGGCTGAGGGGATCGCCGGCGAACTTGGTGAGGATGCTCAGAGTGCCGGAGAACTCCGCTTCGGCGGTGACGTCGGCCGCGGGGGCGTTCGCCGGCCCGCCGGAGCAGCCGGCGAGGGTGAGCACCGAGGCCCCGGCGAGTGCCGCGAACGTCGTCAGTGCGCGAGGGCGCATGGGCTTCCTTTCTCTCGGGGGGAGAGGGGACCGCCGGTGCTGAGGCACCTCAGATCCGCCGTGGGGTGTCTCTGACACGACCCGCTTGGTGTCGGCTGACTGTACAGAGGATCTGATACCGGTACCAGACCTGAAATCAAGATCTTCTTTTCGAGGTCGGGTCCGGCGTCGCTTTTTCTTGTATAGCCGCAGATCAATAAGGTAAAAAATCCCATCGGCGGATGTGGTGTTGACGTCGCGCGACTCATGTGCCAGCGTGATCCCCGCGTGATACCGGTATCAGGCCGCAGGGCGGCGCCGGCCGCAAGCATTCCCGAAAGGACGCGAAGATGCTCGGATTCAACGAGCCGGAATTCCTCTCGCAGATGGCGAGCGCGGTGGCACTGCGCCCCCAGATCGAGGAACTCGTCGATCGACTCGTGGACGAGGGGTTCGACCACCTCCTTCTCGTCGGCGCCGGCGGCACCTACGCCCAGATGTGGCCGTATGAGCACCTCGCCCGGCGCAGCTCCGCCCTCAACGTGCGGTCCGCGATCGCGGCGGAGTTGGTCGCCTCGGGCGATGCGACCCTCGGCGGACGCTCGGTGGCGATCTTCACGTCGGTCACGGGCACGACCGACGACAGCATCCGCGCCATCGAGTACTGCAGGTCCAAGGGGGCCTACACGATCGGCTTCACCGGATACCCCGAGTCGCCCATCGCCCGCAACGTCGACATCGCCCTCATCTCGGCGCCGAAGACCTGGCCCTTCGACATGCAGCTGCTGCTCTTCATGGGCCGGCTGCTCTCGCGGAGGGGCGAGTTCGACGGCTACGAGAAGCTCGCCGACGAGCTGGCGGAGATCCCGCGGATCCTCGTCGACGTGGCGGAGCGGGCCGAGCCCGCGGCGGCCGCCTTCGCCGAGGCCCACAAGGACACCGACTACCACTTCCTCATCGGTGGTGGAAACCTATGGGGATTCACCTACCTGTACTCCATGTGCATCCTTGAGGAGATGCAGTGGCTGCGCACCACCAGGGTGCACAGCGCCGAGTTCTTCCACGGCTCCCTCGAACTGCTCGAACAGGACACAAGCGTGATCATCTTCCAGGGAGAAGACGAGACGCGTCCCCTCACCGACCGCGCCGAGTCCTTCGCCAAGCGCATCTCGAAGGACGTCACCGTCTTCGACACGCGTGACTACCCCCTCAAGGGGATCAGCCCGGAGTTCCGCGGCCTCCTCGCGCCGCTCGTGCTCGACACCGTGATGGGCCGCGTCAGCAAGCACCTCGAAAGGGTGCGCGACCACTCACTCGACCTGCGCCGTTACTACCGCGTCATGGACTACTGAGTACTACCGCGTCATGGACCACTGAGCGCGGCCACCACCGCGTCATGGATCACTGAGCCCCGCCCCCACCCCCGCCCGGAGGATCGCCCGGGCGGGGGGCGCCCCACGCGCGGCCTTCGGCGACCACACCCTCGCACATGCCACAACCGAACCGTCCGCGTACGCCGGTGCCCCGCCGGCGCCCGCGCACCCTCCCGGGCCCCGCTCCGTGGCGCGCGGGCCCGCGCACAGGAGATTTGATGAGAGTCCTCGGCTTCGGAGACAACATCGTCGACCGATTCGTCGACCGCGGCATCGACTATCCGGGCGGCAACAGTGTGAACGTCGCCGTCTACGCCCGCCGCCTCGGCCTCGAAGCCGCCTACCTGGGCGTCTTCGGCGACGACGACCTCGGCCGGTTCCTGGGCGAGTCGATCGCCGCCCAGGGGGTCGCCGTCGACCGCTGCGCCGTACGGGCCGGTGAGACCGGCGTCTCCGTCCTGCGCGTCGACGACGGCGACCGTGTCTTCCTCGGCTGGAACGGCGGCGGGGTCACGGTGCGGGAGCCGCTCGTGCTCGACGACGGGCTGCTCGAATACGTGTCGTCCTTCGACCTCGCGCATTCGAGCGTCTACTCCCGCAGCGAGAGCGAACTGCCGAAACTGGCCGGGCTCGACACGCTGGTGAGCTTCGACCTCTCCAGCGAGGAGGAGTTCCGCACCCCCTCCTATCTCGACCGCGTCTGCCCGCACGCCGACCTGGTACTGCTGTCGTGCTCCCACCTCGACGGAGCCGCCACGGGCGCGCTCCTGGCCGAGGTCGTACGGCGGGGCGCGCGGCTCGCGCTCGCCACCCGCGGCGTGGACGGAGCGATCGCGTACGACGGCCGCGTCACCGTCGAGACCCCGGCGCGCCGGGTGGCGGACCCACGAGAGATCATCGACACGATGGGGTGCGGTGACGCCTTCCTCACCGGGTTCGCGGTCGCGCTGCTGCGCGGCGGCTGGTCCGCGCACACCCCGCCGCGGCGTCACCTGATCGAACGCGCCCTGCGCGAGGGTGCGGAGACGGCCTACGGGCAGTGTCTCGTCGAAGGCGCGTTCGGCTGCGGCAGGCCCACGGGGCAACCGGCTGTGGCTAGCATGTGGCGAGCCTCCGAACGTGAGAAATGAGGGACGGCATCCATGCCAGCTGACCGGGGCCAGGCGGCGGGGCCGCCGACGATCTCCGAGGTGGCCGCTGAGGCCGGTGTCGGCCGCGCGACCGCGGCCCGCACGCTCGGCGGGTATGGGTATGTCAGCCCGGAGCTGCGGGAACGGGTGCTCGCGGCGGCCGAGAAACTCGGCTACCGCGCGAACGCGCTCGCACGCAGCATGTCGACAGGGGTGAGCCACACCCTCGGGGTGATCGTCGCCGACATCGGCAACCCCTTCTTCGCCGGCGTGGTGCGCGGGATCTCCGACACCTCCCGCGCCCGGGGCTTCGACACGATCGTGCTGAGCACGTACGAGGATCTCGACGAGGAGGTCGCGGCGACGAACGTGCTCATCGACAAGCGCGTCGACGGCGTCATCATCGCGTCGGCCGCGGTCGGCCGCGGCGAGGTCGCGCACATCAGGGCGGCGATGGACCGGGGCATCCCCGTCGTGCTCGTCGACCGCGCGGTCGCGTCGCTCGATCTCGACGCGGTCGTCATCGACAACCGCGAGGCGGCGCGGGAGGCGGTCGAGATGCTCATCGCGGCCGGGCACCGCCGCATCGGGTTCGTGTGGGGGCCGCCCGCTTCGGAGGCGCCCGCGACCCGGCGTGGACTGCTGGCGGCGGCGTCCCGCAACCTGTGGACCGACGGGGAGCGTCTGCGCGGCTATCTCGACGCGCTCGACGACGCGCGCATCCCCTTCGACCCCGAGCTGGTGATGGTCGGCCGCAAGACCGAGGAGCGGGCGACCCAGGAGGTCGCCCGCATGCTCGCCATCCCCGACCGCATCACCGCGGTGTTCTGCACCGAGACCGACGCGGTGACGGGCGCCCTGCGCGCCCTGCGGGCGGCGGGGCTCTCCTACCCGCGCGACATCGCGCTGATCGGGTTCGACGACAGCGCGTGGGCGGCGGTCATGGAGCCGCCCCTGACGATGATCGAACAGCCTGTGCACCGGCTCGGCGCGAAGGCGGCAGAGGTGCTCCTCGACACTCTTGAGGGGGCCGAGCCCCGCCGCGAGATGCACACCCTCCGCTCACGCCTCATCGTGCGGGCCTCGGTCGCCCCGCCCCCCGAGGCCTGAGGTGGCGGCCTCCCCTCCGCGACGAGGTCACGGCAGAGCCGGCCGGAGGCGATCCGCTTCCCGGCTGGCCTGGCTGGACGCCCTGCGGGGACCCGCCGCCCTGGCCGTCGCGCTCCATCACTCCGCCTGGACCTTCATCCCGGGCGTCTGGGCCGAGGTGGACCGCAGAATCGACGTCGGCACCTGGGGCGTCTTCGTGTTCTTCCTGGTCAGCGGCTATATCATCCCCGCCTCCCTGGAACGGCGCGGTGACCTGCGAGCCTTCTGGATCGGCCGGGTCTTCCGCCTCCTCCCCCTGCTGCTCGCCGCCCTCGGCCTGGCGCTCCTCCTCGCGTACGGCGGCGCGTTCGTCCTGCACCCGGGCCTGGGCACACGCCCCCTGGCCCTCGTCGTCCTCGGGAACGTGACGATGCTGCAGGAACTGCTCGGCGTGCCCGCTGTCATCAACGTGATGTGGACGCTCTCCTACGAGATGGCGTTCTACCTGCTGGCGGTCGGGCTGTTCGCCATGCGGCAGGCACACCGGTCGGCCACGACCGCGATCGTCCTGGCGCTGCTGGCCGTACTCCTCGGACTCCTGCTGCCGGGCGCGGTCGTCAACGGCCGCGCCGACCTGCTCGCCGCGCTTCTCGGGGTCGCGGTCGTCGCGGTCATCGCCGTATCGGCGTGGGCGCGCGGCGGGACGCGCGCCGCCGCCGCGGTGACGGGCGGCCTCCTCGGCCTGGCCCTGGTGATCCTGGGGAGCCGGATCGGCGCGTGGCAGGGGCTGACCATCCTGGCCATGATGTTCGCCGGCACGGCCGTGTACCGCGCCGAGCAGGGGACGATCCGGTGGCGTACCGCCATCACCGCCGTGCTGACGGTCCTGGCCTGCGGGGTCTTCGCCAAGGACGATCCCGGCTGGGCGCCGGCGATCCTGCTGGCCGCCGGCTTCTTCGCGGCCGCGTTCGCGCTGCGGCACAGGTCGTTCCCCCGCTGGCTCGCCCACCTCGGGGTGATCAGCTTCTCCCTCTATCTGCTGCACCCCCTCCTGCTGCGGGTGAGCCCGAACCTTCCGCTGTTCTTCGTCGCTCTGGTGCTGCTCGGCTACCTGACCCACCGCCTGATCGAGGCCCCCGCCCAGCGCCTCGGCAGGCGGCTGACCCGGCCTCCCACGGGGGGACGGCCGGCATCGGGCGGGCCTCCGGACGAGGCGCCGGGGCTGCTCGGCTGCGCTCCGGGCGCCGATCACGAGCGTTGACGCCGGCAGGCCGATGGACAGCGGCGTAGCTCGGGCCGGCCGGGAGGCGCGGACCATCTGTACGGCTCAGGAAATTCGTGCGAGCCTGTCCGCACCGACAGAACGATCTAGGGCGGACACGGCATATGGCAGGGTCACTGATCGCCTACCTGGCGTCGTCGCAGCGCGTCGGCCCCCTTCTTCATCTCGCGGCCCCCGCAGAGCCGGCCACGTACGGACTGGGAGTGCGCTGGACGGATCCGCTCCTCATCGCCTGTGCGATCGTGCCCGCCGTGCTCTTCGCGCTCGCGCGGCGTGACGCCGGCGGCCGTGCCAGGATCGGCTGCCTGGGGTGGCTGCTGAGGCTGGGGACCCTGTGGGCGGGGGCGAACGTGATGGCGTATCCGGCCGGCGTGCTGATGTACCTGGGCACCGCGGAGCTGAGCCGGCACCCCGAGGCCTGGCTGGTGACCGCCGCGTCGCCGTTCGCGGCGCTGGCGATCGCGTGGTGGTTCCGGCCCGCTTTCCCGCTTCTCCGCGTGCCGTACCTCCTGCTGCGGGCCGGATCGCTGCTGGCCGGCTGCGTCGCCGCGGTGCTCGTCGCCCAACGTAGCGGCCTGCCGGTCACGACGGTCGCCGGGGCCGGCGCCGGTGCCTCGCTCGCGGCGGCTCTGGCCACCGTCACCGCGTGGTGGATGATGGACCGGCTCCCGCCGCTGCGGCAGCTGGTGTGGGCGGTGGTGCCGCTCGGCGCCTGTATCGCCGTCGGCGCGGCGACCGAGGCCGATGGCATGCTGGTCCTGACCGGCCGGCCGGCCGGCTCCGGTGCGGTGCTGTGGGCGGCCTTCCTCCTGGCGGTCCTTCAGGTGTCCGCCGGTTTCCTCCTGTGCCTGGCCGTCTGGCGGCTTGCCGACCAGCTGCGCACGGGCACGCTGAGCCGGGCCTCCGACCGTTCCGACGGCTTGTGGCCGCCCAAGCCCGGCCAGATCTGGTATGCCGAGGTTCCCTTCCGGGAGAACCAGCGCGAGTCGAAGGATCGGCCGGTCCTGGTGCTGCGTGCCCACGGCGACCACGCTGACGTATTGAAGATCACGAGCCAGGACAAGACGCGACTCGACAGCCACATCCATCTTCCCCTGGCGAAGTGGCACAAGGTGCTGGACAAGGAGAGCTGGCTGGAACTGAAAGTGACCCCACTGGCGTACGGGAACTTCTACAACCTGCGTGGACTGTGCCGGTACGACGTGTGGCGAGACGCCAGGAAGCGGAGCCTGCGGACCCAGGAGCGGCCGGGCACCGGCCCGCGAACGCGCTGACCGCCTCCCACGGATCACTCCGGCTGGTTCGTCGGGGAGGGAGGCGCGCTGACGTCGGCTTTCGCGGTGCGGCTACGGTCACGTGATCACGGCCGTGTCATGTGGTCACGGCCTGCCGGGCGCGGCGAGGAGCTGGCCGACCAGTAGCCCCAGGCGCTGGTCGCGCTGTTCGGTGCGGAGCCTGCCTCCCCGGGCGAGCGTGACGAGGCCGTGCAGCGCGCTCCACGCGACCTCGGTGAACGTCTCGGCGTCGCGGTCGCCGGCCGCCGACGTGCACGCGGCGAGCAGTTCCCCGAAGGCGGCCTTCAGCGGCGCGGGTGAGTCGGGGCGCCCGAACGGCAGGTCGGTGGTGAGCGTGAACATGGCGTCGTACAGCGCCGGGTTGGCGTCCGCGAAGTCGGTGTAGGCGCGGGCGGCGGCGGTCAGCGCCTCCGCCGGGGTGACCGCCGAGGCGCGGGCGCGGCTCAGCACGCCGGCCAGTTCCTCGAAGCCCTCCAGCGCGACCGCGGTCACGATGGCGTCCTTGCCCGCGAAGTGGCTGTAGAGGACCGGCTGGCTGTATTCGATCCGCTCGGCCAGGCGGCGTGTGGTGACGGCCTCCCAGCCCTCGGTCTCGGCCAGCTCGCGGGCCGTCTTGACGATCAAGCGGTGACGGTGCGTCCGCTCGCGTTCGCGGCGCTCTTGAATGGACATGACGCTATCCTAGCAGCGCTAGCCATTGGAGCATTGAATGCGTCGGCGGTGACCCTGTTCCCGATCCTCGTCAGGACAGGCCGGGTTCCTGGTCCTCGTCGGGACAGGCCGGCAGGGCGACGGTCACCGTCAGGCCACCGCCCTCGCGGGGCCGGGCGGTGACCTCGCCGCCGTGGGCCCGGGCGACGGAGCGCACGATGGACAGGCCGAGTCCCGCGCCCTTGGCGGTGACCAGGCGGTCGGCGCCCAGACGGCGGAACGGCTCGAAAAGCGCCGGGATCTCGTACGGAGGCACCACCGGTCCGCTGTTGCCCACCTCCACCTCGACCCGTCCGTCGTCCCGGGTGCGGCAGGCGACGCGTACCCAGCCGCCCTCCCCGGTGTTGTGCCGGATGCCGTTCTCCACCAGGTTGTGCACCAGCCGTTCGAGTAGAAGCGCGTCGCCGGTGGTGGGCGCCTCGACCGCCTGCTCGTGCACGGTGATCCCGGCCCGCGCCGCCTCCGGGGCGGTCTGCGTGACCACATGGCCGACCACGTCGGCCAGATCGACCGGGAGCCGCTCGGTGATCTCGTTCTCCGAGCCGGCGAGCAGCAGCAGTCCGTTGATCAGCCGCTCGTGCCGGAAGTTGATCTCCAGCAGGTTCTCGCCCAGCTGCTTGACGTCCTCGGAGGCCGACTTGCGGTGCATCGCCAGCTCGACCAGCGCGCGGCCCAGGGTCAGCGGGGTGCGCAGCTCGTGCGAGGCGTTGGCGACGAAGCGGCGCTGCCCGTCGAAGGACCCGTCGAGCCGCTCGACCATGATGTCGAAGGTGTCGGCGAGATCCTTGACCTCGTCGTCCGGGCCGCGCAGGGCGATGCGCTCGTGCAGCCCCCGCCCGGCCGCCGGGGCCGCGGCGATCCGCCGGGCGGTGTCGGTGACCCGGTGCAGCGGGGCCAGCATCCGGCCGGTGACCAGCCAGCCGAAGCCGGCCGCGACGCCGCCGACGACGACGAGCGCGATCCCGCCCAGGGTGAGCAGCGAGGTGGTCGCGGCCTCGTGCAGCGTAGCCCGCTGCTCTCTCATCCAGTTCTCGGTATCGGCCATCAAGCGCTCGGCGTCGGCCCTGGTGATCGGCTCGCCGTTCTTGCTGAAGAACACCATCTGCCGCATCGGCGCCTCGCCGTCCGCGATGGCGGACGGGCTGGGCTTTCCCAGGGTGAGGACCTTCGGCGCGGAGCGTGTGAGCTGCTGGTTGAACAGCACGTACGTGGTGCCGAGCAGCACCAGCCCGGCGACGAGGAACAGGCCGCCGTAGATCAGGGTCAGCCGGGCCCGCAGGGTGACGCGGCGCGGCAGCAGCCTCGGCAGGTTCACGGGATCCGGTACCCCACTCCCGTGACGGTCTCGACGACCGGCGGGGCGCCGAGCTTGCGGCGCAGCTTGAGGACGGCGAGCCGGACGGCGCCGGTGAACGGGTCGGTGTGCTCGTCCCACGCCTTCTCCAGCAGCTGCTCGCTGGAGACCACGGCCCCGTCGGCGCGCAGCAGCTCGGCGAGGACGGCGAACTCCTTCTTCGACAGCGGGACATAGCGGCTGTCGCGGAACACCTCACGGCGCGCGGGGTCCAGGGTGATGCCCGCGCGGCGCAGCACGGGCGGCGCGGCCGGGCGCGAGCGCCGGCCGAGTGCCTGGACGCGGGCGGCCAGCTCGGGGAAGGCGAAGGGCTTGGTGAGATAGTCGTCGGCGCCGAGCGACAGGCCGGTCACACGGTCGGTGACCTCGGCGGCGGCGGTGAGCATCAGCACCCGCGCCGCCGAGCCGGCCCCGACCAGCTCGCGGCAGACCTCGTCGCCGTGTACGGCGGGCAGATCCCGGTCGAGGACGACCACGTCGTAGTCGTTGACGCCCGCGCGCTCCAGCGCCGCCGCGCCGTCGTAGGCGACGTCGACCGCGTGGACCTCGTCACGCAGCCATTCCGCGATCGCGTCGGCGAGCAACGGCTCGTCCTCCACCACCAGCACCCGCATCCGCCGTCTTCCTCTCCATGGCGGAGCCGCGCCGCGTGTCGGCGCGGGCGGCTCCACAGGCAATGATCGCGATCGCGGTGTTTCCTTTCCGTTAGTGATCGTTCCTCCGGGGATCGTGGAAACGCCGGGGAAACACGCCGTCGCGTTACATCACCTCCCGACAGGCCGGAAGCGGTCCGGCCACGACCGGAGGAGACGACGCGATGCGACCACGGACCCGCGACACCCTGGCGGTACTGCTGCTGGCGCTGACCCTGCCCCTGGCCGGATGCGGCTCGGGTGACGACGGCGGCGGCACGGTGGCCTCGGCGGGCGGAGCGAAGACGGGGGACGGCACCGGGGCCGCCAAGAGCGTGAGCCCGGGCGAGATGGGGGTGAAGTTCGCGCAGTGCATGCGCGAGAACGGCGTCGACATGGAGGACCCCAAGCCGGGTGAGGGCATGAGGCTCACCCTGAAGAAGGGCAAGGAGTCGGAGAAGGCCATGGAGGCCTGCCGGGAGTACAGCCCGATGGAGAACGGCCCCAAGCAGGCGGATCCCGAGGCCGAGGAGAAAGGCCGCAAGTTCGCCGCGTGCATGCGGGAGAACGGGGTGGAGGAGTTCGCCGACCCCCCGGCGGGCCAGCGCGGGATCAGGATCAACGAAAAGATCGCTGAGGACCCGGACTTCCCCAAGGCCCAGAAGCAGTGCGAGGGCATCTTCCGGGGCGGCCCGGGCAGCCCGGACGGTCCGGGCGGCGGAGCGGACCAGTGACGGACGGAGCCGCCGTGGAGGACCAGGAGAACCGTACGGATCGGACGGTCACCGAGGAGGCGCGCCCGCGACGGCGGCGGCGCCGCGGCAGGCGGATCGTCCTCGCGGCCGTCGCCGTGGCCGCGGCCGGCGCGGCGGGCGCGGCCACGCTGGGATTCGGCGGCGGCGGCCCGGCCGGCGGCGCGGCGGAGAGCGCGCTGCCGCCGAAGACCGCCGGGGTGACCCGGCAGACGCTCGTCGACACCCAGAGCGCCGACGGGGCGCTCGGCTACGGCCCGGCGACCACCGCGACCAGCCGGCTGTCCGGCACACTCACCCGCCTGCCCGGCACCGGCGACCGGATCACCCGCGGCAGGGCGCTGTACGAGGTGGACGACAGGCCGGTGGCCCTGTTGTACGGCTCACTACCCGCCTACCGCGCGCTGACGCAGGGCGTCGAGGGGCCGGACGTCAAGCAGTTGGAGAGGAACCTGAAGGCGCTCGGCTACCGCGGGTTCACGGTGGACGAGGAGTACACCTACGCCACGGCGGAGGCGGTCATGCGGTGGCAGGAGGACCGGGGCCTGGACGAGACGGGCACCGTCGAGCTCGGGCGGGTGGTCTTCGCTCCCCACGCCGTCCGCGTGGAGAGTCTCCAGGCAGGGAAGGGCGATCTGACGGTTCCCGGCGGCAAGGTGCTCTCCTACACCGGCACCACCAGGGCCGTCACCGTGGAGCTCGACGCCGCCGACCAGCGGCTGGCCGAAAAGGGCACCAAGGTCACCGTCACGCTCCCCGACGACACGACGGTCAAGGGCCGCGTCGACGAGGTCACCACAGTGATCGACCCCGGTGACGGCCAGGGCGAAGACGCGCGGACTGTGGTCGAGGTGGTCGTCGAGCTTCCGGGCAAGAAGGCCCAGAAGGCCGTCGGCGCCTACGCCCTGGCCTCGGTGGACGTCTCCTTCACCGCCGGTACGCGCAGGGACGTGCTCACCGTGCCGGTCGCCGCGCTGCTGGCGCTGCAGGAGGGCGGCTTCGGAGTGGAGGTCGTCAAGGGCGCCACCTCGGCGTACGTCCCCGTCCGGACCGGCCTTTTCAGCGGCGGCCAGGTGGAGATATCCGGGGACGGGATCGCCGAGGGCACGACCGTGGGGATGCCGAAGTGATCTCCCTGACGGACGTGACGAAGGTCTATCCCGGCGGTGTCACCGCGCTCGCCGGCGTCTCGCTGCACATCGGCGGCGGCGAGCTCGTCGCCATCGTGGGCCCGTCCGGCTCCGGCAAGTCGACCATGCTGAACGTGCTCGGCACCCTCGACCGGCCCACCTCGGGCAGCGTGCGCATCGGCGGATACGACGTGGGCCGGCTCTCCGACGCCAAGCTGTCCGCGCTGCGGGCGAGCCGCATCGGCTTCGTCTTCCAGCAGTTCCACCTGGCCGCGGGCACCGCGGCGCTGGACAACGTGGCCGACGGGCTCCTGTACTCCGGGCTGCGGTCCGGCGAGCGGCGCCGTCGCGCGGCGGCGGCGCTGGAGCGGGTCGGCCTCGGCCACCGGATGGACCACGAGCCGCACGAGCTGTCCGGCGGCGAACGCCAGCGTGTCGCCGTCGCGCGCGCCGTGGCCGGCGACCCTCCGCTGCTGCTCGCCGACGAGCCGACCGGCGCTCTCGACTCCGCCTCCGGGGCCGGGGTGATGCGGCTCATGCGCGAGCTGCACGCCGCCGGCACCACCGTTGTGATCATCACCCACGACCGGGAGATCGCCGCGTCCCTGCCCCGCCAGGTGCGGATGCGCGACGGCCGGGTGGTGGCCGACTCCGCGCGGCGCGACGCCGCCGTGTCAGGGGTGAGCTGATGGCCGCCGACGCGCTGCGGCCGGCCCGGATGCGGCCGCGCGATGTGATCAAGGTCGGGGCGGTGGGGCTGCGCACCCGCCCGACGCGGGCCTTCCTGTCCGCGCTGGGCATCGCCATCGGCATCGCCGCGATGGTCGCCGTCGTCGGCATCTCCTCTTCCTCCCGCGCCGACCTCGACCGCGCCCTCGCCTCGCTCGGCACCAACCTGCTCACCGTCTCGCCCGGTACGACCATGGCCGGCGGGCAGGCCCGGCTGCCCGCCGAGGCCGAGGCGATGGTGGGCCGGATCGGGCCGGTGAAGTCGGTGTCGGCGATCGGCCACGTCGACGGCGCGAAGGTCTACCGGACCGGCAAGGTCCCCGCGGCGGAGACCAAGGGGATCGCGGCCTACGCCGCCCGCGTCGACCTGCGCGCCGCCATCGGCGCCGAGGTCAGGAGCGGTACCTGGCTCAACGCCGCGACGGCCGCCTACCCGGCGACGGTGCTCGGCGCTACCGCCGCGGAGCGGCTCGGGATCGGTCAGGTCAGACCCGGCACGCAGGTGCTGATCGGCGGCGAGTGGTTCACCGTGGTCGGCGTCCTCGCCCCGGCCCCGCTCGCCCCCGAGCTGGACACCGCGGCACTGGTGGGCTGGCCGGCGGCCGAGTCCGAACTGGGCTTCGACGGGCGTCCGACCACCGTCTACACCCGTTCCGAGGAGTCCCGGGTGGAGTCGGTCCGTTCGGTGCTCGGCGCCACCGCCAACCCGGAGGCGCCCAACGAGGTCGAGGTCTCCCGCCCCTCGGACGCGCTCGCCGCCAAGCAGGCCGCGGGTGAGGCGTTCACCGGGCTGCTGCTCGGCCTGGGCGCGGTGGCCCTGCTCGTCGGCGGGGTCGGGGTGGCCAACACCATGGTCATCTCGGTGCTGGAACGGCGGGCCGAGATCGGCCTGCGCCGCTCACTGGGCGCGACCCGAGGTCAGATCCGCACCCAGTTCCTCGCCGAGTCCCTTCTGCTCTCCGCCCTGGGCGGGACCGGCGGCGCGTTGCTGGGCACCGCGGTCACCGCCGGGTACGCCCTGTACCAGGGCTGGCCGGCCGTCCTCCCGCCCTGGGCTGTGCTCGGCGGGGTCGCCGCCACCCTCGCCATCGGTGCTCTGGCCGGCCTCTACCCGGCGATCCGGGCCTCCCGCCTCGCCCCCACGGAGGCGCTGGCCACGACGTAGATCCGGCGATCGGGGCCGTCCGCCGCGCCGGGCGGCCCTTGATCGGTCCGTCCGGCGTGCCCGGCCCGCCATGGGGCCGGATGGACGGCCGGTGGCGGCGCCGAGGCCGATCGTTTTTCGGGTGTTCACTCCGGTGCCCGCGCCGGGAGAGGAGTCGTTCAGACCGGAGGGCTTGGGTCCAGTCATATCTACCGATATGTAATGGAAAAGGTACTCCTGTGACTTCCTCCATCTCCCGTCGTGATCTGCTCCGTTCCGGGGCGGTAGGCGGCCTGGGCATCGCCATCGTCGGCAGCGTCGAAGCGATCGCCGGCCCGGCCGCCGCCCAGAGCGCCCAGTCCGGCCTCACGGCGGTCGGCTACGGCCCCGTCGTCGCGGACCCGGCCGGCCTGCTCGCGCTCCCGCGCGGCTTCTCCTACAAGGTCGTCGCTCAGGCGGGGAAGACGCTGCTCGAAACGGGGGAGCCGACGCCGAGCGACGCCGACGGCACCGGGTTCTTCCACAGCCGGAACGGCTCCGTCCTGGTCAACAACCACGAGATCGGCGGCAACGAGCCCTACGGCGTGCCCGCCCTGCCGGGCCTGACCTACGACCCGGGTGCGCGCGGCGGCACCACCAACATCGAGGTCGACAGGCAGGGCAACCGCATCCGCGAATACGTCAGCGTGGCAGGCACCCACAACAACTGCGCGGGCGGCATCACCCCCTGGGACACCTGGTTGACCTGCGAGGAGACCGAGCAGCGCGCGGGCGGGGCGTTCCAGAAGGACCACGGGTACGTCTTCGAGGTCGACCCGTTCGACCGCGAGGCCAACCTCGACCCGGTCCCGTTGAAGTTCCTGGGCAGGTTCTCGCACGAGGCCGTCGCGGTCGACCCGCACACCTCCGCGATCTACGAGACGGAGGACGCGGGCGGCCCGCTCGGGCTGTACTTCCGCTGGACCCCGCCCAGGCGCTTCCGCGGCGGCAAGGGCGCGCTCCGGGCCCTCGCGCTCAGCCAGGGCGGCGACACCGCCGGCACCCTGCAGGCCATGAGCTGCTCCAAGGGAAGCAAGCACATCGCCGACCTCTCGGAGGCCACCCAGCCGGGCACCCGGTACAAGGTGACATGGGTTGACGTGCCCGACCGCGACGCCGCCACCGTTTCGGTGCGCAAGCAGTTCACCGACGACCAGGTGACCCGTAGCCGCAAGCTTGAGGGGGCCTGGTGGGCCGACGGCGGAGCCTACTTCGTCGCCAGCTTCGCCCGCACCGACGACGGCAGCGTCAACGAACACGACGGGCAGGTGTGGTTCTACGACCCCAGGTCGGAGACGGTCACGCTTAAGACGATCTTCGGTGTGAACCCGGACCCGGAGCAGGACACCGACTACGACGGACCGGACAACATCACGGTCTCGCCGTACGGCGGGATCATCCTGGCCGAGGACGGCGAGGGGCTCTCCCACCTGGTCGGCGTCACCAAGCAGGGCAAGGCCTACCCGATGGCCCGCAACGAGCTCAACGACAGCGAGTTCACCGGCCCGACCTTCAGCGAGGACGGAAGGATCCTGTTCGCCAACATCCAGAGCCCGGGCTACGTGTTCGCGATCACCGGGCCCTGGGGCCGGCCGGGCAACGCCGGCGGAGGCCACCACTGACCGTCGCGTGACCACGGGCGCCACTCCGCCCTGCGCCGTCGGACGGCGGGGGCGGGGGCGGCGCCGTACCGGAGACCAGCGCTGCCGGACCGGCCGGACGGTCCGGGGCGGTGGTCGGCGGCGTGCGGGGGCGGGCGCTCGGCGGCGGTCCGCGGTCCCGCACGGCAGGGGCGGCTAGACGTCGTACTTGTCGTGGTGGAGGAACTCGTTGATGTACTTCTGCCGGCCGAGTGGTGTCAGATCGAGGTAGTTGTACGTGCCGACCAGCAGATCGGCACCCCGCCCGTAGGTCGAATAGGTGTGGAACACGCTGTCGCCGTCGCGCAGGAAGACGCTCATTCCGTGCCCGTCACCCTTCACGAAGAAGGCCAGGCCCTCCCGCATGAGCGTCGCCTTGTCCTTGTAGTTGTACTCGACGGGCGCGACGGACTCGTCCATCGTGGCGTTGAAGTCGTAGTTGAAGTCGCTCCCGTACGACGAGTACCACGGCACCGTCCAGCCCATGCGCGCCTTGAACCGCTCGATGCCGGCCAGCGGCGCGCGGGAGGCGAGGACCAGTGAGGTGTCGCGCGCGTGCAGGTGCGGCAGGTGGCCGATGTTGTCGACCAGGAGCGAGCAGCTCGCGCAGCCCTCGTCGGTGTCCCAGAGCCACATGAAGTGGTAGACGATGAGCTGGCGGCGGCCGTCGAACAGTTCGAGCAGATCCACTTTGCCGCCCGGGCCGTCGAAGACGTAGTCCTTGTCCACCTTGACCATGGGCAGCCCGCGGCGTTCCTCGGTGACCACGTCCCGCATGCGGGTGCACTCCTTCTCCTTCGCGAGAAGCTCCTTGCGGGCGGTCAGCCACTCATCTCGGGAAACGACCTGCGGAAGATCCATCTGCGCTCCTTGTGGGTGGGACCGAGGAGCCGTGGTCACTGACGCGTCATCGCGTCGAGGGTCTCGGTCATGTGCTTGCGCAGCTCGCCCATGCGCACGTCGAGGATGACCGAGGCGATCTCGGGGTTGCCCTGGATCATCTCGCGCAGACCGCTCTGGCCGGGGCCGTGGACGAAGCTGTGACGGACCAGGGTCTGCCCCGGCGAGTCCCCCGGCTGCAGCTCGTAGCGCCACCTCGATGAGGGGCGGTCCGGGTTCTCGTCACGGTCGAGCACCACCCAGGCGAAGGTGCGCGGGCGGTCCACCTCGGTGATCACGCATGTCACCGTCCATACCCTGCCCTCCCGGCGGTTGCGCCCCTGGAACCGCCGGCCCTCCCGCACCGCCGGGGCGTCGCTGCCGATCCAGGCCCCCTCCTCGCACTCCGGGCTCCACTCGCCGATGCGCGGCACGGCCGTGATGAGGTCCCACAGCCGCTCCGGCGGCACGCCGACGGTGATCTCCAGGTCCACCCCGGCACCGGTGATGCCGTAGTCCTCCATGCCAACCTCCGCAAGCTCACGGCACGCCGGGCGGTGCCTCGATCGTCGATCGACTCCTACGATGAACGATCGGCCCGCCCATGGACAGAGGTTGCACCCCCTACCTTTGATCCAGCGGAGGTGAAAGAGGGCGCATGCCGCGATGTGGACAGCACGCTCGGAGAAGACAGGCTCCGGCACCGTCTGGCAGTCTTCGCCGTAGGCGACACGAGACGGACGGGTGATTTGATCCCGTACGCCGCGTCGCCGGAACGGCTCACGAAGATCTACGCCCTGTCACAGGGGCAGAGGAGGACGTCAGCCAGGTGGAGCGGCGGACGCTGTCGAGAGGATCGCCGGGTGTCCCGATCGCGTAGCCGCCGATGCCGGCAGAGGCGAGCTCGATGACCTCGTCACACGACCCGGTGGTCGAGACGGCCGCCGGCGCGGTGCGTGGCCGCCGTACCGGCGGGGTCACCAGGTTCGGCGGGATTCCGTACGGCGCGGCGCCGGTGGGCGAGCGCAGGTTCGCCGGCCGTGGCCGTGAAACACGCGTGGGCCGCTTTCGCGCATACGGGAGACCCTGATCACCATGGGATACCCGGCTGGCCGGAGTATCGTGCCCGCAGGGCCGTGATGCACTTCGACAAGGACCCGCACGTCCGCACCACGGGTCGCTGAGGATCCGCGTGCCCGTACGGCGGGCGGGACGGCAGGTCAGCCGAGAAACTCGAACTCAAGGCCCGCGCCGCTGTCCAGGGCGCGGCGGTAGGCGACCCAGGCGAGCGCCAGGTCCTGCCAGGGCAACCCGACTGGCGCGTAGACGGTGATCTCGTCGTCGTCGCGACGGCCGGGCACCTCGCCCCGCAGCACCTGAGCCAGCGTGCCCGCCGCGTCGTCCGCGGTGAGACCCACGTTGCCCAGCGCACCCATCGCGACCGCCAGGGGCACGTCGTCGACGATGACGCGGCCGGCCCGGAGCAGGCCGGCGGCGAGCTCGGACTTGCCGGGCTCGTCGGCGCCCAGGGAGGTGACGTGCACGCCCGCGCCGACGTCCTCGGCGTGGAGCAGGGGCTCGCGGGACCAGGTGGCGAGCACGACGATCTCCGCGCTGCCCGCCGCCACGGCCGCGTCGGAGACCACGTCGCAGCCGGTGCCCGAGACGGCGGCATGACGCTCGGCGAAGTCCGCCGCCCGCCGGGCGTCGAGATCGGCGACCACCAGGCGGTCCAGCGGCCGGAGCGCCGCCAGGCCCCGCATGACGAGCTCGGCCTGGGCTCCGGCGCCGACGACCGCGACCGTGGCGGCGCCGGGACGGGCGAGCACGTGTGTGCCGAGCGCCGCCGCGAGTCCTGTCCGCCACGCCGTCACGGTCGCCGAGTCCACCAGCGCCAGCAGCTCGCCGCTTTCGAGATCGTGCAGGCAGACGACGCCGCGCAGCGCGGGCCGCGCGCCGGGGAACTTGGCGTTGACCTTGACCGTGTAGGCGGGGACCCCTTCGACCAGTCCCGGGATGAGCGCGGTGGCCGTGCCCGGACCGGGCAGGTCCGTACGGATCCGCTGAGGTCCGACAGTCGGGGGCGCGGCGACGAACCCCTGTTCAAGGGCTGTGAGACACGCATCCACATCGAGTAGGCGCTCCAGGTCGGAGCGGGAGAGCAGCAGCGTCACAGGACGATCTTCCCATCCGTGCGCCGGCCCACCGGGACCGGTGCCGCGGGGGCCGGGCTGTCCGAGAGGGGGCTCTCGGGGCATGTCGGTTCCCTCTTGTAAGTAAGGGCATCATGCGGCAGCATGAGTGGCGATGGAAGAAGGCATTTCGAAGTCACCGGCCAACTGCCCAAATGTCGAGGGCGACTACGACGCCCGCCAGTGGGACACCAGGGAGGACTGCGAGGTCCGCCAGATCCTCGATCGGGTGGCGGACAAGTGGTCGCTGCTGGTGATCGCTCTGCTGGACCGGCGCGTCCTGCGCTTCACCGAGCTGAGCCGTGAGGTCGACGGCATCAGCCAGCGCATGCTGACCGTGACGTTGCGCCAGCTTGAGCGTGACGGCCTGGTGCGCCGCACCGTTCATCCCGTCGTGCCTCCCCGCGTGGACTACGAGCTCACGCCTCTGGGGGTGACCCTGCACGACACGATCCAGTCGCTCGTCATGTGGACGGAGAAGCACCAGAACGAGATCGCCGCCGCCCGCGCCGACTACGACGCCCGTGCCGACGTCGCCCCCGCCGCGCCGGTCGCGCCGCTTCCGGTGAGCCGTGAAACCATGGCGGCCGGCCGTACCGGGGCCCGGCCCGTGGCCCCGGTACGTAACGGAACCGCTGCCGTCGGCCGTAACGGAACCCTGTCCGCGGGCCGTAACGGAACCCTGGCCGCAGGCCGGGACGGAGCTCGGGCCGCGAGCCGTAACGGCACTCCGGCCGCGAGCCGTAACGGCACCCCGACGGCAGTCACGGGTGATGACGGGGCACGGGCCGTGGCCGTGGGTGGTGACGGGAGCCGGGCCGGTGCGACCATGCCCCGCTGCGAGACGTGCGGCACCCCCATCCACCTTGCCCGCACGGGCCGGCCCGCCCGGTTCTGCGGTACGGCCTGCCGGCAGAAGGCGCATCGCCGACGCTCCCGCGCCGGCGCCCCCGGCCAGGGCTGATCCCCCCCGGCGGGCGGGCGTGCCGCCCGTCGGCGTACGGGTCTCAGGAGCCGGGCTCCGGGGAGCACATGTTCCCGAGGTACGGCTCGCGGGCGTGCGGGTCTCAGGCGGTGAACGCGGCCCGCCGGGGTCGCACGGCCGCGCGAGCCCGGCGGACAGGCGCCGTGGCCTTGACGGTCATGCGATCCGCCGGTCATCGGGCCGCCTCGGCGGCCAGCGGCAGCCGTACCGACACCCGGAACCCCGGCCCGTCGGCGCGGCGTCCCGCGGTCGCGGTGCCACCGCAGGCGGCGGCGCGCTCCCGGATGCCGATCAGGCCGTTGCCGCCCGGCGGCAGGGCGAGCCCGGACCCGAGGCCGTCGTCGGTGACGTCGATCGTCAGAGCGTCGTCCTCCCAGCGGAGGCGGATGTCGGCGTAGGAGGCGCCCGCGTGTTTGACGACGTTGGTCAGCGCCTCCTGGGTGATCCGGTAGGCGGCGACCTCGACGTCGGGAGGGAGCGGCCGGGGCTCCCCCAGGGTGCTGTAGGCCACGTCGAGCCCGGTGCCCGTGACCTGGCCGGCCAGTGTGGACAGGTCGCCGATGGTCGGTTGCGGCGCGCGGGGGCCCTCCTCCTCCTTGAGCACGCCCAGCAGCCGCCGGAGCTGGACCATCGCCTCGCGCCCGGAGGCGGCGATCGCGTCGAAGGCCGCCTCGGCCTTGGCCGGATCACTTCTGATCACCACGGGTCCCGCCTCGGCCTGGACCACCATGATGCTCACGGCGTGGGCCAGGATGTCGTGCATGTCGCGTGCGATCCTGGCCCGCTCCCGCTCGGCGGCCCGCTCCGCCTCGACCCGGTGCTCGCGCTCCCGTTCGGCGGCCCGCTCCTCCAGGACCGCCGCGTAGGCGCGGGAGACGGAGACGGCCCTGCCGCCCGCGTACGCGGCGACGAACAGCACGGTGCCGCGCAGCGCGGTCTCGGACGAGCCGACCAGCAACAGTCCGCCGCCGATCGTGATGACGAGCATGAGCAGGCGGGGCCAAGGAGAGGAGTACACGGCGACGGTGTAGATCGCGATCATCCCGGCGTACCAGACCGGCTGCGAGGGCACGTTGTCGACGAGGTCGTACATGGAGGTCGCCGCGAGGGTGACGGCCAGCACGGTCAGAGGCGCCCGGCGGCGCCAGAGCAGCGGTGCCACGGCGGCGATCACGACCGCGTACCCCCACCAGTGCCAGGACGTGGGGTGGGGGTTGTCGTGGGCCAGGAACGGCCACAGTTGCGCGACCATCACCAGGGAGGTGACCGCCACATCCCCCCACCAGGGGGGAAGGGCTCGCAGTCGGCTGCGTAACTGGGCGATGAACGGCAGATCGAACACGGTGCCCAATCTTGCTCCCTCTCGGAGCGCCCCGATACCGGAGGGTGGCCTCTGCCGGAGCCCCGGCCTGCTCACGCGTGGGTGGCGGCACGTCGGGCGGCGTGGGCGGCGACGGGCTTGGCCGTGGGCGCGATCCCGCGGGCGAGGGGGACGAAGGAGACGAGCAGGAAGATCGCCCCGAGCGGGATGAAGTCGCGGTCGACGATCGGGAGGACGAGGTCGATCAGGACCAGCACCGGCGTCCAGGCCTTGACGCGGCCGATCACGGCGAGCTGGACGACGAGGGCGAGCTGACCGAGGTAGAAGAGGTAGGGGCCGCCGTCGTAGATCGCGAAGGAGACACCCGGGACGGCCTGGATCCGGTCGAACAGGACGCCCATCGCCGCGTGGTCGGCGGAGAGGAACCCGACCACGATGTCGATGACGAACTGCGCGGAGGCGGCCAGGATGCCGACGGAGCCCATCACGGCGCTCACCGTGGACAGGGCGTCGCGGCCCGCCATCCGCCGCATCTCCCAGAAGATGGGGACGAACAGGGCCAGGGCGGCGAGGAATGCCAGGTGGCCGGTGGTCCAGGCGAGGCCGGGGCCTCTGCTGCCGTCGAGGCCGTCGAGGATGCGGATGACTCCGTAGGCCAGGACGAGCAGGGGCGCGGCGACGAATGCGAAGCGGGGGTTCATATCAAGGGCTCCAGGCGGTCGGCGTGTGCCTCAATCCTGGGTTTTTCCAGCTCGGAAGTGATCGCCGGGCAGAGCGATCCTCATCTCCCCGGCGAGGGGGAACGGATATCCCCCGTACCGGCGATGCGGCCGGCCCCCGGTCGCGGAGCCGGGCCGCGGTACAGCAGCATGAGCGTGCTGCCGTACTCGGCGCGCGTGACGCCGACACGGCTGCCCGGTGGGAGCGGCCATCCGCCCAGCAGCGCCGCCATCGCGGCCGTCCCGCTCTCCAGGAGGGCGACGTCGTCCGCGCCGGCGCCGACCAGGGCGGCCGGCGCGGCCCTGGACGCGTGGAGGTCCGGGACCGCCCGGTAGCCACCCACCTCGCGCTCGTGCCGGAGGTGTCCGACGACGGCGTCGAGTGTCCGATCGCCGGGGACGTTGCATCCGGCGGCGTCGAGGTGGCCGGGCGGCACGGAGGACCGCGCCGCCCGCCGGCTCTCAGCGATCACGCGCGGGCCAGGACGAGGCTGAAGTCCCCGGTCGGATCGGTGTAGTGGCGGCTCACCGTGAATCCGGCCGCGGCCAGCTCCCCGCGCAGGCCCTCGGGGCGGAACTTGGCGCTGATCTCGGTGCGCGTCTCCTCCCCGGCGGCGAAGGAGACGGTCAGGTCGAGGCCGCCGACCCGCACGCGCATGGCCCGGCTCGCGCGCAGCCGCATCTCGATCCAGTCGTGCCGCGCGTCGTAGATCGCGACGTGCTCGAACGCGTCGGGCTCGAAGTCGGCGTCCAGCTCCCGGTTGACCACGCGCAGGACGTTCCGGTTGAAGGCGGCGGTCACCCCGGCCGCGTCGTCGTAGGCCGCGACCAGCCGCCCGGTGTCCTTGACCAGGTCGGCTCCGAGCAGGAAGGTGTCGCCGGGCCGGAGGGTGCCGCGCAGCTCCTTGAGGAACACCTCGCGCGCCGCCGGGTCGAGGTTGCCGATGGTGCCGCCGAGGAAGGCCACCATACGCCGCCCCTCCCGCGGCAGCAGCGCCAGATGGTGCTCGAAGTCGGCGCAGACCGCCTGTACGGTCAGGCCGGGGTAGCGGGCGGTGAGCCGCCGCGCGGCGTCGCCGAGGGTGACCGCGTCGACGTCCACCGGCGTGTAGGTGCGCAGTGTCCCCGTCGAGGAGAGGGCGTCGAGCAGCAGGACGGTCTTCTCACTGGTCCCCGAGCCGAGCTCGACCAGGGTGTCCGCGCCGCTGCGCGTGGCGATGTCGAGGGCCTCCCTGCGCAGGATGGACAGCTCGCGGCGGGTGGGATAGTACTCCGGCAGCCGGGTGATCTGGGAGAACAGATCGCTGCCCGCCGCGTCGTAGAACCATTTGGGCGGCAGCCACTTGGGCCTGGACGTCAGCCCGGTGCGGACGTCGTTCTCAAGTGCCTGGCGCAGGTAGTCGTGGCCGAGATGGTTGACCAGGTGTACGGCTGACTGGCTGACGGACACGGGGCCTCCTGGGTCGATGGGTCACGGTCCTCCTCGCCTGGCGGCTCGTCGGTCCGTGACCGGGGTGCTGTGTTCTCCGGTGGTCTCGCTCCGCTCGTCCACGGTCCTCCTCGCCTGGCGGCTCGTCGGTCCGTGACCGGGGTGCGGTGTTCTCCAGGTGTTCTCCAGGTGTTCTCCAGTGGTCGTGCTCCGCCCGGTCACAGTGGCTGGACGCGCACGCCGTCGGGAGAGGCGAGAACCAGGTTCCGGTCCGGTACGGCCTGCCAGCCGGGCCGGTCGTCCAGCGGCTCGCTCGCCACGAGCACGCCGTCGTCGAGATGGAGGTGGAGGGTGTCGCCCCAGACCGTCGCGGCGATCGACGCGCCGTCGCAGGCGAGCAGGTTCAGCCGGGCTCCGGGGTCCTTCGCCCCGGCGTGGGCGACGACCTCCGCCAGGGCGTCGCCGAGCGGGTGGCCCGCGCGCCGCCGTACGAACACCGCGGCGGCGAGCCACGCGGAGTCGCAGGAGCTCTCCGCGTCGTCGGCCAGCTCCCGTACCGCCTCCCGCTCGACGCGGCCGTTGTGGCTGAGCAGCCAGCGCCCGTCGGTGAAGGGCGCGGTCGCGGTCTCCTCGATCGGCATGCCGACGGTCGCCGACCGTACGGCGGCCAGCAGGCAGCCCGAGCGGCTGACCTGTGCGAGGGCGGGCAGGTTGGCGTCGGCCCAGATGGGGACCGTACGGCGGTAGCGGACCGGTTCGGCGCGGGCGGCGTCGTACCAGCCCATGCCGAAGCCGTCGGCGTTGATCGTGCCGTAGCGCTGCAGGCGCGGGGCGTAGGACTGCTGGAGCAGGCCGTACTCGGGCTCGTGGATCAGCGAGGCGAGGGTGCGGGGAGCGCCCAGCCAGGCGGCGTGGCGGCACATCTACGCCTGCTCCGGGGTGGCCGAGCGGGCGCAGCGGAAGCCGGAGAAGATCTGCCGGCGGATCGGGTGGTCCCAGTTCCTGAACGTCGTGCGGACCGCGGCCGGGTCGGCCGCCCAGGATCCGCCGCGCAGCACCCGGTAGTCCTTGCCGAAGAAGACCTCGCTGTACTCGCGGTAGGGGAAGCTGCGGAAGCCGGGGTAGGGCAGGAAGAGGGAGGCGGTCCACTCCCACACGTCGCCGATCATCTGCTCGACGCCGTAGGCGCTCGCCCCGGCGGGGAAGGCGCCCAGCGGGGCGGGCCGCGCCGCCCGGTGCCCGAGGTTCGCCCGGCCGGGTCCGGGGTCGTCGTCGCCCCACGGATACTTCCGCGCCCGCCCGGCGGAGGGGTCCCAGCCGCAGGCCTTCTCCCACTCCGCCTCGGTGGGCAGCCGCCTGCCCGCCCAGCGGGCGTAGGCGTCGGCCTCGTACCAGCACACGTGCTGGACGGGCTCGTCCATGGGCACGGGCTCGGGCCGGCCGAAGCGGGTGCGCCACCAGGTGCCGCCGTCCCTGGTCCAGAACAGCGGGGCGCAGGCGTGGCTCTCCTGCCGCCAGTGCCATCCCTCCGGGGTCCACCAGCGCGGGTCGTCGTAGCCGCCGTCGTCGATGAAGGCGGCGTAGGCGAGGTTGCCGACGGGGAGCCTGTCGATCCAGTAGGCGGGCAGGTCGACCCGGTGGGCGGGGCGCTCGTTGTCGTAGGCCCACGGCTGGGTGCCGGTGCCCATCAGGAAGGGGCCCGCCGGGACGAACACCTCCTCGGCGCCCGCGGACCCGCCGGGCGGCAGGTCGCCGTCGCGGACCAGGCCCGGCTCCCTCGACAGCTGCAGGGTGGCGAGCATCGTCTCGTCGTGCTGGTGCTCGTGCTGGATGACCAGGCCGAAGACGAAGGCGTCCCGGTGCAGGGGGTCGGGGCCGTCCGGGTCGATCGCGTCCAGGACGTCCAGCACCCGGCCGCGCACGCCTCCGATGTAGCGGCGCGCTTCGCCCGGTCCCAGGATGGGCAGGCTCGGACGGTCCTTGCGCGGGTGCTTGAACGCGTCGTACAGGTCGTCGATCTCGGGGCGGAGCGGGGTGATCCCGCCGGCCTCCCGCAGCACCCACAGCTCCTCGTAGTTGCCCACGTGCGCCAGGTCCCACACCAGCGGCGACATCAACGGCGAATGCTGCCTGACCAGCAGGTCGTCCTCGGCTTCGGTGTAGGCCAGCGACCGGTTCCGCACCGCGACCAGCTCGGCGGCGATCCGTTCCTTGAAGTCGTTCATCCCCGTCCTTCCTCGGTCAGCCAGGCCGACAGGCGTCGTGGCGGCCCTTTCGCCAGCTCCAGCAGGTCCGCGGCCGGAGAGCGGCCGGATGTCACGTGACGGTCGGCGAACGCGGCCACCTCGCGGATCAGGCCCGCGCTCACGCCCAGGCGCGGCAGCGCGGCGAGGGCGGCCCGGAAACAGGTCTCGGCGGCCTTCCTCAGCCGCGGCTCCGCCAGCCCGTGGCGCGCCGCCCCCGGCCACATCCCCGCGTACGGCTCGGCGGCGGCGATCGCCGTCTCGGCCGCGCGGTCGTCCATCACCAGGGCGTGGGTGACCGCCACGCACACCGGCCAGTCCGCCGGGCGCTGGGCGTCGAGGTAGCGGATCTCCAGCCAGCCGCGCGGCCGTACCGGAGGGAAGGTCGTCGTGGCGTGGTAGGCCAGGTCCGCCAGGGTCAGCGGGCGCGCGGGCGCGGTCAGCCAGTCGCGGAAGGTCGAGCCGTCGCGGACGGTCCGATACCGGTCGCCGTTCTCGCGCACGAGCATGAGCCGGGCGTCGAGCAGGTACTCCGCCCAGGCCGCGGCCGGGTCGCCGGTCGCGGGGACGGGGGCCGTCCGCGTGCGGTCCAGGTTCTCCCACACCGCCTGGCGGCCGGACATCCACCCGCACGGCCGGCCGCCGCTGAGCGGCGAGTTGGCGAAGGCCGCCATCAGGACGGGCCCCAGCAGGTGCGCGCGTTCCCACCGCACCGCCGGCCTGTCGCCCAGGTCCAGGTTGACCTGGATCGACGCCGTCGAGCACATCATCAGGGCCCCGTACGGCGTGCCGAGGAACTCCGCCATCGCCTCGTAGCGGGGCAGGCGGAGCTGCCGTCGTGCCGGCCGTACCGGGTCGAGGCCCACTCCCGCCAGCACCAGGCCCGCCTCCCGCAGGGCCGCGCGGGCGGCGTCCACGTCGGCGGCGAGGCGGGCGACGGCCTCCGGCAACGGGCCCGCCGGACCGGAGAGTTCGAGCTGGCCGCCCGGCTCGAAGGTCACCCGGCTCCCGCCGGGCAGCGGCGGCAGGGCCTCGGCGACCTTGGCCAGCGGGACGTGGCAGTCGGGAGACGTACGGTCGAAGACCAGGAACTCCAGCTCGACTCCCACCTGGTCCCCGGCGGAGCCGTGGAAGCAGCCTCGCGCGAAGTCCGCCACATCCGAGGTGTCCCGGATCACCATGTCCTCGGCGGCCAGATCGGTCATCGTGCCCCCTTCGCCCGGCGCGTATGGATCTATAGACCCGCCAGGCGCGCAAGCGTTACAGAGAGGGCGGCGTGTAACGGATCGCTCCTCAAGCAGCACTACGTCACATGAGGCACAGGTGGGAATGACGCGAGCGGGACCTCGATCCGGGAGGTCGGCCGGCTGCCGTGAGATCACGGAGCTTGTCACCGACTATCTCGAAGGGGCGCTCTCCGCCGAGCGGCGGCGACGCTTCGAGGCCCACCTGGCCGGATGCGCCGAGTGTTCGCTCCATCTGGAGCAGATGCGGGCGACGATCAGGGCCCTCGGCTGTCTCGGGGCCGACGGCATTCCGGATCGGGTGCTCAGGAGGTTGTGCGGGGCCTTCCTCGGCTCAGGGACGCCGCCAGTCGCGGAAGGCGGACAGTAGCCCCTCGCGCGTGTCGCCGGCCAGGCCGTCGGGCCGCAGGTCGCCCAGGGTGGCGACGGTGGCGCGGAACTGGCCGAGGTAGCGCTCGCAGCCCTCGCAGCCGCCGAGATGCTCCTCGAACCGGTAGCCCGTGGGCTCGTCGAGCTCACCCTCCATGTAGACGGTCACGAGTTCCACCACCTCGTCACAGGTGAACCGCTTCACGGCGCTGACCGCCTTACCGTCTCGATGCTGAACCGATTCCACTACGCCGACCGCCTCGCCGTCTCGAAATAGTCCTCCAACTGCCCGCGCACCGACGCGCGGGCGCGGTGCAGCAGCACGCGCTGGTTGGCCGCGGAGATCTCCAGGATCTCGCAGACTTCCTCGGACGTGCACCCCTCCACGTCGCGGAGTGTGATCACCGCCCGCTGCCGGGGCGGCAGCTCCGCCAGGGCCGCCGCGATCCGGCCGCGCACCTCCGCGGCGAGCACCTCGCCCTCCGGGGTCGGCCAGGCCGCGGGGAGCTCTTTCCAGTGTCCGGGGAGGGGGTCGTCCACGCCCTGGAAACGCGAGCGGTCGACGGTCGGTCTCTCCTGCTCGAAGACGCTGCTCCACGGGACCGTGCGGTTCTCGCGCATGCCTCGCTTCTTGGCCGTGTTGACCAGGATCCGGTAGACCCAGGTCTTGACCGACGAGCGTCCCTCAAAGCCCCCGATCCCCCTGACGACCGCCAGCCAGGTGTCCTGCACGATCTCTTCCGCCGAGTCGTTGGTGGACACGTGCGTGCGGGCCAGCCACAGCATCCCTCGTGACCAGGTGTCCAGCAGCGTCGCGAACATCGCTTCGTCGCCGGCGCGCAGGGCCGCCACGACGACATCGTCCGGCGGCAGCCTACCGCCGGTGAAGGACTCCACGATTGTCTCCTCCTGATAGGACATCTGGGACATTCATGACGTCGTGGCGCGTCCTCTCCGCTGAAGCGCTCCCGAGCGCGACCGGTCCAGGAGATAGAGGATTCCCGCCCTGAACTGGGCCGACACCTTCTCCTCCCGGTCCGGGCCGCCGGCTGACCTCGCTCTCCTCCCTGCACAGTTCCGGGACCGTGCCCGTTCGTTACGCCGTACGGGCAGGTCGGTCGCCGGAATCTCGGACGTCGGGAAGGCCGGTCATGGGAGGTCCCGGACGTCGGGAAGGCCGGTCACGGGAGATCCCGGACGCCGGAGGCGGGCCCTAACGCGACGCCTCGGCGACCTCCAGCGCCTCGCGAGGGGCGCCGGCGGCCGTCGTGCGCCGTCTGCCCAGGCCGGACGCGGTGACGGCCGCGCCGAGGACGACCGCGACAAGCGGCACGATCAGTGCCGCGCGGAAGCCGTCAAGCCCAGCCTCGGGCGAGCCGCCGGCGCCGGCCGCCGCGGCGTTGACGGCGGTCACCGCCGACAGGCCGAGCGCCGAGCCGAACTGGAACGACGTGTACAGCAGGCCGCCGGCGAGCCCCTGCTCCTCTTCCGCGACGCCGTCCGTGGCGGCGATGGTGAGCGGCCCGTAGGCCAGGGCGAAGGCGAGGCCAAGCATGATCATGGTGGGGAACATGGCCGCGTAGGTCCAGTCGAGCCCCATCGGCAGGAACAGGGCGTAGGCCGCGGCGGCGAGGAGCATGCCGCCGAAGATCACCCGGACGTTACCGAAACGGCTCACGAGCCGCGGCGTGACGGTGGGCGCGAGCACGGCGTCGACGCCGACGGCCAGGAGGGCGAGGCTCGTCTCCAGCGACGACCAGCCCCGGAGCTCCTGCAGGTAGAACACGGCGATGAACTGGAAGCCGAAGAACGAGCCGGCGAACAGCATCGCGCCGAGGTTGGCGCGCACGAGCGGGCCCGAACGCAGCATGCCCAGGCGCACCAGCGGTGCGGCCGACCGCCGCTCGATCGCCACGAAGGCGGCCAGCAGCGCCAGGCCGCCGGCGAGGGCGGCGGCCGCCCGGCCCCATCCGGCACCGGGATCCTCAAGGCTGACGACCGCGAAGACGAGCAGGAGCATCGCTCCCGTCACGCTGGCGGCCCCGGCCAGGTCGAAGCCCTGGGAGGAGCGCGCCGGACGGCTCTCGGCCGGGATGAGGAAGAGGGCGGCCAGGAGGATGACGGACGCCATGATGACCGGGGCGAAGAACACCCATCGCCAGTTGATCGCGGTCAGCAGCCCTCCGACGACGAGCCCGAGCGAGAAGCCGGCCGCGGCCGTCCCCGCGTAGACCAGCAGGGCCTTGTTGCGCTGCCGGCCTTCGGCGAAGCCCGTCGTGATGATGGCCAGACCGGCGGGCGCCATGAACGCGGCGGCCACGCCTGTCACGAAACGGGCGACGATCAGGACCCATCCCTCGCTCGCCACCCCGCCCAGGCCGGAGAAGGCGAGGAAGACGACGAGCCAGAACAGGAACATCCGCCGCCGGCCCAGCAGGTCGGCGGTCCGCCCTCCCAGGAGCATGAAACCGCCGTAGCCGAGCACGTAGGCACTCATCACCCAGCTCACCGCGCCGGTGGTCATGCCCAGGTCGGATCGGATCGACGGCAGGGCCACGTTCAGCATCGCCACGTCGATGCCTTCCAGGAAAATGGCGCCGCACAGCACGAACAGCACGGCCCAGGCGCGGCCGCTCATACGGCCGGTGCCGCCGTCGAGTGCCGGGGACTGCGGTGTGGACACGGGATGGCTCCTTGATGCGATAGCAGGAGGGGCCGGGCCGGTTCTCTTACGACCTGTCGGTTCCCTCTTGTAAGTAGACGCATCATGCGACACCCGCGAGTGGCGGTGGAAGACGGCACTTTGAAGTCACCGACTCACCGCCCGGATACCGAGGGCGGCCACGGTTGCGTCGCAGAGGCCGTGACGGAACCGTTGCCGCGCCCCAAACCGTAACGGAACCCGGACTGCGGCCGCCCGCCGTAACGGAACTCGGGTCGCGGCCGTGAATCGTGACGGGGCCCGGGTGTCCCCGTCCGGCGGTCCGTGGAGTGGAGGGGCGGCTCCGGACGATCGCCGGGGGATGAGGGGATGAGGGGGCGGGAGGAGCGGGGGCGGTCCGAGAAGGCAACGGCCCTTGACGGTCAGCGGACCCGGGGACCGGGACCCTTGAGGAGGGGGGCGACGACGTCGATCCGGTTGGTCCAGACGCCGCCGGAGTAGCCGCCGGGCAGCCGGTTCAGGTCACCGGCACTGTCGAAGCCCTCCGAGAAGTCGCCGGAACCCGCGACGACGATCACCCGGGTGCCGTGGTCGCGCATACGGCCGACGAACGTGTGCGGCCATCCCCACAGCCACGGCCCGTACCCCTCGGGGATATGGAGCTCCCGGTTGTCACAGGCGCCTGGCACGTGGCCGGTCCAGCCCGTCGCGAGGTAGTGGATCAGGCAGCTCTTCATGATGGCCTTCGACATCACCCGGACCCGGGGCAGCCGTCCGGCCAGCGCGGCCACCGGTGCGTCGCCGCCGTACACGGTGAGCGTGGGGAGCCAGGAGCCGGGCAGCGTGGCGAGGTAGCCGGCGAGCCGCTCGCCGTCGGCCGGCTCGTTGCTCTTGATGTGGATGAGCAGCTCCCGCCCGCCGAACGCGGCCATGACATCCTCGATGGCGGGGATGAGGCCCACGCCCTTGCCCCGGAACGGGTGGCTGGCGCCTCCGTCGGAGGTGTAGCGGAACCCGGCGTCGAGGCGGCGCAGCTCGGCGAGCGTGTGCTCGCGTACGGTGCCCGTCCCGTCGGTCCGGCATTCGAGCGTGGCGTCGTGGAACACGGCTATCCGGCCGTCCCGGGTCATCTGGACGTCGAACTCGACGACGTCGGCGCCCGCGTCGAAGGCAGCCCGCATCGAGTCGAGGGTGTTCTCCAGGTAAGGGTGCTCCGGCCGGTGGATGCGCTCCGCCGTACAGGTGTCGTTGGTGATGCCGGCGAAGTCGAAGGTCTGCGCCAGGCCCCGGTGGGCCAGGAGGAGCGGCCTGCCGCTGTCGGTGCCGGCGAGCCATGAGCTGTTGCCGACGTAGACGGCGACGATCAGGCCCGCCAGCAGGACGGCGAGGACGTGTCGGCGTCTGACGGATCTGAGGGGCCGCCGGGGCGGGCGGAGGACGGGCAGGGGCATGGACGAGGGTCTTCCCGATGGCAGTGACAGGACTGCCAGGATCGTCGTGCGGGCGGGGCCGGGGAAGCGGCGAAGGACGTAGCCGCGGTACGTCTTTAGGGCAGGTCTTCAGGGCAGGTCGATGATTCGGGGCAGGTCGCGGGCGAGCAGGGCCGCCTGAGTGCGGCTGGACACCTGCAGCTTCGCCAGCACGTTGCTGACGTGCGTCTTCACCGTGCGCTCGGCGAGGTCGAGGGTGCGGGCGATGTCCTGGTTCGCCATTCCCCGCCCGAGCAGGTCGAGGATCTCCCGCTCCCTCCTGGTCAGCGCTCCGGCCCCGCCGGCCGCGGATCCGGCGCCGGTGTCGGGGGTCCGGGGAGGACCGGCGGGCGCGGCCGGACGGCCGGGGCCGGTCCCGCTCCGCCCCCGGGGCCACAGCACCTCGGCCGCCGTGGCGCTGAGGGTGGTGACCCCGCCGTGCGCTCCCCGCACCGCGGCGGCCACCTCGGCACCGGTGGCGTCCTTGAGCACGAAGCCGTCCGCCCCCGCGGCGAGCGCCCGCTGGATGTCCGCCACGCGGCCCACCGCGGTCAGTATCAGCACTCGTGTACGGAGTTCCGGAAACCGGCCGCGGAGCATGGACAGCACTCGCGTACCGTCTGTCCCGGGCAGGTACAGATCCAGCAGGACGACGTCGATGGGATCCTGCGTGCGATCGAGGAAATCGAGCAGCGCCGGCCCGTCCGGTAACTGCCCGACCACGTCGATGTCCGGCTCGCCGCCGAGGATGAGGGACAGACCCTCCCGGACCAGCGCGTGATCGTCGACGATGACTAACCGGATCATCTGCCCGATGCTATGTCGAGGCGGGGCCATGATGGCGGGGAGCAAGGCGAAGTTGCCGACATATCGGTGCGGTGCGGTGCGACGGGCGCGGGTCCGCCGGCATATCGGTGCGGTGCGATGGGCGCGGGTCCGCCGGCATATCGGTGCGGTGCGATGGGCGCGGGTCCGCCGGCATATCGGTGCGGTGCGACGGGCGCGGGTCCGCCGGCAGTACGCGATGGACGCGGTGCGATGGGTCAGGGTCCGCTGGCAGTACGTGGTGGACGCGGCGCTGGGCGTCTCTCTCGCCGGACTGTTCGTCTTCGGCGGGATGACGGTCTCGCCGCTGCTCGCCGTCGCCCAGACCCTGCCGCTGGCCTGGCGGCGACGCGCACCCGGCGCGGTGCTGGGCGTGGTCGGCCTGGCCACCGCGGCGCACATGTCGATGGGAATGTCGCGTACGGCCGGCTACATGCCGGTCCTACTGGCGATTTACACGGCGGCGGCGAGCCGGTCGGCGGTGGTCCGGTGGGGCCTGTGCGGCCTGACCGCCGTCGTCGTCGCCGCCGCGGGCACGCTCCATCGCGACCTGGTCGAGGGCGTGCTGCCGGCCGTCGCCGCGTCCGCGGTCGCCTGGCTGGCGGGCGCCGAGCGCAGCCGCCACCTGCGGGAGCGTACGGCGCTCGTCGCGGAGAGCACCCGGCTCCGTCTCGAACAGCGGATCGCCGACGCGGAGCTGGCGGCGGCGGCTGACCGGGAGCGCCTGGCCCGCCGACTGCACGACACGCTGGCCCACACTGTCACGGTCATGCTCATACAGACGGAGGCGCTGCGATCCACCGCACGCCTGGAGCCCGTGGACGTCGACCGCGTCGACCGCGTCCTCGGCGCCGGCCGCGACGCGCTCGCCGAGGTCCGTGGCGCCATCGCCGAGCTGGACAGCCGGGAGACGTCGGCGTCCGCGGACGACCTCGCCGAACGCCTCGACCAGCTCCGTGCCGCGGGTCTCGACCTGTCGGCGGCGCTGCCCGAAGGTCTGGCCGGCCTGCCCGCCCCGGTGCTCGCGGTCGTGCACCGGCTGATCGGTGAGGCGGCCACCAACGCCCTGCGGCACGGTGGACCGGGTACCCGACTGGATCTGCGGGTGGAGCAGGACACCGGCCGGGTCACCGTCAGCATGGTCAGCGACCGGGGGCGGGGGGCGGGCGGGGCGCGGGCCGGGGCGGGCTACGGGCTGCGCAGCCTGGCCCGGGACGTGGAGACGTTCGGCGGCACCCTGGTCTACGGGCCATCGGAGGGCCGGGGCTGGAGCGTGGTCGCCACGTTCCCGCTGCTCGGCTCCGCCTGAGCCGTACCGGGCAGTGGCGATCATCGATAAGTAACCCCATTGGGGGTATGGATGGGTTGTAAATAGAGGCGACTGCTGTGGGCGACCCCGCGGACGGAGACGATCGAGACGCCCCCGAAGATCGTTGACGCCTACTTGAGCGGGTCGTGTCCCCAGTTCATCAGGGAGTATCTCCACGGGGTGTCATGGACGTCGCCTGACGGGCGCTGCGCGAGGTGGCGGCGGACGTAACCGGTGACCTCCCGCATGTGGGCGTAGTCCTCCTCGGACAGGTCGTCCGCGCCCTTCCGGAGGATCCCCATGATCCGGCGGCCGGACTCGTGGCCTATCGACTCACCGCGGCCGGACTTGTCCCCGACGGCCTTGGACTCCCGCGTGTCCAGCCAGCTCTCCAGCTCGCCGGCCGTCATGTTGACCGCCTGGTGAAAATCCGTGGCGATCTGCTCCCTGTCCTCGGTCATCTCGGTTTTCCTCCGCGCCGCCGGCGGCCGGTGCGTCCTTGCTCCGGTTGTCGCTCATACGCTCGTCCTACCCCCTTTATCGAATCGGTCATCCGGGGACGTACCTCCTTGACGCATCCACTCTCTCCGTATGTTGACGCCCCCGCCTCCCCGTACGGCTGCGCCCGCGGTCTCCCCGTACGGCTGCGCGGGATCGGAGGCGGCTTGACTTAAACCAAGGTTCACGTCGCAGGCTGGTCGCAGATCCCCGCCGGTGACGGCCGAGGGATCTCCATCGGCGATGAAAGGGATATCTGATGATTCTTGTCACCGGGGCGACCGGCAATGTCGGCCGGCAGGTCGTGTCCCAGCTCCGGGACGCGGGCGCCGCCGTCCGGGCGCTGGTCCGCGATCCCTCGTCCGCCGGCCTGCCCGAGGAGGTCGACGTCGTGCGCGGCGACCTGTCCGCGCCGGACACGCTGGAGGCGGCGCTGGACGGGGTCGAGTCCGTGTTCCTGGTGTGGCCGTTCTTCACCGCCGACGGCGCTCCCGCGGTCCTGGACGCGGTCGGGCGGCACGCGCGCCGCATCGTCTACCTCTCCTCGGCGGGCGTGCGCGAGGACGTCGAGAGGCAGGGCGACCCGATCAACCAGTTCCACGCCGACGTCGAGCGGCTGATCGAGCGGTCCGGGCTGGAGTGGACCTTCCTGCGGGCCGGCGGGTTCGCGACCAACGCCCTGGCGTGGGCGCCGGAGATCCGCGAGGGCGGTGTCGTCCGCGCTCCCTTCGGCGCGGCGACCAGGTCGCTGATCCACGAGCGGGACATCGCGGCCGTGGCGGTCCGCGTGCTGACCGGCGACGGGCACGGCGGGGCGAAGCATCACCTGACCGGGCCCGAGCTGCTGTCGACGGTCGAGCAGGTGCGCGCCGTCGGCGAGGCCGCCGGCCGCCCGGCGCGCTTCGAGGAGATCCCGGTCGAGGAGGCGCGCCGGCAGATGCTCGCCTCGGGCTGGCCGGCCTCGGTCGTGGACGGCATCTTCGACGCCCACGCGGGGATGGTGGCGGAGCCGGAGCGGATCACATCCACGGTGGAGGAGATCACCGGGGTGCCGGCCCGCACGTTCCGGCAGTGGGCGGCCGACCACGCCGGCGACTTCCGCTGACCCCGCTTCCGCACCCGCCCGCGTCGGGGAGGGCCCGCCGGTCACTCGTCGTCGAACTTCCGGGTGTCGCGGGGCTCGGCGTAGGGTTCCTCGTCGGCGGGCAGGCCCGCCTCGATGGCGCGTTCGCGGGCGAGCTCGGCGTCGAACTCGACGCCGAGCAGCACGGCGACGTTGGTGATCCACAGCCAGATCAGGAAGACGATGACGCCGGCGAGGGCGGCGTAGGTCTTGCTGTAGGAGCCGAAGTTGGCCACGTAGAACCCGAACGCGGCGGACGCGGCGATCCACAGCACGACGGCGATCATGCTGCCGGGGGTGATCCAGCGGAACCCGGGGTGCTGGACGTTGGGCGCGGCCCAGTACAGCAGGGCCAGGACCAGCGCCACGATGATCACCAGGACCGGCCACTTGGCGACTCCCCAGATCGCGAGCCCGGTCTCGCCGATCCCGAGGACCTTTCCGGCCTGTTCGGCGAGCCCGCCGGTGAAGACGACCGCGACCGAGCCGACCGCCATCAGGATCACCAGGACGGCGGTGATGCCCAGGCGCAGCGGCAGGGTCTTCCAGACGGGCCGGCCCTCGGGCATCTCGTACATGACGTTGGCGGCCCGCATGAACGCCCCCACGTAGCTTGAGGCGGACCAGAGCGCGACGGCGATACCCATGATCGCGGCGATCCCGGCGGCACGCTGGCTGCTCTGCAGGGCCTGGAGCACGGTGTCGATGGTCTGCCGGGCGGGGCCGGGGGCCAGGGCGCCCAGGTTGTCGACGAGCGACTGGGTGGCCGACTGGCCGAACAGCCCGAGGACGGATATCACGGCCAGCAGCGCGGGGAAGATCGACAGCACCGCGTAGTAGGTGAGCGCGGCGGCCCAGTCGGTGAGGTTGTCCTCCTGGAACTCCTTGACGGTGCGTCTGAGGACGCCCCACCACGACCTCTTGGGCAGCTCCGCCGGGCTGCCGGGCGCGGTCTCGCTCTCCGGCCCCAGGTCGGGCCCGCCTGCCGGGGGTCCGTCGTTCGCCGGCTGTTCGATGTCGTGATGTGCCATGCGCACCGTCTCTGAGGGGAGCCGCCGCCCCTGTCCGCAACGGGGGCGTCTTCGATGGAATACGGCGTTACCCTGGCCGGTCATCACCATTCATGAATCAGTCAAAAATGCAGAAAAAGCCATCCGTTCCTGTCGGTCCGCTGTCCCCTGCCACCCCCTGCGGACCTGTCGGCCCGCCCGCCGGCCGACAGTTCGGCGGGGGGCGAAGTGTCTGGCCCCTAAAGTTCGACATATGGAGCAAATCATCGCGCCGGAGACCCATGTGGACCGCCGGGCGCTCTTGGCGGCGGGCATCACCGTAGTGCTGTGGGCCTCGGCCTTCGTCGCCATCCGCAGTGCCGCGCAGTATTTCTCCCCCGGCGCCCTGGCCCTGGGCCGGCTGCTGGCGGGTTCGGTGGTGCTCGGCGTCATCTGGCTGGCACGACGCGAGGGACTGCCGCCGCGCGCCGCGTGGCCCGGCATCCTGGGCTCGGGGCTCCTGTGGTTCGGCCTCTACATGGTCGTCCTGAACTGGGGCGAGCAGGAGGTGGACGCGGGGACGGCGGCGATGGTCGTCAACGTCGGCCCGATGCTGATCGCCCTCCTCGGCGGCTGGCTGCTCAGGGAGGGGTTCCCGCCTCGCCTGCTGGCGGGGATGGCGGTGTCGTTCGCCGGCGCCGTCGTGGTGGGGATCTCGATGTCCGACGGCGGCCGCGCGTCGATCGTCGGCGTCCTGCTGTGCCTGCTCGCGGCGGTGACGTACGCCGGTGGCGTCGTCTGCCAGAAACCCGCGCTGAAGCACGCCTCGGCCCTGCAGGTCACCACGTTCGGCTGCTTCGTCGGGACGGCCGCCTGCCTGCCGTTCGCGGGCCCACTCGTCACGGAGATCGCAACCGCGCCGCTGCCGGCCACGCTGAACGTCGTCTACCTGGGCGTCTTCCCGACGGCTCTGGCGTTCACCACCTGGGCCTACGCGCTCGCCCGCACCACCGCCGGCAAGATGGGCGCCACGACCTACGTGGTCCCCGCCCTGGTGGTCCTGATGGCCTGGGCGGTCCTCGGAGAGGTCCCCGGCTGGCTGACCCTCGCCGGCGGCCTGCTGTGCCTCGCCGGTGTGGCCGTCTCCCGGGGAGGAGGGAAGGCGCACGAGCCCGGTAACGTGACCTCCACGACGTGATCAACAAGAGATCGGGTCCACCCCGATCTCTTGGACGGCTCGGGGAGACGTGGATGCGGGACCAGACGATCAGTGACTTCCTGGAACGGTTGGCCGGCCGGGTGCCCGCGCCCGGCGGGGGCGCGTCGGCCGCCCTGCACGCCGCCCAGGCCGCCACGCCACCGTCACGGTGTGCCACTCGCGTACGGCCGACCTGCCCGCCGTGACCTCGGCGGGCGACATCCTGGTCGCGGCCGTCGGCCGGGCCGGGCTCATCACCGCCGAGCACGTCAAGCCGGGTGCCGTGGTGGTGGACGTGGGCACGAACCCCACCGACGACGGCGGCCTCGTCGGCGACGTCGATCCGGCCGTGGCGGAGCGGGCCGGGGCGTTGACGCCGGTGCCCGGGGGCGTGGGGCCGGTGACCACCGCTCTCCTGCTGTGGCACACCGTGCAGGCCGTACGGGAGTAGGTCGCCCGGAGGCCGGTCGCGTCCGCAGAGGGGGTGCTGGGACCGGGCCGGTCAGACGGGGATCGAGACGCCGAGGCCGCCGCGGGTCTGCGCGCCGTAGCGCTCCTTCTCCCTGGCGAGGTCGAGGGGCTTGATGCCGCTGCGCCCGTTCAGCACCTCCTCGGTGAGCAGGTCGGCCGGGACCAGCCAGGACACCTCGAACTCCAGGCCGTCGGGGTCCTTGGCGTACAGGGCCTTGGTGGTGGAGTGGTCCGAGGCGCCGACCAGCGCGTCCATCTCGCCGAGCTTGACCGCGATCCGCTCCAGCTCCGCCAGGGTGTCCACCTCCCAGGCCAGGTGGTAGAGGCCGACGGTGGAGCGGCCGGCGCCGGACGCCCCGGCGTGCGGGCCGAGCTCGAACAGGCCGAGGTCGTGGTCGTTGCTTGAGCCGGAGGCCTGCAGGAAGGCGGCGCCCCGCATGCCCATGACGACCCTGAAACCGAGGGCCTCCTGGTAGAAGGCGACACTGCGCTCGACGTCGCGTACGTACAGGACGGCGTGGTTGAGCCGCTGGACCGGCATGGTTCCTCCCCTAAAAGTTGAACTCTCAAGTAGATTACCTCCAGATACTTGAGAGTTCAAGTAAGCTGTGATCGTGACGCGATGGCTGGACGATGACGAGCAGCGCGCCTGGCGTGCCTTCCTGACGGCTTCGCAGCTCGTTCAGGAGGAGCTGGACCGGCAGCTGCAGCGGGATTCCGGCATGCCGCACGCCTACTACGCGGTGCTGGTGAAGCTGTCGGAGGCGCCGGACCGCATGCTGCGGATGAGCGAGCTCGCGGCGGAGGTCAACTCCTCGCAGAGCCGGCTGTCCCACGCCGTGGCCCGGCTGGAGGAGCGCGGCTGGGTGCGGCGCGAGCGGTGTGCCGCCGACAAGCGCGTGAGCTGGGCGGTCCTCACCGATGAGGGGTTCGCGGCGCTCGCCGCCGCCGCTCCCGGTCACGTCGAGGCGGTACGGCAGAGCTTCTTCGACCTGCTCGACCCCGAGCAGCTCCACCGGCTCACCGAGATCTGCGCGGTGCTGCTGAAGAGGACGGCCCCCTGAGCGGGCCTCCCGCCTCCTGTCGGCCCCTCGTCGTACGGTTGCTCCCGACCATTCGGCTCAACAGGAGGACGCGCAACATGGCGGAGGCTTCTCTGACCAGTACGGACGTCGAGCGCGAGGCGAACCGCCTGCTCTTCAGGATCGTCCACGAGGTCGCGGTGGGACACGCCGGAGCGGACGTGTCCCAGGTGGTCGCCGTGCTCCGCCGGCGGCTGGTCAATGTGCCGGGCCTGGACGGCCACGGGCTCCGGCGGATCGCCGAGGAGATCAGCGTGGGCCGGGATCCGTCCGGGCTGTAGTCAGATCTCCTGGGGGATCAGCGCGGCTCGGAGGCCGGCCGGGCCGTGGTCGCGGCCAGATGGGCGCCGGGGTCGGCGATGATCCGGTGGATGACCTGTCCGGCGGCGCCCAGGGACGCGGCGTCGCCGCCGAGCCGGGAGACGGTGAGCTCGGGGACGGCGTGGCGCATCCGGGCCAGCCGGGCGGTCATCGTCTCGACGGCGGGACCGTGGATCCACGGGAACAGCGGGGCGAAGACGCCGCCCAGCACGACCGTCCCGGGGTCCATCAGGTGGACCGCGGAGGTCAGGGCGACGCCGAGCGCCCGCCCGGCGCGCTCGCAGGCGCGCAGCGCGCCGCTCTCGCCCGCCTGGAGGGCCGCCACGAGCTCGGGCACCCCGTCCAGTCCGGCCGCCCGCAGGAGGGCCTCCTGGCCCGCGTACTGCTCCAGGCAGCCCCGTCCGCCGCAGCGGCAGGCGGGGCCGTCGGGGGAGACGATCACGTGGCCCAGCTCTCCGGCGAGGCCGCGGGCGCCGCGGAACAGGGCGCCGCCGACCACCAGGCCGGCGCCGACGCCTATCTCCCCGGACACGTGGAGGAAGTCGCTCGGGCCCGAGCCGAACCAGAGCTCGCCCAGCGCGGCCAGGTTGGCCTCGTTCTCCACGGCCACGGGGAAGTCCAGCAGGTCGCCGACGCGCACGTCGTGCCAGCCGAGGTTCGGGGCGGCGTGGAGCAGCCCGTCGTCCACGGGGCCGGGGACGGCGAGGGTGGAACCGGCGACGGCCAGCCCCTCGGAACGGGCTTCGTCCACAACCCTGTGGGCAAGTTCTTGCAGGTGAGCAAGAGTTTCCACAGGCAGGGCGGCCCGGTTGTCCACAGCCTGTGTACGGCGCAGCCGGACCGAGAGCGTGAGGTCCACGACGCACACGGACAGATAGTCGACGTTGATCTCCAGGCCGAGTGCCGCGACCCGGTGCCCGCTGAGGCCGACCGCCGTACCCGGCCGTCCCCGCTCGCCGTCCCTCAGCGCGCCCGACTCGGTGACCATGCCCGCGCCGAGCAGGTCGCCGACCATCTTGGACACCGTGGTCTTGGTCAGCCCGGTGATCTCGGCCAGTGCCGCGCGGGTGATCGGCCCGCTCCGCCGGACCTCGCCGAGGACCACGCCGAGGTTGCGGGCACGCATCGAGTCATGGCGTACGGCCTGCGTCATGGAACACCCACCTCTTGACGATCCCACCACCTCGCCCCATATTAAGTCCATAAAATGGATTAAATCGGAGGGTCATCCATGAGTGACTACACGCCCAAGCCTGAGGACCGCTTCACCTTCGGGCTGTGGACCGTCGGCTGGCAGGCCCGTGACCAGTTCGGAGACGCGAGCCGGGCCCCGCTCGACCCGGTGGAGAGCGTCCACCGCCTCGCCGAGCTCGGCGCGTACGGCGTCACCTTCCACGACGACGACCTGCTGGCCGTCGAGCCGGACCGGGACAAGGCCGTCGAGCGTTTCAAGAAGGCCCTGGCCGAGACCGGCCTCAAGGTCCCCATGGCCACCACGAACCTGTTCACCCACCCGGTCTTCAAGGACGGCGGGTTCACCAGCAACGACCGCGACGTGCGCCGCCACGCCCTGCGCAAGGTGATACGCAACGTCGACCTGGCCGCCGAGCTCGGCGCGACCACCTACGTCTGCTGGGGCGGCCGCGAGGGCGCCGAGTCCGGGGCCGCCAAGGACATCAGGGCCGCGCTCAGCCGTTACAAGGAGAGCATGGACCTGCTGACCTCCTACGTGATCGACCGGGGCTACGACATCAGGTTCGCCATCGAGCCCAAGCCGAACGAGCCGCGCGGCGACATCCTGCTCCCGACCGTCGGCCACGCGCTCGCCTTCATCAACGAGCTGGAGCACTCCGAGCGGGTCGGCCTCAACCCCGAGGTCGGCCACGAGGAGATGGCCGGGCTCAACTTCGCGCACGGCATCGCGCAGGCGCTCTGGCACGGCAAGCTCTTCCACATCGACCTCAACGGCCAGCACGGCCCCCGGTTCGACCAGGACCTCGTCTTCGGCCACGGCGACGTGAAGAACGCGTTCTTCCTGGTGGACCTGCTGGAGAACGGCGGCTACGACGGCCCCCGGCACTTCGACTACAAGCCGCTGCGCACCGAGGACACCGAGGACGTCTGGGTCTCGGCCGCGGCCAACATGCGCACCTACCTGATCCTCAGGGAGAAGGCGAAGGCCTACCGCGCCGACCCCGAGGTCGTCGAGGCCCTGGCCGCCAGCAGGGTCGCCGAGCTGTCCGAGCCCACGCTGGCCCCCGGCGAGACGCTGGAGGACCTGCACCGCGACGACTTCGACGTCGACCGGGCCGCCGCGCGCGGCTTCCACTTCTCCCGCCTGAACCAGCTCGCCCTGGAGCACCTCCTCGGGGTCCGCGGATGACCCTCGTGGCCGGGGTCGACTCGTCGACCCAGAGCTGCAAGGTGGTGATCAGGGACGCCGAGACGGGCGCCCTGGTGCGGCAGGGGCGCGCGGCCCACCCGGACGGGACCGAGGTCGACCCGGCCGCCTGGTGGACGGCGCTCCAGGAGGCGCTCGCGCGCGCGGGCGGGCTGGACGGCGTCGAGGCCATGAGCGTCGGCGCCCAGCAGCACGGCATGGTCTGCCTGGACGAGTCCGGCGCCGTCGTGCGGGACGCGCTGCTGTGGAACGACACCCGCTCCGCCGGGGCCGCCCGGGACCTGGTCGAGGAGCTGGGCGGCCCGCTGAGGTGGGCCGAGGCGGTCGGCAGCGTGCCGGTCGCGTCGTTCACGGTGACCAAGCTCCGCTGGCTGGCCGAGCACGAGCCCGGCAACGCCCGCCGTACGGCGCGGGTGTGCCTGCCGCACGACTGGCTCACGTGGCGCCTGGGCGGGGAGTTCGTCACGGACCGGGGCGACGCCTCCGGGACCGGATACTGGTCGCCCGCGACCGGCTCCTACCGGACCGACATCCTGAAGGCGGCCTTCGGAGCCGTCCCCGGGCTGCCCCGCGTGCTGGGCCCCCGCGACCAGGCGGGCGAGCTGGACGTCCCCCGCGGCGGTCGGGGGCCGGTCCGGCTCGCGCCCGGGACGGGGGACAACATGGCCGCGGCCCTCGGGGTCGGGGCAGTGCCGGGAGACGTGGTCGTGTCGCTCGGGACGTCGGGGACGGCGTTCGCGGTCGCCGACGTCCCGAGCGCCGACCCCAGCGGCGCCGTGGCCGGGTTCGCGGACGCCACCGAGCGGTTCCTGCCGCTGGTGTGCACGCTCAACGCGACCCGGGTGCTCGACGCCGCCGCCCGGCTGCTCGGGGTCGACCTCGACAGGCTGGGGCGGCTCGCCCTCGAAGCCCCCGCGGGGGCGGGTGGGCTGGTCTGCGTGCCCTACCTGGAGGGGGAGCGGACCCCGAACCTGCCCGACGCCACGGGGTCGCTGCACGGTCTGACCCTGGGCACCTCCACCCCCGCCCACCTGGCCAGGGCGGCGGTGGAGGGCCTGCTCTGCCACATGGCCGACGCCTTCGACGCCCTGGGGCTGGACCCGGCCCGGGTGCTGCTCATCGGGGGCGGCGCCCGGTCGGAGGCCGTACGGCGGATCGCCCCGGCGATCTTCGGGCGGCCCGTGGTCGTGCCCGAACCGGGGGAGTACGTCGCCGACGGCGCGGCGCGGCAGGCCGCCTGGCTGCTCGGCGGCGGCGCCGAGCCCCCGGTCTGGGAGAGGGGCGGGACCGAGCGCTTCGAGGCCGACGCCACGCCGGACGTGAGGGCCCGCTACGCCGAGGCCCGTGACGGGCGCTGACGGCCGGTCCTCCTGGCCGTGGGGTCCGGCTGTGCCGAGGTCCGTGACGGGCGCTGACGGCCTGCCCCCCGGCCGTGGGGCCCGCTACGCCGAGGCTCGTGGACCCGTCCCCGCCCCTCCCGCCGCGGTCGCGGCGTCTCAGGGGTGGGTCAGGGTCGGGTCAGGGGTGCCGCCGGATGTGTGAAGGGGGCGCCCCGGGACAGTCTTGGCGCATGCTCGCGTTGAAGAGGCTCTACCCGCTGGTCGCCTGCGCCGGGATCGTGATGGCCGCCGTGGCCACCGTCATCGGTCAGATCGATCCGGATCCGTACCTGGACCCGCTCAATCTGACGATCAGCGAGTACGCCGCCCTGGACCGCGGGGGCGCGACCGAGTTCGCCATGGCCACCCTGGGGGTCGCCTCCCTCGCGCTGGTCGCGGGGCTGCGGGCGGCCAGGGCGCCGATCGGCGTGGCGGCGGAGCGGCTGATGCTGGCATGGAGCGCGGCGCTGGTCGTCATCGCGATCGTGCCGACCACCGCCCCGGGGCTGGCGCTGGACCTGACCGCCCAGGTGCACCGCTACGCGTCGATCGCCGCGTTCGTCGCCATGCCCGTGGCCGGCGCGCTGATGGTGACGCGGCTGCGGGAGGACGAGCGGTGGCGGGCGGTGGCTCGGCCGGTGGAGTGGCTGGCGCTGGCCGGCGGGTTCGGGCTGCTGGCGATCACCTACGTGGCGCTCCCCGGCGACCGGGTGCTGATCGGCCTCGTCGAGCGGCTCCTGCTGGGCGCCGAGGTCGCCCTGATCGGGGTGCTGGCCGTACGGCTGGCGCAGCTGACCTGGGTCCGGAGCGCGGCCCGCGCCTCACGCGCAGCTCTTGGCTGACTTGTCAGTTCTCATGACTGTTCATGACAGGTCACAAATAGGATACGAATACTGCTACCAGTCAGTGCTATCCTCGTCGGCGATCTAGAGATCGTCCGGAGGTCTCCCGCCCCGGCGCTCCGAGACCGAACCGCAGAGGTGACATGGCATCGAGCAGGTCCATCCGGTTCAAGATCTCGGTACTGGTGGCCATCCCCCTGACCTCGCTGGTCGCCCTCTGGGGCTTCGCGGGGACCGTCGCCGTCGGTGACTCCATGAGCCTGCTCGCCGTCGCCACGCTGTACGACTCCTTCGGCGGCCCGGGTGACGACCTGAGCAATGCCCTGCAGCGCGAGCACCTGCTGTCCGCCGAGTATCTGGCCGGCCGCTCGGAGGCCGACCGCGCCACCCTCGCCGGGCAGCGCACCGTGACCGACCAGGCCCGCGCCCGCTTCCGCCAGGCCACCGTCGCCGATTCGGCCCAGTCGGCCATGACCCCGGAGATGCGGGCCCGCTTCGACGAGCTGATGCACCGCGTGAACGCGCTCGACACGCTCCGGTCCAAGATCGACAACAACCGGATCGCGCCGGTCACGCTCACCAACGAGTTCGCCCTGGTGCCCGACGCCCTGCACCGGCTCTTCAACAGCATGAGCCTCAACAACGACCTGCCGCTCTACCGGCAGACACGCGGCCTCACCGTGATCATCTATGCCAAGGACTTCCTCAGCCGCGAGCGGGCGCTCGCGGCCGGGGCGCTGGCGTTCGGGCGCCGGATGACACAGAGCGAGCTGCGCCTGTTCACCCAGCTCTCCACCAAGCGGGTCTTCCTCATGGAGCAGGGGCTGCCGGAGCTGGAGCAGGGGCTGCGCAAGCCCTTCACCGAGCTGGCCGCCTCCCGGCTGTACGCCAGGTTCGCCGATCTCGAAGAGCGCCTGCTGTCCGGCGCCACCGTGTCGCCCACCGACTGGCGGGCCGCCACCGACGATCTGGAGGCCGCCTACCAGCGGTCCGTGACGGCGACCGGCGTCGCCCTCTACGACCGGGCGACGCCGTCGGCGGTGGAGGTCTTCTCCAGAGCCGCGATCGCCGGCGTGCTCGGGCTCGTCGCGATCGTCGTGTCGCTGCTGGTCTCCTACCGGGTGGGCCGCGGGCTCACCCGGGAGCTCGCCGACCTGCGGCGGGCCGCCACGGACCTCGCGGAGACACGGCTGCCCCGGGTCATGGGGAAGCTGCGCCGGGGCGAGAAGGTGGACGTGGAGGCCGAGGCGCCCCCGCTGGAACCGCTGGGCAGCACGGCCGAGGTCCACGACGTCGCCGCCGCCTTCGACAGCGTCCAGCACCGCGCCGTGGACTCCGCGGTCGAGCAGGCCAGACTGCGTGAGGCGGTCGCCCAGTCCTTCCGTAACCTCGCCCGGCGGAGCCAGTCCCTGCTGCAGCGCCAGCTCAAGCTGCTCGACGGGATGCAGAAGCAGGCAGAGGACCCCGAGGCGCTGGAGAACCTGTTCCGGCTCGACCACCTCACCACCCGCATGCGCCGCCACGCCGAGGGCCTGGTGATCCTCTCCGGCGGCGCCGCCGGCCGCAAGTGGCGCTCGTCGGTCCTGATGGAGGACGTGCTGCGCGGCGCCGCCGCCCAGGTCGAGGACTACGCGCGGGTGCGGATCTACCCGATGCCCGGCACCACCCTGGTCGGCAGCGCGGTGGCGGACATGATGCACCTGTTCGCCGAGATCATCGAGAACGCCACCGTCTTCTCCCCGCCCGGCGGCGAGGTGTCGGTCCGGGGTGAGCTCGTGGGCCGTGGTTTCACGATCGAGATCGAGGACAGGGGACTGGGCCTGACCGCGGAGAAGCGTGCCGCGATCAACGAGCGCCTGGCCAGCCCGCCGGAGTTCGACCCGGCCGAGACCGATCGGCTGGGTTTCGCGGTGGTCGGCCTGCTGGCCGCGCGCTACGGGGTGGGGGTGACGCTGCGGACCTCGCCGTACGGCGGGACCGGGGTGGTCATCCTGCTGCCGGAGTCGCTGCTGGGCGATCCGGAGCCGGTCGAGCCGCCGGAGCCGGCGCTGCGGGAGATCACCAAGCCCGTCGAGCCCGCCGAGCCGGTGGTCCCGGTCCCGGCGGGCCTGTGGAAGACGCCGCTGCGGCGCGGCAACGGCGGGCTGCCCCGCCGGGTGCGCCAGACGAACATCTCGCCGCAGCTGCGGCAGGAGTCCGCCCCGGTGGCCGAGGCGGAGGAGCGATCGCCGGAGGAGGCGCGGGCGTTGCTGAACTCGCTCCAAGCAGGGTGGAGGCGCGGGCGGTCGGCCGGCGAGGACAGCGACGACGACAGCGGTATTGAGCAGTGAACCGGGCCCGGCAACGGGAGCGCGGCCGCCAGGCCGGGACCGCGCGACCTGCGAGGGCCCACAACGAGCGTGACCATCAGAGGGGAAGGGGTTTTACCACGTGCCGGGCGAGCTTTATTGGCTTCTGGATGACTTCGTCACGAGTGTGGCGGATGTCTCGCACGCGTTGATCCTGTCCAACGACGGGCTGATGGTGGCCTCGTCCCGAGGGCTGAGCAAGGAGGACGCCGATCACCTGTCGGCCGTCGCCTCCGGGTTCCAGAGTCTGGCCAAGGGGACCAGCCTGCAGTTCGGAGGCGGAGCCGTACGCCAGACGATGGTGGAGATGGACTCCGCGTTCCTCTTCGTCACCTCCGCGGGCCAGGGGAGCTGCCTGTCGGTCATGACCACCGGCGCCGCCGACGTGGGCCTGATCGCCTACGAGATGGCCCGCCTGGTCACCCGCGTGGGCCAGCATCTCGCCACTGGTCCCCGGGTGGCCGGTCAATGAGCGACGACGTCGAGTGGGTCGACGAGGAGGCGGGACCGGTCGTCCGTCCCTACGCGCTCACCGGCGGGCGGACCTCGACGTCCTCCGCCGCGTTCGACCTGCTGTCGATGGTGGTGGCGACCGGGTCGGCGGTCTCCGCCAGTTCGCATCTGGGCTCGGAGCACCGGCGGCTGCTCGGCCTGATGAGGCGGACCCGGCCGATCGTGGAGATCGCCTCTGACGTCGGCCTGCCGATCGGGGTGATCAAGGTGCTGCTCGGGGACCTGCTGGACCAGGGCCTGATCCTGGTGCGCTCGCCGCTCCCGGCGGCCACGTCGCCCGCGGAGAGCCTGCTGAAGGAAGTGATCAGCGGCCTCCGGGCGCTGTGACTCCCGGAGGCCGGCGGGGAGAGGACGACAGGCCGGCGGTCCGCGGCGAAGCTCGCGGACTGCCGGGTCCGGTCAGCGCTGGCTCGCCGTGAGCACCTTGAGGGAGTGCTCCACGAGCGTCACCAGCACGTTCTTGGCCGACGCGCGGCGCCGTACGTCGCACAGCAGCACCGGCACGTCCGGGTCCAGGTCGAGGGCGATGCGCACGTCCTCGGCCTCGTACTGCTCGGCGCCGTCGAAGCAGTTGACCGCCACGATGAACGGCGTCCCGCGCTGCTCGAAGTAGTCGATCGAGGGGAAGCAGTCGGTCAGCCGCCGGGTGTCGGCCAGCACGACCGCGCCCAGCGCGCCGTAGGACAGCTCGTCCCACATGAACCAGAACCGCTCCTGCCCGGGGGTGCCGAACAGGTACACGACCAGGCCCTCCCGGATCGTGATGCGGCCGAAGTCCATCGCGACGGTGGTGGTGGTCTTGCCCTCCACGCCCTCGACGTCGTCGATGCCGATGCCGCGGTCGGAGAGCACCTCCTCGGTGCGGAGCGGACGGATCTCGCTGATCGCGCCGACGAGCGTGGTCTTGCCCACCCCGAAGCCGCCCGCGATGAGAATCTTGAGCGCGACGGGTTCGTCAGAGGGCCCGAAGTCCATTGATCACTTCCTTGAGAATGCGCTCGCTCGCCGAAGCGCGCCCGATCGAGATGAGCTGGTGATCCTGTAGGTCGCCGAGGAGGACGCGGACCACGCCCAACGGCAGGTCGAGCTCCGAGGCCACGTCGGCCACCGATGTCGCGGTGGTGACCAGGGAGAGGATGCGTTCCTGCTCCGGACCCGGCACGAACCCGCTGGACGTGACCGCGCCGGTCGCGGTGACCATCGCGATCAGGTCCAGTTCGTCACCGGAGGAGCGGGTGCGGCCTCCGATGAGCGCGTAGGGCCGGACGACCGGTCCGGCTTCCTCGTCCATCCACTGTGTCATCCGATCCCCGCGCCTTCGGCTGGGAGGACGGACGGCGTGTGTACTCCGTGTGCGCACGCCTCACTCACGAGAGGCCTTGGCGCGGAAGGGTGGAGATGTGCTGGCCGACCCGCTTGACCAGCATCGCCATCTCGTAGGCGATGTGGCCGACGTCGGCGTCGGAACTGCTCAGCACGGCCAGGCAGGTTCCCTGCCCGGCGGCCGTGACGAACAGGAACGCCGACTCCATCTCCACGATGGTCTGACGGACCTCGCCGCCGCCGAAGTGGCGTCCGGCTCCGCGCGCCAGGCTCTGGAACCCGGCCGCGACCGCGGACAGGTGCTCGGCGTCCTCTCGGCTGAGGCCCTTGGAGAAGCCCACGGCGAGCCCGTCGGTGGACAGGATCACCGCCTGGCGTACCGCGCCCACCCTGGTGGTCAGGTCGTCGAGGAGCCAGTTCAGCTCGCCGGTGTTAGTCACTTTTCCGGTCATTAGTCCCCCTTGTCGCCTGTCGTCTGGTGTGCGAAGTCATTCCCGTGCTCCTCGCGTCCGCGCCGCGCGCCCGCCTGGAAGGCGGAGAACAGCGCGCGGACCTCGTCCGGTGAGCGCTCGGCGCGCTCGGGGGGCTCAGGGGGCTCTGGCGCCCGCTCCGGCTCGACAGGCGCCGGAGGCTCCCGGAGCTGCGGGGCCAGGTTCGCCTGCCGTACCCGGCGGGGCAGGCTCCCCGGCCCGGTGGTCTCACGGGCGGGCTCGTGGGCCGCTGCCCCGGCGGGCCTGCCGGTCGCCTCGCGGGCGGGGCCACCGGCGCTCTCGCGGTCCGGCAGATCGGTCACCACGGCGAGGGTCGGGGCGGCGAGAGGCATGGAGGGCCGCGGGGCGGGAGGCGCCGTCCGCGTCCGGCGGGGCAGGCCCGACTCGGCGCGCTCGGGTTCGGGACGGGCGGGGTTCAACGCGGCGGGCGCGGGCTGGAAGAACTCCGCGGGCCGTTCGGTGAGCCGCTCGGCGGTGAGGGTGAGCGGCGAGGCGGTCTCGGCGAGCACCGTGCGGGGGATGAGCACGATGGCGGTGGTGCCGCCGAACGGCGAGCCGCGCAGGAGGACCTGGATGCCGTGCCGGGCGGCGAGCTGGCCCACCACGAACAGGCCCAGCCTGTCGCTGTCGGCGAGGTCGAACTCCGGCGGGCTGGCCAGCCGTTCGTTGATCGCCGCGTACTCCATGGCGCTCAGGCCCAGGCCCCGGTCCTCCACCTCGATGGCGAATCCGTTGGCCACGACGTCACCGCGCACGGTCACCGTGGTCTGCGGCGGTGAGTAGATCGTGGCGTTCTCGATGAGCTCGGCGATCAGGTGGGTGATGTCGGCGACGGCCGTCCCGTCGAGCGAGGCGTCCGGCATCGGCGGCACGTTGACCCGGGTGTAGTCCTCCACCTCGGCGATCGCGGCCCTGACGATGTCGACGACGGCCACCGGCTTGCGCCAGGCCCGGCCGGGCGCGGCGCCGGACAGGATGATCAGGCCCTCCGCGTGCCGCCGCATGCGGGTGGTCAGGTGGTCCAGCCGGAACAGGTCCTCAAGGCTGTCGGGGTCGGTCGCGCGGCGCTGCATGCTGTCCAGCAGGGTGAGCTGGCGGTGGAGCAGGCTCTGCTTGCGCCGGGCCAGGTTCACGAAGACCTGGCTGACGCCGCGGCGGAGGTTGGCCTGCCCGACGGCGGCCTCGACGGCGGTGTGCTGCACCGAGCCGAACGCGTGGGCCACGTCGCGGACCTCGATCGAGCCGCCCGCGACGATCGGCGGGGCCTCGGCCAGCACGTCCACCTCCTCGCCGCGCCGCAGCCGCTCCACGACGTGGGGGAGCCGTACGTCCGCCAGGTCCAGCGCCGCCGAGCGGAGCCCGGCCAACTCGGCGGCCAGGCGGCGGCCGAAGCGGACCGAGATGATGATCGAGGCGATCACCGCGATCAGGCCGATCCCGCCGGCGACCGCGATCCGGGCCATGATGCCAATGGCCACCGACTGGGTCCGGTCGGCCAGCATGTTGGAGGAGGCGATGTTGATCTGGTCGAGCCAGGTCGCGACCCCGTTCGTGGTCGCCTTCCAGCTGCGCGCCTCGGCGGGAAGGACATCCCCCGTGGCCTCGGCGACGACCTTCTCCAGCGCGACGAACTTCTCGAAGGCCGTGGAGCCGAAGGTGTCCCGGTAGGGGCCGCCCAGCTCGGAGTCCAGGGCGGACAGCCCGCGTGCGTGCAGGAAGCGCCGGGTGGAGGCGTACTCGGCGAAGGCGGTGCGCTCCTCCTGGGTCATCCGGTAGTCGATCAGAGCCCCGCTGATCAGCGCGTTCTCCCGGGCGATCATCTCGTGGGCGTTGCCCATCGACTTCATGGCCGCGGCCTGCTGGAAGATCGACAGGTCGGGGACCGCGGCGAGCTGGTCGTAGAGCAGGAAGACCGAGTCCAGGATCCGGTTGTAGTTCGACAGCACCTCCAGCCGGGTGTTCTGGCCGCTGTCGATGCCGGCGCGGATGGCCGGGAGCCGGTCGAGCTGGTGGAGCAGCGATTCCAGCGAGGAGCGCAGCTCCGGGCCGTGGGAGTCGTCGGCGAGGGCGGCGTCGCGGAACTTCTCGACCGATCGGTCGGTGCGGCCGCGCTGCTGGCCGACCCCGCTGGTGAGAACCCGGGAGGTGATCGCCACCGAGGACTGCGCACGCTCGGCCTGGAGCTGGAGCCCCAGATCGGTGGAGGTGACGCCGATGGTCTGGTAGACACTGTTCGCCTGGAGCAGGGCGGCTCCGTCACCGACGGTCAGATTGAGGACGAAACCCCACAGCGCGCTCAGGGAGAGCAGGGGTAAGAGCAGCAGCAAGAAGATCTTGAACCGAATCGACCGGTTTCCAGAGCCCATGCCCACTGGTCCCAACCTCTGAGTGTGCGGAGGCTCGCGCTGCTTGGGATTGATACGCCTCCGGAAGATCGCACAGGAGACTAGCACCGATAAGGTTTTTGCGCAGTGGAGGATCTGATGATTAGTGTGATTACCGGGGCTAGTGCCGGAATTGGCGCGGCCGCCGCCGTGGAGCTCGCCAGGCGCGGGCAGCAGGTTGTCCTGGTCGGCCGCGACCCCGCCAAGACAGCCCGGACGGCCGACCGGGTGAAGGCCGTGTCGGGAACGCTCCCGGATACGTTCACCTGCGACTACACCTCGCTCGAAGACGTGCGCCGGCTCGGCGCGGAGCTGCTCTCCCGATACGGGCGGATCGACGTTCTGATCAACAACGCGGGTGTCATGACCACCGACCGGACGCTCACGCGCGACGGTCACGAGACGATGATCCAGGTGAACCACCTGGCGCCCTTTCTCCTGACCAGCCTGCTGCTGGACCGGGTGACCGGCCGGGTGATCACCACCTCGTCCCGCGCGGGCAAGACCGGGCGCCTGGATCCGGCCGACCTGAACCGGGACCGGCGGCGGTGGAGCGGCTGGCTGCAGTACGGCGACTCCAAGCAGGCCAACGCGCTGTTCACGGTGGAACTGGCCCGGCGGCTCTCCGGGACGGGGGTGAGCGCCACCTGCTTCCACCCGGGCGTGATCAAGACGGAGTTCGCCGCCAGGACGTTCATGATGTGGATGGTGAAGAACATCCCCGGCATGGGCCAGACCGCCGAGCAGGGCGCGAGCACCATGGTCCACCTCGCCACCCACCCGGACGGCGCCGCCCATCCGGGCCGCTACTTCGCCGCGAGCGCCCCCGCGGCCGTCCCCAGGGGGATGTCCGACCCGGCGCTGGCCCGGTCCCTCTGGGACGCCAGCGCCGCGGCCGTCGCCGTCCCCACCGGGGCGTAGCGCCGCTCACACCATGCGCCGAGGCGGCGCCGGCGGATCGGGGCGGCCTCGGCCGCGCAGTTCGAGAGCGCCACGCCCTCGGCCGGGCCGAGAAGCACCACCGGAGCAGGCGCGGCGCGCTGACATCCGCCGTGTTCACGGGTGCACGGAGCATGGTCTCTGCGGAAAGTGCCGTGTTCACGGGTGCACGGAGCATGGTCTTTGCGGAAAGATGGCGCGATGAACGCTCCCGCGACCGGAACGCGCCTGCCCTGGCATGTCGTGCCCGAGCAGATCCGCCAGGCTGTCGAGACCCGGCTGGGGGGACCCGTCACCGGCGCGGTGACCCAGACCGGAGGGTTCTCACCGGGCGCCGCCGTACGGCTCACGCTGGCCGACGGGCGGCGTGCGTTCGCCAAAGCCGTCGGTCCCGAGCCGAACCCGTTCAGCGCCGACATCTACCGGGCCGAGGCCCGCATCGCCGCCGCGCTTCCCGCCGGGGTGCCCGCCCCGAGGCTGCTGGCCTCGTTCGACTCCGGAGGCTGGGTCGCGCTGCTGTTCGAGGACGTGGCGGGGCACTCGCCCGCCGACCCGTGGCGGGCCGACGAACTGGCGCGAGTACTGGGCGCTCTGGACCGGCTGGCCGTCGCGCTGAGCCCGTCCCCGATCCTCGCGCCGTCCGCGGAGCAGCGGTTCGATGAGCAGTTCCGGGGGTGGCGGCGCCTGGTCGCGGCCCGTGAGACAGGCGCGGACGACCTGGCCGGGCTCGACCCGTGGGCGGTGCGCCACCTGGACGCGCTGGCGGATCTGGAGACGCGGTGGCCGGCGGCGATCAAGGGAGACAGCCTGGTCCACGGTGACATCCGGGCGGACAACCTGCTGCTCACGGCCGACGAGGTGATGGTCGTCGACTGGCCGTGGGCGTTCGTCGGAGCCGCCTGGTTCGACGTGCTGCAGATGCTGCCCAGCGTGCGGATGCAGGGCGGCCCGCCGTCCGAGGAGCTCTTCGCCGCCCACCCGGTCGGACGGGACGCCGACCCGGTGGCGGTGACCACCGTGCTGGCCGCGCTCACCGGGTATTTCGTCCAGGCGTCCCGCCAGCCCGATCCGCCGGGTCTGCCCACCCTGCGTGCCTTTCAGGGAGCCCAGGGCGTAGCCGCCCTGGAGTGGCTGCGCACCCGCACGGGTTGGGCCTGAAGCATGCCGTGATCGCTCCTTTCCCGCGGCCGGTTCGACGGTCACGTCCACGGAGGTGGTGTAGGGGGGCCGCCGGTGGCGCGGCGACGCCGGGTGGGCCGTCCGGGGCGGGGAAGTTCCCCGGTCGGTCATCGGCGGTTCGCCGGGCGTTGGGCGGGGCCCGTTAACGTCCCGGGCCTGTGAGTGTCGCAACCCCGCTCCGGGTGTCCTTCCGCCCCTCGGCCGGCAGGGACCCCTTCTTCGACAACGCCAAGTTCCTGGCCATCACCCTGGTGGTCTCCGGGCACCTGGTCGAGGACCTGCGGGACGTGCCCGTCGCGCACGCGGCCTACTTCTACGTCTACCTGTTCCACATGCCGCTGTTCATCGTGCTCAGCGGCTACCTTTCGCGGAACTTCACCTTCTCCTCGGGGAAGGCGCGCAAGCTGATCGGCACGCTCGCCGTGCCGTACGTGATCTTCGAACTGCTCTACGCGCTGCCCCGCCTGGTCCTGTACGGCAGGCTGGACGTCAGCCTGCTCGACCCGTACTACCTGACCTGGTTCCTGATGTCGCTGTTCCTGTGGCGGCTGTCCACCCCGGTCTGGCAGCAGCTCAGACGGCCGCTGGTGATCGCCGTCGCGCTGTCGCTGCTGTCGGGGACGAGCAGGCTGCCCGACGAGCTGTCGATGAACCGCACGCTCGGGCTGCTGCCGTTCTACGTGCTCGGGCTCATGCTCCGGCCGGAGCACTTCGCGTGGCTCAGGCGGCGACGGGTCCGGATCGCCGGGGCGGTCACGCTGGTCGCCGGAGCGGCCGTGGCGCTGGCCGTGCACACCGAGGTCAGGACCGAGTGGATCCGCTGGCGGCACGCCAACGACGCGATCGGGGTGGACGACCTGACCGGCAGCCTGATCCGGCTGGCCATGCTGGCCGTGGGAGCGCTGCTGGTCGCCGCGTTCCTGGCGGTCACGCCGTCCCGGCGGACCTGGTACTCGGGACTGGGCACGGCGACCATGTACGCCTACCTTCTTCACGGCCTGGTGGTGAAGGTCGCCGAGCGGTTCTACGGGGACTGGGCCGCGACCCCGGCGGGCGTGGCCGCCGTCGCCGCCTCCGGGGCCGGGCTCGCCGCGCTGCTGTGCACCGAGCCGGTGCGGCGGGTGACCCGCTGGGCGGTCGAGCCCAGGATGGGCTGGGCCTTCACCCGGCTGAGGAGGCCCGGCTGAGCCGGCGCGCCCACAGCTCCCCGCTCACGCCGGGAGTTCCCCTTCCCGAGCTCACACCTGGAGCTCCCCCACCCGAGCTCACACCTGGAGCTCTCCGACCGCGCGGTAGGCGGCGGTGATCGCCGCGTCGGCGTAGGCGGCCGGCACCGAGTCGGAGTTGGCGATCGCGATCCGGCCGGCCCGACGGCGGGCCACGGCCGCGGGGAACGGCCCCTGGGGGTAGAAGTCGAGGTTCCACGGGGTGGCGTACTCGGGCGCGTAGCCGTGACCCCACCGGTTGACCGTGATCGCCTGGATGTCGCGGGCCGGGTCGAATCCGCTCGGGCCGAGCAGCCTGGTGAGCTGGTCGCGGATGCTGTACTCCAGGTAGTCGTAGGGCGTCTTGATCAGCTCGTGCCGCCCGGCGACCGAACCGCTGGCGGGCGACATGCCCGGCACCGCGGGGGTGGAGATCATGTGCACGTTGATCGGCTGGTCCGGGGTCCTCGGGCGCACGTACTCCCCGATGCTCACCGGGTGGTCGAGCTCGGCCACGCACCAGTAGGCGCCGGTGAAGCGGGTACGGCTGATGCCCGCCCGCCTCCAGGCCTCCCAGCCGCGGAGCTGGACCATCGAGTACAGCAGGGGCACCTTGACCGCCTTGCTCAGCGCGTCCTTCTGGTCGGCCGGGAGCTCGTCGACCAGGTAGGGGATCACCATGTTCCAGCAGGCCATGATCACGTTGGCCGCCCGGACGGTCCTGACCCTCTCCCCGTCGAAGTAGCCCACCGTGGCGGTGGTGGCCGTGGCGGGGTCGCCGTCGTTGGCGGCCGAGACCACCGGGCAGGACAGGCGGACCCGGATCTGGTTGCGCGGCAGGTCGAGCCTGCCGTAGTCGAACGTCGCGGTGCTGATCTCCTCCATCTCGGTGGCCGTGGCGAAGCCCGGGATCATCCGGCCGATCATCATCCGGACGATCGCCTGGTTGCCCTCGGGGAAGTGGTAGACGTAGGGGTCGTCCGCGCCCCACCCCTTGATCATGCTCGGCGAGTTGTACTTGGACGGCTTGGAGCGGTCGAGCCCCAGCCCCTGGAATCCGGGGTAGTCGTACTCGCCGGCGCTGCCCCAGGCGTCGATCGCGCCGAAGGCGTCGGAGCCGTAGCCCCACTCGTCGTTCGGCATGGTCTGGACGTATCGCAGCACGTCGGGATGGACCTTGCAGACGTCCCTGAGGAACTCCGCGTAGGTCAGCCCGGCCAGGCGTTCCTTCTTCCGGTCGTCCGACAGGCCGGGGAACCAGTCCGGCGGATGCCCGTAGAGCATGAGCAGGTCCTTCCTGGCCTGCTCGGCGACGGGCAGTTCGGCGATCCACTGCGGGGCCTTCCTGCCCGGGGTGAAGACGACGAGCTTCTCCTGAGGGAAGGTCTCCCGGTCGCAGAAGACGCTGTCGTACATCTTCAGGCCGGTGTAGAGCGCCTGGTCGAAGTACTCCTCGAACCTGCGGACCCGCACCCCGATCTTGTCGAGCAGGTCCTTTCCCTCGGGAGTCCACACCGAGGGCGCCTCAATGGACTGCGATCCGCCGTACCCGATCAGCGGCCCCTTGCGGCCGGCCGGGTGGAACTCGTTGCGCCGGGCATGCCCGCCGACCTCGTCGTGGTTGTCCAGGATCAGGATCCGCGCGTCCGGGGCGCGCTCCAGCCAGCGGTGGGCCGCGGTGACGCCGCTGATCCCCGCGCCGACCACGACCAGGTCGTAGCGCTCGCCGGTGGGTTCGGGCGCGCCCGCCTGGTCCCAGAACCGGTTGTCGCGGAGGGCGTGGGGCACGCTCAGCGCGTGGGAGGTGTTGCCCTGCATCCCGGTGAGGACCGGCGGGTAGTCGATCTCAGAGGGGACCTTCAGGCGCTTCGTGCCGATGGTGTTCGGCCGGCCCGCGCCGGGGCCGGCGCACCCCGTCAGCGAGCCCAGCGCCGCGACCCCCGCCACCGTGGCCACGCCGTCGAAGAAGTCACGGCGGGAGATGGGCCGGTCCATGCCCAGTTCGCGGGCCTTGCGTGGAGTGATCTCCTGGGGATCGGTCATGGGGCGATCATCACGATCAGGAGGAAAGGCGGTGGTCGTCACGCGCGGTTTCCGGCAACTTTTTGCCCGCCGTATTGGAACGCCATTCACGATATTCACCGAATGGGCGTCATGGTGCGCGAGCCGGGAACGCGCCGTACGGGAGGGGAGAACAGGTGGCGTTCGTAATCATATTAATGGCTTGGCGGAGAATGCCGGTCCTCGTCGCTCCGGAACGCGCCCACATCCGTCCCGACGCGCCCGCCCGTCCGCACGGACACGGTACCGGGGGGCGGGGCGGAGGGCCGGATGGATTGCCGTCCGGCACAGGAACGTTATGTCGATAGCGCTCGTTGTCGGTAAGAAGATGAAGCATATGGATTTGCACTGACGATCCGGTAACGCCTATCCAGCGCCATAGCGGGTGGTGAAGCGGGACATGTCGCGGTAGCGTCCGTATTTGGGGTTTTGGTTAATGACGTGACGAGGAGCCTCGCGTGGTCGGTAAACAGGGCAGGGTGACCGGCAAGATCGGCCCCGGCCTGGTCGGGGAGGTGATGGTGGAGGTCCGAGGGGGTGTCGAGGCGTTCTACGCGCACGCCACGCTCCCCGACGAGGAGATCCCCGCCGGCTCGATCGTCGTCGTGGTCGACTACTTCCCGCCGCGCACGGTCTACGTCGCCCGCGCGCTCGTCTGACCCCTCCCTCTCCCTCCCTTTTTCTCTCCCTCCACCGCGGAGACTGCGATGCCTACGGAGTACTTCCTCATCGGGGGCGCCGTCCTTGTCGCCCTTCTCGTCCTCATCATGCTGTTCAAGGCCGTCTGGCGGGTCGCCGAACCCAACGAGGCGCTGATCATCTCCGGACTCGGCGCCCGGGGTAAGAGCGAGCTCGCCGACAGTCTCGGATTCAAGATCATCACAGGTAAGGGCACCTCCGTGCTCCCCGGCTTCCAGACCGCCCGCCGCCTGCGCCTGGACAGCCGCGCGGCCAACCTCCAGGTCTCCTGCGTCACCCAGCAGGGCATCCCGGTGGTCGTGAAGGGCGTGGTCATCTACAAGGTCGGCGACGACCTGCACTCCATCGCCAACGCCGCCCGCCGCTTCCTCGACCAGCAGGACTCGATGAACGGCGCCATCCACGAGCTGTTCACCGGTCACCTGCGCTCGATCATCGGCAACCTGACCGTCGAGGACCTCATCCTCAACCGCGAACGGCTGACCGGTGAGACCCGCGCCTCGGCCGCCGATGAGATGATCAAGCTCGGCCTGATCGTCGACTCCCTGCAGATCCAGGAGATCGAGGACGAGACCGGCTACATCACCAACCTCGGCAAGCCGCACGCCGCCAGGATCGCCGCCTCGGCCCGCATCGCCGAGGCGCAGCGCGACCAGGAGGCCACCGAGGCCGAGCAGATCGCCGCGGCCAACAAGGCCTCCGCCTGGCGCGACGCCCAGATCAAGCAGGCCGCCTACCAGGCCGAGATCGACGAGGCGCAGGCCCGGTCCCGCCAGGCCGGTCCGCTGTCGGAGGCCTCGGCACGCCAGGAGGTCGTGGTCCAGGAGACCCGAGCCGCCGAGCTGGAGGCGGCACTGGCCGAGCAGCGGCTCCAGGCCCAGGTCCGCAAGCCCGCCGACGCGAGGGCGTACGAGACCGTGACGCTCTCCCAGGCCGAGCGCGACGCCCGCATCGCCCAGGCCGAGGCCGAGGCCCGCGAGACCGAGCTCCGCGCCGCCGCTCAGGCCTCCCAGGTCAAGCAGGCCGCCGCGGCCGAGGCGGAGTCCGTACGGCTGCGCGGTCTCGCCGCGGCGGAGGCCACCAAGGCCACCGGTCTCGGCGAGGCGGAGGCGGCCAAGGCGCGCGGTCTGGCCGCCGCCGAGGCCGCGCAGGCCCAGGGCCTGGCCGAGGCGGAGGCCGCCAGGGCGAAGGGCCTGGCGGAGGCGGAGGCGATCCGGGCCCGCGCGCAGGCCCTGGCCGAGAACCAGGAGGCGGTCATCGCCCAGCAACTCGCCGAGAACTGGCCCCAGATCGTCGAATCCGGGGCGAAGGCCTTCGGCAACGTCGACCACATGGTCGTCCTCAACGGCGCCCAGGGCATCGAGGAGATGCTCGCCAAGGCGCTCACCCTCGGCGGCACCGGCCTCGGCCTCGCCCGCTCCCTCCTGAACGGCGCCACCCCCAACGGCGTCACCTCCAACGGCACCGGCCCCGAGACCAACGGCAAGGCCGTCGACCCGGCGCCCTGAGCCCGGAGCACGGGCTGCCGGGGCGGTGCGGCGCGGCTACCGCGCGTTGTAGCGTTCCCGGCGGACCGTGGCCTTCTTGCCCTTGATGGTGCTCCCCCGCAGGACCGCGATCACCTCGTCGGCCGCGGCGTCCGGGACCTCCACGAGCGAGAAGCGGTCGGCGATCTCGATCGCCCCGATGTCGCGCCCGGTGAGGCGCGACTCGCCGGCTATCGCGCCGACCAGGTCCTGCGGCCGGATCCCGGAGCTGCGGCCGGCGCCGACGAACAGGCGCGTCATCCCGCTCCCGCCCGCCGCCGGGCGTCCACGCCGCTCCTGGCGGCCGGCGGGCTCGCGGCGGCCGCGGTCCTCCCGCTCGGTCCGCAGCGCGACCTCGGGGATCTCGTGCTCGTCGTCCGCCGCCCCGCTGGCCTCGTGCGCCAGCTTCACCGCGGCGAGCGCCACCTCCATGATGTCGAACTCGTCGGTGAGCGTCTCGACCACGACGCGGAAGCGCTCCAGGTCGTCCTCCAGGAGGCTTTCGTGGAGCGCGGCGCGTGTCAGCTCCAGCCGCCGGGCGCGCAGGTCGGCGATTGTCGGCACCTTCTCGACCGGGATCCGGTGTTTGGTCACCCGCTCGATGGCCTTGAGCAGCCGGTGCTCCCGCGGCTCCGCCAGGGTGATGGCCACGCCCTCGCGGCCCGCCCGGCCGACCCGGCCGATCCGGTGCACGTAGGACTCCGGCGCGGAGGGGACGTCGTAGTTGACCACGTGGGTGAGCTGTTCGATGTCGAGCCCCCGCGCGGCCACGTCGGTCGCGACGAGCAGATCCGCCGTCCCGTTGCGCAGCCGTCCCATCACGCGGTCGCGCTGCTCCTGGCCCATGCCGCCGTGCAGCGCCTCGGCGCGGTAACCGCGTCCGTTCAGGGTCTCGGTGAGCTGGTCGACCTCGTCGCGCGTGCGGCAGAAGACGATCGCGGCGGCGGGGGCCTCCACGTCCAGCACCCGCCCGAGCGCCGCGGGCTTGTGCGCCCGCGGGACGACGTACGCGGTCTGCCGTACCAGCGGGGCCTCGCCCGGGGCCGTCGTCTCGCGGCCCATCTCGATCCGGACCGGGTCGTTCAGGTGGCGGCGGGCTATCCCGTTGATGCGCGGCGGCATCGTCGCGGAGAAGAGCACCGTCTGGCGGTTGTCGGGGGTCTCCTGCAGGATCGCCTCGATGTCCTCGGCGAATCCCATGTCGAGCATCTCGTCCGCCTCGTCCAGGACGACCATTTCGAGGTCGTCCAGACGGAGCGTCCCGCGGCCGATGTGGTCGAGCGCGCGACCGGGCGTCGCGACCACGATGTCGACGCCCTGCTGCAGCGCCCGCAACTGCCGGCCGATCGGCTGCCCGCCGTAGATCGGCAGGACGCGCGCGCCCAGCTCGCGGCCGTAGCGGTGAAACGCCTCCGAGACCTGGACGGCCAGCTCGCGCGTGGGCACGAGCACGAGTGCCATCGGCTCCCCGCCCCCGCTGTCCTTGGTCATCCGCTGGAGCACCGGCAGCGCGAACGCGGCCGTCTTGCCCGTCCCCGTCGCGGCCTGTCCGAGGAGGTCGCGCCCTTCGAGCAGAGGGGGGATCGCCTCGCGCTGGATCGGCGTGGGCTCCTCGTAGCCGAGACCGGAGAGCGCGTGCAGGAGCTCGGGCCGCAGCGTCAGGTCGGCGAAGCTGCTCGTGTCGTCGGTCGTGTTCAGCGTCATGGTCGGGCTCCTCGTTCCGGGACGGACGTGTACGGGACTCACGCTGACCACACGTTCCGTCCCTGCCGCGTGTCCCATCCGTGCGGCGGACCCGGGCCGCCGGCTCCGCCGGCCCAGTATGGTGCACCTCTTCAGCGCGGCGGCCATGGCGAACGGCCTCCCGCACGGGTGCGGATGGGGTGACCGACCGACCCTACCGGCGGGGAGCCGGGCGACGTCGACCGGGCGGCGACGGGGCAGGCCAAGGTGCTTATTCCATGACATGCCCCGCTAAGGGGTAAACGAACAGTCCCCCGCCGGCGGGCCGCCTGAGAACACCGACGCCTGCCGGCCGCGCGACCGGCGACGACACGACAGCAATGATCATATTCGGACGGATCGGTCGTGGTCACACCGGCCGCGGGCAGCCCCCCCCGGGGAAGGCGAGGCGCCCGGCTCAGATCATCACGTGGGCGTCGGGATGACCGACGAAGGAGAACTGGGCGCCCCGGGTGAGCTTGTGGTCGTCGGGCTGCCAGGTGTGCATCGAGGGGTCGCCGCTGCGCCAGTAGACGAAGTTGAACCGGTCGGCGGAGTAGATCTTGACGCGGTCCTCCTTCAGCCTCCGGACCAGGCGGGTGTCCTCGCCGCGGGTGACGTCCTCGAAGCCGTAGTGACGGAACATGTCGGCCTTGCCGAGGAAGGTGCCGCCCTGGACCAGCCAGCTGTAGCGGTGCTCCAGGCCGGGCATGCGGAGCATCGTGGTGTTGCGGCCCTCGAAGTAGGCGTAGTGGGCGCCCTTGCCGACGAGTTCGGCGTCGGAGTAGTCGAAGGCGCGGACCAGGTCGGACAGGTAGTGCTCGCCGTAGAGGTTGTCGTCGTCCATCTTGGCGATCAGGTCGCCCTCGGCGGCGGCGATGCCCAGGTTCATGCAGGCGCCCAGGGACAGCGACGGGTCGGCGGGCAGCACCACGACGTCGGAGATCCCGGCCATCCGGGCCTTGTCGGCGACCACGACCGGGTCGATGTCCAGGCCGTGCAGGACCATCACGAGCTGGAGCGGCCGGTGGATCTGCTTGGCCACCGAGGAGATGGCGTGCTCGATCTGCGAGGCGCGGTTGGTGGGAAGCACCACCGAGACGGACCTCGACCGCTGCTCGACCGGCCTGCCGAGGAACCCGAGGATCTGGTCGACGCGGTGCGTGAACAGATGCTTGTCGAAGACCTCGCGCATGGCCAGGTGGCCCTGGCGGGCGCGGAGCTCGGGGCTGTTGATCAGGTGCAGGACCTGGTTGTAGGACTCCAGCTCGTCGTGGGCGATCGGGATCAGCGGGCCGAAGGTCTCCTGGACGGCCCGGGACCAGCCGGAGACGACCGTGGTCGAGCAGGCCGACAGCTCGAAGACCCGGCGGGCGCACATGGTCGGCGAGTCGAGCACCGAGTTCACGTTGAGGAAGACCTTGTACATCTTGTACGCGGCCAGCATCCGGTCGTAGGGGAGCTCGCCCACGATGTGCGGGACGTACTCCTCGGGCCAGGCGTACTTCTCGTCGACTGTGCCGTTGCGGGCGAAGATGTGCAGGCCGAGCTCGCGGATCGGGGCGAGGACGGTCTCCATCTGCTCGCGGCGCTCGGGGTGCTTGTCCCGGAAGTACATGCCCGCGAAGACCACGTCGTGCAGCCGGCCGCGCCGCTCCTGGATCGGGTTGTGCACCCGTGGCTGGGCGGCGAACTGCAGGACGTCGACCCGGTCGTGGCCCAGCACCTCCCGGTAGCGGGGCACCATGTCGCCGTCGCAGGTGAAGACGTAGTCGAACAGCTTGGCCGTGTCGATGAAGAAGTCGAAGTTCGGCGGGTCCTCCTTGTTCCAGAAGACCGTCGGGATCCCCTCTTCGCGGCACCAGTCGATCAGGGCGCGCAGCTCCGGCTTGGGGGCGTTGGAGCCGGTCATCTGGTAGCGCCAGCGGCCCTGGTTGCCGTGCCAGGCCGACTCCACGAACAGCAGCTCGGGCCGCCGCTCGGCGAAGATCTCCGGCCAGTCGCGGAGCCCGAACTCGATCTGGTCCCACTCGTACTTGAACGCCATCCGGGAGAAGTCGTCCAGGATGACCGCGACCTTCATGTCCGGCCGGTTGATCGGCCCGGCCGGCCACTTGACCTGCGGCACGTCCACGACGGGCCCCTGGTGGTCCAGCTCCTCGATCACCTCGGCCACCGGCCGGGGCGCCTCGGGCCCCTTGCGGGGCCGCAGTGCCATGCGCAGCTTGCCCGGCAGCCGCACGACCCCCGACCCCTTGGCGCCCGTGATGGCCTCCGCCACCCGGTAGGGCCGCTGGACCTTGGTGGACTCCAGCTTCCACTGCGCGTAGTCCGCGCGGGCCTCGGCGATGGCCAGCCGCCGCTCCAGGTCCCGGACGCGCTCCTCGAAGCGCTCGACGACCTTGCGCTCCTCGGGCAGCCAGTTGATCGGCCCGAGACGCTGGTACTTCGGCTCTTCGGGGGTCTGCTCACTCATGGGGGAACTCATGGGTATCGCCTTAATCCGGGGTCGTGCCAGCGTACGGCTTCGGCCGTGACGAAATAGCCGTTTTACAGGGATTTGGGCGGTACGGCTTGCGCCGCCGGGGAGAGGTTGCGGCCCGCCAGCCAGGCCTCGATCACCCGGGCGATCCGGGGCCCGGCCTTGCCGTCCCAGAGCGGGGGCAGCTCACCCGAGGGGGTCGCCGCGCCGTCGGCCAGGGCCCGGTCGGCGGCGGCCGGCAGCAGCGCCGGGGTGACCAGGCGGTTGGTGCCGTGGGTGACGGTGATCGGCCGCTCGGTGTTGGGCCGGACGGTCAGGCAGGGGACGCCGAGCATGGTCGTCTCCTCCTGCACGCCGCCGGAGTCGGTGACGACCAGGCAGGCGCCCCGCACCAGGGAGAGGAAGTCCACGTAGCCCAGCGGATCGATGATGAGGAGGTTCTCGCCGTTCACGAGACCGGCCTCGGCCAGGCGGGCCCGGCCGCGCGGGTGCAGCGGCACCGCGATGGGGAGGCGCTCGCTCACCGCGAGGACGGCGTCGACCAGCTCCTTGGCGGAGGCGGGGTCGTCCACGTTGCCCGGCCGGTGCAGGGTCGCCACGCCGTAGCGCTCCGGGAGCCCGAGCCGGGAGCGGACCGGGGCCGGGTCGAGGTGGTCCAGCGCCGAGAACAGGCTGTCGATCATCGGGTTGCCGACGAGGTGGACGCGCGCCGGGTCCACGCCCTCATCGGCCAGGTGCGAGAGCGCGTCCGGCGAGGTGGCGAAGAGGATGTCGGACAGGGCGTCGGTGACGACCCGGTTGACCTCCTCGGGCATCTCCCGGTCGAAGGAGCGCAGGCCCGCCTCGACGTGCGCGGTCGGGATGTGGAGCTTGGCGCAGACGAGGATCGCGGCCAGCGTCGAGTTGACGTCGCCGTAGACGACGACCAGCGCGGGCCCGTGCGCCAGGACGACGTCCTCCAGGCCGGTCAGCAGCGCCGCCGTCTGGCGCGCGTGCGAGCCCGAGCCGACGCCCAGATTGGCGATCGGCTCCGGGAGTCCGAGATCGGCGAAGAACACGTCCGACATCAGCGCGTCGTAGTGCTGACCGGTGTGAACGATGCCCTGCCGCACCCCGAGGGCGGCGAGACCGCGCACGACCGGAGCGGCCTTCACGAAGTTGGGCCGCGCGCCGAGCACGTGCAGGACGAGGGGATTGTCGGGGTCCGGGGTCGTCCCCGGGGGGGCGTTGTCCCTCATTGACCTCGCCTTTCATGCGGGAGTGTGGCAAACGTTGCCTATGGTACGGTCACGGCGTGGTATCCGATGCCAGCAGGCCAGACTCCCCCAAGGTTTCCGCGAAGTCGGCCCGTGCCGGACTGCGCGGGCTTCTCAAGGGGTTCGTCCAGCACCCTGTGATCGTCTCCCGAGTCGTGGCGACCAAGGTCAAGTCCGACCCCGTGCGTGTGGCGCAGGCAGCCGCGGAGACCCTCCCGCCACGGCTGCGCCCCGTCGTGGGCAGGGTCGCCTGGCCCGCCGCGCGCCGTGCCAGGATCGTCGTCCGCAAGCTCGGCATGCGCCTGGTCAGGGGACCGTGGGACGAGGCGAAGGCGCACTTCGACGCCGGGCGGATGACCGAGGCCGCGGCGGTGCTCCAGCCCTACACCAAATACCCCTTCATCAACCGCCGGGCCACCTACTACACCGGCGAGCTGGCCTCCATCCAGCCCAACCCGATCCCGCCCAAGTCCAAGGTGATCGTGGGCGAGCGGGTGGAGGGCCGGGTGCTGCACTGCGTCACCAACGCCCTGCCGTACACGCAGGCCGGATACACCGTGCGCACGCACCGGATCGTCACCGCGCAGAAGGCCGCCGGGCTGGATCCGCACGTCGTGACCAGCTGGGGCTGGCCGATGATGCAGGGCCACGTCGACGCCACGCCGTACGAGGAGATCGACGAGATCCCCTACCACCGGCTGCTGCCGAGCGGCGACGTGCCGTTCGAGAGCCACGGCCGCATGATCCGGGGCGCCGGCGAGGTGACCGAGCTGGTCAGGACGCTCCGGCCGCAGGTGCTGCACGCCGCGACCGACCACCGCAACGGCTCGGTGGCGCTGGCGGTGCGCGAGCGGACCGGCACGCCGATGGTCTACGAGGTCCGGGGCTTCCTGGAGGAGACCTGGGCCTCCCGCGACCCCAAGCGCGTCGGCAGCCAGCGGCACGTGCTCCAGCGCGACCGCGAGGCGTTCATCATGCGCTCCGCCGACGCCGTGGTCACCCTCGCGGAGACCATGGCCACCGAGATCGTCGAGCGGGGCGTGCCGAGGGAGCGGATCTTCCTGGCGCCCAACGCGGTGGACGACTCGCTGCTGACCGCGGAGTACGACGGGGCGGCGTTCCGCTCCGCCTACGGCATCGAGCCCGGTGAGATCGTCATGGGCTCGGTGTCGAGCATCGTGGCCTACGAGGGCTTCGCGACCATGATCAGCGCGGCTGCCCTTCTGCGGGACCGGGGCGCCCCGATCAGGCTGCTCCTCGTCGGCGACGGCGCCGAGCGCCCGGCACTGCTGGAGCAGGTCGAGGAGCTGGGGCTCGGGGACGTCGCGATCCTGCCCGGCCGGGTCGGCCCGGACGAGGCGCTGCAGGCCCAGTCGGCCATCGACATCTTCGTCTGCCCCCGCGAGGACCTGCGGGTCTGCCGGCTCGTCACGCCGTTGAAACCCGTCGAGGCGATGGCCCTCGGCAAGCCGGTCGTGCTGAGCGATCTGCCCGCCCTTTCGGAGCTCGTCGGCTCCGACGGCGCCGGGCTCCTGGTCCCCGCGGGCGACCCGGAAGCCCTGGCGGAGGCGCTCGCCGCACTGCGCGACGACCCGGCGCGGCGGGCGGCGATGGGCGAGGCCGGACGCGCGGAGGTGGCCGCGAAGCGCACGTGGAGCCGCGTCGCGGAAACGTACCGTGACATTTACCGATCGCTTGCTGGTTGACGGCCCCGTGCAGGTGGTGGGTGACCCAGTCGTTTGTGATGCGTTCAATCGCATTAGGCGTGGCTTGCGCGGAGTTGAGATAGCCTTTGCCACCATGAAGTGTTGTTTCCGTCTTTCCAGGGTCACCCCGTGAGCGAGCGCAGCCAACCGGCCGTTGGGCTCGGTGCCATCGCGAACGCGGCCGAGGAAGGGGGCCGCGTGAGCGCCTATGACCTGGCCGTGATCGGTCTCGGGTACGTCGGCATGCCACTGGCCAAGGAGGCCGCGGCGGCAGGCCTGCGGGTCGTCGGCTTCGAGGTCGACCCCCGCAAGGTGGACGCCCTCAACGCGGGACAGTCCTACATCGACGACCTGACCGACGCCGACCTCGAGCACATGCTGGCCGGCGGCTTCAGCGCCACCCTGGACGAGTCCGTGCTGGCCGACAGCCGCACCATCGTCATCTGCGTGCCGACCCCGCTGGACGAGGACCACCGCCCCGACCTGTCCGCGGTGGAGGGCGCCACCCACACCGTCGCCCGGAACCTGTCCTCCGGCACCCTGGTCGTCCTGGAGTCCACGACCTGGCCGGGCACCACCGACGAGGTCGCCCGCCCCATCCTCGAGGCCTCCGGCCTCGTCGCGGGCACCGACTTCCACCTCGCCTTCTCGCCCGAGCGCATCGACCCGGGCAACCCCAAGTACGGCATGCGCAACACCCCCAAGGTCGTCGGCGGCTACACGGCCGCCTGCAAGGACCGGGCGGTCGGGTTCTACTCCCAGTTCGTCGAGCAGGTCGTGCCGGTCAGCGGCACCCGCGAGGCCGAGATGGCCAAGCTGCTGGAGAACACCTACCGGCACGTCAACATCGCCCTCGTCAACGAGATGGCGATCTTCTGCGACGAGCTCGGGGTCGACCTCTGGGAGGCCATCGAGGCCGCGGCCACCAAGCCGTTCGGCTTCCAGAAGTTCCTGCCCGGCCCCGGCGTCGGCGGGCACTGCATCCCGGTCGACCCCTCCTACCTGTCCTACACGGTGCGCAAGCTCGGCTACCCGTTCCGGTTCGTGGAGCTGGCGCAGGAGATCAACGAGCGGATGCCGTCCTACGTGGTGGCCCGCGTCCAGCGGTTGCTCAACCGGCACAAGAAGGCCGTCAACGGCTCCAAGGTGCTGCTGCTCGGCGTCACCTACAAACCCGACATCGCCGACGAGCGCGAGACTCCGGCGCTGCCGGTCGCGCGGGCGCTGCTGGAGCTGGGCGCGGAGCTGGTCTTCGCCGACCCGTACGTCAGGACATGGCACGTGGACGGCACCTCCGTACCACGTGAGGAAGACCTCGCCAGGGCGGTCGCCGAAGCGGATGTGACGCTGCTGCTGCAGCAGCACGCCGCCTTCGACCTGTCGATCGTCGAGGACCACGGCAGGCTCGTGCTCGACACCCGAGGCGTCCTCGCCGAGGGTGAACGCGTCGAGCGGCTCTAGCGACGAAGGGCTGCGCGCAGTGCACGTGCTCGTCATGACGGTGGTGCATCACCCCGAGGACGCCCGGATCCTGCACCGGCAGATCCGCGCGCTCGTGGATGCCGGTCATGAGGTCACGTATGCCGCGCCGTACACCGCGCGGGGCGTCATGGCCCGGTCGTGGGTGAACGGCGTCGACCTCCCCCGGGCGGCTGAGCGCAAGCGGCTTTCGGCCGTGCGCGCCGCCCGCAAGGTGTTCAAGCGCATGCGCGACCAGGTTGATCTGGTGGTCATCCACGACCCCGAGCTGCTGCTCGCGGTCGTCGGCGTGCGCAAGCGGCCCCCGGTGGTCTGGGACGTGCACGAGGACACTCCGGCGACCCTGTCGCTGAAGCCCTGGCTGCCCGCGTTCCTGCGGCCGCCGGTGCGGTTCCTGGCCCGCATGCTCGAAGGCACCGCGGAGCGCCACCTGCATCTGCTCCTCGCCGAGACCGCCTACGCCGGCCGGTTCCACCGGGCCCACCTGGTGGTCCCGAACGAGACCTGGGTGCCCGACGACGTGACCCCGCCGGGAGACGACCGGATCGTCTACCTCGGCTGGCTGTCGGAGGCGCGCGGGGTGCGCGACGCCATCGAGGTCGCCCGGCTGCTCCGGCCGTACCGGGTGGCGGTCGAGCTGATCGGCTACGCCGACCCGCAGTCGCGCCCGACGCTGAACGAGGCGGTGGCCGAGGGCGTGCTGGAGTGGCGCGACTTCATGCCGAACGACGAGGCGCTCAAGCGGCTCGACGGGGCGCTGGCCGGACTGTCGCTGCTGCACGACGAGCCCAACTACCGCCACTCCATGCCCACGAAGATCGTGGAGTACATGGCCCACGGGATCCCGGTGATCACCACTCCGTCGCCGCGCGCGGTGGAGCTGGTCGAGCGCTACAACAGCGGCATGGTCGTGCCGTGGGAGGATCCCAAGGCCGTGGCGCAGGCCGTGCTCTCCCTGCGGGACGACGTCAGGGAGCGGCATGCCCAGGGCGCCCGAGGGTATGCGGCGGCCCGTGCGAACCATCACTGGCCGAACTCGGCCCGCCGTTTCGTGTCCCAGCTTGAGGCGTGGGCCGGGGTCAAGAGCTGATTTCTTGTATGGCGATGTTGTTTATGTCCGCCTGATCACAAGAACGGTAGTGTCCTGATCATGCGCTGGCTCACCGCTTTTCTCGGCGTGGCGATCCTTGCGGTGGTGGCGGCGATCGTGCTCGTCCTGCCCAAGGACACGGACGCTCCGGTGAGCGACAGGACACCGGCCACGTCGTCGCCCTCCGCCACCTCCTCCGCCGCGCTGACCCCCGAGGCCAGCGCCTTCACCGACCCGTGTGGAACGTTCGACACCAAGGTGGCCTCGCCCTACGCGGTGACCGGCTACTGGCTCATCCCCACCGCCGACCACTGCACCTGGCGGCGGCAGTTCCGCGCGATCCACGAGGTGGGCGGCGACACGGTGATCCGGATCGGCTGGGGCCTGCAGGCCCGCCGCGTCGACGAGGACGACCGGATCATGGACAACAAGGGCGAGGAGATCGACCCCCGCTACGAGCCGTGCGTCGAGGACGGGCTGCCGTGCGTGGCGGCGGCCGAAAGGGACCTCCGGGCGGCCAACCCGGGAAACCGGGTGAGCTGGACGTTCGTCTACCGGACCGACGAGGCGTTCGGGCCCGACCTGTTCCGCTGCCCCGAGTTCGAGCGGAAGATCACTGTAGGCGAGTCCGTCTTCTACCGGATCGTCGCGCCGGACGACGGAAGCGACGACCCGAGCTGCGCGAACATCACGAACAAGGGGCGCGGCTACCACGTGATCCTGATCGCCGGCGCGGAGCAGGACAAGCAGGACAGCCTCACCGAGCTGCTCGACCTCGGCGACCAGTTCGGGGTGCGGGTCTTCCCCGCGCTGCCGCTGGCCCCCCGCGACCCGGCGCAGCTCACCCGGGCCTACAAGGACGGCACCGACACGCTCACCACGCTCACCCGGCGCATCCTGCAGGACTACGGCGCCCGCTTCCAGGGCCGGGAGTCGCTCGGCGGCTTCTACCAGCCGTTCGAGCTGCAGATGCGGGAGATGAGCTACACGGGCGGGGACCCGGACGGCGACCACTCGACGCTCAAGGTCTACGCCTCCCAGCACCAGATCGTGGAGCAGGAGATGCCGGGCAAGCCCATCCTGGTCAGCCCCTACATCGACGCGCGCAAGCGGCTGAAGTTCAGCGCCAGTCCCAAGCAGGTGGCCAAGGGCTTCGAGGCCATGGTCAGGACCGGGGTCGGCATCATCGCGCCGCAGGACAGCCGGGGCACGGGCAAGGTCGGACTGTTCTGGCCGGACCAGCGCGACGAGCAGGTCGACGAACGGCTCCGCCCGGTCGTCGGCGAGACGACCAACGGCACCGCCTACCACGGCTCGACCCGCGACTACTACCGGGAGATGTCCGCGGCGCGGGACAGGATGGTCGCGCAGGGCTACAACGTGCAGCTGTGGGCCAACGTGGAGGCCTTCGAGCCGTCCGCCGAAGAGCCCTGCGCCGCCAGGACGGGCACCCGGGGCCGCACCGACAAGAAACGGCTCGACACGGCCGTGACCCAGGTCGGCCGGTACGTCTCCAAGGTCGTCTCCTACATGTGGAGCGACTTCTTCACCTGCGGCTCGCCGTCGCTGGCCGAGGACATCGCCCGCGACGCGGACCGGCCGATCCCGGTGGACGCCGTCCGCAAGGAGCGCGACATCCAGGACGGCATGGAGATCCGGGGATACAACATGCCCATGGGCTCCCAGGTGACGATCACCTGGGACGGCCAGGAGACCCCCAAGGTCGTCGAGGTGGCCGGAGTGGACCTGTCGGAGCCGCTGCCCGACCTGCCCACCGGGATGCGGACGGCGTGGATCCCCTTCGACTGGACCCAGGTGCCCGACGGCGCCTGGGTCCGGATCGAGGTCGCCGCCGCCGACGGACGGGCGGCCGCCGAGCCGCTGCACGTCCGTATAAACGCCTGACCGGTGTAACGTGCCTGGCATGGTTCCGCGCATTCCCGTCAGCGTGGATCTGGTCGTCCTCACGGTGCGCTGCCAGGCGCTGAGCGCGCTCGTCTGGCGGCGGGACAACTCGCCCTACGAGGGACGCTGGGCCCTCTCAGGCGGCTTCATCCAGCTCGACGAGGATCTGCCCGCCGCCGCGGCCCGGGTCCTCGCCGAACGGGCCGGCCTGCCCGGCGCCCCGGTCCATCTGGAGCAGCTCCAGACCTACGGCTATCCCGACCGCGACCCGCGCCAGCGCGTCCTGAGCGTCGCCTACCTCGGCCTCGCCCCCGACCTGCCGGCCTCCACCGAGGCGCACATGAGCTGGCAGCCGGTCTCCTCGCTCCTGGAGATGGCCTTCGACCACCGGCGCATCATGGTCGACGGGATCGAGCGCGCCCGGGGCAAGCTGGAATACACCCCGCTGGGCGCTGCCTTCTGCCCCCCGGAGTTCACCGTCGCCGACCTGCGCCGGGTCTACGAGATCGTCTGGGGCCGCACCCTGGACCCGCGCAACTTCCACCGCAAGGTCACCAAGGCCGAGGGCTTCCTGGTGCCCACCGGCCGCACCACCACCCGCGACGGCGGCCGTCCCGCCAAGCTCTACCGCCGTGGACCGGCCGTGCTGCTGCACCCGCCGATGCTCCGCTCCCTCAAGGAGTAGCCGGGGCTCAGAGGTCGTCGATCTCCGCCAGGTCGATGTCGACGTCGAAGGGGACGGTGAGCTTCAGCCGGTCGTGGTGGATACCCGTGGCGACGTAGGCCTTGGTCGCCGGGTCCAGCTCGTAGACGTAGACCGTCGGACGGCCTTCGGCGTTCTCGATCCGCCAGAAGTGGGGGATGCCCGCCGCCGCGTAGAGCTGGGGCTTGCGCTCCCGGTCGCGGATCTCGGACTCGGCGGAGACCACCTCGACGGCCAGGACGACGTCGGCGGGTCGGTAGGTCGTCTGCTTCAGGCTCAGGTCGCCGTCGGCGCGGACCACGATGAGATCGGGTTCGGGACGCTGGCGTTCTCCGAGCGTCACGGTCATCTCCCTGCGCACCCGCAGCTCCGCCGGAGCAGTGTGGCGGAGCTCTCGCTCCAGGAGAAACATGACGAGTGAGTGGAAGCGGGTCTGGGGGCTCACGAAGACGAGAGTGCCATCGATCAGCTCGGTGTGAGAGGGAATCCCCCGCAGCCGGTCGAGGTCCTCTGCGGTGAAACCATCCGATGACGGGATGATCCAGTCGGGGACGGGCTCCACCCTGGGAGACTCCGCCCCGGCCGTCTCCGTGTCGGGCTCCATGTCGGGCCGCTCGGTCTCGGTCAGCGGTGCGATGCTCATGTCGTCCTCCCGGTCAGGCATGCCTCTCACCTCCAGTCTTCCAGGATGATGCCCCATCCGCCCGCTCCTCATAAAGTAAGGCCATGCCTCGTTTCCGCGCGATCCTGGACACAATGCCCCCCTACAAGGCGGGCAAGGCCGTGGTGTCGGCCGACGGCCGGTCCTACAAGCTGTCTTCGAACGAATCCCCCTACGGCCCGCTGCCCTCCGTGGTCGAGGCGATCGCGAAGGCCGCCTCGGAGATCCACCGCTATCCCGACCCGGCGGCGACCGGCCTGACCGAGGCCCTCGCCGAACGGTACGGCGTGCCGCCCGAGCACGTCGCGCTCGGCCCCGGCTCGGTGACGGTGGCCCAGCAGCTCTTCGAGACCGTGAGCGAGCCGGGCGCCGAGGTGATCTACGCCTGGCGGTCGTTCGAGGCCTACCCGCTCCTGGCCGATCTGGCGGGGGCGACCTCGGTCCGGGTGCCGCTCCTGGGCGAGACGCACCACCTGGACGCCATGGCCGAGGCGATCACCCCGCAGACGCGCATGATCTTCGTCTGCAACCCGAACAACCCCACCGGCACGGTCGTCCACGCGGCCGAGCTGGCGGCCTTCCTCGACCGGGTCCCGGAGGACGTGCTCGTCGTCCTCGACGAGGCCTACCGCGAGTACGTCAGGGACGCCGACGTCACCGACGGGCTCACCGTCTACCGCGACCGGCCGAACGTGGCCGTGCTGCGGACGTTCTCCAAGGCGTACGGCCTGGCCGGGCTCCGGGTGGGCTACCTGATCGCCGACGAGCCGGTGGCGGCCGCCGTACGGAAGACGATCGTGCCCTTCGCGGTCAACCACCTGGCCCAGGCCGCCGCCGTCGCCTCCCTGGCGGCCGAGGACGAGCTGCTGGAGCGGGTGGAAACCGTGGTCAAGGAGCGCACCCGGGTCCGTGAGGCACTGATCGCCCAGGGCTGGACGGTGCCCATCACCGAGGCCAATTTCGTCTGGCTCCGGCTGGACGAGCGCACGACGGAGTTCGCCGAGGCCTGCGCGGCCGAGGGGGTCGCGGTCCGTCCCTTCGCCGGAGAGGGGGCCAGGATCTCCATCGGCTCCCCCGAGGCCAACGACACCTTCCTCGCCGCCGCGGCGGCCTTCAGGGCCGCCTGACGGCCCTTCCGGGATCGGAGACCCGCCTCCCGGCGCTCCGGGGGGCGGACCGAGGGATCCCGGCGGGCCCGCGTCCTACACGGACGCGGGTTCCTTCGCCTCGATCGGGGCGTTCCTGCGGCGCTCGGTGGAGACCACCAGGGCCACGCCGAGGACGATCACCAGGCCCGCGGCGACCATCGAGGTCGTGACCGGCTCGCTCAGGACGAGCGCGCCGAGGGCGACCGCCACGACGGGGTTGACGTAGGCGTAGGTGGAGACCAGGGAGATCGGGGCGGTGCCCAGCAGCCAGACGTAGGCGGTGAAGGCGACCAGGGAGCCCATCACGACCAGGTAGGCCAGCGCGGCCCAGGAACGCCCGGAGACCGCGCCGAGGTCGAGGTGCTCGCCCATGACCGTGCTGGTCAGCGCGAGCCCGATCCCGCCCGCGGCCATCTCGACCGTGCTGGCGACGAAGGGGTTGGCGGGCATCGGGATCCGGGCGGACAGGAACGAGCCCGCCGACCACGACATCGACGCCAGCAGGATGATCGTGATCCCGGTGCTGTCCGCCGCGCTGCCCCCGCCGGTCAGCGACAGCACCGCCACCCCGCCGAACCCGATGAGCACCCCGGCCAGCGTCAGCACCTGAGGCATGTCCCTGGCGACGATCCTGAAGATCACCAGCCAGAGTGGCACCGAGGCCACCAGCAGCGCCGCCAGCCCGCTGGAGATGTGCTGCTCGGCCACCGCGACGAGGCCGTTGCCGGCGTTCAGCAGCAGCAACCCGACCAGGGCCGCTCCGCCCAGCTCCTTCCAGGTCATCCGGAAGGCCCGCCATCCCCGGAGCAGGAGCAGCGCGGCGCCGAGGACCAGCGCGGCCGCGCTGAAGCGCATGGCTCCGCTGAGCAGCGGAGGGACGGTCTCGATGGCGATCCGGATCGCGAGGTAGGTCGATCCCCACACCACGTAGACGATCCCCAGCGCTCCCCAGACGAGCAGCGATCTGCGGCTGTCAGTAGTGTCATGACCCATAGCTCATGACAATAGCCTTCATGTCCGACAGAACGCCCGCGAGGTCCGGACCGTGAGACGCGGCCCGGACCGCCGTGATCCGGGGCCCGCCGCGCGGAGCGGAGCGGACCCCGGATCACGGGGATGACGGGAGGGGCTCAGCGGCTGCCGAGCTTCTCCACGATCAGCCGGTAGAGCTGGCGGGGACGGCCCGGCTGCGGGGTGCGGTTGGGCGGAAGCGGCCACGCGAGTCCCTCGTCGACCAACGTGCGCAGCAGCCGCCGTGCCGTACGCGGTGTGACGCCGAGCATCTTGCCCGCGCCCTCCGCGTCCACCACCGTGTCTCCCCCCTCCAGCTTGGCCGCCAGCCGGGCCAGCACCTCCACGCCCTTCGGCTTCAGCGGCCCGCCGCCCTGCGGAGGCATCCTGGGCGCGGGGATGAGCGCCCGGCCCTCGCGGTCCACCGCGAAGCCCTGCGCCTGCTTGCCCGCCTGCGTGCGCGCCAGCGCCGCCCGCGCGTGGGACTCGGCGTCGTGGGCGGTACGGCCCATGCCGACGCCCACCTCGACCGCCAGGCCCAGCTCGTCACGGACCCGCGCCGCGAACGGCAGCACCCGGAAGCCCTCCGTGGCCGTGGCCACCGAGCCGCGGGTCGCGGTGACCATGTAGCTGTGGTCGTCGACCGAGGTCACCGACGCGTTGATCCGGTTCGCCTCCTGCACCAGCAGCCGGTGCAGGGACAGCCGGAGCTCGTCGCGCCAGTAGCGCGGCGCGGCCCGGCGGACCGGTTCGCGGAGCGTCGGCACCTCCACCAGGACGACGGTGAGCTGTGACTCCTCCAGCCGGTGGTGCGCGCCGAGCAGGGCGGCCGTGTGCAGCGCCGTACGGACCGCCGCGGACGTCGGCCGGATCCTGACCACCGGGACCCCGGCCGTCTGCAGGCGGTCGGCGACGGCGGGCAGGCACGTCAGCGCCCCGCTGGTGCTGCCCTGGCGGGCCAGGCGTTCGTGGAAGGCCGCGATCGTGCCGGTGGCGCCCGGCTCGTCACGGCTGTGCACGTCCGCCACCGGCAGGCTCAGATCGGTGTAGGCCTCCTCGACGTCGGCCCGGCTCAGCACGTCGACGCTGACCCTGCGCGGGTCGATCCGTTCGTCCAGCGCCGCCCGGGCCAGGGCGGCGATCAACGCGGCGCCGCCGAGCTGGACGTAGGTCGCCGGCATCGTCAGCACCCCCGAACGCCTGGCCAGGTCATAGGGGACCGGGCTGGCGAACAGGCAGGCGTCCACCCCCGCCCCCAGACGTGTGACCTTGTCGGCGGCCTCCTGCTCGTCCCGGTAGGCAGCGGCTACCAGGCGGCAAGGCAGGGGCGCCGCCGCGTGTCCCATGAGCATCACTCGCTCGACGAGGTCATGGGGGCCCACCACACCGATAGTGAGGTCCGGTGTCATGGCACCCGGGCGTGACACTCGTGGAGTTTCTTCGGCCCGCTCGACCAATGTTCGTCCCATCCTGCTGTCCGTTTGTTTTCGGCTCTCTTTTGGAACGATCGCTTGCGGGGGCCGTAATGTCACGCCCGATTTGACGTCAATTCCGGGAGGAACCTCCCGGCTAAACCCCTAACTGTAACTGTTTACACAGGTCAGAGCGATTTTTGAGAGACTGAAACCCGCTGATTATGAGGAAGAAATCTCTCGCCTCACATCTGCGCCCAGGGCCTGCATACGCTCGGCCAGATATGAGTGGCCGCGGTCGATGAGATAACCCGATTCGATCACGGTCTCCCCTTCGGCGGCGAGACCGGCGAGAACGAGGGCGATTCCGGAACGCAGGTCGTGCGCGGTCACCTCGGTTCCCGTCAGCGGGGTCGCGCCACGGACGACGGCGCCGTTCTCCTTGACCTCGATGTCGGCGCCCATCTTGTTCAGCTCGGAGGCCAGGGCGAACCGGCCGTCGAAGATGCGCTCGTGGATGTAGCTGGCGCCGTCGGCGAGGCAGGCGACCGTCATGATCGGCGACTGCAGGTCGGTGGCGAAGCCGGGGTAGGTGTCGGTGATCACGTTGATCGGGCGCAGCGGGCGGTCCCGGCGCACGTGGAGCACCGCGCCGTGGTCGGAGAACTCCACCCCCATCTGCTCCAGCTTGTAGCGGACCACGCCGAGGTGGTCCAGGTCGGCGCCGACCAGGTTGACCTCGCCGCCGGTGATGGCCGCGGCCATGGCGAACACACCCGCGTCGAGGCGGTCGGGCATCACGGTGTGCTCGACGGCCTGGAGCTCCTCCACGCCCTCCACCGTGATGAACCCGGTGCCGCCGCCGCTGATCCTGGCGCCCATCCGGGTCAGCATCTCGATCACGTCGAGGACCTCGGGCTCCAGCGCCGCGTTCTCGATCACGGTGGTGCCGCGCCCGAGGGCGGCCGCCATGATCAGGTTCTCGGTGCCGGTGTGCGAGGGGGTGTCCAGATACAGCGTGGCGCCGGTGAAGCCGGCCGTCTTGACGTGGATGACGGAGTCGCCCTCGTCCACGATCGCGCCCAGGCGCTTGTAGCCCAGGTAGTGGAAGTCGAGGTTGCGGCTGCCCAGGTTGCAGCCGCCCACGCCCTCGATGATCGCCTCGCCGAGGCGGTGCAGCAGCGCGGGAACGAACAGCACGGAGCCGCGGAAGCGGCGGGCGATCTCCGCGGGCAGCACCGGGCTCTTCAGCCGGGAGGCGTCGATGACCAGGGTGCGTTCCGCCTCGTGGAGCTCGACCTTGGCGCCGATCGCCTCGGCCAGCTCGACCGCCCGGCGCACGTCCTCGATGATGGGGACGTTGCGCAGCACCGTACGGCCCTTGGCAGCCAGGAGCGCCGCACCGATCATGGGCAGCACGGCGTTCTTGGCGCCCTGGATGAAGGCGGTTCCACGGAGGGGGTTGCCACCGCGCACGCGGTAACGGACCATACGTCATGCTCCTTGGGGAAGGGGAAGCTGGGGATTGGGGATGATGCGAGAACGAGTGGCGGCAGCCGGGGGTTATCGGCCAACAGTAGCCGCTGGGTACCCCTGAACCGGCCACTTCGGATGGCAACTACCCGTCGAGCCTCTGATCACTCGATCGCTCGTGTGTCTCCACGCAATGGTCCCGCATCCACACGGCGGATCCGCCCGCGACAGCGGGGTTCCAGGCGATCGGACCCCCAGGAAATTCCCCCGCGCCGGGCGTCCCGGCGACCGCCCGACGTGTTCGCGCCCGTCCGGAGTGCTCGGGCGTCCTCCGGTGTTCGCGCGGCCGGGCGTCCTCCGGTGTTCGCACGGCCGGGCGTCCGGCGGCGTGCTCAGGCGTCCCCGGTCTCCGGGGTGGTCACGCGACCCGGGTCCCCTTGCCCGCCGGGGTGAGCGGCGAGGCGGCCATGAGAAGGTTGTCGGCTCGCTGGTCGACGAAGCGGGTGACGACCTGCTGGCCGTACCCGAACGCCATGGCCCAGACCAGGATGGCGGGCTGGGAGCCGAGTCCCGCGAAGCCGGGGACGAAGCCGGAGTTCAGGATCAGCAGGCCCAGCACGGAGGTGGCCACTCCGGCGGGGGCCTTGAGCATGTTCTGGACCACCGCCAGCGAGTAGCGCGTGGACAGCTCCGAGCGGGTGGAGAGCGAGGCCGCCGTGGCCAGCGCCGCGCCCAGCATCCCGATCAGGGCCACCAGGGGGACGTCGCCCCGGCTGGGCCGCAGGGAGCCGGTGGGGCAGATCTGCGCGGGCATGAGCCCCTGGGCCTGCACCACCGACTGGTTGCCGCACATCGGGACGGCGTCCGGCCAGATCGCGCCGATGGCCACCACGCTCAGCACGATCAGGCTCAGCATGACCACCCCGCCGAGCAGGAGGTTGCGGAAGCTGCGGACCCGGCCGGTCTCCATCGCCTGCGCGGTGTAGGCGGCCCGCAGCACCGACTGCATCAGCGGCCTGTCGTCCTCTCCCAGGTCTCCGGCGGCCAGCCGGGCCTGCAGGTGCGTCAGCCGGGGATCGTCGCCGGGCAGGTAGGCCCGGCCGATCGCCACCACCTCGGGGGCCCGGCCGCACAGCTCCACCGTCGGCAGCACGCCGTACAGCAGCACGGTCGCGCTGTTGACGTTGGACCAGGCGCCCTCGATGGCCTGACCGGTCAGCCAGCGCCGCAGGCCGTGCTTGGAGCGCGCGTAGGACTCCCCGCGCTCCAGGTGCCTGCCGATGCCCTCGCCCACCGACACCAGCTGGCCCGCCCCGTCGCGTATGGTCAGGGCGCGCTCGGCGTCGGCCCGGATCTCCTCGCTCCGCGTGGCGACGTAGACCCGCCAGGTGCCCGGCCAGCGCAGGACGCCGGTGTCGCCGATCCGTTCCGGGGATGCTGCCTGGTCGAGCGCCATCGTTCCTCCGTGGGCGGAGCGGCCGGGGACGGGCAGAGACTGCCCCTGGCTTATCGCGGCATGCCTGCCGAGCGCTACGTCACGGCCGGAGTGATGTCCTGATCACGCACTGTGTCCGGCGATGTCCGTGCGGTGGTGCGAGCCGCGCATCCGGATGCGGCCGACCGCCTCGTAGGCGGCCGCGCGCGCGGCGGCCACGTCGGGGCCGGTGCCGACCACGCTGAGCACCCGCCCGCCGTTGGAGACGACCCGGTCGCCGTCGAGCGCGGTCCCGGAGTGCAGCACGTAGGCGTTCTCGACGGTGTCGGACAGCCCCTCGATGACGTCGCCCTTGACGGGGTCGGCCGGGTAGTCCTCCGCCGCGATCACCACGGTCACCGCGGCGCCGTCGCGGTAGGACAGCGGCCCGAACCCGCCGAGCGTCCCGTCCGCGCAGGCCAGCAGGAGGCCGGCGAGCGGCGTCTCCAGCCGGTCCAGCACGACCTGGGTCTCCGGGTCGCCGAACCGCGCGTTGAACTCGATCACCTTCGGCCCCTCCGCCGTGAGGGCCAGCCCCACGAAGAGCACCCCGGTGTACGGTGTGCCGCGCCTGGCCAGCTCGGTCACGGTCGGGATGACGGTCTCGGCCATCACCCGGTCGGTGAGGTCGCCGGGCGCCCACGGCAGCGGCGTGTAGGCGCCCATGCCGCCGGTGTTGGGGCCCTTGTCCCCGTCGTAGGCGCGCTTGTGGTCCTGGGCGGGCTGGAGCGGCACGGCCGTGGAACCGTCGCAGAGCGCGAACAGCGACACCTCGGGACCGTCGAGGAACTCCTCGATGACGACCCGCCCGCACGCCGCGGCGTGCCTGAGCGCCTCGTCCCGGTCGTCGGTGACCACCACGCCCTTGCCGGCCGCGAGGCCGTCGTCCTTGACCACGTACGGCGTGCCGAACTCGTCCAGCGCCGCGGCGGCCTCCTCGGGCGTGACGCACGTGCGGGAGCGCGCGGTGGGCACGCCCGCCGCGACCATGACGTCCTTGGCGAACGCCTTGGAGCCCTCGATCCGGGCGGCCTCCCGGGACGGTCCGAAGCAGGGGATGCCCGCCTCCCTGACCGCGTCCGCGACCCCGGCGACCAGCGGGGCCTCGGGGCCGACCACGACCAGGTCTGCCCCGAGCTCCGAGGCGAGCCGGGTGACCGCCGCGGGGTCGGTCGGGGTCACCGGATGCAGGGTCGCGACCTGTGCGACACCCGCGTTGCCGGGAGCACAGTGGACCTCGGTGACCTGGGGATCTGCTGCCAGCGACCGGCACAGGGCATGCTCACGCCCGCCGGATCCAATCACAAGAACGCGCACTCGCGAGAGCCTATCGGCCCCCGGGCCGCCGGCCGTCCACAGGCTGTGGACAGAGGTCCGTGCGGGAGGCGCGGGGCTCATGCCGATCTCTCCCGGCCGGGGCGGCGACAGAAGTCTCGCGCGAGAGGGCCGGGGCGACATGGTGAATGCGCCGTAAATCATGCGGGAATTTCGCCGGCCTATGGATGATCGCTTGTTGCGGCCGGGAGTACGCTTGGAGGGCGTGCCCAGATCTGTGCTAAATTTGGGCGGCTTTGTCTGTCTATTGGTGATTGGAGGTGGTTGGGGATGTCCTCTGGCGATCCCAGCAGTACGTGCCGCGCACGCCTTCTGTGCGCACCCTCCCACCACTCCGCATCAGTGCCCGACTGGCTTCCGCGCGCATTCCCGTTCGAACTGAGGTGACATCGCGTCGCGCGTGGAACGGTGCCAGATCGGGCGGGAAAGGCATGCCATGCGTTCCTCGCTCCTTTTTCCCCGTATCAAGCACGCACGCGCCGTCCGCGCCCCGCACGCACCCGCCGTCCCGGTCCGTAACCGGATGAACGGCCTCTGCGTCCCGCCGAGCGACTCCCTCGTCGAATACGCCGCCTACATCGGCGGCAAGAAGATCGACGCCCTGGGAATCCCGGACGCCCTGGAGCTCGTCCGCACGCACAACGCGGCCGAGGAGAAGGGCAACGCCTTCGTCTGGGTCGGCCTGCATGAACCCGACGCCCCCGAGGTCGAGTGGCTGGCGGAGGTCTTCGCCCTGCACCCGCTCGCCGTCGAGGACGCCGTCAAGGCTCATCAGCGCCCCAAGGTCGAGCGCTACGGCGACTCGCTGTTCGTGGTCCTCAAGACCGTCGCCTACCTCGACCACGACGTGCTGACCGCCACCAGCGAGATCATCGGCACCGGCGAGATCATGGTGTTCGTCGGGCCCGACTTCGTGGTGACCGTACGGCACGGCAAGCACTGCCCGCTGTCGGAGGTCCGCGAGCGCCTGGAGGACAAGCCCAAGCTCCTCAACCGCGGCCCGACCGGCGTGCTGCACGCGATCGCCGACCACGTCGTGGACAAGTACCTCAGCGTGGCCGACCTGATGCAGGCCGAGCTGGAGGACGTCGAGGCCATGGTCTTCGCCGACGTCAGCGCCCGCGACATCGGCCGGATCTACAACCTCAAGCGCGAGATGATCGAGATGAAGCGCTCCGTCACCCCGCTTCAGTCGCCCATGTCGACGCTGGCGCAGCGTCGGATGATCCCCTCGGAGATGCGCGAATACTTCCGTGACGTCGTCGACCACCTGGCCCGTGTGTGCGAGCAGGTCGAGTCGTCCAACGAGCTGTGCAACTCCATCCTGCAGGCGGCGCTCGCCCGCTCCAACGCGCTCGCCAACGAGGACATGCGGAAGATCTCCTCGTGGGTCGCCATAATGGCCGTGCCCACGATGATCGCCGGGATCTACGGCATGAACTTCGAGCACATGCCCGAGCTCAAGTCCGTCTTCGGCTATCCGATCGTGATCGGCGTGATGGTGGTCGCCTGCTCGCTGCTCTACCGGGGTTTCCGGCGCAACGGCTGGATGTGACTCTCCGCGCCCGCGCGGGAGCGGGGAGGGCGGCGTTCCCGGCCCCACGCGTCCGCGCGGGCGCGGACCGGCGGCGGTCCGGGCGCGCTCCCTACCTGTCCGCGCGGCGCACGGGGGTGACGGGCGCGGGGACGGGCATGCCCCGGTCGGCCCACAGGGCGCGCATCCGGTCCGGGTAGTCGGTGACCAGCCCGGCCGCCCCGAGGTCGAGCAGCTCGGCGGCCCGGCCGGGCTCGTTGACGGTCCAGGGCACCAGCGGCAGCTCGGCCTTCTCGGCCAGACGCGCCAGCTCCTGGTCGACCAGCACGTGCTCGGGAGACAGCGTGGTGCCTCCGGCCGCCACGGCGGCGGCCGGGATGTCGCCGTCGAAGTCCTCAAGCCGCAGGCCGTTGAGCCAGACGCTGTCCATGGTGGCGCGCTCGATCAGGGCGTACCGCCGGGTCGCGGGGGCCAGTGAGCGGGCGATCTCCAGGATCCGCCAGTCGAAGCTGAGGATCGCCGCCCCGTCGAGCCGGTGGTGCCGGTCGAGCTCGGCGACCACCATCTCGGTGAACTCGCGGGGATCGGCGCTCAGCTCCGGTCTCGTCGGATCGGACTTGAGCTCCACGTGCAGCCGCACGCCGTCGGCGCCGTAGGCGTCCACCAGCCCCAGCACGGCCCCGAGCGTCGGCATCCGGGTGTCCGGCACCGGCGCCTGGGTCCGGACGAAACGGTCCTCGGGGTGGCGCGGCAGCCGTACCCCGCAGTCGAGGGTGCGCAGCTGCGCCAGCGTGAGCTCCCCGACGGGTCTGCCCACGTACGGGAAGAGCGGGTCGCCGTAGCAGGCCGGCCGGGTGTCGGCACTGGTCACCGCCGACACGGTGAGGTCGTGGGTGAGCACCAGTCGCCGGTCGGCCGTCAGCGCGACATCGAGCTCCAGCGCGTCGACGCCCAGCTCCAGGGCGCAGGCGAACCCGGGCAGCGTGTTCTCCGGGCGGAGTCCGCGGGCTCCGCGGTGACCATGAATCTCGGCATGCACAGAGGGGACCCTACCGACCTCGTGCGCCGTTCTCTCGATATGGCTCGCGCCTGGCGGTCGCCAGGCGCGAACCTTACCCGGAGGAGACTAGACCAACGAGTGGATCTGGATCGTCTCGGTGCGGCCCGGACCGACGCCGACGGCGGAGATCCGGGCGCCGCTCATCCGCTCCAGGGCCTTGACGTAGGCCTGCGCGTTGGCCGGCAGGTCCTCGAAGGACTTGGCGCCGGTGATGTCCTCCTGCCAGCCCGGGAACTCCTCGTACACCGGCTTGGCGTGGTGGAAGTCGGTCTGGGTCATCGGGATCTCGTCGTAGCGGACGCCGTCCACCTCGTAGGCGACGCAGACCGGGATCCTCTCCAGGCCGGACAGCACGTCGAGCTTGGTGAGGAAGAAGTCGGTGACGCCGTTGATCCGGCTGGCATAGCGCGCGATCACCGCGTCGAACCAGCCGCAGCGGCGGTTACGGCCGGTGGTCACGCCGTACTCGCCGCCGGTGGTGCGCAGCCACTCGCCCATCTCGTCTTCCAGCTCGGTCGGGAACGGGCCGGAGCCGACGCGGGTGGTGTAGGCCTTGAGGATGCCGATCACGCGGGTGAGCCGGGTCGGCGGGATGCCGGAGCCGGAGCAGGCGCCGCCGCTCGTCGGGGAGGAGGAGGTGACGAACGGGTAGGTGCCGTGGTCGATGTCGAGCAGGTTGCCCTGGCCGCCCTCCAGCAGCACGACCTTGTCCTCGTCCAGGGCCTTGTTCAGGATCAGCGAGGTGTCGGCGATGTGGGGCTTGAGGCGCTCGGCGTAGCCGAGGTACTCCTCCAGGACCTTGGTGGCGTCGATCGCCCGGCGGTTGTAGATCTTGGTGAGGATCTGGTTCTTCTCGCCGAGGGCGACCTCGATCTTCTTCTGCAGGATGCCCGGGTCGAGCAGGTCCTGGACCCGCACGCCCATCCGGTAGATCTTGTCGCCGTAGGCGGGGCCGATGCCCCGGCCGGTGGTGCCGATCTTCGCCTTGCCCAGGTAGCGCTCGGTGACCTTGTCGAGGGCCTTGTGGTGGGGCATGATCAGGTGCGCGTTGGCCGAGATCAGCAGCCGCTCGGAGGAGACCCCGCGGGCCTCCAGCCCGTCGATCTCGCTCAGCAGCACGCCCGGGTCGATGACGACGCCGTTGCCGATCACCGGGATGACGTTCGGGGAGAGCACTCCCGTGGGCAGCAGATGCAGGGCGTACTTCTGGTCGCCGATGACGACCGTGTGCCCCGCGTTGTTTCCGCCCTGGTATCTGACGACGTAATCGACCTTGTCGCCGAGCAGGTCGGTCGCCTTCCCCTTGCCCTCATCGCCCCACTGGGCGCCCACGAGAACGACAGCCGGCATCGCTAATCTCCTACCACAAAAACGAAAACCCCTGACGCAATCGCGACAGGGGCTCTTGCGTGGAGAGAATACCCGACCGAGTCGCATTTGGGGGATCTCCCACCCTCCGGCGGGAGATCCGGGACCTCAGCGGCCGGTCAGTTCCTCAGCGGCCTGGGAGCTGGAGTCCTTCAGGAACTGGAAGCAGCGCTCGGCCTCCTCCTTCTCGCCGATGGCCTGGGCCGCGCGGGCCAGGGCGTGCAGACAGCGCAGGAAACCGCGGTTGGGCCCGTGCTCCCAGGGGATCGGGCCGTGCCCCTTCCAGCCTGCCCGGCGCAGCTGGTCGAGGCCGCGGTGATAGCCGGTACGGGCGAAGGCGTACGACGTCACGGCGTGCCCACCCGCGAAATACTCGTCCGCGAGCGCGGCCCAGGCACCCGGGTAGGCGGGGAAACGCGCGGCGACGTCTGATGCTTGGGCGCCGGATTCCAGCGCCTCTCGGGCCTCGGGCAGGTCCGGCAGCCGGGTGGGCGGCGGCCCGGCGAGAAGATTCTCGTGCGATTCCGTCATGCCTAGCGAGAGTACTTGCTGCCTTTGCCCGGCGGGGGAGTCGCTTCCCTGTTATTGTCCCGCTCTTCGAAACGGCCGTCCCCGCCCTCGCCGGAGCCGGCGAGAGACCGCTCTCCTCGGATCTCCTCGGCGAACGGAAGATCCACGACGGCCGCCCTCCCGGCCGGCTGCCGCCTCCGGTCCGGCCGCCGTCGCCTCCGGACGGCCGTCCGGAGGCGACGGCCGGACCTCAGCGGGATCCGGTACCTCAGGAGAGCCTGGTGCCGGCGGACTTCAGGTGCCGGCACGCCTCGGCCACGCGGGCCGCCATCGACGTCTCGGCGGCCTTGCCGTACGAGCGGGGGTCGTAGGCCTTCTTGTTGCCGACGTCCCCGTCCACCTTGAGCACGCCGTCGTAGTTCTTGAACATGTGGTCGGCGATCGGGCGGGTGAAGGCGTACTGCGTGTCGGTGTCGATGTTCATCTTGACCACGCCGTAGGAGATGGCCTCGTGGATCTCCTCCAGCAGCGAGCCGGAGCCGCCATGGAAGACCAGGTCGAAGGGCTTCTCCTTGCCGTACTTGGCGCCGACGGCCTCCTGGATCTCCTTCAGCACGCTCGGGCGGAGCTTGACGTGGCCCGGCTTGTAGACGCCGTGCACGTTGCCGAAGGTCGCGGCGAGCAGGTAGCGGCCCCGCTCCCCGAGGCCCAGCGCCTCGGCGGTCGCGAGGGCGTCCTCGGCGGTGGTGTAGAGCTTCTCGTTCATCTCGCCGACGACGCCGTCCTCCTCGCCGCCGACCACCCCGATCTCCGCCTCCAGGATGATCTTCGCGCGGGCGGTCTTCTCCAGGAGCTCCTGGGCGATCTCCAGGTTCTCCTCCAGCGGTACGGCGGAGCCGTCCCACATGTGCGACTGGAACAGCGGGTCCTGGCCGCGCGCCACCCGCTCAAGGGAGATGTCGATCAGGGGGCGGACGAAGGTGTCCAGCTTGTCCTTCGGACAGTGGTCGGTGTGCAGCGCGATCGTCACGGGGTATTTCGCCGCGACGACGCGGGCGTACTCCGCCAGAGCCGTCGCGCCGGTCACCATGTCCTTGACGGTGCCGCCGGACAGGAACTCCGCCCCGCCGGTCGACACCTGGACGATGCCGTCACTCTCCGCCTCGGCGAAGCCTCTCAGGGCGGCGTTGAGGGTCTGGGACGAGGTCACGTTGATCGCGGGATAGGCGAACTCGTTCGCCTTGGCCCGGTCGAGCATCTCGGCGTAGACCTCTGGGGTCGCGATAGGCATCGGTGTCATCTCCCTCGAGACGGCTGTGAACAGCTGGCGCGGGACATAGCCCGTTGGCCAGTATTCCGGGTTCCTTCCCGGCCGGATAGCTCCGCCACCACTTCTGCCTGTGTCATCTCTCGATCTGGGATCCTGATCGCCGGTAGGCTTCACGCCGATGGACCTCCTGCACAATCTCCTGGACCCCAAATGGTGGCTCGGCCTGCTCGGGCCGTTCGCCACCATCGGCGTCCTCGGGATCATCTTCGCCGAGACCGGACTGCTGCTCGGTTTCTTCCTGCCGGGCGACTCGCTGCTCGTCGCGGCCGGCGTCTTCAGCACGCCCGAGGCGGCGGCGGCCATCGAGGGCCTCGCACCGCTCTCGTTCCCGCTGCTGCTGGTCCTGGCCCCGATCTGCGCCATCGCCGGCGCCCAGCTGGGACACCATCTCGGCGCCACCTACGGCCGCAGGATGTTCGACCGGCCCGACTCCAAGCTCTTCAAGAAGGAGTATGTCGACAAGGCCGAGCACTACTTCCAGAAGTTCGGCCCGTCCAAGGCCGTGGTGCTCGCCCGGTTCATCCCGATCGTCCGCACGTTCCTCAACCCGGTCGCGGGCATGCTCGGCATGGACCGCAAGCGGTTCTTCCTGTGGAACTGCGTGGGCGGCATCATCTGGACCGACGGCCTGCTGGTCTTCGGCCGCGTGGTCGGTTCGGCGGTGCCCGACATCGACAAGTACATCCTGCCGGGCGCCCTGGTGATCATCCTCCTCTCGGTCATCCCGATCATCCGGGAGCTCGTGAAGAACCGTAAGGACGGCGGTTCCGACGTGCCGCTGCCGCAGGGCAAGCACCACCGCACCATGCCGACCGGCCCGTCGAACGGTGACGGCCAGCGGTAACCGATCCCGCGACCGGTCGTGGGATCTCCTCGCCAACCGCTAATCTCCACAGTGTGGGACGCCACAGGTCTGACCCGATGGGTATCGCCCGCCTCGCGCTCGCGGGGCTGGCGGTGCTGGTGGTGGTCGCCCTGATCGTGGTCGGCGCCCTCTCACTGGTCGGCGCGCTCAACCCGGACGCCGGGCCCGCCGCGCCCTCCACCCCGGCCGCCGCGCCCTCCGTCCCCTCCGCCACCCCCGAGCAGATCCCCACGGTCCGGGTCCAGTGCCTGCAGGAGCACTGCCCCAAGGTCTTCCTCAAGGTCGCCGGGGGTGACGTGCTGCTCGACCGGGAGATGGCCAGGGACGAGCAGGCCCAGTCCTTCGACGCCAAGGTCGACGTGGTGCTGGCCGACTCCGCCGCCGTCCGCGTCGAGGTGAACGGGGAGGTCCGTCCCCCGGGCAGGGCCGGGGAGCGCCAGGAGTTCACCGTCTCCCGCGACTGACCTCTCGGGGAGCGCCAGGAGTTCGCCGTCTCCCGCGCCCGGCCGCTCCGGGACGGCCGGGTCAGGCCAGGCCGAGGTCCTGGAGGCTGTAGGCGGTCCGGTACGGCAGGCCCGCCTCGGCGATCGCGGAGGCCGCGCCCCGGTCCACGATCGTGGCCACGGCCACGACCTCGGCGCCCGCCTCGCGCAGCGCCTCCACGGCCGTCAGCGGGGACCCGCCGGTCGTGGAGGTGTCCTCCACCGCCAGCACCCGCCGCCCCGCCACGTCCGGCCCCTCGATCCTGCGCTGCATCCCGTGCGCCTTCTGCGCCTTGCGGACCACGAACGCGTCGAGCGCCCGGCCCCGCGCCGCCGCGGCGTGCAGCATGGCGGTCGCCACCGGGTCGGCGCCCAGGGTGAGCCCGCCGACCGCGTCGTAGTCGAGGTCCTCGGTGAGGTCGAGCATGACCCGGCCCACCAGGGGCGCCGCCTGCCCGTCGAGGGTCACCCGGCGCAGGTCCACGTAGAAGTCCGCCTCCTTGCCGGAGGACAGCACCACCTTGCCGTGCACGACGCCCTTGTCCTTGATCTCGGCCAGGAGGCTCTCACGATCGCTCATGGAGACAAGATTAGGGCGGTCCGGGGAGCACCCGGATCGTGCCCCGGCCGGGGGTGAGGTGCCCGTGCGATCCCGCGCGGTGCGGGACGGGCCGGTCCCGGAGGGGCGTGGAACGGGCCAATAAAGGTTTGGGAGCAGGAGGGTCAACGGCACGGCTTCAAGAACGGGACGAACTGGTACGGTCTGCGTGAACACTCCGGCGTATGGTCAGGCGCGGGTCGAATCGTCGGGATTAACCCTCGGACGATCAGTTGCTTGATTACCCTGAGGAAGGGCCGTCTGTCGGGTCTCTCGGAGGTCTTTCAGGCTTGTCTGAGCCGAAGAGGCGGGCCACGTAGGAAGGGCGGTGTCGCGTGGATCGCTGCGCGCTGTTCGTGGACGCTGGCTACCTGCTGGCCGACGGCGCGATGGCCGTGCATGGGACCCGCCATCGCGAGGCAGTCTCCTGGGATTACCCGGGACTGCTCAAGTTGCTCGGCACCCTGTCCAAGGAACGGACCGGGCTGCCGCTGCTGCGCTGCTACTGGTACGAGGCGAGCGTCGAAGGCCGCCGGACCGCCGAGCACGACGCGCTGGCCGACCTCCCGGGCCTCAAGCTCCGGCTGTCGCGCATCCGCCCCGGCCGCCGCGAAGGCGTGGACGCCCAGGTCCACCGTGACCTGATGACGCTGGCCCGCAACAGCGCGGTCTGCGACGCGGTGGTCGTCAGCGGCGACGAGGACCTGGCGCAGGTCGTCTGCGACGCCCAGGACCTCGGTATCCGCGTCACCGTGGTGCACATCACCGCGGACGGAAGCTGGGCGGTGTCCCGCTCGCTCCGCCAGGAGTGCGACGACCTGATCGAGATCGGCAGCAGCCACCTGCGCCCCTACGTCAGCCTGGCCGCCGGCGCCATGGAGACGCCCGCCCTGAGCAACGGCCACCAGCCGAGCGGCAACGGCCAGGCCACCGCCCCCCTCAACAACGGCGCCCCGCCCGTCGCCCCTCCGGCGCAGGCTCCCCGCGCCACGCCGCCTCCCGCGCCCTCCCAGCCCGCGCTGCCGTCCTACCCGAGTTACAACCACGAACCCCCGCCGGTCCAGGCCCCCCAGCAGCCCCCGCCGGTCCCGGCTCCGCAACCCCTGGCGGCCCCCAACGGCCCGACCGGCCCGCTGTCGCCCCCTCCGCAGGCCCAGCAGTACGCCTCGGGCAACACCGGCAACATGCCCGGCTACCAGCCCGGCCAGCTCGGCGCCTACACCGGCCCCCAGGCGGCCCCCGTGCCGGTCCAGAACGCCTCCAACAGCAGCACGACCACCCTCTCCGACGCGGTGAAGTCCGCCCACAAGGAAGGCCACGACTTCGGCGAGTCCGTCGCCAAGGACGCCCCCGCCCTGTGGCTGGAGGCCGTGCTCGCCCGCAAGCCCCGTATGCCCTCCGACCTGGAGGCCCGTCTCCTCCAGGGCTCCTCCCTGCCGATCGACTTCCTCCTCCACGACGAGGTCCGCCACGCCCTCCGCCGAGGCTTCTGGGACGCCCTGGAGCGCGCCCGCCGCTGACGGAGGCCACTCCGTCGGGCAGAGGCCCGCCGGTGGAGAAGGGCCTGTGCCGAGGCGGTGGCCGTCACCGCCGTTTTCCGCACTCCGTGGACCCGCTGGCGATCTGCACGCAGGCGCGGAACCGGTGTCCGGCCGTATCTTTCGTCAGCCGTATCTTCCGTCAGCCGGGCCGTACCGGTATTCGGTGAGCCGCCGCGCCGCACCGTGAGAGAACCGCACTGGAGGCGGCCTTTCTTTGCCTTTCTCCGCCTTTCACCGCAATGCCTTTCGGCTTTGGCTGGAAGGGTTGTTCTACGGGAAAATCCGTTGAGTGATGCGCATACACTTCACCGCGGCCGACCTACGTCAGATCACGCTGGCACCGGGCCCCACCCCGCTGTAGGAGACGGCCGTGAGCGTGCACCGGTTGCGGCTCCCGGCGACTGTGGGGCCCCAGCTGCGGTTCGGCCTGGAGAGCTGGGAACGGGAAGTGCGCGGCGGTCTGAGAGCTCGGGCCGGGGTGGTGCTCGATCTGATCCCTCGGGAGGATTTCCTGCCCGGTTTCCTGCTCCAGCCGTCCGCCGGGGACCTCGCTGAGGGCCTCGACCTGGTCATGCACGCCCCCAGCGCGCAGGTCTCCGCGGGCCTGAGCCTGCTGGCCGTCCACCAGGAGGCCAGTCGCTGGTCTCAGGAGCTCGCGGCCGACGCTCCCGGCGCACGGGAGGTTCTGCGAAGAGACCTGAAGAGATATTTCACCTCATCGCTGGCATCGCGGTGGCCACAGGTCCAGGCCAGCGGGGTCGCCGACCGCGCCCTGCGGTCGGAGACCCTGCTGAGAGGCGGGGTTGACGCCTTGCTCGCCACGCTCGTCCCGCAGTGGCGCTGGCAGGCGCCGACCCTGCATATTCCGTTTCCCCGCCCATGGGACGTCGATCTGGGCGGACGCGGACTGCTGCTGGTTCCGTCGTACTTCATCCTCGGGGCGCTGCTGATGCGTCGGCCAGGCAAGTCCACCGTGCTGGCGTACCCGGTGTATCGCGGAGACCGGCCGGCAGGCGCGACGGACGCTCTCGGTCCCCTGCTCGGGCGTACTCGGGCAGCCGTTCTCGCCGTGTTACGTGACCCGGCCACCACCGCCGTGGCCGAACGGGTCGGCGTCTCCATCGCCTCCGCCAGCCAGCACGCCACGGTGCTGCGTGGTGCGGGGCTCGTCTCGACCACCCGGATGGGCGGGGCCGTCCTGCATGTGCTGACCCCTCTCGGGGCGGCCCTCCTGCACGGCGACGCCACCGCCACCTGAGAACACGGCGCGCGCCGTCCTCTCCCCTGCGGGGTCCGGTGTGAGCTCGTAGCCGCTGGCCTGCAGGCTGAACAGCCGCGCGTAGTTTCCTCCCAGCGCCATGAGCTCGCTGTGGGAACCGCGTTCGGTGATCTTCCCCTCGCTCAGCACGATGATGAGGTCCGCGTCCCGCAGGGCCCCGAGCCGGTGTGAGATCAGGACGCTGGTACGGCCTGCCCGGTGCTGGCGCAGTCCCAGGTGGACGGCGTGCTCGGCCTCCGCGTCCAGACCGGAGCTCGGCTCATCGAGGATGAGCAGGTCCCGGTGGTGACGCATCAGGGCGCGGGCCAGCGCCAGCCGCTGCCACTGCCCGCCCGACAGCGTCACTCCCGCCTGCCGGTCGTCGTTGTCACCGAAGAAGATCCGGCTGAGCAGCGTGTCGTAGCCCCTGGGCAGATCGTTGAGCGTGTCGTGGATCCCCGCGCGCCGGGCGGCGGTCCGGATGAGCTCCGGGTCGGCGCCCGCGGTCAGGTCGCCCAGCATGATGTTCTCGGTGGCGGTGAGGTCGTATGACATGTAGTCCTGGAACACCGCGCCGAGCCGGGCGCGCAGGTCGTCCGGGTGCACGTCGCGCAGGTCCACGCCGTCCCAGTGGATGGAGCCGCGGACCGGGTCGTACAGCCGGCACAACAGTTTGACCAGGGTGCTCTTGCCCGCCCCGTTCAGGCCGACCAGGGCGACAGCCTGGCCGTGCGGGATGAAGAGGTCGACCCCTCGCAACACCCAGGGGTGCTCGTCGTCGTAACGGAACCACACGTCGCGCAGCTCGATGCCCTCCCGGAGCGGGGGCAGCGCGGTGGGTTCCGCGGGCGCCGGAAGCCCGGGATCGGCTTGGACGACGCCGAGGTAGTGCCCGAACATCAGCAGGGCGTTGTGCGCGCTCGCCCACTGGCCGACGATCAAGGTCAGGGCCGTCTGCACCCCGGCGACGGCGGCGACGAACACCGAGACGTCCCCGACGCTCAGACCTCCCGCGATGGCGGTCAGCACGGCCCAGAACAGGCCGCCGGCCGCGACGGCGGCACCCAGCAGGGACAGCAGTCCCTGGCTGTGCAGTGTCCGCCGGTCCAGGTCCCGTTCGGCCTCGTTGACGGTTTCGAGTTCGGTGAGCATCCGGCTGCGCAGGAAGTCGCCCAGACTGAACAGCCGCACCTCCTTAGCCGCGTCGGGGCTGGTGAGAAGGGCACTGAAGAAGATCTGGCGGCGCGTGTTGGAGCTGATACCCCACATCGTGTCAGCCCTGCGGCGGCTCAGCGCGAGCTGCACCCGGGCTGACGGCAACGCGGCGGCGATGACGATGACGACCATGACCGGACTGAGCACGGTCAGCGTGACGATGAACCCCAGCAGCGTCAGGATGCCCTGGCAGATCGCCAGGGACGAGCCGACGATCTGCTGCGGAGCGTTCTGGCCGGCCTCGTGGGCCAGCCGCAGTTCGTCGTGGAAGGAGGGGTTCTCGAAGCGGCTGAGTCCGGGGTCGGCGTTGACGGCCCGAAACAGCCGGTCGTAGATCAGCCTCTGAAGCCCCCGGTGCAGCTGCCCGTTGAGATACTCGGAAACGTGGGGCAGGACGATCAGAGCCAGGCCCGCTACCCCGAGGGCGGCTGCGAGCGGGAGCAGGCCGCTCTGGCCCCCGCCGCCGGCCAGCCCGTCGAGGACCAGCTTGGTCAGCCAGGCGGCCGCCACCGGCGCCACCCCCATGAGCAGCACCACCACCAGCGAACCTGCCACGGCGGCCGGCTGAGCCCGCCAGGCCAGCTCACCCGCGACCTGTCCGCGGCGGAACAGGGAGCCCACCCCGGCGTTCCTTCCCTCTTGGCCCTCGGGTCCTTCGGCCTCCCTCATGTGTGCGCCGCCAGCGGCAGCTCATCCGGTGTGAGCGCCGCGGCGGTGATCACCGCCCTGTCGTCGACGAGGTAGAAAGCCGGGAAGAACGACACCTGGAACGCCTTGCTCAGCGGTCCGTCCGGCGGTTCGACGACCACGGTCGCCACCGGGGTCAGGGTGGCGGTGAACGCGCCGGCGTCCTCCTGATCACCCACGACCATCGCAAGCGCGCGTCCGGGTCCCAGCGACTCCGCCCGTGCGGTGAACTCGGGCAACCGCTCGTGGCAGGCGGCGCAGGTGGTGGAGAACATCCCCACCAGGGTCGGCCCGGCGAAGAAGTCCCGTGACAGCCTCGTGCCGTCAGGCGCGGCGGCGGTGAACTCGGGCAACGCGGTGCCGGATGCCACGAGGGGCGGCCTCGCCGGCCGGTCGGCGGCGAGCTGGGCCGAATGCTCGCGGAGGCGGCGGATGACCGCCAGGGTCAGCAGCAGGTTGACGGCGCACAGGGCTCCGACGAGGACGATGGCGGCGACGAGGTACGGCATCGAGATCCCTTCACAGGCCGGCACGCCCGGAGGTCGGCGGAGGCCCGGCGAGCAGGCCCGCGTTGCGGATGAGGTGCCTGCCGCTCAACGGGGTCGCCGTGGCGCCGAAGCAGCGGCAGGGGGTGCGGGCGCCGGAGCGCACGACCCGCACGATCCCCGCGGAGAACGCCAGCAGCACGGCGCCGGCCAGCACGAAGCCGACCGGCGCCGTCCACTGGACCGTCAGCAGTACGACGACGCACACCTCGGAGAGGACCACCGAGGCACGCAACAGGGTCGCCTTGTCCGCCGGGAGCGCGACCATGTTCAGCAGGGAGGCGCGGAAGGCATGGAAGGCGTCCCGGCCGCGCACCTTGCTGAACACTGCCACCAGGAAGACGACACCCAGTGCACATCGGCAGGCCGGCGCCACGTACTGCGTGACGGTCACTCGGCTGGGGTCTCGATCAGCGCCAGGGGGTGCAGGCCGTGCGACCGGCGGCGATGCAGCACGTCCGGCGCACGCTGTACCCAACCCACTTCGTCTCGTCCCAGCAGGTCTCCGCGGCAGCGGAGGCCGTGGGCAGCAGCTTGGCGAGCAGGCGGTCGCCCAGTTTGTCGAGGGAACGGATCATGAGATTCTCCTCTGTCGAGCCGTACGGCGTCATCGACACCGACTGTTTGTCGAGCGTTGAGCGCCTCGTCCGTGCGCCATCCCGAGCCGCCGGAGTCGGTGATCATTACTTGTGGCGCCTGCACCGTAAACCGGACCAAGATCGGAGAATAATGGGGGAGATCGCCATGTCAGACGGTTCCGCTTCAACAGCTTATGATCTTGACATCAGCTCGTGGAGTGCTGGTGACCTGGTCTATGTGTCCCTAAGGCTAATTTCGGACAGGTCTCTCTGATTCCTGTCACGAAGAATTCTCTCCGCGGCGACGGCCTTCCGAAGCCTCACTCGGTGCCTGCTCACCCAGCCATGATCCGCTGTTTGCAGGCGATCGGCGGAAACCTGCGGGCGGCGCCGCGCCGACGGCGCGTCCGGCCGGAATCGGCGATGAGTCGGCCACGTCACCGCGACCCGACATGCCCGGGGCGGCCGAGGTGAACCGGCAGGGGCCGAGCCCAGTGTGGAGGCGGCGTCGACCCGGTCGGCCTGCTTGGAGCACTCCCAGATCCCGCGCCGGGCGCAGCCGACAGGACGGCGTCGGCGCGGCATGCGCCGTCTCCCGCGCGCCGGCTTCAGCCGGCCGGGTCGAGGGCGAGTGACGCCCGGCCGTGCACATGCCTCACAAGGACCTACCCGGACGCGGCTTGGTCAGGTGAGGGCGTCGAAGCCCGCCCGGAGGTGGCTGACGCGGTGGGAGAGGTCGGACATCGGGCCCGAGAGGCTGGGGTCGTTGGTCTTGCGGGCCAGCTCGCTGACCCGGGCGAGCTCGTCCTCGACCGCGGTGAGGCGTCTGGACAGCTCGGGGAGGACGGCCGCCTGGTCGGCGGCGTCGCCGGGAGGCAGTTCGGCGGAGAGGCGTTCGCGCAGCATGGACGCCTGCTCGGCCATGCGGCGGTTCATGTTGTAGAGCTCGACGAACACCGCGACCTTGGCCCGGAGCACCCAGGGGTCGAACGGCTTGGTGAGGTAGTCGACCGCGCCGGCGGCGTAGCTGCGGAAGGCGTAGTCGGGGGCGCTGTCGACCACGGTCAGGAAGATGATCGGGATGTTGCGCGTGCGTTCGCGGCGCTTGATGTGGGAGGCGGTCTCGAAGCCGTCCATGCCGGGCATGCGCACATCCAGCAGGATCAGCGCGAACTCGGTGTTGAGCAGGGCTTTGAGCGCCTCCTCGCCGGACCTGGCCCGGACGGGTATCAGATCGAGGGAGCTGAGGATCGCTTCGAGCGCGATCAGGTTCTCCTCCCGGTCGTCCACCAGGAGGATCTTGGCTCGGTCCGGCATTGATCACGCCCCTTCGTCGGAGTCGCCGGCTGGCTTGCCCCGGGTGAGCCAGCCGCGCAGGCGTTCCAGCAGGCGGTCGACGTCCACGGGCTTGGGCACGTAGTCGGAGGCGCCGGAGGCGATGCTTTTCTCCCGGTCTCCCTGCATGACCTTAGCGGTAAGCGCGATGATCGGCAGGTCGGCGAACTGGGGCATCCGCCGGATCGCGGACGTGGTGGCCCAGCCGTCCATCTCGGGCATCATGATGTCCATCAGGACCAGCGCGACGTCCTCGTTGCGTTCGAGCTGCTCGATGCCCTCCCGGCCGTTCTCGGCGTAGACCACCGTGGAGCCGTACCGTTCGAGGACGCTGGTCAGGGCGAAGACGTTACGGATGTCGTCGTCCACGATCAGGATCTTGGCGCCGGTCAGCGGATCGTCGCCGCCCTTCCACGCCGGGCCCTCGTTCTGCGGGAAGTGCGAGACCGGCAGCTCCTCCGGCAGCGCTATCTCCGGGAGGTCGTCGGGCTCCTCCAGCACTCCGATGAGCGTCTGGTTGCGCGGCGAGGAGTTCGGCGCGGCCGCCCCGCCGTCGCGCGAGGACAGCGGCCCTCCGTAGGACGGCGGCAGGTAGAGGGTGAAGGTGCTGCCCTGCCCCACCTCGCTGATCACGTGGATCTCGCCGCCGAGCAGGCGGGCGATCTCGCGGCAGATGGACAGGCCCAGGCCCGTTCCGCCGTACTTGCGGCTCGTGGTGCCGTCGGCCTGGCGGAACGCCTCGAAGATGACCTCCAGCTTGTCGGCGGCTATGCCGATGCCGGTGTCCACCACCTCGAAGGCGAGGATGCCGTCGGCGCCGCGCAGGGTGTCGTCCACGAAGGCCACCGCGCGCTGGGCGGGGATCACGCGCAGCCGTACCTCGCCCTTGGGGGTGAACTTGATCGCGTTGGAGAGCAGGTTGCGCAGCACCTGCTGGAGGCGCTGCTCGTCGGTGCGGAGCTCCTGCGGCACCGACGGGTCCACCTCGACGGCGAACGACAGCCCCTTGTCCTGGGCCAGCGGCGCGAAGGTGGCCTCGAAGTAGTCGACGAGCTTGGGCAGGGAGATCTGCTGGGGGTGGATGTCCATCCGCCCGGCCTCGACCTTGGACAGGTCCAGGATGTCGTTGATCAGCTGGAGCAGGGCGGAGCCGGCGCCGTGGATGGTCCTGGCGAACTCCACCTGCTGGACGGTGAGGTTGCCCTCGGCGTTCTCGGTGAGCAGCTTGGCCAGCACGAGCAGGCTGTTCAGCGGAGTGCGCAGCTCGTGGGACATGTTGGCCAGGAACTCGGATTTGTAGCGCGAGGAGACCGCGAGCTGCTCGGCGCGCTCCTCCAACGTACGGCGGGCCTGCTCGATCTGGAAGTTCTGGATCTCGATGGCCCGGTTCTGCTTGGCCAGCAGCGCGGCCTTGTCCTCCAGCTCGGCGTTGGAGCGGCGCAGCTCCTCCTGCTGGCGCTGGAGCTCGTCGGAGCGTTCCTGCAACTCGGTGGTGAGGCGCTGCGACTCGGTCAGCAGGTCCTCGGTCCGGGAGTTGGCGATGATCGTGTTCATCGTGACGCCGATGGTCTCGACGAGCTGGGTCATGAAGTCGTGGTGGACCTCGCCGAACTGGCTGAACGAGGCCAGCTCCACGACGCCCAGGACCTGGGTCTCGAACAGGATCGGCACCACGACGATCTGGGCCGGGACGGAGGAGCTGAGGCCGCTGTCCACCGTGAGGTACTGGGCGGGGACGCTCTCCAGGATGATCCGCTTGCCCTCGAAGGCGGCCTGTCCCACGATCCCCTCGCCGACCGCGAAGCGGTTGCGGATCTTGGAGCCGGGGCGCGCGCCGTACCCGGCGATCATGAAGAGGTCGTGGTCGCCGGTGGGCTCGGCCAGGTAGAAGGCCCCGTAGTGGGCGGAGACCAGCGGGGTCAGCTCGCTCATGATCAGCTTCGCGACCTCCATCAGGTCGCGGTGGCCCTGCATGAGACGGGAGATGCGGGCCAGGTTGGACTTGAGCCAGTCCTGTTCCTGGTTGGCCTTGGTGGTGTCGCGGAGCACGGACACCATCGTGTTGATGTTGTCCTTGAGCTCGCCGATCTCACCCCCGGCGTCGACGGTGATGGAGCGCGTCAGGTCGCCGGTGGCGACCGCGGTGGTGACCTCGGCGATCGCGCGGACCTGGGTGGTGAGGCGGCCCGCCAGCTCGTTGACGTTCTCGGTGAGCCGCTTCCAGATGCCCTCGGCGCCCTCGACGCGGGCCTGGCCTCCCAGCTTGCCCTCGGAGCCGACCTCGCGGGCCACTCGCGTGACCTCGGAGGCGAAGGAGGAGAGCTGGTCGACCATGGTGTTGATGGTGGTCTTGAGCGCGAGGATCTCGCCCTGGGCGTTCACGTCGATCTTGCGGGTCAGGTTGCCGTTGGCGACGGCGGTGGTGACCTCGGCGATGTTGCGCACCTGGTAGGTCAGGTTGTTGGCCATCGAGTTGACGTTGTCGGTGAGGTCCTTCCAGACCCCGGAGACGCCGCGGACGCGGGCCTGGCCGCCGAGCTGGCCCTCGGTGCCGACCTCGCGGGCGACGCGGGTGACCTCGTCGGCGAACATCGACAGCTGGTCGACCATGGTGTTGAGGGTGTCCTTGAGCTGGAGGATCTCCCCCTGGGCGTCCGCGGTGATCTTCTTGGACAGGTTGCCCTGGGCCACCGCCGTGGAGACGGCCGCGATCTGCCGGACCTGGGTGGTCAGGTTGTTGGCCATGACGTTGACGTTGTCGGTGAGGTCCTTCCAGGTGCCGGAGACGCCGCGCACCTGGGCCTGGCCGCCGAGCTGGCCCTCCGACCCGACCTCGCGGGCGACCCGGCTCACCTCCGAGGCGAAGGAGGAGAGCTGGTCGACCATGGTGTTGATGGTGGTCTTGAGCGCGAGGATCTCGCCCTGCGCGTCCACGTCGATCTTGCGGGTCAGGTCGCCGGTGGCGACCGCGGTGGTGACCTCGGCGATGTTGCGCACCTGGTAGGTCAGGTTGTTGGCCATCGAGTTGACGTTGTCGGTGAGGTCCTTCCAGACCCCGGAGACGCCGCGGACGCGGGCCTGGCCGCCGAGCTGGCCCTCGGTGCCGACCTCGCGGGCGACGCGGGTGACCTCGTCGGCGAACATCGACAGCTGGTCGACCATGGTGTTGAGGGTGTCCTTGAGCTGGAGGATCTCCCCCTGGGCGTCCGCGGTGATCTTCTTGGACAGGTCGCCCTGGGCCACCGCCGTGGACACCGCCGCGATGGCGCGGACCTGGGTGGTCAGGTTGCTCGCCATGACGTTGACGTTGTCGGTGAGGTCCTTCCAGACCCCGGAGACGCCGCGCACCTGGGCCTGACCGCCCAGCTCGCCCTCGGTGCCGACCTCGCGGGCGACCCGGGTGACCTCCTCGGCGAACGCCGAGAGCTGGTCGACCATCGTGTTGACGGTGTTCTTCAGCTCGAACATCTCGCCGACCGCGTCGACGGTGACCTTGCGGCTCAGGTCGCCCCTGGCGACCGCCGTGGTGACCAGCGCGATGTCGCGGACCTGGGCGGAGACGCGGCTGGACATGGTGTTCACGGCCTCGGTGAGGTCACGCCAGCTGCCCGACATGCCCCGCACGTTCGCCCGGCCGCCCAGACGGCCCTCGGTGCCCACCTCGCGCGCCACGCGCGTCACCTCGGAGGTGAACAGGGAGAGCTGGTCGACCATGCCGTTGATCGCCTTACCGAGGCGGCGCACCTCGCCCCGTGCCCGGCGGTCGAGGTCGATGCGCCGGGACAGGTCTCCCTTGGCCACCGCGTCGATCACGTCGGCCGCACCGGTGACCGGCCCGACCAGGGCGTCGATCAGCGAGTTCACCGAGTCGACGCTCTCGGCCCAGGAACCCACGCCCGGACCCGCGGTGAGGCGTTCGCTGAACCGGCCTTCCTTCACCACCTCGCGGCGGACCCGGTGCAGCTCGTTGGCCAGGTGCTCACGGCGGTCGGCGACCTCGTTGAGCAGCAGGCGGATCTCACTCAGGATCCCGGGAGGAGCGTGCGGCACCCGGCGGCGGAAGTCACCGTCGCGCCAGGTGATGAGTGTCTGGAGAATCGGCTTCAGATCCGATTCGCTGTAACGTCGCTCCTCGACGTCGGGCACGGTATTGGCCGTGGTCATGAGACCTCCTTGACTCCCGGGGGGCGCAGCCGCGAGTCATCCCAGTCTGTCACGGTGCGGAACCCGCAGTCCCGCCTTCGAATTACCCCATGACGACGTGAAGTGTGGTAGGCACGGAACAGTGACCAAAGCTCCCCGAGCCGTCCTGGCTGCGACGTTCGCCCCAGGAGACACGGCCGTCCCTGCCGCCCGGCGGTTCACCGTGGAGGTGATGACCGCCTGGGCCGCCACGTCCGTGCTGGCCGTGGCCGAGCAGCTGGCGGGTGAGATCGTCGCGCAGGCGGCCCGGGCGCCGTTCGAGGTCGTCTGGAGCCACCTGGAAGACGGCGTCCAGGTCGAGGTCCGCCAGAAGGGCGTCCCCGGAGGCGTTCCCACCGGTCCCACCGTGCTGGTCGACGAGTGGGGCGTCACCTTCTCCGGCGAGCACCACACCCACTGGGCGCGGCTGCCGCTGCCCGGCTCCGCCGAGCGGACCGCCGCCGAGTGGTCCATGGAGGAGCCGAGCCGGGGACCGATCTGGATGGGCTTCCTCGCCGACGCCAGCGACCTGCTGGCCGGCACCCTCGACCCGGACATGGTGCCCGCGATCATCTCCCAGATCGTCGTCCCCCGCCTGGCCGCCTGGTGCGCGGTCTACACCTGGAGCGGCGACGGCGGCCCGCAGCGTCCCGCCTACCTGTGGCACACCGACGAGCGGCGCATCGACGAGCTGCGCGAGGAGCTCGCCACGGCCCAGATCCCGCAGGCGGGCGGCTCCATGCAGCTCGGCGACTCGCAGATGCTCGTCATCCCGCTGCTCGCGCGGGGACGGGCGCTGGGGGTGATGTGCCTGGGACGGCCGGACCGTTTCGCCGAGGACGTCTTCCAGTACGCCGAGGACATCGGCCGCCGCGCGGCCCTCGCGATGGACAACGCCCGGCTCTACGCCACCCAGGCGGCGGCCAACCGGGCGCTGCAGCGCAGCCTGCTGCCCCCCAACGAGCCGGGCGAGATCCCGGGGCTCGATCCCGCCGTGGTCTACGAGCCGGCCGGGGAGACCAACGAGGTCGGCGGTGACTTCTACGACCTGTTCGCGGCCGGGGACGACTCGTGGCGCTTCGCGGTCGGCGACGTCTGCGGCACCGGCCCCGAGGCAGCCGCGGTCACCGGCCTGGCCCGCCACACCCTGCGGCTGCTCGCCAGGGAGGGGTACGGCGTGGCGGCCGTCCTCGACCGTCTCAACCAGGCGATCCTGGACGAGGGGGAGCGGGCCCGCTTCCTGACCCTGCTGCACGGGGAGATCAAGCCCGTGCCCAACGGGCTGGACGTGTGGATGGTCTCCGCCGGCCATCCCGAGGCGCTGCGGCTGCGGCCCACGGGTGTCGTGGAGACGGTGGTGACCTCCCAGTCGCTGCTGGGAGTCTTCCCCGAGGCGACCTTCAAGGCCGAGGTCGTCCACCTCGACCCCGGCGACGTCCTGCTCGCGGTGACCGACGGGGTGACCGAGCGGCGTCAGGGCGGCCGGCTGCTCGACGACAACGGGGGACTGGCCAAGCTGTTCGCCGAGTGCGTGGGCCTGTCGGCGCGGGCGGTCGCCGAGCGGATCCGCCGGGCCGTCCAGGACTTCGCCCCCGAGCCGAGCGCGGACGACATGGCGATCGTGGTCCTGCGCGCCCGGTAGCGGCCCGGCCGGGCCCGGGGCGGCGCGCGGTCGTGGCCTGCGGGTCCGGTGGCGGCCCGGCCCGCCGGGCCCGGGGCGGTGCGGGGTCGGTCGTCCGGCGGCCGGGCTGTCACGCCTCGATTCTGATGTGCTTGCGCGCGAATTCGAGCTGGGCCGACATCTGCGCGATCCGCTCGGAGACGACCAGGGAGCCGTGGCCCGCGTCGTACCGGTAGACCGAGTGCTCGTGGCCGCGCTCGGCGAGCCGGGACACGTAGGTCTCGATCTGCCCGATCGGGCAGCGCGGGTCGTTCTCCCCGGCCAGGATCAGCAGCGGCGCCTCGACCTGGTCGACGTAGGTGATCGGCGAGCAGTTCGCGTAGCGCTCCGGCTGCTCGCCGGGGGAGCCGCCGAGCAGCGCGCGGTGGTAGGCCCGCAGCGCCTCGGTCTCCTCCTCGTAGGTGGCCAGATGGTCGGCGATGGGCACCGTGGCGATGCCCGCCGCCCAGACCTTGGGCTGGGTGCCCAGCCCGAGCAGCGTGAGGTAGCCGCCCCAGGAGGCGCCGGACAGCACGAGCCGCTCCGGGTCGGCGATGCCGCGGTCGACCATGACGTCCCTGACCGCGGCGACGTCGGACAGCTCGATGTGCCCCACCTCCCCGATCAGGGCGTCCCGCCAGGCCGAGCCGTAGCCGGTGGAGCCCCGGTAGTTGACCCGCACGACCGCGAAGCCCAGGTCCACCCACGCGGCCACCTGCGGCACGAAGGAGTCGTCGTCCTGCGAGGTCGGCCCGCCGTGCAGCAGGAAGACCGTCGGGAACGGTCCCGAGCCACGCTCGGGCCGTGACACCAGGGCGTGGATGCGCCCGCCGGGGCCCTCCACGTCCACGTCCTCGACCGGGACGGAAGGCGGCGAGGTCGGGCCGCCGTGGTTCATCACCACGTGGCCGTTGCTCGACCGGATCACCGGCGGGTGGGCGCCGCTGGACCAGGAGTACTCCACCGAGCCGTCGGGGCGGGGCGTGGCGGCGTCGATCACGCCGTGCTGGGTCTCGATCGGGAAGAGCCTGCCGCCCGCCAGGTCGTAACGGTGCAGGTGGGTACGGCCGCGGTTGGCCCGGACGACGAGCAGCGAGCGGCCGTCGCCGTACCAGTCGGCGGTGATCTCGCCGGGGTCGCGCAGCCAGATCTCCCGCTGCTCGTCGCTCTCGGGGTCCCAGACCAGCGGCTCGCGGCGGCCCCTGCGTTCGTGCAGGGCCAGCAGCCGGCGGTCGCCCGGCACGGGCGCGAAACGCAGGCCGAGGACCCCCTTGCCGGGGCCGTCGTGCAGGTCGCCGACGGTGTCGCCGTTCTGCCGGAGCACCCGCAGCGCGGGGTGCCGGGAGTTGCCGTGCTCGCTGTGGCTGATCGCGATCAGCGAGCCGTCCATGGACATGGCGGCCACGGAGGCGGCCTCGGCGTGCTCGTAGACCAGCCGGGCGGACCCGCCAGGCCGCACGACGTGGATCTGGAAGCCCTCGCCGGGCCTGGCGACGCCTATCGCGGCCTCGCCGGTGGCGGACAGCGCGACCCCCGCCGGGTAGCCGGCCGCGAGGTCGATCGGCTCGTCGGGACCGCCCGCGAAGGGCTGGCGCATCCAGCTGCCCCACTCGTCGCCGTCGGTGTCGGAGAACCACCAGATCCACTGGCCGGTGGGGTCGATCGTGCCGTGTGAGGTGCCCTTGGGCCGGGCGGTCGCCTGGCGGGTGGATCCCGCCGCCCGGTCCCAGGCGTAGACCTCCCAGGCGCCGGAGGCGTTGCTGCGGTAGACGGCGCGGGCCGGAGCCTGACGCGCCCACACGGGCAGCGTCACGCGTGGCGCACGGAACCTGGCCTGCCAGCGCTCCTCCGCCTTCATATGGCGCTTCCCTCCGTCAAGGCATTCGCTTCACGCGTCCAGGCGAGGGCTCGCTGGATTGCCGTCCAGTATGTCGCTTCCGCCACCAATTTGCTTAGTTAAAGTGTGGGAATTTCGGACTAAATACCACTTCAGTAACATGCGTCCCGAAGGTAGCTGTCAAGCGCAAGGCTTGATCAGGGGGTGGGTTGAAAGATAGACATACGGAAAGAAGCAGTCACATTGCTTGTTTTCGGTAGTTCTATGATCTTTCTTCGCATATCTTCCGGATCGGTGTGCCAGGCGCTCGGCCCCATCCCCACGACGGCCTCGATCGCCCCGTGTCCCAGCGTCATCCCGAACTCGTGGACGCTCCGCCCGGTCTCCACGAAGTGGCCGCTCAGGCTCTCGGCGACCCTCCGCTCCTTCGACTCGTCCACCGAGAGCAGCCCCAGCCGCTCCACCAGCGGTTCGAGGTGCCGTGAGGTGGGCGTGACCACGACTAGCACGCCGTCGTCCTTGAGCATCCGGGCGAACTCCGCCCCGTTGCGGGGGGCGAACACGTTGAGGACCACGTCGACCGTACCGTCCCCGACGGGCAACGGCCGCCACACGTCGGCCACCACCGCCCCCAGCCGGGGGTGCGCCCGCGCGGCCCGTCTGATCGCGTGCTTGGACACGTCCAGCGCGATCCCGACGGCTCCCGGGAGCCGGTCGAGGGCCCCGGCGAGGTAATGTCCCGTCCCCGCGCCCGCGTCCGCGACCACCCTCGCGCCGGTACGGCAGGCGCCGGCGACCGCCTCCGACAGGGGACCGAAATACCCCGCCCCGAGGAACGCCTCCCTGGCCGCCACCATGGCCGTGCTGTCGGCCGTTCCGGGTGCCTGGGAACCGGTCAGCAGGCTGACATATCCCTGTCTGGCGATGTCGAAGGCGTGGCCCCGGGCGCAGCGCAGGACGCGGTCGCCAAGGTCGAGTCCGGCCCCGCAGACCGGGCAGATGAGGTATTCGACGACGTCAGCCAGCATCCCACCATCATCCCGCTTCCAGCGGGGTCAGCGAGATCTCCGGTGGGGTCAGCGAGATGCAAGGACGTTCCAAGTCGCCGGTCCTATAACTCGGACGTATGAGGAAGAGATCTTTGATCGGCGGGTTGCTGGCGTCCGTGCTCGTGGCGGGTCTGCCGGCGGCCGCCGACGCCGCCGTGAGCCCGGCCGCGAAAGCCACGACCGCCGGCGTGACCGCCCCGGCTGGGGCGAAGCACCACTGGGGGCCGGTGCGATCGGCCGCCGGGCACTCCGGGCACGCCGCGGCGGATGTGTGGATCACGGACTTCGGCGCGGAGACGTTCGCCGTGTCGGGCACGCTCCGCGACCGTGACCCCCATCGTGACCACTGCGCCTACATCCGCGCCAGGTTCCATTACGTCGGCGGCGGCACCGGCTGGGCGCAGCCGCGCTCGACCTGCCGCCCGAGCGGCGCCTTCAGGATGTCCTCCGACGGAGAGATCACCCGGGTGGACGTCAGGGTCTGTGTCCTGGACCGCGGCAGGCGCACGACCTCCTCCTGCCACGTCGACGTCATCCGGGCGGAGGACATCGCCAACTGGCCTCGCTAGCCGGGGCCGCGGATCGCCGGGGAGAGCCGGGCGGGACCGTCCGGCCGGGGAAGGCGGGGGAAGGTGACCGATCGGCCGTCCGGGCCCCGCTCGGGGAGGCGGTCGGCCGTCCGGGCTCGGCCGGGAGATCAGGTGGTCTGCCGGACCTGCTGGAGGAAGGCGGCGTTGGAGGGGGTCTCCCGGAGCCTGTCGGTGAGCAGCTCCAGGGCCTGCTGCTTCTCCAGGCCGCCGAGGGTACGGCGCAGGCGCCAGGTGAGCTGGTGCTCCTGCGGGTCGAGCAGGATCTCCTCGCGGCGGGTGCCGGAGGCGTCGAGGTCGACGGCGGGGTAGAGGCGCTTGTCGGCCAGCGCGCGGCTGAGGCGCAGCTCCATGTTGCCGGTGCCCTTGAACTCCTCGAAGAGGTTGTCGTCCATCCGCGAGCCGGTCTCGACCAGGGCGGTGGCGAGGATCGTCAGCGAGCCGCCGTCGCGCAGGTTGCGCGCGGCGCCGAAGAAGCGGCGCGGGGGGAGCAGGGCCGCGGCGTCGAGGCCGCCGGCGAGGGTGCGCCCGCCGCCGGGGGCGAGGTTGTTGTAGGCGCGGCCCAGGCGGGTCAGGGAGTCGAGCAGGACGACGACGTCGTGCCCGCTCTCGGCGAGGCGCTTGGCGCGCTCGACGGCGAGCTCGGCGAGGGCGGTGTGGTCGCGGTCGGGGCGGTCGAACGTGGACGCGGCGACCTCGCCGTGGATGGACTCGCGCATCTCGGTGACCTCCTCGGGCCGCTCGCCGACGAGCACGACCATGAGGTGGCAGTCCGGGTGGTTGCGCGTGATCGCGGCGGCCAGGTCCTGCAGGACCATGGTCTTGCCCGCCTTCGGCGGGGCGACGATCAGGCCGCGCTGGCCCTTGCCGATCGGCGCGAACAGGTCGATGACCCTGCCGGTCACCGACTCGGTCTCCAGACGGAGCCGCTCGCGCGGGTGGATCGGCGTCATGTCGGCGAAGTCGGGCCTGCTCCGCCAGTCGGTGGAGCCGTTGACGCTCTCCACCCCGGCCAGCATCTCGTACGGCTTGCGCGTGGTGGCGACGACATGGTCACCGGGGCGCAGGCCGTACTGCCTGATCTGGGCGTGGGGCACGCGCACGTCGCCCTCCCCGGGGAGGTAGCCGCGGGTGCGGATGTAGCCCGTCTTGTCGCGGACATCGAGCAGTCCGGCCACGGTCTCGACGTAGGCGTCGCTCTCGCGAGGACGCGGGGGGCGTGCGGCACGGGGCCGCTTTCTGGTGGTGGTTTCGATGGTCATGAGTGACCTTTCACAGGCGAAAGGTCGTGACTGACCTTTCGCGGGGGAGAACCGCATGCCTGAGAAGGCGCGGTAAGAAAAGGTGGGAAATGGAGCGGATCATCGCACGTGGCCTAGCCGACAGTGCGTCACGCCCGCTATCACAGTAGCACCGTCAATCCATATCGGACAGGAGACCGGATGCCACATCAGTCCATAACAGTCGCAGGCGTCGACGTGTTCCCGCTGTGCGACGCCGTGGGGCCGATGGGCGCCTCGATCCGGCGGCCGCTGCCGGAGATGTTCCCCGGAGGCTGCCACGGGGAGTCCGACGAGTGGATCCTGCACTTCCACTGCTACCTGCTCCGTGACGCGGCGGGCAGGACCGTGCTGGTGGACACCGGGATCGGTCCGGAGGACTCGCCGGCGGCGAGCTGGGCGCCGGTTCCCGGAGTGCTCGGGGCCGAGCTCGCGCGGGTGGGGGTGAGCCCCGAGGAGGTGGACGCGGTGGTCATCACGCATCTGCACAGCGACCACGCGAGCGGGGCCGTGATCGGCGGGACGCCCGTGTTCGCCAACGCCCGGCACGTCTTCCAGCGCGCCGAGATCGACGCGGCGGCCGAGGACGTCCTCGGCAACGTCGTCCGGCCGCTGGGCGAGCGGGTGCAGGTGGTGGACGGCCAGGCGGACGTGCTCCCCGGCATCCGGGTGTTCCACACGCCGGGACACACCCCCGGCCACCAGGTCGTCCAGGTGGGCGATCTGGTGCTGACCGGTGACGTGGTGCTGCATCCGGCGCAGCTGGCCGACCCGAAGGTGCCCTACCTCTACGACGACGACCCCGAGCTCGCCACCGCGACGCGGATGGAGCTGCTGGAGCGGGTCAGGGCCGCGCGGGGGATGATCGCCACCGCCCACTTCGCCGAGCCCTTCACCGTGCTCTCTCCCGCGTGACCCCGACGGTCTCCGCGTGAACCTCGACGGTTCCCGCATGACCCCGACGGTGGTCCGGCGCCTCTTCCCCAGCCGCCCGGCTGGGCGGACAGCGGCAGGCGCCGGGCCTCAGCCGCCTGGCTGGGCGGACAGCAGCAGGCGCCGGGCCTTGCCCCGGTAGCGGAGGACCTGGACCGCGCCCAGCGCCCAGATCGGATACTGCACGGCGAAGGCCCAGCGGAACGCGTCCAGGTCGGTCTCCCCGATCAGTTCGAGGGTGATGCCGACCAGAGCGATCACCGACACGGACGCGACGAATCCGCCGCCGTTCACGATGCCGGTGGCCGCGCCGATCCGGGCGGCCGGGTTGAAGGTCCTGGCGTAGTCGAAGCCGATCATCGACCCCGGTCCGTTGGCCGCGAGCACCACCACGAGCAGGACGAGCAGCCAGAGCGGCGCCCGGCCGGGCCAGGCCAGCACGGCGGTCCACGCGGCGGTGGTGGTGCCGATCACGATGAGCACCATCCGGGAGCGGTGGAACGGGAACCGCCCGGCGAGGTAGCCGAGCAGCGGCCCGCACGCCATGCCGCACAGGGTCAGCGTGGACAGCAGCACACCCGCCGTGGACGGGTCGAGCCCCTGTCCCTGGACCAGGAACGGATAGCCCCACAGCAGCAGGAAGGCGGCCGCCGAGCACTGGGTGGCCGCGTGGGTCCACATGCCCAGGCGGGTGCCGGGCTCGGCCCAGGCGGCCTTCAGGCTGGGGGGACCGTCCGTCCGCGCCGGGCGGGCGTCGCGCAGCACCGTGAGCAGCAGGATCACCGACAGCACGCCCAGGCCGGCGGCGCCCATGAAGGTGGGCGTCCAGCCGTACGTGTGGAGGGAGTGGATCAGGGGCACCGCCGAGGCGATCGCGCCGAGCTGCCCGATCAGGCCGGTGAGCTGGACCATCACCGGGTTGCGGTGGGCGGGGAAGTGGAGGTTGACCAGCCGGATCACGCTGATGAACGTCATCGCGTCACCGCAGCCGATCAGCGCCCGGCCCACGACTCCGGGGAGCAGCCCCTCCGACAGCGCGAAGACCAGCTCGCCGCAGGCCATCACGGCGGCGCCGGCGACCAGCATGCGCTTGGACCCGATCCGGTCGACGAGGACTCCGACGGGCACCTGCATGGCCGCGTAGACCAGGATCTGCAGCATCGCGAGGGTGGAGAGCCCGGCCGCGCCGATGTCGAGCCTCGCGGCGGCCTCGATGCTGGAGACGCCGAGGGACTGGCGGTGGAAGATCGCGATGACGTAGGCCAGTACACCCGTGGCCCAGAACATCACTGCCGTGGACCGTGGTGTCATGGGCTAAATATTACTTTTAGGGGTTTTAAAGGATGTGTTGGGGTGGTCATGGGGTCCGGCGGCGGGTACATTCCCCGGCCCCCTGAGGGACATGGCGGTCCCCCCGCGCTCAGTGGTGGGGATAGCGTATGAGCAGGCTGGCGTGGACGTCCTGGGCGCCGATCGCGGAGTAGATGTGCGGGACGTCCGAGCGCCACGTGAGATGTTCTCCCGCCGCGGCCCGGAGCGGCGCGTCCTGCGGGCCGGCGCTCAGCACCCCGGCGAAGACCGTGAGGTGCTCGGTGACACCCTCGTGGTGGGCCGGGGAGACCTGTGTGGCCCCGGCCGGGATCGTCAGCCGGTAGAGCTCGTAGGTGACGCCCTCATCCTCGAAGACCTGGAGCAGCACGCCCTCGACGGCGGTGCCCTGGATGGTGGGGCCGGCGCCCAGGGCCAGCGTCAGAGGCACGCCGAGCTGGGCGGTGACCGCCCAGAGCGTCTCCAGGGTGGGGTTGCGGGTGCCGTTCTCCAGCCCGGAGAGCGTGGCCTTGCCGACACCCGCGCGCCGGGCGAGTTCGGAGAGCGAGATGCCGCGCTCCTCCCTTAATTTGCGGATTCGCTGCCCTACGTCCGGTGTTCCGATGTCCTGGGCGGGACGGGGGCTTTGTGTACCGGAGTCCATGAGGCTATCGTGCAGCACGGCGCCCGTTCCGTTTACGGAACGGGCGTCGGCGCGCGGGACGGGCGCGGTGAGTCACGGATGGTCCGGGCCGATCGAAGGCTGCCGGGGAAGCGCGGAAAGGACGGCAGGGATGGCACGCCTTCTTCAGCCCATGCTGGCAGGGGTGGTGACCGCGCTGGTCGGTTTCGCCAGCTCCTTCGCCGTGGTTCTGGCCGGGCTCCGGGCGGTGGGCGCCGACCAGGACCAGGCGACGTCCGGCCTGCTCGCGCTCTGCCTGGCCAACGGCGTGGTGGCGATCTGGCTGGGCCTGCGGCAGCGCGTGCCGATCACCATCGCCTGGTCCACGCCCGGAGCGGCGCTGCTGGTCGCGACCGGCGCCGTGGAGGGCGGCTTCCCCGCCGCGGTCGGCGCGTTCGTGGTCTCCGGCCTGCTCATCACCGCCGCGGGGCTCTTCCCCCCGCTGGGACGCTGGATCGCGGCCATCCCCACCCCGATCGCCGGCGCCATGCTCGCCGGAGTCCTGCTCAACCTGTGCGTCGCGCCGGTCCGGGCCCTCGGCGAGGTGCCGCTGATGGCCGGTCCCGCCGTGCTCACGTGGGCGCTGCTGAGCCGCTCCGCGGCCAAGTGGGCGATCCCGGGAGCCCTGCTGGTCGCCGTCGTGGCCATCGCGCTGACCGGGCCCGGCCTGGGAACGGTGGACGTGCGCCCGGTGGTCGAGCTGACCGCCCCGTCTTGGAGCGCCGCGGCCATGATCAGTATCGCGTTCCCGCTGTTCCTGGTCACCATGGCCTCCCAGAACGTGCCGGGCATGGCGGTCCTCGCCAGGTACGGCTACCGCCCCCCGCTGCGCGGCATCCTCCTCGGCACCGGCCTGGCCAGCACCCTCGGTGCGCCTCTGGGCGGGCACGCGGTGAACCTGGCGGCCATCACCGCGGCGCTGACCGCCGGCCCGGACGCCGACCCCGATCCGGGCCGCAGGTGGATCGCCTCGGTCACCGCCGGGGCCTCGATGATCGTCCTCGGCGTCGGCTCCGGTCTGGCCACCGCGCTCGTCCTGCTCTCCCCGCCGGTGCTCATCGAGGCCGTCGCGGGTCTCGCCCTGATCGGCGCGCTCGCCTCGGCGATCACCGCCGCCGTGGCCGAGCCGCAGGGCCGGGAGGCGGCGGTGGTCACGTTCGTGGTGACCGCGTCGGGGCTGACCCTGCTGGGGGTGGGCGCGGCGTTCTGGGGACTGGTCGCGGGAGGGGCGATGACGTTCCTGCACCGCAGGAGGAAGGCCCCGCAGACCGCACCTGGGGAGACCGCGTCCGGAGAGGTCGCGCCCGAGGAGGGGGCGGCCGGCGAAGGGGCCCGGATCAGCCGGCTGTGATCGGCACGAGGTCCGGCCGGGCGAGCCGGGCGATGGCGCCCATGCCGTACCCGATGCCGATCGTCGAGCGGACCGGCCGGTGGGGAGAAGATCATCGTGGCCGGAAGCCTCCGCCGGTACGGCACGCGTGCCGTACCGGCGGAGGCGTGGGGCGGGGCGGGTTACCGGCCGTCTCCCGGGCGGCCGTGGCGACCGGCGACGAGCTGGTCGGTGCTGTGCTGACGGGGCACCTCGACCCGGGAGTGGGGCGCCGTCGTCTCGCCGCGGTCGTCGACGCCGTCGCGGTCACGGTCGACCTGCGGGCGGGCCGTCGTCTCGCTGCGGTCGTCGACGCCGTCGCGGTCACGGTCGACGACGGGGGCCGCCGGGGTCGTCTCCAGCTTGCGCTCAAGCTCCCGCTTCTCCTCCTCCAGGCGGGCGACGCGGTCGCGCGCCTCCATCCGGGAGCTGCGGAGCTTGCGGCGGTGCGTGGCGGAGCGGCGCATGCCGCTGAACATGACCGCCAGCCCGAGCAGGAACAGCGCCCCGGTGACGGCGCCGGCGAAGAAGAACTCCAGCTGGGAGAGCTGAATCGTCTGGTCGAAGACCGTGAAAGACGCGGGGGTGGTGGCTGTGGCGGCCTCGTCCCAGGAGACCGCGACCACGGCCGCGCCCGCGAGTATGATCAGGAGGAGTCCCAGCACTATCATGTGACCTCATCTCGGGCTGCGTCTGTTGGCGTAACCGCTGCTGCCCCGCAACCGCCGGATTATTCACCGGCCGCGGGCGGTCGGCGGAAAACGTGGCGGAGATCGCTCAGCCCCACGGGCCTCGGGCTACTGTGGCGGACATGGACCGCACTCGCCTTTACCGCAACGGCGTCCTGAAGGCCGAGGGTTTCCCCATCGACGACGTCTCCGATCACATCGGAGACCCGTCCGTCGTGGTGTGGTTCGACCTGTGCTCGCCCTCGTCCGCGGATCTGGGGAAGATCAGCGAGGAGCTCGGCCTGCACCGGCTCGCCGTCGAGGACGCCCTCCACAGTGACCAGCGTCCCAAGCTGGACACCTACGACAGCCACCTGTTCATCACCGTCTACGGTGCCAAGCTGGTGGGCAAGCGCCTCGAACTCACCGAGATATCGATCTTCGTCACCAAGAACGCCCTGGTCACCGTCAGGGAGAGCCCGAACTTCGACATCGACGCGGTGATCAGGCGCTGGGACGCCAACGCCGAGATGGCCAGGTACGGCGTGCCGTACCTGCTGCACGGCCTGCTCGACTACGTGGTGGACGGCTACTTCGACGTGCTGCAGGTGATCGACGACAAGGTCGAGGCGCTGGAGGACGACCTCTTCGAGGACAACGACGCCGACCGGTTGCACATCCAGCGTCAGACCTACGAGATGCGCAAGAGCCTGGTGCGGTTCCGGCGGCTGGCGGTGCCGATGCGCGAGGTCGTGGGCAGCCTGCTCCGCAAGGGCGTGGAGATGCTCGATCCCGCGCTGACCCCTTACTACCAGGACCTCTACGACCACACGCTGCGTGCCGCCGGGTGGACCGACTCCCTGCGGGAGCTGGTGGGCAACGTCCGCGAGGCCCACATCAACCAGCAGGGGTTCAGGCTCAACGACATCATGAAGAAGATCACGAGCTGGGCGGCCATCATCGCGGTGCCCACGATGATCACCGGATTCTACGGCCAGAACGTGCCGTATCCCGGCTTCAGCCAGCCGCTCGGCTTCTGGACCTCCACCGCCGCCATCCTCGTGGCCTCCTCCATCCTCTATCTGATCTTCAAGAAGAAGGGCTGGCTCTAGCCGGCCGCCGGAGGTTTCCCGTCCGGGTGACGGGGGTGTGAACGACGGGTCACAGCGATCGATGTTAAACCAAGGGAATTGCGGGGATCAGTTATGTCTTGGCCCGTAATCCTTTGTGGAGGCATGGGTGAGCACGCGGGGGGTGGTCACTGTCGTTCTGGGCGCCGCGGTGATGTTCTCACTGGTGAGCCCGGCGGACAGCAGGGCGAGAGCCGCTCCTGAGAGCCGGGCCAGAGCCGCCCCGCTGGACAATCCGCGCGGCACCCGGCCGGGCCTGGCCCCGGTCCGGTCGGCGCGTGACAGGATCGCGGCGCTCAGGCTGATCAAGAGGCTGCGGGTCAGGGGGATGGGGCCGAAGACCGGCTACACGCGGGCCCGGTACGGGGCCAACTGGGCGGACACGGCGAGAGGCGTGCCGTACGCGCGCAACGGCTGCGGCACCCGCAACGACCTGCTCGCCCGGGACGGCGAGCAGGTGAGATACCGCCGTGGGTCGGACTGCGTCGTCATCGCGATGAGTCTGCGCGACCCCTACACCGGCAGGACGATCCGCTGGCGCAAGCAGCGGGCGGACCAGGTCCAGGTCGACCACGTGGTCCCGCTGTCCTACGGGTGGCGGATGGGCGTCTCACGCTGGCCGATGGCCAAGCGGATGCGGATCGCCAACGACCCGCTCAACCTGATCCCCGTGTACGGCGACGCCAACCAGGCCAAGGGCGGCTCGGGCCCGGCCTCGTGGCTCCCGCCGCTGCGCCGGATCCGCTGCGCCTATGTCGTGCGCTTCGCCCAGGTCTCCCTGAAGTACGGCCTGCCGGTCACCAGGGCCGACAAGGCCGTCATGCTCGCCCAGTGCCGTTAGGCCGTGTCCGGCCGCCGGGCACTCGCGAGCACCTGGCCGGCCCCGTCCGGGAGGCTCCCGGGCCGTTCCCGGCCGTAAGCGCCGGAGCGGTGCCTGACGGGAACGCGGGACCGGTCCCGCTCGCAGGCGCCTGGCCGGTCCCGCTCAGAAGCGCCGGAGCAGCGCCTGCTTGGCGACGGTGAACTCCTCCTCGGTGAGCACGCCGTCCCGGTGCAGGTCGCCGAGCTCGCGCAGGCGGCGCAGGAGCGCGTCCGGGTCGTCGTCGCCACCGGCGGGGGCGGCGGGGGCCGCCGGTGCGGGGGCGTCGAGGGCGGGCTGCGGCTCCGCGGCGCCGGAGGGGTGCGGCAGCCGGGCGAGGACGGCGGCGACGAACAGCGCGGCCGTCCGGGTCTCCTTCTCCAGGCCCCACAGGAGCAGGCAGTGCGGGTCGTGCTTGGGGGCCAGCTTGTGCATCGAGCCCCTGATGGTGAATCGGAGGTGCCCGTTCTCCAGACCGGCGGACGGGATCCACTCCACGCCGACCAGGTCCTTCAGCGGGAACCGCTGGGAGCCCGCCGACCTCTTGGCCCCTTCGACCGCCCAGTTCCACTCGATGCGGAACGACTCGCCGTCGAACGTCGCGGTGCCGTCGCCTCCCGCCACGGCCAGCGGCACCCCGGGGCCGGGCATCAGGTAGCGGTCGCTGGGCCCGTCGGGCACCTGCTCGATCACCAGGGCGTTGCGCACCTCGTCGACGAAGTACTCGGCGACGCCGGTGCGGCCGGCGTCGACGGCCAGCTGGTAGGGGTCGGCCGAGTCGGAGATCCGCCCGCGCGAGGCCTGGGTGAACGGGTCGGCGCCCTCCCGCAGCCGCAGCCGCAGCCGCCCGCCCTTCTTGCCGGGCTCATAGGCGATGCCGGCCACCGCGGCCAGCGGGACCGCCACCTCGCCCAGGAGCTGCCGCAGCTTGTTCACACCTCGATCGCGGCTGGGCACGATCCGCAGGATCTCGCCGTCGAACGTCCATGTCCCGTCCCTAACCATGACCTCCGCCATACCCGGATCTTACGGCGGTGGCCACGGCCGGGCAGGCTTCGCGGACATGCCGGGCGGGCTTCCGGGACATGCGGTCCGGCCGTGGGCCGGTTTCCGGTCGCGCCCGGAGGTCTTCTATTCTTCAAAGGCCATCCGCGACGACGTCCACCCGCGATCTGCAGGCGAAGGAAACCCCGTGAGCTTTTCGGCCCTGAACCTCGACGAGCTGACCGCGCAGCGCGATCGCGCCCTGCGCGACTACGACGCGCTCGTCCAGCGAGGCCTCTCCCTCGACCTCACCCGGGGCAAGCCGTCGGGCAGGCAGCTCGACCTGGCCTCCGCCCTGCTGACCCTTCCCGGCGGGCACACCGCCGCGGACGGCACCGACTGCCGTAACTACGGGGGGCTGCAGGGCCTCCCCGAGATCCGGGAGATGTTCGGCGGCCTGCTGCAGGTGCCCGCCGGTCAGCTGATCGCCGCGGGCAACTCCAGCCTCTCGCTGATGCACGACTCCATCGTTCACGCCCTGCTCGGCCGGGTGCCCGGCGCCGAGCGCCGGTGGGTGGAGGAGCCGCGGATCGCGTTCCTGTGCCCGGTCCCCGGCTACGACCGCCACTTCGCCCTGTGCGAGCGGTTCGGCATCGAGCTCATCCCCGTGCCGATGACCGCCGAGGGCCCCGACATGGACGTCGTGGAGCGGCTCGTGCTCGAAGACCCCCAGGTCAAGGGGATCTGGTGCGTGCCGAAGTACAGCAACCCCAGCGGTGTCTCCTACAGCGACGAGACGGTGCGCCGCCTGGCGGCCATGCCCGCCGCCGCGCCGGACTTCCGGATCTTCTGGGACAACGCCTACGCCGTGCACCACCTCACGGACACGCCGGTGGAGATCGCCGACCTGCTGGCGCTGTGCGGGGAGAACGGCAACCCCGACCGCGCCTTCGTCTTCGGCTCCACCTCGAAGATCACCTTCAGTGGCGGCGGCGTCGCCTTCTTCGGCTCGTCCCCGGCCAACGTGGCCTGGCTGCTCGGGCACATGGCCAAGGGGACCATCGGCCCCGACAAGATCAACCAGCTCCGCCACGTGGAGTTCCTCCGCGACGAGGACGGCGTCCTGGAGCACATGCGCCGCCACCGGGAGCTGATCCGGCCGAAGTTCGACGCGGTGGACCTGATCCTCACCAAGGAACTGGGCGGCACCGGCCTGGCGTCCTGGTCCAACCCCGCGGGCGGCTACTTCATCGGTCTCGACGTGCTGGAGGGCTGCGCGCGCCAGGTGGTGAGCCGGGCCGCGGAGGCGGGCATCGCGCTGACCCCCGCGGGCGCCACCCACCCGTACGGCGACGACCCCCGTGACAGCACCATCCGCATCGCGCCCACCTACCCGGAGCTGGACGAGGTGGAGCTCGCCATCGCCGGTCTGACCGTATGCGTGCGTCTCGTCGGGACCGAGAAGCTGCTGGAGCAGGCCCGATAGTCACGCGGCCGGGCCGCCGCCGTCCCCGGCGGCGGCTCGGACCCGGCTCGGACCCGGCTCGGATCGGGCTCGGACCCGGCTCGGACCCGGCCGAAGTGGCCCAGTCGATCCGCTGGATTTTGGCTCTTATGGAGGGGCCGGCCCGCTTCCTAGGGTGTGAGCTGCACAGCGGGGTGTGAGCCGTACGGCGCTCACGGCGGGCGAGGAGCGGGACGCGGTGACGGCGTCCGCATCACCCGGCTCAGCGGTGATGACCAAGGAGCCACATGTCCAGCAGGATCCTCCCGCCCTCCGGCCCGCCCCGGGTTCTCGCCCTGGCTCAGTTGGCCAACGCCTTCGGGGACGGCGCGTACTACGTGTGCTCGGCGCTGTACTTCACCCGGATCGTGGGGCTCTCCCCGACCCAGGTCGGTTTCGCCCTGACCCTCGGCTGGGCCCTCGGGTCCGTGGCGGGGGTCCCGCTCGGGCATCTCGCCGACCGGTGGGGCGCCCGGGGCACGGCGGCGCTGCTCGCCGTCGCGACCGGCGCGGCGGTCGGCTCGTTCCTGTCCGTCACGTCCTTCGCCCTGTTCATCCTGGTCGCCTGCCTCTACGCCTGCTGCCAGTGCGGGCTCGGGGCCGCCCGGCAGGCGCTGCTCGCCGGGCTGGTGGACAAGGCGCGGCGGACCGGGGTCCGGGCCCATCTGCAGGCGACGGTGAACGCGGGGCTGGCGGTCGGCGCGGCGCTCGGCGGGCTGGCCCTGCACCTCGACACCCGGCAGGCGTATCTGGCGGTCTTCGCGATGGACGCCCTGAGCTTCCTGGTCTCCGCCCTGGTGCTGCTCCGGCTCCCCGCCGTGCCGCCCTCGCCCCCCGCCCCGGCCGGTGAACCGGCCCTGGCGGTGCTCCGGGACAGGCCCTATGCCCTGATCTCCCTCCTCAACATGATCATGCTGCTCTACATGCCCCTCCTCAGCCTGGTGATCCCGCTGTGGATCGTGCAGCGGACCGCGGCGCCGAGCTGGACGGTCTCGGCGCTGCTGGTGCTCAACACGCTGAGCGTGGTGCTCTTCCAGGTGCGGGTGGCCCGGCGGGTGACCGGCCTGAGCACCGCCTCCCGGTCCGTACGGCAGGCGGGCCTGGTGATGCTCGCCTCGTGCGTGGTGTTCGCGCTGTCGGCGGCCGGATCCTCGGCGTGGGCCGCCGGAGCCGCCCTGCTCGTGGCCGCCTGCCTGCAGGTGCTCGGCGAGATGATGCACGCCGCCGGTGCCTGGGAGGTCGGGTTCGACCTGGCCCCGCAGGACAGGCAGGGCCAGTATCAGGGTTTCTTCGGCGCGGGCACGGCCGTCGCGAGGATGCTCGGCCCCCTCCTGCTCACCACGTTGATCATCACCTGGGGTCCGCCGGGCTGGCTCCTGCTGGGCGGCCTGTTCCTGCTGGCCGGCTCCGCCATGGGGCCGGCCGTACGCTGGGCGGAACGGAACCGGGCGGCCGTCTCCACCGCTGTCCCCCTCCGGCAGGCGCCCTCCCTCTGACCTCCGCTTCGCCAAGCTGACCTCCGCTTCTCCAAGAATCAGCCTCCCGAAGGGGGAACTCCAAGGATCAGCCTCCCGAAGGGGGAATGAGAGTGCTTGTCGGCTTGCGCGGGTCGGAGAAACGGACGACGACCCGCCCGGGAAAGCGTTTCCACCCGAACCGGAGAGCCTCCCGCGAGGCCCTGGCGGAGCCGGCCGCCAAAGCGTGTCTGACCTGCGGTTATGTTCCTCTTCATGGGTGCCGGGGCGTCGTGGGGGCTCTCCTGTTCGGGTCTTGACAGGCCGGTTGGCTTCAGGTAGTCCAGAATTGTCGACCCGATCCGTCGCGGATCCGTGGTCCCGCCAGCCGGAGAGCCGGGCACGCATGGCTCCGTTCCCGGGCAGGCGGAGTGGAGGTGCCTATGGCAACCTATGAATATCTTTGTCAGGCTTGCGGACGGTTCGATGTCCGGCTGCCTATGGGGACCGCGCCGGTGTCTCATGACTGCTCCACGTGCGGGCGCGGCGCCCCTCGGGTCTTCTCCCCGCCGGGCTTCTCCCGGGTGCACCCGGCGCTGTCCGCCGCGCTCGATCGCGACGAGCGGAGCCGGGATTCGCCCGACGTCGTCTCCGGTGTCCCCGGCCGGCGCCCTCCACGGCCACCGCATCCGGCACTGGCGCGCCTGCCGCGTCCGTGAGCGGCGGAACACGGCACAACATGTCCATATACGTCCCCCCGGCGAGGCCTGGAGCTCGGCGAAAGCCGGCCTCCAGCCGCCTTCACGGCTGACACGGTCATGGGCACGGTCGTGTCACCGCATGGCGTAGACGGATCACGTTGCCCATCTTGAATTCCCATCACCGACACTAGGGGGTGTCACGGATGGGAGCAGTCGGACTGCTCTACGTCGGCGCGGTGCTGTTCATCAACGGGCTGATGCTCCTGGGAAAGGTCGATCCGCGGGCCGCGGGCATCTTCAACCTCTTCGTCGGAGCGCTGCAGGTGATCACGCCCACCGTGTTGATCATCACCGCCAACGGCAGGCCGGACGTGATCCTCAACGCGTCGGGGATCTTCCTGTTCGGGTTCACCTACCTGTATGTGGGGATCGGCCTGCTCGGTGGGTTCGACACCACCGGGATCGGTTACTTCTCGCTGTTCGTGGCGATCATGGCGCTCGGCTACGCGTTCGCGAACTTCCGGGTCCTCAATGACAGGCCCTTCGCCGTCATCTGGCTCTACTGGTCGTTCCTGTGGCTGCTGTTCTTCCTGCTGCTGGGGTTGAAGCTCGATCACCTGACCACTTACACGGGCTGGGTGACGGCGATCGAGGGATGGGTCACGGCGGCCATCCCGGCGTTCCTCATCCTCATCGGCTACTGGCAGCGCTGGAACCAGAACGTCATCGCGACCCTCCTGCTGGTGTTCGGCGTGGTGGTGTTCGGCGCGCTCTGGCCGCTGACGAGGAAGCGGGGGGCGCTCTCCAGCCGGGCGGGGCCCGCCGGCGGTGAGACGATCGCCGCCCACTAGCCCGCCCGCCAACCGTTCCCGGCGGGCCGGTGAGGACCGCTGCGGGGAGGAGGTGATGCGACCCGCCGACGCCCGATCACCGCGTATCCGATCCAAGAGGAGTAACCGTCATGCCAGAAGTCGTGTTCAGCGTCGACCAGTCGAAGTCGATGCGTGACCAGGCCGTGCCAGGCCACAACCGGTGGCATCCGGACATACCCGTGGTCGCCATGGTGCGGCCCGGGGACGAGTTCCGCGTCGAATGCCGTGAGTGGACCGACGCGCAGTTACACAACGACGACTCGGCCAACGACGTGCGAGACGTCGACCTCACCGTCGCGCACATGCTGAGCGGCCCCATCGGGGTGGAGGGAGCGGAGCCGGGAGATCTCCTGGTGGTCGACATCCTCGACCTCGGTCCGGTGCCCCAGCAGATCGGCGACGCGCCGGGCCAGGGCTGGGGCTACACCGGGGTGTTCGCCAAGGTGAACGGCGGCGGCTTCCTGACCGACTACTTCCCGGACGCCTACAAGGCGATCTGGGATTTCCACGGCATATACGCGACGTCTCGCCACCTGCCCGGCATCCGGTATGCCGGCATCACCCACCCCGGGCTGTTCGGCACGGCGCCGTCGGCGGAGCTGCTGGCCAGCTGGAACCAGCGCGAGCAGGCTCTCATCGACACCGACCCCGACCGGGTCCCGGCCCTGGGCCTGCCGCCGCTGCGTGACAACGCCCTCGCCGGAACGGCGACCGGCGACGTGGCCGACCGGATCGCCAGGGAGGGGGCCCGCACCGTTCCCGCACGGGAGAACGGCGGCAACCACGACATCAAGAACTTCACGCGCGGGGCACGCGTCTTCTACCCCGTCCACGTGAAGGACGCCAAGCTCTCGGGAGGGGACCTGCACTTCAGCCAGGGTGACGGCGAGATCACCTTCTGCGGGGCGATCGAGATGGGGGGCTTCATCGATTTCCGCGTGGACCTCATCAAGGGCGGCATGGAGAAGTACGGCGTCACCACCAACCCGATCTTCATGCCCGGCAACGTCGAGCCGCGGTACTCGGAGTTCATGTCGTTCATCGGCATCTCGGTCGACCACGACACGAACACGAACTACTACCTCGACGCGACGGTGGCCTACCGGCGAGCCTGCCTCAACGCCATCGAATACCTCAAGAAGTGGGGCTACACGGGCGAGCAGGCCTACCTGCTCCTCGGGTCGGCGCCCATCGAGGGCCGGATCAGCGGCATCGTCGACATCCCCAACGCCTGCTGCTCGCTCTACCTGCCCACCGAGATCTTCGACTTCGACGTGCGCCCGAACGCGGAGGGACCCGTCAAGAAGGACAGAGGGCAGTGCGCGGTGACGTCCTGACCGGCAGGACGTAGCGGGGTGTGAGGTTCCGGAGACCGCGGCCGTCCCCGAGTCCGCGGTCCTGGAATCACCGCGCCCGTGGCGGCTGTGGCCTCGGCCCCCTCGTCCGGGGCTCGGACGAGAGGTCTCGCCGCGCCCGCCGAGCGGATCCATGGGCTCGCCTCCCGGTGGGGGCGGGCCTTTCGGCTGTCTGGGCCGGCTCAGCCGTCGTGGTGCGGGTCTTCCGGCTGCCCCGGCCGTCGGGGCGCCGGCGGCGGAGGTTGACCTCAAGCTATGTTGAGGTCTTAGTCTCCTCTTAGGTCGCCGTCCGGGAACGCCGGCGACGCCGTGGCTCCCCAGTGGACCTCCCACGGCGGCGCGGAACGTGATCGCGGCGACCGTGACGATCGCCACGGCCATCCGGCGTGATCCGCCGTGTCCGCGGAGACGGTCCGCGGCACCCCGGATTCTGTCGGTGCTCCGTGGGATCGTCGGAGACCATCCCCCAGACCTCGGAGACAACGCGATGGACATGGAAGTGACCGCGTGGACATCGCTGTACCACGCGATGAACGCGCAGGAGGAGCGACGGCCGTTCTCCATGGCCGCGCTGCGGCGCATCGCCGTGTTCGCCCGGCCCCACCGCCGACTGCTGATCTGGTTCCTGCTGCTCAGCGTCGTGACGGCGGCGCTGGCGGTGGCGACCCCCGTGCTCGCCGGCCGGGTCATCGACGCGATCGTCAACGGCGCGGCGGTGGACGTCGTCGTCAGGCTCGCGGCGCTCATCGCCGTCATCGCGGTGGCGGAGGCCGGGCTCGGGCTGGTGACCCGGTGGCTGTCGGCGAGCATCGGTGAGGGCCTGATCCTCGCCCTGCGCGCCGCGGTCTTCGACCACGTGCAGCGCATGCCGATCGCCTTCTTCACCCGCACCCGCACCGGCGCGCTGGTCAGCAGGCTGAACAACGACGTCATCGGCGCGCAGCGGGCTTTCAGCGACACCCTCTCCGGCGTGGTCGGCAACCTCGTGACGCTCGTGCTCACGCTCATCGTGATGATCGGGACCTCCTGGCAGATCACCCTGCTCGCCCTGGTGCTGCTGCCGGTGTTCGTCCTGCCCGCGCGGCGGATGGGCACCCGGCTGGCGCGGCTCGAACGCGAGTCGGCCAACCACAACGCGGCGATGAGCACGCAGATGACGGAGCGGTTCTCGGCGCCCGGGGCGACGCTGGTGAAGCTCTTCGGCCGGCCCGCCGACGAGTCGGCCGAGTTCTTCACGCGGGCCCGGCGGGTGCGCGACATCGGGGTGCGCACCGCGATGGTGCAGTCGGTGTTCGTCACCGCGCTGATGCTGGTCTCGGCCCTCGCCCTCGCCGTCGTCTACGGTCTCGGCGGGTTCTACGCGCTGAGGGGGCAGCTGGAGCCGGGCGCCGTCGTCGCGATGGCGTTGCTGCTCACCCGCCTCTACGCTCCGCTGACCGCCCTGGCCAGTGCGCGGGTGGAGGTGATGAGCGCGCTGGTGAGCTTCGAGCGGGTCTTCGAGGTGCTGGACCTCAAGCCGCTGATCACCGAGAAGCCGGACGCCCGGCGGGTGCCCGAGGGGCCGGTGTCGGTGGAGTTCGACGCGGTGCGGTTCGGCTACCCGTCCGCGGACAAGGTGTCGCTCGCGTCGCTGGAGGAGGTCGCGACCCTGGACACGCGCGGCGGCGTCGAGGTGCTGCACGGGGTGTCGTTCCGTGCCGAGCCGGGGCAGATGGTGGCGCTGGTGGGGTCGTCGGGCGCGGGGAAGTCGACGATCGCGCAGCTGGTCACGAGGCTCTACGACGCCGAGGAGGGCGCCGTGCGCCTGTCCGGGGTGGACGTCCGGGACCTGTCGGCCGACTCGATCCGCGAGACGCTCGGGATGGTGACGCAGGACGGGCACCTGTTCCACGAGTCGATCCGCGCGAACCTGCTGCTGGCCCGGCCGGGGGCGCCGGAGGAGGAGCTGTGGGAGGTGCTGCGCCGCGCCCGGCTCGTCGACCTCGTCGAGGCGCTGCCCGACGGCCTGGACACCGTCGTCGGCGAACGCGGATACCGGCTCTCCGGCGGAGAGCGCCAGCGGTTGACGATAGCGCGGCTGCTGCTGGCGCGCCCCAGGGTGGTGATCCTCGACGAGGCCACCGCTCACCTGGACTCCACCTCGGAGGCGGCGGTGCAGGAGGCGCTGGGCGAGGCGCTGGCCGGGCGGACCTCGGTGGTGATCGCGCACCGGCTCTCCACCGTCCGGGCCGCGGACCTCATCCTCGTGATCGAGGACGGGCGGATCGTGGAGCGCGGCACGCACACCGATCTCCTCGCCGCCGGCGGCCGTTACGAGGAGCTCTACCGGACCCAGTTCGACCAGCCGTCCGTCAGGGAGGCGGTCCACTGACCGGTCCGCCGACCCGTTGACCCGCCAACCCGCCGACCCGTCGGCGCAAGGGCCGGGACGCGTCGTTCAGCGGCCGGGGAGCCGGGCTTCGGCCCGGGCCCACGACTCCTCCTCGCCCTTGGGGTGGTAGGTGACGAGCCGCTCGCCCTGCCGTACGAGGGCGCGGATGTCGGAGACCACGCCCTGGGCGCGGGCCTGGACCAGGGCGTTGCCCAGGGCGGCGGCCTCCACCGGGCCGGCGACCACCGGCAGGCCGGTCGCGTCGGCGGTCATCTGGCAGAGCAGCGTGTTGCGGGCGCCACCGCCGACCACGTGCACGACCTCCACCTCCTGGCCGCTGAGCCGTACGGCGTCGCGGACCGCCCGGCGGTAGGCGAGGGCGAGGCTCTCCATCACGCACCGCACGACCTGGGCCCGGCCGGCCGGGGGCCGCTGGCCGGTGCGCTCGCAGAACGCGGCGATCCGGGCTGGCATGTCGCCGGGCGGCAGGAAGGCCGGGTCGTCGGGGTCGAACACCGCCTGGAACGGCGGGGCCTGCGCGGCGGCGGCGAGCAGCCCGGCCAGGTCGGAATCGCCCCAGGCGCGCATGCACTCCTGCAGGATCCACAGGCCCATCACGTTGCGCAGGTAGCGGATGGTGCCGTCCAGGCCGCCCTCGTTGGTGAAGTTGGCCAGGCGGCTCTGCGGGGTCAGGACGGGCCGGGGGAGTTCGAGGCCGACGAGCGACCAGGTTCCGGAGGAGATGTAGGCGAACCGGTCGGTGTCGGCCGGCACCGCCGCGACCGCCGAGGCGGTGTCGTGCGAGGCCACCGCGGTGACCGGGGTCGAGCCGGGCAGCCCGGTCTCCGCGGCGACCTCGGCGCGGAGCGTCCCGGCGGCGGCTCCCGGCTGCCGCAGCTCCGGGAGGATCCTGGCGGGCAGGCCCAGCCGTTCGGTCAGCTCTCTGGCCCAGCCGCCGGTCCGCACGTCGTACAGCCCGGTGGTGGAGGCGTTGGTGGCCTCCGCGCCGACGGAGCCGGTCAGCCAGTGGGTCAGCAGATCCGGGATCATCAGCAGCGTCTCGGCGCGGTCGAGGTCCGGCTCGGCGAGCAGCTGGTAGACCGTGTTGAACGGCAGGAACTGCAGGCCACCGGCCTGGTAGAGCGCGTCGGCCCCTACCTCGGCGGCCACCCGCTCCATGATCCCGGCGGTCCGCTCGTCGCGGTAGTGCACCGGGTTGCCGATGAGCCTTCCGGCGCCGTCGAGCAGGCCGTAGTCGACCGCCCAGGAGTCGATGCCGACCGAGTCGACCGGCCCGGCCTCGCGCAGCCCGTCCAGGACACCCCGGTGCAGGGCGAGGATGTCCCAGTGCAGGGTGCCGCCGACCCGGACCGGGCGGTTGGCGAACCGGTGCACCTCGGTGAGGCGCACCCGCCCGCCGTCGATCCGCGCGGTCATCACCCGCCCGCTGGAGGCGCCGAGGTCGACCGCCGCGTAAACGTTCATCGAATCTCCTTGAGCGTGGAGTCCCTGGGTTTCGGCGCCGGGGAGCAAGTCAACGCTCGTCGTCGGGTGGTCGCCGCGGTCCTGCCCGGCCCGCCGGTGGACTCGCGGACGACCAGCTCGGGCTGGAACACGATCTGCCGGTGCGCGTGCGCGCCGGGGTCGCCGCACTCCTCCAGCAGCAGCTCGGCGGCGATCTGCCCGAGCCGGTAGGTGGGCTGCCGGACCGAGCTGAGCGACACCGCCGAGGCCGCCGCGAAGTCGATGTCGTCGTAGCCCATCAGGGCCACGTCGCCGGGCACGCCGACCCCGGCCTGGAGCAGGCCCCGGAGCACGCCGAGGGCGAGCAGGTCGTTGGCGCAGAAGATCGCCTCGGGGAGCCGGCCGGAGGCGATCAGCCTCTCTGCCGCCTCCTGTCCGGCCCGCGCGGTCATGGCCGGCGCCTCCATCGTCTCCAGGACGGTCTCGGGGTCCAGGCCCGCGGCGGCCAGGGCCTGGCCGGCGCCGCGCCCCCGGTCCAGGCACTGCCGGATGGTCCGCGGGCCGGTGAGGTAGCCGATCCTCCGTACGCCGAGATCGAGCAGGTGGGCGACGGCCAGCCGGCCGCCCGCCACGTCGTCGACGGTCACCGAGCACAGGTCGGGCCGGTGCGCGGGATGGTCGACGAGCACCACGCTGATGCCGCGTTCGCGTAGGCCGTCGAGCGGCCCGAGGGCCTCGTCCGAGGGGGTGATGAGCACGCCGCGCACCCGCTGCTCGGCGAAGACGAGCAGGTTGCGCTCCTCTTTGGACCGGGTACCGGCCGAGTTGCCGAGGATCACCGCGTAGCCGAGGTCGCTGGCGACGTCCTCGGCTCCGGCCGCGACGTCGGTGAAGAACGGGTTGCCGATGTCCATGACCGACAGCCCGATGGTCCGGCTGTGCCCGGCGCGCAGCGTCGACGCCGAGCCGTGCCGGACGAAGCCGAGCTCGCGGATCGCCTGCCGGACGCGCTCCCGGGTCGTGGGGGCCACCCGCTCCGGCCGGTTGAGCACGTTTGAGACCGTGCCGGGAGACACCCGTGCGAGCCGGGCGACCTCCTTGATGCTGACAGTCCCCAACCACCCTCCTCGGATCGGTCTCTATTAAAACGTGTTAGGCGGTCTGGCGGCGACCTTATCCAAACACGCCGCGGACCGGTCCGCCACTCCGTCCCTGATGGGGGACGTAACGCATTGGAAACGGGCCCTTCATGCCCCATTGACATGGCCGGATCCTCGGTTTAGCGTCCCGTCAACTCTCTAAAACGTTTTTAGGTCAGGGAAGGGGTGTGGCGCGGTGAGTGAACCGGGCAGAGGGGAGGCGCCGCTCGGGTCGCCCCCCGAACAGGCCCCTCCGGTCCTGGCCCTGGCCGGGGTGAGCAAGGCGTTCGGCGCCGTGCGGGCGCTGCGCGAGGTCTCCCTCCAGCTGTTCGCCGGCGAGGCGCACGCCCTCGCCGGGGAGAACGGGGCCGGGAAGTCCACCCTGGTGAAGACCCTGGCGGGCGTGCACCGCCCGGACACCGGGCAGGTCCTCCTGGACGGCGAGCCGGTGGAGTTCCACAACCCCGCCGACGCCCAGCAGGCGGGTGTGGCGGTGATCTACCAGGAGCCCACGATGTTCCCCGACCTGTCGGTCGCCGAGAACATCTTCATCGGCCGCCAGCCCCGGGCCGCGCTCCGCCGCATCGACCGCGCGACGATGCACGCCAGGGCCACCGAGCTGTTCACCCGGCTCGGTGTGGCACTCGACCCCGAGCAGCCGGCCCGCGGCCTGTCCATCGCCGACCAGCAGCTCGTCGAGATCGCCAAGGCGCTCTCCCGGGACGCCCGGGTGCTCGTCATGGACGAGCCCACCGCGGCGCTCTCCGGGAACGAGGTCGCCCGGCTCTTCAACGTGGTCAAGGCGCTGCGTGAGCAGGGCTGCGCGGTGCTGTTCATCTCCCACCGGCTGGACGAGATCTTCGAGCTCTGCCAGCGGGTCACCACGCTGCGCGACGGCGGCTGGATCGCCAGCGAGCCGGTGGCCGGGCTCACCCACGACGACCTGATCCGCCGGATGGTCGGCCGTGACCTCGACACCCTCTACCCCAAGCAGGAGACCACGGTCGGGGAGGTGGCGCTCAGGGTCGGGCGGCTCACCCGTGAAGGCGTGTTCACCGACGTCTCCTTCGAGGTACGGCGGGGCGAGATCGTGGCGCTCGCCGGGCTGGTGGGGGCGGGGCGCAGCGAGGTCGCCCGCGCGATCTTCGGTGTGGACCGCTGGGACGCCGGGACCGTCGAGGTGAACGGCAGGCGGCTGCCGGCCGCCTCCCCGACCGCCGCGATGGCCGCCGGTCTGGCTCTGGTCCCCGAGGACCGGCGGCAGCAGGGCCTGGTGATGGACCAGTCGATCGAGCGCAACATCGGCCTCACCGGCCTGAAGACGCTGCGCCGCGGTCCGGTGATCTCCCGGGCCGCCGAGCGGGACCGCGCCCGGGACTGGGCGATCCGGCTCCAGCTCAAGTTCAACCGGCTGTCGGACGCGGTGAACGTGCTGTCCGGCGGCAACCAGCAGAAGGTCGTGCTGGGCAAGTGGCTGTCCACCCGGCCCGAGGTGCTCATCATCGACGAGCCCACCCGCGGCATCGACGTGGGCACCAAGGCCGAGGTCCACCGGCTGCTGTCCCAGCTGGCCGCCGACGGGCTCGCCGTACTGATGATCTCCTCCGACCTGCCCGAGGTGCTCGGCATGGCCGACCGGGTGCTGGTCATGCAGGAGGGGCGGCTGGTCGCCGAGATCCCGCGGGATCGGGCGACCGAGGAGAGCGTGATGACCGCAGCGACCGGGAGGGCCTCGTGATCGAGCGCGGCGAGACAGGCGGCGGGCACGGCACACCGGTCGTACGGCCGGTGGTTCCGGAGCCCCCGCGGAGACGCGGGGCGTTCCCGCGGGGCGGAACGGAGGAGAGCGCGTGAGCGCCGTCACCGCCGGGCGGAGCAGCCGGGGCGTGGTGGACCTGGTCTTCCGGGCCCGCGAGCTGAGCATCGTGGCCGCGCTGGCCGTCCTGGTCGCGGTGACCGCGGGCGTCAACGGCAACTTCCTGTCCGGCCAGGGCATGAAGGACATCTTCCTCAACGCCTCCATCCTGGTGCTGCTGGCCGTCGGCCAGTCCGTCGTGGTCATCACCCGCAACATCGACCTGTCCGCCGGTTCGGTCGTCGGCCTGGTGGCCTTCACCACCGGTGACTTCCTGGCCGCCGACCACGGTCGGGGCGTCGTCTTCGCGGTCGTGCTGGGTGTCGCGATCGGCGCGCTCTGCGGCCTGGTCAACGGTCTTCTGGTCAGCTTCGGCCGGGTTCCGGCCCTGGTGGTGACCCTCGGCACGCTGTACGTGATCCAGGGGCTCGACCACCTCATCGCGCACGGCCGGCAGATCAACGCCGTCGACCTGCCCCCGGCGCTGCTGGCGCTGGGCAACGGCACGGTGCTCGGCGTCCCGTACCTGCCGGTGATCGCCGTCGTGGTGATGCTGGCCGTCGGCTACTACCTGCGCTCCTACGCCTCGGGCCGGGACTTCTACGCGATCGGCTCCAGCCCGGAGGCCGCGGGCCTGGCGGGCATCCCGGTGCGGCGCCGCGTGATGGGGGCCTACCTGTTCAGCGGCGCCCTCGCCGGTCTGGCCGGGGTGCTCTGGCTGTCCCGGTTCGGCACCGTGGTCGCCGACGCCGCCAACGGCTGGGAGCTCCAGGTGGTCAGCGCGGTCGTGGTCGGTGGCGTGGCGATCACCGGCGGTGTCGGCACCGTGTACGGCGCGGCACTCGGCGCGCTGCTGCTCACCACGATCACCAGCGCGCTGGTCGTGCTCAAGGTCAACCCGTTCTGGCAGCAGGCCATCACCGGCGCGCTGCTGCTCCTGGCGATCAGCGTGGACCGGCTGCTCGCCCTGCGGGTCGCGCGGGTACTGCGGAGGAGGAACGCCCGACATGGCTCCTGACGTGACGGCCGCGAAGCCCGCGGAGGGCGTGAGCGTCCCGGCCGGGACAGGGCGCGGCTCGCTCGGCCGGTTCCTCCGCTGGGACGTGCTGGTGGGCATGCTGCTGGTGCTCGTCTTCGCCGGCGGCTCGGCCGGGTCGCCCGGCTTCGCGAGCATCGACAACCTGTCCTTCGCCCTCGGCGACCTCGGCGAGATCGCGTTGATCGCGCTGGCGATGACCATGCTGGTGGTCGCCGCCGAGGTGGACCTGTCGGTGGCCTCGGTGCTCGGCCTGTCCAGCGCGCTGGTCGGCAGCCTCTGGGACGCGGGCTGGGCGATCGAGTCCATCATCCCGCTGGTGATCGTGGTCGGCGCCGGGTGCGGCCTGGTCAACGGGCTGCTGGTGACCCGGCTGGGGCTGCCCTCGCTGGCGGTGACGATCGGCACGCTGGCCCTCTACCGGGGCCTGGCCTACGTCGTGCTGGGAGACAGGGCGATCGCCGAGTTTCCCCAGCAGTACGTCGACCTCGCCGTGAACGACGTGCCGGGCACTCCCGTCCCGTACCCGGTCATGCTCTTCATCCTGCTGGCGGCGGTCACCGGCGTGGTGCTGCACGCCACCGGCTTCGGCCGCTCGCTGTTCGCGATCGGCGCCCAGGAGGAGGCGGCGCAGTTCGCCGGCATCCGGGTCAAGCGGATCAAGCTCACCCTGTTCGTGCTGTCCGGTGCCATCGCCGCCTTCGCCGGAGTCGTCTACACCCTGCGGTACGGCAGCGCCCGCGCCGACAACGGCGTCGGGCTGGAGCTGGCCGTCATCGCGGCCGTCCTGCTCGGCGGCGTCGACTTCGACGGGGGCCGGGGCACCCTCGGCGGGGTCATCGCCGGCGTGCTGCTGATCGGGCTGCTCCGCAACCTGCTCATGCTCAACGACGTGTCGACCGAGATCCAGTCCATCGTCACCGGTCTGCTGCTGATCATCTCCGTGATCACTCCGAGGCTCGTCGCCGCGGTGGGGCGGCGCCGGATCCCGGCACCCGCCTCGTCGCCCCCGCCCCCCGAATCCTGAGGGAGAACATCGATGTTCATTTTTCCACGGAGGCTCGCCTCGACGGCGGCCCTGGTCGGTCTGGTCTCGCTCGGGCTCACGGCCTGCGGGGGCACCACCAAGGACTCCGCCCAGCAGGGCGCCGACCCGAAGGCCTCGGCCGCCGCGCCCGCCTCGGCCGACCCGAACGCGCCGATCAAGGAGGGCCTGAAGATCGCCTTCCTGCCCAAGCAGATCAACAACCCGTACGAGACGATCGTCGACAAGGCGGGCATCGAGGCGGCCAAGGAGTACAAGGGTGAGGCCAAGGAGGTCGGCCCGTCCGACGCCTCCGCCTCCTCGCAGGTCTCCTACATCAACACCCTGATCCAGCAGCGGCAGGACGCCATCCTGATCGCGGCCAACGACGCCAACGCCGTCTGCGGCCCGCTCAAGCAGGCCATGTCCAAGGGCATCAAGATCGTCGCTTACGACTCCGACGCCGCCAAGGACTGCCGGAACCTGTTCATCAACCAGGCCGACTCCGAGGAGATCGGGCGCAGCCAGGTCAAGATGCTGGCCGACATGATCGACAGCAAGGGTGAGATCGCGATCCTGTCGGCGACGGCCAACGCGACCAACCAGAACGCCTGGATCGACTTCATGAAGGACGAGCTCACCAAGCCCGAGTACAAGGACATGAAGCTGGTCAAGGTCGCCTACGGCGACGACGACGACCAGAAGTCCTTCCAGGAGACCCAGGGCCTGCTCCAGGCCTACCCCGACCTCAAGGGGATCATCTCCCCGACCACGGTCGGCATCTCCGCCGCCGCCCGCTACATCTCCGGCTCCAAGTACAAGGGCAAGATCACCCTGACCGGTCTCGGCACCCCGAACCAGATGCGCGAGTTCGTCAAGGACGGCACCGTGCAGCAGTTCGCCCTGTGGAACCCCAAGGACCTGGGCTACCTGGCCAGCTACTCCGCCGCGGCGCTCGCCTCGGGACAGATCACCGGCGCCGAGGGCGAGAAGTTCACGGCCGGAAAGCTCGGCGAGTACACGATCGGCAAGGACGGCGAGGTCATCCTCGGCGCGCCGTTCGTCTTCAAGGCCGACAACATCGACGAGTTCGACTTCTGACGGAAGACGTGGGTACGGCGTGCGCCCTGGTGGCGCACGCCGTACCCGGCGAGGAGCCTTTCTTGAGCGACATCAGGGCCACGCTGCGGGCGCAGGCCATCGAGACCCCGTCGTGGGCGTACGGCAACAGCGGCACCCGGTTCAAGGTGTTCGCCCAGCGGGGCGTGCCGCAGGACCCCTACGAGAAGCTGGCCGACGCGGCCCAGGTGCACGCCTTCACCGGGGTCGCGCCGACGGTGGCGCTGCACATCCCGTGGGACAGGGTCGACGACTACGCCGACCTGGCCCGGCACGCGTCCGAGGTGGGCGTGCGGATCGGCGCGATCAACTCCAACGTCTTCCAGGACGACGACTACCGGCTGGGCAGCGTCACCAACCCCGACCCGGCGGTGCGGCGCAAGGCCCTGGACCACCTGCTGGCGTGCGTGGACGTCATGGACGCCACCGGGTCCGACACGCTGAAGCTGTGGTTCTCCGACGGCACCAACTATCCCGGCCAGGACGACATCCGCGCCCGGCAGGACCGGCTGGCCGAGGCGCTGTCGGCCGTCTACGGACGGCTGGGCGAGGGACAGCGGTTCCTGCTGGAGTACAAGCTGTTCGAGCCCGCCTTCTACGTGACCGACGTGCCCGACTGGGGCACCGCCTACGCGCACTGCCTGCGGCTGGGCGACAAGGCGCAGGTGGTGGTGGACACCGGGCACCACGCGCCGGGCACCAACATCGAGTTCATCGTGGCGTTCCTGCTCCGGGAGGGCAAGCTGGGCGGGTTCGATTTCAACTCCCGCTTCTACGCCGACGACGACCTGATGGTGGGCGCGGCCGACCCGTTCCAGCTCTTCCGGATCATGTACGAGGTGATCCGCGGCGGCGCCCTCTCCGGACGGCACGGCGGGCCGGAGCAGGGGGTGGCGTTCATGCTCGACCAGTGCCACAACATCGAGCCGAAGATCCCCGGCCAGATCCGTTCGGTGATGAACATCCAGGAGGCCACGGCCAAGGCGCTGCGGGTCGACGGGGACGCGCTGGCGGCGGCCCAGGCCGAGGGCGACGTGCTGGCCGCCAACGCCGTGCTGATGGACGCCTACAACACCGACGTCCGGCCGCTCCTGGCCGAGCTGCGCCAGGAGATGGGCCTCGATCCCGACCCGATGGCCGCCTACGCCCGTTCCGGGTACTTCGAGAAGATCGCCGCCGAGCGGGTCGGCGGCACCCAGGCGGGCTGGGGCGCCTGAGGTCCGCGTCCCGTCCCGGCGGTGTGCCCGCGGTAGAGACGTGGAAGGGCACACCGTGAGATCACTGTTCATACGTTGGGGGATATTTCATGACTTCGCCGGTTGAGATGCTGCTGCAGCGGTCGCACGCGCTCGGCTCCGATCCGCGCAACACCAACTTCGCGGGCGGCAACACGTCGGCCAAGGGCGTCGCCGTCGATCCGGTGACCGGATCCGACGTGGACCTGATGTGGGTCAAGGGTTCCGGCGGCGACCTCGGCACGCTGACCGAGGGCGGCCTGGCCGTACTGCGGCTGGACCGGCTGCGGGCGCTCACCGAGGTGTATCCGGGAGTGGAGCGCGAGGACGAGATGGTCGCCGCGTTCGACTACTGCGCCTTCGGCAGGGGCGGCGCGGCGCCGTCGATCGACACCGCCATGCACGGCCTCGTCGAGGCCGCGCACGTGGACCACCTGCACCCGGACGCCGGCATCGCGATCGCCACCGCCGCCGACGGCCGGGAGCTGACGACGCGGATCTTCGGCGACCGGGTGGTCTGGGTGCCCTGGCGCCGCCCCGGCTTCCAGCTCGGCCTGGACATCGCCGCGATCAAGGACGCCAACCCGCAGGCCATCGGCTGCGTCCTCGGCGGCCACGGCATCACCGCCTGGGGCGAGACCTCCGCCGAATGTGAGGCCAACTCGCTGGACATCATCCGCACCGCCGAGGCCTACCTCGCCGAGCACGGCAGGCCCGAGCCGTTCGGCCCGGTCATCGGCGAGCCGCTGGCGGAAGCCGCCCGGCGGGAGCGGGCCGCGGCGCTGTTCCCCCTCGTCAGGGGCCTGGCGAGCACGGACCTGCCGCAGGTCGGCCACTACACCGCCACCCCCGAGGTCCTGGACTTCCTGTCCCGCGAGCGCCACCCCGAGCTGGCCGCGCTCGGCACCTCCTGCCCCGACCACTTCCTGCGCACCAAGATCGCCCCGCTCGTGCTCGACCTGCCCGGCGACGCGCCCCTCGAAGAGGTGGCCGTACGGCTGCGCGAGCTGCACGCCGCCTACCGGGAGGACTACGCGGCCTACTACCGGCGCCACGCCACGGCGGACTCGCCGCCGATGCGCGGCGCGGACCCGGCGATCGTGCTGGTCCCCGGCGTGGGCATGTTCTCCTTCGGCAAGGACAAGCAGACCGCGCGGGTGGCGGGCGAGTTCTACGTCAACGCGATCAACGTCATGCGCGGCGCCGAGGCGGTGTCGTCCTACGCGCCGATCGAGGAGTCGGAGAAGTTCCGCATCGAGTACTGGGAGCTGGAGGAGGCCAAACTCCGCCGGATGCCCGCGCCGAAGCCGCTGGCCACCCGGGTCGCGCTGGTCACCGGCGGTGGGTCGGGCATCGGCGCCGCCACCGCCCGGCGGCTGGCGGCCGAGGGGGCCTGCGTGGTCGTCGCCGACCGCGACCTCGCCGCCGCCGAGAAAATCGCCGCCGAGCTCGGCGCCAAGGCCTACCGGCCCGAGGACGTCGCGACGGCCGTACAGGTGGACGTCACCGACGAGGAGCAGGTCGTCGCGGCCCTCCGGCAGGCGGTGCTGGCCTTCGGCGGGGTCGACCTGATCGTCAACAACGCCGGGCTGTCGCTGTCGCGGTCCCTGCTGGAGACCAGCGTCGCCGACTGGGACCTGCAGCACGACGTGATGGCCCGCGGCTCGTTTCTGGTCTCCAGGGAGAGCGCCCGCGTGATGATCGACCAGGGCATGGGCGGGGACATCGTCTACATCTCCTCCAAGAACGCGGTCTTCGCCGGACCCAACAACGTCGCGTACGGCGCCGCCAAGGCCGACCAGGCCCACCAGGTCCGGCTGCTCGCCGCCGAGCTGGGCGGCTACGGCATCCGGGTCAACGGCGTCAACCCGGACGGCGTCGTGCGCGGATCCGGGATCTTCGCCTCCGGCTGGGGCGCCAACCGGGCGGCGGTCTACGGCGTGCCGGAGGACAAGCTCGGCGAGTTCTACGCCCAGCGGACCCTGCTCAAGCGCGAGGTGCTGCCCGAGCACATCGCCGCGGCCGTCTTCGCCCTCACCGGCGGGGAGCTGTCGCTCACCACCGGCCTGCACATCCCCGTCGACGCCGGTGTCGCCGCGGCCTTCCTGCGGTAACCCCGAGATTCCCCGGTAACCCGGCTAGAGGAGAACGTCATGCGTGCCGAGCTGTCCAGGATCACCGCTCCCCGTACCAAGGTGGGGCTCGTCGCCGGAGGCCTCGGAGCCTACTGGCCGCAGTTCCCCGACCTGCTGCCGCAGCTCAAGCATTCCTCCGAGCGCGTCTCGGAGCGGATGCGGGCCCTCGGCTGCGAGGTGGTGGACGTCGGCTTCATCTCCGACGCCCAGGAGGGCGCCGTCGCGGCCGAGAAGCTCCGCGCGGCCGGCTGCGACATCATCGTCGGCTTCCTCACCACCTACATGACCGCCACCATGCTGCTCCCGGTCGCGCAGCGCAGCGGTGCGCCGGTGCTGCTGATCAACCTGCAGCCGACCGAGTCGATGGACCACGCCACCTTCGACACCGGTCAGTGGCTGGCCTACTGCGGGGCCTGCCCGCTGCCGGAGATGGCCAACACCTTCATCCGCTGCGGCATCCCGTTCCGCTCGGTCTCCGGCTACCTGGAGGACGAGCGGGCCTGGGCGAAGATCGGGCGGTGGGTCAAGGCCGCCGGGGTGCGGGCCGCGCTCCGGCGCGGGCGGCACGGCCTGATGGGCCACCTCTACCCGGGCATGCTCGACGTGGCCACCGACCTCACCCTGGTCCCGGCGAACCTCGGCGGCCACGTCGAGGTGCTGGAGTTCGACGACCTGCGGGTGCGGGTGGAGAAGGTCACCGACGCCGAGGTCACCGAACGCATGGACCTGGCCCGGGACGTCTTCGAGCTGGCCGACACGGTCAACGACGACGACTTCTCCTGGGCCGCCCGGGTGTCGGTCGGCCTGGACCGGCTCGTCGAGGACTTCTCCCTCGACAGCCTGGCCTACTACCACCGGGGCCTGGACGGCGAGATCCACGAGCGGCTCGGCGCCGGGATGATCCTCGGCGCGTCGCTGCTCACCGCCCGTGGCGTCCCGTCGGCCGGGGAGTACGAGCTGCGCACCTCGCTGGCCATGCTCATCATGGACCGCCTCGGCGGGGGCGGCTCGTTCACCGAGCTCCAGGCGCTCGACTTCGCTCGCGGACACGTCGAGATGGGCCACGACGGGCCCGCCCACCTGGCCATCAGCTCCAAGCGGCCGTTGCTGCGCGGGCTGGGCGTCTACCACGGCAAGCGCGGCTGGGGCGTGTCGGTGGAGTTCGACGTCACGCACGGCCCCGTCACCGCGTTCGGCCTGCTGCACCGGCCGGACGGCCGGTTCGGCCTCGTCGTCTCCGAGGGCGAGGTCGTCGACGGGCCGCTGCTGCGGATCGGCAACACCACCTCCCGGGTCGACTTCGGCTGCGACCCCGGGGAGTGGACCGACGCCTGGAGCGCCACCGGCATCTCCCACCACTGGGCGCTGGGCACCGGCCACCGTGCCGCCGAGCTGCGCGCCGTGGCCGATCTCCTCGGAGTCGACCTCATCGAGGTGCAGCCGTGAGCATCGGGATGAAGCAGTAAGCATCGAGGTGAAGTCGTAAGCACCTGGGTGAAGCAGTAAGCATCGAGGTGAAGCAGTAAGGCGGGGCTCCCAGGAGGAGTCCCCGGACCACAGGGCCCACCGGCGCGCCGCCCGCGCCGGTGGGCCTTTTACGTGGCGGGCCTTTGCCTGGAGGGTCTTCGCGCGGTTGGCCTTTTACGCGGCGGGTCCTTACGCGGTGGCCTTTGCGCGGTGGCCTTTGCGCGGTGGGCCTTTGCGCGGTGGCCTTTGCGCGGTGGGGCCGGGCGGTGCGGCTGATACCTCCGCACGAATTGAGGTCGATTCTCCTCCACCGGACCGGACATGGCAGGAAGCGGTCACCGGTGGGCAGCATGCTGCCTTTGACATCCCTGGTCCCAGGGCCGTGGAGCGCGCAGAGTTGTCTGTGCGAGGAAAAATGCACGGTCCGAGAAAAAGGGGTTGAGAAATGATGGAATCCACCGTCAAGGCCGACAGAGCAGCCTGGGAACGGGCGATCACATCCCGGAGGGGCGGGCGGCGTGAATATCCGCTGGACCGCATCGAATTCGCCGGTGAATATACGGGCGGAAGGGGGGCGGGGAGAGCGCTCTTCCCGGAGAACGGCCCGGGAGAACCCGGCAAGGCGTCGGGGGAATCGCGGAAAAGGAGAATCTATGACCGAAGTGACATCCAGCAAGGGCATGGCCGTCAGCAAGATACTTTCGAGCGACGGCGTCGCCATCGCCTACGACCGGGTGGGGCAGGGGCCACCGCTCATCCTGGTGGGCGGAGCGTTCAGCTACCGCGCGTTCCCGGGGCTGGTGGAGCTGGCCGAGCTGCTCTCCCCGCATTTCACCGTCATCAACTACGACCGCCGAGGCCGGGGTGACAGCGGGGACACGACGCCCTACGCGGTCGAACGGGAGGTCGACGACCTCGACGCCCTGATCAGGCATGCCGGCGGGTCGGCGTCGGTGTGGGGACTGTCCTCCGGGGCGGTCCTCGCTCTCAGGGCGGCCGCGCGCGGCCTGGCCATCAACAGGCTGGCGCTGTACGAGCCGCCGTTCGTGGTGGGCGACAGCGACCGCCGGCCGCCGGCCGACCACCGGGCGCAGCTCACCCGGCTCGTGGCGGCGGGCCGGCGGAGCGCGGCGGCCAAGTACCACATGAGGAAGGTCGCAGGCGTCCCCGCCGTGCTCGCGGTGGGCCTGCCGCTCCTCCCCATGTGGTCGAGGTTCAAGGCGGTGGCCCACACGCTGCCGTACGACGCAGCGGTGATGGGGGACTACTCGTTGCCCGCCGGACAGATGTCGTTGGTCACGGTGCCCACGCTCGTGATCGCCGGTGAGAGGAGTTCCGCGGTGCTGCGGCAGGCGGCACAGGAAGTCGCGAACGCCGTGCCCACCGCACGGCACCGATCCCTGGAGGGACAGAACCACAACGTGTCCATGAAAGCCCTCGCCCCCGTCCTGGTGGAGTACTTCAAAGTTTGATGAGAGGAGTGTCACGGAGTCCGATGCGGCATCCGGCCGAGCACCCCGTCGCGACGGGGTCCTCGGCCGGATCGGCATGTGGTCCCGGGCCGTCGTGAGGCTGTTGTGAGGCCGCTGTGAGGCCGCCGTGACGTGGCGGTCCCGGCCCGCGCGTAGTGATGGCGTCAAAGCTTGCCGAGCCGGCGTATGGAACCCGTCAAGAAGCTCTATACAGCGATAAATCCGCGATTTGCTGCTTATGTGCCGCCTGTCTGGCGGTGCAAGAACATTTCCGGATTTGAGGAGTGGGGATGGCAGACGTCATCTTCGTCGCCCTGACGATCGCGGTTTTCGCGATCTTCGGGCTCGTCGTCAAGGCGGTGGAGCGCCTGTGAGCGCTGTCAACGCCACTGGTCTGGTGGTGGCCGTCGGCCTGGTGATCTTCATGATCGCGGCCCTGCTCTTCCCGGAGCGCTTCTGATGAGCCCCACCCTCGCCGGGATCCTGTTCATCGGATCCCTCGTCCTCGCGCTGGCCCTGACGCACCGGCCGCTGGGCGACTACATGTACCGCGTCTACACCGGCACCAAGCACAACGCCGTCGAGCGGGTGATCTACCGGGCCATCGGCGTCCGGCCGGACGCCGAGCAGAAATGGAGCGTCTACGCCCGCGGCGTGCTGGCGTTCTCACTGGTCTCGGTCCTCTTCCTGTACGGCCTGCAGCGCCTGCAGGACAAGCTGTTCCTCTCCCTGGGAATGGCCCCGGTCACCGACCACGTCGCCTGGAACACCGCGATCAGCTTCGTGACCAACACCAACTGGCAGGCCTACTCGGGCGAGTCCACGATGGGCCACCTGGCGCAGATGGCCGGTCTGGCCGTGCAGAACTTCGTCTCGGCCTCGGTCGGCATGGCCGTGGCGGTCGCGCTGGTGCGCGGGTTCGCCAGGAACCGGACCGAGAACCTCGGCAACTTCTGGGTGGACCTGGTCCGCGGCACGCTCCGCGTCCTGCTGCCCATCGCGTTCGTCGGCGCGATCGTGCTGGTGGCCGGAGGGCTGGTCCAGAACTTCGCCGAGCCGCACACCGTGACGACCCTGACGGGCGGTCAGCAGGCGATCACCGGCGGCCCGGTGGCCAGCCAGGAGGTCATCAAGGAGCTCGGCACCAACGGCGGCGGCTTCTACAACGCCAACGCGGCCCACCCGTTCGAGAACGCGACGCGCTGGACGGACTGGTTCGAGATCTTCCTGATCCTGCTCATCCCGTTCTCGATGCCGCGCACCTTCGGCAGGATGGTCGGCCAGGTCAGGCAGGGCTACGCGATCGTCGCCGTGATGGCCACCCTCGCCCTCGCCGGCGTCGCGCTGACCAACGTGTTCGAGCTGTCCGGCGGCGCCACCGTCCCGCAGGCCGTCGGCGCGGCGATGGAGGGCAAGGAGGTGCGGTTCGGCGTGTCGAACTCCGCCACCTTCGCCGCGGCGACCACGCTCACCTCGACCGGCGCGGTCAACTCCTTCCACGACTCCTACACCCCGCTCGGCGGCATGATGACGATGTTCAACATGATGCTGGGCGAGGTCGCGCCGGGCGGGGTGGGCGCGGGCCTGTACGGCATGCTCGTGCTGGCGGTGATCACGGTCTTCGTGGCCGGGCTCATGGTCGGCCGGACCCCGGAGTATCTCGGCAAGAAGATCGGCGCCCGTGAGATCAAGCTCGCGTCGATGTACTTCCTGGTCACACCGGTCCTGGTATTGATCGGCACGGCTCTGGCCATGGGCTCGGCGGAGCAGCGGGCGAGCATGCTCAACGGGGGGCCGCACGGCCTGTCGGAGGTCCTGTACGCCTTCACCAGCGCCTCCAACAACAACGGCTCCGCCTTCGGCGGCCTCACCGTCAACACCCCGTGGTACGACACCGCGCTCGGCCTGTGCATGGCGTCCGGCCGCTTCCTGCCGATCATCTTCGTGCTGGCCCTGGCCGGATCGCTGGCCAGGCAGGCGCCGGTCCCGGAGTCGGCGGGCACGCTGCCCACGCACCGGCCGCAGTTCGTCGGCATGGTCGTCGGCGTGACGATCGTCCTCGTCGCCCTGACCTTCCTCCCGGCTCTGGCGCTCGGACCCCTCGCAGAAGGAATCCACTGATGTCCACCCCCGTGATCGAAGCGCCGGGCCGTACCCCCGCTCCGCGGAAGAAGGTCGGCGGCGGGCTGCTCGACCCGGCCCAGCTCGTCAGGTCACTGCCCGCCGCCCTCGTCAAGCTGAACCCCGTGCACATGTGGCGCAACCCGGTCATGCTGATCGTCGAGATCGGCGCGGTGTTCTCCACCGCGCTCGCGGTCGCCGACCCGTCGTTCTTCGCCTGGGCGATCGTCGTGTGGCTCTGGCTCACGGTGATCTTCGCCAACCTGGCCGAGGCGGTGGCCGAGGGCCGGGGCAAGGCACAGGCCGCCACCCTGCGCGCCGCCAAGCGCGACACCACCGCCCGCAGGCTCACCGACCGGAGAGACCCGGACCGGTGGGACGACGTCGGCGCGTCCGAGCTGAGGCAGGGCGACTTCGTGGTCGTCGAGGCCGGGGAGATCATCCCCGGTGACGGCGACGTGGTCGAGGGCATCGCCAGCGTCGACGAGTCGGCCATCACCGGCGAGTCCGCGCCGGTGATCCGCGAGTCCGGCGGCGACCGTTCGGCGGTGACCGGCGGCACCAAGGTGCTCTCCGACCGGATCATCGTCCAGATCACCCAGAAGCCGGGCGAGAGCTTCATCGACCGGATGATCGCCCTCGTCGAAGGTGCGAACCGGCAGAAGACGCCCAATGAGATCGCGCTCAACATCCTCCTGGCCGCCCTGACGATCATCTTCCTGGTCGCCACCGTCACCATGCAGCCGCTGGCCATCTACTCCAAGGCCGACAACCCCGGCATCCCCGACTCGCTCGCCCTGACCGGCGACGGCGTCACGGGCATCGTGCTGGTCTCGCTGCTGGTCTGCCTCATCCCGACCACGATCGGCGCGCTGCTGAGCGCGATCGGCATCGCGGGCATGGACCGCCTGGTCCAGCGCAACGTGCTGGCGATGAGCGGCCGGGCGGTCGAGGCCGCCGGCGACGTCAGCACCCTGCTGCTGGACAAGACCGGCACCATCACCCTGGGCAACCGGCAGGCCTCGGAGTTCGTCCCGGCGCCGGGCGTCTCCGCCGACGAGCTCGCCACCGCCGCCCAGCTCGCCAGCCTCGCCGACGAGACCCCCGAGGGCCGCTCGATCGTGGTCTACGCCAAGCAGGCGTACGGCCTGCGCGAGCGGGAGGCGGGCGAACTGGCCCACGCCGAGTGGGTGCAGTTCACCGCGCAGACCCGGATGTCGGGGGTGAACGTGGACAGCCGCCAGGTCCGCAAGGGCGCGGCGACCGCGGTCATGAAGTGGGTCCGTGAGAACGGCGGGCACCCCACCGACGAGGTCGGCGCCATCGTGGACGCCATCTCCGGCTCCGGCGGCACCCCGTTGGTGGTCGGCCAGGTCGTCGACGGCAAGGCGCGCGTGCTGGGCGTCATCCACCTCAAGGACGTCGTCAAGCAGGGCATGCGCGAGCGGTTCGACGAGATGCGCCGGATGGGCATCCGCACCGTCATGATCACCGGTGACAACCCGCTGACCGCCAGGGCCATCGCCGACGAGGCCGGGGTCGACGACTTCCTCGCCGAGGCCACCCCCGAGGACAAGCTCGCCCTGATCAAGAGGGAGCAGGAGGGCGGCCGACTGGTCGCGATGACCGGCGACGGCACCAACGACGCGCCGGCGCTCGCGCAGGCCGACGTCGGCGTGGCGATGAACACCGGCACGTCGGCGGCGAAGGAGGCCGGCAACATGGTCGACCTCGACTCCAACCCGACCAAGCTCATCGAGATCGTCGAGATCGGCAAGCAGCTGCTCATCACGCGCGGCGCGCTGACGACCTTCTCCATCGCCAACGACATCGCCAAGTACTTCGCGATCATCCCCGCGATGTTCGCCGCGGTGTACCCGGGGCTGGACGCGCTGAACATCATGCGCCTGACCAGCCCGCAGTCGGCGATCCTGGCCGCGGTGATCTTCAATGCGATCGTCATCGTGGCGCTGATCCCGCTGGCCCTGCGCGGCGTCCGCTACCGCCCCTCCAGCGCCTCGAAACTGCTCAGCCGCAACCTCTACCTCTACGGCCTGGGCGGCATCGTCGTCCCGTTCGTCGGGATCAAGATCATCGATCTCCTCATCCAGTTCCTTCCGGGGATGTCATAAATGGAACGCCTGCCCAGCTGGATCCGCCAGCACCTCGCCGCGCTCCGCGCGCTGCTCGTCCTCACCCTGATCCTCGGCGCGGCCTACCCGCTGCTGGTCACCGGGATCGCCCAGGCCGTCTTCAACGGCAACGCCAACGGCTCGATCGTCCGCAAGGACGGCAAGGACGTCGGCAGCGCGCTCGTCGGCCAGAAGTTCACCGACGCCGAGGGCAACCCGGTCGGGAAGTACTTCCAGAGCCGCCCGTCGGCGGCCGGCGACGGCTACGACATGCTCTCCACCTCCGCGAGCAACCTGGGCCCGGAGGACGTCGTGGACGTCCTGCCGGTCCCGGGCGCCAAGGATGCCGAGGGCGATCCCGACGGTGGCAGGCAGAGCCTGCTCACCCAGGTCTGCGCCCGCAGCAAGGCCGTCGGCGAGCTGGAGGGCGTCAGCGGCGCCCGGCCGTACTGCACCCCCGACGGGGTGGGCGCCGTGCTGAAGGTCTTCCCGGCGGTCGGCGCGCCGGTCAGGGCGGTCAGCGTCAACCAGGCCTGCCCGGCCGTCCCGTTCGTCGCCGAGTACCGGGGTGTGAAGGTGGAGTGCGGCAGGCCCGGTGAGGACTACGCGGCCGGCCGTACCGTGCCGGTCCGGGGCGACGCCAGGGCGGTGGTGCCCGCCGACGCGGTCACCGCCAGCGGCTCCGGCCTGGACCCGCACATCTCACCCGCCTACGCCGAACTGCAGGCGCCTCGGGTGGCGAGGGAGCGCGGCCTGCCCCTGGAGACGGTCAGGCGGCTCATCGAGGAGAACACCGCCGGCCGTTCCCTCGGCTTCATGGGCGAGCCGGGCGTGAACGTCCTGCAGCTCAACCTGGCCCTCGACAAGGGGTGATCGGCGTGCCACGCGGGCGGCTGCGCGTCTATCTGGGCGCGGCCCCGGGAGTCGGCAAGACCTTCGCGATGCTCGGCGAGGGGCACCGGCGGCTGGCACGCGGCAGGGACGTGGTCGTGGGTCTCGTCGAGACCCACGACCGCCCCCGCACCGCCGAGCTGATCGACGGCATGGAGGTGGTCCCCCGCCGGAGCATGCTCCACCGGGAGACCGCCTTCACCGAGCTCGACGTGGACGCGGTCATCGCCCGCGCCCCCCGGATCGCCCTGATCGACGAGCTGGCGCACACCAACGTGCCCGGCTCCAGGAACGCCAAGCGCTGGCAGGACGTCGAGGAGATCCTCGACGCCGGCATCGACGTCGTCTCCACCGTCAACATCCAGCACCTGGAGTCGCTCAACGACGTCGTCCGGCAGATCACCGGGGTGCCGCAGCGCGAGACCGTGCCCGACGAGGTGGTACGGCGGGCCGACCAGGTCGAGCTGGTCGACATGTCGCCCGAGGCGCTGCGCCGGAGGCTGGCGCACGGCAACGTGTACGCGCCGGAGAAGGTCGACGCGGCGCTGTCCAACTACTTCCGGGTGGGCAACCTGACCGCGCTGCGCGAGCTGGCTCTGCTCTGGGTCGCCGGGAAGGTCGACGAGCAGCTCGACCGCTACCGCGCCGAGCACGGCATCGAGGGGACCTGGGAGGCCCGTGAGCGCGTCGTGGTCGCGCTGACCGGCGGCCCGGAGGGGGACACGCTGATCCGGCGGGCCGCCCGCATCGCGGCCAGGTCCAAGGGCGCCGACCTGCTGGCCGTCCACGTCACCAGGGCCGACGGTCTGGCCGGCGGAGACCCCGCGCGCCTGGCCCGCCAGCGCGCGCTGGTGGAGAACCTGGGCGGCACCTACCACCAGGTCGTCGGCGACGACGTCCCGAGGGCGCTGCTCGACTTCGCCCGGGGGGTCAACGCCACCCAGCTCGTGCTGGGCGCCTCCAGGCGCGGCCGGTTCGCCCAGATCCTCTCCCGGGGCGTGGGGGTCACGACGACCGCGCTGTCCGGCTCCATCGACGTCCACATGATCACGCACGGCGAGGCGCAGAAGGGACGCCGTCCTCCACCGTCCCGGGCCGCGCTGACCCGTACGCGCAGGCTGGCCGGATGGGCCGTCGCCGTCACCGGGCTGCCGGCGCTCGCCGGCGTGCTCATCCCGTTCAGGGAGACCCTGACGCTGCCCAGCGAGATCCTGTTCTTCCTGCTCATGGTCATCGGCGTGGCCCTCATCGGGGGCATGTGGCCGGCCGTCACCGCGGCGGTCGGCGGCTCCCTGCTGCTGAACTACTTCTTCACGACCCCCGTCCACACCCTGACGATCTCCGATCCCGAGAACCTCTTCGCCCTCGTCGTCTTCGTCCTGGTGGCCGCCGCGGTGAGCGGCATCGTCGACGTGGCGGCCCGCCGTACCAGGGAGGCCGCGCGGGCGGGCGCGGACGCCGAGGTGCTGTCCACCCTGGCCGGCCACGTGCTGCGCGGCGAGTCGGCGCTGCCGTCCCTGCTGGCGCGGCTGCGCGAGACCTTCACCCTGACCTCGGTCACGCTGCTGGAACGGATCGGCGAGCCGGCTCCGGACGACCAGTCGGACCCCGAGGCGTGGCGGATCGCGGCGACCTCCGGAGGGCCGCCCTGCACCTGCCCGGCAGCCGCCGACGCCGACGTGGTGATCGACGAGCGACTGGTGCTCGCGGTACGGGGCAGGCTGCTGGAGGCCTCCGACCGGCGCGTGCTGGAGGCGTTCGCCGCCGAGGCGGCCGTGGCGCTGCGCCAGGAGCGCCTGCGCCGGGAGGCCGACCTCGCCGGGCCGCTGGCCGAGACCGACAGGATGCGCACCGCCCTGCTCGCCGCCGTCAGCCACGACCTGCGCACCCCGCTGGCCTCGGCCAGACTCGCCGTGGAGAGCCTGCGCGGCACCGAGATCGAATGGAGCGCCGAGGACCGCGAGGAACTGCTGGCCACCGCCGACGAATCCCTGCTCAAACTCGACCGGCTGGTCGCCAACCTGCTCGACATGAGCCGCCTGCAGGCCGGCGTGCTCGGCCTGACCCTGCAACCGGTCGCGCTCGAAGAGGTCATCCCGCGCTCGATCGACGACCTCGGCCCGCTCCGCGACCGCGTCGAGGGCGAGGTGTCGGTGGACCTCCCCGAGGTCGTGGCCGACTCCGCGCTGCTGGAACGGATCCTGGTCAACGTCATGTCCAACGCCGTGCGCTACAGCCCGGCCGGCAAGAAGGTCCTCATCACCGCGAGCCGGCACGGCGACCACGTCGAGATCCGCGTCGTCGACCGCGGCCCCGGCATCCCCGCCGAGGCGCACGACCGCGTCTTCCTGCCCTTCCAGCGGCTCGGCGACCGCGACAACCACACCGGGGTCGGCCTCGGCCTGGCG
>NZ_FOQY01000090.1 GCF_900113865.1 Streptosporangium canum | reverse complement strand
GAATCATGGCGGCATGCTGTTCGCGAGACTTGGCCAGCTCTTCCTGGATACGTGCCGTAGCGGGCACGGCGGCCGCGCGAATCATGGCGGCATGCCGTTTGCGAGACTTGGCCAGCTCTTCCTGGAGGGGCGAAGTGTCCAACGCCTTGATTATCCTCGTGATGTACTTCCCGAGGTAGTTTCGCTTTGATGTGACCCCAGAACTAGCCGTACTGGAGTCCCACTTGTCGAGAGCGTCGATAGCCTGCGCAGCCTGCCAGTAAGGCTCTCCAGTGGCGGCCATGCGCCTACGGATCTTGCTCTTTCTGCTGTGGTCCTTCTTCGGCATGTCCTTCTCCTGACAGCGGCAGGTCCGTGACCCCGCCGTAGGAAGAGGCATGATGCCCACGAACGGGAAGAAGCATGTAAGCGCGATGCCTAGCACCTTGGCCGATAGCTCTTCAGTCACGGCTGAAGACATCCGGTTTGGGCCAGCGCGTCGGCCCTTGATCGCTCACTATAGCGATCGTCTGCCTCATGGTCTACTTGATTCGAAAGTACGATCTACAAGATCGAGGGTGAGCTACCCCGGGCGCCCAGCAACTACGTAGAGCAAAGATCCGGATGTGCGGAGCGCCACGACATCTACTAGATCATTAATTGGGCAGGTTGCGAAGCACAGAAGGGCTGATGGCGCACTGATTGGGGACGGTAGACGATCCAGGAATCCGTTCCTCAGCCCCGCCAGGGTTGCACTTCGGGTTGCAATACAGGGGCGTTCAGAGCCGTTCAGGATGATGGACCGCCCACGTCCTCTGACCTGCATTGAACTATCCGGAACGAGCCAAGGCCGATCTTTTAATCCGTAAGCTTATGGGGGATCAATATTGAGGTCTGCCCCCGCAGGGCCTGAGGCTTGATCAACAGCATGCGGGATATGCGCGGGATAGCTGCCACCGAGCTGCATGCCAGATGGCCCAATGGCGCAGGTCACGGCCTATGAGTGGCTGTAAACGGGAATCCCCTGTAAAACCGTCGGCTCAGCCTACGCAGGTTCAAGTCCTGCACCTGCCACACCAGCAGAAAGAGGCCCCTCACCAGCGGAAACGCGGTGTGGGG
>NZ_FOQY01000033.1 GCF_900113865.1 Streptosporangium canum | reverse complement strand
GCAACGACCGCACACCCGTGCCTGCCGAGTTGCCGGGCGCGGGTTCGGAGGTGCGCTACCTGCAGCCCTACCCGGACCGGATGCTCCCGGAGGACCCGCAGGAATCGGTGGTGGCGCGGGAGACGATCGAGCTGGCGTTCATCGTCGCCGTCCAGCACCTGCCGCCGCGGCAGCGGGCGGTGTTCATCTTGCGCGACGTCCTCGGCTGGCCGGCGTCGAAGGCCGCCGACGCCCTCGAGCTGACCGTCGCATCGGTGACCAGCGCACTGCAGCGGGCGCGTGTGACGATGCGCGAGCAGCTGCCCGACCGCCGCCTCGACTGGCGGAGCCCTGCCAGGCACGAGCTGTCGGATGACGAGCGCGGCGTGGTGAAGTCGTATATGGACGCCCATGAGCGCAACGACCTCAACGGGCTGATGGCCCTGCTCCGCGACGACCTGCGCTTCGCGATGCTGCCCGAGCCGGGAACCTCGGTCATCACGGCCAAGGACGCGGTGGACGGCTGGGTCTCCGGTGGGCTCTTCCAGCGCGGCTACGACGACTGGCGCTGCCTCGCCACGACGGTCAACCGCATGCCTGCCGCCGTGCTGTACCTCCGCACCCCCGACGACCCGGAATACCGGCTATTTACCATCGCGGTCCTGCATATCGTCGACGGGAAGATCGCAGAGCTCACCGGATTCGACGCCACCGACAAACCATGGCTGAGCCTGCCCCCGACACTGTCATCAGACAAAAGCCCCATCGTCGACGAGTCCAGCGCACGGGCCGCCATCACCGAAGTCACCGCGGAATGAGCACCCCGACCAGCTGAACACCAACGCGACAACGCGAACACCACCGCCCCGCCGGCGTTGCCGGCGGGGCATCTTCATGCCCGAAGAACATCGTCACAATCAACGACGCCGTCGCCCTCATCTCCAGCAAGTCGGTCAACAGCTCACTCGGAACGCAAGGAAGGGCCCGGGGAAGGTTCCCTCATAGCCGAGGGTCACGGTGAGCACGCCAGGAAGGATTTCGACCTGGCCTCACGAGCCGAGCATCTGGCCCGTGCTCATCGCCTCGTCTCGTATCGGGTCAGCACCACGCCGCCGGGAAACGTCCGCGTATCGACCAGGTTCAGGTTCACCCAGCTGTCCAGGGCCGTAAAGAACGGCGTGCCGCCGCCCACCAGGACCGGATGGGTGACCAGCACGTACTCGTCGATCAGCCCGGCCCGCATGGCCGCCCCGGCGAGCGTCGCGCCGCCGATGTCCATCGGGCCGCCGTCGTCGGCCTTGAGCCTGGTGATCTCGGTGACCGCGTCGCCGGTGACCAGGCGGGTGTTCCAGTCGACCGTGCTGGTCGTAGCGGAGAACACCACCTTCGGCATGTCCCGCCAGCGGCCGGCGAACTCGATCTCCGCCGGTGTGGCACCCGGCTGCTTGTCGGCGGTCGGCCAGTGGGAGCTCATCGTCTCCCACAGTTTGCGCCCGTACAGCGCCAGGTCCGTCGCGTCCACCCGGTCGGACCACCACTGGAACAGCTCGGCGCTCGATGACGAGTCCGGTCCCTCCCCTCCACTCCAGCCGATGTCGTCGCCGGGCGCGGCGATGTAGCCGTCCAGGGTCACGTTCATGCCGAATATCAGTTTCCGCATCGTGCCAGCCTCTCGTGAGTCGATCTCACACATACAGACGGGCGCGGCGCGGAAACCTCATCGGTGCGCGATCTGCGTCCGCAGGTAGTCCTCGCGTCCCGGACGCGGCACGGCGTACTCGGCGAGCTCGAGCACCACCGACCGGATCTCGATTTCACCCTCGCTACCGGGCCACCGCGTAGTCCGGCCCGGTCATCGCCGGCCTCCAGCGCCGAGCACCGGCGACCGCGACGCCGCGCGGACTACCAGCGGTATCCGTCACCTCACCCCCGTGGACCCGGACGGCGGCACGGGGGTCACCGGAGAGCGGCCGGTTCCGGGAGGGGCGGTAGTGGCGGCGGGGGCTTGCTGTTTGAATAATCCGGATCGTAACGGTTCAGGGCTTGGAGTCCGAGTGGCCGTTGTGGAGCTGGGCCGGGTGAGTGGAGACGTGCCGGATGGCGATGGACGACGGTACGGCCGCGGGACGAGTGGTTTCTCCAGTCCTGGTGGGGCGTGAGGACCAGTTACGGCGTCTGGTGACCGCGGTGAGCCGTCCGCCCGCCGTGGCGGTGCTGGAGGGAGAGGCCGGCATCGGCAAGACCCGGCTGGTGACGGAGATGGCGGCCCACCCGGATGCGGCGGGCCGCCTGTTCCTCGTCGGGGGCGCCCGGCGGATCCGGGAGCCGTTCCCCCTGGGACCGGTGGTGGAGGCGCTGCGCGGCCTGGGTGAACCGCTGGCGCGGGCCGAGCTGTCACCGGTCGCGGGCGCGTTACGGGGGTTGCTGCCCGAGCTCGCGGAGGTGCTGCCGCCTCCCCTGGAACCGCTGGACGACCGGGCGGCCGAACGCCACCGGCTGTTCCGCGGCCTGGTGGAGGTGCTGGACGCGCTGGGGCCGGTGGTGCTGGTGATGGAGGACCTGCACTGGGCCGACGAGCAGACGGTCGAGTTCCTCGCCTACCTGCTGGCGGCCCTGCCTGTCCGGATGTCGGTGGTGCTCGTCTACCGGGGCGAGGAGGTCGGAGCCGGCATCCGGGAGACGACGGGCCGTCTCCCGGACTCGGTCTTCCATGACCATGTCGTGCTGGAGGCCCTGAACGCCGAACAGACCGGCGTGCTCGCGGCTTCGATCCTGGACGCGAAGGACGTCACCTCCGACTTCGGGGCGCACCTGCATGAACTGTCGTCGGGTCTGCCGCTGGCGGTGCAGGAACTGCTGGCGTTGCTGCGGGAACGAGGTGCGCTGATCCAGCTGCGCAGCGGGCGATGGGCGCGTAAGGCGCTGGCCGAGCTGGACGTGCCGCCGGGGGTCCGTGACTCGGTGCGCGAACGGGTGGGCCGGCTGTCCGCGGCGGCGCGCGGGGTGGCCGAGGCGGCGGCGGTGCTGCAGGTGCCGGCGCGGGTGGCGGTGCTGGCCCAGGTGGGCGGGCTGTCCCGGGCCGAGACCGTGGCCGGGCTGGATGAGCTGCTGGTCTCGGGACTGCTGGCCGAGCAGGACGGGACGGTGGTCTTCCGGCATGTGCTGGCCGCACAGGCGGTGTACGGAGGGATCCCCCTGGGGCGGCGGCAGGACCTGCACACGCGGGCGGCGGCCGCCGTACGTTCGGTGAAGCCGGTGCCGCTGGGGCAGGAGGCTCACCATCTGCGCCATGCCGGTCTGCTGAGGGAGTGGGTGGACGCCGCCGAGCAGGCCGCCGGCCAGGCGTCGGAGCTGGGCGACGACGCCGAGGCCGTGCGGATTCTGGAGGACGTGCTGCGGAACGCGCCGCTGGAGCCCGAACGCCGGGGCCGCCTGGCGGTGCGGCTGGGCTGGGCCGCCGGCCAGGTGCTGCGTCCCCCGGAGGTGATCGACCTGCTGTCGGAGGCTCTGGAGTCCGAGCAGCCGGGGCCGTCGCGCGGGCAACTGCACTTCCTGATCGGCCTGCTGCAGGAGCGGCTCGGCGACGACCCCGGGGCGCAGCGCAGCGCCTTCGTCGCGGCGGTCGACGACCTCGGCGACCAGCCCGAGCTCACGGCGTGGGTGATGGCGGCGCTCGGCAGGCCGATGGACGCGGCCGTGACGCTGGCCGAGCACACCATGTGGCTGGACCGGGCCTTGGAGGCGGTGCCCGCCATAGGCGATCCGGTGGAGGAGATCTTCGTGCTCGGCAAGATCGCGACCTCGCTGAGCGGATTCGGCGATCCGCGCTGGGCCGCGCTGACCGACGATATCCGCCGTCGGACCGGCGGCCGGCCGCGGCATCGCCAGGAGGTGAACGCCTACCGGTCCATCGCGGAGAACGTGTGTTGCGCCGGGCATTTCGAGCTCGCCGATCAGCTGCTGGCCGCCGCGTCGCAGGGGGCGGCCGGTGAGGAATCCTCCCGGGAACCGCTGGCCCGCTGCCGGTTGGTCGCGCTGCTGCTGGCCTACTGCCGGGGCACATGGGACGGGCTGGACCAGGAGACCGCACTGCTTCTCGACGAGTACGGCGGGCGCCCAGCCGACCGGATCACCGCCGAGACGGTCGCCGCCTGCCTGGCGCTCGCGCACGGCGACCTCGACGTCGCCCGGCGCGACCTGCACGATGTCGTCCAGCGCACCGTCGCCCTGGGCGGCTACGAGCTGCTGCCGCTGTCGGTGACCGGATTCCTCCGGCTGTCCAGCGCACGCGGCGAGGCCGAGGCGGCGCTCGCGGTGACCGGCGCGGCGGTCGCCGTGTGGGAGACCAAGGGGCTCTGGCCGCTGGCGGTACGGGCGGTGCCCGCGCTGGCCGAGGCGATGGCCGGCGTCGGTCGGCACGACGAGGCCGCCGATCTGATCGCCCGGCTCTCGGCGCTGCTCGACGGCCTGGACGCTCCGCTGGCTCCGGCCGCGCTGGCGCACGCGCGCGGGCATCTGGCGGCCGGCCGTACGGCCGCCGCGGAGCAGTTCCTGGCGGCCGGGTCCGCCTACGACCGGCTGGGCGCCCCGTACGAGGCGGCCCAGGCCCGCGAACAGGCGGCCGGCTGCCTGTTCGCCGCCGCGGACGCACGGGCCGAGGAGCCGCTACGCGCGGCGATCACGACATTTCAGGCGTTGGGCGCCCGATGGGATCTGGACCGCGCCGCGCAGCTGGCCCGCAAGTACGGGGTGGCGGTGAGGGGGCGATATCCCGGTGGCCCGCAGGGGTACGGCGGCGGGCTGTCTCCCCGGGAGCGGGAGATCGCCGAAATGGCCGCCGCCGGGCTGACCAACCGGGAGATCGGCCAGCGGCTTTTCGTATCGCCCAGAACGGTGGAGAAGCATCTGGGCGCCGTGCTGCGCAAGCTCGGGCTCCGCTCCCGCGCCGCCCTCGGGATGCACCTGGGCGTCGACCGCGACGGCCTCTGAACCGGGCAGATCCGTACGGCACCGCCTACCCCCGTAGTACCCCACCCGATTGGGGCCCTCCGAATGGGGGGCCCTACCCATAGTCCCGGCGTGCCGCGCAGGCGACGCTAACGGCATGTCCGAAACCGACCCCACGGATGGCCGCCCGGTCGACGCCGCCCCGGAGGCCGTCGCAGACCAGGAAGGGCGGGTATCCCCCGCCGCCCCGCCGGATATGGCCGCCGCCGAGCTCCCCGACGACACCCCTGAGGGGTTCGAGCCCCTCTGACCTCCCCTTACCTCTCCCCCACCCCCCAGCCCCGGAAAGGGCAGTTCCGCATGTCTGCACACAGAGCCCCTGACCAGCCCCCGCCGGGCGACGACCCCGGCCCTCCCCCTGCCCGCACCGGCACGAGAGGGAAGATGACGCGCGGAGGATCGCTCCTGGCGGCCTCGGCCCTGGTGCTGGGCACCCTGATGGCGCCGGGCACGGCCGCCCTCGCCCAGGAACAGGAGCCCGCACCGGCCGCCCCGGGGACGGGACCGGTCACCGACCCGATCGCGCTGACCGGACTGGGCCAGGGTGACCGCACGGTCACCCTGATCACCGGGGACAAGGTGAGGTTGAGCGACACCGGCGGCGGCAAGTACGCCGTGCGGCCCGAGCCGAGCGTCCGCCCCGACGGCACCAGCGCCCACCTGTCCACGCTGGCCACCCCGAAGGGCGTGTACGTCACCCCCAGCGACGCCGTACCCGCCGTCAACGCCGGTCGGCTGGACCGGGAGCTGTTCAACGTCACCTACCTGGCCGAGAACGGCTACACCGACGACAAGACCAAGCAGCTGCCCGTCATCGTGCAGTACCCGCCGCAGCACACGGACAAGGCCGTCGCCTCGGCCGCCAAGGCCATCCCGGCCGGCGAGCCCGTACTCACCCTGGAGAGCGTCAACGCCTCGGCGCTCCAGGTCACCAAGGCCGAGGCGGGCGCGTTCTGGAGCGCGGTGCGGGCCGTACCGGACAAGAAGGGCGCGAACGGGTTCGCCGGGCCGGCCAACGTGCCGGACACGCTGCGCGGCGAGATCGCCAAGGTGTGGCTGGACGGCAAGGTGAAGGCCGACCTCGCCGAGAGCGTCCCGATGATCGGCGCGCCGCAGGCGTGGTCCGGCGGCCACGACGGCGCCGGCGTGAAGGTCGCCGTCCTGGACACCGGCGTCGACCCCAAGCACCCCGACCTGGCCGACCGGATCGCCGACAGCAGGTCCTTCATCCCCGGCCAGGAGGTGCAGGACGGCCATGGCCACGGCACCCACGTCGCCTCCACCGTCGCCGGCTCCGGCGCGGCGGGCGGCGGCAGGCACAAGGGCGTCGCGCCCGGCGCCCAGCTGATCGTCGGCAAGGTGCTGTCCAACGAGGGCTCCGGCAGTGACTCCCAGATCATCGAGGGCATGGAGTGGGCCGCGGCCTCCGGCGCCAAGGTGATCAGCATGAGCCTCGGCGGCGACGCCACCGACGGGACCGACCCGATGAGCCAGGCGGTCAACACGCTCAGCGCCTCCACCGGCGCGCTGTTCGTGATCGCCGCGGGCAACGCCGGCGCGTCGGGCGCCGAGACCGTCGCCACCCCCGGCACGGCCGACGCCGCGCTGACCGTGGCCGCCGTCGACAAGAGCGACGCGTGGGCCGCCTTCTCCAGCCAGGGACCGCGTGTCGGCGGTGGCCTCAAGCCGGACATCGCCGCTCCTGGTGTGGCCATCGCCGCGGCGCGCGCCGCCGGCACGACCATGGGCACCCCGCTCGACGAGCACTACACGGCCGCGAACGGCACCTCGATGGCCACCCCGCACGTCGCCGGCGCCGCCGCCATCATGGCGCAGCGGCACCCGGACTGGACGGGCCCGCAGATCAAGGCCGCGCTCATGTCGACCGCCAAGGACGACGCGCTCAGCGTGTACAAGCAGGGCGCCGGCCGGGTCGACGTGGCCAGGGCGTACACCCAGCAGGTCTTCGCCATCACCCCCGGGGCCGACTTCGGCGCCGTCGAGAGCGACGCCGCCCCCGCGAGCCGGGAGCTGACCTACACCAACCTGGGCGGCCAGCCGGTCACCCTGACCCTCTCCCCCGACCTGCGCAAGTCGGACGGCAGCGCGGTCGAGGGCGGGCTGAGCATCGCGGAGACGACGCTCACCGTGCCGGCCGGAGGCACCGCCACCGCCACCGTCACCGTCGACCCCAAGACCCTGGCCGACCTGGACACCTACACCGGCGCCGTCACCGCGACCGCCGACGGCGTCCAGCTGCGCACCCCGGTGGGCGTGGTGCGTGAGGTGCCCAAGGCCACGCTCACCATCCACACCCTGGGCCGCGACGGCAAGCCGCGCAGTCCTTTGGCTCAGGACACCATCGACGTGTCAGGCGACAAGGGCGTCCTCGGCGGTGTCGCCCTGACCGCCGAAGGGACCACGGTCACCCGCGTCCCGCAGGGTGTCATCAGCGTGACGCAGGTGCTGAGCTGGGTCGGCGACGACGAACGGGAGAACCTGGCGTTCCTGTCCGTACCCGAGCTCACCGTCACCGGGGACACCGAGATCACGCTCGACGCCCGCAAGCTGACCGAGGTCCGTTTCACCACCCCGCAGCCGGCCGAGCCGTTGAGCAACGTTCCCTACGTGGCCTACCAGCGGACCGTGGTCAACGGCGGCGCCTACATGGGATTCACCTGGCCCGGCCGCACCTGGTCCCGGCTGTGGGCCCTGCCCACGGAGAAGGTCACCAAGGGCGCCTTCCGCTTCCACACCCGCTTCACCCTCGGCAGGCCCGAGGTCGAGATGAGCATGCGCGGGCGGGGCGGGCTCACCCTGCACCCGGTCTCCGCGCTGCACGGCATCAACACCTACGGGGTGCACGAGCAGTACGACGGCTTCCCCGACTTCCGGCCGTTCACCGGCACCCGCGACCTGGAGGTCGTCGACGTCGGCGAGGGCAGGCCCGAGGACATCGCGGGCCGCGACCTGCGCGGCAAGCTCGTCCTCATGGAAGCGCCGATGTCAGCGGGCCTGTCCGGCCCCATGTGCGGAGTCCAGATCGAGCGGATCGGCCCGATCCGCGACGCCGGCGCGGCCGCGATCGCGTACTTCCCGCAGCCCGGGACCGGTTGCGCGATCCCGCTGAGCATCACGCAGACCCCGTTCAGCGGCGAGGCCAAGCCCATCGGGGTCCCCACCGTGTCCCTGCCCTCCCGCGAGGGGCTTGGCCTGCGTGACCGGCTCGCCGGCGGCAAGCCGGTGACCCTCCGGGTGACCGGCACCGAGGAGTCGCCCTACACCTATACCTTCGCCCCCTACGAAGAGGGCCGGGTGCCCCGCTCGCTGCACTACACCTTCACCGAGCGCGACCTGGCCCGGATCGACGTGGACACCCACACCGTCGCCCCCGCGCGCTACAACGACTGGCGGTACGCGCAGAAGTCCGACGACGCCGTGCCGCTGTCGACCTCCGTCTCCGGGTGGGGCGGCCCCCGGCTCACCCTGCGGGAACGCCGCGACTGGGTCGGACCGGTCGACTCCGGGGTGCTCTGGTCGCACGGCATGGAGGAGATGCGCGGCACACCGGCTGATGCCCGGATTCCGCAGTGGGCCCTGGAGGTGTTCGACACGCCGGTCCGCACCCAGCAGTCCTGGCTGACCACCCCGTTCACGCCCGGCGCCGCGACCGGCTCCGACAAGGTCTACAAGCTCGCCAAGCCGGGCGCGAACCTCGGCTGGTTCTTCCGGTGCATGCTCTGTGTCCAGGGCGACCGCCTGTGGGCGGAGTTCGAGCCCAGCTACGGCTCGCCGGGCACCAGGAAGTACAACGGCGGCTACTGGCCGACGGACGACCTGACCAAGCCGGGCTTCGACGTCCGCCTCTGGCAGGACGGCAAGGAGATCCCGCGCACCCAGGTCGGCGGCACCACCATCCTGCCGGTCTTCCCCCTGTCGCAAAGCCCCGGCAGCTACCGGCTGACCGCCAAGAACGACCGGCACGACGTCGAATGGACCTTCACCACCCCGGTCAAGGCCGAGCGACTGCCCGGATCCTTCTGCTCCCTCGAAGCGCTGTACGGCACGGCGGAGTCCTGCGAGCCCGCCCCGGTCGTGTTCGTCAGCTACGACCTCGGCGACACCCTGGACAGCGGCAATTCCGTCCGCGCCGGCCGTACGCACACCTTCACCGTCTCCCCCTACCACTCCCCGTCCGCCTCGAAGATGCCTGACATCGCCGGCCTGAAGCTGTGGGCCAGCACCGACGACGGCGCCACCTACACCCCCGTCTCCGTCAAGCGCGGCAAGGACGGGACCTACACCGCCACCACCCGCTACCCCGCCCTCCAGCAGACCAAGGGGGCCGTGACCCTCAAGGTCGAGGCCTGGGACAAGGCGGGCAACACCATCAAGCAGACCACCGTCGGCGCCTTCAACCTCCGCGGCCACTCCGCCGGATAACCGCACGAGCACACCGAGCGGAGAAACCCCGGGTCACTCAGCGTGATCCGGGGTTTCTCCCGGTTCGCCGCCAGGGACTCGCTCGCGGTGAGCCGTCCGCCCCGTACGTAGGCCCACCGCTCGGGTCGATGTCACCAGAGGGGAAGCACCTCTCTGCACCGGTGCTCTCGCGCTTGACAGTCAGGACGGCTGGACTTCGTCGAAGAGGGCGAGGGCTTGGGTGGGGTCCGGGCTCACGAGGCGTTCCAGTCCGGCCGTCGTGATCTTCGCCCACCTGCCGGCCCGTGCGCACATCTGTTCCTCGAAGGCGCGGACGGCCTCGTCCAGATCGGCAGGGCCGGGGGCGGCGGCGACGGACTCGGCGAGTTCGGCGCCTTCCAGCATCGCGAGGTTCGCGCCCACCCCCAATGGGGGCATCAGGTGGGCGGCGTCGCCCAGTAGCGTCACCCCGGGGACGTGGGTCCAGGTGTGGGGCACGGGCAGGACGTAGAGGGGACGGTGGACGAAAGCGGTGCCGTGGCGGAGGAGGTCGAGGACGGGAGCGGCCCAGCCGTCGAACAGAGCCAGCAGGCTTGATCGCACGGCCTCGGCGTCGTCCAGGTCCAGGCCCGCGCGCCGGTCCAGGTTCGTGTGCCAGTCCAGCGGCGCGCGGAACTGGGCGTACACCTTGACGTGGCCGCCGCTGTTGCGCTGGGCGACGAGGTTGCGGTTCACGCCGTACACAGCCATGGAACCGTCGCCGATCAGCCGGGCGAGGTCGGGGTGGCGGGTGTCGACGTCGTCCAGGGAGGTCTCGACCATGGTGATGCCGGTGTAGTGCGGCGTTGCGGACGAGAGCGCCGGGCGGACCCGGGACCAGGCGCCGTCCGCGCCGACCACGAGGTCGAACGTCTCCTGTCGCCCGTCCGCGAAACGGACCAGCACGCCATCCCGGGTTCCCGGCACCACCTCCGTCACGCCCCGCCCCCACCGAACGTCCAGGGGGCCGAGCAGCAGGTCGCGGAGCTGCCCGCGGTCGATCTCGGGATTGGCCAGGTCACCCGGACGGGGTTGCCAGTCGCGCAGGACGGTCCCGTCGGCGTCCAGGATGCGCATGGCCTGCCCCTCGGGACGGGACAGCGCCTGGAACTCCGCCAGCAGCCCCGCCCTGTCCAGCGCGAGCTGGCCCATCCTTTCGTGCAGGTCCAGCGTGCCGCCCGGGGGGCGGGCGTCGGGGGCTGGATCGCCTTCGAGGACGGTGACGGGGTGATCGTGGCGGTGCAGGACGCGGGCGAAGGTGAGGCCGGCGGGACCGCCCCCGATCACCGCGATACGATGTCTCATGTCGATACACTGTATTTTACTATTACGGCGTATCGCAACAGTACGATGCAACCATGACTGTGTGGGATCGGCCGGAGCCGCCGACTCGCCCCGTGCCGCTCGACCGGGAGCGGATCGTTGCCGCCGCCATCGCGCTGGCCGACGAGGGCGGGCTGGAGGCGGTGTCGTTGCGCAAGGTCGCCGCCCGGCTGGACGCCGGCCCGATGCGGCTGTACGGATACATCTCCACCAAGGAGGAGTTGTTCGACCTCATGGTGGACGAGGTCTACGCCGAGATCCTCCCCGAGGAGCGGCCCGGCGACTGGCGGGAGGTGCTGCGCATCCGCGCCCACCGCACCAGGCAGGCCACCCTCCGTCACGAATGGCTGGCCGACCTGCTCGGCGGCCGTCCGACCCTGGGCCCGAACGCCCTCGCCGTGACTGAGGCCACGCTGGCCGCTCTCGACGGCCTCGCCGACCTCGACACCGTCATGCGCGCCGTGGAGACCGTCGGCGCCTACTTCACCGGCGCGATCAGACACGAGATCGCGGACCTGCGGGCCGAGCGCGCCACGGGCCTGTCCGAGCGCGACTGGCAGCGCGCCTCCGGTCCGCATCTGAGGAGGATGCTGGCCACGGGCCGCTTCCCGGCGCTGGCCAAGGCCGTGCACGACGGCACGGAGGTGGACGCCGAGGTGTCCTTCGCGACCGGCCTGGACTGGGTCCTCGACGCCGTGGCCGCCAAACTCGCCCGACCGCCGGCGTGACGCTCAGGATTTCCAGGTGACATCCGTGGCACCGCGTGACGCCGCCGAACTGCGCACCCACCTGCTCGACCGGTTCAAAGGCAAGCGTCGATCCGGGCCGGCGGCACAGTGCCGCGGCCGAGACGGTGCCGATCGACTGGGATCTCATCGCCCGCCGCTACGACCAGATGATCAAGTATGCGACGGCGTTGCGGCTGCGGACGGCGGAGACCGAGTGTCGAGCTCGCCAACGGGCAAACCGAGGCGATTCTCCCACTGCTCGGCGACGCCGAGGTCCGTTGTGATCTCCAGTACGCCGCCGATGTCGAACACCACTGCACGAATCGCCATGATCGTCAAGCTACGGCAGCCATGCGAACGACTCAACCCCGTTGCCATCGCCCACACGAACGGCTCGCTCGGCAACGCCGAGAACGCCACCAAGCGCTGCTGAAGCTCATCGATATCGCATCATGTGCCGCGCGCTTGGGCCGGAACCCGAACGAGCACGGATGGAAGTCGGCCTCGAAGGCCCCGCTCGGGCCGGCGTCACCAAGGGAAAAGTAGCTCCACTCAGAACTTTTACCGGCGCTTCGCAGTCAAAGCAGAGCATGATGAAGACGATGATCGGGGCCTCGCTCCTCGCCGGCTCGCTGCTGGTCTCCGGCGCCACCGCGGCCACCGCCCAGACGAAGCCGACGCTGGGTCCCTACGGTTATGGCGCCGTCAAGTTCGGCATGACCGCCAAGCAGGCCCAGTCGACGAGAGACGTCGTCAAGAAGATGCCGGGCAACGGCGGCTGTTCCGGCTGGGACCTGAAGAAGTTCCCGACCCCCAAGGACTCGGTCGGCATCTACATCTCGCCGAACGTGGGACTGGCCGCCATCTTCGCCGCGAAGGGCATGAAAACCCCGGAAGGCATCATGATCGGCTCCACCGCCAAGCAGGTGAAGGCGGCCTACCCGCACATCAAGAAAGACGTCCACGGCTTTTATGTGATCACGGTCCCCGGCAACAAGAAGGCGTACTACACCTTCGGCGTCACGCACGGCAAGGTCACCGAGTACGGCATCGCGCTTAACAAGCAGGACTGTTTCAACTAATGGAGTGAGTCTCCTGAATCATGTCCTCCGCTCGGGCTGACGCGATGAGGCGCAAGGTAGACCCGTTTCCCTAGGTCAAGCGCCGCGGAAGCATCTGTCGAGTTCCTTCGCCGAGCTGTCTGTCGACGTTGGTTCTCGACCCGAGTTCTCGATGTTCGCCACCTGCGACCTGTGGTCTTCCGACGCAGTCGCGACAAACGAAGCGAGCGGTTTACCGAGAGCTGCTCTGCCCCGGGTGGCACGGACCCGAGTGGAGGGCCTTCAGTTGCGAACTTCAGCTCGATCGGCCCCACCGCGAGGGCGATCTCGCTGTCCGCGCCGCGCACCGCGGTCTTCCGTCGGCTTTCATGCGTTGTGCGGTTGCGAGGGTGTCCGCCCCGGTCGAAACAGACCCGGGCGGACACCCTCGCTCCGTCTCCATGGCTCTCTGTCGGATTCACCCATGGAGCGGTTTTCAGGCCGGGTCCGTCAGCTCCGAGATGGCATCACATACAGCGCGTGCGTGCCGTCCAGCCACTCCCGGTCGATCTCGCGGCCGGTGATGCGGCCGATCAGAGTCAGCGCGGAGCTGATGACCTCCTCAATCAAGGGGCCCTCCCGACCGCTGCCGAGTTCGAAACGCAGTCCTTCCATGTACGGGTCCAGCGCATGGGGGTCGGCTCCGTCGCGGAGCGCGGGGTAGGTGATGGTGAGACTCGTGATCATCTGCCCGTCGATCGCGTAACCAAGGGTTTCGTTCCCGCTGAAGTTCCAGTCGATGCTCAGCGCCCGGCCCGAGTCTCGAGACAGGGCGGACAGTGCCTGCAGCCTCGCGCAGTCGAAACCGCCGATCTGGAAGACCAACGTCCAGAATCCGCACGCGCCCACCAGGATGACGTTGTCACCCGCCGCGTCCGCGATGTTCCTGAGGTCGCAGTCGGTGCGGGAGTCCAGATCCGCTCCGAGTCGCCGTGCGGTCTCCTCGACCCCGATTCCCTCACACCAGGCGGCACAGAACTCCGCGAGAGGGTCGTCCTCGTCGCCGTAGAACCGCGCGTAGGAGTGGAGCAGGTCATAGAGCCGCTCAGCGGATCTCATCAAAATGTCCTTCCGGCACAGGCGTTCCTTCTCGGCGGCATCGCCTCGTCTCTCTTTTTATAGGCGGCCGTGCCGAGGCGGCGATCGCCTCCAGCGCCTCGTGTACGCCTGGCGGCGAGCCGGTCTCCTCCATCAGGTATCTCCGCCGGTGGGCGGGCGCCGTCCGGGGTCCCGGCAGTGCCGAGGAAGCTTTGCTCAGATACACCTTTGACCTGCGCTGATGCATTCTCGGCGGACGTTTTCGCGCCAGCTCTTCGCGGGCGTGAGACTCCGCGCTCGATCAAGGCCCTGACCTGCGACTTGCCCCTGTGGCGCTTGTCGTGTCCGCCTCTCGGGGCCTTCTAGTCGTGGTCGTGGCGGTCGTCCAGGAGGCGGGGCAGCAGGCCCAAGGTGATGCCGCCCGCTGCCCCGCCGCTGAGCAGGGCGGTGGGCCACGGGGCGCCGGCCGCCAGGGTGAGGGCGCAGGCGACGGCCGCCACCAGGGCGGTGGCGGTGAGCACGACGAGGACGGGCATGGAGAACATGCGGTTTCACTCCTGCGGTGATGCCGGCGCCTTGCCGGCGGTGTGTTCGTCGGCCCAGAACGTGATCAGCTCTTCGGGAGTGAGCTGGTCGGCTGGGCGGTTGGGGGGGATCCGTCCGGTGGCCAATGCCCAGGTCGTGACCAGCAAGATGAGCAGCTGGTCGTCGTCGCTGACCTGGAGCGGGGACGAACGGCTCGGCCGGTCGCCGGTGACGCGGAGGAAGGCGTGAGCGGTAGCAGTGGCACAAGGCATGAAGCTCTCGCCTCCGTCGTCGGCAGTGGGGGATGCGAGATCAACGATGCGGGGGCGCTGACGCGGCCGCCACCGCTTCAAACACCCTCGGATAACCCCGGACAAGACGGCGCTTTCCTGGCGGGCAATCCCTCCGCGGCGCCGGACGCCAGGCAGTGTCCGGTGTCGTTCGGAGCGGTCCGGGCAGCTGTTCGGTGCCGTCCGGTCTTATCCGGAATCCGCGTCCGGTCTCATCCAGGACCGTCCGGAGTCATCCGGAGCGTTGGCTGATGCCTCTGGGTGTCGGCGCAGCCGAGGGGCGCATGTTCCGGATGAGATGGGATGTGCGATCTAGCCCGGTTTGACCTGCCGTTAATGCGAACATGACTCTCGTTACCTGCTGTTGATCGTTGATCACGGAATCGGACTAAGAGCGCGATGGCAGACCAACATCGCGTTGCGGCGCACCGCGCCTTCCTCGATCAGCTCAATGAGCTGCGCGAGCGGGTAGGTGGCCCAACGCTTTCCGAGATACACAAGCTGTCGGCATGTGTCAGCGCGAAGGAGGGCAAGCGCGAGAAGCTCGCGAGAAGCACCACGCACGACATCTTGAACGGCAGGCGAAAGGGGCTTCCGACCTGGTCGTGGGTGGCCTTGTTCGTGTCCGCCTGTCATGCGGTGGCCGTGGAAAAGCGCTTGGCCGTCGAACCTCTGGGCAGCCTCGAGGACTGGAATGCCCGATGGATGACCGCCCGCGCCGCCCGGCAGAGCGCCGAGGACCCCCTGCCGGATGCCGTTCCTGCGCCGCTTGCGTCCACGCCGGGCCTCCAGTCGGGCGACACGGCGCCCTCGCCCCCCGTGGCCGGGGAGACAGCGGGGATCGACGTCGCCGGCGCCTCGGCGCTTTGGGAGGAAGGGCAGCGTGATCGCGAGGTCTACGGCCGGATCGGGGCCCGGCTGCTCGCAGAGACCGACGCCGAGGATCCTCAGGCCTGCATGCGGATGGCGGTCGTCGCTCTGCTGAGGGACCAGCCCACGTCGGCGTACCTGTGGCTGTACCGGGCCGGAGACGCGGCAGGGATGTTCCACCGTCCCTCGATGCTCATGGCGGCCGCCGAGCTGGCCTGCCGCTACGGCCGGGACTACGAACGCGCCGAACGGATCGGCGTCGCGATGTTCTTCTACCGGCTGGCCGGCGACCACGGGCATGCGGCGGCCGCCTACCAGCTTGCCCTGATCCAGCAGCGGAAAGACGAAGAGCACGCGGCCACGATGTGGTCGTCGTCCAGCAGCGCGGATCCCGGCGGCTACTTTCGGACGGCCGGGAAGATCACCAGCAGCTGGGCACAGATCAGCGATCCTCTCGACAAGGCGAACGGCGTGATGCCGATCGGCTTGATCGGAGCACCGGCCGCCGTCGAGCCGTCTTCGCCGGCCGGAGGTCCTCCGCTGGCTTTTCCCTGACACCGCCACCGCCCAGGCCATAGATGTGAGGTCGGCTCTTCCCTCGGAGCCGCACTCACCCCCATGTGTCTATCAGTGACGACATGATCGCTTAAGGTGAATGGGGATTCTGATCCCTACCGCATCGCCTTGATCCGCAAAGAGCGATGAGCAGCGGACCACCCCCGCGGGTGGCGGTTCCGTCGTACATCCCGAGCGCGGCCGGCAGGCGATGCCCTCGCGTGGTGCAGGGGGGCGGGGGCGGCAGCCCCGAGACCACGGAGCACACGATCACCCAGCAGCCGACTGTCTCGTGCCACCGAAGTTTGAGCAGTGGGGACGTGTGCCGGCCAGGAGGGCGATTGGGGGAAATCGTGGAGGTGGGCATGTATTCCGCGCTGTGAACGACAGGCCCGCATCCGGAAAAGACGTTGCCGCGCGCTGCTTGCCTTGGGACAGTCCCCGCATGCGGATACGCGCTGCGATGACGAACGACCTGATGGCCCTGACGGAGCTGTTCCAGGCGATCGAGCTGGCCGAGATCGGGCGAGCAGGGACCACCGAGGCCGACATCCGGCAGATCCTGCTCACGCCGGAGCTGGACCTGGAGCGACGTAGCCGCGTGTATGAGAAGGACGGTGACATCCTCGGCTTCGCCGCACTCCACCCTGCTCCGCATGCAGACCGGCTGCGCGCGCACCTTGGAGTGTCACCCGTCGCCCCGGACTCCCTGACCGCTGCGCTACTGCGGCAGATCGAGGAATGGGCGCACGGACAGACCTCGACAGCAGGCCGAGAGCGTGAGAGCGTCACGCTTTTCCAGATGCCTCAAGCTCTCGCCACGCCCGCCCTCCATGATCACGGCTGGTACGTTGCCCGTCGTTACAGCCGTCTGATCATCGACGTGAGCGGCGAACGGCCCTCCCTCCCGCGATCGCGGGCCGGAACCGAGATTCGGATCGCGGCTTGTGACGACGATCGGCGCCGCCTGCACGCGGTGCTGGAGGAAGCGCTGAGCGGACACTGGAACCACCGCCGCCGAGCGTTCGAGGAGTTCTGGGCCGATCAGCGACAGCGAGACGGTCACGATCCCAGCCTGTGGTGGATCGCCGAGGTCGAGAAAACCCCGGCGGCCGTGCTGATCGCCCGCTCGCAACCGGACCGTGGCTGGATCGCCTGGCTGGGCACCGAGCAGCGTTACCGAGGGCGGGGATTGGCCCGCTGCCTTCTGCTTACCGCGTTCGCCGAGCTGAAGGCACGTGGCCATCACATGGTCGGTGTCGATGTCGACAGCGCGAACGACACGAACGCCACGGGTGTCTACGAGGCTGCCGGCATGCGCGTGCTCGGCCAGGCCGACCAGTGGCAACGGGATATCAACCCTGGTTGATGGTCTGTCGAACCACTCAAGGTTCGGGGCATGACGAGCATCCGAACCGCTATGCCGACGAGCTGACGGGCTTCGACGACTGGGAGCACCTCAGGTTCGACCGCGCCGCCGGGGACGAGGGCGGCGGCCCCGCGCCCGACGTGGCACTCGAACCGACCACCGACGAGATGACCGGCCACCGGGCCCGCCTGGTAGACGCCCTGGTCGCGGCCGGCAGCCCGCGACCGGCGTCCCGGCCGCGCTGGGCGTACGCGTACATGGATCGGGCCACCACCGCCGAGGCGCCGATCGGCGCGACCGTCCCGCTCACCCCGTCCTGGCAGTGGAGCACCGGCCGGCTCGACCCGGCCACCGCCGGCCGGCGCGCCACCGTGGTCCACACCGGGACGGGCACGTACGAGGTCCGCCTGCCCGGGGTCGCGTCGGCGGCCGGGATCGCGCACGCGACCCCGTACCGGACCGCCTACCGGGGCCGTACCTGCGGGGTCACCGGGTACGCGCCCGCCGGCCCCGACCAGGTGGTCAAGGTGCGCTGCTTCAACGAGGCAGGCGCGCCGGTGGACTGGTGGTTCACGATCTTCTTCGCCGCGCCGGGGCCCGGCACCGCCCCCTACGCCACGGTCAGGTACGACGACGGTGCCGGCGGCACGGGCTCGGTGAACCCGGTGTTCAACGCCGGCACGGTGAACTCCGACGGGGGCGTCAACCGCGTCACGCGTGAGGGCACAGGGCGCTACCGGGTGACGCTGGAGGGCTCGGTGTTCGCGTCCGGCACCGGATACGTCCAGGTCACGCCGTACGTGGACGGCGCGGGCCTGCACCGGGACGGCACGACCCCGGCGGCGTACGCCGGCGTGACCGGCGATCCGGCCGCCCCGGTCGTGGACCGGGAACGTTCGTTCAGCGGCAACGGTGAGGTGCCCGCGCCCACGCGGCTCGGCACCGGCCAATATCGGGGTCCCAGTAGCAATGAAGAAATTTCCAACGAAGTAGCGCCTGAGCTGCGATAACGCAACTACCTCCGATTGGCATCTCGCTTTGATCACGATGCCGGATCATGGTGAAGGACAGTCCGTTGCCCGGGCAACGGCCAGGGATTACCGCCGTTGCTTCGGATTGTCGGTTCCGGTGCTCAGCTCGGTGATGCTGGTGTCGTGGTCGCGGAGCATGCGCATGACGGTGGCCGGGGAGGGGTGCCGGCCTCTCTTGGCGCCCTGGGTGATGATCAGGTGGGAGGCGATCTCGCGCAGGCTGAGGTCTTGGTCGCGCAGGTGCAGGGCCATGGACAGCATGGCCTCATCGATGATGGTGGCGCCGCCGATGGCCTTGCCGTTCCTGCGGGCGGATTCGTGGCCTTCCAGGGTGCGGTCGCGGATGTATTCGCGTTCCATTCCGGACAGGGCTGCAAGCACGGTGAACACCACCCCGGACGGATCGTGGCTGCCCTTTAGCTCGCCGGTGAGGAATTCCAGGCCAACGTCGCAGGCGCGCAGTTGTTCGGCGAGTTCGGCCAGAGCCAGGCCGCGGCCGAGCCGTTTGTGCTCGTGGACGACCAGGGTGACCGCGACACCGGAGGCGCGCATCTCCCGGGCCAGGGCGACGGCCCGCTCGAGTTCGGGGCGCCGCGCGGCGCGGGTGGAGATCTTCTCGGAGAAGACCCGGGTGGCCCCGGCGGCCTTGAGGGAGTCGAGCTGGGTCTGCAGCAACTGGCGCACCGTGGAGGCCCGGGCGTAGCCGATCTTCGCATGCCCGGACGTCCGGGCGCCGGCGGCGGGGCGAGGGAGTTCCACCCATTCAAGCCCAGGACGGCGTTATGGCAGTATGCCCACAAGATACTGAACAGAGCACTCTTATCTGCCTGAAGCGTCACCGAAGGAACACATGGACACCGGCTTCGACAACACCGCCTGGCGCTACGGGCCGCTGGCGACCCTGTTCTACGAACTCGACAAGCCGATCGGCACCTCGTTCGGAGACGTCGAGTTCTACGCCGACCGCCTGCGGAACGTGTCCGGCCCCATCCTCGAACCCGCCGTGGGCACCGGCCGAATCCTGATCCCCCTGCTCGAACAGGGACTGACCGTGCGCGGCTACGACACCTCGGTCTCCATGCTGGAACAGTGCCGCGTCAACTGTGCGCAGCGAGGTGTGAAGGCCGATGTCTTCGAGGGTGACATGACCACGCACCGCGACCCCGGCGCCTTCGAAGCGATCGTGATTCCCACCGGGTCCTTCGCCCTGCTTCCCGACCGTGAAAGCGCGCAGACCGCACTCACCGTCATGCACGACAACCTGGCTCCAGCAGGCCGGCTGATCGTCGACATCGAACCGCCGTCCGCGGGCACAGCCCCCGACAACGGACCGGTCCCCCACCAGTGGAGTGGCGGCGGTCTCGTCACCCTCACCACCTGGCGCACGCATGTGGACCCGGTGGCCCAGCGCACCACCCGCTGGCTCCGCTACGAAGCCTGGAAGGACGGCACCCTGACACGCACCGAGCTCCAGATTTTCTCCCTGCTGTGGTTCGGGCTGGCCGAGTTCACAGCCATGCTGCACCAGGCGGGCTTCGCAAACGTCAGCGTCCACGGCGGCTACCGGGCAGGTACCGCGCCAACAGCCGCAGACGACGTGTGGACCTTCGAGGCCACCCGTACATAGCGCGCCTGCCCTCACCGGCAAGCCGCCCGGGCGAACGTTGCTTGATGCGGCACCAGGTAACGGAAGGATCTGGTCTCGGGGGGTTCACGAGTGCCTTTTTGCGCCATGAGGCGCTGTTGGTTCGAGTGGAGGTGAGAGACCTTCGCCTCCAGCCTGTCGCAGCAGGTTGGGGAAGCTGAGGGCAGCCTGATCCGGGTGACGCCGAGGAGGGTGGGAGCAGCCCTGGCAAAGCCGGGACGTGCCAGTACTACCAGATGGCGCGGGTCCGGCGAGCGTGGCGGAAAGGAGTACGCGAGGAACCGGCGATGTTAAGTCCTTCAACACGTGGACCGGCTCAAACTTGGTGGATACGGGCCGGGCGCGGTGCGCACCCACCGCTGTCAGGCGGCCGGGGAACTCCTGTGGACGTTTAGAGCTGCGGCCATGGGAGGCCATGGGGAAGGTCTGCGGCGACCCATGGCGATGCCGCTGGGACACAGCCGGGCTCCTCCTTCGCCGAGCGAACCACAGTGAACATGGGAACCATCTGAGCACGGTTCCCGGCGACGGGTATCCAGTCCGCTGTCCGGGATAGGCGCGTCGACCGCCGAACGGTCCAGATGGGGCGGGGCGTCGGGAAACTGGCTAATCCCGACACTGAACACATGAGGGCCCCAGTTCCCGGCACGGGGCCTGGGGCGCTCGTCCTGTCGCCGCCTGGCCACTCTGATGTGGGTGGCGTCAGTGTGGCGGGGCTGATCTGCCGGAGGAAATTGCGAGACTGCGGGGCCTCAGTGACGTGGGTCCGGGCCCTCGGTGACGCTCCAGGTCTCCGCGAGTCGGCCGTTGTCAATACGGAAGATCTCGATGAGCACGGGCCGGACGTCGCTACCCGGGGCCGCCATCCCTTCAACCGATGAGCGGACGGCGACCTTGTCGCCGTCGATCAAGATGTCGTCGGCGACAACGCGCATGGCCGGGAACTGGGCAACGACCTGGACCCAGGCCTCCTTGCCCGCTTCGAACCCGGTGGCGCCAAGCGGGTGGTTAAGGAAGTCGGGGGCGAACAGATCGGCGGCCTGGTCGAACTGCCGGGTGTTGAAGCATTCCTGCATCCGCAGCACCAGGGCGCCGGCTTCCTCGCGTGTGGTCATCGAAGGGACCTCCTCGTGTTCGGTGGGGCCTGCCCCATGGCGAAACGACGCAACCGCATATAACCGGGGCGAAGCCCCGGTTATATGCGGGCAGCATACGGGGCGACGCCCCGGTTAAGCTAGGCGTGAGATGTCCAGTCGAACGCCTAAACACACTCCAGCCGAGCCACCGACGGCTCCCGTGAACGACCGGGAGCTACGGGCTGACGCGCGCCGCAATCGTGAGCAGGTACTGCGGACCGCGCAGCAGTTGTTCGCCTCACGAGGCCTCGGCATCTCGCTCGACGAGATCGCCCGCCGCGCGGGTGTCGGTCCCGGCACCGTCCACCGGCACTTCCCCACCAAGGAAGCGCTGTACCTCGCCGTCGCGATCGACCAAATCAGGCAGTTGGTCGCCGAGGGAGAAGCGCTCACCGGTACCGACGATCCAGCCGCCCTGTTCACGCTGCTGTCCCGGATGATGGCCTCAGGCGCGGAGAACGCAGCGGTGAAGAGCGCGCTCACGGCCGCCGAGTTCGACCTGCGCAACGCCGCTCCGGACGCCGCTGCCGACCTGACGCACCAGGTCGCACACCTGCTCGATCGCGCCCATCGAGCCGGCGTCGTACGCCATGACGTGACAGTCGACGAGGTGATGGCAATCGTCGCCGGCGCCTTCGCCGCGATCCGACATGCCGACGCGGACACCAACCGCGAACGCTCCGCACACATCGCCCACATCATCCTCGACGGGCTACGGCTCCACCCCCGATAACAAGAAGCCCCGGCAGCTCCACCCCTAACCAAGCCAAGGACCTCCACTCCCACGACGTCCCCGGAATCAGAGTGACTGGCAACGACCGAGGACCTGCGATCAGCTACCTGGCGGTTAATCGCATGTTGTGGGCAGGCACCGACCTCAGAGCCTGACTTGGCGAGGGCACGTGATGCCTGTCCCCGGACCGTCCCCGGCCGGTGCCATGGAGGAGACCACCGCCCTGGTCGACGGCGCCGAGACCATCAGTGCCGCCTACCAGGCCCCACCGGCGCGGACCGTCCAGGCTTCGGCCGTGCACTCGGCTCCGTCGACGGAGTGTGTCGCCGAGGGAAGTCCATGACGAGGCGAGACCGGCCGCGCCCCATGAGGGAACGGCCGGAGGAAGACCTCACCTCACCTCAGGTGAGGCGTCTGCCGAAGGTGATGCGACGTTATGGCTGCCCGGTGCGCTGCGGCGGGGTGGCGGGTGAATCCACGGCGGGGGCGTCGGTCCCGGCGGTGGGACCGGTGCGGGAGCGGTGACGGCGTAGCAGCCAGAAAGTGCCGGCGAGCGCGATGAGCACGGCGGCGATGACGACGGCGACGTTGGAGATGTCGGCGCCGAGCCGGGCGATGCCGGTTTCGAGGGCGTATTGGGTGCCGATGGGCAGCAGCCCGGTCGCTTCGGGATCGTGTGCGGTGATGAGCAGGAGAGCGCCGAGTACGAGTGACAGTGTCCCGGAGATGATGGCGTGCCAGCTGTTCGTCCAGCGGCCGAGGCGGAGCATGCGATGCCGGAGCCAGGTCCGCAGGGAGCCGGACCAGCGTTTCCAGGCCAGGGCGAGCAGTAGCAGCGGCAGCGCCATCCCGGCGGCGTAGATGGCCAGCAGGATGGCTCCGTAGACGGGGTTGGCGCCGGCGGCTGCGATCATCAGCACGGATCCGAGGATCGGGCCGGTGCACACGCCGGCGACGCCGTAGGCGGCGCCGGGCAGGAACACCGTCCAGGCGGTGCCGGGCTCGCGCTGCCCCGTGCGGCCGAACGCGGGCACAGGCATGCTGAGCACCTGGACGAGGCCGAAGACGATCACCACGATGGCGACGGCGGTGAGCAGGGTGCCGCGTTGCTGGGACAGGAACGCCCCCGCGGTCGCGGCGGACACGCCGAGCGGCACGAGCGTGGTGACGAGCCCGAGGTAGAACACGCCGGTGCGGGCCACCAGGAGCGCGGGCCGGGAGAAGGCGTAGGCGAAGAAGGCCGGCAGCAGCATGGCCGAGCACGGTGACAGCAGGCTCAGCAGGCCGCCGAGAAACGCGCCGAGGTAGCCGATGTCCATCTCAGCCCTTCCCTGCCTCGGCCAGTTGGGCGTCGATGAGTTGGCGGAACACCTCGATAGGCTGCGCGCCGTTGACGACTTCCTCCCCGAGCACGAACATGGGAGTGCCGGTCACACCGAGCGCGGCGGAGGTTCGCGCCTCCTTCTGCACGAACTGCACGATGGCGGGGTCGTCGAGCGCCTTGGTGAACGCGGGCACGTCCAGCTTGTCGATGGAGGCGGCGATGTCGATGAGCTCCTTGCGGCTCCAGTCGGAGTTTCCGGCGAAGGTGCGCGCATACAGGGCCTCGTAGTACTGCCAGAACAGGTTCTGCCGGGCGGCCGCGCGGGCGGCGATCGCGGTGTTGACCGGGTGCTGGCTGAGCACGGGCGCATCCCGCCATTCGATGCGGAGTTTGCCCTGCTCGACGTACTGCGCCAGGAGGGCGGGCAGGGTCTGCTCGGCGAAGGCGGCGCAGTACTTGCAGGTGAAGTCGGCGTACTCGATGAGCACGACGGGAGCCTCCACCAGGCCGACCGCGGCGGGGTCGTCGGGGTCGCGCCGTACTAGTGCTGCGTTCCTGAATAGAGGCGTGCATCCCTGCTGACCTGGGGCGATGATGGTCTCAGGGGGATTGTCATGCCTAAACTGCTGCATGCGCGTCCACCGATGGACGCCGAAGAGAAACGACAGATCCGCAAGCTGGCCGGGGCTCGTCATGCCCCGGCCGACTGGATCATGAGAGCGCAGATCATCGCGTTCAGCTGGCAAGGGCTGCGCACCAGCGCCATCGCGGCCAAGCTGGGCTGTCACATGCAGACCGTGCGCGAGCGGATCGAGCGCTTCAACGCCGAGGGCCTGGCCGGACTGGGCGACCGGCCCGGGGCAGGCCGCAAACCACGCATCACCGAGCTCGAACGCGGGCGGCTCATCGCGCTGGCGCGCTCGACTCCGCCCGGGCGACCGGTCCACGACGAGGCCGGGGACCTGGTCGCAGAGGAGGAGGCCGGCCCCGCCGAGTGGACGCTGGACAGCCTGACCGCCGCCGCCCGCGCGCAGGGGATCGTCATCGCGCGCAGCCAGGTCCGCCGGATCCTGCTCAAAGAAAAGGTCCCCTGGCGGCACGCCCGTTCCTGGACCACCTCGACCGATCCGGACTTCGCCCCAAAAGGGCCGAGGTCGTCGGCCTCTACACCGACCCGCCGCCGGGTACCACGGTGATCTGCGCCGACGAGCTGGGGCCGGTGACCCCGCGCACCTTCCCGCCGGCGCCCGGCTGGTCGGTCGACGGACACCGGATCAAAGCACCGTTGGAGTATTCTCGCGGCCTGGATAAGACCTGGGTGTACGGTGGCCTGCGCATCCGCGACGGCATCGAGCTCACTTTCTGCGCGCCCGCGCGCAACAGTGACGGCTGGATCGGGCTGCTTCAGCAGATCGCCAGGTCCAACCGGCGCGGCCCGATCGTGGTCATCACCGACAACCTCTCCAGCCATTCCAGCTGGAAGGTCCGCCAGTGGCTGCTGCGTCATCCGCGGATCCGTCAGGTGTTCATCCCGGTCAAGGCCTGCTGGCTGAACCTGGCCGAGGGCTGGTGGCGGCTGCTGCGCAAGGCCGCGTTCGCCGGGCAGACCTTCGCCGACGCCACCGAGATCGCCTACGCGGTCGCCATCGCCACCACCCAGCTCAACACCCATGCCCATCCCTGGATCTGGGGGCGAACACCCCCGCAGCCCCGAGCCCTGCGCCACAAGTTCGTCTACCTGCTTTGAGGAACGCAGCAGTAGCTGTGATGGGGTCCCGGTAGTAATGGCGCAGGAAGCGACGGATATGCAGGTCAGCGTCCGTCGTCAGGTGGTGCTTGAAGGGTCCTACGGGGACTTCGACCTGCATATCCGTTGGAAATTTCTTCGTTGCTACTGGGACCCCTCCACGGCACACCCTGGCCACTACGCCGAGTGTCCGCTTCCGGACAGTATGTAGGTCTGGCGCATGTCAGCAAATAACGGAAGATGAGCGGTAAGCGGCACTCAGCCGCCTCCCGCCGGGTCAGGGGATGCGGTGAGCAGCATCCGGCAGGGACCCCATTCAGGTTGGACAAGGATCTGTCATGGCCGGAACGCGCCCCGCTCTGCCCAACGCCACCACCCCCGAATTCCAGGCCGAGGCGCTCGCCGAAGCCAATGCCCTGCGGGCCAGGCACCACGCGCCGCCGCTGGTCTTGGACGCCGAGCTCAACGCCTACGCCCAGGAGCGGGCGACCTCCCGATCGGAGCAGGAAGAGCTGGAGGCCGGGCACGAGGGCCTGCACGCGCAGACCGGCGAGAACATCTTCTGGGGCGCCGGCTCCGAGGCCCTGCCCGGCTCGATAGCGGTCAACAACTGGTACTAGGAGATCTCCGCCTACGACTTCGCCGCCGCCCAGTACTCCTCGGAGACCGGCCACTTCACTCAGCTGGTGTGGAAGGCCAGCACCAAGGTCGGCATCGCCCGCGCCGCCGGGCAAAGCGGCGAGTACTTCGAGACCTACATCGTGTTCGTCTTCGAAGAGCGCGGCAATCTCCAAGGCGCCTTCGCACAGAACGTGCTGCCCGAGTAACCGGCCCTCGTCTTCATCGCGCCGGCGGCCTCGCACGTCCGGGATCGACCGCACCGCCCACGGTTGCCATGGGCCCGATCGGAGCCCACCGGAGGCGGTACGCAAGCCGAGAGGAGCTCTCCCCTTGCCCCCCACCACCCGTCCCCGCCGCGGACCGCGCAAACGTCTCACCGCCCTGGTCGCCGCGTTCGCCCTGGCCGCCACCGGCCTGACGGCACTGTCTACTCCCGCGCACGCGGCGGCACCTGGCACCACGGCCTACGTCACGAACCTGCGAGGCAACTCGGTCTCGGTCATCGACGCCACGACCGGCACGGTGACCGCGACCGTTCCGGTCGGCACCTTCCCGTCCGGGGTGGCCGTCTCTCCGGACGGAGCCGAGGTCTACGTCACCAACCAGGGTTCCAACAACATCTCGGTGATCGACGCCGCCACGAACACGGTGTCGGCGACCATCCCGGCCTCCCAGTTCCCCAATCCCGTGGCGTTCGCGCCGGACGGCGCGCACGCCTACGTGGGCGTCAGCCTCGGCGGAGGAGCTCAGGGAGTCAGGGTCATCGACACCGCCACCCACACGGTCACCGCAACCGTCACCGTCACCGGCCAGCCCTTCGATATCGCGGTGACCCCCGACGGCGGCAAGGCGATCGTCGCCGGCTTCGTCGGCAGCACGGTCTCGGTCATCGACACCGCCACCAACACCGTCACCGCGACCATCACCAGTCCCAGCGCCCAGACCCCGGCCGGCGTGGTGATCAGCCCCGACGGGACACACGCCTACACGGCCAACTACAACAGCAACAACGTCTCCGTCATCGATCTGGCCACCAACACGATCACGGGCACCGTCCCCGTCGCCTCCGGTCCGCAGGACGTGTCGATCAGCCCGGACGGCGCCCACCTCTACGTGACCACCGCCAGCGCCAACGCCGTCGCGGTCATCGACACCGCCACCAGCGCCGTCACCACCACCATCCCGGTGGGAATCCAGCCCGCGGGCATCCGCGTCAACCCCGCCGACGGCACCGCCTACGTCACCAACACCGCCACCGACGACGTCTCGGTCATCGACCTGACCACCAACGCCGTCACCGCCACCATCGGCGTCGGCGACACCCCGTACAACGTCGACGTCTCACCCGCCCGGCCCATCGTGACCGGCCTCAGCCCCGGCAGCGGACCCGCCGCCGGCGGCAACACCGTCACGATCACCGGCAGCCACCTTTACAGCACCAGCGCGGTGAAGTTCGGCGGCACCCCGGCCACCAACGTGACCGTGGTCAACGCCACCACCATCACCGCGACCGCCCCGGCCCACCCCCCAGGCACCGTGCACGTCACGGTCACCACCCAGGCCGGCACCAGCGCCACCGGCAACGCCGACCAGTACACCTACCTCCCCGAACCCGAAGCCGACATCGACGTCGACCTGACCGCCCAGCCGCACCTCGGCATCCTCGTCCCCTACCTGTCCTACACCCTCACCGCCCACAACACCGGCCCCGATGCCGTCACCTCGGCCACCCTCACCGCCACCCTCCCGCCTGGCGCGACCGCCACCAACCTCGCCGCCGGCTGCACCACCGCCGCCACCACCTTGACCTGCACCTACGGCACCATCGCCAACGGAGCCAGCACCGGCAAGACTTTTCGCGTCCCCCTCCACCTGCTCTCCCTCGGCCACGTGACCGTCACCGCCGTCCGCGCCACCAGCGCCCCCACCGACCCCAACACCGCCAACGACACCGCCACCAAGACCTGCCACGTCATCTCCATCATCCTCGCCACCTGCTGACCAACCCCCAGCGGACCACCTGACCCGCCAACGACCACAGCACAGCGGCCGGGACTCACCAAGCCCCGGCCGCACCGCAAGCGAGGGACCGCCACGACCTATGGTCAGGGTGATCTGACCAGCGACAACTGGCCCCATGCGCGCGCATTCTGGCCCCACTTGTGGATCTTGGGTAGGCGTGCAGTTCCAGCAAAGCCTGAACCCACCCAAGCGGCCTTCTGCTCCCGAAGCTGGCCCCAGCCCAAAGCACGTCTTGATCTTGTCGCGGCGCGCCTCACGCGGGTGTCGGGATTAGGGTCCCGGTAGTAGAAAACGGGAGCGGCTGCGCGGGGTCTCCCATTCCCTGATCAAAAACGCCCCGACCTGCGAGAACGCCCACTGTGCCCAGTTCACCTCCGGGAGGACGTCAGGCCGCTGGACGCGACGTGAGGGGTGCAGCCGCGCAGGGAAAACGGAGTCGAAAACCTGTCACGCTCCCCGTGGGCTCCCCCTGCGCGTTCGTCACCCCACCCCACAGTGATCCGATCCCCCTCCCGGTCAGTCGGGCGAGCCGAGCCGGCCGTGACGGCGCAGTGATGTGGTCGACGGCGAGCACCAGGACGAGCTCGTCATCGCACACGCGCTGTCGGCGCGATAGGCGATCAGGTGCCCTGATCGCCTATCTTGCTGCGTCGCTGTAGGTCAGCGTCGACCCACATGGACGCATCGGGCCGCCCGGTGCGATGCTCGAAGGGTGGGGGACGAGCGGCGCCGCTGCCTGACATGCCGTCGGCTGCTGGAGGGGCGGCGGGCGGATGCGGTGTGCTGCTCGGACGCCTGCCGGGCCCGCTTCCGGCGTTGGCGCCGCCGCATCCATCGGTAGGAAGATAGGCCGCTGACCTACATGTCCGTTGTTTCCTGCGCCGTTGCTACGGAGACCCCCTGTAACTGCGCGGATGACGATTACCGGATGCCATGGCCCGGCCTGGCGTGTCGCGGCTGCGGTCAGTAGACGATCGACACGATCTGACAGGCGGCTTCGCCCAGTTCACGGTCGCCGTCGATGCGGACACGGGCCAGGGCGGTGTCCGGCTGGATGCCACGGGTGCACAGCCGCCAGGCGGTCTCCGTGTCCAGGCGGACGGCCGCGGCAGGGCGTGCGGAGTCCGGTTGGGCGAGGGATCAGCGGGGTCCGGTGGCCGTCACGGTCCAGGTGCCCCCGGCCGGGCCGTCGATCCGCACCTGGATCTGTGTGCCGGACGGCGCGGCGACCTCGCGCAGGGTGTGCGGCAGGGCCCGCATGAAGGTGTCCAGGACCACGGACAGGAATCGCGGATCGGGGTCGGTGTCCTGGCCTGCTGCGTGGCGGATCTGCTGGCGGTGGGTCCAGAACTCGGTGAAGTCGCGGGCGCTGTCCAGCCACATCGGCGCCGGATCAATACCGGCCCAGGACACCCCCAGCGACAGGCTGTTGGGGTCGGTGGCCTCGAAGAACCGGACGACCTGTCCGCCCACCACATCGAGCGTGTCGCTGAGCGCGGCCGGGCTCACCCGGCGGTGGGCCTCGACCCATTCCTGGTTGATGCGGTGGATGAACGCCTCCAAGCTCTCGCCCGGCGCGAAGCCAGGCCCGTCCCGGTGGCCGTCGCGGTCCCGGGCCAGGCGCCCGTAGAAGTCGCCCAGGACGTGCGCGGCGAGATCCCGCACCGTCCAGCCCCGGCACCGCCTCCTGGTCCCAGTCGGCGGGCGCCAGGCCGCGCAACGTGGCCATCAGCGCGGCCTGCTCAGGCGCGAACAGGAAGCGGGAATCGATCGGAGCACCGAGCCACGAGGGCTCGGCACGTCAGTGATCTGAGAGTTCATGGCTCAAGCCTGCCAACCGAAAGACCCGATCACCACCGAATACCTCATCCAAGTCGATCATGCCGCATTCCCGGCCACAGCCGACAATGAGGTTCCCTCAGCGAAGCAACCCGCCCCCTGGCGGGACATCTCCTCTCCGACGATAGGAGAGAAGATCAACAGGGCGAAAGCCTGCAAACCGATCCGGCGCCGGACCATATATCTTGCTGATGCTGAAACCGGCCCCCGCGCCGGAGACCGGGGTTCCTCTTGTCCTGTTCGGGTGAACACTGCCGATTCCGGAACCAGGTTGCCAACACGCCTGCCACGTTCGCATGCACCCTGCCAACGTGACTGTGGTGCATCACCGGAATGCAAAGGGAAGCAGCGCAGCCCGTGCCTGGACGCGGCTTGTCAGACCGAACCGAGGTAACGGGCGTCGATGACGTCGTGGCGGCGCTGGCCGAGATACCAGTCACCGGCGCCGCCGGTATCGATCACCGCGCGCAGCACGGCGGGTTCCCCGCCGGCCGTCTCGGCGACGACCTCGCCTCTCGGGGAGACGATCATCGTCGGGCAGTGGGTGGCCGGATCGGCGACGTTGGCCGACAGCACCCATCGCTGGTTCTCGGCCGCCCGGCTGATCAGGTGGCTGCGCCATACCCCATACGGCTCGGCGGGGTTGGCGGCATTCGTCAGATACATGAGCATCTGCGCGCCGCAGCGGGCGAGGTGCTGCCACTGCTCGGGGAAGCGGATCTCCCGGCAGATCTGCGTCCCGACGGTGACCTCTCCCGCGGGAAGCGCGAGCCGGTGCACGGGAAGGGCGGAGCCAGCGGCCAGCACACCGCGCTCGTTCATCGCCAGGTTGATCTTCCGATAGGTGTGTCGCTCACCTTCGGGGGCGAAGACGAGGGAAGCGTTCCACCACTGCCCGGCGTCGGGGATCAGTGATCCGCAGATCACGTGGACACCGGTTCGCGCGGCCACCTCGGCGAGTTCGGTGATGGCCGCCTCCAACTCGGCCGGATTCAGCCGGGAAAGCGGAGTCAGGTCGGCGCCGTAGCCGGACAGGGCTCCTTCGGGGAAGACCATCAGGTCGTTATCGGCGCAGGCTTCGACCACTCGCGTGATCTCGCTCAGGTTGCCGGGGATGTTCCAGGAGATCGGGATCTGGGCAACGGCCGTGCGCACGAGTATGAGCCAGGAAGGTATCAGGTGGGCGCGTTCGGCTGGCCGCCGGCATTCTCCCGGTGCTCGGCGTTGGCCAGCTACGGCCGCAGCCGGGGCCGCAGATCCTACGCGCCGAAGCGGCAGGGTGAGTCCGAACGATTTCGTCCGCCGTTGTTCAGACCTACTCTGCTTCCTGCCGCTTGACGTACTGGCTGCCGGCAGAGTTCCGTCGGAACGGACACTTCCGCTCGGGTGCCGACGCGACCGGGCGTCGTCGTAAGGGCCCTGGGGGCCGTCGTCGAATCCGGCGGTCAAGGCGCAGCCGAGCGCAGCGAAGGATGCGGCCTTGGGGGCCGGGGAGCGACGGCCATACTCAGGGCCGCCGACGACGTCCAGGCGCTCGCCGTCCCCAGCAACCTCGGCGGCGATCCCGCGCCGTCTTTCGTCGCCGGAGCTTGGCCCGCGGCCGCCGCGACGCAACCCCGGCCCAGGTTCCGTCGTTCGTCGGCGGCTGCCGTGGTGGACGACGAATCAGGCCGGGGCCTCGGCCGCTGCTTGCCTCTGCTGGACTTCCCGTTGCTCACGCCGGGCTCTGGTCTCCTCGACGCGGGCGGCGAGGCGCTCGATCACCTCGGTGTTGTGGGCTCTCCGCTCGGGTCCGTGCGGTGAGCCCCAAAGTAGAGCGCTGTCGCAGGCCCGGGAACCGACGTGAGAGTGGTGACCTGCGGTGATGCGATTCCGGAGGCCGCACAGAGTTGAGGTTCTGTCCGGTCAGCGCCCCGGCTCGGCCCATTTCTGCCATATTCCGGTGACATCTCTTTTGGAATCATCGACACCGGCCGGCGAAGATCTCGACGAGGATGAGTCACCATGACCGACCCCCTACGCGACGGCGACCCGGCTCACATCGGCTCCTACCGGCTACACGCAAGGCTTGGCGGGGGCGGGATGGGGGAGGTGTTCCTGGGCCGCTCTCCGGGCGGGCGCCTGGTCGCCGTCAAAGTGGTGCGCCCGGAGCTGGCCGGCAACAGCGACTTCCGGCGCCGCTTCGCTTCCGAGGTGGACGCCGCCCGCAAGGTCGGCGGGTTCTATACCGCCCAGGTCGTGGACGCCGACACCGACGCCGTCCGGCCGTGGCTGGCCACCGCCTACATCCCCGGCCGCTCCCTGCACCAAGCCGTCGACGAGCACGGGCCGCTCCCTCTGGAGTCGGCCGCGGTGCTCGGCGCAGGGCTGGCCGAAGGACTCGCCGCCGTGCACGCCTGTGGGATGGTGCACCGCGACCTCAAACCCGGCAACGTCATCCTTGCTGAGGACGGGCCTCGTCTGATCGACTTCGGCATCGCCCGCGCCCTGGATGCCACCAGCCACACCCAGACCTCCACCGTGCTGGGCACCGCCGCGTTCATGTCCCCCGAACAGGCCATGGCCCAGAAGGTCGGGCCGCCCTCGGACGTGTTCTCGCTCGGCTGCCTGCTCGCCTTCACCGTGACCGGCCGCAGCCCCTTTGGGACGGGGCCCGTTCACGCGGTCGTCTTCCGTGTGGTGCACGCCGACCCTGATCTTCAGGAAGTGCCCGCCCCCCTGGCCGCTCTGGTGGCGGCCTGCCTGGCCAAGGACCCCGCCGCCCGGCCAAGCCTGGAGCAGGTGCTGAACCAGCTCACCGCGCTCGCTTCGCCCGACCAGGGGCGGTGGCTTCCTGAGGCGCTCACCCAGGTCATCGCCGACCGCCGGACCCTGGCGCTGACCGCCCTTCACGACCCGGCCACCGCGACCGACGGTGGCGGCCCCCGAACGATGGCACCGCCACCGTCCGGCCACGCAAATCCGTCGCGGGCCCCCCAGCCCTTGCTGGTCAACGAACGCCGCCATATGCGCGGCCGTGACCTGCTGCACTCTGCCACCGGCTACGAGATCGCCGGCTCTGTGCTGCTTGCCCTCTTCACCCTGGTCTCCGTGAGCACAGTGATTCACCAGCTCAATGTTGCCAACGATGCAGGACGGTGGTACCAGACAGGGAGCTACGACGGCCTCCCCAATTTCGATGAGGCGGCCAGCAAAATCATGTTGGTGGCCCAGATCGTCTCCGGCCTGGGACTGACGGCGTGCTGGCTGCTCTGGTTCTTCCGGGTACGAGTCGTCGCCGAACGGCTCGCGCCCGGCCGGCTGCGCTACCGCCCCTCCATGGCCGTATACGGCTGGTTCATCCCGATCGGCAACCTATGGCTGCCCAAGCAGATCGCCGACGACATCTGGCACGCCTCCAGCCCCCCTGGACGCGGCGGCACGACAGCCCCGGCCGGTCTCCTGCACACATGGTGGGCCCTGTGGCTGGTCACTTTCCTGACCTGGCCCCTCTTCTGGATCGAGTGGACGACACTCCTCACCACAGACTACGACTACAGCACCCATAGCCTGAGGTACGAGTTCACGCCAGGCGCCTGGGCCAGCCTGGTCCTGCACGTGTTGGTCGTACCGACGGCGATCGTCACCGCCCAGTTCGTGCGGCGGCTCGGCGCCATGCAGGCGGCCAAACTCGACAGCTGACGACCAAGTCCCGCACGTCGGCTGTCGAGCATCCCGAATCGGCGTCCTCCTCCCGAGCGTGGGCCCCCACCGTCAAGTAGACCGATCGTTACAGGTCGCGTGGGGGTCCGCGCCGGATAGCGCGAAGGCCGAGGTTTCGGCACCGGAGGGTGGCGCTGGGATGCGCCCGAATCCGCATCGAGAGCATCTCTGACGCGCTGACCTGCGGCTAAGCCATTCCAGGAATCGGACAGAACAGGGATTCTGAGTGGTCGGGACTACCTGGCGGCTGGGGCCACGCTCGGGAGGAGGACGCCGCAACCGCGTTACTCAGCGCTACCTTGGGGCTCATCGCAGCTACCCAAGCGTCGGGCCTTGGGGGTCGTCCTGTCCGGGCAGTCGGAGCGTCGAGGGCACGGCTCACTCGTGGTGTGGATCACTAAGCTGATCTGAGACGCTTTGCGGTACGTGTGGCCGATGTGGGGCCGGGGCACGGACGGCCCGCTACGCTGCACACATGATCGAGGGCCGGAGCGGTGAAGTCCTAGACGGGCGCTTCGAGTTGGTGGAGCGGCTGGGCAGCGGCGGGATGGGCACCGTGTGGCGGGCGCGTGATCTGGTACTGCACCGCGAGGTCGCCGTCAAGCAGGTCACCCCACCGGCTCCGGATCTCGCTCCCGAGCACGCCGGGGCCACCGGCGTGCTGCGCGAACGCGTACTGCGTGAGGCCCGTGCCCTGGCTCGGATCAGCAACCCGCACGTGGTGACGATCCATCATGTCGTGGAAGGCACCGAGGGCTCCTTCCCCTGGCTCGTGATGGAGTTGGTGCCGGGTGGCAGCCTGGCGGATCTCCTGGACCAAGGGACGCAGCTGGAGCCGCGGGAGGGCGCTCGCATCGGTCGGCAGGTACTGGCCGCACTGCGCACCGCACACGCCGCTGGCATCTGCCACCGCGATGTGAAACCCGCCAACGTGCTGCTGCGCCCGGACGGCAACGCGGTGCTCACCGACTTCGGCATCGCCGCCCTCCAGCGGACCGACCCGGCCCTCGCCACGGGCGCATCCACGACGCTGACCGCGACCGGTGAGCTTATCGGCACGCCCGAGTACATCGCACCCGAGCGCATCAGGGGCAAGGACGACGACCCCGCCTCGGACCTCTGGTCGCTGGGCATCATGCTGTATGTCTCCATCGAGGGCCACAGCCCCATGCGACGGCCGACCGCGCTTGCCACCATGGCCGCCGTCCTTGACGGCGAGGTACCACCGCCTGTCCGGGCCGGGGCTCTGGCCCCCGTGTTGACGGAACTCCTCGTCGTCGATCCGGCGCAACGGCCCTCGGCCGAACGGCTCGACGCGATGCTGACCGCCGTCGCGGAAGGCACGGGGCCGACCGTGCGGCTCCCGAATGCCGGCCCGCCCGCCCCGACCGCCAGGACCACTGCCCCGGCGGCCGAACCCGACCCCCCGTCTGCCGCACCGCCCTCTTCGTCGCCCTCCCCCTCGTCCCGACGCCGGCGGACCTGGCTGACCGTGGGGTCGGCGGCGCTGGCCGTGGCGCTGACGGCAACGACGGTCTACCTCTTCAAAGGCCCGTTCGATGACGCGGAAGGGTCGGCGAACCCGAGCCGCAGCAGCGCCCGAACGAACAAACTCGGCCTGTGGGAACCGGGAACCCTCAAGGTCGCGGTGAACGACGGCACGGTATCCCCGTCTGACGGCGACACCCCCACCATCGGCCCCGATCTGGCCCGCGCACTCGGTGATCAACTCGGCTTGAAAGTGGAGCTCTTCGCCGTCGAAGGCCCCAGTGCCATGATCGACGGCCTCTTGAACCGGGAGGACCCGGGTCCTCCCGCCGAAACGTTTGACGTGGCCATGCCGGGCCTCCCGGACGCCTTCGACGGGGGCGAGCAGGACTTGGCCCTCATCCACTACTTCGACGTCGGGTACGCCGTCGTCGCCCCGTGGGAGACAGCCCAGGACATCCGGTCGAAGGCCGACCTCTGCGGCAAGAACTTCTCTTTCCTGAACCACGGCTTCGTCGAGGAGGCGGTCAAGAAGACCTCCACCGAGCTGTGCGGGCCACACCCGATCGACGAGGCTCTCCGCACGGACACACTGCATGGGCGCATCACCGAGCTCCCGTTCGCCGTCAGGGAAGCGCGAGACTCCGACGGCGAGCTCCACCTGCCGAATGTCGACCTGACCGATGACATCCCCCTCGGCATGGCCGTGGACAGCTCGGATACCGCTCTGCGCGACGCACTCATGAAGGCCCTCGACAAGCTGATCGCCAGCGGTGAGTACGGAGACATCCTCGCTGCTCAGGGCCTGGAGCACGGCGCCGTCACCAAAGCCGGGATCGTCCATCACGGCTTCTGAGCGGCACCCCTGTACCGATGTTCCTTCGAGTGTTCCTTCGAGGGCGAAATAGAAGCTTCTGGTCACGGCTCCATAGCCGATCAGGCAGGCCCGGTGCGCGGCCTGACGGCACGGCGTTCCGCAGTAGCGGGCGGGTCGGCCGGTGCGGGCCGCGGCGATCGGCGCTGAGCACACCGGGCAGACGGAGGCCTCGCTCATCGCCCGCCACCACCGTTTCGTCGCCCACCACGGCGGGCGCTGGCGCACGACGCAACCGGTCGAAGTTGCGTCGTGGTGGCCACGCGCCGAGCTCGGGCGACGAAACGCGCCGGGGGCGCTATGGCGCTGGTGGGTGGGGTCATCGGTTCCTCTTGGGATCGGTGGTCATCATCTGCACCAGCCAGGCGCGCTCGGCGGCGAGGGCGGCCGCGTCATCGCTGCCGTAGTCGGCCTTGGGCTCGCTCGACCAGGTCGTGGCGGGCAGGGTGTGGCGGGCCAGGACCTCGCGCTCGAAGACGTCCTGCGGTTCGGTCGCAGGGGTCAGCGGGACCTCCTCGGCGTTCTGGAACACGGCGGTGGAGCGGCGGCGGGCCTGCTGCTGCAGGTGCTGGCGGCGCATCGCCTCGCACGCCTTCGGGCTGGCGGCGGCGAGGTGGGCGCGGGCGGCCTCGGCGGCGGTGGCGGCATCGGCGCGGGTGACCACGGCCTGCTCGCGCTCGGTGCGGGTGGCGGCCAGGGCGGCGGCCTCGGCGGCCCGGCGCTCGGTGCGGCCGTGGGCGAGCGACGGCGCCGAGGTTCCGTCCTCGCTGCGCCAGCAGGCCAACCGGTAGCGGATCCACCCGGGCTCGTAGGCCGGATCGCTGGTCAGCGTCGGGGGTCAGAGTGTGGCGGAACGAAAACGTACGCTAAGCCCATTCCCCAGGTCAGCAGTGATGGTTCAACGCGGGCGGCGAAGCGGTTCTGGCGTACGTTTCCGTTCCGCCGCACTCGGCGGGATGGACTGCGCGGGACTGTCTCTGCGAACCTTGCGCGATCGTCTTGTAAGTGTTCGATCACTTTGTTAACGATATGTCCGGATGGGTTCTACTTTCCGTATATGCCTGTGGACTTCTTGAGCGACGGCGAAGCGGCGCGGTATGGGCGGTTTTGTGGGCCGCCGTCGCGGGCGGAGCTGGAGAAGGTGTTCTTCCTCGATGACGCGGATCGCAGGCTGGTCAAGAGGTGCCGGGGTCCACACAACCGGCTCGGCTATGCCGTTCAACTGGATGGAGTGCCGACCGAGGTGATCGACTGCCTGGCTGAGCAGCTGGGGATTCAGGACGCGTCCTGCCTGAAGAGGTACGCGCAGCGGGAGGAGACGCATCGCGAGCACGCAGGCCAGATCCAAAAGCCCTTCGGGTTGAAGGACTTCGCGGACTGCGAGGACGAGTTCGTGGCGTCGTTGGCGGCGCACGCGTGGAACTCCGGGGATGGTCCGACGGCGCTGTTCCAGTGGTCGGTGCGCTGGCTGCGGGAGAACGACGTGCTGCTGCCGGGGGTGACGACGTTGACGCGCTTGGTGACGCGGGGACGCAGCGTCTGTACGACACCCTGGCCGCGGGGCCGACGGCCGAGCAGGTCGTCGGCATGGAGAATCTGCTGGAGGTCCCACCGGGCAAGAAGGTGTCGGAGTGGGAGCGGTGGCGGTGGCGGTGGCGGACCGGCCCGTCCAAGGCGTCCGGACCTGGCCTGGTGAAGGCGTTGTCGCTGGTGGAAGAAATCCTCGCCTCAGGACTGGGCCGGTTGGAGCTTGATCCGTCGGTGCCACAGCGGCGGCTGCTGGACTTGGCCAAGTACGAGCTGGGCGCGCGGTCGGCGCAGCTGAAGCGACACCCGCAGCAGCGGCAGATCGCCACGCTGGTGGCATCGGTGCGGCGGTTGGAGACCAAGACGATCGACGACGCGCTGGATCTGCTGATGGTAACCGAGTTGCTGGGCAAGGCGCAGCGGGAGGCCGACAAGCAAAAGGTCAGGCGGCACCCGAAGTTGGCCAAGGCCTCGGCCCGGCTGGCCCTGGCGGTCGAGGTGTTGCTGGAGGCGGCCGAGATCGGGGACGAGGTCGCTCTGTTCGAGGTGTGGGCGATGATCGAAGCCCGGATCCCGCGCCGGGAGCTGCGCGAGGCGGTGGAGACCGTGAACGAGCTGGTGCCGCCGCCGGGCGCCGACGATGATGGCGGCTGGCGCGCGGAGATGGCCTCGCGGTACCCGACGGTCTCGGGATTCGTGAAGGTGCTGACCGAGGTGATCGAGTTCGGCGCCAACCTCGAGGGCGAGAAGATCCTGGCCGCGATGCAGGCGCTGCCGAAGGCCCTGGCCCACAAGCCGAAAGATCATTCAGCGACGCTGCTGCCGATGCGGTTCGTCGATGCCGACGTGGTGACGGGCGTGTGGAAGCGTCTGGTGTTCGGGCACCCGGCTCGAAAAGACGGCTAGTCGTCGTCCCCCGCGACTATGAGGGTGAAATGGGTCGTCTTGGCGGAGTCTTCGGAGGTCGCGACGAAGGTGATGGTATAGGTGCCCTGGGGGGTGCCGGCCGAGACGTTGATGATCGCCGTGGTGGATTGATCGTCCCGGATGATGCTGACGGCCGTCCCCGCAGGGCTGCCGCTGGCGGACAGGGGCACCTGCCGGGGTGTGCCGGGCGACAGCTTGATCTGGACGGTGGTGGATCCACCGGGGCCGACCCTGGCCGAGGGCGGGTCGACCGTGATCCCGCTGGGAGAGGAGGACGGACCGGAAGGGCTGGTAGGACTGGGAGCGCCGGAAGGAGTGGGAGTGGGCATCGAGCAGGTCGGCTCGCCGACCTGGCCGGGGACGCGGATGGCAGTCCACGCGGCCTTGGTCGCGTTCATCTCGGGACAGCCGTAGAGGTTTTTGGCGGCCTGCATGGTGGCCACGCGTGCCCTGCCGTATGACCAGCCAAGGGACTTGCGCTGGAGCCCCAGATAGAAGATCCGGGCGGCTTTCTGGATGCCGATGCCGGTCAGCGAAGACGGGCCGGCGCAGACCGGGCTGGCGGGTTTGCCCGGCGGGTTGGTGCCCTCCGCGAGCAGGTAGAACCAGTGGTCCTGCGGTCCCCCGTAGTAGGGCGGCAGGAGAGAGCCGTAGCAGTTCTGCTGCCCCGTCAGCGAGGGGTTGTACATGTGGATGAGCGGTCCCGTGCCCACCGTGTTCACCTCCTCGCCGATCAGATAGTCGGGCTCGTCCAGGGCGAGGGGGTGGTTGACGTAGTGCTCGGTCAGGGTGCCGAAGATGTCGGCCGCCGACTTGTTGAGATCCCGCGCCTCCGCGCCGTTCCCGTCATCGGAACCGGACATCTCATAGACGGCGAGGCCGTACTGATAGCCGACCACGTCGAGTGAGGTGAGCTGCTTGGTGTGGGCGCTGTTGTGGCCGAAGACGGCGCGGGTGCCGTCCCAGTAGGCGTTGACGTTGTTCAGGCCGACGGACGCCGGGTAGAAGCGGCCGGCTCCGTCGACGCCGTTGCGTCCCAGCCAGTCGCGCAGCATGTCCCAGTGTTTCTGCGCGGCGAACATGACGTCGACGCAGGCGGTCTCCAGGCTGGTGCCGGTTCCGTTGCCCCAGGTGTCGGTCGTCTTGGTGAAGACGGGGCCGTTGAGAGGGCCGCAGCTCAGACCGGGGCGGGTGGGGTCGTTCAGGGAGTACAGGCTCCCGGAGTTCGTGGTCTGGATGGTCACCGGGTTGCCGTTGAAGTGACTGTTGCCTGAGCCCAGGAGCACCTGGCCGGAGGAGAGGCTCCCGTCCGTGCCCGTACTGTGTGCCGTGGCGAGCCGGGGCACCGTGCTCGTGGTCTCCGCGCCGCTCGCCGGCGCCGTCGCGCCCATGGCGACGACCGTCATGAGAGCGAACGCTCCCAGCGTGGTTTTGAGGTTCATACGCGATGACTCCTTGTCCGCAAGCGCAAGGAGCCGTGGCCGGCCAGGGCTGCCCCAACGGTGACATCGACATGAGGGGCGGGGAACCCTGCAAATCCCCATATTTCGGACGTATGGCGTGTATAACGCTCTCGACGGGCGCACGGGCCGAGGGCCGGAAAACGCGTTCCAGCCCCCGGGAGGGGTCCTCGTAGTTTCGGCCGTGAATCCAACGAAGTAGGGCCTGACCTGCGTGTACAGGAAGATGATTCAGCTTGGGCCGTCCGGCCTGCTGCGAAGAAACCACAGGTCAATGCCAGTTTCGTTGGATTTTCCGCCATTGCTGCCGGGACCCCATAGAGCAATGATGGCGCAACGGTCCCCCCTTGAGATCGAAGTCTGAATTCAGACGAATAGCCATAAATCCGGCCCGCCCGCCCTCCACGTGCCCTTCACCGTCCGTCGTCGTTCGGTGGCGTTCACAGGTGTTCGGTGCTGTTCGAAGAAGTTCAGGGCAGTTCAAAGATGCTCAAACGGCCGTCAGGTGGCTTCACCGAGGGCCGGCGAGCCTGCATGCTTACGTCCAAGCAAGGCATCCCCACACGCGTGGGGAAGCTTGTCGAGCGCTCGCTTTGGTGAGCCCCTTTGATGTCGCTTCTGTCCTGACCAGGCACGGATCAAGGGTTGCGAGGGGTCTGCTGTTGCCGCGGCAGACCCTTCTCGCGTGTACATACGCCTCCGTTCACACGGACACGAGGAACTCCCGGGAAGGCCTGGTCCCCGCGGCCGGGTCGCGGTCATGGCGAGGCCGGTGCCGCCGCGCCGGCCGCCAGAGCCGCCTGCACGATGCGGAGCGCTTCGGCCGCGTCGAGGCCGACGCTGGCGATCACGGCGGCGTAGTCGGCGGCGGCCCGGCGGGCCCGCTCCCGGCCTTCCTGGCCGGCGGCCGACACGAACGAGCCCGCCCGCCCGCGCGTCTCGATCAGCCCCGCCTCCTCCAGCTCCCGGTAGGCCCGGCCGACCGTGTTGACGGCCAGGCCGAGGTCGGCCGCCAGGTGGCGGATGGTCGGCAGCCGGGCGCCCACGGCCAGCGTGCGGTCCTGGATCTGCCGGGCGAGCTGGGCCCGCAGCTGCTCGAACGGCGGTACCGGCGAGGCCGCATCGATGACGATCATCGGACGCTCATGGCCCGCCGGGCCACCGTCGCGCACGACGGCGTCCTGGCATGGAGCGCGACGCACGCGGCCAGGCTCAGGAGCAGGTAGGCGACCGCGGCGGCATTCCACCAGCCGGGCGCGGTGCCGACCAGCACCACCGGCAGCGACCACTGCACGTTCGGCGTGGTGAGCTCGCGGGCGTCCTCGACGCGCATGATGACGTCGGCGGCCAGCGATTCCTCGTCCTCCGCCACGACTGGGAAACTGAGCGGGTGGCGCAGCTGCAGGGCGGTGATGGCCGTCGCGCCGAGCAGGCCGATCAGCACGACGACGGCCGGTTGCCGCACGGTGGGGTCGGGAACGGCCAGGGCGCTTGCGGCCAGCACCAGCGCACCGGCGAACGTGGCGACGGCGAAAACGGCGTACGGCCGGCCGAGCACGGCCTGCCAGCCGGGCTGGATCGTATGGGCGGCCCTGCGCGACAGCGTCGCGCCCGCCCGCTGGTCGACGCGTCGCACCCACCGGTCGAGCAGCGACTGTGCCAGCAGCAGCCCGGCCACCGACGCGGCCAGGGCCAGCAGCGGCAGCGGGCGACGCGACTGGAGGCCGCCGAAAGCGGAAGTGGCGGCGAGGGCGCTCACGATGATCAGCGCGGCCAGGATGACGTAAGTGGCCAGGCGGGCGCGTCTGCGGACCGCCAGCCGGCTGGCGAGCAGCGGGGTCGGGTGGGTGTCGGCCAGGTCGTGCCGGGCCAGCCACTCGCCCGCCATGCGCAGATCGGTCGTGCGCGTCGGCGGGCCGGTGTCCGGTAGCGGTTCGCGGGTCACAGCGCCTCCTTTGTCGCAAGCTTTGTAGCAATAGGATGCGTCATTGGTTGCGACAAAGTCAACGTTCGCGACCCCAGCGATCCACGGGGCCTCCTTCCGCCGCAAGAGCTCACCGGCTCGGCCGCGTTTGGGGGGTCGGCCCCGCAGACGGGCTCGAACCACGAACACCACGCTCGTCGAAAAGCCGTAGTCATGACGGGAGAACGCCAGGAGGGCCGGTTGCTACCGGGCCCCCGATGGACCGGGGCACGGCGCGGTCAGCGGGTGTCTGGTCTGGGGATATGGATGCCGGCGGCGCGGAGCTTGGTCTCGACGAGCGTGACCCCCCGGGCCGCGGCCGATCCCTGCTCTTCGCCGTGGAGGGCGATCAGCGTGTATCGGGTCGCGGCCTCGGTGCGGGCTTGCAGACCGGTCACGATCTTCAGCTGTTCGGGGTTGGCGAGGAAGTGGTTGGCCATGGCGGTGGCGAGCTCGGCGATGCGGGGGTCGTCCGGTTCCCAGGACGCGGCTTCGGTTGCGCGCTTGATCAAGGCGACGAACCGGGTGTCTTCGAGGGCGTGCTCGATATGGGTGAGGTAGTCGTCGAAGCCCTCGGGGACCAGGGCTCTGGCCAGCACCCAGCCCTCTCTGGTGGCCGCCACCTCCTCTGCGGGGAATCCGAGGCCGGACATCCGCTCCAGCAGCGCCACAGCGCGGTCGCCCAGCAGAGCCCGGTCGCCGTCAGCGAGCCGGTGCAGCGTGTCACGCCGCGCGATCAACTCCTCGATCCGTTCGGTGAGCTGCCGCTCGACGTCGGCGAGCGCGGCGGCGAACAGCACGGCATCGGCGTCGAGCAAGGGTCCGATCTCGGCCAGCGGCACCCCGGCGGCGGCCAGCGTCCGGACTTGCACCAGCCGCAGCAGATCGGCCGATCCGTACCGCCGGTAGCCGGAGCTGTCGCGTTCCGGCTCCTTCACCAGGCCAAGCTTGTGGTAATGCCGCACCGTCTTCACCGTGACGCCGACGAATGCCGCCGCCTGCCCGATCGTGACTCCGTTCATCTGCACAATCCTGCCTTGTGCTCGAACCTGGCGACCAGGCAGACCATAGCCGAGCGCATGGACGGGCCAGGCCGAGTTCGCCCAGCTCGGCGTGGCCCCGGTTCGCGTTCTCCCTGATGCACGACCGGAAGGGGGCCGCCCCTCGAAGCGTGCGGGTCACAGGTGCTCAGTCCGTCGGCTGAGCCGGATCGGCCTGCCCGCCGCAGAACACCTCGTCAAGGAGCCTTTGCTGGGCCCTCTGGAACGCTGCTGCGATGGACAAGTCGGCGTCGTCCACGCAGTTCAGCGCGGCGGTCAGGGTCTTGCTGCCGTCGGGTGTGCTGTACATCAGCGCCGCGTGGCCCACGGCGGCTCCGTTGTGGGAGATGAGGGTGCCGCCGCCGTCCGTGGTCAGCACGAACACTCCCAGGCCGTAGTCCATGTTCGGGATGCCCGTCGGGTGCGGGGTGCACATCTCGGCCAGCAGCGAGGCCGGCAGGAGCTTGCCGCCCAGCAGCGCGGAGAGGAAGGTGTGAAGGTCCTGAGTGGTCGAGATCATGTCACCGCCGCTGGAGATCCAGGAGGGGTTCTGGCGGGTGATGTCGATCGTCTTCTGCTCCCCGCCGTCCTCGTGGCGATAGTAGGCGTGGGCGTGCGGTTCGGGGATCTCCGGCGAGGCGTCCGGCACCACAGTGCCCGACAGCCCGAGCGGCCCCAGGATCAGCCGCCGCATCTCCTCGGCGTAGGTGCGGCCGGTGACCTTCTCGATCAGCAGCCGGGCCAGCACGTAGTTGGTGTTGGAATAGCTCCAGCCCGTCCCCGGCTCGAACCGCGCCGGCTTGGACAACGCCAGCTCCACCAGCTCCTGCGGCCGGTAGGTCTTCAACCGGTTGTCCAGCCACTCTGCGCCCGCGGGGCCGTAGGGCATGGGGATCCCCAGCACGACCGTCCCGTCGTCGTAGACCTCGCCGCTGAAGTTGAACACCCCGCTGGTGTGCTGCAACAGCATTCGCACCGTGATCCGCTCGTCCAGCCCGAACTCGGGCAGGTAGTCCGCCGCCGGGGTGTCCAGCTCGACCTTGCCCTCGGCCACCAGTTGCAGCACCAGGGTCGAGGTGAAGGTCTTGGTGTTGCTGCCGATCCGGACATGCCCGTTCGTCGGCGGCTTCGCGGCCCCACCCAGCTCGGCCGCCCCGGCGCTGCCGACCCACTCGCCCCGCGCATCGTGCACGCGCAGCGACACCCCGACGAAACCGTCATCGACGATCTCCTCGAGCGCCTTCTGCAGCTCCGGGCGATCCTGCCTGGCAGCAGCCGCCGGCACAGCCCCGCTGTCCGCGGTGGCCACCCCGGCGGCATCGAGGGCGGCGGTGATCTTGCGGGCCATCTCGGCCATGGCGGGGCTGGGGTGGCCATGACGGATCTGGGCGGGTTCGATGGCGAGCAGGACGATGCTGCGGAAGTTGTCGGCCTCTGCCGGAGCCTGTTTCTCGAGCAGGGTCACCGCTGCGGTCAGGGTCGGTAGCACCTGGTCGGCGAGTGCGGCGACGGACTTGCTGTCCAGTTTGATGCTCTTTGACCTGTCGCCGAGCACGTGCCCGATCAGGCCGGTCGCCGACGCCAGGGCAATGCTGCCGTCGGTGGCGATCTTTTGCGGCATGCCGCCGGCGGCACCGGCAGCGGCAACCAACGAGACCGCGCCGTATGCGGCGGTCCGCAGGGTGCTCTTGTCCTGGTCGGAAAGGGTGATGGACATGGTGGTTTGCTCCTTCGAATCTGTTATGTCCGGTCGGCGTCGTGCCGCTGCGACGAGCTTCCACCCTGACCCAAGGTCAACCTCAACCGTGATCTAGCTCACAGCAACTTTCAGTGGTGTTCCGGGCGCCGTCCCGGTGACGGAGGGCCATGCGGGACAATCACCGGCCATGGACGGCCAACGACGGGTCGGCTACGCCCGCTGCTCCACCAACGGGCAGGACGTCATCGTGCAGACCGAGCAACTGTGCGCCCTTGGCGTCGAAGCCGGACCGGATCTACATCGACCGCGGCTTCTCCGGCACCACCCAGCGCTACAACCGCGGCCGCCGCAAACCGGACTCCTACGCCGCCTACCGGATGGCGTCCATCCTCGGCGGGGGTGCCCGATGGTCGAGTCCGGCTCGACACCGATGATCGGCCGTGAAGGGCTGTTGCGGCCGGCCGAGGTAGTCGAGCGGGTGGGCGGGCCTATCGGGTGATGGTGATCGACGATGATCTGGGCGAGTCCGCAGCGAGCGCGGTAGGCCGTGCGGGGTTTCAGCGGCTGGTAGCCGAGATCACCTTGGGGCACGTCGGGCTGGTGCTGGGCATCGACATGTCGCGCCTGGCGCGATCGGGGAGAGACTGGTATCAGCTGCTGGAGTTGTGCGCGCTGTCGGGCGCTCTGCCGGCCGATACCGACGGGGTTTATGACCCGGTGGAGTATGACGATCGGCTGCTGCTGGAGCTGAGGCGTCGTCCGGCCCGCGCCACGGATACGCCCGATCCGTCCGAGCGTTTCCTGTCATGCTGATCACCTTCAACAGCGTGAACTGGCGTCTGTGCCGCCGTGTCCGGAAGCGTCCTGGTGAGCTGTCGGCCGGTCAGCGTTCGATGGGGACTCCCGGGTAGACGCCTCCGTTGGCCACCTCCAGCGTGATGCTCGTGCGGTCGTCGGGCGGGGCGGGATAGTAGACGTAGGCCCTGCTGGTCTCGCCTGCATCCAGGGCGGGCACAAAGTTCTCGACGAACTCCGTGTACATCTTGAGCGGGTGGTAGCGCGCCTTGGTGGCCGGATCGACGAGGATGAACGCGCCGAAATCGGAGCCGGCGGAGAACGGGTGGTCCCACCCGGAGAAGGGGGCGGGGAACGGGACGAACGTGCCGTCGTTGGCCTTGGTTATGTCGAAGGAGGCCACCACGTAGGCGCCGTCACGATAGAGCGGCAGCACGTCCACCTTGAGCTGGTCCAGCCGGCTGCGGAGCGACCAGGTGAAACCGGCCACCCGCGCTCCTGGATCGGCACGGAAGGGGGCCGGCGCCACGGTGGAGCCGCGTACTTGGCCGGCGGAGGGGCTCGTGGTGATGGTCACGTCCGGGCCCTGTTGCTTGATGGAATAGGAAATCTCTACGCGGCGGTTCCTGGCCCGCCCTGCGGGATCGTCGCTGCCGTCCTGCTTCTCGTTCTTGGCGATCGGGTCGCTCTCACCCCTGCCTTCCGGTCTGTACTGGTAGTCGCTGCCGAGCCTGGCGGCCAGATACTTCTGCACCGCCTCGGCCCGCTTGACCGACAGCGTCTGGTTGTAACCGTCGTCGCCCTTGTTGTCAGTGTGACCGGTGATCGTGATGGGCGGTTTGGCGGGGTCGGCCCGTCGTCTGGTCTCCTCGACCACGTCATCGAGTACGGCCGCCGCCTTCGTGCTCAGACGCGCTTTGTCGAAGGCGAACAGTACGTCGGTGCGCAGGCCGATCGTCTCCGTGTCGCCCGCCTGCGTGGTGGTCATCACCGGTGTCTCCACCAGTTCGTTCAGGTCGGAAACGCTTGACCAGATCTCCCCGTTCGGCACGACGACGGGCCACTGGAACGAGTCGCCGGTCTTCGGCAGGTCAGAGGAGCTGCGCTCACGGGCGGTCGGCTCAGCGTCGCCGTCGGTGACCGGGATGCCGGTCATCGGGCCCATCGGCAGGTCGGGCACGATCGACATCGTCTTGGCGGTGGCGGGAAGCGGCGGGAAGTAGACCTCGACCGGGTAGCGCACGCCTGGCACGAAGTCCTCGGGATAGTCGAAAGCGGCTTTGCGGTTCCTGGTGCCGAAGGCGTCGCCGTTGCTGTCGTTCTCGCGCAGGGTGAAGTATGTCTTCTTGCCGATCGGGTCGAACAACCTGAACCTGGCGAAGGAGGTCGGCAGAGTGCCGTAGCCGAAGTCGCCAGCGGTGTTGGTGGTCGCCGTGGTCATGATCTCCATGCGTAACACGGTCAGCTTGGCGTGCCGATCGATGGCCTGCACCTCGATTCTGAAGGGGGTGGCGATGTAGAAACCGGCCATGCCCTCGCTCACATATCTCCCCCCTGTCGCGGCTGGGGTGGAGGGCGGCGCCGAGGATGGAGCACTGGAAGCCGCGGCCGACGGGGTACCGCGCACCGGCTGACCCTTCGGCCCGCATGCGCAGGTCAGGACCGCAGTGAGAATAAGAAGGGTCGCTCGCAAAGTGCGCATTCCGACAAAACCTTCCCTATCTGACAAGTCAGCCTTCAAGGCTGTAGATCGCCTGTGTGGCACACCTGGAGATCGGACAAACTCGCCGAATATCCACGCCGCCTGGCCTGCACCGAAATCCTGCTCGACGGGATCGAACAGACCGCCGCCTTCTGGCACCGCGCCCACACCCACTTCACCAGCCTGGGCATCAGCACCGAGCACACATCGCACTCGGCGGCCCCTCACCCGCCGGCCGCGTACCCGGCCTCATGGGACAGAACAGGGTAGTCGGGTGTGTCCAGGCCAGGACGAGCGCGATGGCGAGGGCGAAGGCGACATCAGCCACCTGGGACCCCTGCATCGCGAAGATCGAGATCCAGGCCACCAGGAAGAGCGCGCCGGTCACCATACTGAAGGCAGCCCAGCCGCGGCGTTCGGCCGCCGCGAACCGCCGGCCGAACGCGAAACACACGGCGATCAGCGCAGGAAAGGTGACCCCGGAAACGAGGAAGTGCACCATCTCGGGCGTGCTCATGCTCGTGGGCGGGCCGAGGGGCGTCCCCGGCGGGAGGCCGCCGGCAGGATCGGCGGAGAAGAAGGCGGCGGCGACCATCCCGGCGCCGAAGACGCCGACCAGCTGCGGTACCCAGGTGCCGCCCCAGCCCGCCGGACCGCGTGCCCGGTGCAATCCGTGGACGGCGTCTCGCCAAGCGGATGGCGGCGCTCGCGCCGGGCGCGCGCGGGATCGGTACCCAGCGCGTCCAGGCGCCGGCTCCAGAACCGGCGAAAGCGCTCCAGGTAGATGCCGACCTCCCCGAGTGGCACGGAGGTGAGGCCGTACGGGCACCGGAGGTGCCGACCGCGCCGCCGAGCACGTCGAGTGCGCACAGGCAACAATCTCATCCACCACTTATATAACTTAAGGATGATAAAGTCCAGACGAGCCCGTGACCGGGCGGCTGAGGTGTGTGCTCGCGACAGGCTCAGCAGAGTCGCTTCCGGGCGCGAGCGTGACCACGCTGAACCTGTACGGCAAGTTCGAGCTCGACATGAGCAAACAGCTCGACCTCGGGCCGGGGCCAGCGGGTCAGCAGTCAGGTGATCCGCTCTGAGCGACGAACGCTCTTTGCCGCCGGTGGGCCGGGCGAGGGCTGGGACCTGCACGAGTTCCGCCACTCGGCCCTGACTCACCTTGGCGAGGCCGGGGCGAGCCTGCTGATGCTGATGGCCAAGTCCCGGCACAAGAAAGCCGGAGAATCTGCGCTCGGCCTGGTCACAGACACGGGCGATGGGTGTCGTCTACGAGAGGCCATGGCCCTGCGACCAGGCCGACCACTGGACGGCCGGCGGGGACCCGCCGGCCGGACCCTCAGTAGTAGGCGCTCATGAGGTCGGTGGCCCAGGCCGGTTGGGTGACCGGATGGCGGGGGGCGAACTCGATCAGGTACGGCTTGATATCCAGGACCGGTGTGCCTGACAGCGCGTCCAGGTCGGCGACGTGCAGGTTCAGGCCGTCCACGGCGAGGAGTCGGCAGCGGGAGACACCAAGACGGTTGGGGCGGTACGGCCCGCGGTGGGCGAAGATCCCTACAGGGGCCGCGCTCGGGTTCCCCCGTGGGGGACGGGGGTCGGTGCGCACCTGGGCAGGGTTGATCCGATCGAAGAGGAAGACGACCTCCAGGTGGGAGAAGTCCTCCAGGCCGAGCACCGCCGAGGTGGTGAAGGTCTCACCGTCCAGCCGGATCACGGCTCGAACGTCGTGCCAGTCGTCTTCGACCATCTCGCCGCGCCCGCCCACCACGGGGTTGAGGAACCGGCGGACAGTCGTTATCGATAAGAATGATCATGGAGCTGCGGGAGATTGAAAAGCTCACTTTGTAACAGGTTGATCGCTGTGGGTTGATTGTGGGTGGGCTGGTCCTACGTTGCTGGCATGCCTGCGGAATTCCTGTCTGCTGAGCAGAGGGCGGCCTACGCATCATTCACCGAGATGCCGTCGCTGTCGGATCTGGAGAAGTTCTTCTTCCTGGATGACTTCGACCGGAACCTGATCGCCCAGTCGAGGGCCGATTCGCACCGGCTGGGCGTTGCCGTCCAGATCGGGACCGTTCGGTACAAGGGGTTGTTCCTGGAGGATCCGCTGGCGGTGCCCTGGCCGGTGGTGGACTACCTGGCCGAGCAACTGGGGATCGGTGATGCCTCGCAGGTCAAGAAGTACGCCGTTCGAGCCCAGACGGCCTATGACCACGCGTGGGTGATCCGGGACATCTACGGCTACCACACCTTCGAAGACCGGGACAGCTGGAGCGGGCGGCAGCTGGCGCGCCAGTTCCGGACCTTCCTGCACGGCAGGGCGTGGACGCACGCCGAGGGGCCGGTGGCGTTGTTCGAGCAGTCGGTGGCGTGGCTGCGGCGGCATCGGCTGCTGTTGCCGGGGGTGACCGTGCTTGAGCGGCTGGTGGGCAGCGTGCGGGAACGGGCCGATGTGCGCATGTACGCAGTGGTGGCCAAGCAGGTGCGCCGTGCCGATGCGGACCTGCCGGGGGCGTTGTCGGGTCTGCTGGTGGTGCCGGAGGGCTCGCGCGTCTCGGAGTTGGAGAAGCTGCGGCAGGCGCCCAAGCGCACGTCAGGGACGGAGATGGTGCGGGCGCTGCAGCGGGTGGACGGCCTTGCCGCCTTCGGGCTGGGCCGAGTGGCGGTGTCGAAGGTGCCGGTGCGGCGGATGAAGACCCTGGCCAAGTACGGCGCGGGCAGCAAGGCGCCGGCGCTGGACCGGCTGGTCGAGCCGCGCCGGACGGCGACGTTGCTGGCGGTTACCCGGAGTCTGGAGGCCGAGGCGATCGACGACGCGCTGGATCTGTTCGCGTTGCTGATGGCCACCCGGTTGATCAGCCCGGCCCGTCGCAAGTCCGCCGAGGAGCGGCTGCGGATGCTGCCCCGGCTGGAGCGGGCCTCCAAGCTGGTGGCCAAGGCCGGGCGTGTGCTGGTCGACCAGCTTGACCTGGTCGACCAGGAGGGCGTGGACCTGGACCCGGCGGCGATGTGGACCGCAGTGGCCGAGATCGCCGGCACCAGCAAGGATCAGGTCCGTGCCGCGCTGGAGGTGGTGGAGGAACTTGTCCCCGAGGAGGACGGTGCGGCCGAGGCGGCGATGCGGGCCGCGCTGGTGGAGAAGTACCACACGGTGCGCCCGTTTCTGCGGCTGCTGGGCGAGTCCAAGGCGCTGGCGGCGGCGCCGGGCGGGCGGCGCGTGCTGGCCGCGGTACGTCGGCTGCCGGAGCTGTCGCGGCGGCAGGTGAGCAAGAAGCCGCTGCTGCCCAAGGAGATCGACGCGACGCTGGTGACCGCGTCGTGGAAGCGGGCCGTGTATGCCCATCCGGACTTGCCGCAGGGGGCGGTGGATCGTGACGCGTACGTCGTGTGCGTGCTGGAGCACCTGATGCGGGCCCTGACGGTCCGGGATGTGTTCGCCTCGCCGTCGCTGCGCTGGGCCGACCCGCGCGCGCACCTGCTGGCCGGGGCGCAGTGGGAGGCGATCGCCGAGGATGTGCTGGCCTCCCTGTCGCTCACCGACCCAGTCGCGGAGCACCTGAACGGCAAGGTCCTGGCCCTGGACGCGGCCTGGAAGCAGATGGCCGCCCGGCTGGAGGAGGCGGGCGAGGACGCGCTGGTCTCGGTGGTGACCCCCGCCGGGGGCGGGCGAGCCCGGCTGTCGGTGGAGAAGCTCGGCGCGCTGGGTGAGAGCGAGTCGCTGGCGTGGCTACGGGCCGCCTGCCAGGCGATGCTGCCGCGCATCGACCTGCCGGAACTGCTGCTGGAGGTGCACGCCTGGACCGGCTTCCTGGACGCCTACGTGCACTTGGCCGAGATCTCTACCCGCATGATCGATCTACCGACATCGCTGGTGGCGCTGTTGATCAGCGAGGCGTGCAACGTCGGGTTGACGCCGGTGATCAAGGCCGGGGATGAGGCGCTGACCCGTGGCCGGCTCTCGCACGTGGATCAGAACTATGTGCGCGCCGAGACCCATGCCGCGGCCAACGCGATCCTGATCGAGCACCAGGGCAAGGTGCCGATCGTCGCGGCGTGGGGCGGCGGGCTGCTGGCGTCGGTGGACGGGCTGCGGTTCGTCGTCCCGGTCAAGACGATCAATGCTGGGCCCTCACCCAAGTACTACGGCTACAAAAGGGGTCTGACCTGGCTCAACGCGATAAATGATCAAGTTGCGGGGATCGGGCAGATGGTCGTGCCGGGCACGCCCCGCGATTCCCTGTACATCCTGGACTGCCTGATCAACCTGGACGCCGGGCCGAAACCCGAGGTGGTCACGACGGACCAGGCCAGCGACAGCGACATGGTGTTCGGGATCTTCGCCATGCTCGGCTACCGGTTCGCGCCACGCTTCGCCGACCTGGGGGACCAGCGGTTCTGGCGCGCCGAGCTGCCCGACGGCACCGCCAGCGATTACGGGGTACTGGAGGCGATCGCCCGGAACAAGCTGAACACCAAGAAGATCACCACTCAGTGGCCGGACATGCTCCGCGTCGCCGGGTCACTGGTGACCAACCAGGTGCGCGCCTACGACCTACTGCGCATGTTCGCCCGCCAGGGTCATCCGACCCCGCTGGGGCAGGCGTTCGCCGAGTACGGCCGCATCGACAAGACGATGCACCTGCTCGGCATGCTGGACCCGATCGATTCCAGCTACCGCCGCAGCCTGGGCAAGCAGCTCAGCGTCCAGGAGTCCCGGCACCGCCTGGCCCGCAAGATCTGCCACGGCAACGCCGGAAAGATCCGGCAGGCCTACCGGGAAGGCCAGGAAGATCAGTTAGCGGCGTTAGGGCTCGTGCTCAATGCCGTGGTTTTGTGGAATTCGAAGTATTTGTCGGCGATCGTGGACCAACGGCGCGCCCAGGAAGTGCCGGTCAAGGACGAGGACGTGGCCAGGCTGTCCCCGCTGGGCCACGCCCACCTCAACGTCCTGGGTCGCTACGCGATCGCTTCCTCAGCCCCGGACAAGGGCCTGCGGCCCCTCGGAGCGGCGGCGCTGTCCCAGGACGCTTCTTCCGTCGTCGTGGATGAGGACGGCGTCTAAACCTGGAGTGATCTCGGCGGTCGGTACTCAAAGGATCATCGCGATGGCCGTTCGGCTACATCACCGGGTTCCGTGCTTCTTGTCGCGTTCTTCGACCAGTTTGGTGAAGTCCGAGTGGGAGACGGCGAACTTCGTGATGCCCTTCTTCGGGTCGATCGTCACGTAAAAGAGCCAAGGGCCGGAGGCCGGCTTCAACGCGGCCCTGATGGCGTCGTCCCCCGGGTTGCCAATGGGGCCGGGCGGCAGGCCAAGACGCCTGTAGATGTTGTACGGCGACCGGCTCTTGAGGTCCTCGAGCGTTGCGCTGACGCCGTACTTGTCCAGGCCGTACAAGACCGGGCTGTCCATCTCCAGCCGCATCTTCCGGTTCAGCCGGTTGTATATGACCCGGGCGATCTTGGGCATGTCCTCGTCCCTGCCCGCCTCGGCCTGGAGGATGCTAGCGATGGTCAGGATCTCCAGCGGCGTTCGGCCGGCACGCCCGGCGCCGTCGACCAGGTTGGTGTCCTCGGCGGCCTGCCCGAACCGGGCCACCATCGCCCTAAGGATCTCGCCCGGGCTCATGGTGGGGGAGAGCTCATAGGTGCCGGGGAAGGCGAACCCTTCGAGTATCCCCTCGGCGTAAGGTGGCAGGCCGAGCACCGTGCCGTCCTTGGCGGCCTTCTCGAACTCCGCCACCGGCCTGCCGGTGAGCGACGACAGCACCTTGAAGAGCTGCGAGAGCCGCATCCCTTCCACCACGGTCACGGTGACGGCCGGTCGGCGCTCGGGGGCCAGGTGCGGGACGGCGTTCTGTTGCCCGGCGACATCACCGGGGGCCCGCGACGACATCCCCTGCACCACGACTGTGGATCCGACGGCCAGCGCGGCGACGGCCGACGCCGCCACCAGGGCGAGGCCGCGGCGACGGGGCCGGCGCTCGCGGACCTGGAGGAACCGACCCGGCGCAGGTGGCCGCTCTTCGTCGGCCATATCGGCGAGGGTCTCACGCAGCAGGTTCTCGATGTTCATCCGAACTCCCTCACGGTGGTCAGTTCAGGTGCCGTCTTCTTCAGGCGTTCCAGCGAGCGGTAGATCTGGCTGCGTACCGACCCCACCCTGACGCCGAGCAGTCGCGCGATCTCGGTCTCGGAGAGGTCCTCGAAGTAGCGCAGCACGAGCACGGTCCGCTGCCGGGGTGTGAGCCGGGCGAGGGCCGTGCGCATCACCATGCGAAGGTCCACGACGTCGGCGTGCCCGTCACCGATCTGGTCAGGCAGCCATCCGGTGGACACCTCCGCGACGCGTGACCGCCGCCGCCACCAGCTCACCTGCTCGTGGTACATGACACGGCGGACGTATCCCTCTATGGCGACCGGATCGCGCAGACTGCGCCACTTCGCGGCCGTCTTGACCAGGGCCGACTGCACCAGGTCCTCGGCGGCGTGCCGGTCACCGGTCAGCAGGTACGCGGTACGGAACAACGCCCCCGATCGGTCGACGACGAACTGCCGGAAGTCCGCCTCAAATCCTGGATCCACCCATCCTCCTCGCGATGTTCACAGGCAAGGACGCGGGCAGCACGTCGATCTATGCCGGCACGATCGGGGTTTCTCGCTCGGCTCTATTCAGCGCTCCTTTGGGCTCATAGCGCCGACCCGAGTCGGCGCTATGACGCTGCGTCCCGCCGCCATGCCTTCGCATCGACTTTCTGGATGGAGGTTTCTGGCCGGAGTTGCCCCAGCTCGGTAGGGTGTCCGGAAAGGTAAACGTTTCTGGACACCGCCGGAAGGGTGGCTGATGACCGTCTGGGCGGCCCTCCGCTCGGGTCGGTGCTATAGGCCGCAAAGTAGGGGCGTATCCCCAGGTCAGGACAGTGCGCCGATGCCTGTCGAAATCCGCTCACCGACCCGTTTACCGACGTTGATTTTCGGCACGAGTTTTCGACACTCCCCACCTGCGACCTCGTAGTTTCCTGGTGGAGTGTTGACAGACGAGGGTCGACACTGAGGCTTTCTCAGCGAGATGATCTCCGTGCCGCCGGAGCAGCTCGGGTCGGTCCGAGCCGGATGCAGGGTCCTGGCCGCGGACAGACGCGAGGCCCCTGGTAGGACAGGTCTCTCACAAGATAGTCTGCTCAACCAGAGGCTTCACGTTGGTCACATACATTGCTACGCTCGACGTTCCCCGTCACATCGTCGAGTTCCTCGCCCGCCTGCTGGCCGCCCACCGGCAGCGGATCGGCACCCCGAAACGCTCCCGGGCGCTCGGCGCATTCCGGCAAGCGGTACTGGTGCTGCGCTGGTTTCGCGAACGCGGCTGCGTGCACTGCCTGGCCCGTGACGCCGGAATCTCCCAGGCCACCGGCTACCGCTACCTGCACGAGGGCATCGACGTCCTCGCCGACCAGGCCCCCGACCTGCACGAGGTCCTGAGCCGGTGTCAGCGCGAGGGTATGACGCACGTGATCCTGGACGGCACGCTGATCGAATCGGACCGCCTCGCCGGCCTCCGGGAGAACGGCAACGACCTGTGGTTCAGCCAGAAGCACAAGGCATTCGGTGGAAATATCCAGTTCCTGTCCGCGCCGGACGGCACCCCGCTGTGGGTCTCCGAAGTCGAGCCTGGCTCCACCCCCGACATCACTGCCGCCCGCATCCACGCACTGCCCGCCCTGTACAAGGCGGCCGCCGACGGGCTGCCGACACTTGCGGACAAGGGATACATCGGCGCGGGTATCGGCATCCGCCTCCCCGTTCGACGCCCAATCGGCAGCTCCGAACAGGCACTTCACATCGACACTCGCATGTTCAACACCCTGCTGAGGCACGTTCGAGCACTCGGAGAACGCGCCGCCGCCGAGTTGAAACAGCGATGGCGCACCCTGCAGCACGTCACGCTCAGCCCCAGTCGGATCGGTGACATCGCCCGCGCCGCTCTCGTCCTCAACGGAATCTGGAAGTGATCTGGTCCGTCTCAAAGGATCTGCTCCGGAGTCAGGGCTGTGACCTGTGGCGACGAGATTGCAAAAAATCGCGCGAGACGCTCGGGGAGCATCGTCGAGGATGGTCCTCATGACCCACGTGATCGAAGCTCCCCGTGCCGACGACGCTGCGTCTCTGGGCTCGCTGCAGTTGAGGGCCTGGCTTCAGACGTATCCCTGCGAGGATGCGGGGATCGATGAGAACTGGATCCGTGAGCACCGTGGCTCTTCTGCCACAGAGGAGGGAATCGCCCAGTGGCGGGAGTTCCTCGAGGCGGCAAGGCAGCAGCCGGATCTGCTGTTCTGCCGTGTCGTCCGCTCCGGGGCGGAGATCGTTGGCTTCCTCTGCGGTCGTCGGGACGAGGTGGTCACCCTTGGGCCGATGTACCTGCTGGAGGAAGCCCAGGGTCGAGGCATCGGAGGCCGATTGATGGGTGAGTTCCTCACTTGGGCGGGGAGCATGCCTATGCGCCTGTGGGTCACCGATTACAACGAGCGAGCGATCCGCTTCTACCAACGCTACGGATTCAAGGCCACAGGCGAGCGAGAGCTCTGGCAGGGAAAACTGCCAAACGTGCGTATGGCCCGAGACATCACCTCGAGCGACAACCTCAGCTGAGCCGGCCCGAGACCAGATCACCCGAGACGAATGATCATCGCTGAGAAAACCTCACTGACACGCGATTTACGGCCCTGTTCTCGTATAGCTACGGCGAACGGACATGGAGCCCTGTGTAATTGCTCTCCTCTTCGTTTCCCCTGGCGGGGCGCCTCGTTGAGCCGAACGAGTGATCGCGGGCGAGGTGGAAGGGCGCGGGTGCGGCAGACGGCACACGCCGACTTCGCCGCCCTCCCGCAGCGCGACCGCAGCCCCGTGTAGTTACTCAGCGCTACATGTCCGTTCGCTGTAGCTATACGAGAACAGGGCCTGGAACAGATGGTCATCGCGACCTGCGGAAACACTCAAGATCGCGGTAGCTCGCTGGACTATCCCGCTATGTGCGGGCTGAGAACTGACTCACCGCTGTTGGTCGTGCACCGCCCTGACCTGCTCGAACGACCCATACCGCCAATGGCTGCCCCGCCGTTCCTCGACCCCGTACTCAGTGGACGACAGCGAGTACGTCAAAGGGGAACAGGACAGCTTCGAGCTCGGTGTCATCTACTGGGAGGGGTCGGGCACGGTGGAGTTCAGCGGATACTCTCCCTGCGTGTCACCCGGTTGAGGTCACAGCACCCGCTTGACCCCGGGGATCGCCCGCAGCGCGTACGCCGCCGCCCAGCACAGCGGCAGGCAGAGCACCGTGGCCACCGCGAACTTCACGACCGCCGCCGTGTGCAGCCAGGACAGCCCGTAGCCCACGGCCACCAGCACGACCGGATGGATGAGGTAGACGGCGAAGGCCTGGTCGGCGAGGAACCGGCCGAACGGTCCCTGGCGGCCGAACCGCTCCCGGAACAGCACGCTCAGCCCGATGGCCATCGACACGGCGAACGCCGACTCCCACAGCGCGGTCAGCGCCCCCTTGGCCGCCCCTTCGACCAGTATCGACGCGGGCAGGATCGTCGCGGACACGGCTCCGGCCGTCAGCAGCCCTGCCTTCGCGGCCCCGGCCGGCAGCGAGGCGAACCACCCGCGGCGGTAGGCGAAGAGCCCGGCCACGAACAGCGCCGCGTACTGCGGCAGGAAGTTCGGCGTCGGCAGCCCCACGACCGGCCAGTAGGTGTCGTTGGGCACCAGCAGCCGCCACGCGAACGTCGCCGCGGCCAGCCCCCCGGTGAACAGCACGACCGTGCGCGGGCGCAGCGTCGTCGGCCGCTCCTCGACGCGCCGCCCCGTCGAACGCCAGAGCGTGTACGCCGCGGCGAAGACCAGCAGCACCTCGACGAACCACATCGGCCCCGGGTCCCAGCTGCCCAGGTAGAACTTCCAGTACGGCATCGACCCGTCGTAGTAGCCGGTGTTGACCAGCGGGCGCAGCACCAGCAGGAAGGCCAGCAACGGCACCCCGAGCCGCAGCAGCCGGTCGTGCAGGAACGCACCGCCGCCCTTGCGGTCAAAGGAGCGCGGGGTGAAGAAACCGGAGATCAGGAAGAAGAACCCCATGAAGAACGCCTGGTTGAACATGACCAGCACGTCGAGGGCGACGCCGGTGGGGTCCTGCGCCGGCTCGGTGTAGAACCACATCGGGATGTTGCCGTAGGTCAGCGCGACGTGGTGCAGCACGACCAGGGCGGTCAGCACCACCCGCAGGTTGTCGACGGCCTGCAGCCTCGTCGTCGGCACGGTCTGCGGCAGGGGGACGGTTCTCACTTGACGGCGCTTTCCAGGAGATCGGCCAGCTCGATCGCGTGCGCGTCGAGGTCGTGCTCGGGGTGGACCACCCAGTACTCGAACATGGCGTCGATCGCCGCCGAGTGGGTGACCGCCATGACCCGGATGTCGAACGAGCGGAACTCGCCCGTGCGCTGCCCGAGCTCGTAGAGTCGTTCCAGCGACGTGTAGAGCTCCTCGCTGGACTGGACGCCGTAGCGGGGTTTGCCCGCGGCGTCGCGCAGGTTGTGGAAGATCTCCCCCAGTGCCTGGAGCTGGGTGCGGTGCCCGCGCATGTGCCCAGCGACCGACAGCACCTGGGTGCGCAGCAGCTCGGTGGCCGTCTCCTGGCCCTTCATGCTCGTCAGCACCCGCTCGGCGATGGTGTCGTAGATCTGGTTGACGACCTCCTCCATCAGCTCGTCCTTGCCGGCGAAGTGGTAGGAGATCACCCCCTTGCTGATGCCCGCGTGCTTGGCGATGGCGGCGAGCGAGGCCTTGGCGAAGCCGCCCGCCGCGATCACCTCGATGGCGGCGGCGATGATCTGCGCCCGTCTGGCCTCCTCGATGAACGATCGTTGGCCGGTTGGCAGAATTTCTGACCGCATGGCCAAATTTTAGCATGTGCGGACAGAAGGCTGCGATCATCGGGGGCGAGGAACGCGGGGACAGCCATTGGCGGTGAGATCAATCATGGAAGGCCCTATTCTCGTATAGCTACGGCGAACGGACATGGAGCCCTGTGTAATTGCTCTCCTCTTCGTTTCCCCTGGCGGGGCGCCTCGTTGAGCCGAACGAGTGATCGCGGGCGAGGTGGAAGGGCGCGGGTGCGGCAGACGGCACACGCCGACTTCGCCGCCCTCCCGCAGCGCGACCGCAGCCCCGTGTAGTTACTCAGCGCTACATGTCCGTTCGCCGTAGCTATACGAGAACAGGGCCATTACACACAGCTACTTTGCGTCCTATGGCACGGACCCGAGCGCCGGGCCTGGGCGTACGCACGAGTCTCGACGCGTGACCAGAACCCGCAGCTCCAGCTCGACACCCTGGCGGCCAGCGGCTACGACAAGCTGGTCACGGAAAAGGAGTCGGGCAAACGCGGTGTCGCGCGACCGGCGTGGGAGGCGCTCCTGACGCTGCCCAAGGCGGGCGACACGCTGAAGTTCTGGAAGTCCGACCGGTGGGGCCGCTCAGCGGGGCACGTGCTGACTACCGTCAACGAGCTGCGCGACCGCGGCATTGCCGTGGTGTCGCTGACGGAGAACTTCGATCTGGGCACCAAGGAGGGCCGGTTCATGTTCGCGGTCCTGGCCGCGGCCGCCGAATATGAGCTGGAGCTGCGCGCCGAGCGCCAGGCCGAGGGAATCGCAGCCGCCAAGCGCCGCGAAGCCACCGGTGCCATGCTGCCCGGTAAGAAGACCGGCCGCCCCCGCGTCATCGGCCCAGCCGAGCTGGCCACACTGCGCCGCCTGGTCGACGACGGTGTCTCGGTCACCGAGGCTGCCCGCACCCTCAAAGTCGGCCGTTCCACCGCCTACGCGGCACTGGTGGGACGCTGACCAGCAGCTATCCCACCCGCATCTCGCTGCTGCCCTTCGGCTGCCCTATCAAGATCGTTCTCATCGATAACGGCTGTCCGCCGGTTCCTCAACCCCGCACCACCCGGCCGACCGGCCGCAGGGCCACGGTGTCGGTTGTCATGATGATCTCCACGTTCTAGCGGCGCCCGAGGGCACCGTTTGGTGTTTGGCGAGGGTGTTCGAGCCGGTTGAACAGCACGGATTCGCCGTTCAGCCGCCGGGGCCCCGGTCGCAACCGCCGCACGCGGACCGGCTGGCGAGTCGGCGGTACTCACCGCGACCGATCGGCCCTCAAACGCCACCTGGACTACGAGCGGCGCTCAGGGCCATCACCCGGCACTTCGACCACGGCGCCGCCCAAGCTCGACTTGCTCGGGCGGCGTGAAACTTGCCGCAAAGCTACAGAAACCAGCGACCGGAGATTGCTAGGCGTCGCGGCGCAGCGTGAACCAGAAGGTCGGCACCGAGTTGGTGCCGGGTGTGACGTCGAGTAGTTCCCAGCCGTCGAACCTGGCGAGGACTTCGTCGGCTGTGACGCCTGCCGCCCATGACGTGACCTCGGGGATCGGATTGCCGAGCGGCTCGGGGCCGTACCCGAACATCAGCAACCGTGCTCCGGGAGCGGCGCGGCGGGTGAGCCCGGCGGCGTAGGCGTCGCGGCGGTGCAGCGGGATCCCGCAGTAGCAACTCAGGTCGAAGAACAGGTCGAAGGGACCGGGCGCGTCCAGCTCGTCGAGGCGGGTGGCGTCTCCGTGCAGCAGCCGTACCGCCACTCCCGCCTCCGCGGCCTTCTCCCTGGCCTGGTCGACGGCGCGGTCGATCAGGTCGACGGCCGCCACCTCCCAGCCGTGCCGTGCAAGGTAGATGGCGTTGGTCCCCGTGCCGCAGCCGAGTTCGAGGGCGCGGCCGGGCGGCAGCGCACCGTGCCCCTCAACCAGGGCGACCAGCTCGGGCGGCGTCACGCCGGTGTCCCACGGCGGCTTGCCGGCGTGGTAATAGCCCTCCAATGCGCGGTGGACGGACTCCTCCTCCGGGTCTCGCTGCGGTGAGGTCAGGTCCGGGTCCGGCTTCTGGGTGGTGATGGGCTGATCCATCGTCTCCTCCAAGAATTTAGAGTTGAACTCTAGCGATGCACTCTAGAGTTATACTCGCAATATGGACAAAGTCAAGCGGCCGGACAAGCAAGCCGAGCGCTCACGCCGCACCCGCGAAAAGGTCGTCGAGGCGGCTCGCGAACTGTTCCTCGCGCAGGGTTACGGGGCGACGAACCTGCAGGAGGTCGCGGACCGGGCGGGCGTGGCCGTCCAGACGGTCTACTTCGTCTTCCGCAACAAGCGCACGCTGTTCAAGGACGTCGTCGACGCATCCATCGCCGGGAACACCGAGCCGGTCGCCACCATGGATCTGAGTGGTTTCGCGCCGCGTGCGCCGAGCCCACCGCGGCCGGGCAACTGCGCGCGCACGTCCACGGCACCCGCGAGATCCTGGGCCGGGTCGCCCCGATCGTGCCGCTGATCGCCGCTGCCGCGGCCACCGACCCTGAGATCGCCGCACAGTGGCCGGAAGGCCCCGACCCCACGCTCAACCGGTCAACGAACTCAGGGGTTATCTGTCACATGGCGGCTCAGGGCTCGGGGGTGGCCGGTCCGGATCGGTCCGCGGTGGCCCGCAGTTCCGCCGCCACCGCGCGCTCCCGCAACTGGGCGGCCTCGGCACGCAACACTTCCGCCTGCTCGCGCAGGTCCGACAGTCTCATCTGCTCCATGGCCAGCTGCATTCGCGCCTCGTCCCGCTCGGCCTGAGCCTCGCTCACCTTCGCCGCGGCGTGTTCCCGGGCCTCGGAGATCTCCTTGGTCGCGCGCTTCTCGGCCTCGGCCAGTTGCCGCGCCGTACGCTTCTCGGCCTCGGCCGCCTGTTTCTCCGCGCGGGCCGCCTGTGCACGGGCCTCTGCCGTCTCGGCCACCGCCTCGCCACGCGCTCGGGCCTCAGCATCGGCGCGCGCCATCGCCCGATCCCGCTCGGCTTCGATCGCCTGGGCCCGGGCGGCGGAGGCGACGGCGGCCCGTTCGGCCTCGGCCCTTGCCTCCTCGGCGGTCCCGGCGACGCTCTGCGCCCGGTCCCGCTCCGCGCGCGCCTGCTCGGCCCGCCCTTGATCCTGTACGGCCTGCGCCCTGGCCTGTTGCGCCTCGAGCTCGGCGGCCTCCACCCGCTCGGTCATCTCCCGCACCGCCGCGTCCCTGGCCATCTCGGCCCGCTCGGCCCTCCGCCTGGCCTCCTGCTCGGCATGCTTGGCCAGGCGCTCGGTGGCGGCTGCCTCATGCAGGGCGGCCAGCGCCTGCTCCCTGGCGGTCTCGGCATCGGCCAGCGCGATGTCCCGTTCGGCGTTGGCCTCCTCCACCTGCCGTGCCATCGCGTCACGCTCCCGCCGCGCGTGACCGGTGGCCTCGCGGGCCAGCCGTACCTGTTCGAAGGCCTGTTCCCGCTCGGTGCGCGCGATCGCCACCCGGGTGTGCGCCTCGGCCTGCACCGCGCTCAGCTTTGCCTCCACCCCGGCGGGGCTCAGCTCTTCAGCCAGCACCTGCGCCAGCGGGGCGATCGTTGCCGCCATCCCTTTCTCCATGCGCTCGTAGAACTCCTCCGCCCGTGCCAGCACCCCCTCCAGCCCCGGCGTCGCCCGTCTCAACTCCCGCTCCCGCTTTGCCGCCGCCTGGCAGTCCCCCTGCAGGCAGTACGCCCGCGGACGCCCTCTCCCCTGCCGCTGCTCGATCGGCGCTCCACAGTGCTTACACGGCGTCACCACGCCTGTCTCTTCTGCCACCAGATCAGAGTAGCATCCTGATTTTCCAGAAAATCAAAATCAATAATTTAGATCTATTGCGTCTCGATCAGTTGTTAGTAACTACCGGGAATGTAAATTCCCGCAAGTTGAGATCCGTGCGGGCAAGGTCGGCGCTGGGTGTGTATGCGAATCTGCAGCGAGCTGTCAGTAGGAATCTGCACGAGGTGTCAGTGCCCAGCTCAGAGGCCCTTTTCGGGTCCTCGGTGATCGTCGGCGCACCCGTGGCGCGCCACGTTCGTCCCGTGTCACCCCTCCCATGCGCCCGTTGAGGCGCTCCCTCCGGACGCCACCCCGGGCGCCTGGTCCCTCCCGGGAAGAGAGCCGGCCTTCCGGTGAACCGAGCGGATCCCGAGGCGGCGACGGCTGATTAGCGATAATCTGCCTTATCGCTAATCAAGGTCGGCGAGCACGAAAACTGGGTGGGCATGATCAAAAACGGTGAGGTGGCTGTCCGCCGCCAGTCAGGTCTACCGGAGACCAGGGGCCTGGATCGAGGGTTGACCGAGGAGGCCGCCCTGCTGGTGGAGCGCGGCCTGGCCGCCAACACCAGCCTGGCCTACGCCCGCGACTGGACGACGTACGGCGCATGGTGCGACGAGAGCGGGCACGCTCTGCTGCCCGCCACCGCCGAGACCCTGGCGAACTACGTCGCCCATCTGGCCGCCCGCGCCTACGCCCCGGCCTCCATCGACCGGGCGCTGGCCTGCATCCTGGCCGCCCACGATCACGCCCAGCTCGGCAAGCCCGCCACCAAGCAGGCGCGACTGGCCCTGCGCGTCTACCGGCGCGAGCGCGCCCACCAGGGACGGCGCACCCGCAAGTCGCCGCCCATCACGATCGACCGCCTCCGCGCCATGATCTCCTCACTCCCCTCCACCAGCACGACGGGCCTGCGTGATCGCGCGGTGCTGGTGCTCGGTTTTGCCCTGATGGGACGCCGTTCCGAACTCGTCGCCTGCGACATCGGCGATCTCACCTTCACCGTCGACGGCCTCGAGGTCTACATCCCCACCAGCAAAACCGACCAGGACGCCCACGGGGAAACCGTCGCACTCCCCCACGGATCCCATCCCGAGACCTGCCCGGTGCGTGTCCTCAAAGCGTGGCTGGCCGTACTCGCCGAGCGCGGCGTCACCTCCGGCGCCCTACTGCGCCCGGTCGATCGCCACGGCGGCATCGGCGGCGCCACCAAGAGCGCGGGCCGCGGAAGCCGCCAACGCCTCAGCGGCCAGACCATCAACCTCATCGTCAAAAACGCCGCCGCGCTGGCCGGCCTGGACAGGCCGGAGACCTACACCGCGCACGGGCTGCGCGCCGGCGGCGCCACCTCCGCCGCCAAGGCCGGCGCGCCCATGTCGGCCATCACCACGCACGGCCGCTGGGCCGACGGCTCCCCGGTGGTGGCCGGCTACATCCGTCAGGCCGACAAGTGGAACGACAACCCGATGCGCGGAGTCGGCCTGTAGACCGGCGGACCACGATGTCCGCATATCGGTGCCGTACGCGGCACACACGAGCTCATCGCCGCAGCCGAAGCGGTCCGATCGTTATCTAGGGTTGGAGGACCCTTCCAGCAGGTCAGAGGACGATGATCTCTTCTTTCACGTAGGCCGAGTTGACCGAACGCAGCCCGCACCCAAGAAGAACCGAGCGTGCGGAGAGCGCCCCGGGGTCGTTATAACTAGTTCACCGGCCAGGCCCTCGCCGCCATGTGGGACGGCAGCGTCTTCACCGTGACCAAGTTCGACCGGTTCGCCCGCAACATGGCCGAGGCCAACAAGATCCTCACCGGCCTGTCAGGACACGGCGTCCTGTTCGGCTTGGGCGCGCCCGTCTACGACTGGAACGCCCCATTCGGGCGGCTGTTCCTGCAAACCCTCGCCATGGTCGCCGAGTGCGAGAGCGAGGTGTCCCTGGCCGACCTGGCCACCGAATACAGCGTCGGACGCCCCACCATCCACCGCATCATCCACGGGCCAGAAACCCCCACGTAGAACGCAGGATCATCGCCCCCCAAGCGATCACGCACCGGCGTTGGGCGTCACTCTTCGCTCAAAATCGTTCTCCAACGGCTGTTTCTGGGTTCCTCAACTCGATGCCGTGCCGCTGTTTGCACCTCGTGCACCTCTCCTTCCGGAAGGCGTACGGATGGCTGCCTGGGCTGAGTGCGAGTTGCGCAGCCCGTCCAGCACGAGGGTGATGACACCGTCGGCCTCGGCCCGCCAACCGGGGCGGTCATGGGCCGCGCCGATGCCGTGCAGCGCCATCATCACGGCACCGGCATCCACGTCGTCGCGGACGGCGCCGTCCCGCACGGCGGCGGCCACCAGGTCGGTGACAGCCTGCTCCAGCGCCCGGCCGCCCTCGGCGAGGACACCCGAGCGATCGGCCATGAGCGTGGCCAACGTCCGGGCCAGGCCCTCGTGGGCGTCTATGTGGTCGACCATGCCGCGTAGGAAGGTCGCCAAAGCCTCCGCCGCGGGCAGCGTGGCCTGCAGTCGGCGGGCGCGGTCGCACAGCGTGGCGACTTCCCCGTGGTAGACCGCCTCGGCCAGTGCCTCCCGGGTGGGGAAGTGGCGATACAGCGTGCCGGTGCCCACCCCGGCCAGCTGGGCGAAGTCATCGAAGCGCAGGTCGAAGAAGTCGCCGGCGTCGAAGACCTCTCGGGCCTTGGCGATCAGGGCCTCACGGTTGCGCCGGGCGTCGGCGCGCAGCGGTTTGTCGGCGGTCATGCGCTACCTCGCGTTGACAAGTGGAGATGACCTCCATATCTTAAAAGAAGTGGAGATTGCCTCCAAATCGATCGTACCCCACGAGGTGCAGCTTGAAGATCCTCATGTTCGGCCGAGGCGCGATCGCCACCATCTACGGCTGGGCGCTGGAACGGGCCGGCCACGACGTCGAGTTCTACGTCCGGCCGGGACGCGCGGCGACGTACGGAGACGCGGTGGACCTCGACCTGCTCGATACGCGGCGCCGGGTGTGGGGGCAGCGCGTCGTCGAGAAGTGGCCGGTGCGCTTCCGCGAGGCACTGGAGCCGGACCACGACTTCGACCTGATCGTGCTCAGCGTGTCGCACCACCGCCTCGCAGAGGCGACGGCCTTCCTGTCCCCGCGTGTCGGCCAGGCCACGGTGCTGGTCTTCGGCAACATCTGGACCGAACCGCCGGCCGCGATCGGCGACCTCCCTGTCGACCGGATCGCCTGGGGCTTTCCCCAGGCCGGTGGCGGTTTCGGCGCGGACGGCGTGCTCCGTGGGGCGCTGCTGCCGTCGGTCATCTTCGGCACCCTCGGCCAGCCCCCGACCGACCGGGAGCGGGCCGTACGCCAGGCGTTTCGCAAGGCCGGGCTCCGGCTCAAGGAGCGGCCTGACTTCCGCGGCTGGCTGTGGGTCCATTTCGTGTCGGATGCCGGCCTGCTCTCACAGGGCCTGCGGCTGGGTTCCCTGTCCAAGCTGGCCGGGGCAAGGGGCGACCTGCGCGAAGGGCTGCTGGCCGGCCGCGAGCTTCTGCCGCTCCTCCAGGCGCGCGGTGTCGACCTGCGACGTCACCGGGGCGGTGTGCTGCTGTTCCGTGCGCCCACCTGGCTGACGGCCCCCGTGCTCGCCTGGCTGACTGCTCATGTCGCGCTCGCGCGCGTGAGTTTCGCGGCGCACTCCGACCCCGACGCCGAGGAGCCGCGTGAGGTCTGCCGGGACACCCTGGCCGAAGCACGACGGTTGGGCATCTCGGTACCGCGACTGGAAGCGGCGGAACCGCACTTCGCCCGCGAGGGGACGGGTCGAGTCTGAATCCACCGATATTTGTCGGTCCCGGTGGTCCATTGCGGCTCCTTGGTCCGCCGCATCCCAGAGCCAAACCCGGCCCCACCGGTCGAGCAACTGCCGTTCACATACGGCTTTTCGCTGTCCAGCCTCTATCGCCTGTCCGTGACGTCGTGGAAGGAAAAGTCATGACGACCGCCGAGAAGCACGAGTTCCCCATGGCCCGCACGTGCCCGTTCGCGCCGCCGCCGGCGTACGAGGAGATCCGCGAAGGAGAGCCGGTCTCGCGGGTTCGTCTGCCCGACGGCGGGTGGGCCTGGGTGGTCAGCCGCCACGAGGACGTGCGAACCGTGTTGAACGACCGGCGGTTCAGCGCCGACCGGCAGCATCCGGATTTCCCGGCACTGGTCAAGGGCGAGGCGGCGTCCCGGCGGCCGGACGAGGAGCGCATGCTGATCGCGATGGACGCGCCTGAGCACGGGCCGGCGCGCAAGGCCGTGCTCGGCGAGTTCACGGTGCGCCGGTTGGAGGCGCTGCGGCCGCGGATCCAGGAGATCGTCGACGGGCAGATCGACGCGCTGCTGGGCGGGCCGCGGCCCGGTGACCTGGTGGACTCGCTGTCGCTGCCGGTCCCGTCACTGGTGATCTGCGAGATGCTGGGTGTGCCCTACGCCGACCATGAGTTCTTCCAGGAGCACACGGTAAAGGTGATCAAGCAGTCGACGCCGCCCGAGGAGCGGTGGGCGGCCATGGTGGCCATCCAGGGCTACATGGCCGACCTCATCGCGGAGAAGGAGAAGAACCCGCCGGACGACCTGCTCGGGCGGCAGATCGTCAAGCTGCGCGCGGACGGCACCTACCGGCGGACGGCACTGGCCGGCATGGGCTTGCTGCTGCTCGTGGCCGGCCACGAGACGACGGCGAACATGATCTCGCTGTCGACCGTGGCGTTCCTGCGCAACCCGGAGCAGCTCGCGATGATCAAGGCCGACCCGGGCAAAACGCTCAACGCGGTCGAGGAGATGCTGCGGTACTTCACGATCATCGACGTGGCGACGGCTCGGTTGTGCGTCGAGGACATGGAGGTCGGCGGGCAGCTGATCCGTGCCGGCGAAGGAGTGCTGACGCTCGGGTATTCGGCCAACCGAGACCCGCGGGCGTTCGAGAATCCGGACGAGCTCGACATCGAGCGCGGCGCGCGCCATCACGTTGCGTTCGGGTTCGGGCCGCACCAGTGTCTGGGCCAGAACTTGGCTCGGATGGAGCTCCAGATCGTGTTCGACACGCTGTTCGGCCGCGTCCCCACGCTGGAGCCGGCGATGGATGTCGACGAGCTGCCGTTCAAGGACGACGCGAACATCTATGGCCTGTACCAGCTCCCGGTGACCTGGTAGCGGACGAACTGCCATCCCCATCTCAGGAGGAGAGGGCCATGAAAATCATCGCGGACACCGACAGGTGCGTCGGTGCCGGACAGTGCGTGCTCACTGAGCCCGCGCTGTTCGACCAGAGCGAGGACGACGCCACAATCATCGTGCTGAACGAGACACCGGAGGGCGAGCTGATCGAGAAGGCCCGCGAAGCGGTGCACGTGTGCCCTAGCCAGGCCCTCTCCCTGGAGGAGTGAGTCAATCCGTGGATGGCCTTACAGCCTGAAAGGATCACGCTGATCGGTGTGGGACGCCGAACGGCGCGTCTCCGCTCAAACAGGGAGAACTCGATCGTTATCTAGGGTTGCAGAACCCTTCCAGCAGGTCAGAGGATGATGATCTATCCTTTCGCGTAGGCCAAGTTGACCGGGCTTAGCTCGGATCCCAAGAAGGACACCGGGCGTGCGGAGAGTGTCTCGGGGTCGTTAAGAGCGCGTCGCGGCACTCCGACATGGACCTCCGCTGATCACCCGCAGTACGAGCGTCATCAGCAACACCAACCCGGTGGCCACGTTGGAGTCCTCGTACATGCTCGCGGGCATCGGGGATTGATCCGTGGCCACTGCGGCACGGATCCGGCCCAAGGTCGGCCAGTCGTTACAAGACCTATTCCCGCAGGTCGCGGTCGAACTGGTTCAGGTGGGTTGGGCGACCAGAGTTAACGGGACCACCATCCCCACGGCGATCCTGGTGTTCCGCGCACCCGGCACCAAGGACCCGGAGCGGCAGGGCGCGTCCTGTTCATCGACGCCGCCAATCGGTTCACCAAGGCCAAAAACCGCAACATCCTCACCGATGCCGACATCGCCGACATCGTGACCGCCTACCACTCGAAGAGTGACTGGGAGCAGATCACCCTCGGTGACCTGCTGGCCCACGTGCGCCGCAAGGTGGCATTGAAGGGTGGCGTCCCCTACCCCGCAGTCAGTGTCCAGATGCATGGGCGCGGCCTCGGGGAGAAGGAGCCATTCGTCGGCGGAGTCTCGAAATACACGACGCTGAACACGGTGCGAGAGAACGACGTCGTCCTCCGCACGATCACGGCGTTCGAGGCCCCTGCAGGTGTCGCGCGGGCGGAGCATGACGGCACCCACGTCTCCGGTGTGTTCATCACCTTTGAGGTGGATCAGAGAGCTCTCCCGGAGTTCCTGGGGCTGTATTTCCAGACGCCAGTGTTCTGGGACGAGATGCAGAACCGTGCCTCGGGAACGGTCTTGCGCCGCAAGACCATCCCGTTCGCTTTGGGGGTCTCGGTAGTAATGCAGAAATTTCCAACGGATACGCAGGTCAGAGTCCCTGTCAGAGATCCGAGCACAGTCTGAAAGATGAACCGCCGACCTGCATATCCGTTGTTTCCTGCGCCGTTACTACCGGAACCCCTGATTCACGCGGAAGCGACCCAGTCGTCCACCAGGGTGCAGAGCTGATCCAAGGCGGCCTCCACGCGTTCACGGTCGCCGGTCGTGAGGAAGTCGATCTGCAGCCCCGTGTACGCCGAATTGGCCAGCGTGGAGATGCGCAACGCGTCGGCTTCCGGCATGCCCCGCTCGCGCATGAGTCCCGCCACGAACTCCGAGCGGTCCGCCAGCAGCCTGGGCACGTGCCCCGCCAGCTTGCCCGCCGCGGCCAGGCCCTCGATCTCGTGGATCAGGCGGGCGGTCGGCAGGTTCTCCTCCTGCGTCTGCCAGTCCCAGGTGCGCCGGATGATCGTGCCCACGCTGTCGGATCCCGTCCAGCCCGGCAGCGAGCGCAACCAGGCCCGGTGCTGCTCGTCCAGGCGTTCCATGGTCGCCGAGAGCAGGGCCTCTTTGTCGGCGAAGTGGTGGGTCAGCACGCGGGTGGACTTGCCCAGGTGCTGGGCCAGCGGGCGCATCGACAACGTGGAGAGGCCGTGGCCGGCCAGGTAGTCGACGATCTGGTCGAGCAACTCCGCGCGGCGGTGCGGGTCGGCGGTCCTGGCCATCGCTTATCCCTTTGACGTCATTGGGGTGACGACTGTTACCTTATCTGGGAAACGATCGTTACCTTAATTGAGGGGATAGCTGTGTCCGTCGCCGTACCACAGCGTGTGCGACTGCCCGCGTGGCTGCTCGCCCTGGTGTTCACCACGTTCGTGTTCGCCACCGACGACTACGTGATCGCCGGCGTACTGCCCGCGATAGCCGCGGACCTGGGCGTCAGCGAGGCGGCGGGCGGGCAGCTCGTCACCGTCTTCTCGCTGGCCTTCGCGCTGGCGGCACCCGTGGCGTCCGTGGTGACCGCGACCTGGCCGCGGCGCGGTCTGCTCACCTGGGCGTTGGCGCTGTTCGTCGTGGCGAATTGGGCCAGCGCGTTCACGACCTCGTACGCGCTGCTGATGGGGCTGCGGGTGCTGGCCGCGTTGGCGGCGGCGGCCGTCGTTCCCGCCGCGTACGCCATCGCGACCGCCCTGGCCCCCGAAGGTCGGCAGGGGCGCTACCTGGCGCTGGTGATGGGCGGGCTGACCGGGTCGCTCGCGCTCGGCGTGCCCCTCGGCACCTGGGTGGGCGGCGCGTTCGGCTGGCAGGCGACGTTCGGGCTCGGCGGAGCGCTGGGGCTTGTCGCACTGGTGGCGATCCGGAGCACGCTGCCCGAGCAGCCCCCCGCGCCCGCCATGCCGATCCGGAATCGACTGAGGCCGCTGGCCCGGCCTCAGGTGCTGCTGGGGATGCTCGGGATCGTGGCGATCGTGCTGGGCAGCATGATGGTACTGACCTACCTCGCACCGTTCCTGCGTGACCTGGCCGGCGCCGGACCGACCGAGCTGGGGTGGGTGTTCGTGCTGGCCGGCCTCGCCGGGCTCGCGGGTGGGCAGCTGGGCGGGCGTGCGGCCGACCGGTGGGGGGCCGATCGGGCGCTGATCACCGGAGTCGCGGGGTTCGCGGCGGTGATGGCGATCTTCAGCGCCTGTTGGTTCCTGCGGCCGGTTCCGTTGCTCGCGCTGCTGCCGCTGCTGCTGGTGTGGGCCGCCGTTTCGTGGTGGATCCCGCCGCCCGCCCAGACCCGCCTGCTCGCCCTGGCCGGGCCGGCGGGGCCGCAGGCGCTCGCGCTCAACAGCAGCGCCGTCTACATCGGGGTGTCGGGCGGGGGCGCGCTCGGCGGGCTCGTACTCGACAGGCACGGAAGCGGCTGGCTGCCCGCCGTGGCGGCCGGCGTCGAGCTGGCCGCCCTCGCCCTCTTCTGGCTGGCCGGACGGGCCCCGCACCCACGACGGTCCCGCCCTGGCTCCGACGCGGCCAACCTCGTCTCCCGAAACGAATCGTGACGCCGATCAGGTCACTTGCCGCCTTTCACGCGGTCCTCCTCGGCCGTCCTACCGCCCCGCGCGCGATTGGATTCGCCCCCGCCCTCTGCCGCCCGCCAAGACCGTCCCCGAGGGCTTTCGCCGGCCAGGCGGTCAGCCAGTCCCCCTCGGACCTCCAGCAGTTCGCACAGCGCGGGCACCAGGATGAACCGCGCGGTGTAGTACTTGGGGTTGGGGCCTGAGGAACATCGGAACCGGATCGTGCGCTAAGCCCTCTCAGGGCAAGTCAGCGCTGTACAGCTTCTCGCCGGACCCCTTGGGGAGCGGATAGCCGCAGATACTCCACGATTATCTGAGATCGTGCAGCTCAGCGCGAGCGCCGCACGCCACTGGCTAGGGCCGCGCCTTCCGCCGGTCGCCGCCGGCGTTCCCGCAGCCACAGGTAGAGCGGGAGCCCGACCGAGGCGCCGGCGAGCGAACCGATAACGACCCACACGCGATCGCGGACGTGCAGGGACCGGTCGGTGACGGCTGCGGCGAGCAGTACCACCACCGCGATGATGACGTCCCAGGCGAAGAACGCGGCGACGTCGTTGGCGAGCATGTCGTCGACGAAGCGCGGCAGGTCGAGCCCGTGCTCTCTGAGCCAGCCGATGGCGTGGCGATAGGGGACGATGATGCCAATGGCGAGCAGCAGCAGGTAGAGGCGTTGTCGCGGGGTGCTCAACGGGTCTCCTGACGTGTGGTGAGGAATCGGGGCAGCGCTGGGTGCAGCGCGCCCCGGTTGCCGGAGAGCATGCTGTGGTGCGACACCCTAGCGATAGTGACGATATCGGCGGCGGGCATCACCCGCTCGACGGGCGCGGACCAGGGCGGGTGATGGACGCCGCTGCGCTGAGCACCAGGGTGGGTGTGGCGACCACCGTACCCGCAGGTTTGTCGTCGAGAGCGGGGAGAACGGAGCGCCGTTCCTGATCGCCTGCACCGGCGACAACGCTGAGATTTCCCCGCAGGAGCTCACGCGGTGGCAGGCCGACTGCTCCTCGGAAAACATCTTCTCGCACCACCCCACGTGTCGTACCGGACGAAACAGGAATGAACGTAGCGGCAGTGATCATCAACTCGCCACGTGCGGTCAAGCGCCTCCGTTACCGCAGGTCAGACATCCCATGGCCGTTTGTGTCAAGCGGCCATGGAATGCGATGGCTTCACCGAGTCGTTCGGCTCGCGCTCGGCGCGGTGGGACCAGGCGGTCGCCTCGTCATAGGGCGTTCCGGTCTTGAGGCAGCCGTGCGGGATCCCCACCAGCCGGTTGGCCGGTTTCCGCAGCGCCGGATTGTGCGCTTCACCGCGCCCGCGGAGCTCGTCGTAATAGGCGCGGGCACCCGGCGAGTGCGTCAGCGCGCAGTAGGCCTGCGTCTGCAGGGCATCGACCAGCCGATCCTGATGGATGTACCGCGCCAGCACGATCTTCTTCTTGCCCGACTGGCGGGTAATCGGTGAGGTCCCCGCATAGTTCTTGCGGGCCTTGGCACTCGCGGACCGCCCGGCGGCGTCACCGAACTCGGCAAGCACCCGAGCACCGAGGATCACACCCAAGCCCGGCTGGGACAGGTAGATCTCAGCGTCCGGGTGCGCCGTGAAATGCGTCCCCACCCGCTCCTCCACGAGCATGATCTGCTCGTTCAACACCGCCAGGATCGCGGCCTGGGCAGCCACCGCCGAGGCGTAGGCATCCGCCACCACCGGCGGCTGAGTGAGCTGTCGCCCACGCAGCGCCCGCTGGATCCTCTCGGCGCGCTCGGCCACCTTGTAGCGGCCGGCACGCTTGAGCGCCGCACTGATCTGCCTCAGCGTCAGCCGGGCCGCCGCAGCCGGATCCGGTGCCCTGGCCAGTAATTCCAACGCCTCCGGCGCGCTCAGATCGTCAAAGGCCTCCAGCGCCGCGGGAAAGAACTCCCGCAGTGTGGAGCGCAACCGCAGAAAATGCCGGGTCCGACCCAGATCAGTCTCTTGTGCGTACGTGCCACCACCTTGATCGCCTCAGCCTGGCCGGAGTCCGCGGCCACCGGCCGCAACTGCCTGGCATCGATGCGGACCATGTCCGCCATCTTGTGCGCATCGGCCTTGTCGCTCTTGGTGCCGGAGATCCGGGTCCGTTCCCGGTAGCGAGCCACCTGCAGTGGATTGATCGCATACACGCTGTATCCAGCGGCGACCAGAGCCCACACCCACGGCCCGCGATCGGTCTCGAGGCCGATCAGTACCTGGTCGGCCTCGGCGTCCGGGTCCAGATGCTCGGCGATCAGCGCGTGCAGGCGGGCCACCCCAGTAGCCCCTTCGGGGAGTCTCACCGCGACGAGCCTGTGGCCGCTGTCGTCTTGGATCTCCACGTCGTGGTAGTCCTCTGACCAGTCGTCTCCCAGGTACAGCATCCGGTTCCCCTTTCACCAGACGGCCGATGTAAGCCTTCCAGGAGAACCATCTCGCCCTAATGGATCAGTGCTCACGATCATCGTGCAGGACCGGGCACGACATCCAGTGAGACTCAAAGGGCAGCAACAACAGCCCTTGCTGAAGAGATAGCAAGGGCAGGAGGTGCTCTGGTGAGGCTGACCCAACGACATCCCGGTTCTGATTCGTGGTGGACTAAGCCGAATGAGGTTATACAAGACGCTGATGAGCGAGATGCTCGTCTACTGTTTCGTGGTCGTCCTGCTCACCGGCGCCTTCCTCGCGTTCTTCTACACGCCGAGCGACCGGGTGATCTATGACGGCTCCTACGAGCCGCTGCGCGGAGTCGAGATGAGCGCCGCTTACGCCGCGGAGCTGACGACCAGGTTCGAGGTGCGTGGTGGCCTGCTCATGCAGCAGCTGCACCAGTGGTCATCGCTGGTTTTCCTGGTGGGAATCGTCCTGCGAGCAGTGCCCACCCGTGCGTTCCGCCAGTCGTTGCCCGGGCTCGCGCTGCTGGGGCTGGGCGGGCTCACCATGGTCGCCGGCTATGCGCTGACCGAGGACCTGAGTGTCGGGGAAACCCTGGGGGATGTGCCGATCCCCTGGTGGTACGGCATGCATCTGCTGCTGGCACTCGTGACGGCAGCCGCCCTGGTGATCGTCTGGCGACAGACAACAACCCGGTGGCCCAAGAGGGGCTACTTCGTGATGGCCTGCCTCGGCCTCACGCTGGCGGCAGTCGTTTCCCCATTCATCTAGCCGAGGTCGTCCTTCGATGTCACCGGTGTCGATCACGACGGGCTTGCCCCCGACAACCCGGTAGTTCGTGTCATCGAGCTGGTTGTTGGTCTGCGCGCGCAGGAGCGCCATCGCTTCGATGTCGGGGGCGCTGCCGTCGTTGACGAAGTACGGCATGGCCATGCCGTACTGCTTGTAGCCGTTGCCGTCCTTCAGCTCAAACAGCGCGGACGGCGGAGCTCACGGCATGCCGGCATGGCGGGCCCTCTGCAGGATCCGGTGGTCGTGCACGTTTTCCGGCGGCCACCCGTCCACCTTGTAGACGATCCCGCCGACCAGGTAGGCGGTGCGGTTCTGGCCGCACCTGATCTTCTGCACGGCGGCGGCGTCCTGCTCGACCTCGCGGAAGGCATGGTAGGTGCGGACAGCGTCATCGCCCGAAAGGTATCGATCGTGCGGCCGGCACCACCTCACCCGTCAAGACGTCGGAGGCGCGCCTCCCAGTGACGGTCGCCCGCCGGCTTGAAGACGAAAAGGGGTACTTCTTCAACCCCGAACCATTGACCGCTCATACCCCGACCGAGCTGGTCGACCACATGCGGAAATTCCGGATCTGGGCCGGTGAGCCGTCGCTGCGGGAGCTGGCCCGCCGCTCGGCGGCAGCTTCGCGGCAAGCACCCTGTGCAAAGTCCTCAAGGAAAGCAGGCTGCCGCCCCAAGACCTGGTGATCGCCTTCATCCGCGCCTGCGGCGGAAGCGAAAGCGATGTGCGTCAATGGAGCACCGCCTGGAGGAAGATGCGGATGTCACAGATGCTTGCCTAAACCTCTCGCCTGACCACACTGATCCCACAGAGGTCCACAGGGCGCTCACAGGCCGGGACCCCTACGTCGTAGGCTGACACCGCTTTTCCAGGACAGGCGTCGCCGTCTTCATCGGTTGCATGGAGCCGGCGACGCGAGCCTCAGCTCTGCGGCGGGCCCATGAAGTGGGCGAACTCGGCATCGCTCATGGCCGGTACCGGGCTGGCGACGGTGAATCCCGCATCGGGCGAATCCGGCCTTTCGACATCCGCCGGAAAGGTGGCGCCCGCGATGCGTTCCATCAGGGTGACGCAGGCGTACTTGTGCCGGGAAATGGTGTGCCGACCCGGCCTCAAACTGCTGCCGGACTGCTGTGTCACGACCTGGAGAGGGGTGAAGTCCAGGTCGTGCAGGTAGACGTCGACCGCCCCGGTATTCCAGCCGCAGCGGACGGACGGGGCGGCGCTGTCGAAGTCATAAGGGTCGAACCCGACCTCCAATCTCCCGTCCGCGGCGTAGGCGAAGTAGGCCAGCGATGCGCCCGCCTCGTACCACGGGTCCATCCTGGAGTGGGTCTTCCTCCACAGAGAGAGCGCGCCCCCCCACACCAGGCAGACGGCCAGGTGGCCATCGCGTGACAGGACGCTCATGACCTCTTGGCGGGCACATTCGTCGCCATAGTAGGGGTGCGTGATCAGGATCCCGTCGCCCCAGCGGATGATGGTGGCAGTGCTCGAGGTGAGAGCCTCGGGGGAACGGTAGTCCACCGCCAGAGGAACTGCGCCGATCAGCGACGCGACAGTCCCAACGTCGGCGTGGGTGGTGAACGTGGTGCAGAGATCCTCAACCACGGAAAGATCCACTGCCACGCACTCCACTCCCTGGGCCGTATCGTCGCGCTTCATCATGCCACCCACCGCAGGCCTGGAAATAGGCAACGGGGCTTGGCCCAGGTCAGCTGCCCCAAGGCGTCAGTTCGTTGGTCCGGACGAGCGCTGGGGAAGGACACCACGGCCTTCCCGATTTGCCCCGGGGAAGGCGTTGTCTTACCGGAAGTTCTGGACAACCCCCGGACAATGAGCCCGGTGTCCGCCCCCTGTGGCGTTGGCCACCAGATCAGGCACCGTCCGCGGTGCCTTCGGCGGGCGCTTGGTCCGGCTCGGGGAACAGCTCCAGCTGCTGACTTGCGGGGTCGGTGTGGGTGAGTTTCAGGCAGCGGGATCCCCGGCCGGGCCAGGCCGGCACGCGCGGTGCCGGTGGCGATGGTGTCGCGGTAGTGCGTCAGATGATCCTCACTGCCGGCCAGCAGCTGCACGCCCGGGGCCTCCGTCTGGAGCCAGCGGACGAACGCGGCGACGTCGGCCAGGCGGGCGCGACCGACACCTTGGTCGACCTGCGCATCGCCACGGCGCATCGGATCAACGCCCGCGCCGACACCAAGGTGACCGGCGATTTCGTGGCGGAGCTGAAGCGGGTGTCGGGCAAGGAGAACATCCTGTTCAAGATGACCGAGGCCGCTCTCGGGTCACCCGAGTCGCGGGGGGGAGGACGTCATCTACCCGGCGGTGCCGGGCGGCTACAGGACGCTGGTGCAGTTGCTGCACGAGTACAAGGCGAAGGGCACCTCTTACCGGCAGCACAAGCAGCGAGTGTTCAAGGCCTCCTACTGCCGAAGGACTTCGAGGACAGGCGGGCCGAGAACTACGCCAAACTCCGCAAACCGCTGGATCCGCAGGCGTTCGTCGACCAGCTCCGGGGCGAGATGGACGCCGAACTGTCGGCGCTGAACGACGCCCTGGCCGGGAAGGGCCTGGCCTGGTTGAAGATCGCTGAACGGCGCAACGCCGGGGCGATCCATCTCACCCCGCTGGACGCCGCCCCGGAACCGCGCAACCTGCGCCGGCTGAAGGCGGCGATCCGGGAGCGGTGGGGCGTCGTCCCGCTGGTGGACATGCTGACCGACGACCTTTACTACCTGGAGGGTGCGCCGCCGTACGCCCGGCTGACGCTGCCGCCGGGGCCGTCGGCGTTGCTCATCGTCAACCTCGGGGCGTCGTTCCGCATCCGCGCCGGCACCGACATCGAGACGGCCGAGTACGCCGACGGCTGCGTGGTCACCACGCCCACCCGCGCGTTGGAGTTCGGCTACCCACTCCGGACCCGGTCCGTTGGCGTGCACTTCAAGCCGTGGGGGCTGGCGCCGTTCCTGCCGATGCCCGCGGCCGAGCTGTGTGACCGGCCTGTGACGATAGAGCAGGTTTGGGGCCGGCCCGCCATTGCTGAGCTGCGAGACCGGCTGGCCACGGCGGACGGACCGCACGAGATGCTGACGCTGCTCGAGCAGGAGCTGATGCGACGGCTGTGCGAGACCGCCGGCCTGGGCTGGTCCGCCATACGAGCAGCGTCATCGCGGCGACCAGCGGGGCGGTGGCGATCGGCGACCTGAGCGTGGCAGCCGGTGTCAGCAGCACTCATCTGGCACAGCGGTTCAAGGAGCTCATCGGCGTCACGCCGAAGCGGCTGGCCCGCACCTACCGCTTCACCGCCACCGTGTTCGCGATCAACCCCACCGGACCGATCGACTGGGGCGACCTCACCAGTGGCGCAGGCTACTTCGACCAGGCCCACTTCGGCCACGAGTTCCGGGCGTTCACCGGGCTCACGCCGACCCGGTACGTCGAAGTCCGGCGGCGGTTCCTGCGCGAACATCCCGGCCACGTGATGGACGGCTGGCCGCTGCCGGCCGACTGGTTTCTTACAAGAGCGCCAGCTCACGACACGCTAATTTGGGACACCCCAAAGCAGAGGAGAGCCCCGTGGGCAAGGTGGTCATGTACAGCTCGGTGTCGGTGGACGGCTTCGTCGCGGACGAGAATGACCAGCCCGGACCGCTGTTCGACTGGTTGTCCAGCGGTGACGTCCCGTTGAACGAGAGCGGCGAGCTGAAGGTGTCGCAGACCTCCTACGACTACACCCGCTCGTACTGGGACCAGATCGGAGTCACGATCGTCGGCCGCCACGTCTTCGACATGACGGACGGCTGGGACGGAAAGCCGCCGAGCGGCATCGACCACGTGGTCGTCGTGACGTACCGGCCGCAGCCCGAGGGCTGGGACCCCGAGACGCCGTTTCACTTCGTCGACGGCGTCGAGGCAGCCGTGGCCAAGGCGCAGGAGCTTGCGGGTGACCGCTTGATCGAGGTCGCCGCCGGCGACGTCGGTGGCCAGGTGCTTGCCGCGGGCCTGATCGACGAGGTGCGCATGGACGTCGTACCCGTCGTGTTCGGGTCCGGCAAGCGCTACTTCGGGTCGGTCCACGCGCAGCACCTGTTGGAGGATCCTGACGTGATGATTCAGGGCAACCGGGTGCTTCACCTGCGCTATCGGGTGCGCCGTTGACCGATCTGAGCGGGTACGCGAATGGGGTTCACCTGCAGAATGCTGATTCCGTCCCGCCGGTCCGGCTCGCTGACCTGGGTTAACGCAATCGCGTGCATCTGCTGACAGCTTCGTTACCGACACCCCGAGTTGCAGTTACGCGAATCCCTGGCTGGGCTCGGGCCGGCCACGCTCATCCGCCGCTGCGCCGACCTGCCCGAATCCGAGGCGGACGACATTCACACCGCCGCCACCGGCGTGCTGCGCCCCCTCGCCCGGTCGGCTTGGATGGACGTCATGTGTGCTCTTCTTCGCCCGAACCCTCAGTACGGCACCCGCGGTTCCGGAATGATCCTGACGTTCTTCGGCACCGTCTGGTGGCTCGTCGGCTCCGTTGTCCTGGACGGCTCCGCCCGTACCGCCGCCCTCGTCGCCGGAGCCGTCCTCGCCGCGACCCTGCTCGTCCTCGCTGCCCGCCGCCTCGACGGCACCGGCGGGCGCGAGGCGTACGAACGCAGCGCGCGCACCTTCAAGTGGAGTAACGTCGGCCAGGGAGTGGGGATCGCGGTCGTCGTCGCGGTCGGGAACATCACCGGCGGGTACAGCTGGATACCGGCACTCATCGCGATCGTGGTCGGCGCGCACTTCTTCCCGCTGGCGCGACCGTTCGGCCGCCTCGAATACCGCTGGACCGGCAGCCTGCTCATCGTCGTCGGCGTGGCCGGCTGCGCCATGGCGCTCTCCGGGGCCTCGGAGTCCGGGGTCCAAACCGTGGCCGGTCTGGGCTCCGCCACCGTCCTGTGGGCCACGACGGCGTGGTACCTCGTCTCCGGCGTCCCTGGCAGATCCACGCCGCGACAGCAAAGCGCCGCCACAGGTTCCTGATATGTGTCACGGCCGCGATCGCTTCGATCCCGCAGCGGCCAGTCCTTGCAGTGGTCGACCATGGATGTCAGGCCGCGCTCGGCCAGGGCAATGATGTCGGGCTCGCCGACGTCCAGGCCGGTGGCCTCGCTGAGCATCTCCGCGCATCTGCGCGCGCCCAGCGGCTGCGGCGGAATCGCCTGGCGCAGCTGGATGGCCCGGCCGGCCAGGTCCTCGGCGGCGGCCCGGGTCCGGTACGGATCCCGGTCCGGGGCGCCGATCAGCCCGGCGTCCTCGGCCCGGCGCCAGTCGCCGAAGATGAGCCCCAGCAACTCGGGGTGTCGGTAACGAAGCTGTCAGCAGGTGCACGCGATTGCGTCAACCCAGGTCGGCGAGCCGGACTGGCGGGACGGAAGCAGCATTCTGCAGGTGAACCCCAGCGGTGCTGCGAGAGCTGTCACCAGGGTCAACACGATCGCGTGTACCTGGTGACACGACTCTTAACGACACCCCGATGCGCCTGGGCAAGATCGTCGAGGTCGGCTCGAAGGAGAGCGTCTACCGGAACCCGTCCCATCCGTACACCCAGGCGCTGATGTCGGCGGCGCCGAGCCTCGACGACTGGCAGGAAGAAACGGCACGAGATCGTCCCGCAGGGAGATGTTCCCTCACCGTTGGCCCCGCCTTCAGGCTGCCGTTTTCGAACACGCTGCTGGCGGGCCCAGGATCGATGCAGGGACGAGGAACCGACACTGATCGATCGCGGCACCGGACACCCAGTGGCCTGCCATTTCCCCGAGCCCGTCCCATCCCAGCCGGCTGCGGTGAACGACACGGATCCCAGCCGTCCCCTGAAGGAGTGATCCATGCCACGTACGTTCCTGTCCGTGCTGACGGCCGCCGCCGTCGTGACCGCGTCCGCCCTCACGGGCAGCGGCACGGCCATGGCGAGCAGCACCACCTGCGCGGACGCGCCGGCCACACCGGTCACCACCGGCGCGGTCTTCAGCGAGCCGGCGGGCGGCGACCCGGCCGCCATCGTGCGGACTCTCTGCAGCCTGATCCACCAGACCCCCTCCGGCGCCCGGATCCAGGTCGCCCACTTCGTCATGTCCGGCACGGCGGGCACCGATTTCGCCGGGGAGCTCATCAAGGCGCACCGGCGCGACGTCGAGGTGCAGGTCATCCTGGACGGCGACACGCGTGGCGCCGCCGTGGCCTCGCAGCTGGCGGCCGAACTGGGCACGGACACCTCGGCAGGTTCGTGGCTGCACGTCTGCTCCGGCCCGCCGTCGGGTGGGACCGCGGCCTGCATCGGCAACAAGGGCCAGCACAACAAGTTCTACCTGTTTTCGCGGTCCGGCGGAGCCTCCGACGTGGTGGTGCAGTCGTCCGCCAACCTCACCGACCTGAACTCCTCCACGTACTGGAACAACGCGGTGGTCCTCCCGGGGAACCGGCGGCTGTACCAGGCGTACGACGGCTACTTCAAGGACCTGGCGGCCGAGCGGAAGGACCCCGACTACTACCGCGTCACCACGACCGGGGCGGCCGGCGGTTCGGTACGGGCCTACTTCTTCCCCAGGGCGGGGACGGACGCCTCCACCGACACCATCGTCGAGAGCCTCGACAAGGTCTCCTGCCGCGGCGGCACGACTCTCCGCGTCGGGATGTCGGAGTGGGACACCTACCGCATCGCCGTCCCCGAACGGCTCCGTGACCTGGCCGCGCAGGGCTGCTCGGTCAAGATCGTCTACGGCATCATGGACGACGAGGTGAAGCGGGTCCTGCTGGCGGAGCCGCGCATCGAGCTGCGCACCCTGGGCAACGGCAGCGCGCTGCCCGGCCGGATCCACTCCAAGTACCTGCTCGTCGAGGGCTCCTACGACGGGGACCGAAACGCCCACTGGGTCTTCACCGGCAGCCACAACTACAACGAGACCTCGCTGCGCCGGAACGACGAAGCCCTGCTGCGGCTCAACAACAAGGCCGTCTACCAGCAGTACGTCGCGAACTTCGACAGGATGCGCGCCGTGGCCGCACCGGTCTCCTGACCCACCGCGGACCGGGCGGGGAGCGGAGCACCGCCGCCACCCCGCCCGGCGGCCCCGGCCCTCCGTGCCGCACCGGAGCGCGGTCATCACCCCGCCCGGCAGTCGGCCTGTGCCGAACACCAACCCGTCCGCGGCGGGCGCTCCGGCAGGGGGAACGGTACGGCGTGGCATCCGGGCAGGGGCAATTTCTCCCGGATAATTTAAATTTCTCCCGGACAATTTAGGAGTGAACGGATATTCCAGGCGATTGTTTCTCCAGTTCAGCGGTATCGCCGCCGCCGGAGCACTGCTGATCTTTAACTCGTGAGGTTCGGCGGTCTGATGACGTCGCGGCCCTGGTGTGGGTATGTCCTGATTATGCGGTATGCGCAAGGCGGCGGGCTGACCGCCGCACAACGGACCAAGCGAGATCTGCCTGCTGCGCAGCCGGCTCCAGCCCCTCTGACCACGCGCGTCCCGGCGCCGAGCCGCCCGGCCCTCCGGGTCGAGTGCCCCGCATGCCGGAGATCGGGCCGTACGCCGCCACCGGCCGCCCCTTCTCCTGATGGGTGGGCCCTGCCTCCACACCGGCCGACCTTGCCGATCAGCAGCCAATGCTCGATCAGGTCGTCTTCGTCCAGGGTGCGCGCCACGGGGTGCCGATCTCTCTTCTACGCTCATGAAGGAGGCGGTCGATCCGCCGCCGCTGGCATGTCTGCGCGGAAAATGCCGAGTCCACGCGGAGGCGGCACTTTCCTTTCCCCGCATCGGATCCCATCCTGGATTTACATGCTGTGCGTGTCCCAAGAACCCGCGAAGTGCCGATACCGATTGGCAAGTCGGCACTTCGGATCCGGAGGGTGGGTCACCCCTTCCGGCATCAACCGATCGGTTGATGCCGGAATCCACCATCCCGCTCTCCGGTCGGATGATCCGCCACCCCCTGCCCCCGCGCGATTCTCAAGGCATGCCAACACCCCGGGAGCCCGCTCTGCGCACCACCGGACTCCGCAAAGCCTTCGGCGACCACCTGGCCGTCGACGACATCCACCTCACCGTCCCCGCCGGATCCTTCTACGGTCTGGTCGGCCCCAACGGCGCCGGCAAGACCACCACCCTGGCCATGGCCGTCGGCCTGCTCCGCCCCGACGCCGGCAGCGCCGAGATCTTCGGCGTCGACGTCTGGCGTGACACCGTCCAGGCCAAGGGACTGATCGGCGTGCTGCCCGACGGCAACGCCATGCCGGAACGGCTCACCGGCCGCGAGGTCCTCACCTACCTCGGCCTGCTGCGCGGCCTGCAGCCCGCCGTCGTCGCCGAGCGCACCGACGAACTCCTCCAGATCCTCGAACTCGACTCCGCCGAGCGGACCCTGGTCATCGAATACTCCACCGGCATGCGCAAGAAGATCGGCCTGGCCGTCGCCCTCCTGCACGCACCCCGTCTGCTCGTCCTGGACGAGCCGTTCGAGGCCGTCGACCCCGTCTCCGCAGCCACGATCAGGACCATCCTGCGCAGGTTCGCCGCCAACGGTGGCTCCGTGATCATCTCCAGCCACGTCATGGCCCTCGTCGAGCAGGTCTGCGACCACGTGGGCGTCATCTCCGACGGCCACGTCGTAGCCGCCGGGCCGCTGGCCGACGTACGCGGCGCCGGAACCCTGGAGGACGCCTTCGTCGATCTTGTCGGCGCCCGCGCCGGAGGAACGGAGGGGCTGGCATGGCTCACCTCCTCCTGACCCCCGGCCCGGCCGCCCTGGCGCAGCACATGATTCGCATGCGGCTGGCGATCATGCGCAACTCTCTGCGCGGTGAGAACGCCGCCAACCTCTACACCGGCATCTCGCTCGGGGTGCTCCTGGCCTTCGGAACGATCGCCGTCGCCGTGCTGTGGCCCGCCTACCTGCCCCTCACCCTGGCCGCGTGGTTCTCCGGCTGGATCTTCGGCCCCATCCTCTTCGGGGGCGGCAGCGAGACCCTCCGCCCCGAATACTTCTCCATGCTCCCGGCCACGCCAGGCCGGATCGCGGCGGCACTGCTCGCTGGAGCTTTCGCGGGCCCCGCACCTGCGGTCAATCTCATTGCCCTGCTGTCCCTGCCCGTGTACGGCTGGCGCTTCGGCCCGGCCGGAGTGCTCATCGGCCTGGGAGCAGCCGTCACCACGCTCATCACCATGGTGATGATCTCCCGCGTCATCGTGGCGCTCATCGGGCTGTTCGTCCGTTCCCGCGCCACCGCGTCCGCCGTCGGCATCGCGATCGGCACCGCCATCGCCCTGTGCAGCAACGGCTGGGCGCCCTTCGTAGCTCTGGGCGGCACCGACACCGCTGCCTGGTCCCAGGTCCTCGTCCGGGCCCTGCCCTCCGGCTGGGGTGTGGCCGCCATCGAAGCCCCCTGGCCCCTCACCCTCGCCATCCTCCTCGCCGGCGCCGGCGTGATCGCCCTCCTCCTGGCTGCCTGGGCCGTCCTGCTGTCGCGGCGCGTCGTCTCGGCCGCTCGCGGCGGTATGCCAACCCGCCGCGGCGCTCCCCGCCCCTTCCCCGCCGCCGGCGGCGCCCGCATCACCGCCGCCAAGGAACTGCGCGCCTGGTGGCGCGACCTCGTCCGCATCCAGCTCCTCGCCCTCGCCTTCTCCTATGCCATCGTCACCCCCCTCCTGCTCGTCACCATCGACTCCTGGATCATGGTCCCCTTCATGGGACTCATCGCGATTGTGATGGCCGCCGCGTCCTCGGCCAACCTCTACGGCGCCGACGGGACTGCCCTGTGGCTCACCCTCGTGACCCCCGGCGCGGAACGCGCCGACGTCCGCGGACGCCAACTGGCCTGGCTCCTCGTCGTCGGCCCAGTCGCAGTGGTGCTGTCCCTGGCCGGCACCCTCGTCAGTGGCCAGGCCTGGGCCTGGCCCTGGGTACTCGGTCTGCTGCCCGCACTCCTCGGCGGCGGCGCCGGGATCATCGTCCTGCTGGCCGTCACCTCGCTCGTCCCCGGCACCGACCCTCACAAGCGTGGCGGCAACCCGCTCAGCACCGGCGCTGACGAAACCGCCGAAACCAGCCTCGCCTGGCTCGTGCTTGTCGCGGTCCCCGCCATCGCCCTGCCCGCGGCCGGTGCCATTCTCCTCAACCCCTGGGCCGGCATCGTCACCGGTGTGCTGACCGGCGTCCTCAGCGCCTGGGGGCTCGGCAAGATCGCCTACCGCAGGCTCGAGAGCCACGGGATCGATCTGCTCAACCTCATGAAGCACGGCCCGGCACCCCAGGCCGACAAGCCCACCACCACGGATCTGCCCATCCAGCACCGCATCGGCGTCACGATCAGCTACCTCATCGCCTGGCTACCCCTGTTCCCCCAGGGACTCGCGCCCATGGTCATGAAGATCGTCGGAATCGAGGACCGCGGATGGTTCCTCGCCCTTCATCTCCCGCCGATCTGGCAATGGCCCACCATCATCTTCATGATCGCCCTGGGGCTGCTCATGTACGGCTACGCCATCCTGATCCCCATGCGCCTAAGCTCGTCCTCATCGGCCACTACCAGCTGAAACCCGTCCATACGCGAGAGGAGGGCACGCCCCGGATGAACGACCCCTTCCCACTCTCCATTTGGGAGCGACGCTTCGAGAACGCCATCGAGATCGTCCCCTACCTCACCCTGGCCGCCTCCCTCCTCATCAGCCTGGCCTCACCCGACCAGCCTGCGGGCGGGATCCCCCGTACCCTCGCGCTCACCGCCCTGGCCCTTATCTGGATTGTCGGCACCCGCACCCTCCTTCCCGCCGCCGTGCGCCGACGGAGGGTCGCCGTCACCGTTCACTTCGTCGGCGTCCTGGCCACCGCCGCACTGCTGGCCTTCCACGACCCCATCTTCGTCATCTACTGCATCTCCGGCTTCTTCCTCGCCGCCAACTTCGCTCCCTCCAAGTGGACCTTCGCCGCCGTCGCCGCCACCTCCTTCGTCCTGTACGGGTCGACGCTCGACTGGGGCAAGGCCACCATCCAGCTCATCGCCTTCTACCTGGCGATCATCGCCGTGCAGACCGTCGCCATCGGCGGCGGCTCCATCGCCGGCATCAAGATCGAGGACCGGCAGCGCAAATACCGCAAGGCAGCCAGTGACCTTCAGACCGCCATGGAGGAGAACGCCGACCTCCACGCCCAGCTCCTGACCCAGGCCCACCAAGCCGGCATCCTCGACGAACGCCAGCGCATGGCGCGCGAGATCCACGACACCCTCGCCCAGGGCCTCACCGGCATCATCACCCAGCTCCGCGCCGCCCAGCGCGTCGAGGACTCCGGCGCCCACGTCGAACTCGCGCTCAACCTCGCCCAGGACAGCCTCACCGAAGCCCGTCGCTCCGTCTCCGCCCTCCAGCCCCACCAGCTCGAGGACGCCCACCTCCCCGAAGCCATGACCACCCTGGCCCACGGCTGGTCCCAAAGCACCGGCGTCGACCTCCACGTCGAAGTGACCGGCGACCGCGTCCCCCTCAGCCCCGCCATCGAGGTGACCCTCTTCCGCGTCGCGCAGGAAGCCCTCACCAACATCACCAAACACGCCGACGCCACCCGCGCCGGCCTCACCCTCTCCTACACCGGCCCCGTCGTGCTCCTCGACATCCGCGACAACGGCACCGGCATCCACCACCCCAACGGCGAAGGATTCGGACTCAGCAGCATGAGACAACGCGTACGCGGCGTCGGCGGCTCCCTCGAAATCGAGAGCACACCCGGCGAGGGCACCGCTGTCAGCGCCACCGTCCCCGCACTCCAGGGAGACCAGCGGTGATCCGGCTCCTCATCGTGGACGACCACCCCATCGTCCGCGACGGTCTGCGCGCGGCCTTCGAAGCCGAACCCGACATCAATGTCGCCGGCGAAGCCGCCAACGGTCGCGAGGGCATCGAACGCGCCGCCGCACTCAAGGTCGACATCGTCCTCATGGACCTGCGCATGCCCGAAATGGGCGGCGTCAGCGCCATCACCGCCCTGCGCCACTCCCACCCGCACATCAAAGCCCTCGTCCTGACCACCTTCGACGGCGACTCCGATGTCCTGCCTGCCATCGAAGCCGGCGCCACTGGCTACCTCCTCAAGGACGCCCCCACCGACGAACTCCTGCGTGCCGTCCGCGCCGCCGCCGCAGGCGAGCCGGTCCTGTCCCCCTCGGTCGCCGGCCGCCTGATGGGTCAGGTACGCCGACCGGTCAAGGCCGCCCTCACCGACCGCGAACTCCAGGTCCTCGCTCTCGTCGCTGACGGCGCCTCCAATCGCCAGGCGGCCGCCAAACTCTTCATCAGCGAGGCCAGCATCAAGACCCATCTGCTGCACATCTACGACAAGCTTGGCGTCCGCGACCGTGCCGCCGCCGTCGGCGAGGGGTATCGACGCGGTTTGCTCAGTTAGTCGACCAACCACCCGCCGTACCGGAGCTCACCCCCGCCTACCTGCAGGAACGGCGCAGACGGCGGCTGGCGGGGCCAGCCTTACCGACAGGCCGTTACCGTCTTTCCACGACCACGCCGCATCGCTGACCTGCGGGAACGGATCGACCGAACTAATACTCCAGTCGTAGATCGTGATCTTGTGAGTGGGGGCGCCGCTGATATGGCGCGGCCACCATTGACCATCTCGACGAGACCGGCCGCGCCATCGGCGGCGTCCATCCCTCTCTGCCTACTTGAGTCCACCGAGACGAAGGGCATCCTCGATCTCGCTGAGCTTCGCGGACGGCAGGACGCCCGCCTGCCCGATCAGGTCTTCCCTGGCCAGGGTGACCAGCCAAGTGCAAGGGATGAGGTCGGGACGTGGAAGTGCGACTCTCAGGACGCCTTCGAGAGGCAGTCCTTCGGGGGCACCTACTGCCACCTCAACGGCCACGCCGCTGAGATCGGTGCCCGCGGGAGCGACGACCTGCATCGCCAAGAAACCGGACGCCTCTTCTCCCGACAGCAGTACGACTGCCCGCTGCTCGTTGAAATCTGCCCACCAGACTTCGCCACGTCGCATATGTCCTCCTGATACGGGACGGCGCGCCTGCGTCGCCCCTTCGACCGCCGCCTACTCCAGGCACAGATCGTAATGTTGGCTGGTCAGGGCCGGTGAGAAGACGGCTGCGGGCACCGATGATCATTGTGAGCCGTGTGGACAAACGAAGATCATGCGGTGGCCGCAGCTCACAGCGTAGACCCTGCCCGGTGGCAGGAGGCGTTCGAGGGTCTGATGGGCCGGATAGCGGCGAGGTTCGCGCGGGTCGAACCACGCCTTCGGGCGCGGGCTGCTGGCGGACCTGCCGCGGAAGAACTGCTGGACAATCGCAGAGCGGTCCGCGCTGAAAGAGCGCGGGGTCGCCTACGTGCTCGCCGTCGCCTGCTCCCACGAAGTCACCACCGCGGCCGGGAAGTTCCGAGCGGATTCCCTGGCCGCCAAGGTGCCCAAGCGGGCCTGGCAGAAGCTATCGGCAGGGGCCGGCGCCAAGGGGCACCGCTTCTACGACTGGGCCGTCATCAACCTGGCCGAACCCCGGCCCGGCAGCCACCAGCCCCTGATCCGCCGCAACCGCACCACCGGTGAACCGGCCTACTACCGCTGTTGGTCGCCCGCCCCGGCGCCCCTGACCACGCTGGTCCGCGTCGCCGGGTCAAGATGCGAACGCGGGAAACACGACGTACTACCCGCTGGGCGAGACGGTGCCGGTCCACAAGGCGATGGGCGGGGACTGGGCGGAAGTCGTGCACCGTACCCAACGACAAGATGCCCAAACTGCCCTGGCTGGACATCGCCGAGTGCAAGTCCGGGGCAATCCGGCTGACGGCGGCCGAGGCCCAGCCCGAGCCGCGCAACCTGCGCAGGATCAAGTCCGAGGTGCAGAGGCGTTGGGGCATCGTGCCGCTCGTCGACATGCTGAAGGAAGCGGTGCTGCGGATTGGCTGTCTGGACGCGGTCACCTCCGTCTCCGGCGGCGGCAGTCTCTCACCAGAGGTGCCGGCTGAACGCCTGCTGCTGGTCATCTACGCGTACGGCACGAACACCGGGATCAAGGCCGTGGCGTCCGGCGGCCACGGACACACCGAGGACGGACTGCGCTACGTGCGGCGCCGGTATCTGTCGGCGGAGGCCGCCCGCGCCATCGCCGTCCAGATCGCGAACGCCACCTTCGCCGCCCGCAGTGCCGAGCTGTGGGGCCAGGGCTCGACCGCGGTCGCCTCCGACTCCACAACGTGATGGAGTCCTCTGACGGCGCGAACTCCGTGATCGCCTACGGCAAGGGCGGCGAGATCACCTCGAACCGGCGCGACGAGCAGGAGATGTTCGTGCTGTGCCTACGGATTCTGCAATCGGCCCTGGTCTACGTGAACACTCTGATGCTCCAGGACATCCTCGGCGAACCGGAGTGGGCGGACCTGCTCACGCCCGCTGACCGGCGGGGCCTTACCCCGCTCTTCTGGTCCCATGTCCGGCCCTACGGTGAGGTGAACCTCGATATGGGCGCCCGCCTCAACCTCGCCGTGGCCGCCGTACCGGGCCCCGGGGCCCCGGGCCCCGGCCGACCAGACCACGCGATTCACCGTGGAGAACGCATGAACCCGCGCCTGTACGGCACTGCGCGCGGGCCGCGCCCGCGTCTCCCATGGCGCGCCCCCGACACCGTGGCTGCCCCGGGCCCGTACCCGGGTCACCGTACTGACCTCGCCCGCGTGGTGGCGCCTGCCGGACGATGACCGAGAGGCCCACCGGCCCAGCGTCGAACCCGCCTTCTGGACCAACCGCCAGGTCCGCCGGAGCGGTCTACCAACGTCGTGCTGGACCCGCGAGAGCGAGCCCGACATCCTCATTCTGCGCCGGTGGCCGGTGCTCGGCCGCCTGACACGCGGCCGTGGAATCCAACGGTCAGTGCTGGAAGCGGTAGCGGGTCTGGCTGTACGTCTCGCCCTTGCCGAAGGCGAATCCGGCCTCCGGGTCGATGCGGTACAGCAGGACCTTGCCGGAGCGGATGGTGTCACCGAGGCCGTACCAGGTGCCGTCCGGGCTCGTCAGCAGGTCGCCGTACTTGCCCTCGTAGGCGTCGGCGGTGGTGCTGCGTTCAGTCGGGTCGCGCACCAACTCGGCACGTCCCTCGATGGTGATGTCGAGACCGTTCAGGACGTTCGTGCCGGTTGTCATGACGCAATGGTGGTTGCCGTGGAGGTTGCGCGTCTTGCGCTCTTGGTCGCCGGTGGCGAAATACAGGGCGCCGCCGGTCCAGACGGCCAGCAACGGTGTCACGTGGGGCCGGCCGTCGGGGCGGACGGTGGACAGCCAGAACAGTCGCGCCTGCTGGAGTTCACGCAGTGCGGTCGGCCAGGGGGTCGCGCCGGCGCCGGAGTCGCTGAAGGGGCCGAGCTCGGCGACCGGATCACGGTCGGACATGGAAGCTCCTCAATGGGTCAGGCGGGAATGCGGTCGGTCACGATCTGGTCAACGGGAGGCGCCACGGTCTCCTTGGTGACCGGTGCCGATCGCTTGCCGAGCATGGCCAGAGCGATGACCAGGCCCAGTGCCGCGACGAGGCCGACCACGCCGAACGCGGCCTGATGACCGGGAACCAGCGTCTGCGGCGCGGCGATCCCAGGCGTGGGTGCGTGCGCGGCGACAATGCTGCCGGCGATGGCTACGCCGAGGGCGGTGCCAACCGCGAAGCAGGTATCGGCGAGTCCGGCGGCCAGACCGGAGTGCCGTTCGGCGACACCGGTGAACGCCGCGATCTGGGCACAGACGGTGGCGGTGCCCATGCCCGCCCCGAAGACCAGCAGGGCAAAAGTCAGCGGTTCCGGTGAGCTGTGCTCGGACACCACCCGGGTGAGCAGCAGGCAGGCTCCGCCGAGCAGGGCAGTGCCGACGGTCGCGACCGGACGCACGCCGATCCTGGTCACGACCCGCTGGCAGACCAGAGCGCCGACGACGGCCGCCACGGTCATCACCCCGGCCGTGAGGCCGAACCGCACGGGCGACCAGCCGAGCACCGACTGCGCGTGGGCGGTGAGGATGATGAGCATGCCGTCGACCGACATGCCCGTGACGAGAAGCAGGAGGTCGCCGCCGACCAGGGAACGCGACCGCAGGACCCCGAACGGCACCAGCGGCGCCTTGGACCGCCGTTCGATCACGACAAACAAGCCGGTCAGCGCCATCGCACCCGCCAGCGGCCCGAGGACCTGGTGGCTGGACCATCCGACGTCAGGGACGCCGGTGATGGCGTAGACGAACAGCACGAGAGCCGAAGTGACCGTCAGCGCCCCGGCCAGGTCGAAGGAGCGGACACGCGCCTGGTTCCGGCTCTCGATCAGCATCATCGGCGCGAGGATCAGCACCACCGCCCCGACCGGGACGTTGATCCAGAAGACCCACTGCCAGCCGAGCGTATCGGTGATCAGGCCGCCCAGCAGCAGCCCGGCGGTGGCACCGAACCCTCCGATCCCGCCCCAGATTCCCAGTGCCCTGTTCCGCTCGGCGCCTTCGGCGAAGGCGTTCATCACCATGGACAAGGCTGCGGGGGCGATGATGGCGGCCGACACACCCTGCAAAGCGCGGGCTGCGACCAGGGCTTCGACCGTCGGGGCGAATCCGCATCCCAGCGAGGCCAGCACGCGCAGCGACATTCCGGCCAGGAAGACCCTGCGGCGGCCGAGCAGGTCCGCGGCGCGGCCGCACAACAGCAGCAGGCCGGCAAAGGCCAGCGCGTGGGCCGTGACCGCCCAGTTGACGGCGGTGCCGTGCGCCCGGAACTCCCGCTCGATGGCCGGCAGGGCGGTGAGCAGGCTGGTGCCGTCCAGGATGGTCATGAAGAACGCCGTGCCCAGCAACACCAGCACCCACCACTTCGAGGGGGCCGGCCGCATGCTCACCTGTGCCCTCCCGTACCCAGTTCGACGCCCAGCGCGTCGAGCCAGTCGCCGGTGCCGAGCTCCCGCCAGGAGGGCTCCTCCCTGCCATCGAGGAAGGTGCCCTGCTCGGTGAGGACCAGCCGGGTGCCCCCATCGGCCGGGCAGAACGTCACGGTCGTCAGCGACGCCGCCGCGAGGTCCTCCCCCACGTGCAGCACAGAGGTGTAAACGATGCGCTCGTCCGGGACGATGTCGCGGTACAACGACTCGAACGTCAACGATGGGCCGCTGTCCGGACGGCTGCGGTTGGCCTCCCGGCCCCCGACCCGGAAGTCCAGCTCATGGTCAGCGTCGGGAGTGGAGAACCAGCGGGCCTTCGCCTTCGGGTCGGCCCATGCGGCGAACACCCGGGCCGCCGTGGCCGGGTAGAGGCGTTCGAGGGTGAACGTGGCGTGCGTGACAGAACGGTCGATCATCACAAGCTCCCTTGCTCCGGTGTGCCGGGATCATCGAGCAGGTAGTCACCGAGCCGGTCCAGGCGCCGTTCCCAGGACGTGCGCTGCTCGGCAAGCCAGTCCTCGGCCGTCCGCAGCACGTCCGGCTCGATGCGGCAGGTGCGGACGCGGCCGATCTTCTCGGATCTGACCAGCCCGCAGGCTTCCAGCACCTGGACGTGCTGCATGACCGCCGGTAGCGACATCTCCAGTGGCCTGGCCAGTTCGCTGACCGACACCGGCCCGCGGATCAGGCGCTCCACCATCGCCCGGCGCGTTCCATCCGCCAGTGCTTGGAACACCCGATCCAGTGATCCGCCATAGTTAGGCATGTCCTTAACTATGGGCTGGTCCACCCCCATAGTCAAGTGCTTCCTTAACCAATGACCCGATCATGGTGGTCCGATCTGCTGGCTTTCTCGCGCATTCGCCCCTGTTCTCGTGCAGCCACGGCGAACGGACATGCAGCACTGCGTGACGATCGAACCAGCGACCGAGCTCGGGAGCGGGTGCGTGCTCCGGCTGCCACGCGCCCGGGTGGTGCCCCTGTCCGCCCCTCCCGCCGCGTACACCGCGGCGGTCGAGCGGTACCTCACCGGCGCGGGCATCGCGAAGTCCTCCGCGCGGATCTACCGGATCTCGCTGACAACGTGGGGGTGGATGCTCGCCGGCGAACCGGCGCCGCCCGACCGCACCAGGGGCCTCGCGGAGAACCAGATCGCGGCCCTGTGGCGCCTGGACGTCGCCCTGCGGGAGAAGACGCAGTGGAAGATGCTCTACGAGTCAGCCGCACGGGCGGATGAGGTGCTGTTCGAGGAACTGGAGCTGGTCGAGGAACACGGCGCGGACCTGGACGTGGCCGCGCTGCGGGCGGCGCTGGAGGAAGTCGCCCCGCGCGCCGCCGTGATGACCGCCGCGGCCACGGTGGTCTCGCTGGTGCCCGAGGACGAAGGCTCGGCCGAGGTCGCGATGCGGGCCGCGCTCGCGACCCGGTACGCCACGGTGCGTCCGTTCCTGTCGTTGCTGGGTGAGTCCGAAGGCGCTGGACGCGGCGAGCGCGGGCAAGCGGATCCTGGCCGGGGCCCGGGTCCTTCCAGCGCTGGCGCGGCGGAAGGTGGGTGTCAAGCCGGAGGTGGTGGCGACCGACAACGCCTCGTACTCCGACATGGTGTTCGGCCCGTTTAAGATCCTCGGCTACAACTTCAGCCCGCGGTTTCGCGACCTGGACGACCAGCGGTTCTGGCGGGCCACGATGCCCGGCGTCGAGACGGGCACGTACGGCGCGTTGGAGGACCTCGCCCGCAACCGGGTCAACCTGAACAAGGTGATCACGCACTGGCCGGACATGCTGAAGGCCGCGGGTTCCCTGGTCACCAATCAGGTCCGCGCCTATGACCTGCTGCGCATGTTCGGATGGGAGGGGCGCCCGGCCCCGCTGGGTGCGGCGTTCGCGGAGTACGGGCGGATCGTGCTCTGGACCACCCGGTACATCGACGCTGCCGTCGACCACCGGCCGCCGGCGCCCTGCGCCCGCTGCGTGACCCGGACGCGCCCGAGCTGGACGAGGACGACGAAGGCGTGGACTGAACGCCCACATCGGGTGACGCGGTCATATCAGGTGGCCGGGGTACTCGGAAATCGCAAGCACCGGTAGGGGAGCTGATGTCAGGCTGCCTGGTATGTCTAACTAAGCCTTGATCAGTGCGGCCGACCTGGCGGCCTGCTCGATCTTCGCGCAGTAGGCTGCGCGGGCTTCCTCGTCGACCTGCTTCTCGTGTTCGGCGCGCAACCCGGTCCGGCCGTCGAGTCCTTCGCGCAGGATATCGGCGTGCCCGGCATGCCGGGTGGACTCGCCGAGGACATGGACCATGATGGCTCCCCCGATGCTGCTGGCCCGCTCCCGTCACGCCTCCATCCGCTCCCTGGAGCGGTACGCCCGCCCTGGCGTCGACTCGGTCGCCCGACACGTCGCCGAACGCGCCCCCGCTGCCCGCCGCCGGACGTGACCCCCGCCGTTTGCGGCTGCTGGCAGCGTTCTTACCGGCACCCCGAATTGGACTGCACACCCCGGCCTCGGTGCATTTCGGCCCCGCAGAGCAGATCCGCGCCCAGCGGACCGCGACCTTGGCAGCGGCCTACCAGGCCAGTCCGGGCCGGTTCCGCAGGAAGCCCACCCCACCCACGATCCCTATCAAGGCATGGATCAACGACCCAGACAAACGGGAGAAGCAGCCACAGAACATATAGAGCAACCGTGTCTCACCGAGCTTGACAAGTTCCGGTTCGCCGGATCGCTCTGGTTGTTGAGGCGGTTGTTCCCTCCCCCCGAGCGAGGTTGTCCCGCGGTTCGTGGAACTTGAAGAGCGGCCCTGCGGTCAGGCGACGTTCTCGTTGTAGCAGTTCATGGTGGTCTCCTGGGGCGCGACGTGCCGTTCCAGGGCGGCCTGGAGCTTGGGCAGATGCAGGAAGCCGTTGACCCGGCGGAACTGCTTGGCGGCCTCGGCCATACCGGCCGCGCACCAGCGCAGCGCCCTCTGCCCGTTCTTCCAGTTCTTGACGTTGACCGCATGATCACGGCAGATCGAGATCATCGACTCGATCGGGTTGGTTGAACGCAGCGTGCGCGCCAGCGTCGGCGGCACACCCGGCCGCAAGACGGTCAGCGTCTCATCCATGCCCTCGCGCAGCGAGGCCGCCGCCCCGGGATACCTCACCTCCAACTCGCCGGCCAGCACCGCCAGGGCAGCCTCGGCCTCCAGCACCGTGTCGGCGTGATAAGCGGCGCGCATCCGCTTCTCCGTCTCGGCGCGTAGCTTCTCCGGGAGCTTGTCACGGACGTTACGGATCTTGTGAAGCTGGCAGCGCTGGATCACCGGGTGATCGAACACATCCAGCACCGCCCGGCACAGCGCCTTGGACCCGTCCAGAGCACCACCAGGATCGGAGCGGTGACGTCCAGGCCGCGCTCGCGCAAGGACACGATCAGCTCCCGGGCCAGGGTCGCGTTCTCGGTGGAGCCCTCCACCAGCGCCAGCGGGTGCTTGGCGCCGTCGACGCCGATGCCCAGCGCCACGATGCAGGTGTGCTCACCGAAATGCACGCCGTCCAGCATCAGCGCGGCCAGCTCCAGCTCAGATAGGTCGGCGTTCATCAGCTCGGCCAGGGCGCGTTCGGTGGCGGCGACGAATCGTCGCGAGATCGCCGACTTGGAGGTGCCGACGGCGGCGTGCTCCACCTCGGTGCCGACCGGTTCCAGGCCGAGCCGGTAGCGGCGACTCGACAGCTTGCCCAGCATCCGCCCCAGGGCCATCTCGTCGAGGACCTCGGTGGAGGAGAACAGCTCATAGGCGGGGATCGCGACCTCGCCGGTGCCGTCGGCGGTGCGCACCCGGGGGCGGCGGATCGGCAGCCGACGCCCGCCCAGCACCACCGATCCGGCGTCGTGGCCGTGCCGGACGGCGGTGCGCTCGGGGTTGTGCTTGCCGCGCGGGCCACACAATGCGGTCACGTCCTCTTCCAGCAGGGCGAACATCACAGCCAGGCCGGACTGCACGGCCAAGGCGAGCAGGCCGGCCTTCATCGAGGCGGCGATGTGTTCTATGGCCAGGCCCACGCTGGACGGGACGGTCACGTCTTCAGCGGCTTGGCGGGCGCAACGGCGCTTGGTCTGATAGGTCTTGCTCACGGTCCCCGTCTCCTTGCCCGGAGTGATTTGGCGTTTGCCCGAGACCTACCACCAGGTAGGCCCCGAGGCGGGGACCGCCACTTCAAGTTCTACGAGCTACGGGACAACCTCAGCTGATCGACCGGCGGACCTTTCCCACCAGGTCAGACGCCGAGCGCGCGGTGTTCGCCTACATCGAGGGGTTTTACGATCCACGCCGCCGTCACTCCGCCAACGGGCAGCTCAGCCCTGCCGAATATGAGCAACGCCAAGCCTTCAGGCCATTCAAGAAGACGACTGTGCTGCCGCGTAGCCGAAAGCCCTGACGTGCCTACCGAACCGGGGCAACTCCATCATCGGCTGCGCCCCACTGCGTCCAAGATCATCGAGGGGTCGAGCAGGGCCTCACTCGACAGACCTGATCCCGGCACGTCATTGGACCGGTGGCGGCCCTGCCGGCCGCACCGGCCCCAATGAACCGATGACCAGGTCGATCAGTGCGCCGATCTGCTTGTGGGAGTACGCGCCCAGATGCAGGAGCAGCCGGTAGTAGATCGGTCCGTACAGCAGGTCGACGGCCATCTCCAGATCCGCGTCAGGAGCGAACTGCCCCTGATCCCGCGCGCGGCGTAACCGCTCCTGTGCGGCCCGAATCCTGGGTTCGAGCAGTTGCTCGAGCAGATTGCGCGCGAGCGCCTCGTCGTGCTGGGTCTCGGCGATGATCCCAGCGTAGACGGCGGCGCGAGGACCGGTCATGAAGTAGTCGACCACGGCGATCATCTGATTCCTGAGGTCGGTGACGATGTCACCGGTGTCGGGAAACTGGGTCACCTCGCCCACCATCTCCACCATCGCCTCCAAGACGACGGCGCCCTTTGCCGGCCACCACCGGTAGATCGTCTTCTTGCTGACCCCTGAGCGCGCGGCGATGGCCTCGATCGTCACCTTGCCGTAGCCCTCCGTGGTGCACAGCTCCATGGCGGCGGCCAGGATCGCCCGATGGCTCTTCTCGCTGCGTCGTTGCGGGTTCGGTGACGTTGCCATAACGCCATGCTATCAGGAAACGGTACGTGTCGTGTTGACGGACGGCTGGAGGAGGCCTCACAATCCTGAGACACGACACGTATCGTGTTATTTGATGCGAGAAAGAGAGCGATCGATGAACCGATGGGCAGCACTCCTAGTGCTCTGCGTGATGCAACTCATGATCATCCTCGATGGGACGATCGTCACCGTCGCCCTGCCCACCATCCAGAACGACCTGCACTTCTCCCAGGCCGGCCTGTCCTGGGTGGTGAACTCCTACCTGATCGCGTTCGCCGGCCTGCTCATGCTGTCGGGCCGCCTCGGCGACCTGCTGGGCGGCAAGCGGGTGTTCCTCGCAGGCATGACCGTGTTCACCCTCGCCTCGTTGCTGTGCGGCATGGCCACCAGTCAGGAAATGCTGATCGGGGGTCGGGCCCTGCAGGGGATCGGGGCCGCGCTGGCCTCGGCGGTGATCCTCAGCATGATCATGAAGCTGTTCCCGGAGCCCGGCGAGCAGGCCAGGGCCATGGGGATCTACAGCTTCGTCTCAGCCGGAGGCGCCTCAGCCGGGCTGATCACCGGCGGCCTCATCACCGAAGCACTCGGCTGGCACTGGGTGTTCCTGATCAACCTGCCGATCGGCGCCCTGGCCCTGATCGCCGGGATCCGGTTGCTCTCCGCTGAGGAGTCACTCGGCCTGCGCGCGGGGGCCGACGCCGTCGGCGCCGTCCTGGTCACCGCGGGCCTGTCGCTCGGCGTCTTCACCATCTCGCAGACCTCCGAGGGGCACCGAGGCGCCGGCGAGCTGATCGCGTACGGTGTGGTGGCCGTCGTCCTGCTGGCGGCGTTCGTCGTGCGCCAGGCCAAGGCCGCCCGGCCGCTGCTGGCGTTGCGGATCTTCCGCAACCGTGAGACCACCGGTGCCAACATCGTGGTGGTGCTGGTATTCGCCGCCGGATTCGGCTTCCAGTTCCTCAACGCCCTGTACCTGCAGCGGGTGCTCGGATACGACTCGATGCAGACTGGCCTGGCCTTCCTGCCCGCCCCGCTGGTGATCGGCACCGTGTCGCTGTTCTTCTCAGCCCGGCTCACCGCGCGCTTCGGCACCCGCCGCGTGCTGCTGACAGGCCTGCTCGCCCTCGGCCTCGGTCTGCTGCTCCTCAGCCGGGCGCCGGTGGACGGCGACTACTGGATCGACATCGCCCCGACGCTGTTCACCCAAGGGCTTGGCATGGGCCTCGCCGTCCCAGCAGTGATCATGCGCGCCATGTCGAGCGTCTCGCCCGCTGACGCCGGGCTCGCCTCCGGCCTGAACAACACCGCCCAGCAGGCCGGGGCCGCGGTCGGCCTCGCCGTACTGGCGACGGTGGCCACCGGGCGCAGCAACACCCTGGCCGCCCAGGGTGTGCAGACCGTGACGGCGCTGCGCGACGGCTACAGCCTGGCCTTCCTGGTCGCCGCCGTCCTGGTGTTCCTCGGCTGGGTCGTGACCTGGGCCGCACTCAAGGACCAGTACGGCGAAGCCGTCACCGAGGCACCTTTGGCGGCAGCCCGATGAGCACTCCCCCGCGCATCCGAGTCGGAGTGGTCGGCGGACATGCGGCGCGCGGCTGGGCACGGGCCGTTCACCTGCCCGCGCTGGCGGCGCTGCCCGACTACGAGATCACCGCGATCGCCGGCACCAGCATGGAGTCCGCCGATGCCGCAGCCGAAGTCTGGAGCGCCGCTCACGCTTTCGACGACCCGTACGCACTCATGGCCCACCCGGAGGTCGACCTGGTGACCATCGCGGTGCAACTGACCAAGCGCGACGGGCTCGTGCAGGCCGCCATCGCGGCGGGCAAGCACGTCTACAGCGAATGGCCCCTGGCCCTGTCCGCCACCATCGCGGAAGACCTCCACACGCTCGCGGAAAAGGCAGCCGTACGGCATGCGGTCGGCCTACAGAGCAGGAACCATCCCGCGATCCGCTTTCTGCGCGACCTACTGGCGCAAGGTAAGGCAGGCGAGGTGCTGTCGGCCTCGCTCACCTACTCGCTGGCGACGCCGGAGGTGTGGTCGCAACGGTATGCGGCGCTGTTCGATCAGACCAAGGGGGTGAACCATCTCGCGGTGGTGGGCGGGCACTCCATCGACATGTTCCGATCCGTCGTGGGCGACATCACCGAACTGTCGGCGACGCTGGCGACCCGCCTCACCCGCATCACGCTGGAGGAGACCGGCGAGCGGATCGAGGTGACCTCGCCCGACCAGATCGTGGTCAGCGGACTCCTGGAGTCCGGCGCCGCGGTGTCCGTACACCTCATGACCGGCGGCCCCAGCGGCGACGGCTTCAGGATCGAGGTGCACGGGCGGGCCGGGCGGCTGGTCCTGTCCTCAGCGAACGACTCGCTGGTCGGCCCGCAGTTCACCCTGCACTTCGCCGACGGCACCGGCGCCCCGGTCGAGCTACCCATACCGGACCGCTATCGCCGGGTCCTGCCTGACGCTCCACCCGCCGTACGCAATGTCCACCGGGTCTACTCCGACCTGGCGCGCGGGATCCGCAGCGGCGAGCCGATCGAGCCCGACTTCGCCACCGCCGCCGGCACACATCGGATTCTCGACGCCATCAGGCACGCCGCAGAAACCGGTGAACGGCAGCGCCTGACATGAAACGGCCAGCGCCGAGACCGCCGACGGCTGTCTCGGCGCCGGCCGTGGTCGGCCCAGTATCCGGCGGGCGCGGGCCAGTGGTGTGCCCCGCGTTCTCCGGACAGCTGCTCTACGGTTGATTCATGCTGCGAACGGCTGGTTCAGATACTCGTCCCGGACTTGTGGCGGGGGCGCTGTCCGGAATCACCGAGGCACCTCAGTGAGCATCCCCGGGGCACTGTGTCGTCGCTGAGCCGGCGGCACATCAATGAGAAGCGGCCCTGCCGGGGTGTCGGCGGTGCACCGATCGGCGAGCGGGTTACCGTTGCGCGTCGGCTTGTGCGCGGGCGCGTTCGATGTCGGGGACGTGGCTCTCGGCCCATTCCCGGACGGCACGTAGAGGTGCCAGCAGTGACCGACCGAGGTCGGTGAGGGCGTACTCGACATGCGGGGGATTTGCGGGAATCTCCGTGCGAGAGATCAGACCGTCGTACTCCATCGCGCGAAGCGTCTCGGTGAGCGCCTTCGGTGTGATCCCCCGGATGTGCGCCTTGAGCTCGGTGAATCGCATCGGCCTGTTGTCCAGCGCGTTGACGATGAACACCGTCCAGCGCGCCCCGATCCGGTGCAGAACGGTGCGACTGGGGCAGGTCGCGGCCATGATGTTGTAGGCCTTACCCATGCACGACTCCCGGTAGCGTTGTAGATACCAGTATACAATCTATACCGTCCCGGGTTGTGTCTATTCCTGATTACACGGTCCGTCCATCGACAGCTCGACACGGCCGTTTCGTCGCAGCGATCATCATCGACTCGATCGGCACCGGTGTCTTCGTCCCCGTTTCGATGCTGTATTTCCTGGCCACGACGCCGCTGACGCTGGTGCAGGTGGGCGCGGCACTGACGACGGCCGGGCTGCTGGCGCTCCCGGTGGGCCCTCTGGTCGGAGGACTGGTCGACCGGTACGGCGCCAAGCCGATACTGCAGGCGGCAAACCTGGCCCAGGCGCTCGGCTTCGCCGGGTATCTCCTCGTGGACCAGACATGGCAGATCGCCATCTGCGCCTGGTTGAACAGTGCCGGGCGGGCGGTGTCCTTCAGCTGCTACGGCGCGACCGTCACGGCGCTGGCCGCGCCCGGCCAACGCGAGCGCTGGTTCGGTCTTCTGGGGTCGGTACGCAACCTCGGCTACGCACTCGGCGGCCTCCTCTCCGCCGTCGCGGTCAGTTTCGATACTCACGGCGCCTACGCCGGGATCGTGATCGTCAACGCCCTGTCCTATGTCACCGCCTTCGTTCTGATGCGCACCGTGCCGAATGTCCGTCCCGAGGCGGGCCAGGACGCTGCTGGAGGCTGGGGGCGCGTGCTCCGGGACCGGCGGTACCTGTCACTGGTCGCACATCAACTGTGCTTCGCGATCTCCTTGTTCGCCCTCAACATCGCGATACCGGTCTACGCCGTGGACGTGCTGGGACTGCCTGGCTGGACCGCCGGCCTGGTCTTCACGCTCAACACCCTGATGGTCGGCTTCGGCCAAGACGTCGTCCTCGGGTGGCTCAGCGGGCGGATCCGCAGCCGCGTCCTCGTCGCCGGACACGCCTGCTTTGCGGCCGGTTACCTCCTGTTCCTCGCCGCCGACCACGTGGCTGCGCTCGCCCTCGCGGTCGGCGTCGTGTTGCTCGGTGCAGCCAGCTACACCTTCGGTGAAATCCTCGGCGGCCCCATCACGTCGACTGTCGCCGCGGAGAGCGCCCCAGACGCTCTCCGCGGCCGGTACTTGGCCCTCAACCAGCTCGCCGTGACTGTCGCAGGAGCGGTCGCTCCGGCCGCGCTCTCCGGGTTGCTGTCCACCGAGACAGCCGCGATCTGGCTGACCCTGGTCGGCGTCAGCATCCTCGGAGCCACGCTCGCCACTACGATCGGCAGAGTGGTGCCAGCGGCGCAGAGCCGCATAGGAGGTGTCTAGAGACGGGACTGGGTAGCGCGGCAGCAGTTGATGACCTGGTCGACCGATCCCGACATGCCCACGGACAGCGGGCGTGACACCGGAATACGTCGGCGGCCAGCCCGGACTACGGGAATCGGGCCATGCAGCTGAGCCACCCACTCGACATGATGCCGCCGATCAGCCAGCCGATGACCGGTCCTCGTTCCCGAATACCAAGTATCGGCGCAACGCCCCTCGCCCACCGGGAACGAAAGGCCATCGATCAACGGCCTCCCGCAGTTCGAGCCCTGTGAGCCAGGCATGCCAAGCGATCTCGGACAGATCTGGAACCAATGACTCGGTGATCACGGCCTCATGCACCCCGAACCAGACAGGGCTGACTCCATCCCGGCACAGGAACTTGAACATGAAACGAACCGGGACACCGGCGCCCAGCTCCTCAGACAGCTCGCGGGCCGCCGCGTCCTCATACGACTCGCCCACGTCCACGGCACCGCCGACCATCACGTCCCGCAGCTCGGGAAGGCGGATCACTGTCACCTCCGTCTGCTCCGTCAACTCCGGCTCCAGCCGCTCGACCACCCGCCTATCCCGATGCCGCTCGTCTTGGACCAGCACGATGTGCCGCTCCACGCGGAACTCGGAAACCAGCAGCTGCCCGATGTGGCTGCCCAGCGTCAGCCCGCGCCCGGACAGGCGGGCCGCCACGAAGGTGATACTGGAGAGTAGGTCGCCCATGACGCCCTGCACCGGCTGGTCGGACCGGTGCTTGTAGCGCAGCTTCAAGATGGGCACGCACCAGCGCCGCACCCGGCGAAACAACGCCCCGCTCAACGCCTCGCCGAAGTCGCCGCTGCGGACCTTGGGATCGGAGGGGAACTTGTGCTTGATCAGGTGATCGGCGAGCTCGGGCAGTCCCAGGTCGCGAAAGACCGCCTCCAGCACGTTCAGTTCGTCGGCCGGCACGTAGTTGCGCAGCAGTTCACGGCCGAGCCAGTCCTGCGCGGCCTGCGGATCGACCTGGTTATTGGCCGTGAGGTGGCCGCACGTGCAGGACGTCGGACATCCCACCCAGATCGTGTTCGGTGAGCCACCTGTCGAGCATGGGCCGGCCTGTCCAACGCCATGGAGAAGTGTGATCGTCCAGGGTACGGCATGGACTGATCCAGGATGCTTCGATCGAATAATGACCGATGCGTCGCAGCCGCCGTCTGCGGCGCATCGGCCGGTGCCGCCGAAACCGTCGAGGCACCTCCGTCGGAGTGCCGCATCCGCCGGCAACACGGAGATGAGATCGCCTACGGCAGTTGTCAGAGCCGCCTTCTACACTCCCGGCATGGATCTGAGGCAGCTCACCGAACAGGTCGAAGCAGTGTCGAGCACCTACGCCCGCAAGCACGGGATCATCCGAGACGACACGTGGTTCCTGCTGAAGCTTCAGGAGGAAGTCGGCGAGCTGACCCAAATGTTCCTCATGCGCTCCGGGCAGGCCAGAGACAAAGGGCACTCTCCGCAGGAGCTGGAGGTGGGCTTTCGATCCGAACTCGCCGATGTCCTGTCCCAGGTCCTGCTCATGGCACGGCATCACGACGTCGACCTGGAGGTGGAAGTCGAGCGGAAATGGATGCCGTGGCATCCTGACCGGCTTTCCGCACAGAGCGGAAGCCGAGCGGCCGGCGCAGTGCTCAGCGAAGATGCGATGGAGAGCGACGGTGACCAGGGGAATCCGCCGCCGTGATCACGCAGCAGGGGCGCGTCACCGAGATGGGCGGCGATCGAGACCGCCTGATCAATGAGCTCGCCACGGGTTAGCCACCGCCGCCCGCCACGCGGGCGCCGACCTGCTCCGGATCGGGCGTGCGGGCGGCTGGGCGGGCGGTTCTAAAAGCGCTACTCGGTTACCTGGGCGACGCCGGCCGCTGGGACGGCTCCCTCTCGGCGACCTGCGGTTGGCGTCGCACGGTGCGTTGTCCTTCGTCGACCAGGGCGGCGGCCGTACCCGGGTGCGAAGACGGCGCCACCCCTGCAGAAGAGGGGCATCCCGGGATCCGAGAGCCGCGGAACTTCCCGGGGCTGCTCGCGAAAGCGTTGATCGCGCTCCCGTGAGTGGCTGCTAGCGTCCGGACGCATGGACGACAGCGTGTACGTGGGTAACGCGGGCAAGGATGCGGCACTGGACCGGGGATGGCTCCTTGGGCACTTCAAGGACACCGATGATCCTCGCCACAGCGAGGCTGTGGAGATCAAATGGGGCGTCCATCCGCGTGGCGACGAGCGACTGCAGTGGGTGAGAGGTGAGGAACGAACGGCGCTCCTGGTGCTCATCAGCGGTCGCTTCCGCGTCGAACTCCCCGGCCGCAGCGTTCTCCTGCAGGAACAGGGTGATTTCGTCGTGTGGGGTCACGGGGTCGACCACTCCTGGTTCGCGGAAGAGGAGTCGGTGGTGTTGACGGTTCGGTGGCCGTCCGTACCCGGCTACGCGGTGACACAACACGAGGAGGCTCACTCGCCTGAAGTCGCCCCGGTTCAGCGTGATCTGGCGTGGAACCCCGGGCGTTCACGCCCGGCAGGAAACGACAGCGCGGGAGGGCCGCCAAGGCCCGAGCGGTGTGGTGACCGGTAGGCCGTCGAGCGGCTCAGCCCGGACGCTTCTGGTTTTCGATGTACTCCTTGATGATCGATAGGGGTGCGCCGCCGCAGGAGGCGGCGAAGTACGACGGCGACCAGAAATGCCCGCCCCACAGATACGTACGGATATGTGCCGGATATTCCTTGCGCAGTAGCCGGGCGGACACGCCTTTGAGGCTGTTCACCAGCGTCGAGAGGGCGACTTTGGGTGGGTAGTGCACGAGCAGGTGCACGTGATCTTCCTCGCCGTTGAAGTCGAGCAGCTCGGCCCCGAAACTGTCGCACACCTCGATCATGATGTCTGCGCAGCGGCGCAGAATCTCGTCGGTGAACACCCCTCGCCGATACTTCGGGGTGAAGACCAAATGCGCGTGAAGCGCGTAGACAACGCTTCGACCTCTTCTTATCTCGGGGTTCGGTTCCCATCTCGGTGACATGGACCCAACGCTAGAGTGTTCGAGGTGAAGCTGGTGGTGCAGGTGAGACTCCTGCCGACGCCTGAGCAGGCGGCGGCGCTGGAGGCGACCCTGCGCGCGGTCAACGAGGCGGCCACCTGGGTGGCGGCGCTCGCCCACCAGCGGCGGGTGTTTCGCAATTACGACCTGCGCCGGCACGCCTACGGGCAGATCAAGGACAACTACGGGCTGGCGGCTCAGGCCGCGCAGCACGTCATCAAGAAGGTCACCGACGCCTACGCCACGCTGCACGCCAATCTCCGCAAC
>NZ_FOQY01000039.1 GCF_900113865.1 Streptosporangium canum | reverse complement strand
CTGCATTCGTGGAGCTTCCACCAGCTCGGCCGGTTCATTGCCTACAAGGCGGCCCGTGCCGGTGTCGCTCTGGTCTACATGGACCCGGCCTACACCTCGCAAGGCTGCTCGGCCTGCGGGCACGTGGACAAGAAGAACCGGCCGGACCAGGAAACCTTCCGCTGTACGTCGTGCGGCTTCGCTGAGCACGCCGACGTCAACGCAGCTCGTAACATCGCCGCACGCGGTGTCACAAGCTGGGCAGTGAGTCACGCTGCCTGACGCGGACCAAACCGTCGAAGCCACCGACGGCGAGGAGCTGCAAGCTCAGCCCTTCAGGGCTGAGAAGCTGACCGCTTACGGGCGAGGGTGACGCCGTCGCGCACGGGCAGCATCACGGAGTCGACGCGCTCGTCCCCGACGACGGTCTCGTTCATCTGGCGCATGGCCGCGTCGGCCTCGTCCTGGAAGGCAGGGTCGAGCACGCGGCCCCCGCGCAGCACGTTGTCGAGGACGATCAGGCCGCCGGGGCGCAGCCGTACGACCAGCTCCTCGTAGTAGAGGGGGTAGCTGACCTTGTCCGCGTCGATGAACGCGAAGTCGACGACCGGCTCGGCCGGGAGCGCCCGCAGGGTCTCGACCGCCGGGGCGATCCGCAGGTCGATCCGGTCGGCCACGCCGGCCCGGTCCCAGTAGCCACGGGCGATCGAGGTCCACTCGTCGCTGACGTCGCAGGCGAGAAGGCGACCGTCCTCGGGCAGGCCCCGGGCGATGCAGATCGACGAGTAGCCGGTGAACACCCCTACTTCGACGGCCCGTCGCGCGCCCACCAGCCGGACCAGCATGGTGAGGAACTCGCCCTCGTCGTGGGAGATCTGCATGCCCGCGGAATCGGGGAAGGCCTGCCGCGTCTCCGCGGCCAGCTCGCGAAGCAGGTCGTCGGCGGGTGTGCAGTGGGAGAGCAGATAGTCGTTCACGGCGGGGTTGACGATGTCCATGGTGTCTCCTTCGGATGTTCTTCGCACGGCGGGTCGCCGGCCGGCCGCGAGTCTCCTCGCGGTGCGGGGCACGGGAGGCGGCGGCTGACAGCGTCTCGCACCCCGGCCGGACAGTCCGAGGGTGAACCTTACGGGCTGCCGCTCGGCCTCCGCAGGGCCCGCGTCCCCGTTCTTCCCGCGGAGCGGCGGCCGTCCCGGCGGCACGGCCCGGGAATGCGGGTGGCGAGATCCACCTCGATCCCGGCAAGCGGCTGTCCCTCCCCGGCCGGCCCGCGTTCGATCTAGAGTCGGACCGTGATTCGATCTAGAGTCGGATCATGAAGGTCGGGGAGGCGCGGGCGGTGGCGGCGCGCTGGGTGGCGGGCCATCGGGTTCCCGGTTTCGCGGGCGCCTATGTCAGCGGCTCGGTCGCCTGGCGCCCGGTCGACGCAGAACTTCCGGTCACCTCGGACGTGGATCTGATGATCATGGTGAGCGGCGAGGTCCCGCCCAAGCTGGGCAAGTTCCGGCATGAGGGCCTGCTGCTGGAGGTCAGCTACGCGCCGTTGCAGTCGGCGGAGGAGGCGCTGGCCTCGCCGGCCCTGGCACCCGGCTTGAGCAGAGGCGTCCTTGTGGCCGATCCGGATGGATCGCTCGCCGCGCTGCATGCCGCCGTGGCAAGGGATTTCGCCCGCCCGTACTGGGTCCGCGCCCGATGCGCGGCGCTGGAAGGCCGTATCGAAGCCCTCACCCGGTTCGACGTCGGCCGGCCGCTCGCCGAGCGGGTGCTCTCCTGGGTGTTCCCGGCCAGTCTGCCGACGCTGGTGGTCCTGACGGCCGCCGGCGTCAACCCGACCGTTCGCCGCCGCTACGTGGCGGCCCGGGAGATTCTCACAAGGTACGGCGAAGCCGGGTTCTATGAGGAGTTACTCGACTGGCTCGGGTGCGCGCACCTCTCCAGGTCCCGGGTCGCCGCGCATCTGGAGCGGCTGACCGACGTCTACGACCGCGTGCCGTACGACCTGGCGAGGCCGTATGGGAGCGACCTCACCCCCGAGGCCCGGCAGATCTCCATCGACGGCACCCGCGAGCTCATCGAGCAGGGCCTGCACCGGGAGGCGACCTGGTGGATCGTCGTCACTTTCGCACGGTGCCTGACGTTCGCCCCCCACGGCACCGCCGCCTTGCAGGAGCTGCTCGATGACCTGGGAGTCGGCACGCCGGCGACGATGCGGCAGAGGGCCGAGAGGGTGGCGGCCGGATTGCCGAGGCTCCGGCGGGTGCGCGAGGCGCTCATGGACCGACGTGGGACGGACCCGACGTCGCGGACGGACGCGACGTGATGTCGAGCCGTGGCCGCCGCCGGCCGGCACGCCCCGGACCCGCCTTTCGGTGGCCTGGTCCCAGCGGCCTTCACGACCTCCTACCTCGCCCCCGGTGCGCCGATCTTTAACTTCACCCCGAATGGCAATGATCCACTATCCGGGCATTTTATGACAACAAATATTGATATATAGGAGAGTGTAAAACTCGCATATATCCACATTTGCCGCAGGCGCTCTAGAAAGGATAAAGGAAATCCGGCTATCCGTCGCGCCAGGCGAATGAGGCGATTAGGATTTAACGCGATTGGCGAGGTGAAGGGGGGTCACCTCCCGTCCCCGATCGTTGTGAAGTTCCGCCCTCGAAATCGTCGAACAGGCAGTGGTCTCCATGGCCGGATCCTCTCCCTCCCCGCCCGGCGACGGCTCGCGGGGGCCGGACGGGGATCCCTCCGGCCTCACCCCCGCGAAGCTCAGGGAGGTCGCGGTCACCGCCCTGATCGGCGGCGGCGTCACCGCCCTCTTCACCGTTCTGGTGGAGGGCGTGCGGGCACTGGGCACGGGTCTCACCCTGCTCACCAGCGCGGTGGTCGGCCTGGCCGTGGCCGTTCTCCTGACCTTGGGACATTTCTCCAGGTTCCTCCGCCGGCTGCTGGAGCCGGTGAAGCGGATCGTCACGCGCCGCCGTGCCCCGGCGGCGGCCGGGACCGGCGGCCCGGACCGGCCGCCGAGCCGGAGACGCCAGCGGCTGGAACGGGCCGGGCTCAAGCTGTCGGCCGGTTACGTCGGCGTCCTGTTCGGCGCCGCCGTCGTCATGGTCCCGTGGGGAGCCGTCCAGGGCGGGGTGTGGCTGAGCCACAGAATCCGGCCCCCGGACTGCGAGCGGCCGCTTGAACTGCGTGTCGTCACCGCTCCCGAGAACGTTCTCGCCCTGCGCGAGAGCATCGCCCTGTTCATCCGGAGCAGGCTGGTGGACGGCTGCGCGCCGTACGCGATCTCGGTGGGGGTCGCGCCGTCGATCGGCGAGCTGGCCTACGCCCTCGGCGACAACTGGTACCGCGACGACGTGCGACAGGAGGGGGGTGAGCCGTTCCGCCGCCTCTACGGCCCGCGTGCCGACGCCTGGATCGCCACGAGCACCGGTGAGGCCGGCCTGGTCTCCGACGAGATGAAGGCGGGTGGCGCCACGTTGCGCATCGGCCCGACGGTCGCGTCCGACCGCCTGGTGATCGGCATGATCAGCGGACGCGCCGAGGACATCAGGGAGCGGCTCCCGCTGGAACGGCCCGGCAGCCACAGCCTGCGGGACCTGTGGACCGCCATCCGATCGGACTCCGGCATGTCGGTGAGCTATCCGCAGCCCGAGCTCTCCACCGCCGGGCTCGCCGCGGTCTCCGACCTCCTGCTCCTCGACGACGCGGCGGACGACACGGCGGACGACGTGGTGGATCGGGAACAGCGGGGGATCGTCGCCGAGAGCGTCAGCTCCCTGCTCTGCCAGTTCAAGACCGTGACTCAGGGAGCCGGGGGCGAGAACCTCGCCCGGAGCCTGGCCGTGGTGGTCCCCTTTCACAGCCTGACGGACTACAACAACGGGAGGTTCAACGACCCCCGCTGCCCGGAGGGGGCGTCGAGCGGAAGGAACAAGCTCCGTGAGTTCCCCTCTCCGGGGCTCTCCAGGCTGGACTACCCGTTCGTCACGATCGACTGGCCGAACGAGCGGAGCGAGGAGCGCGCGGCGGGGCTCGGCCTGCTGCGCGGATGGCTGACCGCCCACCCGCTCTTCGGCGACGGCGCCGCAGGGAAACCGGAGACCGGAGTGGCCGTGCGCGGCCTGAAGGATCTGCGAGACGCCCAGAGCGAGTTCTTCGACCTCCTCCCCCGCGTCGACGCCGAGATCGCGCTTGACGTGTCCGGCTCGATGGCCGCCCCGCCCCGGTCCCTGCTCGTCCGGCTGCGCGAGGCGTTTCCCGACGTCAAGCCCGTGATCACCCCGCGAGACGACCTCACGCTGAGCTCCTTCTCCAGGATCGGCGGGAAGACCCGGGTCAGGGAGCTCCAGCCGTCGGTGAGCCGTGAGGAGTTCGACGAGCTCACCAAGAGCGTCATCGGCGCGACGGGACGCGGCTCCGACGCCCCCGTATCGGACATGATCATGAATCTGAACGGGCGTGCCGGCTCACCCGGGCGCGCTCTCGTCGTCATGACCGACGGAGGCGTCTTCGACAACGAGCGGCGGGGGGAGAGCATCGGCAGGACGCTCGCCCGCGCGCCCCACGTCACCGACCTCTACGTCCTGGCTCTCGGCGACAACGGCTGCGACCGCTCGCCCCCGCGGCGCGGGAAATACCGGGCCTGTGTCGAGACGGGCCCCGACATGCAACAGGCGCTGAGACATCTGATCTCCAGCATGCGCGGAAAGGCCCGGTGATGAGCGTGACACGACGCCCGCGCGACCTGCTCCGCCGGTTGGATCCGGCCCAGCGCCGCTGGGGCGGCGCCGGGCTGGTGGCGGGGCTGGCCCTGGCGTCGGTGCTCGTCTCCCTCGCCGGGAAGGGCGCCCCGCCGTCCGTCTCCTCCTTCACCGGCTGCGGAGGGCCGAACCGGCTCACCGTGGCGACCGGCGCCGACATCACCGCCGGGAGCTTCCGCCGCGATCTCATCGAGGAGTGGAACCGTACGCACACCACCCAGGTCACCCTGGTGGAGATGGCCGACCGCACCGACGAGGAGCGGGCCGAGATGGTGGGCCGGGCCCGGCTGGGGAGCTGCGCCTACGACGTGTTCTCCATGGACGTCGCCTGGATGGCCGAGTTCGCCCGCAGCGGCTACATCCGCCCCTACCCTCTCGAACCCGGAGAGGCCAACCGCTACGTGGACAACGTTCTGGAAGCCGGCCAGGTGGACGGTGTCCAGTACGCGGCGCCCTTCGTCACCGACGTGCCTCTCCTCTTCCACCGTCGTGGCGTGCCCGTGCCCACCACGATGGAGCAGCTCTGGAAATACGCCGCCGAGCACGGCGGATACTCCGTACAGCTCGGTGACTACGAGGGAGGGACGGTCAACCTGCTGGAGGCGATCCTGTCCGCGGACGGGAGGATCACCGACGGCGAGCGGATCGTGGTGGACGAGGAGGATTCCGGTGAGCGCGTGCGCGAGGCCCTCTCCCGCTGGCACGCGCTGCTGGAGAGGGGGGTCCTGGCGCGCGGCGCGGAGAACTTCTCCAAGGAAGACACCTTCAGCACCTTCCGGAACGGATTCCTGGAGCGGGCGTCGAAGAACTCAGCGGAGGAGAGCAGCCTCCAGGCGTTCCGCGATGACGACGTCGCCTACATGCGCAACTGGCCGTTCGCGTTCCACCGCCTGGCCACGGACCGTTCGATGTACGACGACCAGGGACGCCTGCGCTTCGGCATGGCGGCGCTACCCGGGGCCGGCATCCTCGGCGGGTTCAATCTGGCGATCTCCGCGCATTCCGGCAACCCGGCCAAGGCCAGGACGCTCATCGACTTCCTGACCGGGCACGACGCGCAGATGAAGCTGTTCGCGTGCAGCGGGTATCCCCCCGTCCTCGAATCCGTCTACGACGAATACGAGAAGAATCCGCGCACCTGCGGCCAGTTGTTGGCCCCCACCGCCGGAAAGGGCGCCACGGCGGCTCCGACGGACGGTCCCGCCTCCATGCCCACCGGAGAGGACACCGAGCTCACCGGCCCCATGCTCCAGGACCTGGCGGCGAAGATCCACCAAGCCCTGCTCAGGGCCGAATCGCGCCCGCAGTATTCCTACTACGCCGCTTTCAGTGAGGTGTTCCGTTCGTGCGCCCGCGCGGTGGTCACCGGCGACCTGCTCGCGAAGGAGCTGGATCTCGCCCGGTTCGCCGACGCCCTGCGCGACGCGCGGCAGGGCAGAGCGCCCGCGGAACCGGTCAGGTCGCTCGCCCACTGCGGGAAACCCGAAGGACGGCAGGGGCAGTGAGACCCGGGGGCAGTGAGATCCGGGGACGGCGGGAGTGGTGAGATCCGGAGGGCGGCGGAGGCGGTGAGCCCCGGCGGGAGGCGGGTGAGCGGCGGCCGCGACGGCCCGCGGTTCCCCCTCCCACCCCCTCTGGCCAGGGCTGATCCCGTCCAGGACGTTCGATTCCCGCACTGACCGGGAAGGCTAGCCGGTCAAGGGGGGATCGATGTGGAATGCAAGGAGTTCTTCCAGACGGTGGCGGAGCGTGCCGGGCTGTCGCGTGAAGAGGCGGCGGACCTCACCCGCGCGACGCTCGGCGCGCTGGGAGAGAGGCTGAGCGCGGGGGAGGCCCGCAATCTCGCGCTCCAGCTCCCCGAGCCGCTGCGGGAATCGCTTCCCGTGAGGGACAAGAGCGAGCAGTTCGGGCTCCACGGTTTCGTCGTGCGGGTGAGCAACCGGACCGGGCTGACCGTGCAGGAGGCCACCGGCGGCGTCCGCGCCGTCCTCACGACGCTGCGCGCGTCGATTCCCGACGAGGTCTTCGACCATGCCATGTCCCAGCTCCCCGGTGACTTCCAGGAGATGGTCGAGCCCACGACCTGACGGGAGAGGGCCGCCCGCGCCGTGCTCACAGCGTCTTGAGCGGCCTCTGCCCGTGGTCACGCGCATGGCGGACCTCCCTGAAGGCCGACTCTCTCCGCCAGGCCCTGCCTTCCGAACCGCGGACGCAGGTGCCTAAAGTCGGTGGTATGACGGTCACCGTCGGTCTTGCCGGTGCGGGGCGCCGGGCCGTCCCGACGCGGTCGACACGATGTACCGGGAGTTCACGGCAGCGGTCGAGCAGGGCACCCGGCCCGAGCTGGACGTGCGTCACGGCCTCCGGCTGCAGCAGGTGATCGAGGCCGCCGAGACCGACCTGATCGTCGGAGAGTCCTGAGCGAGGTCTCCAGGGAAAGCAGGTCATTCATGACCATGGATCCACCGGCGGGCGTGCTCTGCGACGCCTCACCGTTCCCCCCCATCGGGGACTACGGCTTCCTGTCCGACTGCGAGGCCACCGCTCTGGTCGCGCCGAGCGGAAACGTGGAGTGGCTGTGCCTGCCCCGCATGGACTCTCCCAGCGTGTTCGCCGCCATGCTGGACCGGGATGCCGGGGGGTTCCGGATCGGTCCCGCGGACATCAGGGTGCCGGCCGCGCGCCGCTACCTGCCGGGCACCATGGCGCTGGAGACGAGCTGGGGCACGCCGACCGGCTGGATCATCGTCCGTGACCTGCTGCTCATAGGGCCCTGGCATCACGACGACGAGCTGTCCAACACGCACAGGCGGGCGCCGACCGACTACGACGCCAGCCACGTGCTGCTGCGCACGGTGCGCTGCGTCAGCGGGGAGGTGCAGATCACCCTCGACTGCGAGCCGGTGTTCGACTACGGGCGCAGGCCGGCCCACTGGGCCTACACGGACCGGGGCTACCACCAGGGCGCCGCCCGGGGAGACGGGGTGAATCTGGAGCTCAAGCTCACCACCGACATGCGGCTGGGGTTCGAGGGGGCGCGGGCGACCGCGCGCACCCTACTGCGGGAGGGGGACACCCGCTTCTGCGCGCTGTCGTGGACCGTTCACGAGCCGCCCTACACCTTCGCGGAGGCGTACGAACGGCTCGTGTGGACCGCCCACCACTGGCAGCACTGGCTCGCCCGAGGCGACTTCCCCGATCACCCCTGGCGGAGCTTCCTGGAGCGCAGCGCCCTCACCCTCAAGGGCCTGACCTTCGCCCCGACCGGAGCGCTGATCGCGGCGGCGACCACCTCCCTGCCCGAGACGCCGGGCGGGGACCGGAACTGGGACTACCGCTACAGCTGGATCCGCGACTCGACCTTCGCCCTCTGGGGCCTCTACACCCTCGGATTCGACTGGGAGGCCGACGACTTCTTCTGGTTCATCGCCGACGTCGCGGAGAGGGACGAGGAGCTTCAGGTCATGTACGGCGTCGACGGCGAGCGTGACCTGGAGGAGCACATCCTCGACTACCTGGACGGCTATGAGGGGGCCAAGCCCGTCCGGGTCGGCAACGCCGCCTACAAGCACCACCAGCACGACGTCTGGGGGGCGGTTCTCGACTCCTTCTACATCCACACCCGGTCCCGGGACCGCCTGGACGAGCGGATCTGGCCCATCCTGAGGCGCCAGGTCGACGCCGCCATCAAACACTGGCAGGAGCCCGACCGCGGCATATGGGAGGTGCGCGGCGAGCCCAAGCACTTCACCTCGTCGAAGGTCATGTGCTGGGTGGCGGCCGATCGGGGCGCGCGGCTCGCCCGGCTCCGCCAGGACTTCCACCTGGCCGCGCGCTGGCAGGCGGCCGCCGACGAGATCCACGCCGACGTCTGCGCCAACGGGGTCACCGAGCGGGGGATCTTCCGGCAGCACTACGGCACCGACGCCCTCGACGCGTCACTCCTGCTCATCCCGCTGGTGCACTTCCTGCCGCCCACCGACCCCAGGATCCGCGACACCGTTCTGGCCATCGCCGACGAGCTGACCGTCGACGACCTGGTCATGCGCTACCTGCCGAAGGAGACCGACGACGGTCAGGCCGGAGAGGAGGGGACCTTCACGATCTGCTCGTTCTGGCTCGTGTCGGCGCTCACGGAGATCAGGGAGGAGACCCGTGCCCGCAGGCTCTGCGAGAAGGTCCTCTCCTTCGCCAGCCCCCTCGGTCTCTACGCCGAGGAGATCGACCCCGTCACCGGACGCCACCTGGGCAACTTCCCCCAGGCCTTCACCCATCTCGCCCTCATCAACGCGGTCATCCACATCATCCGGGCGGAACGCGGCTCGCTGACCTCGAAGACATGGCGAACGCCCGCGACGGGATCACTGTGACCGTGCACGACGCCCCGCGCAGCAGCGACTGGGAGAGCAGGCCGAGCGGCAGCTCGACCGGGTCGTCCTGCTCCCGGTCGCTGACCACCAGCAGGTCCGCGTGCTCGGCCGCGTTGTGCATCACCGCCGTGTGGGGCCGAGTCTCGACCATGGTCTCCACGTTCACCTGAGGATACTTCTCCTCCCACACCGAGATGGTGCCGTGGAAGCGGGCTGCCAGCGGCCGCGTGTCGTCGAGTTCCTCGGGGCACAGGCAGATCGCCAGCAGCGACGCGTGCCGTAGCTTCGCCTCCTCGAACGCCGTCGCGAGGCCCGACCGCTCCACGTTGGCGCCCTCCACCCCGACCACCACGCGGCCCGCGGCGGGCCGGCCGGACTCCCTGACGACGGCCACCGGGCAGTACGAGTGCGCGGCCGCCTGCATCGCGGTCGAGCCGATCTGCAACTCGTCGAAGCCGCCCGTCCCGCGGGGTCCGACCGCGACCAGCTCCGCGGTGGACGACTCGCCCACCAGGACGACCGCCGGCGACCCCATCACCAGCTTCCCCCGTATCTCCAGACGGGGCGCCAGGCTGCGCGCGAGGCTCACTCCCGCGTCGAGCACGTGCTGGCCCATCCGCCGTACGGCCTCCAGCGTCTCGGGGGAGACGGGCGGCACGGGATAGGGCCATTGCCAGGCATGGCAGACGACCAGGGGAACGAATCGCATCCGGGCCTCGTTGACGCCCCACCGGAGCGCCTGCTTGCTCGATGTCGAACCGTCGTATCCGGCGACCACCGGCCGCCCGTCGTTTGCCTGCATCGCGACCTCTTCCCCCTGCTTTCCCCTTGTTCCCCTCATCTCCATACTTGTCTTGTTCACCGGTGATGGCGAGCGCCACGCCAGGTCAGAGGGCTTCCCTTGGCGCTGGGCATGCGTGCGCGAGTGGCACACGGCATGCGGGTGCGGAGCTGTTGGCCGTCAGCGGCCTCGGCGTGGTCCTCAGAGCCGCTTCAGCAGGCGGCGACGGCGCCAGAACACCAGGGGCAGCGCCCCGGCGACCCCGAGCAGGAACGGCGCCCCGGCGCCGACCGCCCCGGCGGCCTGGAGCGCGGGCTGGGCGAAGGTGTCGGGGATCGGGATCGTGGTGGCGCGGGAGAACGGCCACACGATCACGAAGGCGCGGCCGATCACCTGATCGATCGGGATCGTGCCGCCCCCCGGGTCGCCCTGGTGGGAGCGGGAGTCGTACGACACCGAACGATGGTCGCCCATCACCCAGAGTCGTCCCTCCGGGACCTTGATCTCGAAGTGCCTGCCCGACGGCTTGTCGTCGGGGTAGATGTAGCTCTCCTCCTCCAGCGGCACCCCGTTGACCGTGATGCGGTCCTTGGCGTCGCAGCACTTCACGACGTCGCCCGGCACGCCGATGACCCGCTTGATGTAGTCCTTCTCGCCGGGCACCACGCCGAAGACGGTGCCGGCCCAGTTGAGGAACGCCGAGACCGGGTTGGACGGCTCCGGGAGGTCGACCTCCCCCTTCCAGGAGTCGACGCCGGAGAAGACCACCACGTCGCCGCGCTCGATGTCACGGGTGTGGTAGACGAGCTTGTTGACCAGGACCCGGTCGTTGACGAGGAGCGTGTTCTCCATCGACTCCGACGGGATGTAGAACGCCTGGATGACGAAGCTCTTTATCAGCAGCGCCAGCAGGAGGGAGACCGCGACCAGCAGGGGGAACTCCAACCAGAACGAGCGCTTCTTCTTGCCGCTCTTGGCTGACTGCTCGATGTCTTCGGCGACCACGTGCACCTCGTCCTTGGCGGGGCGGCGTACGCCGTAGCCCGGTCTTCGCTAGTCAACGCTGACGAGCCTAAATCATTCTCGCCGCCGGCACCCCCTGTTGAGATGCTCGAAGAGCGTGAGGATCGCCACCTGGCGCCGCGGGGCGAAGAACGCGCGGATCGGCGGGGGAGACGGCGCGCGGCCCGCGGGACGGTCGTCCGGCGGGCGACCTCACCGGTGACCTGTCGCTAGGCTCCGAGGCATGAACCGTCGGATCGTCGCCATAGTGGTGCTTATCGGACTGATCGGGACGAGTGGTCTCGCAGTGGTCGCGTCCTGGGGGCTGTCGGGCTGAACCCGCGCCGCCGGCGCCGTGGCACGCCGGAGTGAGGCGTCGGCCGCGGCACGGGCCGGATGCCGCGGCGGCTCACTCGACGGCCTGGTTCTCTCAGACGTTCACCATCGTGGCCTGGCCGGGGAGCCGCTCCTGCTGCTGCGGCTGCTGCCTGTGCGCTTCGGGCTCCGCGGGAGTTTCCGCGGCGGGCGGGCAGGTGCAGTATCCGTTGGTCACGATCAGGCGCCCTCGCTGCGGCGTGTACGTGCGGGAGTCGTTGGCGAGGAGAACACCTGTGCAGGTATGGCAGAGAACGGGTTGGGGGTCCATGGGACGGCTTCCTTCCTGAGGGTAGCCGTCGAACACCGCTGGGTCCGGCCGGCTGGCTGCTCCTGCCCTAAAGAGGAGACTTCAATCTCTCTATCGGGCCTTTATCTTACTTGGTAGCATAGAGTATTTATTCAATTACAGATAGTGACAAGTGGGCGTTGGTCCGCAGCACCGAATGTAGTCGCCCCGGGGCTCGCGTGATCTAAAACCGGATAGGAAGTGGGGGAAAACTCCTCTATATCACTGTCGACCTTTTCTACCGGTTGTGGGTTTTCCCACTCTCCCTCTCCGGCTCCGCCGCCTCGCGGTCTCACGGCTCGCTGTGCGCGTGGGCGAGGATGTCCTCGACGGTCTCGGCGGGCGTCTGGTCCGAGGTGTCGAGCCAGAGGCCGATGCGGGGGGTCTGCCCGCGGAGGATCTGGTCGAGCTGTCCGATCGCCCAGGCGTCGTAGGCGTTCTTGCCCCGCGCGGCCTCGCGTTCGGCGACGACCTCGGGGCGCGGGGCCAGCACGACCACGGACAGCGGCCGGGTCTTGATCATGGCCACCATCTCGGTCAGGTGCTCGCCCAGGATCACGTCCTGCGCGACGACGGTGAATCCGGCCCGGGTGTAGCCGTCGCTCACCGTCGCGGTCAGCCGGTGGCGCAGCCGTAGCTGGTCCAAGGCCTCCGAGGAGGGGGTGGGCGTCATGTCCGCCCTGCCGTTGACCACCATGCGCCGGAAGCCGTCGCCGCGCACGTGCACCGACCGCGGCAGCCGTTCCGCCAGCAGCTGTGCGACCGTCGACTTGCCGGACGCCTGAATGCCGGTGATGACATACACCTTCGCGACCTCCTGTGTGGATGGGGCGACCGGCACCCGGTCGCGCGGACGGCGAGCGTGATCGCTCCCGTGCCCCGCCGACCGTACCCCCGCATGCGCCGGCCCCCGCGGATCCGGCCTCGGCGCGGTTCGCCGTGGCGGAGTAAGCCGGCCCCGGCTCTCCTGGGCGGATCCGGACGGGGTCCCTATGCCGTGACCTTCTGCCGCACCACCGGCTGGTCTCCGGCCATCGGCCGCCGCCGCAGCAGCGCGTTGGCGGCCACCGCGATGCAGACCGCGCCGAGCAGGAGGCCCCAGCTCACGTCGCTCAGGTGGTGCATCCCGCGATACATCCGGGAGTAGGCGATCCCCAGCGGGACCGTCAGGCCGACGGCCCACCACAGCACGTTGAGAATCTTGTAGCGGTGGGTGTGGAGGGTCAGCACCAGGGCGACGGCGCAGTAGAACCCGACCGCGGCGCTGGTGTGGCCGGAGGGGAAGCTGGAGGTGGGCGGCGCGGGGTCGAGGTGCTGGACCAGGGGCCGCTTGCGCTGCGCGAAAACGGTCGCCAGCAGGAAGATGGCCGACTGGGAGAACACGGCCAGCAGCAGGAAGATCGACTCGTTCCAGCGCTTGAACGCCAGCCGGAAGACGACGATGAGCACCGCGGTGGCGATGATGATCGTCGGCATGTCCGACAGCTTGGTCATCTTGTCCGTGATGTCGTTCAGGAGCGACGTGCGGCCGTCCGCCAGCTGCTCGTTGACCCCCTGGTCGTTGGCGATCAGGGTGGTCGTCTGCAGGACCTTGGTGATGAGCAGCCCGACGCCGATCGTCAGGACGGCCATGACGGCCAGTGGCAGCAGGATGAGACGGGCCACGCCCTTGAAGTCGACCGACGTTTTAGACATGGCGCCCGAGCTACCCTCATTTTTACCTTCAGAACACCTCAGATTTCTTACTTCAGGACACCTGAGGCTTCTTACTTCAGAACACCTCGGGCTCGACGCCTTCCTTGTGCGGCTCGACCGGCCTGCGCCCCTCGGACCTGCGCCAGCTCTCGAACCCCGCGGCGATCCCCGCGACCACCACGACGCCCAGCGCGATCCCCGCCACCACGTCGCTGAACCAGTGGACGCCGAGGGCGACCCGGCTGTAGGCGACGAAGACCGCCAGGACCGCCGCGACGGCCCAGACGGCGATGCGGGAGGTCCAGCTCCTCAGGTAGGGCAGCAGGAGAAGCACCAGGACGCATGTGCCCGTCGCCGCGCCCATCGCGTGCCCGGAGGGGAACGAGGCGCCCGGCGCCCACGACACCGGGTCGGGCAGGGCGGGCCGGGCCCGATGGACGATCTCCTTGACCGCCAGGTTCAGCAGGCCGCTGACGGTGATCGTGACGACCGCCCAGACCGCCAGGCGCCGCGCTCCCCGGAACCAGAACCAGGCCGCGGCCATCACCACCAGCGCGCGCCACACGTTCGGGCCGAGCACCTCCGTCGCCACGTTGAGGAAGCGCGCGTAGCCGGGATTGGCCAGGGCGTACGCATGAAGCCGATAGGCCACGCTCTCGTCGAAGTCGTTCAGCGGCGCGAAAGAGGACATCACGAAGACCAGCAGCAGGATGAACGGCACCGAGAAAAGCGCGACGGCCGCCGTCGCGACCGTGAGCCGCATGCCCAGCCGGCGGTCCGAATCATGGTGATCTTGACGATCGAGTAGCCTGACCATCGTTTATGGCTACCCCATGGCTGAGGGATATGCCTCACTTCATCGGCGAGCCTCAGGCGGCGTGGCGGCTTTCCCGCCGGGTGGTCCAGCGCAGCACGTCGCAGTGGCGCCGCTCGGCCTCGGCGAGGGCGGACTCGTCGGTGTAGGAGTCGAGCACGGCCCGCAGGTACGGCATCTGCTCGGCGACGTCGGTCCACGCCTGGGTGGGGTCGTCGCAACCGAGCTCGATCAGCGCGTCCAGATGCGCGGCGTAGGCCGTCCACCACTGGCGGCTCAGCTCGGCCAGGAACCCGCCCAGACCGCCGAACTCCCGCTGGATTTCGGACTCCCACCAGGGCGGTACCGTGGTGTTGCCGGTCTCCGCCATATCGCGGAGCACGACATGCACCAGAGTGCGACGCCGACGGACGATGACGGAACGTGACAAGATGCTCATGTCCCTACCTTGTCGCGCCCAGTTTGCGAAACGCTTAACGATCTATTGACGGCAATGTGCGGCCATAGCGCGATAAGCAGGATCGGGAACCGCTTGGCCGGAGTCGTCGCACACCACTAGTCTTTAGGCTGCAGTTCATTCCGCCTTGCGTCCGCGGATCTACCTCAACGCGGAGAAAGCCTCTCATGGCCCAAGGTGTCGAATTCCCCCAGCTCGTCGACCGTATTCCGGGCGTCTTCGCGGACACGCCCGGGGCCGGCGGCGTGGCCCTGATGTCGATCGGCGACCACGACCGGTCGCGCGCGGTCGCCGGTTCCGACGACGACGGCCGGCGGCTGGAACCGGCGCGGGAAATGGCGGTCCGGGAAACTCCGGGCGGGAGAACGCCTCGGCGAGCTCATGGCGACGGTCCTGCGGAACCTCACCCATAAGACCTCTATTCCTGGGCAGTCGTAGTGAGCAAGTCAAGTAACCAGGTCGACGCTGAAAGGCGCCACACATATGACGCACATTGACCCGGAAGCCCTGGTCGCCAGCCTGAGACGGCTCCAGACGACCTCGCCCGCGACAGGCATAGTCCATCAGCTTGAGCGGGCCGTGGATGTCGTGGACACGCTTTTCGGCTATTCGGGTGCGGGTCTGATGTTTGCGGAGGAGGGCAAGGATCTGCGCTACTTGGTCGCCACCGACGACCGGGGCCGCAGCCTTGAGGGGGCCCAGCTCCATCTCGGCCAGGGCCCGTGTGTGTCCGCCTACGAAGAGAACGCCGCGGTGACCTCGTCCGACGTGCATGCGGACCCGCGCTGGCCGAAGCTCGCCGACCGGCTCCACCCCGAGGTGCGGGCGGTCGCCGGAGTGCCGGTACGGCTTGGCGGCGACCCGGTGGGCACCTTGAACGTCTACCAGTCCGAGCCCTACGACTGGGATGAGTCGGATATCCAGGCCCTCTACGCCTATGCCGACGTGATCGAGCAACTGCTCACCGCGGCGATGGCGGCCGAGGAGAAGAGCGCCCTGGCCGATCAGCTCCAGTACGCCCTCGACTATCGGGTGATCATCGAGCGGGCCGTCGGCTACCTGATGGGCAAACACGATCTCACCGCCGCCCAGGCGTTTACCGGGCTGCGCAAGCAGGCCCGGGACAGCCGCCGCCGGGTCGCCGACCTCGCGGCCGAGGTGCTCGGCGAGGGGGCCGGCGAATTACGCTGATCACGGTCATATCGCAGGCAGTCGGCGACGACAGGGCGGAGATCTCCGTATACGGCGATCTCGATGCCGTCACCGGCCCCGAGCTGCGACGTGTCATGGCCGGGCATACCGCCGCGCATCTGGTGCTCGACCTGGCCCACGTGGGTTTCCTCGACTGCGCGGGCGCCAGGACCTTGCTCTGGGCGGACGGGCACGTGTGCGGCCGGGGTGGTGTGATGGTCATCCGAAACCCCTCCGATCTGGTCCTCCGGCTCCTCCGCCTGCTCCGGTTCGACCGGCATCTGCTGATCCGCCGGTCCGGTGACGCGGCCGGGGCGAGCGATCCGCCGGTCCGGTGACGCGGCCGGGGCGAGCCCCGGCCCGCCGGGGGACTAACCTGATCGGTGATGTATCGATTCGTTTTCACGCAGGTCCTCAGCCGCTTCGACCCGGAGGATGCGCACCATCTGACGGTCGGCGCGCTCCGCCTTCTCTCGGTGACGCCCGTGGTCAAGCGGCTCGTCCACCGCCGGCTCGCGCCGCGCGACCCCGCCCTGCGCGTTCAGGCCTTCGGCGTGCACTTCCCCGGCCCGTTCGGGCTGGCGGCGGGCTTCGACAAGGACGCCGGCTGCGTGGAGGCCATGTCCGCGCTCGGCTTCAGCCATGTCGAGGTCGGAACGATCACCGCGCACGCCCAGCCCGGAAACGCCAGGCCCCGGCTGTTCCGCCTGATCAAGGATCGGGCGATCATCAACCGGATGGGCTTCAACAACGCCGGTGCGAGCGCCGCGGCCCGAGCGCTGGGCAGGCCCCGAGGCGTCCCGGCGGTCGTCGGCGTCAACATCGGCAAGACCAAGGTCGTGCCCGAGGCGGAGGCCGTCCACGACTACGTGGCCAGTGCCAAGGAGCTGGCTCCGCTGGCCGACTACCTGGTCGTCAACGTGAGCTCGCCGAACACGCCCGGCCTGCGCAACCTCCAGGCCGTCGAGCTGCTGCGCCCGTTGCTCCAGGCGGTCAAGGAGGTCGCCGACAGCACCCCCAGGCGCACCCCGCTGCTGGTCAAGATCGCTCCCGACCTGGCCGACGGCGACGTGGACGCGGTCGCCGACCTGGCCCTCGAACTCGGGCTCGACGGCATCATCGCGACCAACACCACGATCAGCCGCGAGGGCGTCTCCAGCACCGAGACCGGCGGACTGTCCGGTCGCCCGCTGAAGGCCCGCTCGCTGGAGGTGCTGCGCAGGCTCCGTGCCCGGGTGGGCGACCGCCTGGTGCTCGTCTCCGTCGGCGGCGTCGAGAACGTGGACGACGTCTGGGAGCGGCTGCTCGCCGGGGCCACCCTGGTCCAGGGCTACAGCGCGCTGATCTACGAGGGCCCCCTCTGGGCGCACCGCATCCATCGCGGGCTCTCCCGGCGCCTGCGCCGTCACGGTGTCAGGGACCTGCGCGAAATCATCGGCCGCACCGCGACCTGAGTAATACCCTAGGAGGGTAACTCTGGACATTGGAGGCGCGATGAGCGTGACCACATATACCGTCACCGGTATGACCTGCGGCCACTGTGTGAGCTCGGTCAAGGAAGAGGTCGGCGAGGTCCCCGGCGTCACCGGGGTCGACGTCGACCTGCAGAGCGGCCGGGTGGACGTCTCGGGCGACTCCCTCGACGACGCCGCCGTCCGCGCCGCCATCGCGGAAGCCGGCTACGAGGTGGCCGCCTGACCGCACGACCCCGCGCCGTACGCTCACCGCGCTGCACGGCCCCGCGCCGTGCGGCCCCGCGCCGTGCGGCCCCGCGCCGTACGGCCCCGCGCCGCACGGCCCCGCGCCGCACGGCCCCGCGCCGCACGACCCCGCGCCGCACGGGCCCGTGAACCCGGGCGGCTGCTCCCCGCAGGCCCGTCAACCCCTGGTGGGCCTGCGGGGCTCACATGCTCGGCCGGGTGGAGTCGGCGAGGTGGGTCATCTCCTCCAGGCGCCTCATGACCTCGTCCACCTTGACGACCCCCGGACGGTGGCGGCGGTGGCCGGTGCCGCCGAGCTGCCAGGGGTGCGGGCCGGCCGGCGGGCGATACTCGACCCCCAGAGCGTCCAGGCGGCCCAGGTGCCCTTCGAGCCGCTCCCCGAACCCGGAGCCGGCCGAGCCGGACCAGGCGACCTCGGCCAGCGCGCAGCCTCGCGGCCAGGCCCGGTAGTCCACCGCCCGGCCGTCCGGCAGGCGCTCGCTCCACAGCTGGAACTGCGCCCCGAGCACGTGCTCCCGCTGCTCGGCCGTCCACGACTCCGGCGCGGGGACGAAGGCCGCGACGTCCGACACGGTGATCGCGTCGCCGATGGCGAGCGGCTCCTCCGCCGAGGAGGTCTCGGCGTAGTCGAAGTACAGCGGGAAGACCGGCGTCTGCACCACGTCGTGCCCGGCCTCGGCGGCGCGCCGGGCCACCCCCGGCCCGCGCCACGGCATCACGATCGTGTCGGGCCGCAGCATGCCGCTGACGAACGCCTCGTCCCAGACGACCGCCCGGCTGCCCCGCTCAGCCAGCAGGTCCGCCAGCCTGCGCAGGAACCAGGCGTGCAGGTCGCTCAGGCTCTCCAGGCCGAGCTCCTCCCGGAACGCGACGATCTCCGCCGAGGCGGCCCAGTCGTCGAGCACACACTCGTCCCCGCCGAGGTGCACGTAGGGAGTCTCGCCCAGCGCGCCGAGGATCTCGTCGATCACCGAGATCAGGAAGTCGATCGTCGGGGGGAGCGGGGACAGGATCGCGGGGGAGATGCCCCACCGGTCCAGCACGGGGAAGGGTTCGGGCTCCCGGCCGCCGGTGGCCCGCGCGTCAAGCGAGGGGTAGGCCGCGAGGATCGCCGAGGCGTGTCCCGGCACGTCGATCTCGGGCACGACGGTCACGGCCCTGGCCCGGGCGTAGGCGGCGATCTCCGCGAGGTCGTCCAGCGTGTAGTAGCCGCCGTGCGGCACCTCGTCGTAGGCCGGGGCGTCCCTGTGGTGGCTGGTGATCGTGCGCGGCCGGTGCGAGGCCACCTCGTGCAGCCTGGGGGCGACCCGGCTCTCGACCCGCCATCCCTGGTCGTCCACCAGGTGGAGGTGGAGCCGGTTCAGCTTGTGCGCCGCCATGAGATCGACCATCCGCAGCACCTCGCGCTTGGGCATGAAGTGCCGCGCCACGTCCAGGTGGACGCCGCGCCAGGAGAATCGGGGCGCGTCCTCCACCCGGCCGCACGGAACGGTCCAGCCCGCCTGGGCGACCGTCCGGAACGCCGCGTGGGGGAGCAGCTGCCGCAGCGTCTGGCCCGCGTAGAAGGCCCCCGCGCGGGCTCCGGCCGTGATCCGCACGCCGGTGGCCGTCACCTCCAGCGTGTAGGCCTCCGCGTCCAGCGACGCGTCCCGCTCCACCACGACCGCTCCGGCCTCCGCGGCCCGCGGATCCAGCACGGCGAGCGCGAGCCGTACCCCGTCCACCAGCTCGGCGGGACCGGAGACGGGGGTGCCGGGAGGGAGCGGGAAGGAGCCGTCCGCAGCCACAAAGACGGCGGGACGTGGCAGGAGGTCAGTCATGCCTCAAATAATGCCAAATTGGACTAGACCACGCATTAATTGAGGTATTTCTGCAGTCCGTCGGCGAGGGAGAGCGCCAGCTTCTGGCGGAACGCCGGGTTCTGGAACTTGGCCGCGTCGCCCGGGTTCCTCATGTTGCCGGACTCGACGAAGATCTTGGGAACCGTGGAGAGGTTCAGGCCGCCGAGGTCGTCGCGGAAGCTCAGGGCCTTGCTGCCGATGTAGGTGGAGTACGGCAGGCCGGCGACCGACTTGATGGAGTCGCGGACGTCGAGGCCGAGCCTCCTGGACGAGTCCACCACCGGGTCCACCGGGCCGTTGATCTTCTTCGGAATGATCACATGGAAGCCGTGCCCGGAGGCGGGCGCCCCGTCGGCGTGGACCGAGATCGCCGCGTCCGCCTTGGCCTTGTTGCCGATCGCCGCCCGCTCGGTGATGCACGGGCCCACACTGGAGTTGTCGGACCGGGTCAGCTTCACCGTCGCGCCGCGCTCCTTGAGGATCTTGGCCAGGCGCTGGGAGACGTCCCAGGTGAAGGCGGCCTCGCTGTAACCGTTGTCGGTGGCGGTGCCGGTGGTGTCGCAGGCCTTCCACTGGGTCAGGACGTTGACCTTCTTGTTGATCTTCGAGGGGTATTTGTAGTTGAGCCCGTTGTGACCCGGGTCGATGACCACGACCTTGCCGCTCAGCGGCCGGGCCGGGGCACTCTTGCCCGCCGGGGGAGTGGCCGTGGCGGGCGGCGCCGCCTTGGTGGCCTGGGCCACGGTGTGGGAAACGGGGCTGTCGTTCCGTGCCGAGCCCGCGGTGGCGCCGCCGACGGTGCCGCCGCAGGCGGCGGCGCTCAGGCCGCACACGACAAGGGCCGCCGCGAATGCTTTGCTGGTCACGTTCATCCCCCTCGAAGGAAATCCGTCAACCACCCAACCTACGCGGCCCGGCGTCGTGACTCGGCCGTAGTCACCAGACGTGTTCCCCTGTCTCCTGCTTCTGCAGGAGTGAGGCGAGTTCCCTGGCGTCCTCGGCGTCCAGGCCCAGGACCACTCGCGGACGTCCCCATGGATGGTCGATCGAATGGGCCACGTAGCTCGCCACGGACTCGGCGCCGGCATCCCCGTTCCGGCCCCGGGTGGCGCGCCAGTGCGCCCACGCCCTCTCCAGCTCGGCAGCCGCGCGCTGGGCGCAGGACACCAGTTCCGGATCACGCATTGTTACCCCCTCTCGTCACATCTGAGTCAACACCAGGGCTCCGCCGCCATTTCGATGCTTGACCTGTTTTTGACGAGTCCTAGGGGCCGCCTGGGCGTGGTGTAACGCTCCAGGCGGCCCCCTACCCCTGGGCGGGGCCGGTGCTGCGCCGTACGACGAGCTCGGGGGTGACCTGGCGCAGGCGCGAGGTCTTCCCCGGGTCGCCGATCCGGTCGCTGAGCAGCGTCGCGGCCGAGCGGCCCATCGCCCTGCGGGGCTGGTCGACGGTGGTCAGCGAGATCGGCTGCGCCGCCGAGAGATGGGTGTTGTCGTACCCGATCACCGAGAGGTCCTCGGGCACCCGCAGGCCCAGCTCGGCCGCCGCGGCGAGCACGCCGATGGCGACCGCGTCGTTGGCGGCGAAGATCGCGGTGGGCCGGGGGTCGCGGGTCAGCAGGCTCCGCGCGGCCAGCATGCCGCCCTCTTCGGTGCAGTCGCCCTGCTCGACCATGATGTACGGCGCCAGCGCGTGCCTGCGCATCGCGACCAGGTAGCCCTCGCAGCGGAACCGTCCGGATGAGGAACGGGTGCCCTCGATGTGGGCGATCCGGCGGTGACCGAGCTCCACGAGGTGGTCGATGGCCAGGCGGGCGCCGAGCTGGTCGTCGTCCACGACGATGTCCACGCCGCCGAGGTCGATGTCGCGTTCGCCCACCACGACCGTCGGCGTGTAGCCGGTGGCCTCGATGAGCGTCTCGCTGGTGGGCGCGATGCCGAGCAGCACGAGCCCGTCCACCCGCAGTTCCAGGAACGCCTCGACCGCCTCGTCCTCGAACGCCGGATCCCACTGGCTGTTGCCGATGAGCAGCCGGAGCCCGTCGCCGTGCAGGCTCTCCTGCAGGCCGTCGAGGAACTCGGCGTAGAACGGGTTGTGCAGGTCGGCGACGAGCGCCCCGACCAGGTGGGTGCGGCCTTCGACCAGGCTGCGCGCGACCGCGTTGGGCCGGTAGCCGAGTTCTCTGGCCGCCTGTAGCACGGCTTGCCTGCGGTGCTCGCTGACGTGCGGCGAGCCGCGCAGAACAAGCGAGACCAGTGATTTGGAGACACCGGCCCGCTCGGCCACGTTGCGGATCGTGGGCCGTGGGCGTGGTCCGAAGCCGTCCGGCGAGACGGGCTCGGCGAACCCACGGGCTCGGGTGACGGTGGTGTTGACCGACGGTCCTGACATGGCTCTCCCCCGGGATGGTGGATGGGCACCTGTCACTCAAAACGATCGAGTTCCGAATGGGGTACGGCTTCCGCCCAAGGGAACTCCGATCTTGACGCCGCCGCCGCCGTAGATGGACTCCGATAGTCTGCGGACTGTGGGTTCGACATCCGGAGCCGCCAAGCAGGACAAACCTGCGGCGGAGGGCGCGCGACCGGCGCGGCGCAGACTCAGCGTGGACCGGCGTCGCGAGGAGCTCATGGCGGCGGCTCTGGAGCTGTTCAGCACGCGTGACGCCGAAGACGTCTCCATCGACGACGTGGCCTCGGCGGCGGGCGCGTCACGGGCCCTGGTCTACCACTACTTCGGCGGCAAGCAGGAGCTCTACGTCGCCGCGCTGAAGAGCGCCGCGGCCCAGCTGGAGGCGCGGTTGCGGCCCCCCGAGGGCGGCCGCCCGCTCGACGACCTCGCCGGAGGGCTGAGGCGCTACTTCGACTTCGTCGAGGAGCACGCGGCCGGCTTCGCCGCGCTGCTCAAGGGCGGCCCCGCCAATCGCAGCGGCGAGATCGGTGAGATCGTCGACAGCGTCCGGCACCGCCTGTTCCGTCTCATCATGAAACAGATGCGGGTCGACGAGCCGGGGCCCGCGCTCCGGATCACGCTGCGTTCGTGGATCGCCTCCGTCGAGACCGCCGGTCTCGACTGGCTGGAGCACCGGGACATCGAGCGCCCGGCGCTTGAACGCATGCTGGTCGATCAGATGGTGGCGCTGCTCGGGGTGGCCGCGGCTCACGATCCGCAGGTCGAGCAGCTCCTTGAGGGCCTGGTCCGCGAACACGCACCGTAGCCGGCCGGGTCGCGGAAGATCGGCGAGGGCCGTACGGGACGATGCCGGGGCGGCGCCGGGCGGGCGACGCCGCTCCCCACAAACAACCCGTGTGGCCTACGCGCTCACGCGGTGGGCGCACACGTGGTTCCCCCCAGGTCCGTGACGGCCCCCGTCTTACTCGGTGCGCTGCTGCGGAATCCCCGCGAGCAGCGCGCGAACCTCGGTCTCCCGGTAGCGGCGGTGCCCACCCAGGGTGCGGATGGACGTCAACTTGCCGGCCTTCGCCCACCGTGTAACGGTCTTGGGATCGACGCGGAACATGGTTGCGACCTCCGCCGGGGTGAGCAGCGGCTCTGCCTCGGGTGTACGAGCTGACATTTGTGCGGCCTCTCCTCCATGTGGACCGGCGACAGCGATCCTGCGACTTGACGCTTGTCACGGATGTCCCCCTATGGCCCCTTGCGTGCGGCTGTTCGGGCCATATGCGGCATCACCCGATGTGACCATACAGCCACGTAGAGCGATTGGCGAGCCTTTGAGTGGCTCATCTCTCTTGTGTACCTGTTGTTGTCACGCTCGGTGATTCTAGCGACACGTTTCGTGGTATCGCAGTGAAAACGGCAAACTACTCAGTTCGTAGACGTGTCGCCGGTCATCGACCGAACTACTTATGCAGGTCAGAGGGATGATTTGCGACTCAGTTTGCTGATTCGAGAAGTTGTATTGATCGCCAACGGAGAATCACCCGCTGGTACATGGCGAAGGCCAACTCTTCCTCGCCGGTTTCCAGACCGGTGAGAGCGGCCGCGAGCTCCGCCGCGGACTGGTCGGCCTGGAGTTTCTCGGCGTCCATGAGATGGACGATGCCGCCGTAGTCGAGCTCAACCAGCGAGTGCGGGTGGAACTCCTCCAGCCAGCGTGCCACCTCCTCGACCTCGGCGGTCACCGCCACCTCGCCGACCTGCCTGCGGATGATCTGCAGGGCGCGGGCGCTGCGGCGCCGGGCGTGGGCCATGGAGGTGACGTAGATGAGGTTACGGGTGGTGGTCGTGCCCCCGGGCCCCCGCTGCCCGTCGAGGACCAGCCAGCGCTCGTTGCCGTCGAAGGGCACGAACCAGGACGTGGGAACGTGCCAGGTCGAGGTCCGGATGTGGGTGCGCAGGGCGGCCGAGTCGCTGCGGCGCTTGAACCTGTCGAAGTCGTCGGCCGTCTGCTCCGCGACGGAGACCGGCACGAACCGCTCCATCAACCTCACCGGCGTCGCCCCGCGGAAGCGCGAGAAGGCCAGCCACGACCGCAGCCTGCTCTGCCAGGGGCAGACGTAGAGCACGTCCTCCACGCGTCTGAGATAGGCGTTGGGGCTCTCCTGGGCGGGCGCGGGGGTGGGCGGAACCCCCAGGAGGCGGAGGACCGCCTCGCCGTGCTCGGCGTGGAGCGCGCTCGCGCGGCGGGGCCGGTCGGTCGCCTCGGCGTAGGCGGCCCACGAGACGCGTTCCGACGGGGTGAACGCGGCCAGTGGTTCATAGACACGGAGGTACGCGGCATAGGGCAGCACGACCGCATCGTGTCACGAAGGACCTGCTGTTGTCCGGTATCGACCCTGTGTGGGCCGTGGCGTCGCTTGTCGCGTCCCGAGTACCGAGGTGGCGTCACCTGTCGCGTCTCGGTCAGTGAGACCGAGCCGTTCCCCCCGTCGTTCCACCCCGAGTTCTGGTTACGCTGAGAGTGATCTCCGCCGCGACGGAGCGGCGGACCTGAACGACCGGGAGTCACCACCGTGACCGACGTCTTCGGGCTGTCCCACAAGGACACCAGCCCCGCAAGCGGCCAAGCCAAGCACGAGCAGGTCATCTTCTGCTCCGACGAGCGCAGCGGCCTCCACGCGATCATCGCGATCTACAACACCGCCCTCGGCCCGAGCCTCGGGGGCACCAGGTTCTACCCCTACGAGAACGAGCAGGCCGCACTGGCCGACGTGCTCAACCTCTCGCGGGCGATGGCCTACAAGAACGCCCTGGCCGGACTCGACCTCGGCGGCGGCAAGGCCGTCATCATCGGCGATCCGGCGACCGGCAAGAGCGAGGCGCTGCTGCGCGCCTACGGCCGGTTCGTGCAGTCCCTGGGGGGCCGCTACTTCACGGCGTGCGACGTGGGCACCTACAGCGAGGACATGGACATCGTGGCCCGCGAGAGCTCCTACGTGACCGGCCGCACGGTGGCCAACGGCGGAGCCGGCGACTCCTCGATCCTGACCGCCTACGGCGTGTTCCAGGGCATGCGGGCCGCGGCCGAGCACACCTACGGCGCGCCGTCGCTGCGCGGCCGGCGGGTCGGCGTCGAGGGGGTGGGCAAGGTGGGTCACCGCCTGATCGACCACCTCGTCGAGGACGGCGCCGAGGTGGTGCTCTGCGACGTCAGCGAGCAGGCGGTCGAGCGGGTCCGGCGGCGCCACCCCCAGGTCGAGGTCGTCGCCGACCGGCTGGAGCTCACCGGGGCCGACATCGACGTCTACGCGCCCTGCGCGCTCGGCGGGGCGCTGGACGACGACACGGTCGCCCGGCTGCGCGCCACGATCGTCTGCGGCGGGGCCAACAACCAGCTGGCCCACCCGGGAGTGGAGAAGGAGCTCGCCGACCGCGGCATCCTCTACGCGCCCGACTACGTGGTCAACTCCGGCGGAGTCATCCAGGTCGCGGACGAGATCCACGGTTTCAACATGGACAGAGCCCGAGCAAAGGCGACCCAGATCTACGACACGACTCTCAAGATTTTTGCCGCGGCGGCAGAGGATGGCGTTCCCCCGGCGGTCGCAGCCGATAGGCTAGCCGAACGCAGAATGTCGGAAGTCGGGCGAATTAGGGGCATTTGGCTAGGCCACTAGTCCCTCACGCCCATACGGCGTACCGAGCCGGGCGTAAAACAGGTACGGTTGTAGTCGAACGAGAGCTGACGCCTCAAGTCAGGTGGCGTCAGTGCGTGGTGCGTTAGCGACGAGGGGTCGGGCACGACCCCACACGAGGGGGTCGAGCCAATGGGGCGCGGCCGAGCAAAGGCCAAGCAGGTCAAGGTTGCTCGCCAGCTGAAGTACAACAGCGGTGGCACTGATCTTGAGCGTCTTCGCGACGAGCTCGGAGTCAGAGACGACTCCAACCACAATGACGACGCCGACGACTCCTACGATGAACTGGCGGATCGGTATGCCGATTACGCCGATGACTTCGGCTCCGGAGACGACCGGGACGAAGGGTCGCCCGGTCGCCGCTAGGCGAGCTTCAGGTTGTGTGAGCAGGCACCCGGTGGTCGAAGACCACCGGGTGTTTTCTCCTTGCGCGTCAGCCCGTGACAGCGCCCCGGTGATCCGGGGCGCTGTTCGGCATGTCCGCCCCTGACAACGGTTTCCACAGGTACGGCGGTGCACCGGTGTTTCCGCGCGCGGGGTGCGCCGGCGGGGAGCCGTCGTCTCCGTCCCCGATCCGGCGGCCTTCGCGGGTACGGCGGGGCGCCGGTGTTTCCGCGTGCGCCGAGGCCGATGGACGGCCGTGCCGTACCAGGTGGTCCCCAGCTGCGGTGTGGGGCGCCGGCCGGTGACGGCCGGCGCCCTTCTGGCATCGGGTCGCCGGGCTAGCGGTAATGTGCCCGGCCGGTGCCGGGGACGACCTCGCCGAGCACCCAGGCCGGGAGGCCCCGCTCCTTGAGCAGGGCCAGGGCCGGGTCGACGGCGTCGGCGGGGACGATCGCCGCCATGCCCACACCCAGGTTGAAGGTGCGGTCCATGTCGGCCTGGGCGACCTTGCCGTGCCCTGCGAGCACCTCGAAGACGGCGGGCGGGGTCCACGACGAACGGTCCAGCAGCGCGTCCAGCTCCGGCGGCAGGGAGCGGGACAGGTTGCCCTCCAGACCGCCGCCGGTGATGTGCGCGTACGCGTGGACGTCGATCGAGCGGGCCAGCTCCAGGCAGTCCAGGGAGTAGATCCTGGTCGGCTCCAGCAGCTCCTCGCCCAGGGTCCGGCCGAGCTCGGCGAGCTCGGCCTCCAGGGAGAGCCCGGCGAGCTTGATGATGTGCCGGACCAGCGAGTAGCCGTTGGAGTGCACGCCGGAGGAGGCCAGCGCCAGCACCACGTCGCCCTCGCGCACCCGGTCCCGGCCGAGCATCCTGTCGGCCTCCACCACGCCGGTGGCGGCGCCCGCGAGGTCGTACTCGCCGGCGCCCATGGCCCCGGGGTGCTCGGCCGTCTCGCCGCCGATCAGGGCGCAGCCCGCCAGGCGGCAGCCCTCGGCGACGCCGCCCACGATCTCGGCGATCCGCTCGGGGACGACCTTTCCGCAGGCGATGTAGTCGGTCATGAACAGCGGCTCGGCGCCGCAGACCACCAGGTCGTCCACGACCATGCCGACCAGGTCGATGCCGATCGTGTCGTGCTTGTCCAGGATCTGCGCCAGCATGACCTTGGTGCCCACGCCGTCGGTCGAGGTGGTCAGCAGCGGACGGCGGTAGCTCAGCAGGGCCGAGGCGTCGAAGAGACCGGCGAAGCCGCTGGCGTCGTCCACCACCTCGGGCCGTCGTGACCGCGCGACCTTCGACTTCATCAGCTCGACGGCGCGCTCGCCCGCGTCGATGTCCACACCGGCAGCGGCGTAGCTGGTCATGCGTCCCCCTCCCTCGGTCGCACGACCGAGGTGCTGTGCTTGTCGGCCCGCCCGAGCGCGGCCTCCCTGGCCGGCCCCGTGGTCTCCGTGCCGCGGCGGCTCAAAGCTTGGCCTCCAGGACGTACTTGCCCACGTTGTCGCGGTCGATGGCGATCGGGTAAACGCCGTCGAAGCAGGCGCGGCAGAGCCGCTCGGCGGGGATCGTGGTGGCCTGGGTCAGGCCCTCCAGCGAGATGTAGCCGAGGGAGTCGGCCCCGAGAGAGGCGCGGATCTCCTCCACGCTCAGCGAACCGGCGATCAGCTCGGCCCGGGTGGCGAAGTCGATGCCGTAGAAGCACGGCCAGGAGACCGGGGGGGAGGAGATCCGGACGTGGACCTCCCGCGCACCGGCCTCGCGCAGCATCTTGACGATCGCCCGCTGGGTGTTGCCGCGCACGATCGAGTCGTCCACGACGACCAAACGCTTGCCCGCGACGACTTCCTTCAGCGGGTTGAGCTTGAGCCGGATGCCGAGCTGGCGGATCGTCTGCGACGGCTGGATGAAGGTCCGGCCGACGTAGGAGTTCTTGACCAGGCCCTGGCCGTACGGGATCCCGCTCTCCTCGGCGTAGCCGACGGCGGCGGGGGTGCCCGACTCGGGCGTCGGGATGACCAGGTCGGCGTCGACCGGGTGCTCGCGGGCCAGCACGCGGCCGACTTCGACGCGGGTGGTCTGCACGCCGCGCCCGGCGATCGTGGTGTCGGGGCGGGCCAGGTAGACGTATTCGAACAGGCAGCCCTTGGGCTCAGCCAGCGCGAACCTGCGGGACCGCACGCCGCGCTCGTCGATGGTGATCAGCTCACCGGGCTCGATCTCGCGGACGAAGATGGCGCCCACGATGTCCAGGGCGGCGGTCTCGGACGCGACGACCCAGCCGCGCTCCAGCCGGCCCAGCACCAGCGGGCGGATGCCCTGCGGGTCACGGGCCGCGTACAGCGTCGTCTCGTCCATGAACACGAGCGAGTACGCGCCCTTGACCTGGGGCAGGAGCTCGGCGGCCGCGTCGTCGATGGGCTGGCTGCGGTCCTGGGCCAGCAGCGACGTCAGCACCTCGGTGTCGGTGGTCGCCCTCGTCGAACCCGGAGCGAGACGCCGGGCCAGCTCCGGGGTGTTGATCAGATTCCCGTTGTGGGCGAGCGCGAGCCCACCCTCCTCGGTCGAGCTCAGCGTCGGCTGGGCGTTCTCCCAGACGCTCGACCCGGTGGTCGAGTAGCGGCAGTGACCGATGGCCAGGTGGCCGCGGAGGGTCCCGAGCACCGACTCGTCGAAGACCTGGGACACCAGGCCCATGTCCTTGTAGACGAGGATCCGGCTGCCCTCGCTGACTGCGATGCCCGCGGATTCCTGCCCGCGGTGCTGCAGCGCGTACAGCCCGTAGTAGGTGAGTTTGGAGACTTCTTCCCCAGGGGCCCAGACGCCGAAGACGCCACATGCGTCCTTCGGGGGTCGGTCCTGGGGGTCAAGGTCATGGCTCAGATGGCCGTCGCCCTTCAGCACATGCTTCAGTCTAGGTCGGACTCTTCGTTGCTCGCACCCCGGGGGCAGGTCTGCCCGATGTCCCACTTTGACGGAACAATCGTCGGGGTTTTGCCGTGTCGGTCTGTTTCATCGCAAACAGGCAGGGGAGTGTGAGGTATCCGGCATGCCTACGCGTCGGGAGAACAGACGTGACAACACCTGAGGATCCCAACCAGCCTGACCCGCGGCGCGAGTCGCGGGACCGGCGATCCGAGCGGGAGGGGGCGGGCCCGGAGCAGTCCTCTGGCGTCTCCGAAGAGGCGGCCGTTCCGGGCGAACCGGACGACTCCGACTCCACGGTTTTCCGCCCGGAGGACCCTTCCACGTGGTCGGCGCCCGATCCCGCCGACCCTCTGCGCTCGTCGTCCGAGCCCGTCCCTCCGACCGGCCGGTCCGGTCAGTCCCCCGAACCCCCTTCCGAGCCTTCCGTGCGGCCGTCCGAGCCCGAAGAGCCCGCGCCGGGGTCGCCCGAGCCTGTCGGCCCCGGTGAGACTCCGGGATGGCCGCCGACCTCCACGCCTGAGGAGCCGTCGCTGCCGGAGCATCCGGATGTGCCCACCGCGCCGGAGGTCCCCAGGCCGGTCCAGGCGGATCCGGGCACCACCGACGTTTTCGAGTCGCCGGCCACTCCGGCCGCCGGGACCACGCCCTCCTACCCGATCCCGGGTGGCACACCTGCCTACCCGGGCTGGGAGAGCGCCTCGGAGTCACCGGCCTCGGGCGGCCGGGACGACAGGGACGGCACGGACGTGCCGCCCAGCGCCGCCCAGCCCTCGCGCTACGATCCGCCGACGTCCCCCGAGGGCTTCCCCGCGGCCTCGCACCGGCAGCCCGAGCAGGCCGGGCAACCCGAGCAGGCCGGGCAGCCTGAGGAGCCTGAGCAGGCCAGGTCATCCGAGCAGGGCAGGCCATCCGAGCAGGCCGGGCCACCTGAGCAGCCTGGGCAGGCTGGGCCGTCCGGACAGTTCGGGCAGCCCGAGCCGTCCGAGCAGCCCGAGCTATCCGAGCAGGCCGGGCCAGCCGGGCCATCCGGGCAGCCCGCCGGTGGCTTCCCCGCGGACTCGCCGAGACCGGGCGCCCCGTACGGCGGCCCCGCGGCCCCGTACGGCGGCCCGGCGACTCCGCCCGGAGGTCCCTCGGGTCCGTACGGCGAGGCCACCCCAGAGGCCCGCCGCGGGCCGGGCGACGAGGCTCCGACGGAGAACATCTCCGGTATGGGTCCCTACGGAACCGCGCCCTCCACCGGCGCCCAGGCGGGCCGGCCGGATGATCCGTCGCGGCAGCCGCCGTACGCCCCACCGGCCGGCGGTCCGTCCTACCCGTCCGAGGGCCCGCCGCAGGGCGGCCTGTCCTACCCGTCGGGCCAGCCGTACCAGGCGGCGCCGCCGGGAGGCGCCTATCCGGGAGGTCCCGGCTATCCGGGCGGCCCGCCGTACCCGGCCTATCCGGGTGACGACCGGTCGCGCCAGCAGGGCGGGGGACTCGGCACCGCCGCGCTCGTGCTCGGCATCGTGAGCCTCTTCCTGCTCGTCGTGTGCGGTCTGGGGGCGCTGACGGCCATCGTCGGCCTGATCATCGGCATCGCCGCGGTCGTCAAGAACTCCAACCGCGGCCGCGCCTGGGTGGGCATCGCCCTGAGCGTCCTGACACTGATCATCGCCGTGGTGGTGCTCAGCTGGTTCTACAGCAAGGTCGGCGACTGCCTGAACCTGCCGCCCGAGTTCCAGCAGCGCTGCATCCAGGAGAAGTTCGGCGGCCAGTTCACGCCGTGACCGTGTGGAACGCCCCTGGGGCGGCACCCGGTTCCGGGACCGCGCCCGGGATCGCACCCGGCTCCGGGAGCGCACCGAGGGTCGCACCCGGCTGAAGTCATACCCGGCCCCGGAGCCACACCTGGCCTCGGAGTCACATTCGGCCCCGGAGCCACACCTGGCTCCGGGGCCGGCCCGTGGCACCGACGGGCGGTCCCGTGGACGGATCGCCGGACACCGGGCCCGGATCGCCGGACACCGGGCCCGGCGTTTACCGAACCGGCAGGTAATCCGACAGGTCGGCCCGGGCCCCGCTCGCGGAGACCTTTCCGGCCGCCACCGCCTCGGCCCACGCCAGCCGTCCCGTGGCCAGCTCCAGCCAGGTCCGCGCGTCGGTCTCCACCACGTTGGGCGGGGTGCCCCGGGTGTGCCGGGGCCCCTCCACGCACTGCACCGCCGCGTACGGGGGGACGCGCACCTCGACGGTCCGCCCGGGAGCCGCGGTCGCCAGCCGGTCCAGCAGGTGCCGTACGGCGAAGCGCGCGATCTCCCGCTCCGGCTTGATCTGCCGTCCGTAGGCCCGCAGCACCACCGGCACGCACGCCGCCAGCAGCGCCGGAAGGTCGCCGGGCCCGTCGTAGGACGGTTCGTCGAGTGCGATCAGCTGGGCGTCCAGCGCGGCGCGGACCTTGGCGGGGTCGGGTCTGTGAGGTGGCACGGACCCATCATGCCCGGTCGGCATGCCAATCGATTACGACAAATGGTTCATCATGGGGGCAAACGCCGTTCACCTTGGGTTCTACCGGTGCCTGTAGCGTCCCGGCCGGAACGATCGCGCACCCCTTTGGAGGCCCCTGTGGCGAACCTGTCGCCGCGCAGACTGCTCCCGCTGCTCACGAGCCCTCACAAGGGGGGACGGACCGCCCTCACCTGCCGGTTCCGGTGCGGCAACCAGTGCGCCCACGACGTGCTGAACACCAGCGACAACGCCTACTTCGGCGATGTGGTCGCCGAGGCGATGTCCCGCCGCGGCGTGCTGCGCGCCGGCGCCCTCGGCGCTCTCGTGGCCGGCGTGGGAGTCACCACGGCGGTCCCGGCCGCCGCCGACCCGGCCGTGGAGGCGCGGACCGCCTCCGGCTTCGGCGGTGACCGTCACGGCGGCAGCGGTCTCCGCTTCACCGCCGTCCCGCCGAACACCGACGACAAGGTGACGGTCCCCGAGGGCTACGAGACGGCGCCCGTGGTGCGCTGGGGCGACCCGGTGCTGCCCGGCGCCCCCGCCTTCGACTTCGAGAACCAGACCGCCGCCGCGCAGGCCGCCCAGTTCGGCTACAACTGCGACTTCGTGACGTTCTTCCCGCTGGGGCAGCAGCGCGGCCTGCTCTGGGTGAACCACGAGTACACCGATGAGAACCTGATGTTCCGCGGCTACAAGAGCGGCGACACCGCGTCGGAGGAGCAGATCAGGATCGCGCTGGCCGCGCACGGCGGTTCGGTGGTCGAGGTCGAGCGGGTGGGCCGCTCGGGCCGGTGGAATCTGGTCACGCAGGGCCGCCGCCGCTACAACCGGCGTGTCACGGCGCAGACCCCGATGGCGTTCAGCGGCCCGGCCGCGGGCAGTGACCTGCTGAAGACCGCGGCCGATCCGGCGGGCGCCAGGCCGCTCGGCATGCTCAACAACTGCGCCGGCGGCACCACCCCGTGGGGCACGGTGCTGAGCGGCGAGGAGAACTTCAACCAGTACTTCGTCAACGGCAACGGCGTGCCCGAGGCGCAGAAGCCCTCCCTCACCCGGTACGGCGTGAGCGCCACGACCGGCATCCCGAGCGGCAACCGCCGCTTCGACCGGGTGGAGGAGCGGTTCGACCTGGCCAAGCACCCCAACGAGGTCAACAGGTTCGGCTGGATCGTGGAGATCGACCCGTTCGACCCCGACTCCACCCCGGTCAAGCGCACCGCCCTCGGACGGCTGGCCCACGAGGGCGCCACCACCTCCCTGGCCGGGGACGGCCGCGTCGTGGCCTACATGGGAGACGACTCCCGCTTCGAGTACGTCTACAAGTTCGTCTCCAGGAAGCGCTACATCCCCGGCTTCGACCGGCACAACCGGACGCTGCTGGACGAGGGCACGCTGTACGTGGCCAGGTTCACCGGCGACAGCCCGGCCGCGGAGATCGACGGCACCGGCAAGCTCCCCGCCGACGGCCTGTTCGACGGCTCCGGCGAGTGGATCCCGCTGGTCACCGGCGACGTCTCGCACGTGCCCGGGATGACCGCCCAGGAGGTGCTCGTCTATACCCGCCTGGCGGCCGACAAGGTCGGCGCGACCAAGATGGACCGTCCCGAGGACGTGGAGCGCAACCCGGTCACCGGCGGCGTCTACGTCGCGCTGACCAACAACTCCAACCGGACCCCGGCCCAGGTGGACGAGGCCAACCCGCGCCCGTCGAACAAGCACGGCCACATCCTGGAGATCGCCGAGCGCCGTAACGACGCCGGGGCCACGACCTTCGCCTGGTCCCTGCCGCTGGTCTGCGGTGACCCCGACGACCCGTCGACCTACTTCGGCGGGTTCGACAAGTCCAAGGTCTCGCCGATCTCCTGCCCGGACAACGTCGCCTTCGACGCCGAGGGCAACCTCTGGATCTCCACCGACGGCAACCAGCTCGGCGCCCACGACGGCCTGTTCGCCATGCCGGTCCGCGGCTCCGAGCGCGGCCATCTCCGCCAGTTCCTGAGCGTCCCGGTCGGCGCCGAGACCTGCGGCCCGCTGGTCAGCCCCGACCAGCGCAGCGTCTTCGTGGCCGTCCAGCACCCCGGCGAGACCAACGGGGCCACCCCCGAGGCTCCCACCAGCCACTGGCCCGACGGCGGCACCAGCCAGCCCCGCCCGGCCGTCGTGGTCGCCTGGCACAGGCAGGGCAAGAAGATCGGTTCCTGACCCCGGCGCCGCCCGCGCCGTGACGGGCGCGGGCGGCACGGTCCCGTCTTCCACGCACCGGTGCGACGGGGCGCGCGGTCTCTTCTCCCACGCACCGGTACGGCGGGGCGCACGGTCCCGTCTCTCACACGTCACCGGTGCGGCGGGCGCCCGGTCTCACGCCACCGGCACGGCGGGGCGCCCGGCGGGCGTCTCCAGGCTCTCCGGGGTCCGGGGGGTCCGGGGGGTCCGCAGGGCGAACAGGCTGACCGGCACGCCCACCAGCACGATGGCCGCCGCGATGACCAGGGTGGACTGGTAGGCCTCCAGGAAGGCCGTCAGCGGCGCGGCGCCGTCCCGGAGGATCGAGGTCTGCCGGCCGTTGAGGATCGCGCCGAGGACGGTGATCCCGAGCAGGCCGAAGATCTCCCGGGAGACGTTCAGCACGCCCGAGGCCACCCCGGCACGGCCGGTGGGGAGCGTGCCCAGGATGGCCGTGGTGAGCGGCACCAGCAGGCCGCCGCCCAGCCCGTAGACCAGGAACCACGGCAGCAGGTCCCCGAACGAGCCGCCCTCGCCGATGAAGGAGATCCCGAACACCGCCACGGCCATCAGCAGGAGCCCGGCGGCCACGGTCCGCGCGGTCCCGAGCGCGCCGCTGATCCGCGAGGCCACGGCCGCGGTCACCGCCATCACCAGGGCCATGGGCACGAACGAGACCCCGGCCTCCATCGGTGAGAAGCCCAGCGCGTTCTGCAGGTAGAGCGCGGTGAAGAAGTAGATCCCGAACACCCCGAACGACCACAGCCCCATCGAGAGCACGCCTCCGCTGAAGACCCGCGACCGGAACAGCGACAGGTCGATCATCGGCTCCCGGCCCCTGGTCTCGATCACTGTGAACGTCACCGCCGCCGCCACCGCGAGTCCGAAGGCGCCCAGGATCTCCGGCGAGGTCCAGCCGGCCCCGTCGCCCTCGATCAGCCCGTACGTCAGCGCGGACAGCGCCAGGCTGGACGTCACCAGTCCGGGGACGTCCAGGCTGTGCCGTACCCGGTCCTGCGAGGCCACTCTGATCGCCCACAGGCCGAGCCCGAAGGTCGCGATCCCGATCGGCACGTTGATCAGGTAGATCCACCCCCAGTCCCACCGCTCGCTGATGAACCCGCCGGTCAGCGGGCCGAGGGCCAGGGCCAGCGCGCCGACCGCGCTCCACATGCCGACCGCCGTGGCGCGTTCCCGGGGGTCGGGGAAGATCGAGGTGAGCAGCGCGAGCGCGGTGGGCGTGAGGAACGCGGCGCCGACGCCCTGCAGCGCCCGGGCGGCGATCAGACCCGTGCCGTCCGTGGCCAGACCGGCGGCCAGCGACGCCACAGTGAACACGCCGAGACCGATCATGAAGATCCGCCGCCGTCCGAAGACGTCCGCCAGGCGCCCGCCGACCAGCATCAGCCCCGCGAAGACCAGGATGTAGCCGCTCACGATCCACTCCAGCCCCGAGATGCTCAACCCGAGGTCCCGCTGGATCGTCGGCAGTGCGACGTTGACCACGTTGTTGTCCAGATATGTCATGAAAGTGGCCAGCGAGATCGCTCCCAGCGCCCACCACTTGCGGGTAGCCGTCACTTCAACTCCCCTACGTTGTACTTGTACGGCGTACATGTACGGCGGATAGTGGATCGTGTACGGCGTATAGTTGTCAAGCGTGATGGGAAAACTGAGCCGCGAGGCCGTCGTCGACCAGGCGCTGGAGATCGGCTCCGCCGAGGGACTGCAGGCGGTGACCATCCGGCGGCTCGCCCAGGAGCTGGGGGTCACCCCGATGGCGCTGTACTGGCACTTCAAGAACAAGGAACAGCTGATCATCGGCATGGCCGACCACCTGGTCGAGGGGTTCGTGATCACCGAGGACTACGACAGGCCGTGGCAGGAACAGCTCCGCGAGCTCGTCGCCGGCCTGATCAAGGTGCTGCGGCGCTACCCGTGCGCGGCGGCCGTGCTGGAGGAGGTGGACCACATAACCGTGCCGAGCTTCCTACGGGTGTGGGACACCGGGCTCGGCCTGGCCAAACAGGCGGGATTCTCCTATGAGGAGAGCTGCCTGATCTCCAGATACCTGCTGCAGGGGGCGATCGCCCTGGCCGCCGGCCCGACGGACCGCCGCCCCGGCCTGTCGGACCAGGACGCCGCCGAACATGTGCGCGTCAAGCGCGTCGGCCTCCAGTCCCTGCCGCCGGACGTCTACCCGCACATCGTGGAGATGGCCGCCCCCCTCTGCGAGCGCGGCACGGCCGAGTTCTACGACACCTTCGGCGTCGACCTGCTGGTGACCGGCATCGAGACCCTGGCGGCCCGCCTCCATCGGGACTGAACACCGCCCCCGCCCGGACTTCGCGCCGCCTGGGCCGTACGGCGACCTGGACTCCGCGCCGCCTGGGCCGTACGGCGACCTGGACTCCGCGCCGCCTGGGCCGTACGGCGACCTGGACTCCGCGCCGCCTGGGCCGTACGACGATCCGGCTCCGCGATGACGTGGCTCCGCGATGTCCGGACTCCGCGCCGACCGAGCAAGCAGGCGTGTGGTCCCCCGGGCCGCGGCCCCTTAAGTTGATCTATATGACAGATCGTTCGTTTGAGCTCGTCTGCGAGGTCGAGCCGCCGACCCGCCCGGACCTGAGACACGTCCGCCACCAGATCGGCACGCTGAGCAAGATCGCTCACTCGTTCCTGATCCCGGACAACCACATCGGCCGCGCCACGGTCTCCAGCGTCGCCGTCGCGCACGAGGTACAGAAGATGGGTGGGCGCAGCATCGCGTGCATCAACTCCCGCGACCGCAACCTGCTGGGATTCCGCCGCGACCTGCTCACCGCCGCCGCCTACGGGGTGGACCAGTTCCTGTTCGTCTACGGGGACAAGCCCACCTCGGGCAACCGGACCAGCGACCTCACCGTGCGCTCGATGATCGAGGAGGTGCGCTCTCTCGGCGAGGACCCCGCCTTCGCCCAGACGCCCGCCTTCCGGGTCGGCACCGCCGCCGGGCTGCGCCCGCTGCCCGCCTGGAAACGCACGGCCGACTTCATGTTCGTCCAGGTCAGCTTCTCTGTCGAGGCGCTGCTCCGGTGGCGCGAGGCCAACCCCGTGGACCTACCGGTCTACGCGGGGGTGATGGTCATCGCCAGTGAGAACCACGCCCGCCGCCTGGCCGACGCGATCCCCGACATCGACATTCCCGCCGGCCTCGTGGAGCGGGTCGCGTCCGACCGGCTCGCCGGGGTCGAGGCGGCGTGCGAGCAGGTGCTGCGCATCCGCGACTCGGGCGCGTTCGACGGCGTCCACCTGATCCCGGTGGCCCGCTACCGCGAGGTCGAGTCCCGGTTGAGCGGCATTCTCTGACGGTCAGTCGAAGAACTGGGCGATCCGGAATCTGCGCACCTGGAGGGGGACGGAGTAGCGGCTGATCACCCGGATTTTCCTGATGCGGGTCTTCTGGTTGATCGTGACCTTCACGCACTTCATGCAGACCTCGTGGTCTCCGGGCAGGGCGTAGTAGGAGATCGAGACGGCGCGGCGGCCGAGGCCCCTGTTGGAGAGCCCCAGTCCGACCTCCCGGTAGAGCCGTGTCGAGCCCTTGAGGGTGAACGCGGTGGAGCCGATGATCGCGTGGTTCGCCGCGGGGGGACAGTGCGCGAGTATCCGGACGTTGTTGTTCTGGCGGGGCCACTCCGGTAGGACCCGGAGTGACGTGCGGTTCTTCAGCTCGGCGGGGATGTGGTCGCCGGTGACCGCCCCGATGCCCGCCGGCGGCGGAGGGGAGGCCGTGGCCGGGACGCCCGAACCCATCACGAGAGCGGCGGCCATTCCCAACCCGATGACGGAACGCACGTGCTCCTCCTGCCGGACGGACGCTCGGGCGCCGGCGGCAGGTGCCCGCCGGGCGACGGAGCGCGGGTGACGGTGGAGGGGATAGCTGGGGCGGTCCCGGTGAGACCACCCGGGAGACCGCCCTGACCAGGCTGTCGATCTCATTATGCCGACCGCGTCGCGCCGAGCGGGGCGCCACGCGGTAGCGGGCGCCCGCCGGGCCCGCTACCGCGGAGCCGGGTCCTGTCCGGGCGGCGCGGCCCGCGCTCTGGCCAGCACCGACATCAGGGCGCCCGCGAGGGCGACGGCGAACAGGACGGCGTAGGTCCTCCGGAAGCCGTCCATGAGCTGGCCCACGGCGACGGGGGACATGCGCGACAGCGTGCCCTCGTAGACCAGGTCGCGTAGCTCGGGGCTGACCGAGCTGGTCAGGACGCTCAGGGTGAGCGCGACGCTGAGCACGATCCCGACATTCATGATCATGAGTCGGAAGCCGTTCACCAGGCCGAGACTTCCGGCGGGCAGCGCGGCCATGACCTGGGTGGTGTTGCCGGTAAGGAAGGTGCCGCTGCCGCAGCCGCACAGGAACAGGCCCGCCCCGACGATCCAGTACGGCGTGGCGGGGTCGGTGTTCAGGGCCAGGACGCCGAGCCCCGCCGCGCTCAGCAGCGAGCCTCCGACCGACAGCACGTAGGGGGAGATCCGGCGCCCGAGCGACCCGGCGGCCGGGGAGGCCAGGGCCATGCCGATCGGGACCGGGAGCACGCCCAGGGCGGCCGTGACGGCGTCGACGCCCCTGGCCGCCTGGAAGTAGAGGGCGACGAGCAGGATCAGCGCCGCGCGGGCCAGCGCGTTGCAGAACGAGGCGAGGTTGGCGAAGGCCAGCATCCGCTCGCCGAAGAGCCGCACGTTGAGCACGGGGTGTGACGCCCTGCGCTCCACGATGACCAGGACCGGGACGAGGGCCAGGGCGAGGGAGGCGCCGACGATCACGACGGGGCTGGACAACCCCCGCGACCCCGCCTCGGACAGCGCGATGAGTGCGGCCGACAGGGCGGTGAAGACGATCAGGTTGCCGAGCGCGTCCACCGGCTCGCGTGGCCCCCGGGCGACCCGGCGGAGGGTGAAAGCGCCCCAGACGAAGGCGATCAGCCCGGCGGGCACATTCACCCAGAAGATCCACTGCCAGCCGGCGGTCTCGGCGACGAGGCCGCCCAGGGTGGGGCCGGCGAGCTGGGCGACCGACAGGGTGCCGATGTAGACCCCCATGCCCTGGCTGAGACGGTCGGGTGGGAAGGCGTCGGTGATGATCACGGTCCCGTTGGCCAGGATCATGGCCGCCCCGACGGCCTGCACCGCCCGCATCGCGATCAGGAACCAGACGCCGGGCGAGAGCCCCGCCAGCAGCGACCCCACCGTGAAGAGGGCGAATCCCGCCAGGTAGACCTCCCGGCGCCCGAGCAGGTCGGCCACCCGGCCGAAGAACACCAGGGTCGCGGTGTTGACGAGCAGGAAGGCCAGCAGGATCCACCCGGAGGCGAACGCGTCCGCGTGGAAGTGCCTGACCACCGCGGGAAGTGCCACGTTCAGCGTGCTTCCCGAGACGCCGATCAGCACCAGGCCGAGGCTGGTGACCGAGCAGACCCGCCACGCGTAGCGGAGCCTCGACACGTATTCGGGGGAGCCGGGCAGGTCCTGGGGGAGGGAGACCATGGGCTCCAGTCTGACCTACGCCGTACTCCGGCTCCGGGGGAGATCGCCGTGCTCTCGACGACCCCGACGCGTCATCCGCCGAGCCGCCGGGCCGACCTGCTCTGACGCCATCGCGCGCCCCGGCGGCCGGCGGTGTCAGCGGGCCCGTCTGCGCAGGGCCTCCAGGTCGTGGATGATCACGCGACGGCGGCCCGTCTCGATCAGGCCCCGGTCCCGGAGCGAGCGCAGCGCCTTGCTGACCGCCTCGCGGGAGGCCCCGGTCCAGCCGGCCAGCTCGTCCTGGGAGAGCGGCAGCGTCACCCGCACGCCGCCGTTGACCGGCTCGCCGTACCGCTCGGCCAGCTCGACCAGCCGGGTCGCCACCCGGCCCGTGGTGTCGAACGCGCCGTACTCGATCCGCTTGCGGTCGGAGTCGCGCATCTTGCCGATCAGCGTCCGCATGAGCAGCACCGCGACCCGGCCGTGCTCCTGGAGGTAGCCGGGGAAGTCGCGGATCGCGATGCCCTCGACCGGCTCCAGCGCGGTCACCGTGGCCGACCTCGGCAGGCCGTCCAGGGCGGCGAACTCGCCGAGCAGCGCGCCCGGCCCGCGTACCGCGAGGATGACCTCGGTTCCGGTGGCGGTGTGCGAGGAGACCTTGACCCGGCCGGATGTCAGCAGGAGGACCCAGTCGGCGACGTCGCCCTCGGTGCACACCGCCGCGCCCCGGTCCCAGCGCCGGGGCCGCCCGGCCGCGTGCATCGCCGCGACCTCGTCGGCTGTGAGCAGGGTGACGAACTCGCCCGGTTCGGGAGTGGGACTCATGGGCACCTCCTGGCGATGTCGATTACGGCTGTACGGCTCTCGCGGGCGAGCGGATCCGGATCTCTACGACAGACCGGACAGCACGTACGCGTGGACGGGCTTCTCCTTGCCCTTGAGCGCGAGCTCGCCCAGGGAGCGGACCCTGGGACGGGGGGTGATCTGGTCGAGGGTGCTCTGGCCGATCACGACGGTACCGGGTTCGGCCACGCCTTCCAGCCGGGCGGCCACGTTCACGCAGTCGCCCATCGCGTTGAACCCGCGCAGTTCGGGACTGCCGATGTTGCCGACCAGCGCGAGCCCGGTGTTGATCCCGATCCTGAACCGGGGGTAGCCCGGCGTTCCGGCGCAGATCTCCTCGGCCGCCTCCTGCATGGCCAGGGCCGCCTTCGCCGCGGCGGCGGCGTGCCCCGGCTGCGGGGCGGGCGCGTTGAACAGCGCCAGCAGCGCGTCCCCCACGAACTGCACGATCGTGCCCCCGTTGCCGAGGATGATCGGCACGGCCGCCGTGTGATAGCGGTTCAGCATCTCGACGATCTCGGCCGGCGTGGCCCGCTCGGAGAAGCTCGTGAAGCCCTTCAGGTCGGCGAAGAGCGCCGTCAGCTCGACCAGCTCGCCGCCGAGCGCCGCCGTCCGCGGGTCGGCCAGCAGGGAGTTCGCCACGTCCGGGGACATGTACTGCCGGAACAGGGTGGACAGCTCCCGGTAGAGCCGGGCGTTCTCCAGGGAGAGGGACAGCTGGCTCGCCAGCGTGGCGGCGAGCGCCTCGTCCTGCGGGGTCCTGCCCACCGGCACCTCCAGCGCCCCGGCGAGCTGCCCCTTCACGGTCAGCGGGTGGACGACCGCCCTGTCCAGCAGGACGGGCCGGTTCCCCGGGAAGTCCCCGGGACCGTACTCCCTGGAGCCCATGGCGACCCGCCCCTCCGACACCAGCGTGATGCGCACGTCGCCGTACGCCTGCCGCACGCGGTCCAGGGCCCGGGTCAGCAGCTCGCGCTCGGGCAGCCCCACGCGGGCCTGGTTGCCGGTGTCCACCAGGGCGGCGAGCCGTTCGGACAGCTCCCGCTCGTTGGCCAGCGCCGCGCCGGCCCGGTCGAGCACCGCCGCCTGCCCCTCGGTGAGCCCGAACTTGCCCGCCAGCCGGGTCGCGGCCGGGACCTTGGTCTCGGCCCTCCGCCGGATGTGGCCGACGAGCTCCTCCAGGGCGTCCTCGTACTCAGCCCTGATCTTCCGCACGGTCGCCGACAGCGCCACCGAGTCGAACAGCCCCGCGCCGGTGCCCTCCCGCCGGAACTGCAGGTGGGCGCTGTAGGCGACGAACACGAAGGCCATGGTCAGCAGCACGTGCCACAGCCACCACGACAGGTGCCAGTTGTGGCGCGACATCCCGGCGATCATCGCCTCGGTGAGCAGGGCGTAGGCGGTGACCAGGCTGACCAGCATGGCGGCCGGGCGCCTGCGGTGGAGCTGGAACATCATCGCGGTCGCCACCGCGTACAGGGCGACCCCGACCAGCTCGAATCCGCCGAGACCGGCGCCGCGCGGGGGAGCCGGGGAGCTCAGCGCGGTGAGGCCCGGCACCAGCGAGGCGACTCCCCACACGACGAGCAGCGCGACGAGCCCGCCGCGCAGCCAGACCTGCGACCTGAGTACGGCCTGGGCCGCCCGCTCGTTCAGCGGCAGCGCCGAGACGGCCGCGAAGACCGAGGCGACGAGGAGGCCGATCGGCTGGGAGAGGTCGAACCCGTAGGTCCCCTTCGCAAGGATGATCCGGGGGGTCGCCAGGCCGTGCATCAGGAAGAACCCCGCGCTGCTCAGGAAGACCAGCGAGACCAGCAGCAGCCGGGCGTCCGCCCGCCGGGCCGACGCCTGGCCGATCATGGCGCCCAGGACCAGGTTGATCCCCGCCACGGCGATGATCAGCCAGAAATGGCTGAGGTTGTCGTGCCACTCGATGTTCAGGTCGTCGTGGTTGGCCAGCAGCAGCCAGAGCCCCAGCATCGGCAGGGCCAGGTGGATCACCCAGACGACCGCGCGGACCGGCTGGGTCGCCGGCGGGAGATACGGCTCTGACCTGGTGCGCTCCTGGGGTGATGTGCTCGAGAGGTCGTTCGTCGGCACGGGTGGCCTCCGTGGATGGGGGAACCCCGGTGGGCTCCCTGTGGCGTCCGCCCACGCCCACCGGGCGGGGTTCCCCCGAACGGACCGATTATCGCGCACCTCGTCAGCCGGTACGGAGATTTACGCGTGTGTGAACAAGAAGACGCGTTACGCGCGGATCGTCAACCCGACGGCCGCCTGCAGGGCGACCGAGATCAGGGTGACCTGGGGTGACGGCGGCACCCAACGGTGGCGGCTCCAAGGGCACTGTCTACGCGGTGTGCCTCAAGAAGGCTGAGTCATAGCTGAAGTGAGCGAGGCCCCTCCGGACGGTCGCCGGAGGGGCCTCCTGCCTTTCCGGCTCGATCGATCCGCCGGAACATGGAAAAAGGGGTACGGCTCGCGTGAGCCGTACCCCTTTTCGCGTGCCGGAAGCGATCAGCCGAAGATGCCCGGCAGGGTGGCCGTGTGGGTCTCCCGGAGCTCGGTGACCGGGACGTCCAGGACGCCCTCCACCGTCAGGGACGTGCCGCCGGTGGTGCCCAGGCCGTAGCAGGGGACCTCGTGGGCGGCGCAGAGGTCGGCGAAGGCGTCGAAGGACTCCGGCGCCACGGTCACCAGCGCGCGGGCCGACGACTCGCTGAACAGGTCGACGAACGCGTCCTCGCCCGTGAGGGAGACCGTGCAGCCGACCCCTTGGGCGAGGCAGGCCTCGGCCAGGGCGATGGCCAGGCCGCCGTCGGACAGGTCGTGGGAGCCGGTCAGCAGGCCGCGGGAGGCGGCCTCGGTCAGGACGAGCCCCATGGCCCGCTCGGCCTCCAGATCGGCCTGGGGCGGCAGGCCGCCGAGGTGGCCGTGGGCCACGTGAGCCCATTCGGAGCCGCCGAACTCCTCCTCGGTGTCCCCGAGCAGGATGATCTTCTCGTCCGGGCCGGTGAAGCCGCTGCGGACCCGCTTGGCCACGTCGTCGATCACGCCCAGCACGCCCACGACCGGGGTCGGGTGGATCGGGGTCGATCCCGTCTGGTTGTAGAAGGAGACGTTCCCGCCGGTCACCGGGACGCCCAGGGCCTTGCAGGCGTCGGCCAGGCCGCGCGTGGCCTCGGCGAACTGCCACATGACCTCGGGGTCCTCGGGGGAGCCGAAGTTGAGGCAGTCGGTCACCGCGAGCGGCTTGGCGCCGGTCACCGCCACGTTCCGGTAGGCCTCGGCCAGCGCGAGCTGCGCGCCCGCGTACGGGTCGAGCCGGGCGTAGCGGCCGTTGCCGTCCGTGGACAGCGCGATGCCCCGGGTCGTCTCCTCGGCGCCCGGCATGACCTCGCTGATCCGCAGCACGCCGGCGTCGGCGGGCTGGGCGAGCACGGTGTTGCCGCGGACGTAGCGGTCGTACTGGGAGGTCACCCACTCCTTGGACGCCAGGTTCGGCGAGCCGAGGAGCTGCAGCAGCGTCGCCCGGAGGTCGTCGGGGCGGGCCAGCCGCGCCGGGTCGTCGGCGTTGAGCGCCACCTGACCGGCCGGCTCGTGGAACGGCCGTTCGTAGACCGGGCCGTCGTCGGCCGCGGTGCCCGGCGGGATGTCCACGATGGTCTCGCCGTACCAGGTCATCACCAGGCGGCCGGAGTCGGTGACCTCACCGATCACGGTCGCCGGGATGTCCCACTTGGTGCAGATCGCCATGAAGGCATCGATGTCGTCGGGTGTGACGACGGCCATCATGCGCTCCTGCGACTCGCTCATCAGGATCTCTTCGGGCCGCAGCGAGGGGTCGCGCAGCGGGACCAGGTCCAGCCGGACGTCCATGCCGCCGGTGCCCTTGGCCGCGAGCTCGGTCGTCGCGCAGGAGACGCCGGCCGCGCCGAGGTCCTGGATGCCGACGACCACGTCCGCCTGGTACAGCTCCAGGCAGCACTCGATCAGCAGCTTCTCCATGAACGGGTCGCCCACCTGGACGCTGGGGCGCTTGGCGTGCGACTCGTCCTCGAAGGTGGCCGAGGCCAGGACGGAGGCGCCGCCGATGCCGTCGGGGCCGGTCAGCGCGCCGAACAGCACGACCTTGTTGCCCGGCCCGGGGGCGGTCGCCAGCTTGATCTGGTCCTTGCGGAGCAGACCCACGCAGAGCGCGTTGACCAGCGGGTTGCCGATGTAGCAGGGGTCGAAGACGACCTCGCCGCCGACGTTGGGCAGGCCCAGGCAGTTGCCGTAGTGGCTGATGCCCTCGACCACGCCGGGCAGCACCCGCCGGGTGTCGTGGGCGTCCGCCGCGCCGAACCGGAGCGCGTCCATCACCGCGATCGGCCGCGCGCCCATCGACATGATGTCGCGGACGATGCCCCCGACACCGGTCGCCGCGCCCTGGTGCGGCTCGACGTAGGACGGGTGGTTGTGCGACTCGATCTTGAAGGTGGCGGCCCAGCCGTCGCCGATGTCCACGACACCGGCGTTCTCGCCCATGCCGACGAGCAGGGCGTCGGACTCGGGGGCCTTGGTGCCGAACTGGCGCAGGTGCACCTTGGAGGACTTGTAGGAGCAGTGCTCGCTCCACATGACGCTGTAGATGGCCAGCTCGGAGCTCGTCGGCCGGCGGCCGAGGATGTCGCGGACCCGGTCGTACTCGTCGGTCTTCATGCCCAGCTCGGCGTACGGCTGGCGCTCGCCGGGGGTGTCCTCGGCCCGCTTGACGGTGTCCAGATGCGCCTCGGGCTCCTGGCCGCCGCGCTTGTCGGCTCGCTCGCTCACAGGTTCACCAGCTTCTTCAGGATGGAGGAGAAGAATCCGCGGCCGTCCGTGCTCGGCGCGCCGGTGAGGTCCTCGACGGCGTGCTCGGGGTGCGGCATGAGACCGACGATGTTGCCGGCCTCGTTGCGGATGCCGGCGATGTCGTTCAGGGAGCCGTTGGGGTTGCCTCCGACGTAGCGGAAGACGATCTGGCCGTTGCCCTCCAGCGCGCTCAGGGTCGCCTCGTCGGCGACGTAGCGGCCCTCGCCGTGCTTGACCGGCAGCACGATCTCCTGGCCCTCGGTGAAGTCCGACGTCCACGGGGTGGCGGTGTTCTCCACCCGGATGCCCTGGTCGCGGCAGATGTAGTGCAGTCCGGCGTTGCGCATCAGCGCGCCGGGCAGCAGATGGGCCTCACAGAGGATCTGGAAGCCGTTGCAGGTGCCCAGGACGGGGAGTCCGGCCCTGGCGGCGGGGATCAGCTCCTCCATCAGCGGGGCGAACCTGGAGATCGCCCCGCACCGCAGGTAATCCCCGTAGGAGAACCCGCCCGGCAGGAAGACCGCGTCCACCCCCTTGAGATCGGGATCCGCGTGCCACAGCGGGACGGCTTCGCCGCCTGCGTGGCGCACGGCGCGGGCCGCGTCCTGATCGTCAAGAGTTCCGGGAAAAGTGACGACGCCCACGCGGGCAGCACTCATGACAGCGTTCCCCTCCACAAACGAGCACCGCGCCGACGTCTCACACATCGGACGACGGTCTGCGGCGGTGCGCCCAGGCTATCCGCTCCCGGCCGGGAGGTCACACGCGGAGTCGTCCGATCACACAGCTCACCGCCGTGGAACCGGTCCGTGACGTGGAGGATCGCCCAGCGGCGGCGGCTCGGAGGTCATACGGCGGCGAGCATTCAGCGGCGGTGCGGGGCTTATACGGCGGCGAGCATCCGGCGGCGGTGCGGGGCTTATACGGCGGCGAGCATCCGGCGGCGGTGCGGGGCTTATACGGCGGCGAGCATCCGGCGGCGGAGGAAGGCGGCGTCCTCGTCCCAGTCGAGATGCTTGCGCAGATGCACGGTGGTGCCCCGGCCGGGGGTGATGTCGAAGGAGATCTCGTCCACCACGGCCTGCATGATGAGAATCCCCCGGCCGTTCTCGGTGTCCGCCGGGGGATAGTGCTCGGGCACGCTCAGGAGGCCGTGGCCCCTGTCGATGATGCGGACGTCGCAGCGGCCGTGGCCGATCGCGGCCTCGACCTCGTAGCGGTTGGCGGGGCCACCGTGGCGCACGGCGTTGGCGCACGCCTCGGTGACGGCGAGCAGGATGTCGGACACGCAGCCCTCGGTGACGCCGAGTGAACGCAGCGAGTCGCCCAGGGCTCTGCGGACCATGGGAATGCCGATGGCCTCTCTCGGCAGAGCCAACGAGAACTCGATATCCACCGGATCCCTCCCGGGCCAGACGTCACCCTGTCAAGGTTTCCCCCCAGAATCCGGGCTAACCGCAAAATAACCTTAATGTTATTTACTGTTGGTCAAGCTGTGGGATTAGGGCATATCCGGAGTGTGATTTACCCGGACGTAAGGAAACTCTCCACGCGATATAGGACGATCTACGACTCCACGGTGACTGTGTAGTCCTCGATCACGGTGTTGGCCAGCAGGGTCTCGGCCATCTTGCGGACGTCCGAAAGCGCGGCCTCGTCGGCGGGACCTTCGAGGTCCACCTCGAACCGCTTGCCCTGCCGTACAGCCGAGACACCGGAGAAGCCGAGCCGCGGCAGTGCGCGGGCGATGGCCTGGCCCTGCGCGTCGAGAATCTCGGGCTTCAGCATGACGTCGACGATGACGCGCGCCACGGTGTTCCTCCTGGTTGCAGCGGGGACGGTTCGGCGCCTCAAGCGTAACGGGCTTCTTACGGCAGTTCGTCGCCGGGTCCGGCGACCCTCCGTGCGCGGGCCTCCGTGCGGAGGTGAGGGTAAAGATGCGAGGGTAAAGAGGGGTTCAGCGGGAACGGGGAGCGTATGGACATCGAGGTAGGTCTTGCGCACAGGTATGTGACCTCTGCCACGATGTCCACAAACGCAGACGAACCACCACCAGACGGGTCGGATGCGTCGCTAACCGGCCGCACGGTGATGGCGAACCCATCCAGGCGGCCCCGAGCACACAGGAGCGGCATGTGACAGCCGACGCCCCTCATGGTGCGGAAGCACCCCCGGAGCTCGTCCAGTTGCTGACCCCCGAAGGGGAACGGGTCGAGCATCCCGACTACGACATCGATCTGACACCCGAGGAGATCCGCGGCCTCTACCGGGACCTGGTCCTGGTCCGCCGCGTCGACCTGGAGGCCGTGGCCCTGCAGCGCCAGGGCGAACTGGGCATCTGGGCGTCCCTGCTCGGCCAGGAGGCCGCGCAGATCGGCTCGGGCCGGGCGCTGGCCGAGACGGACATGGCCTTCCCGACCTACCGCGAGCACGGCGTGGCCTGGTGCCGGGGCGTCGACCCGGTGAACCTGCTCGGCCTGTTCCGCGGCGTCAACCACGGCGGCTGGGACCCGGCCGAGCACAACTTCCACCTGTACACGATCGTGATCGGCAGCCAGACCCTGCACGCGGTCGGCTACGCCATGGGCGTGCAGCGCGACAGCGCCGAGGCCGCCACGATCGTCTACTTCGGTGACGGCGCCACCTCCCAGGGGGACGTGAACGAGTCGTTCATCTGGGCGTCGGTGTTCAACGCGCCCGTGGTGTTCTTCTGCCAGAACAACCAGTGGGCCATCTCCGAGCCGCTGGAGAAGCAGTCCCGCATCCCGCTGTACCGCCGGGCGAGCGGGTTCGGCTTCCCCGGCGTCCGGGTCGACGGCAACGACGTCTTCGCCTGCCTCGCCGTCACCCGCAAGGCGCTCGCCGACGCCAGGTCCGGGCAGGGGCCGATGCTGATCGAGGCCTTCACCTACCGGATGGGCGCGCACACCACCTCCGACGACCCGACCCGTTACCGGGTGGCCGGGGAGCTGGAGGCGTGGAAGCTCAAGGACCCCATCGAGCGGGTCCGCGCCTACATGTTCAAAAACCAGCTCGCCGACCAGGAGTTCTTCGACGCGATCGACGCCGAGGCCGATGATCTGGGCCGGGACGTGCGCAAACGCTGTCTCGCGCTGCCCGATCCCGAGCCGCTGGCCATCTTCGACCACGTCTACGCGGAGCCGCACCGGTTGATGGACGAGGAGCGCGCCCAGTTCGCGGCCTACCTGGAGGGGTTCGAGGGATGAGCACTCTCACGCTGGCGAAGGCGCTCAACGAGGGCATGCGCAAGGCCATGGAGGACGACCCCAAGGTCCTCATCATGGGCGAGGACGTGGGCAAGCTCGGTGGCGTGTTCCGCGTCACCGACGGGCTGCAGAAGGACTTCGGCGAGCAGCGGGTCATCGACACGCCGCTGGCCGAGTCGGGCATCATCGGCACGGCGATCGGGCTCGCGCTCCGGGGGTACCGCCCGGTCTGCGAGATCCAGTTCGACGGGTTCGTCTTCCCCGCCGCCGACCAGATCATCACCCAGCTCGCCAAGATGCCGCTGCGGTCGCTGGGGAAGGTACGGCTGCCGGTCGTGGTGCGGATCCCGTGCGGCGGCGGAATCGGCGCCGTGGAGCACCACAGCGAGTCGCCCGAGGCCTACTTCACCCACACCGCGGGCCTGCGGGTGGTGGCCTGCTCCAACCCCGCCGACGCCTACACGATGATCCAGCAGGCGATCCGGTGCGACGACCCCGTGGTCTTCTTCGAGCCCAAGCGGCGCTACTGGGAGAAGGCCGAGGTGGACACCTCCGCCGCCCCCGCCGGCTGGCCGCCCTTCGACCAGGCCCAGGTGGTACGGCCGGGCACGGACCTCACCGTGCTGGCGTACGGGCCGATGGTCAAGACCTGCCTGGAGGCGGCGGCCGCGGCGGAGGAGGACGGCCGGTCCCTGGAGGTGGTGGACCTGCGCTCGCTCAACCCGCTGGACGTCGCGCGGGTCACCGAGTCGGTCCGCAAGACCGGACGCTGCATCGTGGTGCACGAGGCGCCGGTCTACAACGGCTTCGGCGCCGAGGTGGCCGCCCGCGTCACCGAGACCTGCTTCTACAACCTGGAGGCGCCCGTGCTGCGCGTCGGCGGGCCGTCCACCCCCTACCCGCCCTCCAGGCTGGAGGATCACTACCTGCCGGACCTGGACCGGGTCCTCGAGGCCGTCGACCGCGCGTTCGCGTTCTGAGAGGGGAGGAGACGATGAAGCAGTTCAAGCTCCCCGACGTGGGCGAAGGCCTGACCGAGGCGGAGATCGTCCGCTGGCACGTGAAGGCCGGCGACCCCGTCAAGGTCAACCAGATCATCGTGGAGATCGAGACCGCCAAGGCCGTCGTCGAGCTGCCCTGCCCGTTCGAGGGCGTGGTGGCGGCCCTGATGGCCGACGAGGGCGAGACCGTGGACGTCGGCAGGCCGATCATCTCGGTCGACGACGGGACCGGCACGGCCCCCGCCCCCGCTTCCTCTGCCGCCCCCGGCCCCGCCCCCGAACGCGGGCAGGCCCTGGCCGAGGACATGGTGCCCACCCCCCCGAAGGAGGAGCGCCAGCCGGTCCTGGTCGGCTACGGCGTCAAGATGGGCGCGGCCAAACGCCGTCCCCGCAAATCGGCGTCCACCCCGCCCGCGGGCTCGCCGGCTCCGCGGAGCGTCCAGCCGCCCGCGCGGCAGGACACCGGGCCGTTCACCGGCGAGAGCGCCGCGCCCTCCGTGCGGGAGGGCGTCCGGGAGAACGGGGCGGCGGCCGGTGCCGCGCCCGCCTCCGGAGGGCGCGTCGCGACGCTGGCCAAGCCTCCCGTGCGGAAGCTGGCCAAGGACCTCGGAGTCGACCTGACCACGCTCACCGGGAGCGGTCCGCAGGGCTCGATCACCCGGGACGACGTCCAGTCGGCGGCCGGGGCGGTCCCCGCTCCGGCGGCGGTGCGGGCCGTACAGGCGGGTGAGGAGCGGATCCCGGTCAAGGGAGTGCGCAGGGCGACCGCGCAGGCCATGGTGGCCTCCGTGTTCACCGCGCCGCATGTCACCGAGTTTCTCCAGGTCGACGTCACCGAGACCATGGACGCGGTCGGGCGGCTGCGACGGCTGCCCGACTTCGCCGAGGTCAAGGTGTCGCCGTTGCTCCTGGTGGCGAAGGCGGTGCTCGTCGCCGCGCGCCGGTATCCGATGATCAATTCGGCGTGGGACGAGGCCGCGCAGGAGATCGTGGTCAAGCACTACGTGAACCTGGGCATCGCCGCGGCCACCCCGCGTGGCCTGCTCGTCCCCAACGTCAAGGACGCCCACGCCATGTCCCTCCCGGACCTCGCCAGGGCCCTCGGCGCCCTCGCCGAGACCGCCCGTGCGGGCCGTACCCAGCCGGCCGACATGGCCGGAGGCACGATCACGATCACCAATGTGGGCGTGTTCGGGGTGGACGCGGGCACGCCGATCCTCAACCCCGGAGAGTCGGCCATCCTGGCCTTCGGGCAGGTCAGAGACATGCCGTGGGTGGTGGACGGGCAGATCGTGCCGCGCAGGGTCTGCACGCTGGCGCTGTCGTTCGACCACCGGGTCGTGGACGGGGAGCTCGGCTCGCTCTTCCTCCGTGACGTCGGCGCCATGCTGGAGGACCCGCTCCGCATGCTCGCCTGGAACTGAAGCCGCGGAAGTCGCAGGCACGCCTGGAACCGAAGCCGCGGAAGTCGCGAGCCCGCTCCCCGGAGGGAGCGGGCTCGCGCTGTCTGAGGCCGCCCCGTCGCCCGAGGCTCCCGCGGCGGTGCCCCGGCGCGCCTTCCCCATTTGGCGTTCATTTACCGACCCGCTGCTTCCGGGTTTCCTTATGGAGAACTTATGGGGTTCTCCGGGAGGTCGGAGCATCCCGCCCGGCGCGTGGGGCGATGGCCTTTTCATGGACACGGCAGACCCTCCTCTGGGGATTCTCCAGGGTGCGCTTTAAATACCGTCGCCTTGCTTGGATGTGCCATGGGGCTGCCGATGGCGGATGCGAAAGAACCTGTCCGGCCCTTCCTGGTGGGTTATTGGAATGGCCGGTTAAAGGATCTCCAATCCACACTGAGTTCGGAGATTAATGCGCATCTGGGTGATATTGTCGTATTTGGCAACTCCGCGTAAGAACGGCCAGAAGGGAAAGCCAATGAGACTGGACAAGTTCTTCCCGGCTAACCGCGCCCCGCTGGGTTGGGGCGGATGTCGTCGTCGTCGCTGCGGGTGCGGCCGAGGCTGGGGCGGCGGCTGGGGCGGCGGCTGGTGGTGGTAGCCAAGTCAGATGAGAACCGGCGGGTAACCCGCCGGTTCTCCTTTGCGCTCCCCTCGGCGGACGGAGCCGGGCCGGTGGCGGACCTGCCGTCCCCGATCGCGCCGGCGGTCTCCATCCGGGACGCCTTCCGGCGGTTCTGGCCCTGCACCCGCGGCGTCCGCAGGTTGTTCGTGGTCGGCGTCGTGCTGGCGATCGTGGCGGCCCTCTGCGAGGTCGCCGCGATCTGGCTGTTCGGGCGCATCACCGACGAGGTCCTCAGCGCCCAGAACCTGGGGGCGTTCTGGACGCCCGCGTTCACCTGGCTCGGCCTCGTGGTCATCGCGGGACTGGCCTCCTTCGTGGGCTCCTACGCCACGGCCCTGGGCGGGGAGCGCTTCCTGCTGCGGTTGCGGGACAGGGTGTTCGCGCACATCCAGACGCTCACCCCCGACTTCTTCGACAACCGCCGGCTGGGCGATCTGATGGCCCGGCTCACCGACGACATCGAAGCCATCGAGGAACTGGTCGGCTCCGGTGTGGTCCGGCTCCTCACGACGGCCGCCAGCGTGGTCTTCTTCGCCGGGGCGGCCTTCTACATCCGGTGGGATCTCGCGCTGGTGACGTTCGCGATGGTCCCGGCGTTCCTGATCGTCTCCAAGGTCTTCGCGTCGAAGTTCAGGACCGTCGCCGCTCGCGAGCGGCTCAGCAACGGAGCCATGAACAGCGTCATCGAGGAGGGTCTGGCCAACCAGTCCCTCGTCCAGGCCTACAACCGGCAGGAGGCCGAGGCGGACCGGCTGCACGCCGAGGGTCATACCTGGCTACGGGCCAACGTGGCCCAGGCCCGGCTGTCCGCGCTGTACGGGCCGGTCGTCCAGGTCATCGAGACAGTCTGCCTGCTGGTCGTCATCGGCTTCGGCGCGTGGGAGATCGCGGCCGGCCGCCTCACCATCGGCGGCCTGCTCGCCTTCGCCGCCTACCTCGCCTACCTCTATCCGGCGGTGCAGAGCCTCGGGCAGATCGCGCTCACCGTCTCCGAGGCGGCGGCGGGCTCCGACCGCGTCATCGAGATCCTGCGGACCCGGCCCGCCGTCACCGACCGGGCCGGGGTGGTTCCCATGGCCGCGCGGAGCCGGGGCCGGATCGAGTTCGACGAGATCGGCTTCACCTATCCGAACAGGACCAGCCCCACGCTGCGGAATCTGTCCTTCCGCGCGGAGCCGGGCGAGCTGGTCGTCTGCACCGGGCCCAGTGGCGCGGGCAAATCCACCCTCACCAAACTCCTGCTGCGGTTCTACGACCCCACCGCCGGGCGCATCCTTCTCGACGGAGTCGACATCCGGGACCTGCCGCGCCGGTCGCTGCGCGACAACATCACCGTCCTGCAGCAGGAGAACCTGCTCTTCTCCGGAACCGTGCGCGACAACATCGCCTACGGTCGTCCCGGCTCAAGCATGGACGACATCGTCCGGGCCGCCGTCATGGCGGACGTGCACGACTTCATCAGCACGCTCCCCCGGAAATACGACACGCCCCTCGGCCAGCGCGGCCGGCTCGTCTCCGGCGGTCAGCGCCAGCGCATCGCCATCGCCCGGGCGATCCTGCGCGACGCCCCGGTGCTCGTGCTCGACGAACCGATGACCGGACTCGACTCCCTCACCGCGGCACGGATCATGGAGCCTCTCCGGCTGCTCATGTCCGGCCGCACGACCATCCTCATCACCCATGACCTCCGCCTCATCCCCGAAACGGCGCACACGATCGTCCTCGGCGCCGCGCAGAGCCCGGGCCGGACGGGGATCAGGCTCTCCAGGCGCCGCAGCGCGGCACCGCGCCCGGTCTGATGCCGGAGGCGTTTCCCCGAAGGCCCCGGAAAACGCGATGAGCCCGCTCCCCGAAAGGAGCGGGCTCGTAGTGGAGGCGAATGGACCCGTCCGTTCTCACCTCGGATGAGGGTCTGCCGGAAAACGCTCCCGGTTGTTGTCCGGCCGGGCCTTTCCCGGCCCGGCCGGACAACAACCGTGTTCTCGCCCCGGCCGCTCGTGGTTCTATGACGGGCGGCGGCCTGCCCGCCTCCGGCCTACCACCAGCCGCCGCCCCAACCGCCCCAGCCACGGCCACCGCCGCCGCCCCAGCCCCAGCCTCGGCCGCCGCCGCCCCAGCCACAGCCGCCGCCACAGCGGCAGCAACGGCGTCTCCAGCAACCGCAGCCTGTGACGACGTTCGCGGCCGTGGTGGCGGTCTGGACGGCCGGGGCCGACGCCACGGGCTTGACCGAGGCCTGTGCGGAGCCTGCTACGAGTGCTCCGGCGAAGAGCCCCGCGCCCATCATGCTCGCGATGAACGAGGCAGCAGTTTTGGTTTTCATGCGTTCCTCCGGGTTTCACGCGAAGACGGATCCGTCCTCATGGATTGCTGGACAATCCACAGACTGCCGGAGGAGGAGCGATCAAGACACCGCAAAGCACTTATGCTTTGGCAAAGCACCGCAGAGCTGTATAAATAAGAAATAAATTGCCATATCTACGCATTTCAGGACAAAGAGTTCTACCCATGCTAAAGGTGATTTAGTCCCCACCGTCGGGTCTCCGTGGGCGTGGCCGTACGCTGGCTGGGAACTCGAACGAAGGGAAGATCATGTTCCGGCATGTCGTGCTTTTCACCTGGGCCGAAGGGGCCACCGACGAGCAGAGGGCCGCGGTCGCGACCGAGCTCGGCAAGTTGCCGGAGATCATCACGGAGATCCGCTCCTACGCCGTCGGCGCCGACGCGGGCGTGAACCCGGGCAACCACGAGTTCGCGGTCGTCGCGGACTTCGACAGCCTCGACGACTATCTGATCTACCGTGACCACCCGGCGCACCAGGCCGTGATCGCCGAGCACATCAAGCCGATCCTGGCCTCCCGGGCGGCCGTGCAGTACGCCTTCTAGGGCCTTGTACGGAGTTTGGATCTTCAGGCGGGTTGGAGGCTTCGGTTCCACGAGATGGCTCCGCGTAGATGAAGGCCCGCGAGATAGCTCTCGGGAGTCTTGTCGAAGCGGAAGGCCAGGCCGCGCCATTCCATGATCTGATTGATGCAGCGTTCCGCCGTGCTGCACTCCTTGTGCAGATCCTGATCGTAGCGGCCGCCCGGTCAGCCACGATCAGGAACAACCCGGCCGCCCACCAGTACGGCAGCCGGGCTGCCACCGGCCGAGTCGAGGTCTGCCGGGGGCAGCTCGACACGGACGCGCCGGGCGGTGAGGAAGACCGTCCCCGCGGTGCGGCCCGCCAGCAGGCGGACGGTCGCGGGACGTCGGCGGCGCTGCCCTTGCACCGCACCCTGGCGCGGCGGTTGCGTAGATCCAGCTCGTCGACGTCCAACGCGAGAACTTCCTCAGCTCGGGCCGCCGTGTCGTACAACATCCGAAACAGGGTCTTGTCCCACAATGACAGCTCCGGCCGGGGCAGGGGGGCGGCGCCGTAGCCTGCGGCTCGTCACAGCCTCCTGACGAAGGACGCGCAGGAAGCGGCTTTCAGCACGATGCCGGCACGGATCGGCGCCGCCGCCTGCGACCGTCAGATCGTCTTCTTGAGGAATCGGAGAACGAGCTCGTTGTACCGGTCCGGCTTTTCCACGGGGACGATATGCCCGACACCTTCGAGGAAGGCCGTTTCGGAGCCCTCAGGAAGGGCTGCGCGGATCGCCGCCATGGTTTCCTCGTCCAGAACGACGCTCTTGTCCTCCGTGCCATGGAGGTACAAGGTCGGCTGAGTCGGCAGAGGACCCCAGAGGGCTCCCTGTTCGGCCGCCCACTCCGGCGTCCCCATCTGCTTGGGGCCGAAGTTCGTTCGGTAGAGATCGAGGGCCGCCCGCAGCCTGGCGGGCTCACCCAGGGCCCTGCGCGTCCCCTCCCACTCCTCGGTGGCGTCGTATCCGGGTCCGGTCCACCTCTCCTGCAGGATCTGCCGCAGGTATGCCATGTCGTTGGCGGCCAGGACCTCCTCTGCCATGTCCATCTGGAAGAACCAGAAGTGGTTCATGTTCTCGATTCCCTCGTAGGTGCTGGAGTAGCTGCCGAAGAACTGCAGGGGCGGGACGTCGCTGGCCACGACCCGTGACCACCGCTCCGGTGCCGCGACGGCGGCGCCCCAGGCGATGCCCGCGCCCCAGTCGTGGCCCACGAGGATCGCATTGCCGTCACCGTTCAGTGCTTCGTGCAGGGCGTTGGCATCGGCGACGAGATCGCGGAGGCGCATGCTGCCGTCCGCGGGAAGCGCGGTGGGGGCGAACCCCCGCATGTTGGGGGCGACGGCTCGATAACCTGCCGCGGCGAGAGCCGGGATCAGGTGGCGGTAGGTGGCGTCGCCGGACTCCGGGAAGCCGTGGAGGAGCAGGGCCAGCGGCCCCTCCCCCTCCTCGACGTAGGCGAAGTCTATGCCGTTGGCGTTGATGCGGCCGTTCTTCATCGTGATCTCCGTGCTTGTGAGAATGGTGTGAGCGGTGCTGCGGGATGGGCCCATCCGATGCGTGTCCGATCCTGTTCCCTTGCGGAATTTCTCACAAGTACCTACTATTTTTTCAGGTACTTACCTTTTTTTCAGTATCGGAGGAACGGTGAAGAAGCAGAGCTACTCATGCGGACTCGACGCCGCCGTGGACGTGATAGGCGGCAAGTGGAAGGCGCTGATCCTGTGGGCGCTACACGACGGTTCGCGGCGTTTCGGGGAGCTGAGGAGGGCGGTACCCGGCATCAGCGAGAAGATGCTGATCCTCCAGCTTCGAGAGATGGAGCACTACGGCCTTGTGCGCCGAGAGGTGTACCACCAGGTCCCGCCGAAGGTGGAATACTCCCTGACCGACTTCGGCCAGTCACTCAACGCCGCTCTCATCCCTCTCGGCGAGTGGGGCGAGAAGCACATGAAGACCATCGAGGCCATCCCGGCGGCCTGACATCCGTCCTGCACTGTCCCGGTTGCAGGCATCCGGGTGGAAGGTGGTGTAGTCGTAACACTCAGGGCACAGCGGTTCGCCGAGTCGGAATCGTCGGGGCCGTGCTTGAGGGCACGGGACATGACGCGGGCCGAACAGCCATGCGGCAATCACCTCCTCACCGATCGCCGCCTGCGTCAGGGCCTGGAAGACGCCCATGACCGCCCACGACCGAAACCAGTCGTAAACGGTCGACCACGGAGCGTACTCGACAGGTGGGCCCGCCATGGGCTGCCAGTGCGAAACCGCCACATCACGGCGTTGAACTGCCGCCGCAGATCCGGGATCGGGCCCCGCTCACCCAGCGGCAGATGCGGCTCGACCAAAGCCCACTCGTCATCGGTCAGGTCACCACGCGCCCTACCCTTTCGCCTGTCAGGATCGGACGGCACCGCGCAGGAGAATCAACAACCCCATGATCTGAACCCAGGACAGGCCCTGGTGCTCCGTTCCCCAGCGGGGAAGGCCGTCTCCGGCGGCCTAGGGTTCTCGACCGCCTGTTCGCGACTCCCCTTGAGGAAGGTCGCACTAGAGATCCGGCGGATTGTTCTCGCGGTGCATCAGGCGATCCTCCGACGTCTGCCCGCGCTTGGGGGCCAGTACGACGCTCAACACGATCCCGACGGCACCGACGATCATGAAGATCAGGCCGATGACGTCGATGTGCACGTTCTCGCCCAGCACGTCGGGCTCGATGGCGAACCGGAGAATGGCGCCGAGCGTGAGAAAGAAGATGCTTACCCCGACACCCATCAAGTCCTCCGGACGCGAGTAATGGTCAGGTAAAGGGAACGTACGTGGGTGGTCATACCCTTTCGGGGGCGATCACACTACTCAGGCGCGTCTTGTCGGCGGCGGTGGGTCCGGCCGAGCCCAGCCAGACCGGGACCCCCAGGGCGTCGGCGACGGCCGCGGGCCAGTCGCCGGCGCCGATGCCGTCGGTGTAGCGAGGACGCGCCCTCAGCACCCGCCGGGTCAGCCCGGCCTGCCCGTCGAGGTCGCCCGCCGTCCCCGCCGCGAGCTCGCCGATGTCGTAGGAGACGCACATCCGCGACACCGGCGCGTCCAGGTGGGTGAGCGCGAGCGCGTCGGCCCCGCCCGTGACCGCCAGCGCGTAACGGTGGGCCACCGCGTCGAAGTGGCCGGCGCGGAAGGGCCCCTGCCACGGCCCCGTCGCGTTGTGGACCTCGTCGATCTCCAGCGTCGGGTCCTCGGTGACCAGCGGGCCGGGCCCGTGCCGGGGCGTGTAGGTGCGCAGCACGCCCAGCCGTACGGCGGGCACCCCGTCGAGCAGGGCCAGCGCGTTGGCGAAGGTCGTCGTGCTCCAGGTCGTGTAGGGGTGGAAGCCGTGCCACTCGTCGAGCAGCACGCCCTGCGCCCCCTCGAAGACCACCGGACGCCTGCGCAGCAGGGCGGCCGTGAACGAGGAGTCCACGAGGATCACCCGCTCGGCGAACGCCCGGTAGGCCGCGACGCAGTCCTCCACCGCGGGCCCGCTCACCCCCAGCGCCTCGCGGAGCGCGTGCAGCTTGCGCGCGAGCAGGGCCGGGTTCTCGCAGTCGCCGGCGGTCGGCCCGAGGCCCGGATTGTCCAGGGCGTAGGCCATGGTCTCGCCGATGCCCATCCCGCACGACCCGTGCCGGTCGTCCCCGCGCGCCAGCTCCCGGGCCCGCCCCGCCGCCACGTGGTACGGCGTGGCGAGCAGGGCGTCCCGATCCACGGTGAGCAGGCCGAACGGGTCGGGCACGCCCAGCTCGCCCAGGTGCGCGGCCTCGGAGGCCAGGGCGAGCGGGTCCACGACCATGAAGCGGGACAGGTGGGTCGGCACCCCCCGGAGCGTCCCCGACCCGAACTGGGCGAACGTGTGGTGCCGCCCGTCGGGCAGGACGACGTTGTGGGCCGCCTGCCCGCCCCCGTTGAACCTGACGACCGCCTGGACGGGACCTTGGGCGCAGAGCCAGTCCACGACCGTGCCCTTCCCGGCGTCGCCGTACCCGAGGTCGGCCACGATCACGTGCTCGTTCACAGCCGGATCACGCCGCTGTCGCCGCCGAGGTCGAGGCCGTCGGCCACCACCAGCGCGCGCCGGTCCAGCCTGGCCAGGGCCTTGCCCACCGCGGCGCCCGCCGTCGAGCCCAGCTCGTCGAGATCGCTCAGCCCCTGGTCCAGGTCGATGGCGTCCTCGCCGAGGCCGACCGTCAGCGCGATCGTCTCGCAGACCGCGTCCAGGTCGTCCAGCTCCAGCACGTTCTGGCCGAGCAGGCCACGCCAGGCCGCCAGCGTCCGCCGGTCTCCGGCGTAGCTGGTCCCGGCGGGGAGGATGTAGTAGACGTCGTACATCCTGGTCAGCTCGGCGACGATCTCCTCGGTCGTGACGTCGCGCCTGAGCCGGTCGCCGATCACCGCGCCGACCTCGCGGCGCTTGACCTTGGGGTAGGGCAGCTCGTCGCCGATGATGAACAGATAGCCCCGGCGTCCGCGCTTGTCGAAGCAGTCGAGCGAGGTGTGCCGGGCCATGAAGTACATCGCCAGCTCGTACGACTCGGTCCGCTGGCCGCCGCCTCCGCCCTCCAGCAGGATCCTGCCGAGGTCCTCGTCCATCCGGTTGTCGGACTCGAACTGGCCGATCTGCAGCGGGGCCCGGTCGCAGGTGGCGTCGCCGATCGCGCCGAAGAGGATCTGCGGGTCGGCCGCGTAGCCCTTGCGGACCAGCAGGCCGAGCAGATCGGGCAGCTTGCTCTGGAGTGTGCGGGGCACCCCGCGCATCGAGCCGGTCACGTCGAACAGGACGGCGACGGCCACGGTCTCGGGGTGCTCGTCGGAGTCACGGCTCTCCCGGGCGGCCACGCCGTACGGGTTGAGATCGTCATGCACGGCGCGCGCACCGCTGTCGCTGTAGGCGAAGGCGCTGGCGCCCTTGGCGGCGCGGTAGCCCGCGGCGGCGGTGTACACGTCGGTGGACCAGATGCCGCTTCCCATGGGGTCTCCCGGGGTCGTTCTTCACAGGTTCTTCTCAAGTAGAGATAAACTCAGTATGAGAATAACTATGGGCCGCGTCAACCCCTCCGCACATGCTCCGTCCTGCCCGCCGGGGCCTCCCGGGACCCGTCGGAGCCGCGGGGAGGGGCGCCGGCGGGCGAGGGTCACAGGTGGAGGGGCCGGTATTTCCTGGGGCCGTACAGGTCGTCGAGCAGCTCGTCGAGCTCGCCGAGGAGTCCCCAGGCGTCGCGAGGCGGGCCCGTCAGGCTCCCCCGGACGAAGCGGCGGATCGGGGCGGGGACGTCGTCGCCCATGAGGGCGGCGACGCAGCGGGTGGCGAGCCGGATGTCGAGGGCCTGGGTCGCCGGCCCTCCGGCGAGGATCTCGGGCGGGTAGTCGTCGCGGTGCCGGGCCACCAGGGCGGTCAGCGGGCGGCCGAGCGGCACCGACTGGCTCCAGTCGACGAGCACCAGGCCGTGGTCGACCGGGTGGACCAGCACGTGGTGCCCGAACACCGCGCCGTGCACCACTCCCGCCCGGTGGGCCATCCCGATCGCGACCAGCAGCCGCCGCCAGATCCACGCCACGTCCCTCGGGTCGAGCACCGGGCGCAGCCGGGCGATCTCCGTCAGGCTCATGAAGCCGTCCGGCGCACGGCTGATCACGTTGGCCTGCCGCTCGACCCCGCCCGAGCGGTGCCGGAAGGACTCCACCAGCCGGGGCACGTACGGCAGGAGCAGCGGGTCGCCCTCCCGCGCGATCGTCGCGAGCGCCGCCGCCTCGCGCCGCATCAGGTCGTTGTCCGCGTGACTGCGCGGGAGCTTGAGCAGCGCGTCGTCGTCGCAGCCGTACAGCACGGCCGAGGCGCCGCGCCGGAACACGCCCGCGATCCGGTGGGTCCCCCGCCCGGTGGTGATCACCGTCTCGGCGCCCCGGCCCCGGGCGGCCCACAGCTCCGAGAGTCTGGCGAAGGCCCCGGAGGCGTCCGGTCCGGACGCGAGGTCGGGGTGGAGCAGCCGTGCCAGCCGCCGGTACGTCCGGTGCGGCGCGTCCCCGCCGAACAGGTCGTCCGGTGTGCGGGCGCCGGAAACCAGGGCGATCGCCTCGGCCGTGGTGGTCATCCGGCCGCCTCCTCGCGGGCGGGCCGCAGCAGCGCGGGATGCAGGAGCCGCGCGTCGCCGGCCCGGTAGAGCCGGGCCCGGGGGCCGCCCCGCGTCCCGCCGCCCTCGGTGGTCTGCCCGGTGCCCTCCACGAATCCGGGCACCGACAGGACCTTGCGGTGGAAGTTGCCCGCGTGCAGCGGCACGCCCCAGACCGTTTCGTAGACGCCGCGCAGCTCGGTGATCGTGAACGTCTCGTCCACGAAGGTGGTGGCCAGCGGGGTGTACTCCAGCTTGGCCCGCGCCCGTTCCAGTCCTTCGCCGAGGATGCGGTCGTGGTCGAACGCCAGCTCCGGCAGCCGGTCGATCCGCCGCCAGGCGGCGTCGGCCGCGTCCGAACCGGCGCGGGGATCGGGAAGGCGGGGGGCGAAGGCGAGGTAGGAGACCGACACGATCCGCATCCGGGGGTCCCGCCCGGGGGCCCCGTAGCTGGCGAGTTGCTCGATGTGCACGCGCGGGGCGAGGCCGGTCTCCTCGGCCAGCTCCCGCGCCGCGGCCTCCGGCAGATCCTCGTCCGGCCGGATGAACCCCCCGGGCAGCGCCCACCGCCCCGCGTGGGGCTGCTCGCCCCGTTCGACCAGCAGCACGTGCAGCGCGCCCTCGCGGATGGTCAGCGCCACCACGTCGACCGTCACCGCGACCGCCGGGAAGGCCCGGGGGTCGTAGCCCGCCAGGAACTCGGAATCGTCCATCGCATGCCCTCCGCACACCACAACATTCTCATTATGAGAATAACTATTCTCGCATATCAACGCCCGGGATGGTTCCGGACCTCGATCCGGCTCTCCTGTGCCCGGACAGCATGGCCCTGGCCAGTATGGATATCCATTTCAATATCTGTCGTCCTCTCATATCGATATTGGACATGACGTGGGTCGCTCTGGTCTGCTCTTCCGGTGAAGATCGAGAGCAAGGAGCCTGGCATGCAGCATTCCTCCGACCCCGCCCGCCGACGGCGGGTCCGCACGACGCTGGGCGTCGCCGTCCTGACGGCGTCCGCGCTGTTCGGCGGGACCGCCGCCCACGGCGCCGCGGGTCCTTCCGGCGGCGAGACCGCCGCCGCCGGGACCGCGGCGGCGCAGTCCGCGGTCCAGCAGCGGACGGTCGTCCGGGACGACCTGCAGGCGCTGTTCCGCCAGGCGGGGGTGCGCGGCACGTTCGCCCTCCTGGATGTGAAGACCGGGCAGACCACGGTGGTCGACCGGCGCAGGGCGGAGCAGCGGCTGATCCCCGCGTCCACCTTCAAGATCCCGCACGCCCTGATCGCGCTGGAGACCGGTGCCGTCAAGGACGAGAACGAGGTGATCCCGTACGGTGGCAAGCCGCAGCGGTTCCCGGAGTGGGAGCATGACATGAACCTGGGCGACGCGATCCGGGTGTCCAACGTCCCCGTCTTCCAGACGATCGCCCGGCGGATCGGCGTCAAGCGGGAGAAGCAGTGGGTGAACCGGCTCGGCTACGGCAACCGCCAGATCGGCACCGTGGTCGACCAGTTCTGGCTTGAGGGCCCGCTGGAGATCTCGGCGACGGAGCAGACCCGCTTCCTGTCGCGGGTGGCTCGCGGGCAGCTGCCGGCCTCCCAGCGCAACCAGCGGACGGTGCGCGAGATGCTGAAGATCGAGGAGAAGGACGGCTACGCCCTGTACGCCAAGACCGGCTGGGGCATGTCCACCAAGCCGGGCATCGGCTGGTGGGTGGGCTGGGTCGAGCGCGGCGACCGGCTCTACACCTTCGCGCTCAACATCGACGTCAACGCCGACGAGGACACCAAGAAGCGGATGCCGCTCGCCCGCGAGCTGCTGAGCCGTCTCGGCGCCCTCCCGGCCGCCTGAGCGGAGCGCGTCTTCCCTCCGCGAGCCGTGAGGCCGTACGGCCCGCTCCCGCCCGCGAGCCGTGAGGCCCGTACGGCCTGCGGGGGAAACGGGCGAGGGGCGCCCCGGTGAGACCGGGGCGCCCCTCGGTGTCGCCTGCCGCGGGAGCAGGTGGCCGGGTGGAGAAGGTCAGAAGGCCTCTTCGGGCAGCTCCATCAGGTCCTGGTTGGTGGCGGCCAGCACGCGGCGCTCCGCGGCGAGGCGGGGCAGGACGGTCTGGGCGAAGAACGAGGCGGCGGCGACCTTGCCGGTGTAGAAGGCCGTGTCGCGGTCGGAGGAGCCCAGCGCGGTCAGCGCCACCTCGGCCTGGCGCAGGAGCAGCCAGCCGATCACCAGGTCACCCAGGGAGAGCAGGAACCGGGTGGTGTTGAGGCCGACCCGGTAGACCTCCTTCGGCGCGTCCAGTGAGCCGATGGCCCAGCCCGCCAGGGTGTCGGCCATGGCCTTGACCTCGTCCGCGGCCTCGTCGAGGAGCTTGCGCTCCTCCTTGAGGCGGCCGTTGCCGGCCTCGGAGGCGGCGAAGGCCTTGATGTCGCCGTACAGCGTGCCGAGCGCGACGCCCTGGTTGCGCAGGACCTTGCGGAAGAACAGATCCAGGCCCTGGATCGCCGTCGTGCCCTCGTAGAGGGAGTCGATCTTGGCGTCCCGGATGTACTGCTCGATCGGGTAGTCCTGCAGGTAGCCCGAGCCGCCCAGGGTCTGCAGCGAGCGGGCCAGCAGCTCGTAGGAGCGCTCCGAGCCGACGCCCTTGACCAGCGGGAGCAGCAGGTCGTTCATCGCCTCGGCGTGCTCGTCCCGGCGGCCCTCGAAGGCCGCGATCTGCACCGCGTCCTGGTAGGTGGCGGTGAGCAGGACCAGCGCCCGCATGCCCTCGGCGTACGACTTCTGGAGCATGAGCTCGCGGCGCACGTCCGGGTGGTGGGCGATGGTCACGCGCGGGGCCGACTTGTCGGCCATCTGGGTGAGGTCGGCGCCCTGCACGCGGGCCTTGGCGTACTCCAGGGCGTTCAGGTAGCCGGTGGAGAGCGTGGCGATCGCCTTGGTGCCCACCATCATCCGGGCGTGCTCGATGATCATGAACATCTGCTTGATGCCCTCGTGCACCTCGCCGATCAGCGTGCCCACGGCCGGGTGCTTCTCGCCGAAGGTGAGCTCGCAGGTCGTGGAGACCTTCAGGCCCATCTTCTTCTCGACGTTGGTGACGTAGACGCCGTTGCGCTCACCGAGCTCGCCGGTCTCCAGGTCCACGTGGTACTTCGAGACCAGGAACATCGACAGGCCCTTGGTGCCCACGCCGTGCCCCTCGGGACGGGCCAGGACCAGGTGGAAGATGTTGTCGGCCATGTCGTGCTCGGCGCTGGTGATGAAGCGCTTGACGCCCTCGATGTGCCAGGTGCCGTCGTCCTGCCGGATGGCCTTCGCGCGGCCGGCGCCCACGTCGGAACCGGCGTCGGGCTCGGTGAGCACCATGGTGGCGCCCCACTGCTTGTCGATGGCCAGCTCGGCGTAGCGCTTCTGCGCCTCGGTGCCGATGACGTGCATCACGTGGGCGAAGGCCGGGCCGCTGGCGTACATCCAGATCGCCGGGTTCGAGCCGAGGATCATCTCGGCCAGCGCCCAGTTCACGCTGTTGGGCAGGCCGGGACCGTTGAGCTCGGCGGGCAGACCGAGGTTGGTCCAGCCGGCGTCACGGTAGGCGGCGAAGGACTTCTTGAAGCCCGCCGGCATCGTCACCGTACCGGTGGCGGGGTCGAAGACCGGGGGATTGCGGTCGCCCTCCTCGAAGGAGTCGGCCAGCACCCCCGTGGCCAGGCGGTTGACCTCGTCGAGGATGGTCCGCACGACATCTTCGTCAAGGTCGGCGTAGGGGCCGGTGCCCAGGATGTCCCGGCGCCCGAACACCTCGAAGAGATTGAACTCCAGGTCACGGATGTTGCTCTTGTAGTGGCCCATGGGGTCTGCTCCTTGAAACCGGGGGAACCGGGACTCTGTACATACTCGTCAGTAACCTTACCGACAATGCTACCCGCCAGTAACCCCTGGAAAACCGTACTCATAGGACGTTTGTCACACTCCCCGCGGCAAGGTCCGCGTTACGTGAAGCTCCTCTCCCGCTCCCTCCTCGTGTCGATCGACCGGCCCTGCGGACTTTCCTAAGCTCGTCCCATGGACGAACAGTGGCGAGCGGATCTCGCGCTATGGGGCATCCCCGACGAGATCGTGGCGCGGGCCCCGGCCAACCCCTGGGAGCACTCGCCCGCGCGGTTCGCCGAGCGGACCGACCGCGCGCTCGCCGCCCCCGAGGGGCCGACCCTGGCCCGGATCGCCGAGGCGCTTCCGGCCGGAGGAAGCGTGCTGGACGTCGGCGCCGGCACCGGGGCGGCCTCGCTGCCGCTGGCCGGGAGCATGGGAGAGCTGATCGCGGTGGACTCCTCCGCCGCGATGCTGGCCGAGCTGATCTCCCGGGCGGACAGGCTGGGCGTCCCCACCCGGATCATCCGGGGACGGTGGCCCGACGTCGCGGCCGAGACCCCGGCGGCGGACGTGGCGGTCGCCGCCCACGTCGTCTACAACGTGCCCGACCTGGCCGCCTTCCTCACCGAGCTGTCCGGCCACGCCCGCCGCCGGGTCGTCCTGGAGCTCACCGAACACCATCCGATGAGCTGGCTCAACCCCCTCTGGGCGCACTTCCACGGCCTCGTCCGCCCGGAACGGCCCACGGCCCACGACGTGATCGCCATCGCCGAGGGGCTCGGCCACGAGGTCCGTCAGGTGCGGCGCCTCGCCCCGCTGACCCGCTTCACCACGCTGGAGGAGCTGGGCGACAGCGCGTGCCGCCGGCTCTGTCTCGGCCCGGACCGGGCCGAGGAGGTCATCGCGGCGGCGGTCGAACTGGACATGTGGCCGGTGCCGCGTGACCGGTGGTTCACGCTCTGGTGGGAATCGGAATGAGGTTTGCTACGCTTCGACAGCAGAGCACCCATACGGGAGGCTCCCGGACGAGACGCGCCGTACCCGGTCTGAAAAGACGACGCTCCTGTTGGAGGGAGCCGTCATGGCCTGGGTCATCATCGTCGTCGCCGGTCTGTTCGAAGTCGCGATGGCGTACTCGCTCAAGATGAGCCACGGATTCTCCGTACCCCTGCCGAGCATCGGGTTCGTCGTCTTCGCCGTGCTCAGTTTCGGCCTGCTCGCCATGGGCCTCAAGAGCCTTGAGGTCGGTACGGCCTACGCCGTCTGGACCGGCATCGGCGCGGTCGGCACCGCCTCCCTGGGCATGCTGTTCCTCGGCGACGACGTGTCGTTCCTCAAGATCGCCTCGATCGCCCTCATCCTCGCCGGCGTTGTCGGCCTCAACCTCGCCGGCGGCGGCCACTGAGCCCGCGAGGGCCATGACGGGTTCCGCGTCCGCCGGGCGGAGTACGAGAGGGCGCGGTAGCCCTTGCCGGAGGGATGTTCTGTCGGACATGCTGCGGTCATGAGCCCCCCGAGTGCGTCCGTGAGCATCCACGTCTCGGCGCCGCCCGCAGTGGTCTACGACCTGGTCACCGACATCGCCGACATGGGCGAGTGGAACGTCGAGTGCCGGGGGGCCAGGTGGGTCGGGCGGGTCGCGCAGGCACGGCCCGGGGCGCGGTTCCGGGGGCGCAACAGTCGCGGGTGGCGACACTGGTCCACGCTCTGCACGGTGACCGCCGCCGACCCCGGCAGGGTCTTCGCCTACCACGTCCGCGCCGCCGGCCTGCTGGATGTGGCCCTGTGGCGCTTCGGCATCACGCCCACCGAGGCGGGCTGTCACGTGGAGCAGAGCACCTGGGACACCCGCGGCCCCCTCATGCGTGTCGTCGGCGGGATCGTCACCGGCGTCCGGGACCGGGCCGCCCACAACGAGGCCAACATGCGGCGGACCCTGGAGGGCCTCAAGAGGGTGGCGGAGCGGCGACCCTGACCAGTCCGTCGTGGGCACGGGCCGGTGACCCTGATCCGTCCGCCGCGGATATGGGGCGGCGATCCCGGTCAGCCGCCGTGGGGCAGGGAGGACTGTCCTCTCCCCCTGAGGGTCAGGGCCAGCACAGCGGTGATCAGATACACCGCGACACCGCCCTGGAGCGCGTCCAGCGCCGCGCCGAACACGCCCTCGTTGTCGACGACGAGCTGCACCGGATACATGAGCGCGGCGGCGCCGAGCGCCGGGTAGAGGGAGAACCGCCAGGGGCGGCGCAGGGCCCAGAGGCGGGCCTGCCGGGTCACCCGGTCCGCGACCTTGGGCCTGCTGATCGAGCCGACCGCCGCGATCAGTGTGAACAGGCCGATGCCGAGCGACAGGGCCCACGTCAGGTCGGCGGCCCCGGGCAGGATCACCCCCATGCCGAAACTGGCGGCCGCGACCGCGCCGCCGGTCACCGCGGCGGCCTTCCACGGCGCACCGCGCAGGGCCGCTCCGGCGAGGGACATCTCGTCACGTCGAGTCAGTTCGTCGTTCATGCCTTCAGAGTGCCCCTTCGGTCCCCTTGTCCACATCGGGGAGCAACCCTGACCCGCCCCTGAGCCCTGCCCCCCGATAGGTTGACCGCCATGTCAGTGAACTTCCGTACCGCCCGGGCCGAGGACGTCCCGCTGATCGTGGCCATGATCGCCGACGACGCGATCGCCGCCGCCCGCCAGGGGGCCTACGGAGACGAGCACCGCGCCGCCTTCGAGGTCATCGACGCCGACCCCAACAACGAGTTGATCGTGGCGGAGCTGGACGGCGAGGTCGTGGGCACCATGCAGCTCACCTACATCCCCGGCATCTCCCGGCGGGGGGCGCTCCGGATGCAGATCGAGGCGGTCCGGATCGACTCCGCCCTGCGCGGCCGGGGTCTGGGCCGCCAGATGATGGAGTGGGCGGTCGAGCGGGGCCGGGCCCGCGGCTGCGCGCTGGTCCAGCTCACCACCGACAAGGCCCGCAAGGACGCCCACCGGTTCTACGACTCCCTCGGCTTCGTCGCCTCCCACGAGGGGTACAAGCTCGCGCTGAGCTGATCGGCCGGCCCGCCATCCATGGGATGGTAGATCTTCTTGTCCTACGGCCCCGGCTCCGGGACCTGCTCGAAAGGGAGAGCGATGGGAAGACACGCACTGGGTCTAGGGGCGCTGGCCCTGCTTCTGGCGGCCTGCGGGGGCACGGCCGGCAGCCAGGCAGGGGGGCCCACGCCCCCTTCCCCCGTTCCGGCCCGCACTCCCGGCACGACCCCCACCCCCGTCGCGAGCCCCACCCCCACCCCCACTCCCACGGGGGTGAACATCGACGGCTGCGTCACCGAGGAGACGGGGAAGATCTTCGACTACAAGCGCGGCGGCACCACCACCAAGGGCGTGATCATGGGCAAGGGGCCCGTGGGAGTGGTCGTCTCCTACGAGCGCCAGGGCAGCGTGTGCGACTGGCTCCCGCTGGCCGACCGGCTGGTCGCCGAGGGACACCGGGTCCTGCTGTTCGACCGGAACAACACGGCGGCGCCCGAGGAGGACACCGTCGCGATGGCCCAGCGGCTGCGCAAGGCGGGCGCCACGAAGGTGGTCCTGGTCGGCGGGTCGATGGGCGGACGGCTCTCCCTGCTCGCCGCCGGCAAGCTGGACTTCCCGGTGGCCGCGGTCATCAGCGTCTCCGGGACGATCCAGCCGGGGGAGGTGGACGACCTCAGGGCGCCCTTCCTCCAGGTGACCGGGGACGCCGACCCCGAAGCCCCGGTCGACATGCTGCAGATCGTCTACAACGAGGCCGTGAAGTCAGCCGACCGCCAGCTGCTCGTCCTCCCCGGTTCCGCCCACGCCAGCGAGCTGTTCACCGGAGACCAGGGAGAGAAGGCGCTGAGCGCCGTCACGTCCTTCGTCGAGAAGCACAAGGGCTGAGCTCGACCAGGTTGTCGTGGTAGACGGCGCCCCGGCCCATGTCGGCGTCGCGCTCGTCCACCACGGCGTTCACCGTCGCGCCGCCGGGGCTCAGCTTGCGCCAGTGCCCCTTGGTGGAGGCCACCACGCCGGGCCGTACCCTGTCGCTGATCTCCACCACGGCCTCGAACTCGCCGTTGTCGTTGAACACCCGCGCCCGCTGCCCGTCGCTCAGCCCCCGCTGGGCGGCGTCCGCCGGGCTGACCAGGACCCGGGGCCCCTTCGAGCGCCGCAGCAGCTCGGGGTTGTTGCCGAAGGTGGTGTTGAGGAACGTGTGGGAGGCCGGGGTGATCAGCGCCAGCGGGTACGGCCCGCGCTCGGCGGACGCCGTGTGCGGGGGGACGTAGGCCGGCCCGGCACCGAACTCCAGCCTCCCCGAGGGCGTCGGGAAGCCGTCGGCGAAGGGCACGAACGGCTGCGGCACGTTGAGCCGGACCCACCCCTCCTTGCGCAGCCGGTCGACCGTTATGCCCTCCAGTGACGGGTGCCCCGACGCGAGCAACTGCTCGGCCAGCTCCAGGTCCGAGTCGTACAGCGACGGTTCGGTCAGGCCCATGTGCCCGGCCAGGCGCCGGAACGTCTCCATGGTGGACAGGCACTCGCCCGGCGGTTCGACGGCGGGCTCGTTCCACATCAGATACATGTGCCCGTAACCCGCGTGCAGGTCGGTGTGCTCGATCTGCATGGTCGCCGGCAGGACGATGTCGGCGTAGTCCACGGTGTCGGTCGGGAACTGCTCCATCACGACCGTGAACAGGTCCTCGCGCAGCAGCTTCTCGCGGATGCGGTCCTGGGCGGAGGTGGAGCCCATGGGGTTGGCGGCGTACACCCACAGGCACTTCACCGACTCGTCCAGCCCCTCGGCCAGCCGGGTCATCGTGAGCTGCCGGACCGGCGCGGCGAGCAGGTCCTCGCGGCTGTCGACGTTCAAGGGGAAGTAGGCGGTGGTGGAGTAGGCGACCCCGCCGCCGGGACGGCGCCAGTCGCCGGTCACCCCGGGGATGGCGGCGATCGTGCGCATCGCGGTGCCGCCGCCCGCGTGCCGCTGGATGCCCATCGTGGCCCGGATGCCGGTGGGCCGGGTGTGCGCCAGCCGTACGCCCAGGGCCCGGATGTCGGACTCGGGCAGTCCGGTGATCTCCGCCACGCGCTCCGGCGGGTGGCGCAGGATCTCCGCGCGGAACCCCTCCCAGCCGCTCGTGTGGTTCTCCAGGTAGTCGTGGTCCTCCGCGCCCTCGGAGAGGACCACGTTCAGCAGCCCGAGGGCCAGCGCCGCGTCGGTGCCGGGCCGGATCGGCAGGTGCTCGTCGGCCTGCTCGGCGGTCCGGGTGCGGATCGGGTCGATCGCCACCACGTGCGCCCCGGCCGCGCGGGCGTCCTGGATGAACTTCCACAGGTGGTGCCCGCTGGTCAGCGTGTTGGTGCCCCAGAGCAGGATCAGCTTCGACAGGGCGAACGTCTCGGGGTCCATCCCGCCGGCCGTGCCGTTGGTCCGCGACAGCCCGACGTTGCCCGCCGTCGCGCAGATGTTCAGGAAGTGCTTGGAGGCGCCGAGCGCGTTCCAGAACCGCCGGCCCGCCATGCCCTCGGACCCCTGGATGTAGCCCAGCGTGCCGGTGCCCAGATACGGCCAGATCGCCTCGCCGCCGTGCTCGTCGATGATCCCGCGCAGCCGTACGGAGATCTCCTCCAGAGCCTCGTCCCAGCTGATCCGCTCGAACCGGCCGGACCCCTTGGGGCCGATCCGGCGCATCGGATGGAGGATGCGGTCGGGCGCCCGGGTGTGCTCAAGGTAGCGGTTGACCTTCACGCAGAGCGCGCCCCGGGTGTAGGGGTGGTCGGGATTGCCGCGCATCTTGACGGCCTCGCCGTCCCGGACGGTCACCACCCACGAGCATGTGTCCGGGCAGTCCAGCGGGCAGGCGCCCAGAACCTGCAGTTCCCCCAGTGACATGTCCCCGACTCTAGCCGCGCACGGAAAAGCACGGGAAAGAGGGTGCGGCCGGACCGGCCGCACCCTCTTTCCCCGCGCTCTCGTCGCGCGGTGCTACCTGGGGACGCCGCTGTGGTCGTGGTCGTGGTCGTGCCCGAGGCCGCCGCCGCCGGTCCCCGGCCGGGTGGGGCCGGGGGCGCCGCCGCCGGGCAGGGTACGGCTGTAGGCGTAGACGAACGCCGCCGTCGCGATCGCGCCGGAGTTCACCGCGAGAGCCTTGTCGTCGATGTTGGCGAGGGTGTCGCACGCCTGGTGGTAGCACTTGTCGTAGGCGACCCCCGCCTCGCCGCCGAACTTGGCGGCCTCGTCGGCGGTCTTGATGCCCTCGGCGCCGGTGAACAGGCCTCCCGCGGGGATGCCGACCCCGATGAAGGGGCCGTAGTCCGAGCGCCCGGTGAAGTCGGTGCCGGTGTACGGCTTGCCGATCGCGGTGAAGTACGACTCGAAGAGCTGCTCGATCTTGTCAGAGCCCGCGGGGCCCGCCGGAGCGCCGGTCGCGTCCGAGTCGTCGCCGTCATAGATCCCGAACACGTAGTTCGGCGAGGCGATCATGTCGAAGTTCAGGTACAGCTTGATCTTCGCCTTCTCCTCGGCGGAGAGACCGGCCACGTAGTGCGCGGAACCGAGCAGGCCCAGTTCCTCGGCGCCCCAGAAGGCGAAGCGGAGCCTGTTCCTGGTGGGCAGGACGCTCGCCTTCAGCGCCGTCTCCAGGATGCCCGCGCTGCCGGAGCCGTTGTCGTTGATGCCCGGCCCCTCGACGACGCTGTCCAGGTGGGAACCGAGCATGACGACCTTGTCCGGGTCCCCCCAGCGGCTTTCGGCCAGGACGTTGCGCGTCTTGCGGTGCGGGTCGCTCTCGGTGTCGGCGGAGAGTGTCACCGTCGTTCCGGCGGCGGCCAGTCCGTCGCCGACGGCGAAGGTGGTGCTGACGACCGGGATGTTCGTGGTGGGGGCGCCGAGCGTGCCGGTCAGCAGGATCCGGCGGTCGTCGGCGCCCTCACCCGGCTGCCCCTCGTTGAAGATGATCACGCCGGCGGCGCCGGCCGCCTGGGCCAGCTCGGCCTTGAGCTGGAAGTTGCAGGTACCGCGCTGGATCAGCGCGATGTTGCCGCGGGTGAACCCGGCGAAGTCGCTCGCCTCGCAGCCCGAGGTGGAGCTGGGCTCCGGGCTCGGCGGCAGGACCAGGTCCACCCCCTGCACGGTGCCCGTGACCTTCCCCGAGCCGGAGTACGTCATGGTCCTGAAGTCCGTGTTGCGGACATAGGTCTTCGCGCCGGGCGAGACACGGTCGAGCACGGTCGGGGTGACCTCGCGGAAGAACGGGAACTCGAACTCCTGCAAGCTGACCTTGTATCCCGCGTCCCGCAGCTTGTCCGCCACATAGGCGGCCGAGGCCTCGTGACCCGGGGTGCCCGCGGCGCGAGTGCCGCCGTTGGCGTCGGCGATCCGCTGGAGCCTCTCCACGTGCCGCTTGACGGCCGCAGCCTTGACCGACTGGCTGAACGCCTGCGGGTCAGGTCCGGCGGCGGAGGCCGGGACGACGGAGACCACGGGCAGAACCAAGGCCGAAGCCGCGGTGATCGCGGTCAGCAGACTCTTGTGAGCGCGTGCGCGCATGCAAACTCCTCTGGCACCGGCAAGAGCGGGGCAGGAAATCCCCCATGATCGCGATGGGACGGACGGTAGGAGTAATCGCGATCTTTAACGACCGTCTCCACATTTGTTGTCGAGCGGAGTCGAATCAGCGTTCCGGGCGTTCTCCGGCCCTACTTGACGGTAGTCGTGTCGTGGGCATTAGTGCGCGCAGTCGTATCCGATGTCGTCCCCGGAAGCGGCCGGCCGCCGGGGAGTGGCTATGGTCGGGTACGGGAAAACCACGGCGGCGAACGGGCTGCAGCGCATGATGATCAGCTTTTCAGGACGTCGCCTGCCCCGGCCATCATCGCCGCAGGTCCCAAAGTCAATTCTCGATCTCGGATAGGTAGGCGATGTTCGCCAGATCAGTCTCGTCAGAGCTGGCGCTCCCCGAGAACCAGGCGTCCAGGATCTCCTCCGGCAGAGGCGCCGACGTCAGCCGGAGGCTGACGGCCGGCCCGTCGGCGTCGTTCCAGCGCCGGGCCCCGGCCGCCGTCGCCGCGTCCACACACAGGGCCGCCCAGCCCCCGGCACCTTGTTCGCCGCGATCGACGCTCCGGTCCCCGTCCAGCGGCACACGACCGCCTGGTCCGCCGCGCCCGAGGCGACATCCTCGGCGGTCCGGGAACAGCACCACGCTCAGTCGGCCCGCTCATCGGTCATGGCGCCATGGCCGATCACCGCGTGCCCCCTTTTTTCGGATCTCAGGCATCAGGATGGGAGCTATACCGTCGAGACTGTCGGAGGCTAGTGAGATACGCATGCCTCCGATTGTGGACACTGGAAGAGAAGATCGGTGACGCACCTGTAATGCGGAACATGCAGAATCGCTGGCGGTGACGAAAATCAGAGAACGCGGCAAAGCTGCGCCCGTTGACGACATGGGGTCGTCGACGGGCGACGATTCCGTCGTGCTCGTCGTCGAGCCACTTCTCCCACAGCGGATCCGGCGCCCCTCCGATCTTCTGCGCTTCCTGGCCACCCTGATGGCACTGGCGGCCGTGGTGCTGCTCGCCCTCGTCGCGCAGAAGACACTGAACGGCCTCGAAAGCGACGTCATCGACGGCACGAGGCGGGCGCCGTTCCTGCTCAGCGGCCTGGTCGGGGTGCTGAGCGGGGCGGCCATGCTGGGCGTCCCCGCCGCCTACGCCATCGAGCGGGTGCTCCACCGCGACGGTCTCCGGGTGGCCGAGGGACTGTTCGCGGCCATCACCGGAATGGTGCTGTCCTTCGCGCTCGGCGAGTGGCTGCTCACCGCCGGCCCCGACGACCTGCGAATCCTGCTGACCGGCGACCGCACCGGGGTCGAACCCCTCAACACGCTGCTCACCTCGGTCATCGCCTACGTCACCGCGGTGCGGATATCCCGCCGGCCCACCTGGCGGGCGGCCCTGTGGAGCGCGGTCGCGCTCAACGCGATCGCCCTCTTCGCCGCCACGGCCGCCACCATCCTCGGCATCGTCGTCTCCATCCTGGTCGGCCTGGCCGTCGGCTACGCCACCCTGTACGGCGTGGGCAGCCCCAACACCCGCCCGCCGGGCAGCGCGGTCGTCGCGGCGGTCGCCAAGCTCGGCTTCGCCCCGGTCAGGGCCCGCAGGCTCGACGACGACCACCAGAGCAGCCGGCGATACGCCATCGGCCTCAAGGACGGCAGCCGCCTCGACGTCACCGTCCTCGACCGCGACCGCCAGGTCGCCGGACTCCTCTACCGCCTCTGGCGGCGGATCCGGCTCAACTCCGAGACCCGCCGCCGGGCCATCCGCTCCCTCCGCGCGGAGCTGGAGCGCGAAGCCCTGATGGCGTACGCCGCGCAGGCCGCCGGGGCCAGCACACCCCGGCTCGTCGGCACCAGCGAGATCGGCACCGAGGCCGCGCTGCTCGCCTACGAGCACACCCCCACCCGCGCGCTCGACGACATCCCCGACGAGGAGATCGACGACAACCTGCTCGCCCAGATCTGGGAGCAGGTCCTGCTCCTGCAGGTCCAGCGGCTCGCGCACCGGCGCCTGACCGGCGACAGCATCCACGTCGACGACGAGGGCCGCGTCATCCTCATGGACGCCCGCAGCGGTGAGATCGCCGCCGGCGATCTCCTGCTCCGCCTCGACATCGCCCAGCTGCTCACCTATCTCAGCCTCCGCGTCGGAGCCGAGCGCGCGGTCCGCGCGGCCGCGTCCGTCGCCGGCCCGAACACGCTGGCCGGCGCACTCCCGCTGCTCCAGCGGATCGCGCTCACCCGTGAGACCAGGGCCGCGCTCAGCAAGGACAAGGAGCTGCTGACCGCGATCCGCGAGCAGATCGTCGAGCTGGAGCCCAAAGTCGAGGTCGAGGAGGTCCGCCTGGAGCGCTTCCGCCCGCGGACCCTCATCACCATCATCGCCAGCGCCTTCGCCGCCTACTTCCTGGTCTACTACATCACCCAGATCAACCTGAACATGATCAGCTCGGCCAAGTGGAGCTGGACCGGCGTCGCGCTGGTCGCCTCGGCGATGAGCTACGTCGCGGCCGCGCTGATGCTCAGGGGCTTCGTGCCGGAGAAGCTCCCGCTGGGCCGTACCGTGCTCGTCCAGTTCGCCGGGTCGTTCGTGAAGCTGGTCGCCCCGGCCGCGGTCAGCGGCGTCGCCATCAACACCCGCTACCTGCAGAAACGCGGCATCCCCCCGGGGCAGGCGGTGGCCAGCGTGGGTGCCTCCCAGCTCATCGGCCTGGGCTTCCACATCACGCTGCTGCTGCTGTTCGCCTACATCACCGGCTCCAGCGCGGCCACCTCGTTCACCCCGTCGCGCACGCTGGTGTTCATCGTGCTGGCCGTGGCCGTGCTGATGCTGGTCGCCGTGTCCATCCCCCGCCTGCGCCGGATGATCACCTCGCGCATCCGGTCGCTGTTCTCCGGGGTCATCCCGCGCCTGCTGGACGTGCTCCAGTCGCCCCGCAAGATCATCGAGGGATTCAGCGGCACCCTGCTGCTGACCATCTTCTTCGTGGCCTGCCTCGACGCCAGCGTCCGCGCCTTCGGCGGCTCCCTCAGCTTCGCCGCCGTCGCCATCGTCTTCCTCGCCGGCAACGCCATCGGCTCCGCCGCCCCGACCCCCGGCGGCCTCGGCGCCGTCGAGGTCTCCCTCACGGCCGGCCTGACCCTCTCCGGCCTCTCTCCCGAGATCGCCACCTCGGCCGTGCTGCTGTTCCGGCTGCTCACCTTCTGGCTGCCGGTCCTGCCCGGTTGGGCCTCGTTCGCCTACCTGCAGCGACACGAGGCCCTTTGAGGGATCAGGCCTCGCTGGAACTGGACCAGAGGTTGACGCCCGCCTCGACCGCGTCCTTGTCGATCGCCTCAAGCTCTTCGTCGGTGAAGGACAGGCCGCCCACCGCCCCGAGGCTGTCCTCCAGCTGCCGGACGCTGCTCGCGCCGATCAGCACCGAGGTGACCCGCCTGTCGCGCAGCGCCCACGCCAGCGCCATCTGGGCGAGGGACTGGCCGCGCCGCCGCGCGATCTCGTTGAGCGTGCGGACGTGCCGCATGCTCTCCTCGGTGAGCATCTCCGGGGTGAGGAAGTGCCCCAGCGAGGCCCTCGACCCCTCGGGGACGCCGTCGAGGTAGCGGTCGGTCAGCATCCCCTGCGCCAGCGGCGAGAACGCGATGCAGCCCACGCCCTCCTCCTCCAGGACGTCGAGCAGGCCGCCCTCGATCCACCGGTTCAGCATCGAGTACGACGGCTGGTGGATCAGCAGCGGCGTGCCCATCTCGCGCAGGATCCGGGCGGCCTCGGCGGTGTGCTCCGGCGAGTAGGACGAGATGCCCGCGTAGAGCGCCCTGCCCGACCGGACCGCGTGGTCCAGCGCGCCCATCGTCTCCTCCAGCGGCGTGTCCGGATCGAACCGGTGGCTGTAGAAGATGTCGACGTAGTCCAGCCCCAGCCGCTTCAGCGACTGGTCGAGGCTGGACAGCAGGTACTTCCGCGACCCCCACTCGCCGTACGGCCCGGGCCACATGTCGTATCCGGCCTTGGTGGAGATGACCAGCTCGTCGCGGTATCTCGCGAAGTCCTCGCGGAAGTGCCGGCCGAAGTTGGTCTCCGCCGAGCCGTACGGCGGGCCGTAGTTGTTGGCCAGGTCGAAGTGGGTCACGCCCAGGTCGAAGGCCCTCCTGAGGATGGCCCGCTGGGTGTCGAAGGGCCTGTCGTCGCCGAAGTTGTGCCAGAGCCCCAGGGAGACCGCCGGGAGCCTCAGCCCGCTCTTCCCGACCCTGTTGTACGGCTGGAGGCCGTCGTATCTGCCCTCTGCCGCGATGTAGGTCACGGGGTCACCTTGGCCGTGTCGAGGATCCAGGAGAGGGTGAGGGCCTCCTCGCGCCAGGAGTCGTACCTGCCGCTGCGGCCCCCGTGCCCGGCGCCCATCTCCGTCTTGAGGAGGAAGGGCCCGCCGTCCGCGACGTCGCGGAGCCTCGCGATCCACTTGGCGGGCTCGTGGTAGAAGACACGGGTGTCGTTGAGGCTGGTGATGGCGAGGATCGGCGGGTAGACCCGGTCGTCCACGTTCTCGTAGGGCGAGTAGGACTTCATGTACTCGTACACGTCCGCGTTGTGCAGCGGGTCGCCCCACTCGTCCCACTCGATGACGGTCAGCGGCAGCGACGGATCGAGGATCGTGTTCAGCGCGTCCACGAACGGCACCTCGGCGACCACGCCCGCGAAGGTCTCCGGGGAGAGGTTGGTGACCGCGCCCATCAGCAGGCCGCCGGCCGAACCGCCCCTGGCGATGATCGCGCTCGACCGGTTCGCCGCCTTGAGGTGCTCGGCGGCGGCCACGAAGTCGGTGAAGGTGTTCTTCTTCTTCTGGAACTTGCCGTCCTCGTACCAGCGGCGCCCCATCTCACCGCCGCCTCTGACGTGCGCGATGGCGAAGACGAAGCCCCTGTCGAGCAGGCTCAGCCGGGCCACCGAGAACGACGGGTCGATCGAGATCTCGTAGCTGCCGTAGCCGTACAGCACGGTGGGCGCGGGCCGTTCGGTGCCCTTCCTGGCCACGATCGAGATGGGGACCCGGGTGCCGTCGGAGGCGGTGGCCCACTCGCGGAACTGCTCGTAGTCGGCCGGGTCGTAGCCGCCGAGCACGACCTTCTGCTTCAGCAGGATCAGCTCGCGCGCCTGCAGGTCGTAGTCGTAGACCGAGGGCGGGGTGATCATGCTGGTGTAGCCGAGGCGGAGCCGTTCGGTGGCGAACTCCGGGTTGCCCGCGGGCGAGACGTCGTAGATCGGCTCGGGGAAGGAGATCTCGTACGCGGAGTCGAGACGCTCGCTCCGGTAGGTCCCGGCGTCCCGGGGCAGGATGCGGATGCCGGTGAGGCCGTCACGGCGGAAGTGCACGACGGTGTGGCTCTGGAAGGCATCGACGTCGAGCAGCCGGGTGTCCTCGCGGTGCTCGATCAGCGGGGTCCAGTCGCCCGGGGCGTCGAGCGGCGCGGTGGCCAGCTCGAAGTTCTCCGCGTTCTGGTTGTGCAGGACCAGGAAGTGGTCGCCGGCGTGGTCGATGCCGTACTCGACACCGGTCTCGCGCGGCCGGACGAGACGGAACTCACCCGCCGGGTCGTCCGCCTCAAGGATGCGGACCTCGCTGGTGATCTTGCTTCCGGCGGAGAGCACGAGGTAGCGCTCGCTCCGGCTGAGCCCGATGCCGATCCAGAACCGCTCGTCGCCCTCCTCGTGGACGAGCACGTCCTCCTCGGCCGAGGTGCCGATCGTGTGCCGGTGGACCCGGTTGGGCCGCCAGGCCTCGTCGACCGTCGTGTAGAAGAACGCGGTGCCGTCGGCCGACCACGCCCCGCCGTAGAAGATGCCGGGGATCTCGTCGGGGAGGGTCTCTCCCGTGGCGAGGTCCTTCACCTTCAGGGTGAAGCGCTCGTCGCCGGTGAAGTTGACGGAGTAGGCCAGCAGATCGCCGGCGGGGCTGACCGCGCTGGTGCCGATGGCGAAGAAGCCGCTCTCCCCGGCCAGCTCGTTCCCGTCGAGCAGGATCTGCTCACCGGGAAGCGACTCGCCCGCCTTCAACTCCGGGGGAGTCTCGCCGTCGGCGGCCACCCGGCACTGGATGCCGTACTGCTTGCCCTCCACGGTCCGGGAGTAGTACCACCAGCCGTTCTTGCGGGTGGGGACCGAGAGGTCCGTCTCCAGGGTCCGGTCCTTGATCTCCTGGAAGATCGTTTCCTGCAGGGGCTTGAGGTGGGACGTGGCCTGCTGCGTGTAGGCGTTCTCCGCCTCCAGATATGCGACCGTCTCGGGGTCGTCCTTGACCGTCAGCCACGCGTAGTCATCGACCACGGTGTCCCCGTGGTGCACGCGCTCGCTGGGAACCTTCTTCGCCGTAGGCGGCGTCTGGCTGCTCACCCCGTCGAGTCTATGTTTTCCGCCGGGCCCGGCCCGGCCCGGAACACCTCGACGGGCTCCGCCGTTCCGTCCCGAGCGGTCTTCGAGGACTGCTAATCTTTCGATGTCGGCAAGGTCCGGCGCAAACCACTCCAATCACTCTGGTGACTTCGGTGTGGCTTGCTCCGTGTTTGTCGGTAAACCCTTGAAGCCAACGGTTCCAAAGATCGGTTCGCAGAGCCGCTCAGAGGCTGGTAAGTTTGAGGGGTTGCCCCGGAGACGGGGCGGTCGGAATTCCGGTAAGACCAGCTAGATCAAGTCAAGTGGTTCCAAACGGGCCGGTTTGACACGAAAAAGCGGGCCTGAAAGAATAAAGACACAACGGAACGAACGAAACGCCCCGGACGCCGGGCCAGTTGGCCGGGAAGATGGAGAACGCGTCCGTTTCTTGAGAACTCAACAGTGTGTTAAAAGCCAGTGCATGAAGCACAACCCCGTCCAACCCATCTCTGGTGGGGGACGGATTCCTTTGGTTGATACATCCGGATGCGAGTCCGGGTGCTTTCAGTCGGGAAAACCTTTCAAACATTGTTTGGAGAGTTTGATCCTGGCTCAGGACGAACGCTGGCGGCGTGCTTAACACATGCAAGTCGAGCG
>NZ_FOQY01000051.1 GCF_900113865.1 Streptosporangium canum | reverse complement strand
ACCTGCTCAAGGACGGCTCGCGGCTGGCCGGCCGGTCGGGGAAGCTGGCCCGCCTGGAGGAACTGGCCGAGGAGATCGTCGAGGAGGGCGACAAGGCCCTGGTCTTCACCCAGTACACCGAGTTCGGCTCCCTCCTGCAGCCCTACCTGACCGCCCACCTGGACCGGCCGGTGCTGTGGCTGCACGGCGGACTGCCCAAGAACCGGCGCGAGGAACTGGTCGAGCGCTTCCAGCGCGACGACGAGCCGATGCTGTTGCTGCTGTCGCTGAAAGCGGCCGGCACCGGCCTCAACCTGACCGCCGCCAACCACGTGATCCACGTGGACCGGTGGTGGAACCCGGCGGTGGAGAACCAGGCCACCGACCGGGCCTTCCGGATCGGCCAGAGCAGGAACGTCCAGGTCCGCAAGTTCATCTGCGTGGACACCCTGGAAGAACGGATCGACGAGATGATCGAACGCAAGAAGGCACTCGCCGACAGCGTGGTCGGCGCCGGCGAGGACTGGATCACGAACCTGTCCACCGAGCACCTGCGCGAGCTGTTCAGCCTCGGCCCCGGGGCGGTGAGCTGACATGCCCCACGAGAGCGACGCGGCCTCGTCCGCCCCGCCGGTTCCGCCGGCCGGGCGGGACCCGGTGGAAGACGGGGCGGCGCCGGATGCGCCGTTCGACCGGCGGACGGCCGACTTCTACTCCCCCGGCGTCTCGCTGAGCCGGCTGCGGCCCCGGCCGGACGTCGCGGCGGCCCCCGCGGACCTTCTGCTGCGGGCGCTGGAGCCGCCACCGGTCAAGGTGCGGCACATCCCGCTCGTCGACCTGCTGAGGAAGCCCTACCGGGAGCTGAACGGCGATTAGGCGACCTCCCGCCCCGCCCTCAAGGCTTCTAGCCCGCCAGGGCGATGATCTTCTCTCGGGGCAGCAGGCGGCCGCGCTCGTAGTGCCGGAAGTACTCCTGCCGGCCGAGCGCGGCCATCGTGCGCTCGGTGATCCGCACGTGGTCGAAGTCGACCACCGCGTCGATGCCGCGGACCGCGGCGGCGCCGCCGAGGAGCATGGCCGCCGTGGCGGGGGCGCCCTCCGAAAGCACCAGCCCGGCGCAGCCGATCAGCACCAGGCCCATCACGGCCACGTCCGCCGACTTCGAGGCCTGCTCCAGCGCGGTGCCGAGCAGCCGCCTGCCGCGGGGCAGGTCGCCCTCCTGCTCGGCCAGCAGGCCCAGGGCCGCGTTGACCGAGGCCCGCATCTGCAGCGAGACGCTGGGCGTCTCGTCGACCACCCGCATGGCCTCGGCGTAGTAGTGCCTGGCCTCGTCGAGCCTGCCGTCCTCGCGGGCGAAGTCCCCCCTGGCGCTGAGCAGGGTCAGGGCGGCGATCCGGTCCCCGCTCCTGACGGCGTCGCGGAGGGTCTGCTCCAGGATCTCCTCGGCCGCCGCCCTGTCCCCCGTGAGGTTGAGCCCGACCGCCAGACGGCCCCGCATGTAGGCGACCTCGTCGACCGCGCCGATCTCCTCCATCAGGGTGATGGCCCGGTGGACCTCCCCCAGCGCCCGTTCGGGCTCGCCGTGGAGGAAGTGCAGGTCCGACAGCGAGGCGAGCACGTTGGCGACGCCCCAGCGGTCCCCGACCTCCTGGAAGCCGCGCAGGGCGGCCGACAGCTCGGCCCTGCCCTCGGGGATGCGGCCCATGGACAGGTGGTCGAACCCCTGGAACAGCCGTGCCGAGGCGAGCACCCAGGGGTCGGGATGGGCGAGCATCTCGTCGAGGTGGTGGTCGTCGCCGGTGGGCAGACCCGTGACCAGCGCGATGATCGGGCCCGCCAGCACGATCAGGGGGTGCCACGGCCGGGCCGGCTCCTCACGCGCCAGCCGTACCGCCTCGGCGAGCTCGGCGCGCGCCGTGTCGAGCTGGATGCCGCCGCCCACCGCGTTGGCCCCGTAGGAGGCGCGGGCCAGGGCGAGCCGGGCGGGGTCGGCGTCGTCGCCCGCCAGCCTGAGCACCTCGTACGCGCGGTGGGCGCCCTCGACCCGGTAGCCGCGCAGCCACCAGTACCACCCCAGGGCGCCGACCAGCCGCAGCGCCAGGCCGGACCGGGCCGCCTCGACGGCCCAGCGCAGCGCGGCCGACAGGTTGTCGTGCTCGGCGGCCATCTCGGCGACGACGGCGAGCTGCCCGTGACCGCGCAGGCCGGGATCGGACCTCTCGGCCAGCTCGGTGAAGAACATCGCGTGGGCCAGCCGTACGCGGCCCTGCTCGCCCGACTCGGCCAGCCGCTCGGCGGCGTAGGCGCGGATGGTCTCCAGCATCCGGTAGCGGACGGCGGCGCCGTGGCTCTGGACCACCACCAGGGACTTGTCCACCAGCCGCGCCAGCACGTCGAGCACCTCGGCCCGGTCCAGGCCGTGCCCCGAGCAGATCTCCTCGGCGCAGTCGAGGGCCGCGCCCCCGGCGAAGACGGACAGGCGGCGGGCCAGCACCCTTTCCTGCTCGTCCAGCAGGTCCCAGCTCCACCCGACCACCGCCCGGAGCGTCTGGTGGCGGGGCAACGCCGTACGGCTGCCGCCGGTCAGCAGGCGGAAGCGGTCGTCGAGCCGGTGCGCGATCTGCTCGGCGGAGAGCGAGCGCAGACGGGCGGCAGCCAGCTCGATCGCGAGCGGCATGCCGTCGAGCTCGCGGCAGATCCGCACCACCGCGGCGGCCTCGTCCTCGGCCCGGTAACCGGGGCGGACGGCCGCGGCACGCTCAGCGAACAGGCGGACGGCCGGGTAGTCGAGGGCGTCGCCCGGGTCGCCGTCGACCGGGGGGAGGCCGAGCGGCGGCACCGGCAGGCTCATCTCTCCGGTGATGCCGAGCGGTTCACGGCTGGTGACCAGGACGCGCACCCCGGGACAGCTCGCCAGCACCCGGTCGGCGAGCGCCGCGGCCGCCTCGACCACGTGCTCGCAGTTGTCCAGGACGATCAGCAGCCGTTTCCCGGCGAGGCCGGAGACGAGGCGGGACAGCGGGTCACGGGCGGCGGGCAGGGGGATCGCCCCCGGGGTGGCGGGGGACGCCGGCGGAGGGGGGTCGCGCAGCTCCAGTGCCGAGAACACGGCCTGCGGGACCTCGGACGGCTCGGCCACCGGGGCGAGCTCGACCAGCCACACCCCGTCGGGCATCCGCCCGGCGACCGCCTCGGCCGACTCGATCGACAGCCTGGTCTTGCCCGCGCCGCCGGGACCGAGCAGGGTGACCAGCCGGTGTCCGGCGAGGAGCTCGGCGGTCCGCGCCACGTCGCGTTCCCGGCCGACGAAGCTGGTGAGCCTGGCCGGCAGGTTGCCCCGCCGCGGGGCCTCCGCGGACGCCGGAAGCCCTCGGCCGTCCCGGCCGGGCGGCAGGGTCTCCGGGCCGCTCCGGACCCGCGGCGGAGCCTCCGCGCCGGTCTCACCTCGCGGCGGAAGCCCTCGGCCGTCCCGGCCGGGCGGCGGGGGCCGCAGGCCGTTCCCGGCCCGCTCGCGGCGCGGCACGGAGTTCTCGGCCCACTCGCGGCGCAGCATGGAGAGGTGGAGGCCGGCCAGCTCGGGCGAGGGGTCCACGCCGAGCTCGCCGGCGAAGACCGCGCGGGCCTCCTCGTAGGAGGCCAGGGCCTCGACGTGGCGGCCCGAGCCGTACAGGGCGCGCATCAACTGGCCGCGGAACCGCTCGCGCAGCGGGTGGGCGGCGATCAGACCGGGCAGCTCCGCGGCCACCTCGCTCTGCCGCCCGAGCAGCAGGTCGGCCTCGACCCGGTCTTCAAGAGCGGCCAGGCGGAGCGTGTCCAGCCCGGTGATCGCGGCGGCGACGGCGTCATTGCCTCCCAGATCGGCCAGGACGGGCCCGCGCCACAGCGCGAGCGCGGTGTGCAGGGCGGTCGCGGCGTCGGCCGGAGCGCCCGCCGCGAGGGCCGCGCGGCCCTCGGCGGCCAGCCGGGTGAACCGGTGGGCGTCCACCCGGTCGGGGTCGACGGCCAGCCGGTAGCCGGCCGCGTCGGCCTCCACCAATCCACGCTGATCGGCCAGCGCGGCGCGTAATCGGGAGATCAGGGCCTGCAGCGCGTTTCCCGCCGCGTTCGGCGGGCGGTCCTCCCACACCCCCGCGATCAGCCGATCGACGGGCACGATCCGGCCGGCGTCGAGAAGCAGCAGGCCGAGAAGGGTGCGCAGGCGCTGTCCCGCGATCTCCGCGCTCTCACCGCACCGGCGGATCTCCAGGGGCCCGAGGATGGCGAAGGTCATTTCCGTGTCCAACCTCACCCCCTCCATCCTTCGATTCTGTCCGATTCCCGGGCATTTCCGCGCCATGGAACCTCGCGATCCGGTCTGCGCATCTTCCAGACCCGCGTAGCATCATCGGGCATGGGGCAGCCGAACACGTCTACGCGCCGCCCGCGGCAGGCCGTCGGAACGGCGATCGCCGCGGCGTTCGTCGTCTTCTCCTCCGGCTGCGGGATGGTGGGCAGTTCCGCCGCTGCCGATAGGCTGCAGCTGGAGCCGATCAGCGTCTCGAGTCCCCGCTTGAAGGACGGTGCTCCTCTGCCGTCCGACTACTCGTGCAACGGTTCGGCAGGCAACCCGCCGTTGCGCTGGTCGCGTGTCCCGGACAGCACGAAGTCCGTCGCGATCGTGGCCGACAGCAACGCACGTACCGGTGGAGAGGTGAACTGGGTCGTGTTCGACATCGACCCGCGCACCAACGAGCTGGCCGACAACAGCATCCCGGTGGGAGCCCTGGAGGGAAGCACGACAGGCGGCAAGGTGGGCTATACCCCTCCATGCCACGCCCAGGAGAACTATCGTTTCACCGTCTACGCGCTCAACGACAAGGTCAACCTCAAAAAGGGCGCCTCCCTCGACCAGACCTTGAAGAGCATCGCGGACAAGACGATCGCCTGGGGACGTCTCACCACGGCGCACATCGAGTGACAGGCCAAACACCGGAGGTAGTAATGGTTACCGATTCTTCACTTAGGGTGTGACAACGCTCATAGTGGTCCGACACAATCAGATCCAATGTCCGAGCGCAGGTGATGCAAGGGGGCAGGTCGCGTCGATGGCCGCGCGACCTCACCGGCGCCGCTGGAAGGCCATGGCCTTGAGGGTGGTGCAATGATCGCGGTCGTAGTAAGCCTGGTCGCCGTCGTGCTCCTCGTGCTCGTCGTCGTGGCACTGGGAATGCGGTCGATGAACCGCAGGGAGAGCGCGCTCCCCGCGGAGCGCCTGCGCGAGATGGCGGAGAAGGAGGCGCAGACGCCCACCACGTCCACCGACGACTTCGCCACGCGCGAGCCGAAGATGAACCACTTCTCGCCCGACCTCACCCCGTTCGACGAGCCCAAGCCGCCGCGCCAGCCGCGCCCGGCGAGCTCGCGCGGCAAGCGAGGCGTGAACGAGTTCGGCCAGGCCGACGACTACGACGACGACTACTGGACGCGGCTCCAGGCTGACGAGGGCGGTTTCGGAGGGTCCTTGGCAGCTCGGATGGGTGCCAGCCGTCCCGTCGAGGGCGATTCGCCCCAGGTGGACGCCGAGGCGACCATGCAGGTCCCGCTGCCGAACCGGGCGCCGCAGCCCCGGGTGGACGCCGACGCGGTGACCATGCAGGCACCGCTGCCGAACCGGGCGCCGCAGCCCCGGCCCGCGACCAGCCCCGCGCCGGCCGTCGCCTCCGCCGCCCTGCCCTCGGGCCTGTCCGACCTGGTCGGCCCCGTCCAGCCGAACCCGGCCCCCACGACCTCCGCCCTGGCCGAGCAGAAGACGGTCACCTTCGCGGCCCCCACGCCCGGCGCCTTCGGTGAGAACCGCACCCCGCGTTCGAGCTCCCGCAGGAGCAGCCGCGGCTCCGCTCCGGGCAACGGCGCCCCCTCCCGGCCCGACCCGTTGAGCGACCCGCTCGCCGGCCCCTACTCACGCGGCACCGGCCCGGCGACCTCCAGCGGCTCGATGCCCGCGCTCGGCGCGACCGGCGGGCCCCTCGGCTCGGACTCCGGCGCCGGACCGCTCCCCCCGATGCCCCCGATGGGCCCCACGACCAGCGGCGGCTTCCCCGCGACGCCGAGCGCCGGCAACCCGCTCGCGGCGCCCTACGGCGCCTCGCCCGAACCTTCCAGGCCCGTCGCCGACAATCCCTGGGCCCAGGCCACCGCTCCGGGCTCGGGAGGCTGGGCGGCCGCGAACACCGCCGACATACTCGACGACCCGGCGCCCTCTTACAACTCGTACCAGACGCCGGTGTACAGCGCCCCGCCCGCCGCCTCCTACGAGGTGAGCGCCGGCTGGGCCACCATCGACGACGACGCGCTCACCGGCCCCACCCCGGCGATCTCGACTCCGACGGGGCCCTCCCGCAGCGTCTCCGCCTATGACGACCGCACGGCCGAGGCCCGGCCGGGGGCCGCCGCGGGCGGCTACGGTTACCAGCCCGACGGGCGGCGCGCCGCCCCCGCGACTCCCACCCCCGTGCCCCCCGCCGCCTGGCCGGAGCCCGCCTCCGGTGGCGGCGCCGGTGCCGGCGCGAGCTGGCCGAGCTACGACGATCTTTACGGCACCGGTCCCACCGGGACCGCCACCACTCCCGAGGGACAGGATCGCGCCGGCTCCCGGGGCAACCACCACCGGGCACAGGAGCCGGATTACCCCGACTATTACCGCTGATTTCTCCCCGCCCCGCGTAAAGGCCTCCGATAACCGCTTAAGCGGGGAGGGGCACACAACATAAGGTCTGTCTCATGGGGACGGACACGAAGAGTTACCGGTCGCTCGCGAAGAGTGGCATCACATCCGTGCTGCGGCATGACCTGCCCGCCTCCCTGGTGGTCTTCCTGGTGGCGGTGCCCCTCTCGCTGGGCATCGCCGTGGCCTCTGGAGCACCACTGGCGGCCGGGCTCATCGCAGCCGTGGTAGGCGGCCTGGTGGCGGGCTCCCTGGGCGGCTCGGCCGTCCAGGTGAGCGGTCCCGCAGCCGGGCTCTCACTGGTGGTGGCCGAGGTGGTGACGACGTACGGCTGGCGCGCCACCTGCATGATCACCTTGATGGCGGGCGCCCTGCAGCTCCTTTTGGGACTGTTCCGGGTCGCCCGCGCGGCGCTGGCGGTCTCCCCCGCCGTGGTGCACGGCATGCTCGCGGGGGTCGGCGTGGTGATCGCCCTCTCCCAGTTACACGTGGTGCTCGGCGGCAGCCCGCAGCGATCGGCGATCGGAAACCTGATCGAGCTGCCCCAGCAGATCATCCACAACCACAGCCACGCGGTCTTCGTCGGCCTGCTCACCATCGCGGTCCTGGTCGGCTGGACCCGGCTGCCGCAGCGGCTGCGGATCGTCCCGGCGCCACTGGCGGCCCTGTTCGTCGCCTCGGCGACCGCCGGGGCCCTCGGCTGGGACGTCACCCGGGTCGACCTGTCGCAGAGCCTGAGCGAGTGGGCCACGCCGATCTGGCCCGGAGGTGACTGGCACGGCATCATCGGGGCGGTGCTGCTGGTGGCGCTGCTGGCCGGAGTGGAGTCGCTGCTCTCCTCGGTGGCCACCGACAAGCTGCACGACGGCAAGCGGTCCGACCTGGACAGGGAGCTCACCGCCCAGGGCGTGGCCAACATGGTGACCGGCGCGCTGGGCGGCCTGCCCATCGCCGGGGTCATCGTGCGCAGCACCACCAACGTCCGCGCCGGGGCGCGCAGCCGCTGGTCGACGGTCATGCACGGCCTGTGGATCCTGGTGTTCGCGGTCTGCCTGGGGTGGACGATCACGCTGATCCCCATGGAGGCGCTGGCCGCCCTGCTGGTCTTCATCGGCGTCCAGATGGTCAACCTGGGGCATCTGCGCAACCTCCGCGGCCACGGCGAGATCCCGATATACGTCGCCACCATGGCCGGAGTGGTGCTGGTCGGTCTCGCCGAGGGTGTGCTGTTCGGCTTCGGCCTCGCCATGCTGTCGGCGCTGCGCCGCCTCACCTGGATCACCGTACGGGCCAAGCCCGAGCCCGACGGCCGCTGGCACGTGCTGATCGGCGGTTCGCTGACCTTCCTCGGCGTGCCGAGGCTCACCTCGGAGCTGCGCGCCGTACCGGCCGGGGCCGCGGTCGAGCTGGACCTGAACATCGACTTCATGGACAACGCCGCCTTCGAGGCCATCCACACCTGGCGGCACGACCACGAACGCGGCGGCGGCACCGTCGACATCGACGAGATCCACGACGAGTGGTACGCCATGGCCGCCAGCGGGGCCCGGATGTTCCCGGCCAAGACGCCGCCGCGCGCGCCGGAGCGCTGGTGGCTGCCCTGGGCCCATCGGCGGCGGGGACGGCCCGCGCCCGCGAGCTCCCTGGTGCCCGCCCAGCACCCACCGCCGGAGGGCGGCCCCGCCGTGCACTCACCGGCGGAGGGCAGTCCCGCCGTGCCCGACCTGCTCGCCGGGGCACGGGAGTTCCACCGTCGCACGGCTCCGCTGGTCCGCCCGTTCCTGCTGGCGATGGCCCGCAAGCAGGATCCCTCCCATCTCTTCATCACCTGCGCGGACTCCCGGGTCGTGCCGAACCTGATCACCGCCAGCGGTCCCGGCGACCTGTTCACCGTCCGCAACATCGGCAACCTGGTGCCGCGCCTGGGGGCGGCGCCGCCGGACGACTCGGTGGCGGCGGCGATCGAGTACGCCACCGGCGCGCTCAACATCCAGACCATCACGGTCTGCGGCCACTCCGGCTGCGGCGCCATGGCCACACTGCTGAGCGGCTACGAGAAGGCGACGGAACTGCCCGCGCTCAGCCGCTGGCTGCACCACGGCAACCACAGCCTGGCCCGGTTCATCGCCACCGAGAGCGACGGCTTCGACGACGGCCCGCTGGACCGCCTCTGCAGGGTCAACGTGATCCAGCAGCTGGAGAACCTGCGGACCTATCCCCAGGTGGACCGGCTCGTCCGGGCCGGACGCCTGCAACTGGTGGGCCTCTACTTCGACATCGGCACGGCCCAGGTCCACGTCCTCGAACAGCCGCCGCTCACGGCCAGTCCGCTCTGAGCGGACGGCTTGCGCCAAGGGTGAAAGCACGTTGTCCACTGCCGGAGCGGGTCGAAGAATGAGACGCTATGAGGACTCTGATCATCGGTGGTTCGGTCTTCCTCGGCCGGGCGATCGTCGAGGAAGCACTACGGCGCGGGCATGAGGTAACGACGTTCAACCGGGGCAGGAGCGGTGTCGACCTGCCCGGCGTCGAGGCGGTCAGGGGCGACCGCGAGGTCGTCGAGGATCTGGCGCGCCTCACGGACGGCAGGCGGTGGGACATCGTCGTCGACGTCTGCGGCTATGTCCCCCGCGTCGTCGGCGAGTCGGTGCGCGCGCTCAACGGCAGGGCGGCCACCTACACCTTCATCTCCAGCATCTCGGCCTGCTCCGACTGGCCGGAGCCCGGGGCGGTCGACGAGAGCGCGCCCCGGTTCGAGTGCGCCCCGGACGCCGGGCCCGAGGACGGGGACTACGGCACGCTCAAGGCGGGCTGCGAGCGCGCGGTGGAGCAGGGCTTCGACGGCAACGTCCTGATCATCGAGCCGGGCCTCCTGCTCGGCCCGCACGAGGACGTCGGCCGCCTGCCCTGGTGGCTCACCCGGATCGCCCGGGGCGGGCGGGTGCTCGCGCCGGGCGATCCGGACGTGGCGATGCAGGTCATCGACGTCCGCGACATCGCCGCCTTCACCCTGACCCAGGCGGAGGCCGGGGTGAACGACCGCTTCTTCGCCAGCGGGGTGCAGGGCAACATCGCCTTCGGCGACTGGCTGGCCGAGTGCCGCGCGGTAACCGGCTCGGACGCGGAGTTCGTCTGGGTGAAGGACCGGTTCCTGCTCGACCGGGAGATCCAGCCCTGGACCGAGCTGCCGCTCTGGGCCCCGCGGACCCCGGAGTTCGCCGGGCTCTGGCTGCCGTCGTCCGCCAAGGCCCACGCGGCGGGGCTGCGCTGCCGCCCCGTCGCCGAGACCGTCCGCGACACCTGGGCGTGGCTCCGCGAGATCCCCGTGGCGGAGCGCTCCTTCGGCCGGCACGGCATCGACCCCGAAAAGGAGGCCGGAATCCTCGCCGAGTGGGCATAAAGCCTTCCACGGACATCCAGCTCGGCTCAGACGCGCACGCCGCCCCCTCCCCAGGGCTTCCGCGACGGGGAGGGGGCGGCGTGAGGCGGACCGGCGCCTGTCCGGGCAGGCTCCCTGATCTCTCCGGCTCCGCTGGGGCATGAGACTCCGTCAGGGCGCGGAGAAGCGGGCGACTGGCGTGGAGGCCGGCGATGACCGAATGGCATGACCTGCGGGAGGACCTGGTCGCGCAGGTGTGCGAGCGCAGGATCAGCCCGGCCGTGGCCGACGCGCTGCGGGCGGTGCCCCGGCACGTGTTCCTGCCGGAGGTCCCGGTGCACGCCGTGTACCAGGACGACGCCATCGTGACCAAGCGCGACGCGGAGGGCCGGCCGATCAGCTCGTCGTCACAGCCGGCGATCATGGCCCTGATGCTCGACCAGCTCGGCGTGGAGCCGGGCCAGCGGGTGCTGGAGATCGGGTCGGGGACGGGCTACAACGCCGCGCTGCTGTCCCACCTGGTGGGGCCGGAAGGTCAGGTCGTGAGCGTCGACATCGACGCCGACCTGGTCGCGCGGGCCCGCGACCACCTGGAGCGGGCCGGGTATCCCGAGGTGATCGTGGTGTGCGGGGACGGCGCGGAGGGGTTCGCGCCGCGGGCCCCCTACGACCGGGTGATCGCCACCGTCGGGGTGTGGGACCTGGCCCCGGCCTGGCTGGACCAGCTCGGCCCCGGCGGGCGCGTCGTCGCCCCGCTGGATCTGCACGGGGTGCAGCGCTCGGTGGCCCTGGAGCGGGCGGACGGGCACTGGAGGAGCCGGTCGGTGGTGCCCTGCGGGTTCATGCGGATGCGAGGTCCCTCCGCCGGCCCGGAGACGACCCGGGTGCTGGATCCCGGATCCGATCTCACGATCTCGCTGCCGGAGGGGGGCGAGATCGGCGACCTTCTGACGGCGCTCGACGGCCCGGTCACCGAGCTGTTCTCCGAGGTGAACACGGGGCTCGCGCAGCTCGTCGACGGGCTGAGCCTGTGGCTGGCGGTGCGCGAACCCCGCTGGTGCACCCTGTCGGAGACACAGCCCGGCCGGCTGGCGTCGGGCCCCCTCGACCTGCGGGGCTTCAAGATGGTCATCGGAATCGTCGAAGGCGACAGCCTCTGCGTGCTGGAGTCGGAAGCGTACGACACCCTCGTCGCGCGGGCCTTCGGACCCGACGCGGCCAGGCTCGCCGGTGATCTCGTCGCCCACATCGAGGCATGGGACAGGGCAGGACGTCCGATGACGGACGGACTGCGCGTCGACGCCCATGTCGGCGCCGTGCCCGTCGGCGGGCTGGTCATCCGCAAACGGCACACCACGCTCGTCCTGTCCTGGGACACCGGCTGAGCCCCGCGCCGAGCCCTCGACCGGTCTCCTCCCGCTGGAGGCGATTGGTCCTCCTCTTGCGGGGAAGCGGGGGTGGGAAGAGTCGCTGGCCGCCCGCTGAGCCGCAGTGGGTGGCCACCCGCCGGGAGACGTTCCCCGGAGCTCATCCGGACCGCCGTCCCTGCCGGACGCCTCCCTGTCCCGTCGGCCGTCTCAGCCGTCTCAGCCGTCTCAGCCGTCTCAGGGGTCTCAGGCGTCTCAGGCGGGAGCCGTGGACGGGTCCGGCGATCGCCCGCCGGCGCCGTACGCGCCGGAGGCGGGGTCAGGGGCGGGAGCGCAGGAGGGTGACGGCGTCGGCGGCGGTGGGCTGGACGGTGAAGGCCTGGGCGAGCCCGGTCAGCCGGAAGATCCTGGTGAGCCGGGAGTTGAGGCCGGCCAGGGCGACGGCGCCGCCGCGCTCCTGCAGGAGTTTACGGATGGCCAGGAAGATCCTGATCCCGGTGGAATCACAGAAGTCCAGCCCGGTCAGGTCCAGCACCAGATCCCGATGGTCCGGGGTGAGGGCGGCCTGGATGTCGTCGCGCAACTGCTCGGCGTTGGTGAAGTCGAGATCACCCGACAGCGCGATCACCTGCACCGGCGCCACAGCCTGCTGCGCACCGCTTTCAAGGGTGAATCGGACGGCAGCGGTCACCGGGCACCTCTCCAATCAGGGCGGGCGGGATGCCCGGAATGCCGCGCCGATGCCGATCTCCGGCCCGTGGCGGCCCGCGGGACGTCCACGTCGCTCACCCGCTTCCTCACATCCTTCGCGGCCGCTCACCGGCCCGTACGGCGGGAAGACGATCAGGGCCGGCGCGACCACGCTCATCCTACCGACGGCCCGCGACGGCCTCCCGGTCATCGCGTGAACCCGGCGGCCGGTGACGGCGGCGGGCATGTACGGCCGGCGGGATGGGCCGCGCGACCGCCGCCGGCTCTCGGCGTGCGTGAGGAGATCCGTAACACTGATAGGAAGGGACACGCCTGCCCTGAAACCCGTAGGCGTAAGGAGCTCATCATGTTGTTCGGTGCCGGGCACGGCTCGGCGTTCACCATCTCGTGCGACCTCCGCGAGAACGCGGCCGTGGTCCGCGTCGGCGGAGAGCTCGGGTTCCATTCAGCCCCGCTCTTACGGGAGCAGCTACGCCGCATCTGGGACGGGCCCGACAGTCCCTTTCTCATCGTGGACCTGACGGAGGTCACCTTCTGCGATTCGGTCGGGCTGAGCGAGCTGGTCTCGGCCCTGCAGCACAGCGAGGCGACGGGCACCCGTTTCGTCCTCAGCGGCGTTCACGGACCCCTGGCACGCGTGCTGACGATCACCGGCCTCCGCAAGGCCTTCGAGATCCACCCCAGCTCCGATGACGCGCTGCGCCAGGCGGCCGAGGCCCGGCCGGAACTGCCCGGCGGCGGGCGCCCCCTGCCACCGGACCCGGACGGCACGCCACCCGCGCCCTGACCCCCTCCCGTACGGCGACCGCACCGGGGGGCGGCTGTGGTGGACGGGCCGGGACGTGGGCCAGGACATCGCGGCGGATCTTCCGGAGGCCGTACGGTGCCGTCCTCCCATCCATGGGGCCCTGCGGTGGTCGTTCCAATAAAAAAAAGAACGACCGATCGGTCTTATTGTGTTACCGTTTCCTCCATGCCCGACGGAAGAAAACTGCGCGGCCAGCGCAGCCGCGAAGCGATCCTCGACCAGGCCGTCGCCCTGGCCTCCGTCGACGGTCTGGGCGGCCTCTCCCTGGGCCGCCTGGCCGAGGCCGCCGGCGTCAGCAAATCCGGGTTCTTCGCCCACTGGCGCGACAAGGAGCAGCTCCAGCTCGACTGCATCGACCGGGCCCGCCGCCTCTGGCTCGAGCGGGTGATCGCCCCCACCGCCACCGCCCCCAGAGGCCTCAGGCGGCTGTTCGCCCTCCATGAGTCCCGCCTCGCCTTCTACGCCGACGGCGTGCTCCCCGGCGGCTGCTTCTTCTTCGTCGCCCAGGTCGAGTTCGACGACCGTCCCGGCCCGGTCAGGGACGGCGTCGCCGCCGCCATGGACGACTGGCTCGGCTACCTCGAACACCGGGTCCAAGACGCCGTCGACCTCGGCGAGCTGACCGCCGACCCGGCCCAGCTCGCCTACGAGATCGAGGCGCTGGGCGAGGCCGCCGTCACCCACGCCCGGCTGCGCGACAGCGACGCCGCCTACCGCCACGCCCGCAGAGCGGTCCTCGACCGGCTGCGCGCGCTCGCCACCGACCCTTCGATCCTCCCGGAGGACTGACCTTTGTCCCACACCCGTCCCGTCCAGGTGCACTTCGACGACCTCGACGCCATGGGCCTGCTGCACAACGCCCACTACGGCGTGCTCGTCGAACGCGCCATCAGCGCCTTCTGGACCGAACTCGGCTGGCATTTCGACCCGGCCCGGTCCCGGTTCAAGGACGTCTTCCTCGCGGTCCGGGAGTTCCAGATCACCTATCACGTGCCGATCATGGGCGCGGGCGAGCCACTGGTGCACTTCTGGATGGAGCGCATGGGCAACACCAGCGGCATCTACGGCTTCCGCGTCCTGTCGCCCGACGGCCAGACCGTGCACGCCGAGGGCCGCCGGGTGAACGTCAACCTCGACCCCGCCACGCTGCGGCCCACGCCGTTCAGCGATGAGACCCGCGACGCCGCGAAGGCGCTGGCCGCGTGATCCGGTCGCGCTGGATCCCGGGCCCCGAGCCCCGCGGCGACGGGCCGGTCGTGGTCAGCCGCACCGACTTCCGCGTGCACCGGATCGTCGACCTGCCGCGCGCCTGCCTTGCGGGGTGGCGGCTGAGCGGGCTGTGGCCGGAGCTGGCGGGCGCGATCGGAGTGTGGCTCTGGGCCGACCTGCCGCGCCGCCGCATCGGGTCGGTGTCGGTGTGGCGGGCCGAGAGCGACCTGCGGGCGTTCGTCCGGCACCCGCTGCACGTCGAGATCATGCGCGCCTACCGCGATCGCGGCACGCTGACCTCCGCCACCTGGGACAGCCCCGCCGCCGCCGGCCGCCGGTAACACCGCAGGGCCGTCTCGGCCGGCCGCGAGGGGGCGCCCGTCGCCTCCTGCCCGATGTCCGTCAGGCGCACCAGCCCCCGGACCTCGCCGTCCACATCGATCTCGATCGACCCGCTGCCCGTCAGGCGCACCGGCCCCGTTCGGTGCTCCGGAGTCGATCCTCTAAAGTGTGCCGCCATGACCACACAGCCTTACCTGTCCGAACTGTTCTCGCTGGACGACCGGGTCGCCGTGGTGACCGGCGGGAGTTCCGGCATCGGCCGCGCCATAGCCGGGGCCCTCGCGCGCGCGGGGGCGAGCGTCGTGGTCGTCGCGCGCAGGGAGGCGGACCTGATCGCCACGGTCGACGAGCTGACGGCCCACGGCTGCCGTGCGGCCTGGGTGAGCGCGGACCTGAGCACACGCGATGGTGTGCGGGTGGCGGCCGAGAAGGCGGTCGAGGCGTTCGGGGAGCCCGACATCCTCGTGAACAGCGCCGGGATCAACCTGCGCCCGCCGATGGCCGAGCTGGGCGATGACGTGTGGGACGTCACGATGGCGGTGAACCTGGAAGCGCCCTACCTGCTGGGACAGCGGTTCGGTCCCGGTATGGCGGAACGGGGATTCGGGCGGATCATCCACATCAGCTCCCAGCAGGCACACAGGGCGTTCGTCCAGAGCGGCGCCTACGGCGTCTCCAAGGGAGCGCTGGAGTCGCTGGCCCGCTCACAGGCCGAGGCGTGGTCGCCGAGTGGCGTCACCTGCAACACGCTCGTGCCGGGATTCGTGATGACGCCGCTCAACGCCCGGCTGTCATCCGACCCCGAGAAGGTGGCGGCGCTGGCCGCGCGCACGATGGTCGGGCGCAACGGTCTGGCCGAGGACTTCGCCGGCGCGGCGGTGTTCCTGGCCGGCCGCGCCTCCGGTTACGTCACCGGGCAGGCGATCTTCGTCGACGGCGGGTTCTCCACTCACTGAGTACTCGCTGAGTCCGTCACGGAAGCACGGGTGAGAGCCTCGCGGCGTGATGTGAAGCCGGATGCAGGGCAGCGTGTGGGACGAGTCGCAACAGATGAGAGAACTCGTCCCACGGTGTCCGCGAGGGCCCCGGTCAGGCGCCGACGTAGGCCGCGAGGTGCTCGCCGGTCAGCGTCGAGCGGGCGGCGACGAGATCGGCGGGCGTGCCCTCGAACACGATCCGGCCGCCGTCGTGACCGGCCCCCGGACCGAGGTCGATGATCCAGTCCGCGTGCGCCATGACCGCCTGATGATGCTCCACCACGATCACCGACTTACCCGAATCCACCAGCCGGTCCAGCAGACCGAGCAACTGCTCGACATCGGCCAGGTGCAGACCGGTGGTCGGCTCGTCCAGAACGTAGACACCACCCTTGTCGGCCATGTGCGTGGCCAGCTTCAACCGCTGCCGCTCACCACCCGACAGCGTGGTCAGCGGCTGGCCGAGACTGAGATAACCGAGCCCGACGTCGGCGAGCCGCCCCAGGATCGCGTGCGCGGCCGGCGTGCGCGCCGCACCCGCGCCGAAGAACTCCTCGGCCTCGCTCACCGACATCGCCAGCACCTCGCTGATGTCCCGGCCGCCCAGACGGTGCTCCAGCACCGAGGCCTGAAACCGCTTGCCCCCGCACTCCTCACAGACGGTCGCCACCCCGGCCATCATCGCCAGATCGGTGTAGATGACGCCCGCGCCGTTGCAGTTGGGGCACGCCCCCGCCGAGTTGGCGCTGAACAGCGCCGGCTTGACCCCGTTGGCCTTCGCGAACGCCTTGCGGATCGGCTCCAGCAGCCCGGTGTAGGTCGCCGGGTTGCTGCGCCGCGAGCCGCGGATCGCCCCCTGGCCGATCGACACCACCCCGGCACCCGCCGGGATCGACCCGTGCACCAGCGAACTCTTCCCCGACCCGGCCACCCCGGTCACCACCGCCAGCACCCCGAGCGGGATGTCGACGTCGACATCGCGCAGGTTGTGCGCCCGCGCACCGCGGATCTGCAACACGCCGGAGGGGGTGCGCACCGTCTGCTTGAGAGCGGCCCGGTCGTCCAGATGACGGCCGGTGAGGGTGGCGCCGGCCCGCAACCCCTCGACACTGCCCTCGAAACAGACCGCGCCGCCCGCCGTACCGGCCCCCGGACCCAGATCGACGACATGATCGGCGATCGCGATCGTCTCCGGCTTGTGCTCCACGACGAGCACCGTGTTGCCCTTGTCCCGCAGCCGCAGCAGCAGATCGTTCATCCGCTGGATGTCATGGGGGTGCAGCCCCGTGGTCGGCTCATCGAAGACATAGGTGACATCGGTGAGCGAGGAGCCCAGATGGCGGACCATCTTGACGCGCTGCGCCTCACCGCCCGACAACGTGCCCGAGGGCCGGTCCAGCGACAGGTAGCCCAGCCCGATCTCCACGAACGATTCCAGGGACTGCTGCAGCGTGGCCAGCAGCGGCGCCACCGACGAATCCTCCAGACCGCGGACCCATTCGGCCAGATCGCTGATCTGCATCGCGCAGGCGTCGGCGATGTTGACCCCCTTGATCCGGGAGGAGCGGGCCGCCTCGTTGAGCCGGCTGCCGCCGCACTCGGGACAGGCGGTGAAGGTGACCGCCCGCTCCACGAACGCCCGGATGTGCGGCTGCAGCGCCTCCTTGTCCTTCGACAGCATCGACTTTTGGATCTTCGGAACCAGACCCTCGTACGTCAGGTTGATGCCGTCAATCTTGATCTTGGTCGGCTCGCGGTGGAGGAAGTCACGCAGCTCGGTCTCGGTGTAGTCGCGGATCGGCTTGTCGGGGTCGAAGAAGCCGCAGCCGCTGAAGATCCGGCCGTACCAGCCGTCCATGCTGTAGCCGGGGACGGTGATCGCGCCCTCGTTGAGCGACTTGGAGTCGTCGTAGAGCTGGGACAGGTCGATGTCGGTCACGCTGCCCATGCCCTCGCAGCGCGGGCAGGCGCCGGCGGGCAGGTTGAAGCTGTAGTGGAACGACGGCCCGGCACTTGGCTCGCCGAGCCGGCTGAAGACGATCCGCAACATCGCGTTGGCGTCGGTGGCGGTGCCGACGGTGGAGCGGGAGTTGGCGCCCATCCGCTCCTGGTCGACGATGATCGCCGTCGTCAGCCCTTCGAGGACGTCGACCTCCGGCCGCGCCAGCGTCGGCATGAAGCCCTGCACGAAGGCGCTGTAGGTCTCGTTGATCAGCCGCTGCGACTCCGCGGCGATCGTGCCGAACACCAGCGAGCTCTTGCCCGAGCCGGAGACGCCGGTGAACACCGTCAGCCGGCGCTTCGGGATCTCGATACTGACGTCCTTGAGGTTGTTCTCACGCGCGCCCTGCACACGGATCAGATCGTGGCTGTCGGCGGCATGCGGCGCAGGCGACTGCGCGTCCGGACTCATGGCCATGCTCATCGTGTCTCCATCCGTATATGTGGGGATGCGGGGCCTGGATAGGTGGGGCCTGTACATGTGAGGCCGCTTCCGCGGTCTCCCTCGGCGTCGCCTCGCTCGATCTAACCAGCTTCGAGTAGTACGTCTGGTTTTCTTCCGTCGACGCGGTCGCGTTGCGGTCCGCTGTCCACCCGACCGACGGTGCCGGCCGGGGTCGCGTGACGCCGGCGTCATGCTCAGCGGCCGGGGTCGCGCTCGGCGAAAGCGCCAAGGCATCCATGCCGCTCTCACCGACGGTGGGCCCTGGCGTGCCGCTACCGCTGCGCGGGGGCCGCTTTCTCCAGGTCGTCGACGCTGCCGGACATGATCGTAAGAAACTTGCCGAGCTCAGTGGTCGCGCCGGCGCGTGACGGCCTCAGCGACGGTGCCCTACGCCCCGCCCCTGCGCCTCCTCAATGAGATGTGGAAACAGGCGACAGGAACGGGCTGGGCGTCCCGCTCCAGGACACGTGCAGTGCGTCACGGGCCCGGGTGCACGCGACGAAGAGCACGCAGCGTTCCCTGAGCATGTCGCTGTCGTGCTGTATCCGGTCCACCTCCGGCGGCGTGATCTCCCGTGCGAAGGGGAATGCGCTCGCGCTCACCCCCGCCACCGCGACGCAGCGAAACTCCAGCCCCTTCATGGCGTGCATGGTCGTCAGACGCACCCCTTCGACGTCCACACCGGGGTGGTCCTTCACCCGGACCGCGGGGATGCCCGCGGCCGTCAGCCGGTCGTTCACCTTGTCCAGCAGGACGTTGAACCGGGTGCAGACGGCGATCTCACTCGGCCGGACGCCCTGCCCGATCCAGTCCTTCACCTGCTCCACGAGCGCCGTCACCTCGGCCTGCTCCGTCGGATGGCCGGCGGTGTGCGGCCGCTTGCCGTGGAGCAGGGAGCGGTAGCCCGCCAGGCTGTCGTCGCCTCCGCCGCCGAGCTCCTCGATCCGCGCTTCGCCGAGTACCCCGGTCGACCAGGTGAGGATCTCCGCCGTGTTGCGGTAGTTGACGCGCAACCGGCTGCTGCGTCCTGTGACGGAGATGCCGATGACGCCGAGCGACACCCGGGAGTCGTAGATCCGCTGGTGCGGGTCACCCGTGATGAAGAGATCATCCGGTCCTTCCGGGACCGCCGCGCGCAGCACCCGCCACTGCGCGGGGTGCAGGTCCTGGGCCTCGTCGACGACCACGTGGTCGTAGCCGTGCCGGGTGAGATCCGCGCCGCCGAGCAGAAGGGTGGCCCGCGCGCACATCTGCAGGTGGGTGGTGACGCCCGCCGTACGCAACTCCGCCGAGAACGCCTCCATCGCCTGCCAGACCCGTTCCCGCTGACGCGGCCCGAGCGCCGAGCCTCTCCCCCGCCGTTCGGCCCGCAGATACTCCTCGCCACTGCTGACGCGCTGGGCGAGGACGACGTGCCGGAACTCCTGCGCCAGGAACTGCTCCGTCCACGGCAGGTCGAACTGCCGGCGGACCCGCCGCCAGATCTGCCGTTCGTCGGCGTCCCCGATCGGGGACGGCGCACGCCCGGACAGGTCGCGGACGACGCGGTGCGCGAAGGCGTTCACGGTGGTGACGTCCACCCGGGCCAGCTGCTTGCCGTCGTCGAGGAGCAGCGCCAGGTTCTCGCGCAGTGTCCTGGCCAGAGCGGTGGTGTAGGTGGTGAGCAGTACCCGGCTGCCGGGTGAGCGGGAGAGCAGGTGTTTGACCCGGTGCAGGGCGACGACCGTCTTGCCCGTTCCCGGACCGCCCGTCACCTGCGCCGACCCGTTGTAGGAGCCCCGGTAGGCCACCCGCCGCTGGGACGGGTGCAGGAAAACCCGCCACGCCGCGAACGGCTTGTCGAGGATCTCGGCCAGCTCGTCGGGTTCGGTGATGAGGGTGATACGGCTGGCGGTGTTGGCGATGGCCATCGCGAGGCTCTCGGTGGACTCAGGCGCGGCGTCGGCGGGCCGGCGCTCGGCGACGACGTCCCGGTAGACCTCCTCGGGTGAGAAGCCTTCCGCGAGGAACTGCAGCACCTCGAACTGGTCCTCGGGGAACAGCGAGGCGAACGCCTCCAGCTGCGGCTTGTCGATGATCGTCCGTACGGCGCGCAGCACCTGGTCGTCGATGCCGAGGTCGCGCAGCACCGTGTCGGAGTGGCGGGAGAGCAGCAGCGCCGGCGCCGCGGCCGCGGCCTTTTCGAGAGCGGGCGTGAGCTGCTCGATGGCGACGACGTTGCGCACCTCCAGGGCGCGGGTGGCGGTGTTGACGGTGTAGAGGCGCTTGGCCGCCCAGCCGTAGGCCTCCTGGTGGGGAAGGACGTTCAGCAGCAGGAAGACATCGCTTCCGTCGTCCGGCGCCAGCACCACGCCGCGCCAGCCGAGGGTGATGCGGATGGTCCGCATTCTCGGGTCCCGCGCGTTGGTCACCGACTCCAGGTGCAGGCCCTCATCGGCGTACAGCTCCGCGATGGTGAGCCGCTGGAACTTCTCCATGGCCTTGCGCACCCCCGCCTTGAGTGGCTTCTCCAGGCGGTCGTAGGACTCCCAGAAGCTGTTGGCGAAGGCGAGCTGGGGCATGGGCGAACCTCCTGTGGGGGGCGACCGGAGAAAGTGGATCATACGACCGCGACCGTCTACCGTGCGATGTTTTTCAGCACGGAGGCCGGGTTCGGCCGTCCGGCAGCCATATCCGGTGATCCCGCGCCGGGCGGCGAGGCCCGGTCATCCGGCGCGGGATCGCGGTCAGTCAGGGCACGGCTCACCGCCGTCCGATGGGCAGACCGGGTTGCAGGACACGTCGACCCAGATGGCGGCGACCGGTGCGGTGACCCGCTCGGCGACGTCGGATGGGATCGCGGCGTCCATGACGTCGGCCCAGATCATGCGTACGGCGGCGGCCAGCGTGACCACGCGGGTGCCGCACCCCGCGCAGACGCGCACGTCCTCGTGCGCGTCCGTCAGGGACAGCGAGCCGTTCACCGGGACCTCCACTCCGCGCAGACGAACCAGACGGTCTTGCCCTCGGGTGCGGGCTCGACGCCCCACCGGTCGGCGTAGGCCGCGACGATCGCCAGGCCGCGTCCGTGCTCGGCGTCCGGACCGGCCGACAGGAGGGCCGGCCAGACGGCGCTGCGGTCGGTCACCTCACCACGTACGCTCCGGCCGCACCGGAACAGCGAGAAGGTCATCGGCGAGCACCGTGCCTCCCGTGCACGGGCCCGTGGAGCAGGACGGAGTCCGACCAGATCAGCGACACAAGTTCCATATCGTGACTGTCTACTCACTCAATGTGTTCGCCTGACGCGCCTATGATGTTGTCTGCACCGCTAAAAATGCAACTCTCATTTTGAAACTCGACCGACATGTCTCCCCTTGCGCCGATTGCTCTACGATCAGCATTCCTACGCTCTGGAGGTAATCGATGACGTTCAGTGGCCGGAGTCCAACGGTGCGCCGTCGGCGCTTGGCCGCCGAACTACGGCGTCTCCGCGAGGCCGCCGGCCTCACCATGGAGGAGGTCGCGCAGTCCCTCGACATGTCGCGGGCCACGATCTCGCGCCTCGAAGCGGGGAAAACCGCCCGGCCACGGCCTCGCGACATCCGGGACATGCTCAGCCTCTATAAGGTGGCCGACCCCGAACGGGAAGCGCTCATGGATCTCGCGCGGAGCGCCCGGGAACGCGGATGGTGGGAGCAGTACAGGGGCGTCCTTACCGGTTCCTACGTGGGGCTCGAAGCGGAGGCATCCTCAATTGATACCTTCGAGCCCCTTGTGATCCCCGGCTTGCTGCAAACCTCCGCCTACACGGCCGAGTTGATCCGAACCTCTATGGCTGACCCCGCCGAGATCGACAAGCGCGTAGAAGCCCGAATGCGCCGACAGGAGATTCTGCGGCGCCCGAATCCACCCCGCTACCGCGCGGTCATCGACGAGGCGGCCCTTCTACGGCCGGTAGGCGACACGGATGTCAGGCGCGAGCAACTTCGTAAGCTGATCGATACCCATCCGCTTGAGCATGTGACCGTCCAGGTCATGCCGTTGTCGGCGGGCCCGCATGTAGGCATGTCTGGTCAGTTCGTCATTCTGGGGTTCCCTGATCCCACCGATCAGAACGTCGTCTACATCGAGACCCCGACAGACAATCTCTATCTCGAAGAGCCCCAGCATCTCGAACGCTATAACCTAATGATGCAGCGCCTCGTGGCCGACGCACTTGGAGCTGACGCCTCGATCGCGTACCTGTCCGCACTGATCGACCGGCTGTGAGGCACCGATGGACCTATCTGACGCCCAATGGCACAAGAGCACACTCAGCCAAGGTGACGGCAACAACTGCGTCGAAGTCGCCCGGAACATTCCCGGAATCGTCGCGGTGCGCGATTCGAAAGCCCCTGACGAGCCGGGCTTGATTTTCACCCGTAGGGAGTGGTCTGCCTTTATCGAAGGCGTCAAGAACGGCAGATTCGACCATTAGAAAGTCATCAAGGGCGGAACTGTGAACCCTACTCAGCCCCGCCTCACCTGGCGGAAGAGCTCCTACTCCGGCTCGGGTGACAACTGTGTTGAGGTCGCGGCGCTCCCTGGTGGAGGCCGGGCCGTACGGGACTCCAAGGACGTCGGCGGGCCCGTGCTGACTTTCGCCCCGGACGAATGGCGCGCGTTCATCCGGGGGGTCAAGGACGGCGCGTTCGGCTGACGCCTCAACGTCACGCGGGCACGGACGCGGTCAGCCGCCGGGCCAGGGCCTGCACCTCGGCGAGCAGTCCGGCCGGCGGCTGGTCGAGTTCGAGGGCGTGCTGGTGGAGGGTGATCCCGGCATGCCGGACGCGATGGGCCGCGTGCGGGGCATCGCCCTTCGCGTAGACCAGGTGCCCCTCCCGTAGGTTGAGCGCGGTGCAGTAGGCGAGCATCTGGTAGAGGTCCGCGTCCGGGAACCCCTTGGGTCTCTCGGCCTTGTACTTGGCGTCGGCCACGGCGAGCGGAGTGCCATCCTCCGCGTACCAGACGAAGTCCGGAGCCATGCGGATCGCGTCGCGTTCGTCGAGGTAGCCGGTGGCTTGAAGGACGCAGTGGCCGTCGCTGTCGGCCAGGGCCTCCCGCAGGGCGACGGTGACGAAGTCCTCGAAGACCTTGGCCAGGTCGAAGAGGAAACCGCTCACGATGACGTCACCGGGCCGGTGCTCGACCGAGGCGCCCCGCAGCACGATCTCAGCGAGGCGCAGCGCCCTGTGGTAGCGGGCGTTGAGGCGGCTGGGCCGCCACTTGGGAGGTTCCTGACCGGTACCGATCACCATGATGTCGGCCAGCCGGGCCCGTAGCCGCAGCAACCTGCCCCGGACGTCACCGGGGACGCCGGGCAGCCGGAGAAGCCGTTCGCAGGCGGTGCGCAGCAGCCGGTTCTCGGCGATGTCGGCGGTGTAGTCGTCGTGGACGATCTCCAATGGCATGAGCCTGCCGTGATGCCTGCGGATCTGGTCGGCCTCGCGGATGCGTCCGCGCACGATGAGGGCGGTCTCCTCGGCGGTGCGATAACCCTGGATCAGCCCCTGCCGCAGGGCCGTCTCCGCCTGCGGCGCGAAGAGACGGGCGAGGACGTGCAGCAGCTCGGGCTCCTCGTCCACCGGCACCTCCTCGGTCCGCCATCCCTTCGGGTCGAGGCTGTAGCCGAGGAGGAACAGGAGCCTGGCGATGGGCACCTTGGGGGTGATCCGTACGGTGACCGCACCGCCACCGGGCACGGTCACCGTCGCCACGCCCACCTTGCCCCCGGCCGTCACCCGCCACCGCCCGGGAGACCATGGGTCGGGTGCCGCCTCAACGAGGCCGGAGGCGGCGAGCGCCCGTCCGGCGGCGTCGTCGAGCACGACCGAGAGTGGCGCACCGTGCTCGGCGAGCTCGATGACCGTCACGACGGATCGGATTCCGCCGTCTTCGGAGACGGCGCGATGGCGGCGCGCAGCGCTCGCAGCCCGTAGCGCCCTTCGACGTCCACGCCTTCCCCGTAGTGATGTTCCTCCAGCAGCGGCAGGATCTTCGTACGCCAGACGCGTTCGAGCCCGCCGTCGCGGTAGACCCCGTCCTTCATCAGGTAGGAAGGCCCTACCTGGAAGTCCGGGTCGGTGATGCGGGAGTTGAGTGCGTCGAGGAGCTTGGCCGGCTCGGTGTCCCGCCCTTCTCGCGCGAGCCAGCGGCGGAGCAGCCCGCGGGTCGGCTCGGTGCGAGGCGAGAGCTCGACGAACGCGAAGCGGCGGCGCATGGCGGCGTCCACCAGGGCGATGGAACGGTCGGCGGTGTTCATGGTGCCGATGACGAACAGGTTCGGCGGCAGCGAGAAGTCGTCACCGGAGTAGGTGAGCCGTGCCGACCTATCGCGATACTCCAGCAGGAAGTACAGCTCACCGAAGACCTTCGCCAGATTAGCCCGGTTGATCTCGTCGATGATCAGGAAGTGCGGAACACGCCGGTTGCCCTCCCGCGAGGCGAGGTCGGCGAGTTCGCGCAGCGGTCCCGGAGTGAGCCGGAAGGCCACCTCCCGGGTCTCCGGATCCTCCTGAGGACGGAAGCCCTCGAAGAAGTCCTCGTAGGCATACGAGGGATGGAACTGCACCAGCTTGACCTGCTCGGCCCCGGCGCCGAAGAACTCGGCCAGCTTGAGCGCCAGGTAGGTCTTACCCGTGCCGGGCGGCCCATAGAAGATCACCTGCCGCTCGTCCGACAGCAGATCGCGCACCTCGCGCAACCACTCCACGTCATGGACCAGAAGCTCCTCCACGAGTTCCCCGGTGGGCTCGGGCAGCTCCACCTTCCGCCGGGCGTCGAGTGCGGCGGCCTCCATGCTCAGGTCGCCCGCCACGTCCCGGGCCACATCGGCCAGCTCCTCGTCACTCCGGCCGAGGCCGACCACCAGCGCCTGGACGGGAGTGAGATCGACGATGTCGTGCTGGACGGACAGCTTCTGCTGGAGCTCCTCGGGTAGTTCCTCGTAGGGGTAACCAATGCTCTGCCACTCCACCGGGCGCCGCAGGTTCGACCGTCCCCCCTCGGATGCCACCTGCCGGACCTCACCGGCGATCTCGCCGACGTACAGCATGCCGCCGGAGATCGTGCAGACGGTGTCTCCGCGCTTCATCCGGGACAGGAAGAAGTGGACGTCGTCGACCAGCCGGATTCGCTGGGTGTAGGTGACGGTGGACTCGTAGTCCTCCTCCACGAGACCGCGCAGCCGGTTCTTGCTCATGCCTGGTTCGACGCCCTCACGCAACCGACTCGCCGCGAGGCTCACCCACCCCTCGGGAAGCCAGAGCTGCCTGACCATGTCGACCCTGGCCACATTGGACCCCCGGACCAGCCAGATACGGCTGGGTCCCCACGCCGTCTGGTCGACGAAGTCGCCGAGCGGGTGCCCGTCGTCGCTCTTCCAGTTGGTCCACCCGTTGGAGCTACGACCGAGCACGATCGCTGAGGCGGCCGAGGGTGAGCCGCAGACGATGTCCGCTGTCGCCTCCAGATATCCCGGCAAGGTCGTGGACTCCGCGATCAGGCCGGCGTCGATCAGTTCCTGACGGGATCTGTGTGCGGAGGCGACTCGCTTCTCGAACGACGGCACGACCTCCCGCCGGATCGGCGACCCGGCCAGCACCACGAACTTCTGGCTGCCATTGGCCCCTTCCTCATCCAGAAGCCGGCCGCGCGCGACGGGTCCGCCATCGGGCAGACGGAGCCGGAACAGGGGGTAGGGGCTGGACATCAGGCTCCTCCGGCTTCCGGCCGAGCGGCGGGTACGGCGTGCGCCGCGGGATGGCGGGGGCCGTGGCCCGGGGGCGGGGTGAGGATGGAGGTGTAGTTCTCGCCGTCGATGAGAGGGGCGGTCAGGCTGACACCGGCGGCGGCCATGCGGTCGTACTCGGCCAGGACGAGGTCCCTGGTGCGGTAGGTGCCGTACTTGGCGATCTCATTGTTCTTGAGACCGCCGCCCGAGTCGGACTGGAAGGTCTCCAGGATGTAGTCCGCGTCCTCGCGGGCGATCCCGTAGAGGTGAAAGAAGTAGGCGTCCAGCTCGGCCCGGATCCGGGCACGGCGCTCCTCGTCCCATTGGAAGGGGGCGCCGGAGTCACCGAGGTCACGGGCGAGCCCGGCCATTTCGTGCGCGGTGTACACAAGTTCAAGGACACGGGGAGTGATGAACGGCGTGTGGGGTTCCAGCATCTCGGGACTGGGAACGGGCAGCTGCTTCCATATCCTGCGTCCCATATGTGCCCCGCTTGCCTTTTGCCTGGCGACAAAGTCGAAGACCAGCGAGGATTGTGCGGCGACGAGGGCACTGGTAAGCATGGGAGTAGCCGTCGGCAACATCAGCGTAAAGGTCTCTACGGATGCTACGCGGGGAATAAAGGCAGGGATGGCGGTGCGCTCGTCAGTTGTGCGAGCAATATCTCGCCAGCCGCACAGCCAGTCGTGGCTCCACCCTTCTTCTTCTAGCCTCAGAGATACGCCTGGAATCTTGACGTCCTTTTTATTGCGAGTGGTTAGAACGAGTCCGTCTTCCTGGATCCACCGCCGAGGGTTCGTTACACCGTATGCGTCAATCTTAGTGGCTATCGGGACGGCCTCATAGTCATTGTCCCCGGCGCCATAGTATCGGTTCCAGCGATGGTCAAAAATGTGAGCCATCTTTCCCTCATACACTGGAAGCATTCGCTTTCCGTCCCGGATATAGACGTTCCCCTCTCGCCCCCAATTACTGGACTCTAAGGCTTCACTCGCATTGAAGAGATCTGAGTCGTCGGTGCTATTAAAAAGATTCTTGAAGTTGACTTCCCAGGGATTTCTGTTTTCGACGATCTCGCTTTTCAGAACCGGGATGCGTTGGTGGATTGCAGTGGTGAGATCGGCATCGCGGCGGGTGCGAAAGATAGGCAGGCTTCCGGTGTTGGGGTTGATGATCGCGATCTCTTCCGGGCTGAGCGCGAAGACTCGGCCGACATCGTCGAGGTCTCCGATTTCTTCAAGGAAGAATGCGAACTCCGCGACCGGTTCTCGTAGCCCCCGGCCAGTCAGGGAAAGCAAGCAGAACTTATAGCTGGAGTGCACCCCAACGAATAGTGGCTTGCGGTTTTCAAAGTCATACAGTGAAGCGATGGCGCCGCGCCGGGTGAGATCGCTGAACAGGTATTGCGCACCAGCTCCTGTCGCGATGGTTGTCGGAGCGATGCATCCAAGGCGACCCATGGGCGCGATGATCGACGAGAACCGTTCCACGAAGAGATGGTCCAGAAAAAGAGAATTAACACCCTTGACACTGAGGCCCGCTTGACAGAACGAGAACACTCCAGATTTGCCAGTGAAGTGGAATGTGGATTTCACTTTGCGGCGTTCGGTCAGGTAACGCTCCCCCGCCTCCGGGTTCTCCTTCATCCACTCGGCGATCCGGGTCCGCCGCGCCACCCCGGAGATCGCGGCGATCGACGGCTCGACGACGCTGAAGTACTTCTTGTCCTCGAAGTCGACCTTGTCCCACGGCGGATTGCCCAGGACGCAGGAGAAGCCGCCTGCCCAGCCGGTGGCCGGGTCCACGTCCGCGCCGGTGTCGCCGTCCGGGACCACGAAGACGTCGGGGAAGGCCAGGTGCCAGTGGAAGAAGCGGTATTGGTCGCGGAGCCGTTCGATCTCCTTGTGGGTCCCCTCCGAGGCGGCCGTGCCCTTCGGGTCCTGCAGGGCGCGGAAGACCTTCTCGGTGATCGCGGGCGGCGCGTCCTTGGTCTTGTGCCACATGAACGCCGCGCACCAGGCGTCGGCCACCCGCACCGCGCGGGCATACGCCTCGGAGGTCTCCCAGTCACGGTAAGCGGCGGCCTGGCGGTGGACGTCCGCGAGGTCGTCGGAGGGAGCCGCGGTGATGCGGCGCAGCTCAGGGGCGAAGGCGGTGTTGGCCACCTTCATCTCCTGACGCACCTCGAACAGCGTGAACTGCCCCGCGCGTTCCTTGTCGTTCTGGTTCTCCAGGAACTTCGCGAATCCGGTGTCATCCCCCTCGACGGCCTTGAACGCCTTGTTCGGGATGCCGCCGCGCATCAGCGTGGGCGTCGCCCCGATCAGTCCGTTGCCATGCTTGATGTGCGCGTCGAGGAAGCCGAGCGGTTTGCCCGGCTCCAGGGCCTCCAGCCAGAGCGAGACCTTGGCCAGCTCGACGGCCATCGGGTTGAGGTCGACGCCGTACACGCAGCGGGCGATGACCTCGTGCAGGGCGTGGCGGACCGCGTCGACGGTGGGCTCCGGGTTGCGTTCCCGTACGGCGGCGACGCGCTTGGCGATCCGGCGGGCGGCGGCGACGAGGAAGTGGCCGGAGCCGCAGGCCGGGTCGCAGACGGTGAGTGACAGCAGCTCGGCGACGATGCCCTCGGCGGGGTCGGATTCCCTCGCGGCCGACGCCTTCCGCTCGCCGCGCTTGACCGCGTCGTCGATGACCGGGTCGAGGGTGGAGTCGAGCAGGGTCTCGATCAGGGAGCTCGGGGTGTAGTACGAGCCGGTCTTCTTGCGGTCGTTGCCGAGGCGATCGACCAGCTCGAAGGTGCTGTCGACGGCGCTGTGCTTGGGAACGAGCTCCAGGAGCGACTCATAGATGGAGCCGAGTTCCTCGGCGCCCATGTTGCGGTAGTCCACCTGACGCCAGCGCGCCGATTTGACGTCCCGGACCCGGGAGAGGTGGCGTACGGCCTCCAGCAGGTAGGTGTTGGCCAGGGACAGGCCGCGCAGCGGGGCGTCGGTCTCGGCGTCGTCGAAGAGGCCGCCGAGGCCCGGCAGCCCCAGCTCCGGGCGGCCGTTCTCATCGCCGAGCGCGTCGAGGACGATCCGCAGGGCCCGGTAGAGGTCGGTATGCGCGGTGCCCCGGCGGCGGCTCGCCTGACGGCGGAGCCGGGCGGAGGAGAAGTAGTCGGCGTAGCGGTCGCATGCCTGCTCGCCGGCGTCGGGGTGGTGCAGCACGCCCCGGTCCTCGGCGACGAAGAGGAAGATCAGCCGGTAGGCGAGGCGGAGCAGCGCGGCGTGGAAGGTGTGGACGTCCAGGTTCCTACGGAGGTCCGCGTTTGCGGGATGCTTGAGAAAGCCGGTGCCGAGCGTGGTGATGGCCTTCTGGACCCCGTCGCGGTGGTGCTCCAGCGCCCGGGTGCCGGATTCGATCGCCTCGGCGCGCCACTTCTCCAGCCAGCACGCCGACGGCGCCTCGCCCTCCCCGACCCGGAAGCGGGTGAAATGCAGCACCCGGTAGAGCAGGACGAACTCGCTGAACAGCTCGCCATCGAAGATCGCCTCCAGGTCGAACTCGACGTACGAGGCGGTGGCGAGCGCGCTGGAGTCACGCAGCAGGCGCAGCCGGCGTCCGTTGGTGAGGACGCCCCACAGGTGGGCCTCGGCGCGGTTGAGGCACTCCTGGACGAGCGACTGCGGCGGGACGGTGCCCGCGCCGCCGGGACGCCTGTCCAGGGCGGCGTTCCACGCGGCCAGGTGCACGGGAACGTGCTCCCAGCGGTGGCTGACCGGGAAGGTCTTGCCGCCGTCGTCGGAGGTGATGCCCGTCGCCCCGATCACCGTCAGGCCGCCGAAGCCGAGTTCCTCGAAGAGCGGTTCGAGCCACTGTGTGATCGCGAGGCCCGTGTGGTCGGCCGGGGTCTCGGGTTCCGGAGTGCGGGGAAGCTTCAGCCGCAGCTCCTTCCAGATCGATTTGAGGTACTCCCAGTGTCGCTCGGCGTCGTCGCGCACCGACCGTGAGCCGACGACGCGGTAGTCGGCGGGCAGGGAGCCCTTGACGTCTTTGCCTTCGGAGATACGGACCAGCATGTCGGCGGGCAGGAGGCCCCCGACGGTGTGGACGGCGGAGAAGACCTGGTTGCGGGTGACGGCGGACATCAGGCGATTCCTCCGGCGGCGGTGGGAGCGGCGGCCTGGGACGCGGGCAGGTAGACGTAGACGCCGAGGATGTCGGCGGGTCTCTGCGTGATGACTTCCAGACCGCGGATGATCTCGCCGGAGGCGGTGCGGACCCGGCGGTGGGAGTCGAGCAGCTCCGCGCGGAGCTGCTCGCCGTACTCCTCCAGGTGGGCGGTGACGGCGGGCAGCCCGGCGAGGACGCGGCTCATGGTCCGCTCGCCGAACATGGCGTCGGTGTTCTCGTCGGCGGTGGCGTCGAGGAGGCACAGGGCGTCCTCGCTGGGCAGCCACTCGGCGTTCGCGGGTGAGCCCCGGAAGGCCAGGAGGCGGGCGTTCTCGGCGACGAGCTGCCGCTCGCCCGCCCGGGAGGGCAGGGTGAGGCGGAAGCGGTAGCGGAGCAGGAGCAGGGTGGTGCGGGTGCCGACGGCCCCGGTGCGGATCACTCCGCAGCGGCGGGCGGGGCGGGGGCCGTCGGCCCCGCTGTCGAGGGCGGCGTTGAGGACGTGACCGGCGAGCGCGCCGACCACGGGATCGGTGCGGACCAGGGCGGCCTCGCCGCGCGCCACCGCCGCCGTCGCCCGGAACGGGACCGGGCGGCCCGACTCGACGGCGCCGCCTCCAATGACGGGGGCGAGGCTGTCACGGAGCCCGGCGGAGGTGCCGCTCACGTCCGCGGTGAAGTCTCCCGTGCCGCTCGGGTCGTCGCGCAGGACCCCGTCGAGGGCGGTCAGGGCCTGCCGGACGAAGTCACGGATCTCCCCCGGCCGGCCCAGGGTGTCGCGGATCGCGGCGACCTCGCGGGCGACCTCCTCGGGGTGGATGGAACGCTGGGCGAAGCGGGAGCGGGACGTTCTCTCGCGTTCCGCGGCGGAGTTCCACTCCGCCTCCAGCGCGGTGGCCTTCTCGTCGATCGCCCTGAGCTCTTCGAGGCCGAAGAGGGCGTCCTGCCCCCGGTGGATCTCCCGCTCGCGGCGCTGGTTGCGCATCAGCAGCCATTCGACGATCGCGTCGGTCACCCCGGAGGAGGCCGCGTCGGGGACGGAGACGGAGACGCCCAGGTCCTTACGGATCCGGCGGTGCTTGGCGATGAGGACTTCGAGGACCTTGCCGTCGATGCCGTTGTCACCGCCGTAGAGGGTGATGACCTTGACGATGTCCCTCTTCTGGCCGTAGCGGTCGACGCGGCCCTCCCGCTGGTCGTGGCGGGTGGGGTTCCAGGCGAGGTCGTAGTGGACGACGGCGTCGAAATGATGCTGGAGGTTGACGCCCTCGGACAGGCAGTCGGTGGCGATCAGGACGCGGCGGGCGGCGGGGTCGTCGCCCGCCGCGTCGGCGAGCTCCTCGATGCGCTGCAGGCGCTGCTGCGGGGAGAGAGTCCCGGTGATCGCGCGCACGACGGTCCTCTTGCCGAGTTTGCCGTCCAGGTGCTCGGCGACGTACTCGGCGGTCGGGATGTAGCGGCAGAAGACGATCGGGTGGTGTCCCTCGGCGAGCAGCGCCTTGAGGTGCTTGGTCAGTGCCGCGAGTTTCAGGTCCGCGACCGGTCCCTCCAGCAGCGCCGCACGGTCGGCCAGTTCCGCAAGGCGCACCCCCGCCTCGTTGGTCTCCGCGCCAGGAGCGACGTCGAGACCTTCCAGGGCGTCGTTGTCGGATGAGTCGCCGGTCAGCGGGGCGCCGAGTCTGTCGGCCTCCTCGGCGGTGGCGGCCGTCGCGGCGGCGGAGCGGGTGCGCAGGGTCTGCGCGGCGGCCCGTGGCGAGGAGACCAGGGATCGCAGCAGCGCGATCGCCGACCACCAGGCGATCCGGGCCTCGCGCTTGCCCCGGTCGCCGGCGGCGGTCACGCGTTCGCCCGCGTAGGCGATGGCGTCGTCGAGGAGGGCGCGGTAGGCCGGGGAGAGCTTGTAGGTCTCGTCCTTGAAGTACCGGTCCGAGGGGAAGGCGGTCTCCTCGGCGAGGTCGTCGTCGGCCAGGCCGTCGTTCACGGTGAGGAACTGGCGCACGTCGGCCCGCTTGCGGTGCACGAAGTGCGCGGCGAGGAGCCTTCGGCCCTCCTCCGAGGCGAGGTCGACCTCCGCGAGCTCCGGTCTGACCAGGCCGAGGAGGTTGCGGAACGCGCTCTCCTTGCCGCTGTGCGGGGTCGCGGTGACCAGGATCAGGTGACGGTCGACCTTGGGGTCGGCGACGCGTTGGAGGAGCTCGTAGCGCAGCTGGTTCTGCGCGGAGCTGTTGTCGTCGGCGGCGACGCAGGTGTGGGCCTCGTCGACGATGACCAGGTCGGGGCAGTGGTCCACGAAGTCGTCGCGATGACGGGGAGACTTGATGAAGTCCGTGGAGACCACGACGTTCGGGTGCCTGTCGAACAGGGACTGGCCGAGGTCGAGCCCACGCTCCAGCTTGGAGACCGTGGAGGCCAGGACCAGTTCGGCGTCGATGCCGAATTTGCTGCGCAGTTCCTCCTGCCACTGTTCGGCCAGCGCGGGAGAGCACAGCACGGCGAGGCTCCGCGCGCTCCCCTGGGCGAGGAGCTCGCTCGCGATCAGGCCGGCCTCGACGGTCTTGCCGATGCCGACGTCATCGGAGATCAGCATGCGTACGGTCTTCTGGCGCAGCGCCATCATCAGCGGGACGAGCTGGTAGGCGCGGGGCTCGACGGTGATCCCGGCGAGTGAGCGGAAAGGGCCGGCGCCGGAGCGGAAGCCGATGCGCAGCGCCGAGCGGAGCAGGCCGGCGGCGCGGTGGTTGCCGAGGTCGGCGGGTGACGGGGGCGCGAACTCGGCGCTTCGCACCGGCTCGAAGTCCGGGAAGACGGCCGCGATGTCGTCGTCGGCCCCGCCCAGGGGACGCAGGACGAGCATGTCGGGGGCGCTTTCCGGCAGCACGACCCAGTCGCGGTCGCGGGCGGAGACCAGGGAACCGGGGGTGTAGGAGGCGGTCGTCATCGGGGGGATGGATTCCTTTGCGGTTGTCGCGACGGTTCTCCGGTTCAGGCCCCTACGCCGGGCCCGAAGTAGCGTTCGAACTCCTCCGCGATGACGGCCCAGTCGCCGTCGTGCGGGAAGCGGACGACGTCCCAGCCGCTGTCGAACAGCCGGTTCTCCGCTTCGGCGTCGCGTTCGGCGACCGCCACGTGTTCGTGGACGGGTCCGTCGACGAAGACCGCGACGTTGACGCCGGGCAGCCGGTAGACGAAGTCGGGCCGGGCGAGCGCCTCGGTGACGAAGGTCTGCGCCTCGTCGGGCAGCCGCAGACCGCGTTCCTTGAACCAGGCGATGAGCCTGCCCTCCAGCGCGGTGTCCGACTGCGCGGCCAGGCGTGCCAGCTGCTCCGAGCGGGTCTCGCCCTGGCCGGTCGTCTGCGCCCGTGCGCCCGCGAAGCGCAGCAGCAGGTCACGCACCGAGTGGCGGTCGATCGACCCGTGGTCGAGCTGGTTGCCGTAGGTGAGCAGGCATTCGTAGCAGCCCAGGGCGCAGGGCCGGTCAGGGTGCGGGCCTCCCAGGTCGGTGCCGTCGGCGTCGAAGTGGCAGATGGACAGGGCTTCGGCCGCGGCGCGGGCCAGTGCCTCGGGCTCGGACTGCATCAGGCGCAGGACACCGGCACCGCCCTCGGCCGCCTCGGTGAACAGCATCCGGTCGCGGGGGCCGTCGTCCGGCGGGAGCAGTTCGCCGGCCAGCTCGGAGTCCTCCAACTCGAAGGCGGCCTCGATACCGCGTTCCAGCGCGTACATGAGTGAGAGCGCGGCCGGCCTCGGCAGCGGCTCGTCCAGCTTCAGCACCAGGATGTTGCGGCGGTCCTCGACGTACGGGATGACACGCTTCTTGCGGCGCTTCTCGTTGCCGTCGGCATCGATGACCGGCATCTCGCTGGAATCGCCGGAGGCCTCGCCGGCGTCGCGCTCGTTCATCCAGCGGCCGTCGGCGGGATCGAGCCAGAAGCCGTCCGGATCGTCGGGCTTGGCACGCATGCGACCCATGTTGGTGAGGCGGACGGTCGCCGAGTCTCCGTACGACACGATGGCGAGCCCGCCGCCGGCGTCGGAGACCAGGGCGTCCCGGCGGCCGGGACGCGGGCCATGGTCCTGGAAGCGGTAGGACGTCACGAGCCGGAAGCCCGCCTTGCGGCGTTCCTCCTCGTCGGAGGAGATCCGCTCGCGGCGCTTGGTGTAGACGGTGTGCAGCTGGAGCAACCCGTGCGTGGTCTTACTCAGCGGCTCGTCACACATCCGGCAACGGTCGTCGCGGTCCTTGGGGTCGTGGTGGTAGCCGCAGCCCGCGCATCTCTGGGCGCCGGTGGTGACGACGTCACCGGTCGCGTCCGGTGGCAACTGGATGCGGGTGACCTGGTAGCGGGCGCCCTCGTGGTAGATGAGGGCGCCGGGCCCGAACTCGCGGATCGCCAGGAACCGGGGCCGTTGGAGGTAGTCTCCGTCGCCGAACTTGCGCCCGTTCGTGGGGACGTACGCGGCGAGCGGCAGCCGGGGGAAGGAGTAACCGGGCAGGAAGCCCTCACTGGCGAGGTAGCGGTACGGATTGAAGTCGGACAGGACCGACTTGCTGTCCACGCTCTCGTTCTTCAGGAGGTTGAGCTGGGTCTCGGCCTCCCTTCGCCGACCGACGGCGATCTTGCGGTCGCGCTCGGAGAGCGTGTGGTCCAGGACCCGCCGGTTCTGCTCGGCCTGGTCGACGAGGGCGGCCCGGAACAGCGCACGCCAGCGGTCGAACGATTGGTCGAAGACATCGGGCGCGGCACGGACCTTCTCCTCGATCCACTGGTCGTGCCACCAGGTGGTGTCGGCGAACTCGGTCAGCAGTCCGCCGAAGATCCTGCGGGCGGCCGCCACGGCACGGGCCTGGACGCCCGGCTTGCGCGAGTCGGCGGCGACGTGGTCGTGCAGGGGCAGCGCGGGGTCGGGACGGCGGGCGTCCTCGGCGTAGCCGACGTCGATGACGTCGGGGATGGCACGTCCCAGCTTGGTCCCGGTCTCGGCGAGCCAGATGGCCTGGACGTGGGAGCGGACGAGGTCCTCGTTGGCGAGGTCCAGACGCGGTGGTGCGACGGCCCCCGCGACCATGCGCTCGGAGCGGCGGAAGTAGTACTGGTCGTGGCTGTTTCCGGTGGCGCAGTAGGTGGTGACGAGCGCGGGCTGCCCCGACCGGCCGGCGCGTCCGCTGCGCTGGGCGTAGTTGGCCGGGGTGGGCGGCACATTGCGCATCATGACGGCGTTGAGCTCGGAGATGTCGACGCCCAGCTCCATGGTCGGCGAGCAGTACAGCAACTTCAGCTCGGCGGTGCGGAAGGCCTCCTCGCGCCTCTCCCGTTCCTCCGGGGCGACCTGGGCGGTGTGCTCGCGGGCGGCGAGGCCGCCGAGGGCGCCGGCCGCGTTCCGGTAGAGGTCGCGGAAGAAGGTGTTGACGCGGGGGCCCTCGCCGCTGGGATAGGTGCGGGTCAGCGGGTCGTGCGTGCCGGTCTCGCCCGTTCCGGCACGCCAGATGAGGGCCGCGGCCGAGATGCGATAACCGGTGACGGCCGGACCGGCCGGACGCCGGAAGCGGCCGGCGCGCTGCGGAGTCGCGTCGATCTCCCGTACCAGGTCGGCTTTTGCGAGCACCTTCAGGAGGTCCACGATGATCTGCTGGGCGTCGTCGACCGGCAGGTCGCTGCCGAAGTGCACCCGCCGTAGATACTTGCCGAACTTGCCGCGCCCGGACAGGAACAGCCCGGAACGGTCCAGACCGGGCCTGGACCCCCGGGGATAGGCGGTGCCGATCCCGGGGCGGTCGCTCGCGGAGAGCACCCAGGGGTCGATGAGGCGTTCCTCGCTGGCGCGCTGGAGGGTGTCGAAGTCCTCCCGGAAGTGCTGCACGTCGATGGCGAGGGCTCGGCGCATCTCGTCCAGCAGAACCCGCATGATCTCCTCGCGCCGGCCTTGCTCGGCCTCACGCAGCTCCCGGTGGGTTCCGGACCAGCGGTCCTCGTTCTCGGCGATCCACCCCAGGTCCTCATAGTCGATCTTCAGCAGCCCCGTCTGCTCCAGGTTGGGCATGGTGACGCGCCAGCCTCGTTCGAGGTCCAGGTAGAGGCGGAAGGCGATGACGTCCCGCAGGGTCTTGGCGGCGTTGCGCGCCATCGAGGGCGGCAGATCCGCGGTGCCCACGTACTCGGCGACGTCCAAGCCCAGGGCGCCGGCGACGCGCGCGGCGAGTTCCTCGTGGCGGATGCCCTCCTCCCCCATCTCGACGGCCGCCCGGTACAGGGCGCCGCGCAGCTGGGTGATCTGCACGAAGTCGTTGAAGTGACCGGCCTGCAGGGAGGCGTCCTGCCGGTTGTCGACGAAGGTGAGCAGCTTGCGGGCTTCCTTCTTGAGCGCCTCGGCCGGGGCCTCCTTGAGGGAGCGGACGATGGAGGTGGAGACGAGGGAGGTCGCCGAGGAACGCCCTTCCTGGTCGAGCCGCGCCAGCTTGGCGAAGTCCTTGCCCCTGACCTGCTCGTAGCTCACCCCGCAGTGCAGGCAGAACAGGAACGGGGAGGGGATGAAGGCCGCCTTCAGCTCGCCTCGCCCCTCGCCCCCGTACGGATCGACGGTGACGGCACTGGGCAGTCGCACCCGGTAGGAGTTGCGGACGATCTCCTGCCCGCCGTCGTCGACCTCCAGCCATGACTCGGGCAGCCGGCGGTCGGCGATGGCCTCCTCGGGCGTGCGCGGCCAGGGCCGGTCGGGGTCGATGTACAGGTAGCCGTCCCCGGCCCGGCCACCGGTGGCTGCGGTGTCCGGACGCGGGCCGTAGAGGCCCCTGCCGTCCTTCTCCGTGCGCCACACGGTCAGGTATTCCTGGCCGCACTCGCGGCAGAAGGCCAGCGGGAGCAGGATCTTGCCATCCGAGCCAGGCTGGACGAGCTGGTAGTCACGCGTCAGGTGACGAGTCGACTTGTCCTCAAGGGTGACGTAGACGGTGTCTCCCTTGGAGAGGAACTGGTGCAGCCGGAAGGCGAACAGGGGGCGCTCGGTGACCGGGTGCCTGGCCTCCGCGCCGGCCTTGAGCGTTCGGCGGATCGCGTCCGCGCACACGTCCTCGGTCAGGCCGCTGTCCCGGGCGAGTTCGGCGGCCGCTTCCTCGATCTTGGCGGGCTTCTGCCGTACCAGGCGTCCCGCCGCGTCCACGGCGAGGCCGAAACGCGTCTCGATCCAGCGGGCCAGAGGGTCCCGCACCAGGTCGGCGTAGGCACGCGGCGCCCCCGGGGCCCGAAGCCGTTCGGCCGGCACCGTGCCGGGGGCCTCCTCGGTGGCACGCACGAGCGTCTCACCGATGACGTTCCCGGAGCTCACCTCGGTGCCGAAGAGGGTGGTGGCGACGCGGGCGACGACCTCTCTCTGGTCCTCGGCGGTGCCCTCGCTGGACATGGTGGCGGAGGTGCCGACGCACTGCAGGTGTTCGGCCTGGCATGCCTCGCGCACCCGGCGGATGAGCAGGGCGACGTCCGCTCCCTGGCGGCCGCGGTAGGTGTGCAGCTCGTCGAAGACGAGGAACTCCAGCCCCTTGGCCATCTTGATGAGGGAGAGCCGGTCACCCGGCCGGGTGAGCATCAGCTCCAGCATCACGTAGTTGGTGAGCAGGATGTCCGGCGGGTTGTCGCGGATCTCCTTGCGGCGTTCGTCGTCTTCCTGGCCGGTGTAGCGGGCGTAGGTGACCGGTTCACGGCCGGGGCCGTAGCCGTCGCGCAGGTACTTGTCGAGCTCCTTGATCTGGCTGTTGGCCAGGGCGTTCATCGGGTAGACGATGATCGCGCGGACCCGCTTGCGGGCCTTGGGGCCCTCGTGCTCGCGATCCCTCAGCACCTTGTCGACGATCGGCACGATGTACGACAGGGACTTGCCCGATCCGGTGCCGGTGGTGAGGACGTAGGAGGCACCCGATCGGGCGGTGTCGATGGCCTCGCGCTGGTGCCGGTGGAGCGTGAGCGGACGGCCGTCGCACACCATGCCGTCCCTGGTCTTGCCCGCCTGGAAGATACGAGCGCACTCCGGGTGCAGCGCTCCTTCGTTCGCGAGCTCCAGAACGGTGCCGCCCGAGGCGAAGAACGGGTTCAACGACAGCCAGGGGTCGGGCCACTGGGACTTGGCGTCCAGGTCGTTCTCGACGAAGGCCGAGATCCGGTCGTCGCGGATGATCGTGCCGCCCTCGGTGAACGACCGGTAGTCCTCGATGAGCTTGCGATGCACGCCGAAGACGTCCATCCCCGATGCGCCCTGCCGAGGCTCCGGAGTGTTCACAGGATTGGCGGGGAACGTGGGAACGCGACTCTCAGCGCGAGCAGCCGCGAGGTGACGTACGGGATCGAAGCCATCCCAGCCGGAGACCTGCTCCTGGCCTTCGACGAACGGCAGCAGAGCCTCGCGCACGGCGACCGCGTCGGCGGGCCGCTCCGCCGGGTCCTTGGCGAGCAGCCGCTCGACGAGCCTCACCAGGTCTTCGGGGACGTCGGAACGGAGCAGCCGTACCGGAGGTGCAGGTTCGGAGAGGTGCTTGTGCCCGAGCTCGTGCGCGGACTCGCTGTGGAATGGCGGGACGCCGGTAAGGAGCTCGAACAGCATGCACCCGAGGGCGTAGAGGTCGGCCGCCTGGGTCACCGCCGAGGCGCGGAACTGCTCGGGCGCCATGTAACGAGCGGTGCCGAGCGTGACACCCGTGCTCGTCACCTTGCCGGTCCCGACGTCATGGACGATCCGGCCCATGCCGAAGTCGAGGACCTTGACTACGCCGCCACGCAGCAGCATGACGTTGGCAGGCTTGAGGTCGCGGTGGACGACCCCGGCGGTGTGCGCCGCGGACAGACCGTTCGCGATCTGCGCCCCCAGCGCCGCCACCCAGGAGATGGGCAGTTGCGAATGCTCGCTCACCAAGTCTCGCAAGGTTTCCCCGTCAAGGAACTCCATGGCGAGGTAAGGCAGGCCGGTGTTGTCCACACCACCGTCGAAAGTGCGGGGAAGGTTCGGGTGGCCGTCGAGCCTGCGCATGATGCGCACCTCGCGCTCGAACCGTTGGACCGTCTTGAGGTCGGTAGCCGAGGTGAGCATGGCTCCGGAGCGGCTGCGCAGGATCAGCTTCACCGCTACGACGCGGTCCTTTGTGCCTTCGGGCGCCCACAGATCCTCGGCGCGGTGAACCTCCCCCATGTTGCCTTTACCGACGGCTCCCAGGAGACGGAACCGGCTCGCCACCCAGTCCAGATTCACCGACACTCTTCGTTCTCCCTACACTCAGGGACAAAACGGACTAAAGTGGAAATTGGCATATTTTTATGCCACAAAAAGGTAGGTCATTAATATTTCCAGCAGCGTACACTCTTGACAGAGAATGGAACACACGTCTTCCTTGTTGACCGCATTAACAGCGACCTAGCGACCTAGATAAAAACGGACAAGTATGCCAAATCGTGAGAAATCATCGAGGGGGCCGTGGGACGGCCTGCACATAGACGCATGCTTGTCATATCCACGTCCCAGCAGGTCGGAGTTACACCCAACGTGGTGATCGTTATGACCCCGAAGCCATCCTCCGCGGGCCTTCACCGGGCGAGAACACGCTCATCCCGAGGGAGCCATCGGCCCCGGCCACTTCGACGTGGCGCACCGCGGCGACGGACCACATGGCGAGTCGGATCGATCGCAAGGACATGGACGCACCACCTGTACGGGCATCTGGTCCCAGAGGCGTCCGAGCGGGCTCGCACGGCACTGGACAACGCCTTCGCCTCGGCGCTCGGGTCCGCGTAATGTGCCCTCTCGGGGCTTCGATCTCCCCGAGCGAGGGTTCCGCCGCAGGTCAGCGGCGAGAGGGCGGACGAGTCGGCCTGTAGGCCGGGTTTTGTCCTTCACTTGCGTGAAGGGGCGACCATCCATCTAGGGCCGTCGTTGCCGACGGCCTCAAGCGGTCTACCCGCGCGACTCGGGCGGGCAGCCCTCAAACGTCGCGCGCGGGACGCTCCGAAGAGCGTCCCTTCTTGACCTTGCTCCGGGTGGGGTTTACCTAGCCGCCCACGTCACCGTGGGCGCTGGTGGTCTCTTACACCACCGTTTCACCCTTACCTCCCTTGCGGGAGGCGGTCTGTTCTCTGTGGCACTGTCCCGCGGGTCACCCCGGGTCGGCGTTACCGACCACCCTGCCCTGTGGAGCCCGGACCTTCCTCGGCGGGCCTCCGAAGAGACCCGACGCGGCCGCCCGGCCGGCTCGTCCGCCGTGACCGCAAGCCTATCGGCTCCCAAGTGGTCTCCAACCGAGCGGCAAGTCATCTCCGGTGGAATGGGGATCACACGGCCCCAGGGGGCACGAGCGCCCGGGGGACGACCGATGAGAGCACGACCGATCACCAGACCGGACGGGCTCCGCGTGTCGCGGGGGACGGGGGGTGTGCCGCCCCCGCACACACGGGCCGCCGGCGGGGAAGTGCCGATTCAGCGCAGGTGCGAGGTGTCGTTGAACGCCTTGACCACCGCCGGCCCATCGGCGTAATACTCGATCAGGGACAGGGCTGCCAGATCGAGATGCATGCGGTACAGCGCGGCGAGGGGAGCCAGCAGCGCTGACTGGAGCAGCATCTTGATCGGCGTGACGTGGGAGACGGCGAGGACCGTCCTGCCCTCGTACCGCTCGACCAGCCGGTCCCCGGTCGCCTGGACCCGCCGCGCCGCCACCCCAAAACTCTCCCCACCCGGCGGCGCGGCGGACGGGTCCGCCAGCCACGCGGTGAGCGCGTCCGGCCAGCGGCGCTGGATCTCGGTGAACGTGTGGCCCTCCCAGTCGCCGAAGTCGGCCTCCCTGAGCCCTTCCTCGACGATCACCTCCAGCCCGAGCCGGGCCGCGACGATCTCGGCGGTGGCGCGGGCGCGCTTGAGCGGTGAGCTGACGACCACCTGGATGCCGTACGGCTCGCGCGACAGCCTGGCCGCGGCGGCTTCCGCCTGGGCGATGCCGTTGGGGGTGAGCTCCGGGTCGCCGAGTCCGGAGAACCTGCGCTCGACCGAGAGCGGGGTCTCGCCGTGCCGGAGCAGGAGCAGCGAGGTCGCCACCGTCGTGGGCGCGCGCCAACCGGTGCCCGCGGTCCCGGACGCCGCCGCCTGGCCCGATGAGACGTCCTGGCCCAATGAGAGGGCATCGGCGTCGATGAGGTCGAGAAGGGAGTCCTGCGCGGCGAGCGGGGCGGCAGCCGTGGCAGGGCGGCCGGAGACCTGGGCGGCCGAGGCGTCGGAGGGGCCGAGCTCCCGGGCCTCGGAGGGGCCGGCGGCGGCCGTCGAACCCGTGCCCACCGAACCGCTGGGCGCGGAACCGGTGCGTGCGGAACCCGTGCCCACCGAACCGATACCCGCCGCACCCGTGCGTACGGAACCCGTGCCCGCCGCACCCATGCGTGCCGAACCGCTGGGCTGCCAGGGGCGGCCCTTGGCGGCGGCGTCCATCGCCTCGTTGGCCAGCCGGTCGGCGTCCTTGTTCTTCTCCCGGGGGATCCACTGCCAGGTGACCCTGAGACGCCGGGCCAGGGCGCCCGCCTCCAGCGCGAGCGGGCGCAGCCCCTCGTTCTTGATCTTCCAACGGCCGGCCATCTGCTCGATGACCAGTTTGGAGTCCATCCGGACCTCGACGACCGCGCCGTCGCCCGCGAGGGCGAGGAGCGACTGCAGGCCCGCGATCAGCCCTCGGTACTCGGCGACGTTGTTGGTCTGGGCGCCGATCGCCTCGGCCGTCTCGACCAGCACCTGGCCATCGGCGGCGTCCTTGACGACCGCACCGTAGCCGGCGGGTCCGGGGTTGCCCCGGGACCCTCCGTCGGCCTCGATGACGAAGGAGGTCACAGGCCTGACTCTGCGGTGCGGACCAGGATCCGGCGGCATTCCTCGCAGCGGATCACCTCGTCGTGGGAGGCGGCCTTGATGCGGTTGATCTCGGCGATGGACAGGCTGGTGCGGCAGCCGAGGCAGCGGGCGCCCTGCAGCATCGCGGCGCCCACCCCGAACTGGTCCCGGAGCTTGTCGTAGAGGGCCAGCAGGTCGGCGGGGATGTCGGCGACGACCTCCGAGCGCTTGCCCCTGACCTCGGCGCTCTCCTTGTCGATCTCGGCGAAGGCGGCGTCCCTGCGGTCCTCGGAGACGCTGCGGGCGGCGGCGAGCCCGTCGCGCTCAGCGGCGATCTTGGTGACCTGCGCGTCGGCCGACTCCCGGCGCTCCATGATCTCCAGCACGACCTCCTCCAGGTCGCCCTGGCGGCGGGTCAGGGAGGCGATCTCGGACTGGAGGCTCGCCAGGTCCTTCGGGGAGGAGACCTGGCCGGAGTCGAGGCGCTTCTGGTCGCGCTCGGCGCGGATACGGACCGAGTCGACGTCCGCCTCCGCCTTGGACTGCTCGCGGGCCAGGTCACCCGCCTCGGTCTCGGCCGAGATCACCTGAGTCGCGAGCCTCGCCACGCGGGCGGAGATCTCGTCGATCTCGGCCAGCTCGGGCAGAGTGCGGCGACGATGGGCCAGCCGGTCGATGACGGAGTCGAGTTCGGCCAGGTCGAGCAGACGCTTCTGGGCTGCCGGGGCTGCTTTCACTTCAAATCCTCGCACTCTGCTGTTGTCTTCCAGGCGTCCGTGACCGTCTCGGATACGCGCGTCTCAACAGTAATCCCCTTCCCGGCCAATCCGGACGCCAGTCGGCGTGCCGCCTCGGTCAGCCAGGGCCATTCGGTGGCCCAGTGGGCGGCGTCGATCAGCGCGGGGCCGTCGGAGGCCTCCATGAACTCACTCGCCGGATGGTGGCGCAGATCCGCGGTGAGGAAGACGTCCACTCCGGCGGCGCGGGCCGTACCGAGGAGGGAGTCTCCCGACCCCCCGCTCACCGCGACCCGCCGGACCTCGCGGTCGAGGTCTCCGGCGACCCGCAGGCCGCCCGCCGTACCGGGAAGCCCCCGGGCGGCCTGGCGGGCGAACTCGCGCAGGGAGAGCGGGGCGGGCAGCGAGCCGACGCGGCCGAGGCCGCGCCGGGGGTCGTCCGCCGAGGGCAGCAGAGGCGTGAGCGGGCCGGTCAGGCCCACGGCGTGGGCGAGCGCGTCGGAGACTCCGGGGTCGGCGACGTCGGCGTTGGTGTGGGCGGTGAAGAGGCCGACGTCGTTCTTGATCAGTGTGTGGACGAGACGGCCCTTGAAGGTGGTGGCGGCGACGCTCGTGGTGCCGCGCAGGTAGAGCGGGTGATGGGTGACGATCAGGTCGGCGCCCCAGTGGAGGGCCTCGTCCGCGACGGCCGCCACCGGGTCCACCGCGAACAGGACCCTGCGCACCTCCGAAGAGGGGTCCCCGCAGACGAGTCCGACCGCGTCCCACGACTCCGCCCATCGGGGGTCGTAGGTCGATTCGAGCTCTCGGACGACGTCGGCAAGAGTAGGCACGTGCGCAGACTACCGGCCTATGTCCGAACGCAGGCGGATCGCCTAATGTAAGTGGATCCTGACCTCGAAGGGCTGGCGTATGAAGCCGAATGTCGCGATCATCGGTGCCGGGTTCGGCGGGCTGTGCATGGCCATAGGGCTGGAGCGGGCGGGGATCCGCTCCTACACGATCTTCGAGAAGGGGCCCGGGGTCGGCGGCACCTGGCGGGACAACACCTATCCGGGGGCCGGATGCGACATCCCCTCGCACCTGTACTCCTTCTCCTTCGAGAGATACGCCAGCTGGACCCGCCGCTACCCCGGGCAGCCGGAGATCCTCGGCTACCTGGAGATGTGCGCCGACAAGTACGGCCTGCGCCCGCGGATCCGGCTGAACACCGAGGTCACGGCCGCCGCCTTCGACGAGTCGCTGGGCAGATGGCGGGTCCGCACGGCGGCCGGTGAGCAGCTCTTCGACGTGGTGGTCTCAGGGGTCGGGCAGCTCAACCGCCCCCGGCTGCCCGACATCCCGGGGATGTCCTCCTTCGGGGGCGCGGCCTTCCACTCCGCCCGCTGGGACCACTCCCAGGACCTGACCGGCAGGCGGGTGGCGGTGATCGGCAACGGGTCGTCGGCGGCGCAGCTCATCCCCCGGGTGGCCGAGGTCGCCGGGCACCTGGACGTCTTCCAGCGCACTCCCAACTGGGTCATCCCCAAGCCGGACGCCGTCTTCGGCGAGACCGCCCGGACGGCCTTCCGCCATGTGCCGTTCCTGCAGCGGGGCTACCGCGAGTGGGTCTACCGGTACGCCGAGGGCGCCCTCTACCGGGCCCTCGCGGGCGGATGGAGCGCCGGGCTGCTGCGCAGGCGCGCCCTGGAGCACCTGCGCGACCAGGTCCCGGATCCGGAGCTGCGGGCCAGGCTGACCCCCGGCTACCCGGTCGGCTGCAAGCGGGTCATCATCGACAGCGGCTTCTATCCCGCGCTGACCCGCGCCGACGTGGATCTCGTCACCGAACCGATCACCCGGATCGTCCCCGCGGGCGTCGAGACCGCCACCGGCCTCCGCGAGGCGGACGTGATCGTCTACGCCACCGGGTTCCGGAGCACCGACTTCCTGGCGCCCATCGACATCACCGGCCGTCAGGGGCGCCGTCTCGGCGAGGAGTGGAAGGACGGGGCGGAGGCCTACCTCGGCATCGCGGTGCCGCACTTCCCGAACCTGTTCCTGCTCTACGGGCCCAACACCAACCTCGGCCACAACTCGATCGTCTTCATGATCGAGTGTCAGGTCGGATACATCATGCGCTGCCTGCCGTACCTCGCGCGAAGAGGGCCGATGGAGGTCAGGCCCGAGGCGATGGAGGCGTGGCGGCGGAGCCTGGATCGGGCGATGGACTCCATGGTGTGGGGGGCGGGCTGCACGAGCTGGTACAAGAACGCGGCGGGCCGGGTGACCAACAACTGGCCGGCCCCGACGACGGTCTACCGGCGGATCACCAGGGCGCCCCGGCCGGCGGCGTTCCGCTTCGCGCGCTGACCCGTCCGGACACCGGGCACGGGCTCTCGATAGCGTCATCCGTGACGAGAGCCACCTGCGAAGAAGGGCCTGCCCGTGTCCGCTGAACTCCACCGTGACGCCGTGGTCGCCGATACCCACAACGACCTGCTGATGGCGGTCACGGCACGACCCCCGCGGCAGTGGGCGTCGTTCTTCCGTGAGCGCTGGCTGCCCCAGCTCCACGAGGGCGGGGTGAACGTGCAGGTGCTGCCGGTCTTCATCGACGACCAGTACCGGCCCGAGGGGGCGCTGCGGCAGACCCTGCGCATGATCGAGTGCGCGCACACCCTGGCCGAGGGCAACCCCGACGCGGTACGGCTCTGCCTGGACGGCGCCCAGATCGACCAGGCCCTCGGCGAGGGCAGGATCGCCCTGGTGCTGGCGCTGGAGAGCGCCCCCGGCCTGGACGCCAGCGTCGAGCTGCTGCCCACCTTGCACCGGCTGGGCGTGCGGGTCGCCTC
>NZ_FOQY01000032.1 GCF_900113865.1 Streptosporangium canum | reverse complement strand
GGCCCCCCTCCCCCGCGCCCACTCCCACGCCCACACCGACCCCCACGCCCACTCCCACGCCCACACCGACTCCCACACCGACTCCCACGCCCACCCCGCCTCGCACCCCCACCCCCACTCCCACCCCGCCCGCGCCGGAGGTGCGGCGGGTGGAGATGCTGCGGGCCGGCGTCAACGCGCGCGGTGCGGCCGTGGCCTCGATCGCGGTGGACACCGGTGATCCCCGGCAGGTGCGCCTCCGTGTGGTCTTCCGGGTGGGCCAGGCGGCACAGCAGGTGACCGTGCCGCTGTCCGGAGAGACGAGCTACACGCGGACGGTCAGGTTCACCTTCCCCAGGGTGCCCTGCGGGTCGACCTGGAGCGTGACGGCGACGAGCGCCCCGCCGGGCGGCGCCGCCCGCGCGAGCGGCAGAACCGCCCCGTGCCCCGAGCCGACGCCCGGTCCGACACGGACCCCCATGCCGACGCAGACCCCCCGCCCGACGCAGACCCCCAGCCCGACGGCCACGGAGGAGGAGCCCGGACCGGGCCGGGAGCCGGAGGAGCCGTCGGAGACCGTCGAGCCGCCCCCCGGGACGCCCCGGACGGACCGGCCCGCCCCTCCTGCGGACTCCGCTCCGGGAGAGAACCCCGATCCGTCCACGGAGGACGCCGAGGGGCCGGCCTCATCGGACGATCACTGATCATTCCGACGGCATTAGACCGTTTAGCGATTGATGAGCAGAAATTGATGATCTATCGCTAAGCTACGGTCCGTCTGTTATGGGTGGGGGCCCAGACATCTGAGGAGACCGTTATGTACGGCATGCCATCAGCCTGGCGAGTCCCCGGTTATACCGAGATTCGCGAGTTGGGTGCGGGCGCCGCCGGGCGCGTGGTGATGGCACGGCATGACGCCGATGACATCCTGGTAGCGATCAAATACCTGTCCGACGAGCTCAGGAGCGACGTCGGGTTCGTGGCGCGGTTCCGGCACGAGGCACGGGTGCTCAACACCCTGGACAGCCCTCATGCCGTCCGGCTGTACGACTACGTCGAGACCGGCGAGGGCGCGGCCATCGTCATGGAGCTGGTGGACGGCGTCGCCCTGCGCGCGATCCTCCGCTCGGAGGGACCGACCGGCCCCGAGGCCGCGCTGCTCGTGCTCAAGGGCGCCCTGCTCGGGCTGGCGACCGCGCACACGGCGGGCATCGTGCACCGCGACTTCAAGCCAGAGAACGTGATGGTCGAGGCCGACGGCACGAGCAGGCTCGTCGACTTCGGCATCGCGGTCCGCTCCGGCGACGGGGACACCCCCGCGGGCACGCCGCCCTACATGGCCCCCGAGCAGTGGACCGGCTCCCCGGCGGGGCCGTCCACCGACGTCTACGCCGCCACCATCGTGTTCTTCGAGTGCCTGACGGGCACCCGGCCCTTCCGCGCGACGAACATCGCCGCGCTGGCCAGACAGCACCAGGCCATGCCCCCGCCCGTCGAGGAGGTGCCGGCGGCGCTGCAGGGGCTGGTCGAGCGGGGCATGGCCAAGCATCCGGCGGACCGGCCGCCGACCGCCACCGCCTTCCTCACCGAGCTGGAGGCGGTCGCCGCCGACGCCTACGGGCCCGACTGGCAGGAGCGCGGCCGCCGCCGCCTGGCCGGCCTCATCGGGATCATGGCCTCGCTGCTCCCCCTGGAGATGCAGAAGCCCGAGACCAGCACCTCCCTGGCCGAGACGGAGATCGGCGGGCGCGCCGCCAGGTCCACGATCAGCAAAACGTCCCTGCTGGGCAAGACGGGCGTCAAGGTCCTGATCGGCATCGGGTGCATCGCGGTGATCAGCGGCGTGAGCGCGGTGCTGGTCAACTCCGGCGACAGCACCCCGATCCGGGCGGGCTCGGTCACCACGCAGACCCCGACGGCCTCCTCGGAGCCGGTGGAGTCGGTCATCCCGGCCGAAGAGACCGACGAGCCCACCGGGGAACCGTCGCAGGAGCCGTCGGCGGAGCCCACCGCCACGCCGACGCAGACCACGAGCCCCAGCGCCGGGCCGCCGACGGCCGCGCCCACCCGGCAGCCGACCGCGACGCCCAAGCCGTCGCCGTCGCCGTCGCGGACCAGGAAGCCGACGAGGAAGCCGACCACGTCGTCCTCGCCGACTCCCTCGGCCGAGGAGAGCTCCACTCTCGACGGCGCGAACGATCCTCCGTCGAAGAGCCCGTCGCCGAAGCCGACCCCCACCCAGACGACCGCACCCACCCAGACGACGCGGCCCAGCCAGACGCCCAAGCCCAGCCAGACGACCACGGCCTCCCCCTCCGACACGCCGACCACCACCACCGAACCGACGCCGACGAGGAGCGGCGGCGAGCAGACCCCCACCGATGGGGGGTCGCCGAGCCTGACCTCCTCGCCCGCGCCGCCGATCGAGACGGTTCCCTCGGCGCTCCTCGCCTTCGGGCTGGTGACGAGTGGCGCGGTCCCGTTCACACTCGCGGTGAAGCGCGAAATGACAGGACGGCACCGGAGGCGGCGGTAGATGGCGACACGGGAACCATCGTGAACACCGACCGGGGAGGTCTGGCCGGATTCCGGCTGACCCACCGGACCTGGACCGACGAGCTGGGAACCTGGTCGTCGGCGGTCGCCGCCGACGGCCGGCCCGCGGGCGCGCTCAGCTTCGACCCACGGCTGATCGGCGATCCCGCGACACGTGAACGCCTGGTCGGGGCCGTGGTCGCCGACCGGAGGCTGACCCAGGCCGGTGTGACCGGGCTGGTCCCGATCGCCGACCTGATCGCGGCGCAGGGCGAGGTCTGGCTGCTCACCGCGGAGCCGGTCAACCCGACCGTGGCCGACCTGCTGTCCGAGACGCCCGGCGTTCCCCGGCCCGACGCGGGCAGCGCGGCCGGCGTCCTGGTGGAGATCGCGCAGACGCTGCTGGCGGTGCACGCCGCCGGGCTCGCCCACGGGGCCCTGCACCCCGGCACCGTGGTGATCGCCGCGGACGGTTCCGCGCGGCTCGCCGAGCGCGGGCTGGCCGACGCGATACACGGCCGTCCCCCCGCCCCGGAACGTGATGTCGCGGCCTGGTCCTCGCTCGCCAGAGGCCTGGCCGCGAGCTGGGCCGCGTCCTCGCCGGGGGCGGCCGGGCTGTTCGAACGGGCGGCGGCGACCGCCTCCACGCACGGACTCGCCCCGGCCCGCGACGCCCTGCTCGCCGGGCGCGACCTGCTGCCGCCGGGGTTCGACACCCGGGACAGGCTGCTGGAGACCCTGCACCTGTGGACGGCACACGACGCGCGGACCCGGGGCGGACGGCCGGCACCGGCACCGGCGTTGCCCGCTCCGGACGAGGGCGACATCGTCACGCTGCTGCACGTGCCGAGGAGCGGCGAGAGCCGTACCGAGGACGTGGTGATGCGGTTCGGTCCCGGCGTGCCCGTGGAGACCACCGCCGCCCAGCTCTGGCGGGCCGGCCGGGACCAGCAGCAGACCGAGCCCCCCTCCGACAGGCTCCGGGTGCTGGGCGCCCCGGCCAGGCGGCGCCGTCGCCGTACGGCCGTCTCCTCGGTGATCCTCGCGCTGATGGTCGTGGCCGCCCTGGTGGCCTGGCTGCTCCGCTCCTCGGCGGTCCCGCTGGCGGTGACGGAGCTGGACGTGGTCGCGCCGAAGAAGACACAGGGGTGCGGCGCGACCGTCAAGATCAAAGGTCTGCTCACCACCAACGGCTCGGCCGGAGAGATCCGCTACCAGTGGAAGCGGAGCGACCGGAAGGAGACGATCGAGCAGACCGACACCGTGGCGTCCGGGAAGACCTCGCACGAGGTGATCCTCCAGTGGTCGGTCAAGGGGGAGGGGAGCTTCAAGGGAACGGCGACTCTCCGGCTGCTCTCTCCCCTGCCTGAGGGCAGGAAGCTCCAGGACAAGGCGTCTTTTAACTTTAAATGTTGATAAGCGACCATCAAGGTCCACAATGCACGGCAAACCGGTTCTTACTACTCTGGCGGCCATGACCACGCAGACCCCCTCCGGCTGGTATCCCGATCCCTACGGTTCACCACAGTTGCGATGGTGGGACGGCAACCAGTGGACCGACGCCACCCATCCGGCGGACGCCCTCGCCGGACAGGCCACGCACCAGACGCCGCATACCGGGCCGTCACCCCAGCAGGCCGGGCCGCCGCCCGGGGGGACGGGCCCGTGGAACCAGCCGGCGGGGCCGCCGTCCGGGGCCACGGGGCCGTGGAACCAGCCCACCGCCCCGCCCCAGGGGCCGGGGACACCGCAGGGGGAGCAGCCGCAGTGGGGTTCCGCTCCCCCGCACGGGACCACGATGCAGCTGCCCGTGGGCGGGTACGGCCTCCCGGCCGGGGCGCCCCCGCGCCGGAGCAGCCCCTGGCCGTGGATCCTGGGCGGCGGCGGAGTGGTGATCGCGATCATCGGGATCGTGGTCGCCGCCATGTTCCTGTTCGATCCCAGGGGCCGGCTGGTCGCCGGCGACCCCACCCCCGCCCCGGAGGCGACCACGCAGGAACCGACCTTCCAGCCCACGCCCGATCCGTCGGCTTCGCCGTCCCCCGAGCGGTCGGACGGCGCCGCCCCGCTGCCGCAGCCGGAGGGCGGCCGTCTCAAGGACCCCGTGACCGGCCTGTCCTACGAGTTCCCGGGGGCCCCGTGGAGGGTGCCCGAGAGCATCGGCGGCGGCCCGCTCGAGTTCCTGTGGACCAGCGCGGCCCTGGCGGTCTCCCAGGAGAACTACGACGGTCAGGGCGGCAACTGGAGCGGCAACATCTTCGTCGGCGAGCTTCCCGACAAGTTCGGCTACGACGGGGTCCCGAGCATGCGGGCGACCGCCGCGACGCTGCTGCACGCGACCGAGCAGAACTTCTACAGCCCCACCCACGGGCGGAAGATCGTGCAGGACAAGGCCATCAAGGTGGACGGCAAGGACGCGTGGCTGCTCATGTTCGACCTGGACTTCACCAAGGAGTCCACGGCCAACGGCTGGAAATGGAAGAAGGAACGGGGCGCCTTCGTGATCGTGGACCGGGGAACGGGCGCGCGTCCGGGGCTGGTGTACGTGTCCGTGCCCGACAACTTGGACGTCTCGGTGGTCGGCCGGGTGCTCGACTCGCTCAAGCTCTCCTGAAGGGAGTACTACCCTGAAGGCTATGAGTGACCTGCTGGTCTGGATCGACTGTGAGATGACCGGGCTCGACCTCGGCCGGGACGCGCTTGTCGAGGTGGCCTGCGTGGTCACCGACGGTGAGCTGAACCAGCTTGACGAGGGTGTGGACGTGGTCATCAAGCCTCCGCCCGAGGCACTGGAGCAGATGTCGGAGGTGGTCCGGGAGATGCACACCGCCTCCGGCCTGCTGGAGGTGCTGGGCGGCGGTGTCACGCTGGCCGAGGCCGAGGCCCTGGTGCTCGAATACATCAAGAGCCACATCCCGGAGCCGAAGAAGGCTCCGCTGTGCGGCAACTCCATCTCCACCGACCGCTCGTTCATCGCGCGTGACATGCCGGCCGTGGACACGTTCCTGCACTACCGCATGATCGACGTGTCCTCGGTGAAGGAGCTCGCCCGCCGGTGGTACCCACGGGTCTACTTCGCCTCGCCCGAGAAACAGGGCGGTCATCGGGCTCTGGCCGACATCACCGAGAGCATCCGTGAGCTGCGTTACTACCGCGCGGCGGTCTTCGTGGCCCAGCCGGGCCCGGATTCCGCCACCGCCCGCAAGCTGGCCGAGGGCGTCTCCACCCGCGCCACCTGATCCGCCGGAAACCTGGTGCGAAACGACTCCCAGAAACCGCTACACTTTTCATGTGCTGCTGCGGCGGACATGGTGGGCGTAGCTCAGTTGGCAGAGCGCTAGGTTGTGGTCCTAGATGCCGGGGGTTCAAGTCCCCTCGCTCACCCCAGAAGAACGGCCGGTCCTACGGGACCGGCCGTTCTGTTTTTCCTCACTTTCGACTTACCCACCAAAAATGGATATTGCGGGTTATGCTCGCTGCTATCGCTACGCCGTAAGACCGGGGGTTTCGGCGACCTGACCGTGTTGCTGCCGCGGAGGCCGTATGAGAGTCGACGATGCCCCGTTCGACGCACAGCCCAGAGTCGAGACGGGCCTGAGCAGGCGCGAGACCGAGGTCATGGAGCTGATCGCCACGGGTCGCTCCAACGGGCAGATAGCCCAGCACCTTTTTCTCAGCGAGAAGACCGTGAAGAACCACGTGAACCGGATCTACGCCAAGCTCGGCGTGGACTCACGGGTGACCGCGATCGGACTCTGGCTGGAACGGGCCACCCGTGAGGATCCTCCGCGCCGGTGAGGCGGAGAAGACGCCTCTAGGCCGACAGCCGCAGGTCCCGGGAGACCGCCAGCGCCCGCCCTATGGCGGCCGCGCCCTCCTCCAGTTCCTCCGGGGTGACCGACAGGGCCGGGCGGAGCCGTACCGACCGCTCTCCGCAGGGCAGGACGAGCACGCCCTCGTCGCGCCTGAGCCGGGACACCACACCGTCGCGCTCGGCCGGATCCGGTAGGTCGAAGGCGCACATGAGGCCGCGGCCCCGGACGTTCTCCACCACTTCCGGGAACTGGGCCTGGATCTTCAGCAGCATGGTCAGGAGTCCGTGGCCGAGCTCCCCGGCGCGCGGGATCAGGCCGTCGCGTTCCACGATCTCCAGCATCCGGCGGGAGCGGACCATGTCGACCAGGCCGCCGCCCCAGGTGGAGTTGATCCGGCCGCTGACCTGGAAGACGTTGTCCGGCACCAGGTCGACCCTGCGGCCCGCCATGACCCCGCCGACCTGGACCTTCTTGGCGAAGGCCACCAGGTCGGGACGGAGGCCGAGCTGCTGGTGCGCCCAGGGGGTGCCCGTGATCCCGGCGCCGGTCTGCACTTCGTCCATGACGAGCAGCGCGTCGTGCTCGTGACAGAGCTCCTGCATGGCCCGCAGGAACTCGGCCCGCATGTGATTGTCGCCGCCCTCGCCCTGGATGGGCTCGGCGATGAAACAGGCGATGTCGTGCGGGTGGCGCTCGAAGGCCGCCCGCGCCTGGGCCAGTGCCCGTTCCTCGGCCGCCTCGACGTCGCCGAGATGGATGGCGGGCACCTCGATCCGGGGCCAGCCGAACGTCGGGAAGCGGTCGGTCTTGACCGGGTCGGTGTTGGTCAACGAGAGGGTGTAGCCGCTGCGGCCGTGGAAGGCGCGGGTGAGGTGGAGCACTTTGGTGCCGAGCTCCGGAGAACGGCCGTTGATCTCATTGTGTCGGCTCTTCCAGTCGAAGGCGCACTTCAGGGCGTTCTCGACGGCGAGCGCGCCGCCCTCCACGAAGAACAGGTGCGGCAGTTCGGGGTCGCCGAGGACCCGGTTGAACGTCTCGATGAAGTCGGCGAGGTGGCTGGTGTAGAGGTCGGAGTTGGCCGGCTTGTTCGCGGCGATCCGGCCGAGCAGGGCGAGGAACTCCGGGTCGTCGTCGAACGGGTTCACACCGAGTGGCGCCGAGGCGAAGAAGGTGTAGAAGTCCAGGTAGCTCCGGCCGGTGCGGGCGTCGACGAGCCGGGAGCCCCGGCTCCGTTCGAGGTCCAGCTCCAGCCGGTAGCCGTCGACGAGCAGATGACGAGCGAGACGGCCGTGCACGTCCATGTCCCCTCCACAGTGAGTCGGACAGATGATTCCCCGTCAACGAGGCATCCATATGGAGACATTACGTATGCAGACCGATTTTTGTGAAGATTCTCCGGTGATTATGTGATGCTTCCCAACGGTCGCGTGACGGGTCCGCGCCGGTCACGCGACGCGCGGACCGGTCTCCGGACCCGGCCGGTGGGCGCCGAGCGCCTTGACCTTGAAGGCCAGCCCTATCAGCGCGATGCCGTACACGATGGCCATGGTGCCGATGAGCCAGATGACGGCCAGCGCCCCCGAGCCGGGCCAGACGAACAGCAGGATGCCGAACAGCACCGACAGCGCCCCGCTGACGATGAACATCCACTCCCCCTCCATGGCCTTGCGCAGCCGGATCGCCGCCACGATCTCGACGATGCCGGTGACGACGGCCCAGCCCGCGATGAGGAACAGCAGGGCGAGCGCGGTTATGCTCGGCCAGACGAAGGCCACGATTCCGGCCAGGATGCTAAGAATGCCGTAGAGGATCATCCACAGCCGGGAGCCCCCGCGTCCCGAGCTGAACAGCGCGAACACCCCGTTGACGACGGCATAGGCGCCGAAGACGATGACCAGCGCGTAGATCGTTATCCCCGGCCAGACGATCGCCAGCAGGCCGAACAGGATCGCGCACAACCCACGGATCAGATACACCCACCAGGTCCGAGACAGCTCTTCCATGTGCCCTCCTCGTGTGATCGATTCCTTTCCAGAAGATCGCCAACACGAGACCACAAATCGGTCAAATCAGGGCTATCGTGCGTTCAGGCCACACAATCGCCAGGAGGAGTGCCCGTGTCCCTTCGCGAATCCGCCGCCGACATGCGGGACGAGCTGACCCGTCTCCGCCACGCCCTGCACCGGCAGCCCGAGCTCGGCCTCGACCTGCCACGGACCCAGGAGAAGGTGCTGGCGGCGCTGGCGGGCCTCCCCCTGGAGATACGGCTCGGCGAACGGCTGAGCTCGGTCACGGCCGTGCTGAGAGGCGCCCGGCCGGGCCCGACCGTACTGCTCCGCGGCGACATGGACGCCCTGCCGGTCTCCGAGCACAGCGGCGCGGAGGTCACCTCGCAGGTGGAGGGCCGGATGCACGCGTGCGGCCACGACCTGCACACCACCATGCTGACCGGGGCCGCGCACCTGCTGGCGGCCCGGCGGGACCAGCTCGCCGGGAACGTGATCTTCATGTTCCAGCCGGGCGAGGAGGGGCAGGGCGGCGCGAAGATCATGATCGACGAGGGGGTGCTGGACGCGGCGGGCGAGCGCCCGGTCGCGGCCTACGCCCTGCACGTGATCAGCGCGGTGCTCCCCCGGGGAGTGTTCATCACCAAGGGCGGCCCGATGATGGCCGCCGCCGACAAGCTCGTCGTGACCGTGCGGGGCGCCGGCGGCCACGGCTCGGCGCCGCACCGGGCCAAGGACCCGATCCCCGTCGCGTGCGAGATGGTCACCGCGCTGCAGACCATGGTGACGCGGGGGTTCGACGTGTTCGACCCGGTGGTCGTCACCGTCGGCAGCTTCCACGCCGGCACCGTCGACAACGTGATCCCGGAGGAGGCCCGGTTCGAGGCGACGATCCGGTCGTTCTCCAAGCCCTCCCACAGGCGGATCCAGGAGCGGGCGGTGACGCTGGTCAAGGGCATCGCGGCCGCCTACGGGCTGGACGTGCGGGCCGACTACCAGGTCAACTACCCGGTGACGGTCAACAACGGCGCCGAGGCCGAGTTCGTCGGCGCGACCGTCCGCGAGGTGTACGGCGAGCAGCGGTTCATCGAGGCCCCCCAGCCGTTCACCGGCTCGGAGGACTTCTCGTTCGTCGCCGACCAGGTGCCGTCGGCGTTCGTGGCGCTCGGCGCGTGCCCGCCGGACGCCGATCCGGGCAAGGCCGCCTACAACCACGCCCCCGGGGCCCGGTTCGACGACGCCGTGCTACCCGACGGCGCCGCGCTCTACGCGGAGCTGGCGGTGCGCCGTCTCGGCCTCACCCCCAGCCCCGCCCCGAACTGACCCGTCTCGGCCTCGCCCCGAGGCTCACCCCGAACCGACCCGGCTCGGCCCCGCCCGAGGCTCGCCCCGAACCGCCCCCGGCCCGGGGGCACTCAGCCCGCCGGGGCGATCCGGATGGCCACGGTGCCCTCCCTGCCCCGGCGGAGCCTGCTGCCGAGCATGAGTGCCCTGGCGGTCAGGCCGTACTTCTTCACGATCAGGCGGCGGACCCGCTCGGTCTCCCCGGCGGACAGCTCCCGCGCGCGGCCCTCGACCTGCTCGCCGCGCGTGTTCCCCCGCATGTCACAGGCCGCCACGACGACGCCGGGGTTGCCGCGGATCCGCTTCACCTTGCCCGAGGCCGCCTGGGTCCAGACCACCAGGGCGTCCCCGTCGGCCGCCGCCCACACCGGCGTCGGGACCGCCGTCCCGTTCTTCCTGAACGTCGTCAGGCAGACGTACTGCTCGGCGCTCAGATCCTCGATCGTCGTCATGCCCGGCACATTACGCCGCCGCGTAGACCACCAGCGACACCGCTACGTACTGGACCAGGTAGGCGGCGACGGTGAAGGCGTGGAAGACCTCGTGGAAGCCGAACCAGCGGGGCGAGGGGTCGGGGCGGCGCAGGCCGTAGACGACTCCGCCCGCCGTGTAGAGCAGCCCGCCCACGAAGACCAGGGCCACCGCGATCGCTCCCGCGCCCTCCAGCAACTGGGGCAGCACGAAGACGGCCGTCCAGCCGAGGGCGATGTAGAGAGCGGTGGACAGCCAGCGGGGGGCGCCGGTCCACAGCACCCGGAACAGCACCCCGGCGACCGCGCCGGCCCAGATCACGCCGAGCACCACCGCCCTGGCGGGCCCGTCCAGGGCGAGCATCGCGAACGGCGTGTAGGTCCCGGCGATGATCAGGTAGATGTTGGCGTGGTCGAGACGGCGCAGCACCTCCCCCAGGCGCGGCGAGAGCGTGCCCCGATGGTAGGTCGCCGAGATGCCGAAGAGGAGGCCGGAGGTGATCGCGTAGATCGCGGCGGCGAGCCGCGCCTGCAGCGTGGGCCCCAGGGCCACCAGGACGAATCCGGCGATGAGCGCGACGGGCAGGATGCCGGCGTGCAGCCATCCCCGGAGTCGGGGCTTGATCGACTCCGGAAGCGTGAACCTCTCGGCAGCGGACGTGGTCATGAACCTACGCTACCGTAACTTACGACAGCGTAGGTTGTGATCTGCCCTACAGACCCGGCCGGTCCACCTCGGCCGGGAGACGCCTTCGACAGGGCGGCGTGTCGCAGGCCCGGGGCCGCCTTCGACAGGGCCGGGTGTCCGCCGCAGGCCCGAGGACACCTTCAGACCGGGCGATCCGCCGCCGGCCGGGGAGGTCTTCAGAGCGCCCGCAGGAAGCGCGACGCGATGGGCACCGCCGCCTTGGCGCCGCTCCCGCCGTTCTTCACCAGGACGGCGAAGGCGACCTTGCCGTGATACCCGATGAACCACGCGTGCTCCCGCCCCCCGCCCGCTTCGGCGGTCCCCGTCTTGCCCGCCGTACCGGGGGGAAAGCCGGCGGACGAGGCGGTGCCGGTCGTCACGACCGCCCGCATCATCGCGCGCAGGCCCGTGACGACGTCCGGCGGCAGGGCGGTCCCCCGCCCGACCTTCCCCCGCCGTCCCGTCATGACCGGCTGGCGCCAGGAACCGTCCTGCACGGCGGCGGCGACCAGGGCCATGCAGAGCGGGCTGGCCACCACCGAGTTCTGGCCGATGGCGTCGGAGCCCAGCTCGTCGGCGCTCCCGTGGGGCTTCACCGTGCCGCAGACCCCCGGGCCCTCGATGTCCTTGTTGAACCCGAACAGTTCGGCGGCGTCCACCAGGCCGCCGGCCGACAGCAGCCGGACCGACTGCTCGGCGAAGGTCGTGTTGCAGGAGACCGCGAAGGCGCCGGTCAGCGTGGTGGTCCCGGGGGCGGCGTGTCCCCCGGCGTTGACGAACGGACGGCCGTTCGGAGGCGTGTAGGCCGCGGGGCAGGACACCCGCGAGTCCGGGGTCAGGCCCCGGGAGAGCAGGGCGGCGGCGGTGACCACCTTGAACGTCGAGCCCGGCGGGTAGAGGCCGCGGATGGCGCCCTGCCCGCCCAGCTCCCCGCCCAGCCGGTCGGCGAGCGCGAGCACCTCGCCGGTGTCGGCCTTGATCGCGACGATCGCCGCGGGGCTGTCCATACCGTCCAGCGCGCGGGCCGCCGCGGCCTGGACCGGCCGGGAGAAGGTGGTGCGGATCCTCCTGGCGGACGGCGGCGCGAACGCCACCAGCTCCCGGGCCGTCCCGTCCGTCCGGACCGCCTCCAGAGCGTAGCCGCTGCCGTCCCCCTCCAGATCGGCACCGAGCATGCCGAGGTAGCTCTCGGCCCCGCTGTCGCGCGGGAACCGCGTGCCGGAGCGGGTCACCAGCTCGACGGCGGGCCCCGGGACCTCCTTCAGCCGGATCCGCCCGCCGTCCTTCAGCGCCGGATGGAGCGTCTCCGGCGTCCAGAGCACCTTCCAGCGCCCGTCCCGCCGGACCAGCCGCAGCGTCGACGCGAACGGCCACGCCCCGAGGTCCCTGATCCCCCTGACCCCCTGGAACGGCAGCTCGGCCACCTGTCCCCCGTGCCGCCTCAGCGTGCCCGGGATGAGATCCAGCGACTCGATGTCCAGGTCGCGGGAGAAGGCGAGATGCCGCTCGGCGAAGTCGGCGGGCGTGTCGGCGACCAGGCGGCTCATCGCGCCGATGTCGCTGCCCTCCCAGGCCGCCAGGTAGGCCGTCGCCGTCTCCTCGGGGCCGGCCACCGGCCGGCTCTCCGCCCCCGTGGGACGCACCAGCACGTAGAGCCCGGCGCCGATGACGGCGAGAACGACGATGATGAGTGTGAGGACCGCTCGACTGCGCATACGGTTTCTCCCAAGGGTATTCCCCGGGTTGTATATCAGAGGAAAGAGGATCAAAGGTGATGGTCAGGCGGGAACCGAGGGGGCCGATGCCGGGCCGTTATCCGGTGACCTTCGGCGAGGTCGAGCTCCTCGGGGATCTGGACCGTCCCTCCGGCTGGGTGATCTCCAAGGACGGCGTGCCCCAGTCCTATGTGGACCTGGAGGATCCGACCTATCTCGACTTCGAATACGTCCGGCTGATGGCCGCTGTGATCGACCTGCTCGACGAGGGCCCCCTGGACACCGTGCACGTGGGGGGCTGCGCCTGCACCCTCCCCCGCTACGTGGCGGCGACCCGCCCGGGGTCGCGGCAGATCGTCGCCGAGCCGGACGGGGGCCTCGTCCAGCTCGTCAGGGACCAGCTCAACCTGAAGTCGGTGCCCCGCCTCAAGGTGAAGGTCCTCGACGGCCGTACGGCGACCGCCGGGCTCCAGGACGTCTCGGCCGACCTGATCGTGCTGGACGCCTTCAGCGGTGCCACGATGCCGCTCGACCTGGCCACCTCCGAGTACATGGGCGACGTCGCCCGCGTCCTGCGCCCGGCCGGGACCCTGTTGATCAACATCGCCGACGGCAAGGGCCTGGCCTTCGTCCGCCGGGTGCTCGCCACCGTCGGCGGCACCTTCCCCCACATGGCGCTGCTCGCCGACCCCGGCGTCATGCGGGGCCGCCGCTTCGGCAACCTCATCGTCGCCGCCTCCCGCGCCGGGCTGCCCCTCACCGGCCTGACCCGGCGGGCCGCCGGCGGCATCACTCAGGCCCGGTGCGTGTACGGCGAGGACCTGACCAAGTTCGTCGCCGGAGCTCCGCCGCTCAACGACGGCGACGCCGTCGTCGTCCCTGTCCCCCCGCCGGGGGTCTTCGGCTGAACGGAGGCCCACCGGGGGCTCCGGCCGAACGGAGGCCCACCGGAGGTTTTCGGCTGAGCGGAGGCGGGCGGCTCTTCCTGCCACCGGGCGGCCCCGTCGGTATATTCTTGGTATTTCCTACTTACAATAAATGATATTTCCGGCACGCCGGGTACCGCCGACGTGCCGTGTCCATGGTTCACAGCACGGGAGTGCACATGTCCGAGGCTCCGTCCTATGGTCCCCCAGACGCGTCCGGGGGAAGATCCGCCGCACGGCAGGGACCACCCACCGAACTGGCGATGTCCCCGGACGACCTGAAGTCGTCCATCGCGAAGGCGTTCCACATCGAGAGCGGCGACCTCACCGGCGCGCTCATCAAGGAGGTGAACGAACTGATCGCGGTGGGTGACTTCTGGGGCGGCGACGAGGCGGGCATGAAGTTCTACAGCGGCGACGCCGAAGTGCCCGGCTACGCGGCGACGGCCGAGGCGGTCATGACCGAGTCGAGCGCCATCTCGTTCTTCTACACCGGCGTCGCGACCCGCCTTCACGACATGGGGAGAAACGTGGAGGCTGCCGACTGGGCCAGTATCGCCGAGATGCCCAGGATCCTCCGATGAGGCTCAACCGCTCGGCGCTGTTCCCGCTGGGGGCGGCGGGCATGATGGGGATCGTCCTCAACGACATCTACCGGCGGTGGCCGGAGGGCGATCCGGACGGGGCACGCCGGGCCGCCGCCGTCTGGCGGTCGATCGGCGCGCTGGTGGCGACATCCCAGGGAGACATGGAACGGCAGGCCACACGCGTGTGGCGGAACAACCCCAGCGAGGGCAGCGACGCGTTCCGCGCCTTCTGGGCGGGCGGCCTGTTCAGTTCCCTGCCTTCCGGCACCCAGGGGCCGACGGCCCGTTTCTCCTTCCCCGACTACGCCGAGGCGGTCACCGCCCACTGCGAGCGCACCGCCGAGGCGTGCGAGGAGTACGCCGAGGCGGTGGAGGCCACCCAGCACGCGCTCAAAGTCCTCGCGGCGACCGAGGTCGCGCAGCTGTTGTTCGCCGGAGCCTGGCCGCTGGTGGGCGGCCCCGGCTCCGCCGCCATCAAATGGGCGGCGGACAAACTGCGCAGGCAATATCAGGTCGAGTACCTGATGATGCTCTTCCAGAGATACGTCGCGGAGATCGTGCGGAAGAAGATGGCGCAGTACGCCGCCGGAAGCGCCTTCTTCGCCCTCGGCGACACCACCCTGTCGATCGGCGCCAAGGCGGCGTTCGGCGACGGCCCCGGATCGTTCGAGGACAACGCCACGATGACCATGAAGGACTTCGCCGCCTGCCTGGTCTTCTTCGGCGTCTGGGACCTCACCAGGGTCGGCCCTCTGGGGAAGGTGCTCGACAACGACGCGGGCAACTTCGCCTCCTTCTACATCGGTTCCAACTCCTACACCGTGGCGTCCAACGCGATGAACGGAGAGAGCGGAAAGGACCTGCTGCCCACGTTGAAACAGGTTCTGGTCAAGGCCATGGTCGGCACGATGCAGGGAGCCAAGACCCCGGAGTGAGCCGCACCGGGCGGGGGAACGGGCGGCTCCGGGGCCGTGGCGCTCACCGTGTCACGGCCCCGACCCCTGCGGAATAGTTGAACAATCAACTGAGTTAGTACCAGCGAATCCCGCAGGAAGGAGTCCGAAATGCCCGCCGTGACCGTAGAGAACCCGTTGACCCTGCCCCGCCTGCCCCAGCCTCTCGGCGCGGTGCGCGAGCGCGAGGTGCTGGCCGTGACGACCGCGCCCAGCGGATTCGAGGGCGAGGGCTTCCCCGTGCGGAAGGCCCTGGCGACGATCAAGCCCCAGTATCTCGACCCGTTCATCATGATGGATCAGATGGGCGAGGTGGACTACGCTCCGGGCGAGCCGAAGGGGACCCCCTGGCACCCGCACCGGGGCTTCGAGACCGTCACCTACATGATCGACGGCGTGATGGACCACGCCGACTCCCACGGCGGCGGCGGCACGATCTCCGACGGCGACACGCAGTGGATGACCGCCGGCGGAGGAATCCTGCACAAGGAGGCTCCCCCGGAGTGGCTGGTCCAGAAGGGCGGCCTGTTCCACGGCATCCAGCTCTGGGTCAACCTGCCGGGCAGCCAGAAGATGGTCGCGCCCAACTACCAGGACATCGGCAGGTCCAACGTCGTCCTGCTCAGCAGCCACGACGGCGGAGCGCTGGTCCGCCTGATCGCGGGTGAGGTCGCCGGGTTCACCGGCCCCGGCAGCACGAGGACCCCGATCACCCTGCTGCACGCCTCCCTCAGCCCCGGCTCCCGCCTCACGCTGCCCTGGCGCAAGGACTTCAACGCGCTCGCCTACGTCCTCTCCGGGCGGGGCGGCGCCGGCGCCGACAGGCAGCCGATCGAGTCGGGCCAGCTCGCGGTCTTCGACGGCTTCGGCCCCCTCCCCGGCCTCGGCACCGAGGGGGAGGGCCTCACCCTCTGGGCGTCCGGGAGCCAGGAGAGCCGCAGCCCCAACCTGGAGGTCATCGTGCTGGGCGGCCGCCCGATCGGCGAGCCGGTCGCGCACTACGGCCCGTTCGTGATGAACACCCAGGAGGAGCTCGCCAAGGCGTTCGAGGACTACCAGGCCGGCCGCCTCGGCACCATCCCGGCCGAGCACGCCTGACCTGAGGCCGGATCGAGGAGGAGGCGCGAGCGCGGATCACAGGAGGCCGTGATACAGCCTCAGCGCGTCATCCAGTGCGTCCAGCTCGTCGTCCTCCAGGATTCCGACCCACTGCGTGAGCTTGGCGATGTCCACCGCCAGCATCTGCTCAAGCAGGATCCGGCATTTGCGGCCGTCGATCTCCACCTCGGGGCGGGTCAAGCTCGCCCGGGCGGAGGTCGACGTGGGCGCCACCGTCACAACCGATCCGATGAAGCTCGTGGCGGTCACCACGACGGCGTATCTCCGCCCCTGCTGCGTGTGGTCCGGGGAGCGGGCGGGGAGAGTCACGTGGAAGACGGACCCCTTACGAAGCAAGGTAGCGGGCCCACTCCCTGATCCGCTCGGCCTCTTCCCGCTCGGCCGGATCGCTGGCGATCTCGGCCGACTCCTTCCGCATCCGCTCCTGCATGGTGGTGAACCACGCGAGGTGGATGGCCTTGCGAACGACCTCCGAGATCGATTCGCCCATCTCCTCGGCGACCTGCTCAAGCTCTTTGCGCGTCTTCTCGTCGAGACGCACCGTCACCGTCGTCATGCCGTCAATGTAACACGAACTGTCTTACACAGCCGAGCACGCCTGACCTGCTGCCAGATCGAGGAAGAGCGCGGACGACCAGCCGAAGCCGCTGGTCGCGCGGGCCGCGCGGGCGCCGGTGAGCGGGTTCCAGTATTCGTACAGGCCGCCACCGGCGTTCACCATGTCCAGGGTCCGCCGGGTCAGCTCCTCGGCCACCTCGGCGTAGCCGGAACGGTGCAGGCCCTCGATCAGCAGGTAGTTGACGTTGAGCCAGACCGGGCCGCGCCACATGGCGTCGGGGTCGAAGTCCGGGTCGTCGAAGGCGACCGTGGGCACCGGCCGCTCGCCCCAGAAGGACGGGGAGAGCAGGTCGGCCACCAGGCGCCCGGCGATCTCCCGGGGGAGGCGTCCGGTGAGCAGCGGCAGCAGCTCCAGCGGGGTCCGGGTCGCCACCTCGGTCACGGCGCCGGCCGTACCCGCCGGGGCCGAGGGGCCGGGTGCGGACGTGGTCAGGGTGACGAACCGCCTGCCGTTCCAGCGCCTGGTCACCAGCAGATCGACGTGCTCGGCCGCCCGCTTCCGCCAGGCCGCCGCCTCCTCGGTACGGCCCAGCGCCTCGGCGATGTCGCCCAGCCGGTCGGCCTGCAGGGCCAGGTAGGAGTTGAGGTCCGGGGGCTCGGCGCGAGGGCCGTGGTCCCAGATCGGGCTGTCGTCCAGGCCGGACGAGTACGGGTGGAGATACTCGGCGAGCCCGTCCCCGTCCGGGTCGGAGACGGTCAGCCACCACTCGTGCGAGCGGGTGATCGGCCCGTAGACCTCCGCGAGGAACCCCAGGTCCGGGGCGACCTCATGGATCTTCCAGACGGCCCATGCGGTGAGCGGTGGCTTGGTCACCGGGACGACGCCGCCGATCGGCCCGTCCTCCGGGGAAGCGGCCCCCCGCTCCGTCCCGCCGGCCTGACCGACGTGCTGGGCCAGGCGGGCGTGGTCGGAGCGGGGCAGGTCGGTGGTCTCGGCGAGCACGCCCAGGTCGTGGACCACGTCGGGGATGAGGCCGTCGGGGCGCTGGTGGTCCAGGAGGATGCGGATCTGGTCGCGGGCGAGTTCGGGGTCGGCATGGCGCAGGCCGACGGCGTGGAAGTACGCGTCCCAGTTCCAGATGCCGACATATCCGAACTTGGAGGGGACGACGCCCTCCCGGCCGCCCGCGAACGCGATGGGCAGCAGGTTCACCCCCAGCGTCCACCATGCCTGCTCGGCCCGCTCCCGCAGCCCCTCCGGCACGGCCGGCATCCGCCCGGCCCACTCCTGACGGCGCCGCGCGGCCGCCTCCAGCAGCGCCGCGCCGTCGTACGGGCGCGCCTGCCCCACCAGCACGAGGGTCCCGTCGACGTCTCCGGCGCCGCCATCCCAGACCGCCCGCGCCGCCGAGCCGGTCAGCACCAGCGTCCCGGCGTCGGCGAAGACCAGGTCCACGCCCCCCTCGAAGGAGATCCGGTCGGGGCGCGCATGCCGTACGGGCAGCTCGGCGTCGCCGCGGAACAGCCGCAGGCCGGTCAGGACGGTCGTCTCCGACAGCCGGGTCTCGTACTCGGCGCGGGCGATCCAGAGCGAGCCGTCCTCGGCGGCCATCACCAGCAGCCGGGACCCCCGCTCGGTGAAGGGTCTCTCACGAAGGTCGAGCATCGTCAGCGTCCTCCCAGGCCGGACATGGCCATGCTGTTGAGAATGCGCCGCTGGCCGATCAGGAAAGCGATCATCATCGGGATGACCGAGATGGCCGAGGCGGCGAGGGTGAGGCCGTAGTCGGTGGCGCCGCGCTGATCGGCGAACTGGCTGACCAGCAGCGGCACGGTGGCCAGCTCCGGCGAGTTCAGGAAGATCAGCGGGAAGAAGAAGCTGTTCCAGCTCGCCAGGAAGACGATGATGCCCAGCGCGCCCAGGCCGGGCCTGACGTTGGGCAGCACGACCCGCCAGAAGATCGTCCAGCGGTTGGCGCCGTCGAGGCGGGCCGCCTCCTCCAGCTCGATCGGGACCGCCCGGATGAACTGGCGCAGCAGGAAGACCGCGAAGGGGTTGACGAACCCGGGCACGATCAGCGCCAGGTGGGAGTCGATCCACCCTAGCTCCGCCAGCATCAGGTAGAGCGGCACGACGGTCACCTGCTGCGGCACCATCTGGGTCGCCAGGAACAGGCCGAACAGCAGGCCCGAGCCGCGGAAGCGGATCCTGGCGAAGGCGTAGGCGGCCATGGCGGAGGTGCTCAGGGTGAGGAGCACGTTGAGCACCGCGATGTAGAAGCTGTTCCAGTAGGCCTGGGCGAAGGGCAGCGCGCCGAACGCGTCGGGGTAGTTCTGCGCCCGCCAGGGGTTGGGCAGCCAGTCCAGCGGCGCGTTGAGCATCTGGTGCGCGCCCTTGAACGACGTCAGCAGCATCCAGGCGAACGGGAACAGCATCGCCAGTCCGCCGGCGATGAGCGCGACGTGCAGGGCGATCTTGCCCAGCCGGCGGGAGACGGGGACGCCGGAAGGTCCGGGGATCACAGCCATCGACGCCTCCCCTTAGGAGTCGTAGTGGACGAAGCGCTTCTGCACTCCGAACTGGACGAGGGTGACGAGCAGGGTCAGCACGAGCAGGATCAGCGCGGCGGCGCTGCTCATGCCGAACTCGAAGTTCTGGAAGCCCAGGTCGTAGATCTGGTAGACGATCGTGCGGGCGCCGTCGTTGTGGTCGGGGTTGACCAGCACGTAGATCTGGTCGAACGCCTGGAAGGAGCTGATCACCGCGACCACGGTGGAGAAGAAGACCGTCGGGGAGATCATGGGCAGCGTCACCGAGCGGAAGACGCGGATCGGGCCCGCGCCGTCGATGCGGGCGGCCTCCATCAGCGCGGGTGGGATGGTCTGCAGCCCGGCCAGGAAGATCACGACGTTGAGGCCGAGCGAGGACCAGATGGTCACGACCGCGATGGACACGATGACCCAGCCCGGGTCCTCCAGCCAGTTGGGCAGCGCGATCCCGAACCAGTCGTAGACGGTCCTGTTGAGGACGCCGTAGTCGCCGCTGGCCAGGATGATCTGCCACATCACGGCCACCGCCACCGAACTGGTGACCACCGGCAGGAAGTAGACGACCCGGTAGAAGGTCTTGCCCTTGACCTGGTTCAGCGCGAGGGCGATGAGCAGTGCGAGCGCCAGGCCGACCGGGACCGTCAGGAACGCGAGCTTGACGGTGTTCCAGACGGCCGTGCCGAAGTCGGGGTCGGAGAGCTGGGCGGCGAAGTTGTCGAAGCCCGCCCAGGACTTCTCGCCGAGCCCGTCCCACTTCATGAACGCGAGCACGACCGCGAACCCGAGCGGGAAGACCAGGAACGCCAGCAGGCCGATGACCTGCGGAGCGAGGAACAGTGCGGCCCACCAGCCGTCCCGGTGCCGCACGCGCGTCGCCGCGCGTGCGGGCCGGGCCTTCGCGGCGGGGCGCGCCGGGGTGACGACGCCCACCGCCGCTATCCGATCTTGCCGTCGACGATGGCCTGGAGCTCGGTCATGCCCTGCTCGAAGGCGACCTTGCCGGTCCAGACCTTCAGCAGGTGGTCGTTGATCTCCTTGGTGAGACCGGGCACGGCCACCTCCTCCGGGTAGTTGGCGAAGCCGGTGTCACGGACGTCCAGGAGCGTCTGGGCGTGCGCCGGGTAGTTGCCCTCCAGCACGATCTGCTCGGCGCCCTTGACCGACGGGACCGCGCCGCCGCCCTTGAGGCGTAGGAGCTGGCCCTCCTTGCTGACGAACTCGGTCAGGAAGGTGAAGGCCTCCTTGGCGTTCTTGGAGTCCTTGTTCAGCGCCAGGTAGGAGGCCGCGACCGCGCCGGGAATCGGCTGGCCGGTCTCCGACGGGAACGGCACGATGTCGTAGTTGGGCAGGTCGCCGCCCTTCTTGACCACGTCGATCATCCACCGGCCGCCGGCGAAGAAGCCCGCGGTGCCCTTGAGGAACTGGGTGTTGGCGCCGTTGCTGGCGGGCAGCACGTCGGCCGACAGGAAGGTCTTGTCGGCGTAGCCCTTGGCCAGGGTCTCCAGGGCCTTGCGCGACTTGGGGTCGGTGGTGGCGACGAACCTGCCGCCGTCCCAGACCTTGCCGCCGAAGCCGCCGATGACGCTGTAGGTCGAGCCGTACCAGTTCCAGAAGAGGGAGCCGGCCTTGCCCGCCGCCTTGAGCTTGGCGTTCATCTCCAGGTATTTGGCCATGGTCCACTTGCCGGCCGCGTTCAGCTCGGCCGGGTCCTCGGTGATCCCGGCCTCCTTGAGCGCCTTCTTGCCGTACCAGAGGACCTCGGGGTTGGTGTCGTTCGGGACGCCGTAGATCTGGCCGTCCTTCTTGGCCCCGCCGTAGATGCCCTCGGAGAAGTCCTCGGGCTTGCTCTTGCTGTCCGGGCCGGCGAGCTTGTCGTTGAGCGGGGAGAGCACCCCGGCGGCGACGAACTTGCCGACGTTGTCGTCGCCGACGAAGAAGACGTCGGGCGCGGTCTTGGAGGTGAGCTGGGTGAGGAGCTTGGGGTGGTAGTCCTCGTACTTGGGGACCGTCTCCATCTTCAGCACGACGTTCGGGTGGCGCTTCATGAAGTCGTCGTTGAAGCCCTTGTAGAGCGCGACGTCCTCGGCCGAGCCCCAGGTCGACCACCGGATGGTGACCTTTCCGCCGGCGGACGCGCCGCCGCCGGTCGTGCCGCCGCCGCTCCCGCTGCACGCGGCGGTGACGGTGGCGGTCAGGGCCAGGGCCGCTGCGGCCAGGGCCTTCTTGGAAATGGGGAAAGACACGGTGTGCCTCCTGGGGGGGTGGGATTTTCAGGGGGGTGGGTCAGGCGAGTCCGCCACCGTCGACGACCAGGGCCGCGCCGGTGACGTAGCTGGCGGCGTCGCTCGCCAGGAAGAGGACGGCCTGGGCGATCTCGTCGGGACTGCCCGCGCGGCCCATCGGGCGGTCGGCGGCGTCGGCGGCGAAGGCGGCCCAGTCCTCGGAGAGCTGGCGGGCCTCCTCGCGGAGCATGGGGGTGTCGGTGTCGCCCGGGTTGACCGAGTTGACGCGGATCCCGGCCTTGGCGTGGTCGATGGCCAGGGCGCGGGTCATGTTGACCACGGCGGCCTTGGACGCGCAGTAGGAGATGGCGTTGCCGCCGCCCTTGAGGCCCCAGCCGGAGCCGGTGTTCACGATCGAGCCGCCGTCCTTCATGGCGGGGATCGCGTGCTTGCACATGAGGAAGACCGAGCGGACGTTGACCGCCATGACCCGGTCCCACTCGTCGGCCGCGATGTCCAGGACGGTGGTCCGCCGGATGATCCCCGCGTTGTTGAACAGCACGTGCAGGCCGCCGAAGGTCTCCACGGCGGTCCGTACGGCCCGCTCGCAGTCGGCCTCGGAGGCCACGTCCGTCCTGACCGCCACGGCCCTGCCGCCCTCGGCCTCGATCTCGCCGACCACCTTCGCGGCGCCGGGGGCGTCGAGGTCGGCGACCACGACGGCCGCGCCCTGGCGGGCGAAGAGCAGCGCGGTGGCCCGGCCGATGCCGGACGCGCCGCCGGTGACGATGGCGACCTTGTCAGTCAGGGTGGTCATGCGGAGAACTCCTCGATCGCGGAACGGATCCGGTACATCGCACTCTCGCGATATCCGGTGATGACGGAGACGTGACCGCCGACGAGGGCGTCCGCCTGCGGGTCTCCGGTGTCGGCCAGCAGCGGCCGCCCGCCGAGGCCGGCCAGCTTCTGCTGGGTGGCCAGGACGACCAGCCCTCCGGAGGCCATGATCTTTTTCAGTACGGCCGGGCTGATCTGCTGGTTGCCCCGGCCGAGCACGAACCCCTGCCCGCCGATCACCGAGACGACGGCGTGGCTCTCGCGCCCGTCGACGAGATCGGCGAGCTGCCGCTCGGTGACGTCCGCGGCGACCAGCTCACCGTCCTGGACCACGTCCACGCCGAGCAGCGTGGTGGCCAGGCCGAGCCGCCGGCCGACGGCCATGGTGGTGGCGCCGGGGCCGAGGACGTAGCGGGCGCCGGGCCGCATCCGGGCCACGACCTCCCGTGCGATGCCCTCGGCCGATCCGGGGGCGGCGGAGGACGAGCCGACCTTGCGGCCCGACAGGCGCGTCCGGGCGGCGGGCACGCGCAGGGTGCCGTAGAGCCGGGGACCGACCCGGCCCCGCCGGTAGGCCTCCTCGTCGAGGTCCACCACCTCGGCCTCGGCCGTCTCCCCGCCGAACTCCGCGGCCGCCGCCCCCGCCGTGGCGGGGCTGAGCGCGAAGCACCCGGAGTAGACCTTCACCCCCGCCGGGACGCCGAGCACCGGGCAGGACGGCGAGCCGTCGAGCACGTCCCTGGCGGTGCCGTCTCCCCCGGCGAACAGCAGCAGGTCGACGTCCTTCATGGCCGCGACGGCCGCCGTCGTGTCCCGCGGGGACGACGGGTCGCCGGGCAGGAGCCGCAGGAGCTCCGGGTCGGCCCCGGCCGCCCGCGCGCTGTGCTCGCCCATCGGGCCGGCGAGGGTGCGGATCCTCGTGCCGGGACGCCGGGCCAGCAGGGTCCGCACGGCCTGCGCCGCCCGGTCCCCGGCCCGGAGGGAGGCCCCCCTGGCCAGGGCCTCCCGCTGGACGTCGGGGCCGTCGCTGCCCTTGAGACCGGCCGGTCCGCCGATGCCCGCGACCGGGTTGACGATCAGCCCGACCACGAGGTCCCCGCCGCCCGGGGGCACGGACGCCGCCGGAGGCGCCGGGGACGTGGCGGAGGCCGCCGGCGCCGCGGGGGGTCGGGGCGTGGCGGGGCGGGCCGGCCGGTCGACGGTCATGCGAGGTGCTTGCGGGTGTAGGCGCGCCAGCTGGGCGACCACTGCTTGGGGTCGTCCAGCGACGTCTGATCGATCTTGTGGACCGTCTGGTTGTAGGGGGCGCCCCTGACGTGCTCGGGATCGCGGCGGGCCTCGTCGGCGACGTGGGCGAGGATCGCGGCGTACTCGTCGAGGTCCTCCTGGGAGTAGGACTCGGTCGGCTCCAGGGTGAAGGGCTCGGGGACCAGATAGGGGTGGTGGCTGGTCCAGTAGTGCACGCCGAAGTCGGCGGCGCGGACGCCGATCTCCTCCGAGTGCACGCCCGTCTCCTCGAACAGTCCCTGCCAGGAGTAGCGGACCTGCTCCACGCGACCGCCGTCCCAGTGGGCCGAGGCTCCGGGGATCCGCAGGATCTTGTGCATCAGGTAGTTGTTGTTGAGCACCGCGGTCTCGGCGACCTCGCGCAGCCCCTCGGCGCCCAGCGCCATGACCCAGGCGTAGGCGCGGACCACGTTCGGGGTGACGCCGAGGAAGGGGCGCATCTTGCCGACGGACTGCGGGCGGCCGTTGTCGAGGCGGTAACCCGACCCGTCGAACTCCACGGTCGGGCCGGGCAGGAACGGCGCGAGCGCCTCGGAGACGCCACACGCCCCGGCCGCCGGGCCGCCGCACGCGTGCGGGGTGGAGAAGGTCTTGTGCAGGTTGAAGTGGCACAGGTCGAACCCGGCGTCGGCGGCGCGGGTGATGCCCAGCAGGCCGTTGGCGTTGGCCTGGTCGTAGCAGGCCAGGCCGCCGGCCTCGTGCACCAGCGAGACGAACTCCTCGATGCGCGGGTTGAAGATGCCCGTGTCCTCGGGGTTGGTGATCATCAGGGCCGCGGTGCGGGGACCGACGGCGGCGCGCAGCGCCTCGATGTCGGGGTGGCCGTTCTCGTCCGGCATCAACGTGATGACCTCGTACCCGGCGGTCTTGGCGCAGGCCGCGTTGGACGGGTGGGAGAACATCGTGGTGATGACCTGGTCGCGCTGCCGTCCCTCGCCGCGCGAGGCGTGGTAGGCGCGGATCATCGCGATGTTGGCGTAGATCGCGGCCGACCCGGAGGCGGGCTGGAGCGAGACCCGGTTCATGCCGGAGATCTCGGCCAGCATCCGCTCCAGCCGCCAGTAGACCTCCAGGACGCCCTGCACGGTGTCGTCGGGCTGGAGCGGGTGGAGCTCGGCCACCTTGGGGTCGTTGACGAAGCGGTCGTTGACCTTGGGGCTGTACTTCATGGTGCAGGTGCCCTGGCCGACCGCGATGGCCTGGTCGACGCCCAGGTTCTCCTGCGACAGCCGGACGTAGTGCCGCAGCACGTGGAGCTGCGCCATCTCGGGCAGCTTGGGCGGCTCGGCCCGCCGTACCGACTCGGGCAGTTCCACCGCGGGCACCCCCGCGGCCGGTACGGCGATGCCCCGGCGGCCGGGACGCGACTGCTCGAAGATGATCGGCTCGTCCCAGCGGGCCTGGTGGAAGCGGCGCAGCGGCGGCTTGGGCGCGACCGGCAGCTCGGCGAACGACTCTCCTGAGTGCCCACTCACGACAGTTCCTCCTGTACGGCTGCCGCCAGCCGGTCGATGTCGTCCCTGGAGTGCCGCTCGGTCACGCAGACCAGCAGCGTGCGGTCGTCCAGCCGGACGCCGCCGAAGATGCCGTGCCCGCGCAGCGCGGCCAGGAGCTCGCCGGCCGAGGGCACCTCGATCGCGAACTCGCGGAAGTGGACGGCGTCCGGGTGCAGCACCCGGGCTCCGGCGGCGGCGAGCCGGTCCATCGCGTAGCGGGTGCGGGCCAGGACCGTCTCGCCGAGCTCGCGCATGCCCTCGGGGCCCATCAGCGCGAGGTAGACCCCGGCCGTGATGCCCCACAGGGCGGCGGCGGTGCCCACCCATTCCTTGCCCTCCTCGCGGTGGGCGAAGGAGGTCCGGTCGTAGAAGACGTCGCCGAAGCCGTACTCGCCGGGGACCGCGGTGGGCGCGATGCCGAACAGCCGCGAGGGGAACTCGGCGACCAGGCGCTCCTCGTCGCGGGTGGCGATGTATCCGGCGTGGCCGCCGCCGTAGCTCTGGTGCATGCCGAGCGACTGGATGTCGCCGCAGGCGATATCCGCGCCGTAGGCGGCGGGCGGGGCGAGCACGCCCAGCGAGATCGGGTCGGCCGAGACGACCAGGAGCGCGCCGGCGCCGTGCGCCAGGTCGGCGAGCTCGCGGCCCCGCGTCTCCACGACCCCGTAGACGTTCGGGGTCTCCAGGTAGATCGCGGCGAAGGTCTCGTCGATCTCCACCTCGCCGATCTCGCCGCCCGCCCCGACCGGGGCGACGACGATCTCGATGTCGTGGGCGAGGAAGTCGCGGAGCTTGCTCATCTTGTCCGCGCTGACGGCCCCGCTGACCAGCACCTTCGAGCGGCCGGTGTAGCGGGCCGCCATCCGGATCGCGGTCCCGGACGCCTGGTAGCCGTCGTAGGTCGGGACGTTGACGACGTCCATCTCCAGCAGTTCGGCCATCATGCTGACGTACTCGAACATGGCCTGGAAGCGGCCGTGGTCCTCGTACGGCTCGCCCGCGTAGGCGGTGAGGAACTCGCCGCGCCCGTTGACCTCGTCGCAGACGGCCGGGACGTGGTGCGGGTAGCAGCCGTGGCCCAGGAAGCTGAGCGCCTCGGTGGTGTCGGTGTTGCGTGCCAGCAGCCCGCGCATGTGGACGACCAGCTCATGCTCGGAGGCCATCGGCGCGGGCAGGTCCAGCGGCCGGTCCAGGCGGAGGCCCGCCGGGATGGCCGCGTAGAACTCCTCGACGCTCGCGGCGCCGATGGCGGCGAGCATCTCGGCCCGCACGCCCGGTTCGGCGTTCGGGATGTAGGGGTGTGTCACCGTTCTCCTTCGGTTGGCTCGGCTCCGGTGGGCCCGGCTACGCCCGGCTCGGCCTGGACCGGCTCGGCTCCGGTACGGAGCACCACAGCGTCGCGGGGCGGGATGTCGATCCGGCCGCGCAGGTCGCGGCCGGTGAGCAGGTCGGTCCCCGGCTCCCGCAGGTCCAGCCGGGCGGGGGTCGTCGCGTGGTTGAGCAGGAAGAGGTAGCGGCCCCGGCGGGTGGCCTCCACGCCCTCGGGGACGTCGGCCACCGGCTCGACGCCCGCGGCCGCCAGGACCTCGGTCAGGACGGGGGTGACGTCGTCGAGCAGGCAGCTCAGGTAGGTGGCGTTCCCGCGCCGGGTGATCGCCGCCTGACCGTCCAGGTCGCCGCCCTCGTAGCGGGCGAGCACCTCGGCGTCCTCGACGCGGAGCCATTCGGCCCAGGTCCGCGCCGGTACGGCCGGCGGCCCGTCCCCCCGCAGCTCCGGCGCGAGCCGTACCCGCTGGGTCAGGCCGTCGGGGAGCGGCCAGAACTCGTCCACCGTCAGGCCGAGCAGCTCGCGCAGCGGGCCGGGGGCGCCGCCGTCGTGGACCTGGTCGGCCGGGTCGACGACGCCGCTGAACGGGCCGACGATGAGGTGCCCGTCGAAGGCGGCCAGGTGCCCGGCCTGCTCCTCGGTGCACATGTAGAGGTTGGGGGCGATCACCACGCGGTAGCCGGACAGGTCGCGGCCCGCCGGGACGAGGTCCACCGCGATGCCGCGGGCGTGCATCGGCGCGTACCAGGACTGCAGGAGCTGCTTGAGCCTGAGCCGGTCGGACGGCATCGACTCGGGGGCCTCCAGGCCCCACCAGCTGTCCCAGTCGAGGACCAGCGCGACGTCGGCGTGCGTCCCGGAGCCGGCGATCTCGGCGAGACGCCTGAGGTCGGCGCCGAGCCGCAGCGTGTCCTGCCAGCCGCGCGAGGCGGTGCCGCCGTGCGGGAGCAGCGCGGAGTGGAACTTCTCCGGACCGTACCTGGCCTGCCGCCACTGGAAGAACATCGCGCCGTCCGCGCCGTGGGCCAGCGCCTGGAGGCTGTGCAGGCGCATCATCCCCGGCGGTTTGGGCGCGTTGACCTCGCGCCAGCTCACCGCGCTCGACGCCTGCTCCAGCAGGATCCACGGCCGCCGCTTCAGCGAGCGCATCAGGTCGTAGCTGAGCGCGACGGCCACGTGCGAGGCGGGGTCGGCGGGGTCGGGGTAGGCGTCGTCGCTGACGACGTCCTCGGCCGCGGCCCACTTCCAGTAGTCCAGGCCGTGCAGGATGCTCATGAAGTTGGTGGTCACCGGGACGTCCGGGGTGACCTCGCGCAGCACGGCCTTCTCCAGCTCGAAGCACTCCAGCAGCGCGTCGGAGCAGAAGCGGCGCCAGTCGAGGACTTGGGCCGGGTTCACCGGGCCCGGCGCCTTGCGCGGCGGGTTGACCTGGTCGAACGCGGTGTAGTGCTGGCCCCAGCAGGAGGTGCCCCAGGCGGCGTTCAGGCCGTCGACGAACCCGTGGCGGTCCCGCAGCCAGCGCCGGAAGTGGCGGGCGGACTCCTCGCAGAAGCATTCGAGGGTGTGGTCGGCGTACTCGTTGCCGATGTGCCACATGGCCAGCGCCGGGTGGTGCGCGTAGCGCTCGGCCATCCCCCGCGCCAGCCGTACGGTGGCCTCGCGGAAGACCGGTGAGCTGGGGCAGTAGCTCTGGCGGGAGCCGAAGTCGAGGCGGGTCCCCGCGGCGTCCACCGGGAGCACCTCGGGGTGCTCGCGCACCAGCCAGGGCGGCGGGGTGGCGGTGGCGGTGGCCAGGTCGGCGGCGACGCCGTGCTCGTGGAGGAGGTCCAGGACCCGGTCCAGCCAGCCGAAGTCGTACTCCCCCGGGCGCGGTTCGAGACGGGACCAGGAGAAGACCGCGACGGTCGCCATGGTGACCCCGGCTTCGGACATCAGCCTGACGTCCTCGTCCCAGACGTGCTCCGGCCACTGCTCGGGGTTGTAGTCACCACCGAACAGCAGACCGGAAACCCTGGTCAGACCCACCCGTAACTCCGATCTATGACATGTAATATTTTGTATGCAGAATTCATAGTGCAGTATTTTGCATCACGTCAAGTGGGTACGCTTGGCTCAAGATCAATCCAAGGAGTGCCATGCCGATCGAGCGGCGCCCCCTCCGCGACCAGATCCGCGAGGAGCTCATGCTCCGGCTCGACCGGGGAGACTTCGCGGCGGGGACCGACATCAACGAGGTCGCCCTCGCCGGAGAGCTCGGCGTCAGCCGCACCCCGCTACGTGAGGCACTGATCACGCTCGCGGGCGAGGGCGTGCTGGAGAGCAACCAGGGCAGGGGGTTCCGGTTCGCGCCGGTCAGCCGTAAGGAGTTTCGGGAGCTGTGCGCCATCGTGGCGGCACTGGAGGCGCTCGCACTGGAGAGCTCGGACCCGGCCTACCTGGAGAAGATCGCCCCGGAGCTGCTCGGGCTCGCCCAGGACTTCTCCGACAACATCGCCGAACGGCAGGACATCGAACGCCACGACGACGAGTGGCACGACCTGCTGCTCAGCGGGTGCGGCAACGAGCGGCTGCTCGATCTGATCACCAGCGTCAAGGCGGGCATGCGCCGCTACGCCCACCTGATGACCGGGGAGAGCACCCCACTGGAACGCGCCGCCGAGGAGCACTGCCGGGTGGCCGAGCGCCTGCTCGACGGCGATCTGGAGGGCGCGGCGGCAGCCCTCAGGGACAACTGGGTCAACGGCATGGAACGGATGATGTCCCGCATCCCCTGACCCGCACCCCCGAGGGCCGCAACGGCGATGGGGCGCGATGGCGGGCCCGACGTCCGTCCGCCGGTCGGCCGCCCGTCGTCACCGTGGCGGCCGGATACGGTTAACGCTCGGCGAGGGTGACGCAGGCGACGCGGGGACCGGCGGTGCCCGCCTCGGCCCCGGTCCTCGTGGTCGGCTTCGCGTGGATCACCAGGGAGCGGGGCAGCCGGCCGGGGATGAACGCCCAGTCCTGCTTGGCGGTGGCGGTGGCCGCCCCGTGGGCGTCGGTGGTGAAGTCCAGCCACACCTCGTTGTCGGCGCTCGCGTGGCTGTGGGCGTGCTGGTAGTGCGGGCCCGCGTCTTCGGGCTTGGCGCCGCACGGGTTGACGTGCAGGTGGGCGCCGTAGGTCCGGTCGGGCAGCAGGCCCCCGACCGTGAGCGTGGAGGTGGCCAGCACCGCCCCCGACTCGGCCGTGAGCGTGGCCGAGGCGCCGGGGGGCGCCAGCCTGACGTTGTAGGCGACGGCCGAGGCCTTCGGCGCCGGCGCGGCGAGCGTGCCGCCCCCGGAGAGCCGGACCCCGGTGGCGCCCGGGGCGCCCGGGACGGGCGCGGCCGGCTGGGGCGCGACCTCCGGCGCGCCACAGGCCACGCTCAGCAGACCGACGGCGACGAGAGCCACGAGGACGCGCATCCGACATCTCCTTGACGAGGAACGGCAGAACAGGCACCCACTCTAACGAGTAATCAACTGATCACATAGGGTATTTGCCGTTCCGGCCCCGCGTGTCCGCGCCCGCCTCAGGTGTGGGACGCGGCGATGGCGTCGATGCGGGCGGCGAGGGTGAAGTCCATCTCGGTCAGGCCGCCGGCGTCGTGGGTGGACAGGGTCAGGTGGAGGGTGCGCCAGCGGATGTCGATGTCGGGATGGTGGTTGAGCTTCTCGGCCTCGACGGCGATCTCGTCGACGATGCGGATCGCCGTCGGGAAGTCGGGGGCTTTGATCGTCCGGCGGATCTCGTCGCCCTCGCGCCGCCACTCGGGCACGCCGGTCAGCCTCTGGTCCACCGCGGAGTCGTCAAGCAGGTCCATCGGACCAGGACATCATGTCTGCGGCGAACACGCCAAGCCGGGGCAGCCTGCTCGCGCGCCGGGCCATGGCCATGATGCCCCGGGCCATGGACGTGGCGTTGCCGCTGTGGTCGAGGACCCGCTCCAGCTCCGGAAGGAGGCCGGGCAGCCGGGCGAGACTCCAGTCGTGCCACGGGGACAGGCGGGTGCCGCCGCTGTCGGGGTCCTCGGCACGGTAGGCGGCCAGCACCGGGCACTCGCCGTGGATGCGGCGCAGCCACGCCTCGATGTCGGCGTTGAGGGCCGCGATCCGGGAGGGGGCGGCGTAGAGCCAGCCGTCCTCGCCGATCCGGTCGGGCTCGCCCGGGGCGGCGGGATAGGCGCGGACCACCGCGCCGTGCAGGAACAGGCCGCTGGCCACCATGAGCTGGCGCCCCTCGCACCAGTCGACCGCTCCCCGCAGCGGGCCCGGCACGGCGTCGGCGATGGCCGCGCGCTGGGAGGTCGTGGGCTCGCGGGCGAAGCGCACGTGGACTTCGGCCCACATGTAGTAAGCGGCCTCCCCCGCCCCGAAGAACGGGAAGGGGAAGGCCTGTTCCGGGTCTGCCATAGAGGGGTCTCCGAGGGGTGCAGAGGGTCCGTTCCGACTATGGACGACTCCCGAGACCCTTCGGGGGATTACCTGGCGGGCGTCTTTATTTGACGGCGCCGGAGGTGAGACCCGACTGGATCTGACGCTGGAAGATGATGTAGATGATCATGACGGGGATGATGGTCATGCTCAGCGCGGCGAACATGCCCGGCCAGTCGGCCTCGTAGCCGGCGTTGGTGGAGATGTTCGCGACGCCCTGGGTGATCAGCCACTTGTCCTCGACGTTGCCGGACAGCAGCACGATCGGCAGGAGGTACTGGTTCCACTGACCCAGGATGTTGAAGATCGTGATGCTGACCAGGCCGGGCTTGGCCATCGGCACCATGATCTGGAAGAACGTCCTGGTATGGGAGCAGCCGTCCATCATCGCCGCCTCCGCCACCGAGGTCGGCAGCGTTTTGAAGAACGCCGACAGGAAGAAGACGGTGAAGGGGAGCGAGTAGGCGGTGTAGACCAGGATCACGCCGAGGTGGGTGTCGATCAGGCCGAGGTTCTTCACCACGAAGAACAGCGGGACCAGGGCCAGGAAGACCGGGAAGGTCATGCCCGAGACGAACAGGAAGTAGATCGCCCGGTTGCCGGGGAAGGCGTAGCGCGACAGCACGTAGGCGGCCATCGAGCCCAGCAGCATGGTCGCGGCCGTGCTGCACACCACCACGAAGACGGTGTTGATCATGTACTGGCCGATGTGGGCCTTCTCCCAGGCCCGGCCCCAGGCGTCCCATCCGAAGGAGGACGGGAGCGTGATGGGGTCGCCGAAGATCTCGGTGTTGTTCTTGAAGGAGGCCAGGAACGTCCACAGGATCGGGCCGATGATCAGGATCGCCCAGATCACCAGCGCGAGGTGGGACATCGCCCCGAAGACGCCCAGCGGGTTCTTCCGCTTCCTGGGCCTGCCGTGTGAGGCGCCCGACCGGGAGGACGGCTTGTAGCGCGTGTCCGTGGCCATCAGAACTCGATCCTCTCGCGCCGGGTCACGCGCAGGGTGAGTGCCGCGAACGTGATGGTCATGAAGAACAGCGCCACACCCATCGCCGACGCGTAGCCGAACTTGGAGAAGTTGAACGCCGTACGCCAGATCTCCAGCGGCAGCACCGTCGTGGAGTTGTCGGGCCCGCCCCGGTCGACCGAGAGCACCTGGACCAGGGCGAAGGCGTCGAAGGCGGCGATGCCCAGGTAGACCCAGGCGACCTGCATGGTGTCCCACAGCAGCGGGAGCGTGATCTTGAAGAAGAGGGTGTAGCGGCCGGCGCCGTCCAGGGCGGCGGCCTCGAACACGTCCTTCGGGATGGAGGACATGCCGGCCGAGAACAGGACCACGTAGAAGCCGACGGCCTGCCAGACCATCACACCGATGATCGCCAGCAGGGCGATGTCCGGATCGATGAGCCAGCCGACCGGGTCGATGCCGACCTTGCCGAGCAGGCCGTTGATGACGCCGGTCTCGTCCGGGCGGTAGATCGTCTGGAAGAGGACGCCGACGATGGCCACGGCCAGGACCTGGGGCAGGAAGAAGATCACCCGATAGACCTTCGAGCCCCAGATCCCGCTCATCCGACCGCCCTTCTGCCCGCCGCTCAGGTTGAGCAGGAAGGAGAAGAACAGGGCGATCACGATGGTGACCAGCGGCATGACAAGCAGCAGAACACCGTGGTGACGCACCGCGGCCCAGAAGACCTCGTCGTCCAGGAGCCGGGAGAAGTTCTCCAGGCCGATGAACTGAGGGTTTGCCGAGACGCCCTTCCAGTTGGTCAGCGCGATGTAGAAAGCCTGGACGTACGGGCTGATCACGAAGACCACGTAGAGGAGCACCGGCGCGGCGAGAAAGCCGACGATGAACCGATACCTGCCATGCTGCATCGGCGCCTACACCGTCCGGTTCTGCTTGGTGATGGACGAGTCGGCCTTGGTCTTGTCGGCGGCCTTCTGCATCTTCTCGCAGAACTCGTCGGCGGAGATGCGGCCGAACATCAGCGCGTTGGTGTGCTTGCGCAGGTCGGTCTCCAGCTCCTTGTACCAGTTCTCGAAGTCGCTGCGGGTGACGATGTTCGAGCCGGCCGCGGTCTGCGCGGCGCTGAGGCTCGCGTTGCCGGGCGACAGGTCCAGGCCGTCGGCGGCACCGGTGACGACGGTGATGTTGCCGGACTTCTCGGTGAAGCCGCGCGCGCCCTCCCTGGAGAGCATGATGCGCAGGTACTCCAGGCCGCCCTTGGGGTTCTTGGCCTTGGCGGGGACGATGTATGCCTCGCCGGCGGCGGCGCGGATGGCCTCGAACGGCAGCTTGTCGGCCGCGGTGACGCTCGGGGTGGGCGTCAGGGCGTACTTGAACTCCTTGGGCGTCTGGCTCTTCTGCTCGTTCTCCAGCCAGGAGCCGGACGGGTAGAGAGCGATCTTGCCTTGGTTCTGCCGGGTCTGCACGTCGGTGTGGATCAGGCCCTCGAAGGACTTGTCCATGTATTTGCCGATCTCGGCCCAGGCGGCGGCGGACTGCTTGACCGAGTCGCGCTTCCAGACGCCGTCGGCGAGGTTGTCGATGTCGACCAGGAGCTGGTTGCCCTCGATCTTCGCGGCGGAGATGAGGATCATCCAGTAGGCGTAGTAGGAGGCGTTCTTGCCCGCGTACGCGAAGGGGGTGATCCCGGCGGCCTTGGCCTTCTCGCAGAAGGCCTTGAACTCCTCGAAGGTCTTCGGCGGGGTCCAGCCGTTCTTCTCGAACAGGGCCGAGTCGTACCAGAGGCCGTAGGCCGAGAAGACGTAGTTCATCAGGTACGGCTTGCCGTCGATGAGACCCGACTCGACGGTGCCCGGCGCGACCGTGTCGCGCACCTTCTTGGCGGGGTCGTCGATGGAGGGGGCGTCCCACAGCTCGGTGAGCTCCAGCAGCTGGCCCTCCTGCTGCAGCGCGCCGTTGTCCATCAGGTCGGTGCCCGAGTTGGCGATCATGTCCGGGACGTCGCCGCCGGCGAAGCGGGGCTGCAGGGTCTGCGCGATCTGCTGCGTGGCGACGTGCTTGACCGTGGCCTTGGGGAAGGCCTTCTTGTACAGCGGCTCGTGGACCTCGGTCGCGTAGCTGTCGCCGAGACCGCCCTTGAAGATGACGACTTCGAGCGGAGCGTCGGCGGCGACGCCGAACGGGTTGGCCGCGGAGATCGCGCCACCCGCGGACGGGGCCGCGGAGGTGGTCGCCGCGGTGCCGGAGCCGCCACCGGTGGCACAGGCGCTGAGGAGCCCGGCGCCGGGACCGGCCACCAGAGCCGTCAGGCCGATCCGGCGGAGCATCTGTCGCCGGGTGATATCTCCGGGCATACCGACCGAATTGGACATGCAACCCTCCTGGGCGGGGGATCAATTAGGAAAGTTTCCTAAACGTTTGCCCGAAGGTACGTACCCCTGGAGCCCACCGTCAAGAGGTCGCAGCCGGTCTAGACCGAGCCGTAATGTCCTCGCGACATTTCCGGTAGAAAGCAACCACCAAAGGAGCACATTCCCCTGACAGATCGGCACACAGTACCCCATAAGCCCAGCAAGACCATTGACTTCGGGGCTTGCGGGAGAGTAAGTGCTGAGTGCCTTCCGGCGGCCGATGAGCGGCAACCGGTCTAGACCAGATAATGATGGTTTGCTGCCTACCACCGCAAGCCCCTACTTTTGCTGACATGTTGCTGGCGGAGCAGCGTCGTCTGCTGTGTGAATACGGCCGCAGGGCCGCCGAGACCGGACTGGTGGTCGGCACCGCCGGAAACCTGAGCGCGCGGGCCGGCGATCTGATCGCGGTGACCCCCAGCGGGGTCTCCCTGGACCGGCTGGAACCCGAGGCCTGCCCGGTGATCGACGTCGAGGGCCACCTGGTCGACGGAGAGCTGCAGCCGTCCTCCGAGACGCCCATGCACCTGGCGGTCTATACGACCACCGACGCGCGGGCCGTGGTGCACACCCACTCCACCTTCGGCACCGTGGTCGCCACGACCATGACCGAGCTGCCGCCGATCCACTACAACACGCTGCTGCTCGGCGGGACCGTCAGGGTCGCCGAGTACGCCACCTTCGGCACCCCCGAGCTGGCCGCCAACGTCAGGGCCGCCCTGACGGACAGGCGGGCCGCGCTGCTGGCCAACCACGGCGGGGTCACCGTCGGCGACGACCTGCACAAGGCCTTCGAGGCGACCCGGCTGCTGGAATGGCTCTGCGAGGTCTACGTGCGGGCCAAGTCCGTCGGAGAACCCCGGGTGCTCACCGAGGAACAGCTCTCCGCGGTGGTCCAGCGCGCCTTCGCCCCTCCCCGTTTCCCCCGTCGCGAGGACTGATCCCATGCCCCTCCAGCTCACCGGCGCCCCTGGCGACCCGGATCTGATCCGCCTCCCCTGGGACGTCCCGCTGGAGCAGTGGCCGGAGCACCACCTCGTCTCGCTGCCACGCGGCATCTCCCGGCACGTGGTGCGCTTCGCCCGGCTCTCCGGCAAGGTCTACGCGATCAAGGAGATCAGCGAGTACTACGCCAAGCGGGAGTACCGCCTGCTGTGGGACCTGAAGCGGCTGGACACCCCCTCGGTGGAGCCGGTGGCCGTGGTCACCGGGCGGACCGGCGCGGACGGGGAGCCGCTCGACTCCGCGCTGATCACCCAGCACCTGCAGTTCTCCCTGCCCTACCGGGCGGTCATGTCGGGCACCATCCGGCCCGAGACGCTCAACCGGCTGCTCGACGCGCTGGCCGTACTGCTGGTCCGGCTGCACCTGACCGGTTTCTACTGGGGGGACTGCTCGCTGTCGAACGTGCTGTTCCGCCGGGACGCGGGCTCCTTCGCCGCCTACCTGGTCGACGCCGAGACCGGCGAGCTCCACCCCATGATCAGCGAGGGCCAGCGGCTGTACGACATCGACGTCGCGCACACCAACATCTTCGGCGAGATGCTCGACCTGGAGGCGGGCGGTCTGCTCCACTCCTCCATCGACCCCGAGCAGGTCGCCGACTCGGTCTGCGCGCGCTATCGCGGGCTCTGGAGCGAGCTCACCTCCGACGAGATCATCGAGGAGGTGGACTGGCACATGATCGACCAGCGGATCCGCCGGCTGAACACCCTCGGCTTCGACGTCGCCGAGATGATGGTCCGCCGCAAGGTCGGCACCGGGCGGCTGATCGTCCGCCCCAAGGTCGTGGACGCCGGTCACCACCAGCGCAGGCTGCTCAGGCTCACCGGTCTGGACGTGGAGGAGAACCAGGCCAGGCGGCTGCTGAACGACCTCGACTCGTTCCGGGTGTCGTACGGCCTGCGCCATGAGGACGAGGCGATCGTGGCCCACCGGTGGCTGGCGGAGGTTTTCCACCCCGCGGTGGAGAGCGTCCCGCAGGAACTGCGGCACAAGCTGGAACCGGCCCAGCTCTTCCACGAGGTGCTCGACCACCGCTGGTTCATGTCCGAGGCGGCCGGCAACGACGTCGGCCTCGCCGCCGCCGTGGATTCCTATGTGAAGACCGTTCTTGTCTTCAAACCGGACGAGCAGGCGCTCATTACCGAGGACTGACGGACGATTTACCCCTCGGGTTATAGATCCTTATACCTGGTTATCTAATTCTCTATCTCCTCACCTATCCCATGCAATCAGGACAGTTTGGGTTCCAGGTGATATCCCTACGCTGACCGGGCGACGTCTCGAAGTCGTTGGCGAGGGAGAGCCCGTGCTCGGAATCGAAGACTGCCTGACTGAGGTCATGGCCATCCCCGGCGCCCTGGACGCGATTCTGATCGATCAGACCAGCGGGATGGCCGTGGCCGTGGGCGGCGGGAGCCGCCACGTCGACACGGAGAAGTCGGCCGCGGGGTTGAGCGAGACCCTGCGGGCGACGCTGGACGGACTCGCCACGACCTCTCCCGGCGGAACGATCCGGATCAGCGACATGATCATAACCACGGATAACGGACATCATTTATTAAGGCCGCTGGAAACGGTTTTCGACGGCCCTCTGGTCATTTATGTCCGGCTCGATCTGGAGCGCTCGAATCTGGCTCTGGCCCGCCATCGCCTTCAGGCCCTTTCCGGCCGTCTTATCACGACGTGACGCCATGGCGACCGTGGAGAGCGTACTCAGCGGGCTGGCGGACGATCACGCCACAGGCACGCTGCGGCTGGGCAAGGCCGGGATGTTCTACCTCACCGGCGGCCGGGTCACCTACGCCGAGAGCGCGGCCGCCCCTCGGCTGGAGGACCTGCTGACCGCCGGCCGGAGGGTCTCCGCCCACGCCGTACGGCAGGCCAGGCAGTCCGCCGGCGAGGACCGGCGGGGCGGCGAGCTGCTGGTCGCCCAGGGCGTGCTCACCCGGGGCGAGCTGGAGTTCTGCGTGCTGAACGCGGTGCTCGACGCCGTCTACTTCCTGTTCGACGCCACCGGGCACCGGCCGAGGTTCCGGCCGGGAGACCAGCACTGGCTCGGCCCCCAGTGGTACTTCGACGTGACCGGACTGCTCCGGGAGTGCAGGCGAAGGAGGACACAGTTGGACCAGGCCTGGCCGTCCGCCGAACTGGACACGCTCCCGGTCGTCCCGGTGGGACGCGTCCCCTGCCAGCGGGTGGTGCTGACCTCGCTCCAGTGGGAGGTGCTGGTCGGCGCCGACTCGGCGGCGACCCCCGGCGACCTGGCGCGCAAGCTCGGCCGCCCGGCCTACTCGGTGCTGCTCGCTGTACGGCAGCTCGCCGCGGCCGGGCTGATCCACACCGCCGCGGCCGGGCCCGGCGGGCCCGAGGCGCTGCCCCGGCGGACGAAGGGCGGCACCGACGACGTCAGGAGCCTCGCGGCCGTCGCGACGGAGCCCCCCGGGCTGTCCGCTCCGCTCCTCCCGACGACGGGCGACCCCACCGACGTGAACCTGCTCATCCGGCTCAGAAACGCATTGGAGGCACTCTCGTGAGCTTGGTCCGGCGCCGATGAGGCTGCGGACGCTGAAGCTGATCGGAAGGAGGATGCCAGTGGAACTACGCGACGAGGTGCGCCGGGAGATGGCGCTGCTGCGGGAACGCATCCCGGACGTGGACGGATGCGTCGCGTGCAGTGTCGACGGCCTGACGATAGCCAGCGATCTCACCGACGGCGCCGAGCAGACCGGCGCGCTGTCGTCCGCGCTGCTGGCCCTCAGCCGCCGGATGACGGGCATGGCGGGCAAAGGCGTCTTCGAGGAGACGCTGATCTCCGGCACCAACGGCTACGCGGCCTGCTACGCCGCCGGCCCAAAGATCGTCCTCACAGTTCTCGCCCGCCCGGGGACCAACCTCGGGCTGCTGCGGCTGGAGGGCCGCAAGACGGCGGCGAACGTCGCCGCCATCACATCCCGCATATCGATACCTCAGTGATCGGAGACAACATGGGCAACATGGACATCTCTCTCAAAGAGATGATGACGATCGACGGCGCCATCGGCGCGGTGGTCGTGGACTACAACAGCGGCATGGCGCTGGGGGCCCTCGGCGGCTCCAAGGACCTCGATCTCCAGGTCGCGGCGGCGGGCAACACCGAGGTCGTCAAGGCCAAGATGCGGACCATGGAATCGCTGGGGCTCAAGGACGGCATCGAGGACATCCTCATCACGCTCAGCGGTCAGTACCACGTGATCCGCCCGGTCAGCGGCCGGGGCGGCAAGGGGCTCTTCCTCTACCTGGCGCTGGACCGCAGCCGGGCCAACCTGGCGCTCGCGCGGCATCACATGCGCGGCATCGAGGAGAAGCTCGAAGTCTGATCCTCCGGTACGGCTCGCGCCCCGGGAGGCGCGAGCCGTACCGGAGCTCAATCGTCGGCCATGGCGGTGAGCTCGTCGATCGCGGCGACGAACTCGGGCCAGAGCGGGCGCGGCAGGTCGTGGCCCATCCCGGGGAAGGTGATCAGCCTGGCCCCGGGGATCGCCCCGGCCGTGGCGACGCCCCCGGCGAGCGGCACGAGCTGGTCGGCCTCGCCGTGCAGCACGAGGGCGGGCACCTCGATGTCCTTGAGCAGCGGCGTGCGGTCGCCGGAGGCGATGATCCCGGCGAGCTGCCTGGCCGTCCCGGCCGGGTCGTAGGACCGGTCGTAGCTCAGCCCGGCCACCTGGGCGATCCGCTCGCGGTCGAGCGGGTATCCCGGCGAGCCGATGACCTCCCAGGTCACCAGCGCCTGCCGGATCGCCGTCTCGCGATCGGTCGAGACCGGCCCCATGAGCGCCGCCATCGCGGCCTCGCTGGGCGGGGCGGCGTGCGGGCTGGGAGTGGACATGATGGAGGTGAGGCTGCGCACCCGGCGCGGGTGGCGGATCGCCAGCGACTGGGCGATCATGCCTCCCATCGAGGCGCCGACCACGTGCGCGGACTCCCAGCCGAGCGCGTCGAGCAGCCCGGCGGCGTCGTCGGCCATGTCGTCCATCAGGTAGGGGGCCCGCCCGTCGCCGCCGGAGGCGGGCACCGCGGCGTCGCGGAGATGGGTGGACTCGCCGGCGTCGCGGTTGTCGAACCTGACCACGTGGTGCCCGCGGCCGGCGAGCAGTTCGCAGAACTCCTCGTCCCAGTGGATGAGCTGGGCGCCGAGTCCCATGATCAGGAGAAGCGGGCGGCCTCCGGGCGAGCCGAAGGTCTCGTAGGCGAGCTCTATGCCGTTCGCCGGAGCGCGCAGGATCATGGCGCTCCCGCCGCGCCGGTCATGCCGGATGCCGTGCTGGTCACAGAGAACAGAATGTCATTCGGTAGAAATGAGAGCAAGAGCGGACACGCCGTACGGGCGTCCGCTCTTGCTTCTCGGCGGGGGTGCGAGCCGGGGGAGGCGGAGGAGGCTCGCGGGGGACGCGAGGGCGGGCTTCCGCCCTCCCCGCGGTCCTGCGTTACTTGTTGACCACCTGCGGCGGGGTCGCCGGGTTGTTGTCCATGCGGCCCCACGCGCCGGCGGAGAACGGCACGGGGTGGTTCTTCTTGCCCACGCCGTCGCCCCACTTGGTGATGACGTAGTCGACCTTGATGTGGCCCATGCCGCCGTTGCCGTCCACGCCGAGCGTGTCCGAGTTGAACGTGCCGCCGGTCAGGTCGGCGAAGGTCTTGGCGTCGAGGTCGATCATGACGCCGCTGCTGGAGGGCACGCCGGGGCCGCGGTCGCCGACGAAGAACTTGGCCTTCTTGCCCTTGTAGACGACATAGCCCTCGGTCAGGAGGGGCCAGCTCGGGCTGGCGATCATGCCCTTCTGCATGGGCTTGCCGCTCGCGGGCAGGCCGGTGTCGCCGGCGCGGCCGGAGGAGTCGTCCCAGAAGTACGAGGCCTTGGTCGAGCCCTTCAGCAGGACGCTCTCGGAACCGGACTCGGAGCCGGGGGTGGAGGCGCCGGCCGCGGCGGGGAGCGCCGAGACGACGCCCGCGGAGGTCAGGACGCTCGCACCCAGGAGGGTGGCGGCCAGGAAACGGTTCTTACGTATGCCAAAGGAGAGACGCATGGGGAAAAAGACTCTTTCGCGAGGGAACGGGGAGGACGCGTGCGCCGTGAAGAGGGCGCAGACGAATACGCGCTCACCGACAGAAGAGGCGTAGCCGGGCAGACCAGGCGCTACGCGGAGCGCGGTGGGGGGCGCCGCGTTCGAACGCGGCGAGGAAGTCTCAGAGGGTCGGCGCCAACGAGGCCGGTACCGACAGGAAGTGGGTGCTGTGCCCCATTGGTGATCTCCTCTCCATCTCGTCTACCGGGTTAGCTGACGGATTCGGGCGGTGGAGTTGCCCTACCGCCGCAGGTTCGCGGCGGATTCACCCCAAGAAGTGGGTCCCCGGTTCCCGTGACCCTGACGGCCTCCGGGATTCGACGTCGGCCGGCCGCTCCTTCCGCTGAAGGGCAGGTCACCAACCGATCACGAATAGGACACTACAGCCCATTCAGGTACAAAGCAAAACAAAGCCCATGGAAAACCCAGAAGATCTACCTTCATCGGCCAAGAAAGGGCCATTAGCCAAGTCTTGACCATCCTTGCCCGGGATTGACTTCGCCGGAACCGTTAGGGAAGTTACCTGACAATTTATCGATGATCATGCCTTTGACCTGCTTGTTCTTGCTTCATATCCGCCACGGAGGACCGTTTGGCGGGCAATCGCAAGGTCGCCACAGCCGTCGCGACGGCCGGCGTCCCCGGCCCTTCTCCTGACGATGCCGCCCGTCTCCACATACGCCCATGGGGCGGCGGAAACCGCCTGCCGGCCGGGCTTACGCGTGCTTTCCGGAAGATCCCGGGACACCGGAGACCGCCGCGTGCAAAGCCACGGTCACGACCGGCGATACCCGGGTTGTCAGCGCCTCGGCCGCGGCGTACGGTGTGACTAATTGACCACATTTCAAACTCAGTCAATAAGTCAGCGGGAGTGGACGGTGCCAGGACGACCACGGCAGGACCTCAATCGCGCGGACCGGATTCTCGACGCGGCGGCCGACCTGCTCATCCGCCTCGGCTACCGCAAAATCACGATCGAGGACATCGCTCAGCAGGCCGGGATCGGCAAGGGCACCGTCTACCTGCACTGGCGCACCAAGCAGCAGCTCTTCGAAGCCTTGATCCTGCGTGAGGCCATCACCTACGTCGGCGAACTCATGGACGGGCTGCGCGCGGACCCGTCCATGGTGCTGCCGCACCGCCTGATGGCCGCGTCGTTCCTGATCGTTCACGACCGGCCTGTGCTGCGGAGCATGTTCAGCGGTGACGCGAAACAACTGCAGGCCCGCATGGCCGACAGCGCCATGCGCGGTCACGACCTGTTCGCCACGGCCAGGTTCTTCGACCTGCTGACCCGCCACGGGCTGGTCCGCGACGACGTACCGAACCAGGCGTACGCGTGGAGCGCGGTACACAGCGGCTTCCACCTCCTCGGCAACCTGGATCCGACGACCGCCGAGCCGGACGTGCGGGCGCGGGCCGACTCTCTCGCCCACGTCGTCCGGGCCGCCTTCGAACCGGCCGGCCCGCCGGATCCGCAGGTTCTGGCGGTGGCCGCCGCGGAAATCATCGGCGTCTTCGAAGACGTGATCCCTCCCTACCGCGAACGGATCTACGGCTACCAGCGCACGTCAGAGCCGACCTGATCCGCCGGTGTACGGCCCGCCGCGAACGACACCGAGCTCCGGCGGCCGCCGGGCGTTTCCTCCGTACGGACCCGCCTGGCCACCCGCCGCCGACATCTGATTCCGCGCTGTCCAGCCGCTTGCCCGCCGTCCGCCCCGGCATCGCCGCCAAGGAGATGCCGGGGCGCACCGGCCCGCCGTCACCCGGGACGCGTGACCAGGAAACCTCGCATCCACTTCAGAAAGGATCGGACCCATGGCAATCACCCTCCCGGAGTTCACCCCGATGGAGGACAGCCTGTGGCTGACGCTGTGCGGCAAGGCACTCGACTACCGCAGGTCGGACCCCATCCTCGGCGACCGGATGGCCGACGAGATCGTCCGGAGACTCGGCTACGACTGCGGCAGGTTCAAGCTCAGCGAGAGCCCCATCATCAACATCGCGCATCGGACCAAGAAGATGGACGAGGTGGCGGCGGATTTCATCGCCCGTCATCCGAACGCGGTCGGGATCGACCTGGGAGCCGGGCTTGACAGCCGGCTGTTACGCCTCAACCCGCCGTCCACCGTCGACTGGTACGACGTCGACTTCCCCAATGTCATCACCGCCCGGCGGAAAGTGATGCCGGAGCGCGCGAACGGCCACGGCATAGGCACCGACCTGGTCGACCTGAACTGGCTGGAGGCGGTCCCCTCCGGCCGGCCAGCCGTGATCATCGCCGACGGACTGCTGGCGTTCCTCACTCAGGAGGACATGATCGCTCTGTTGCAGCGTCTCACCGACCGCTTCCCCAGCGGGGAGATCGCCTTCAACGGCTACTCCAGGTTCGCCATCTGGGCCGCGAGAAAATACCGGGGCACCCAGTCCGTCGCGGACCTGCTCAAGTCTCCCGGCTTCGACGATCCCCGCGAACCCGAACGCTGGAACCCCCGGCTGAAGCTGGTCAGGGAGATCCTGCTCACGCGAGAGCCCGAAGTCGCCCGGTTCCCGACAGCCCTGCGCCTGTTCACCAGGCTGTCGGCACGCAGCGCGGCCTGGTCCCGCAAGGGGACCACCGTCCTGCACTACCGCTTCTAGCAGCACTTCGTCAGGTTCATTTGATCTTGGATGTCGGGCTCGGCACGCTGTGCGCGTGGACTTGGAGGAGCTCGAGCGGCTGCCGGACGGTGACATGCATGCCTTGCGGCAGTTCGTGAACCAGTCGCCGTGGGAGCACGCCGCGGTGTCGCGCGGTGACTCCCACGGATATCTCAGGCGTCGCTCGGTTCCCGGCGCGAACGGCGTTTCCGCTGGGTCAGCAGGAACGCGATCGCCGCGAGTGCGGCGAGGGCGCCGCCGCCGGCCAGCGCCATCATAGGGTAGCCGGGTGGTCGCCAGGGGTGACGCGCTGCTGCTCCGGGACTTCCTGCTCAGGTGATCAGTCCCACCAGAACGACCAGGCGTTCCTGCCCCTGATCTCCTCGGCGTAGTCGACCAGCGTCCCGGCGCTGTAGACGACGCTGTCGGGGCAGAACGTCCAGTGCTCGGCGGCGACGTGCAGGGCGTGTTCGGGGGTGACCGGGGGCGCGGCGACGCTCAGGTCCAGGGTGTTGAAGCCGATGCCGACCACCCGCGCCCCGAACCTGTCCTCCCAGCTCCGCACCACGGCCGCGAGCGGGATCATCCACTCGTTGTGGTTCAGCGCGCCCTGCCACCCCATGACGGCCAGCGCGTCGGCCCCCCGCTCCGCCGCGACCAGGCCGAGCGGGGTCCTGCGCTCGGCCACCAGCCCGGCGTACCAGTCGGCGACCACGCCGGGATCGGCGGCGAGCTGCCCCGACGCGGCCGGTCCCGGGCACTGCGGGCCGAAGGGGGCCAGCAGTTCGAGCTGGTCGGTGTTGGCTCTCTCGATCCAGTCCGACCACACCTCGGCCATGAACGCGGCGGCGTGGTAGTTGTCGATCTCGGCCACCGCGTCCGGAGCGATCTGCCCGGCCGACCACGGCTGGACGGAGTCCTCAAGCAGCACCGGCCACAGCCCCGAACGCCCGTGCTCGGCCCGCAGCCCGGCCCAGAACTCGCCGGAGACCGGCAGGTCACTCAGCCAGAACGCCGGACGGTGATCGACAGTGAACTTCGCGTAACCGGGGTCGGGCCAGACGACGTCCCCGGCCGGCAGCACGCTGGAGAGCGTGCGCCCGTCACCGCCGTCGGCGAACAGCTGACCCAGCACTGGCGGAAGTTGCCCACGCTCGCAATCGCTCATCCCTACCGATCCGATCCTGCCCACGGATCAATTTTGGCCTGTCAGTCCCCCCGAGCGACAGTTAGCCCCGGGACCGGGCGAAAATCCTCGGTATACCGCCGAGCGGAAGCCGGCGGCGGGTATCGCGGCGCATGCCGTGACCGCCGCCGCCCGAGGACGGGGGCGGCACGGGCGGCGCCGCGGTGACCGCTTCACCCCTGACACTCGCCGACCTCCACTCCTGACGCCTGCCCACCTCCACTCCGATGCTGGCCGGCCTTCACCCCCGGCGCTTGCCGACGCCAAACTCGGCCACCATGGCCTCGCGCCGGGCCTTGCTGATCGGCCAGCCCGGCGCGTCGGGACGGCTCTGCCAGGGGTGCGGTCCCGCCGCGGGCCGATACTCCACCCCCAGCGCGTCGAGCCGGGCCGTGTGCGCCTCCAGCCGCCGGGCGAAGTCCGGGTACGGCGTGCGGTCCGCGGACCACACGACCTCGGCGAACGCGCACAGCCGGGGGAAGACCATGTAGTCGACGGCCCGCGGGCTGTCCATGTGCTCGGTCCAGACGTTGCACTGGGCTCCGATCACGCGGGAGCGCTCGTCGGCGGTCAGCCCCGCCGGTTCGGGTTCGAAGGCGTGGACGTCCTGGAGGGAGAGCGGCGGGCCGACGGGGATGGGCTCGTCCGGCAGCTCCGACTGGCGATAGTCGAAGTAGACGGACATGTCCGGGCAGGAGACCACCCGGTGACCGGCCCGCGCCGCCACGACCGCCGCGTCCGGCCCACGCCAGGCCGCCACCGTCACACCGGGCACCGCCCCGCACTCCAGGATCTCGTCCCAGGCGTACGGCACGCGCCCGCGTCCGGTGACGTGTTCGGCGAGGGCGGTGACGAAGGCGGCCCGCGAGCGGGCGTCACCCGGGCACTCGTCACCGCCGATGCCCACGTGTGAGCCGGGGAACAGCTCCATGACCTCGTCCAGGACGTCACGGCAGAAGTCCAGCGCCGCGGCGGAGGTGACGTCGAGACCGTGCGGGGAGAGCCCCCACGCGGCGCGGACCCCGACCTGCCCCACACCGCCTTCCGGCCCCACCCCGTCGACCGCCCCCGCGCCCCCGGCTTCTTCCGGGGCATCGGCTACTTCCGGGACGGCGGCCGCCTCCAAGCCGTCGGCCGTCTCCGGGGCATCGGCTACTTCCGGGACATCGGCCGCCTCCAAGCCGTCTGCCGCCTCCGGGGCGAGCCAGGGGTAGGCGGCGACCGCGGCCTGGGTGTGACCGGGCAGGTCGATCTCGGGCACCACGGTGACGTACCGCTCGGCCGCGTAGGCGACGATCTCCCGCAGGTCGTCGGCGGTGTAGAAGCCGCCGTGCGGACGTGGCAGGAAGGTCTCGTGCTGGCGGGAGCCGAGCATGCTCGACGACCGCCAGCCCCCCACCGAGGTCAGCCGGGGATACTTCGCGATCTCCACCCGCCAGCCCTGATCGTCGGTGAGGTGGAGGTGGAGCACGTTCAGCCTGTGCAGGGCGAGCAGGTCGATGAAGCGCAGCAGGTCCGCCTTGGGCATGAAGTGCCGGGCGACGTCCAGCATGCATCCGCGCCAGCCGTACCGGGGCCGGTCCTCGATCTCGGTGGCGGGCACGGTCAGCGGGCCGCCCGCGACGGGCGCACGGCGCAGCGCGGCGGGCGGGAGCAGCAGGCGGAAGGTCTGCGCCCCGTAGAACACTCCCGCGGCGTCACCGCCGGTGATCCGCACGCCGGCGGGGGTGATCCGGAGCCGGAACTCCTCGGCCGCCAGACCGGGACCGAGCGCCAGCACGATGCGCCCCTCTCCACCGGCCGCATGCTCCGCGTCCGCGCCGGCACCGTTCCCGCCGCCGATACCGGCCGCGCCCGGGGCCCCGGCCCCCGACGGCAGGAGGGCGCAGCCGGTGGCCGGGCCGAGCGCGGAGCGGAGCCAGGCGGCGACGCCGTACAGCTCGGGCGGGGCGTCGAGGGCTGTCCCGGCGGTCAGCGTGAACTCACCGGCGCCCGGCCGGACCGAGGAGGGCAGCGGGATCAGGCCGTACGAGATCTGGCCCTGGGTGGTATGGCCGTGCGAGGTCTGGCCCACAGGGAGCCGGCCGTGCGAGGTCTGGCCGTCCAGGGGCCGGCCGGCGGGGGTCTGGCCCTGGGGGGTCAATCCTTCACCGCCCCGCCGAGTCCTGCCACCAGCCTGCGCTGGACGGCCACGAAGAAGATCAGTACAGGAATGGTCATCAGCGTCGAGGCCGCCATGATTCCTCCCCAGTCGTTCTCGTCGGGTTTGAAGAAGACCAGCAGGGCCGCGGGCAGGGTCTGGTTGTCCTTGGCCGAGATGATGAAGGTCCTGGCGAAGATGAAGTCGTTCCAGGCGGTGATGAAGGAGAACACGCTGGTCGCGATCAGACCCGGTGCGACGAGGGGGAACAGGATCCGCCACAGGATGACGGAACGGCTCGCGCCGTCGATCATGGCGGCCTCCTCCAGCGCCTCGGGCACCGCGGCCACGAATCCCCGCATCATCCAGACCGCGAACGGCAGCGAGAAGGCCAGGTGGACCAGGACGAGCGAGCCCAGCGTGTTGAGCCCCACCCCCGGCACCGCCGTACCGATGTCGCGGATCAGGAAGAACAGCGGGATGGTGAGCGCCTCCACGGGCACCATCTGCGCCACCAGGAACATGATCAGCACGGTCGTGCGGAACCGGAAGTGGAACCGGGTGACCGCCACGGCGGCGAGGAAGGCCACCACCGCGGACAGGACGACGACCGTCAGGGCGACGCCGAGACTGTTGAGGAGGTATCTGCTGAAGTTCTCGCCGCCGAGCACGCGCTGGAAGTGCTCGAAGGTGGGGGCCAGGGTCCAGGGGCGGACCTCCAGCGACTGGATCTCGCCCGCGGGCTTGAGCGCCGACAGGACCATCCAGTAGATCGGGAAGAACGTGACGACCGCGGCGACCACCGCGACGGTGTTGGCGGCCAGGCGGGATCTGCTCACAGCTTCTCCCCGCTGCGGTAGAGGGCGCGGATGTAGAGCAGGGTGACCACGAGCAGGATCAGCGTCATGATCACACCGATCGCCGAGCCGAGCCCGTACTCCGAGGAGCCGAAGGCGGTCTGGTAGGCGTAGACGTTCAGCACGGAGTTCTGTCCCGCGATGCCGCCGCCGTTGGTCATCACGTAGATCTGCGTGAAGATCTTGAAGTCCCAGATGATCGACTGGATGACCACGATCGTGACCAGAGGCCGCAGCATCGGCACGATGACCCGCCAGAAGCTGTGCCAGGCCGAGGCCCCGTCGAGCGCGGCCGCCTCCAGCACCGAGCTCGGGACGGCCTGGATCCCGGCGTAGAGCGTGACCATGACGAAGGGGAAGGAGTGCCAGACCACGGTCGCGCCGACGATGCCGAACGTGACCCACTTGTCGTAGAACCAGTTGTAGCCCTCGATGCCCAGGAGCTGGTTGACCAGGCCCAGGTCGGCGTCGAAGAGGAACATCCAGACCGTCGAGCCGGTCATCGCGGGCGCGGCCCAGGCGGCCATGGCCGCCAGCGACAGCAGCAGGCGCGGCACCCGGCCGGCCTTGGTCAGCACGACGGCGAGCGCCGCGCCGACCGCCAGCGTCGCGATCACCAGGGCGGCGGCGAACACCACGGTCTGCGCCAGCACCGACCAGAAGCGCTGGTCGCCCAGGAGCGTCGCGTAGTTGTCGAACCCGATGAAACGCGTCGGCTCGCCCCCGCTGACCTGCGCCTGCCGGTAGTCGAACACCGACAGCAGGCCGAGCATGTAGATCGGGTAGCCGAAGAGCGGCAGCAGCACCGCCGCGGACGGCAGCAGGTAGAGCCAGGGCCGGAGCCTGCCCCTGGGACGTGGCGGTGACCGGCGGACCCGGGTCTCCGGGTCCGCCGGCGCCGTGGTGACCGCCGTCATGACCGGCCGAACGCGGCCTTCACCGCCGCTGCGGCCTCGGCGGTGGCCTGCTCGACGGTGGCCTGCTTGGTCGCGATCTTCTGGAGCATGGTCGGGATGACCTTCTGGTTGTCGATCTTCACCCAGGCCGGGTCGATCGGCACGAAACGGGTACCGGCCGCGACGGTGTCGAGGAACGGCTTGAGGAAGGAGTCCTTGGCCGCGAGCTCGTCACGGGCCGAGGTCAGCGTGGGCAGGTTGCCCATGGCCTCGTACATCTTGGTCTGGTACGCCTTGCCGCCCAGCAGCTGCAGGAACTTGACGGCCAGCGAGCGGTGCTTGCTGCTCTTCATGACGCCGAGGTTGTTGCCGCCGGAGAAGGCCGGGGCGATCGCCCCCTCCTTGGCGCCGGGCAGCGGCACCACGGCGTACTTGCCCGCCGCCGCGCCCGCGTCGACCGCGGAGCGGCTGAAGTTGCCGAGGATGCCCATGGCCGCCTTGCCGCTGGCGAACAGCTCGACGGTCTTGCCGCCGGTGAGGCTCGCGCAGGTCTGCGGCGGGCAGTTGTCGTCGCTGAGCAGGTCGGTGTACGCCTGCACGCCCTTGCGGGCCTCGGGGCTGTCGAGGCTCTCGATGTCGCCGCCGGCGTCCCAGACGAACGGGAGCGCGCCGAAGGTGTACTCGCCGCCGACGGCGACGCCGTACAGCTCGGGCTTCTTCTTGCGGATCTCACGGGCGGCCGAGGTGAGGTTCTCGATCGTCGTGGGCGGCTTGAGGCCGAGCTCCTCGAAGACGTCGGTGCGGTAGTAGAGCGCGCGGATGCCGATGAACCAGGGCAGGCCGTAGACCTTGCCGTCGACGGTCGCGGACTTGAGCAGGTCGGCGCCGACGTCCTTGCCCTCCGGCCAGCTCCGCAGGTCGGCGCTCAGGTCGGCGAAGCCTCCCGCGGCGGCGTACTCGGCGAGGTCGGTGTTGCCGTACTCGGCGACGTCGGGGGCGCTCGCCGGGTCGTTGAACGCGCCCTTGAACTTCTCGTGCCGGGCGGGCGTCGTCGGGATGTAGGTCACCTCGACCTTCACGTCCGCGTTGGCGGCGCCGAACTCCTTGATCGCCTCTGCGACGACCTTCTCCTTGGGGGCGCGGTTGGGCTCGTCGAAGAGCCACACCCGCAGGGTCCCGGACTTGTCGTCACCGCCGCTCGCGGACGGGGCGGTGGAAGGGGCGCACGCGGCGAGGGCCAGCAGGGCCACACCCGCCGCCGCCCAGTTCAGGATCTTCACAGCTCTCTCCTCCTGTTGGCGGCAGACCCTAGAAAGGGCTTACCGGTCGCGGGAAGAGGCGGCGAGTTTTGTTGTGCAGTGCAGAACCTTGTGCTGCAAAGTGGCGTTGGAGACCTCGGCTCCCCTAACTTGACCTGCGTGTTCGACCCGCCGAATCCTCGCTGAGGCTGTGATGAACGAAGCTGCCCCGGAACGCAACCAGTCGGCCTCGCTCCGGCGCGCCCTCGCCGTGCTGGAACACGTGCGCGACCACGCGGGCGCCGGCCAGGGCCTGTCGCTCACCAGGCTCGCCGAGGCGGTCGGCCTGTCCAAGAGCACGGTGCTCCGGCTGACCGCCCCGCTCATCGACGCCAGGCTGCTGGAGCGTGACCGCAGGACCGGCGCCTACCGGCTGGGGCACGGCGCGCTCCGCCTCGGCCAGGCCTACCTGGCCACGCTCGACCTGCGTACGGTCGCCGCCGAGGAGTCCCACCGGCTGATGACCGAGGTCCGGGAGACCGTCCACCTCGTGGTCTACGACGCGCCGGACGTGGTCTACATCGACAAGGTCGAGAACGAGACCAACGTGCGCATGGCCTCGCGCATCGGCAGCCGGGCCCCCGTCTACTGCACCGCCGTCGGCAAGGCGATCCTCGCCTGGCAGCCGGAGGAGGACGTCGAGAGGGTCGTGGCCGCCGGGATGCCGCACATCACCCGGTACACCATCACCGAGGCCGACCGGCTCCGCGCCGAGCTGAGCCGGATCCGGCAGCGGGGCTACTCGGTCGACGACCGCGAGAACGAACCCGAGGTGCGCTGCGTCGCCGCACCGATCTTCAACCACACCGACACCGCGACCTCGGCCATCTCCGTCTCGGGCCTCACCTCGCGGATCACCGCCGCCCGGGTCCGCGACCTGGGGCCGCTGGTGGCGGAGACGGCACTGCGCATCTCCAGGAAGCTGGGATCGACTCGATGACCGGCACGGACGACGAGCACCTAAGGACCAATTTCTGATGATCGATCTGGTAACGCTCGGTGAGAGCATGGCGCTGTTCACCGCGCGGCGTACCGGCCTGCTCCGGCATGCCCGTGACTTCGGTCTCAGCGTGGGCGGCGCGGAGTCGAACCTGGCGATCGGCGTCACCCGTCTCGGCCGGCGCGCGGCGTGGATCGGCAGGGTCGGCGCCGACGAGTTCGGGGAGCTGCTCCGCTCGACGCTGGCGGGTGAGGGCGTCGACGTCCAGGGGATGATCGTCGATCCGGACGCCCCCACGGGCTTGATGATCAAGAATCGGCGCACGAGCGAGATGGTCGACGTGCGGTACTACCGTTCCGGCAGCGCCGGGTCCCGGCTCCGGCCCGAGGACCTCGACGTCTCACTGATCCGGTCGGCACGCGTGCTGCACGTCACGGGGATCACGCTCGCGCTGTCCGCCTCCGCCCGGGAGGCGGTGCGCGCCGCGGTCGCCGAGGCCCGCGACGCGGGCGTGACCGTGTCGGCGGACGTCAACTACCGCCGCGCCCTGTGGAGCCCCGAGGAGGCGTCCGCCGTGCTGCGGGAGACCGTCGCGACGACGGACGTGCTGTTCGCGACCGAGGCGGAGGCCCGGCTGATCGTCGAAGGCGCGGACCCGGCCGCCCTGGCCGGGGCCCTGTCGGACCTCGGCCCGCGCCACGTGCTCGTCAAACGCGGCCCGCTCGGCGCGGTCGAGCTCTCCGACGGCGTCGTACGGCACGCGGAGCCGTACCACGTCACCGAACTCGACCCCGTGGGGGCCGGAGACGCCTTCGCCGCGGGCTGGCTCGCCGAGACGCTGGAGGGCGCCGGCCCCGAACGCCGCCTCGCGACCGCGTGCGCGGCCGGCGCCTTCGCGGTCGCCGCGGACGGCGACTGGGAGAGCCTCCCCCGCCGCTCCGACCTGGACCGCCTGCGCCCGGCGGACGCGGTCAGCCGATGAAGCGGGCCTCGGAGAGGTTCTCCGAACCGTCGCATCCGGCGGAGACCCGCCGTCGGCGCAGGCAGACCGCCCGACGCGGTACGGCATCCGCCGCCGGCCACCGGGGGTGACGTCACCAGAGCTTGTCGATCTCGCCCGGGTACAGCTCGATCCGGGAGTGCTGGAACGACGATCGGTGGCGACGGGCCTCGACCGAGAAGAAGCCGGCCATGGTGACCTTGCCGAAGCCGGGCTGGTCGCTGGGGAACGGGGCCTGAGGGGTCCCCCCGACGAGGACCGCACCGGGCAGCGGCCGCCAGCCGGCGCTCTCGTAGAACCCCTGCAGGGGACGGTCGCAGGTGAACAGCAGGTGCGTTCCCGGCCGGGCCTCCCGGCTGTCCGGGCCCGGTCCGGGCGTACCAGGCGTCCGGGCGTGCCGGTCCGGGCGTGCCGGTCGTCCGGGCCCCCGGTCCGGGCGTGCCGGTCGTCAGCGGTGGTGACCGGCGGGGTCCCCGGCTTGGACGATCACCTGGCGGCCATCCGCGACAGGGACACCGTCAGGATCGCCGGCGGCCGGGCCGGCCCCAGGGCGCCGAGTGCCTTCTCCGCGGCGAGCAGCCGGTCCAGGTGCTCCTGGATGACCGGCTGGCTGGCTCTGGCGAGTGCCTTGACCTGGGGCGCCGATCCGTCGGCGATCTCCTTCTTGATCGCGGCCAGGGCCGCGCGGTGACCGTAGATCATCGTTTTGGTCCAGGCCTTGTCGAACTCCGTGCCGGACAGGGCAGCCAGTTCCTTGGCCTTGGTCTGCTGACGCGCCGTGGGCTGCGTGGGCAGCGTCACCTGCAGCCGCTGCGCGACCTGCTGGAGCTTCTTGTCGAGCTTGGTGTGGTCGGCGACGAGCATGGCCCCGATCGAGCGGACGGAGCCGGCCTTCCCCTTGCTCTGGGCGGCCTTGCCGGCGGCGATCTCGGCGAGGTTGCCCTGATGCGCCTGGACCAGGAACTGCCGGTCCTGCGCGGACACCCGGCTCTCACCTGGGGACGTCGACGTCGATGTCGGCCTCGGTGCCGGCGTGGGCGTCAGGGCCGAGGCCGCCGAGCCGACCGTCAGTGCCAGCACGGCAGCGGAGGTCGCCGCGATCGCCACGAGTGGGGTATGGAGCGCCATCACTACCTCCGGGAATGAGTCCTGGCGGATTTTCCACCACTCCAGAGGCCTTTCCCGGCACAGAACTTTCCATGTGGACAAAACGCCACATTAGTACCAAATACCCCTATTCAATTACATTACATGACAGGCCACTCCTCCCCCCCGAGCCAGGCGGGGCGGACAGGGCGGACGGACCGGCGTCCGGCGTCCGGCGTCCCCGGCAAGGCGCCGTCGGCCAGGAGCCTGCCGGAAACGCCTCCCCCAAGGAGCGTAACTCACCGCTGTCGATCAGAACCGGAGCGTCGACAACCCGCGCGACATGCCGACCGGCCACATCGCCCGGGTCCTCATCGGCCTCGTGCACGGTTTCATGGTCCAGCGGACCCTGCTCCAAGCCGACACCGCCCGGTTCCGCGACGGCCTGCGCGCCCTGGTCGCGGGCCCCGGCCGCGCCCCCGCCCCGCCGTCAGGGTGATCCCTGGACGCCGGCGTCCTCGCGGTAGCCGCGGGCCTGCATCTCGAACAGCCGGGCGTACCCCCCGCCCGTGGCCGTGAGCTCGTCGTGCGTCCCCCGCTCCGCGATCCGGCCGTCGTCGAGCACGACGATCAGGTCCGCGTCGCGGACCGCGCCGAGCCGGTGGGACACGAGCAGGCTGGTACGGCCGGCGCGATGCTCGCGGAGCCGCCGGTGCACCTCGTACTCGGCCCGCGCGTCCAGGCCCGAGCTGGGCTCGTCGAGGATGAGCAGGTCGCGCCCCTCGCGCAGCATCGCGCGGGCCAGGGCCAGACGCTGCCACTGCCCCCCGGAGAGCACCACTCCGGCCTGCGGGTCGTCCTCGTCCTCCGGCCCGAAGAAGATCCGGCTCAACAGCGTGTCATAGCCCCGGGGCAGCGCCTGGACGGTCTCGTGGACGTCCGCCATCCCGGCTGCGGCCTGGATGCGGGCGCGGTCGGACAACGCCTCGATCTCCCCCACCCCGATGTTCTCCGCCGCCGTCAGGTCGTAGCTCATGTAGTCCTGGAAGAGCACGCCCATCCTGGCGCGCAGCTCGGCCGGCGGCACCTCGCGGAGGTCCACGCCGTCCCAGAGGATGCTCCCCCGGGACGGGTCGTAGAACCGGCACAGCAGCTTGATCAGGGTGCTCTTGCCCGCCCCGTTGAGCCCCACCAGCGCGACCGACGCGCCGTGCGGGATCGTCAGGTCGACCCCCCGCAGCACCCACGGGTGGCTGTCGTCGTAGCGGAACCACACGTCGCGCAGTTCGATGCCGCGCCGCAGCGCGGGCAGCGCGGCGGCCGACCGCGGGGACGGCAGGTCGTCGGGGAGCGACGTCACCTGCTCGTGGTAGCCGAACAGGGACAGCGCCTGGCGGGCATGGGCCGCGTTCTCCACCGTCGCGATCAGCGCGGCCTGCGTTCCGGCCACGGCGGCGGCGAACGCGGTCACGTCACCGAGGGTCAGCCGGCCGTCCACGGCGGCGTACACCGCCCACATCAGCCCCACACCGCTGACCGCGGCCGACAGCACCGCCAGCACCGACTGGGTGAGCGCCTCCCGCCGGTCCAGCCGCCGGTCTCCGGCCTGGATGACGGCCAGCTCCCCGAACATCCGGCCCTTGAGGAAGTCGCCCAGCCCGAAGAGCCGGACCTCCTTGGCGGCCTGCACGTCGGTGATGAGGGAGGAGTAGAGGACCTGCCGCCGGATTCCCGTGGACTGCCCGGCGATCATCCTCGTCCGCCGCTTCTCCAGCGACATCAGGGCGACCAGGGCGGGAACCGCCGCCAGCGCCACCAGCCCCGCCATCAGCGGGCTCAGCACGGCCAGGGCGGCGAGCAGGCCGACCAGAGTGATGACGTTGCGCCCGACGTCGAACAGGCCCGAGGTGATGGGTCTCAGCGCGCCGCCCGTCGCCTGCGCGGCCATCCGCAACCTGTCCAGGAAATCGGGGTTCTCGAACCGCGACAGGCCCTGGAACCCGTTCACCGCGGTGTACAGGCGGTCCTGCATCAGACGGTCCAGCCTGCGCTCCGTCTCGGCCTGCAGATAGGCGATGAGATGCGGCAGCACCCCGGCGGCCAGCCCCAGGACGATGAGACCGCAGGCGGGCAGCAGCACCTGGTCGGTACGGCCGGCCGCCAGCTCGTCGACGAGAAGCTTCGTCGCCCACACCGTCCCCATGGGCAGCAGACCGCCGATGACGGTCACCGCCAGCTGGGACAGGGCCAGGCCGGGGCCGATCCGCCAGCACAGCGACGCCACCGTCCCGGCGTATCGCGACAGACGGCGGAGCCGGCCCCCGTCCGGCTCCGCTTCCGAGACCGGAGACGTCGTCACCTCGCGCGGGCCGTTCCGGCGAGGGCGTCCAGCTCCGTGTCCGCCCCCACGATCGTGCCGTCCGGGTCGACCCGGAGGAACGTCGGGAAGGCCTCGACGCCGACCGCCTTCACCAGGCGGTCGGCCTGTTCCGCCGTGGCGACGCGCGCCGTACCGCCGATCATCCCGATGAGGTCGCCTGCCTTCTCACCGGGCCCTGAGATGACCGCCATGGCGGTGCCGGTCCGGGCCGCGTCGGCGAAACGCGGCGCGTGCTCGTGGCACGCGTCGCAGCTGACGTCGAAGAACGCCACGAGCCGAGGCCACTCGCCGCCGTCCGCTCCGACGGGGGGCAGCGTGCGGCCGACCAGGGCTCCCGGGTCGTAGGGACCGAACCGCGCCGGGCCGGCGAGACGTTCCAGCTCGGCGGTGTGCTCGCGCAGGCGGCGCAGTACCGCGAAGGTGAGCACCAGATCGAAGAGGCAGAGTATGCCGACCAGCACGACGGCGGCGATCAGGAAAACCATCGGACAACCTCACTTAAGGACTTCGAGTCGTCACACCCGCGCGTCATCGCGGCGGGGCGGAGGTGGTGAACAGGCCCAGCAGGTCGTCGAGGCGTACGACGAGCAGGACGCCCACGGCGGCGGTGACCAGTGCGAGGACGATCCCCGCCGGGTGTGCCCCGGCGTCACCGGCGACGGCCCCTGCCGTGAGCCCGGTACCGCCGGCCAGCAGCAGGAGGAGATTGCGCACCACGTGCGCCTTGCCGAGCGGCGCGGCGGAGGCTCCGAAACAGCGGCACGGCGCGCGCCGCCCCCGGCGCATGGCTGCCAGGATGCCTGCGGTCAGCGCGGTGAGCAGCGCCGTCGCCACCGCGAATCCCAGGAGCACGGTGGACGGCAGCGCGAGCGACAGGATCACCACGGCCTCCGCCCCCAGCACGGCGTACGCCGCCATCACGGATCCGGCGCGCGGGAACATCCCCAGGGCCACGATCGAGGCCACGAACTCGTCGAACGCCGCTCGCCCGCGGACCTTGCCCGCCAGCGCGATCACGAAGACACCGGCCAGCAACGCCCGGCACCCGATCGTCAGATAGAGCATCTTCACCGTCTCACCGCTCGTTCCACCCCGCGACGGACGGGTTCCGCGGATCCCCGCCACGGTGAGGACCCGCGAAACCCGCCCGGAGTCCGGCGGCGACTTCAGCCCCCGGACCTACGGGTTCTGCTCGGTCAGCAGCTTCCGCGCTTCTCACAGCCCGACACGCAGCCGGTCGTACCGCCGACGATGTGGCAGAGCTTCTGGTACCTGGTCTTGCCGTAGCAGTAGCAGGTCATGTAGTAGGAGGTGTCAGCCTTGGCGGTCGCCTTCGGCGCCAGCTTCTCGAGCACCCGGTCGCCGAGCTTTCCCAGAAGAGCGTTCATCTGGACTCACTCCTTCATAGAGCGATATGGACAGCCGAAACGCTATTTTGGGGAAATACAGCCGCTGATACAGCGGAGCTACAGCGGGGCGGTGAGCAGCCTCTCCAGCACCGGATCAGGCCGCATGGCGGGTGACGCGAAGAGCTCCGCGGCCCGGCGCGCGTCCTGCGCCGCGGCGGGGTCGCCCAGCGCGGCGCGCGCCCTGGCGAGCTGGCGGGCGGCGGCGGCCTGGCCGTAGAGCTCCCCGGTCTGCGCGGTCAGCTCCAGCACCCGGGCGAGGTCGGCGGCGGCCGAGGCCGGATCCCCGCGGCGCAGCCATATCTCCGACCTGCTGAGCAGCACCTCCCACTCGTCCTCCCGGTTGCCGGTCTCGCGGCAGTGGCGCAGCGCCTCCCCGAGTGTGGCCAGAGCCTCGTCCCCGCGGTCGAGCAGGCAGTAGGCGCGGCCGAGCGCGGCCAGGGTGATGCCCTCCCCGAAGGGGTCGCCGCTCGACCTGCGGAGGGCCAGGCACCGCTGGAGGCAGTCCGCCGCCTCGGTGAACCGGCCGAGCCGCAGCAGGACCTCCCCCAGGTTGTGCCTGACCATCCCGACCCGGCTGGACCCGTGCGCCTCAAGCAGCCGCAGGCCCGCGATGATGTGGCCGAGGGCGTCGTCGAGGTCGCCGCTGCGCGTGCTCAGCCAGCCGAGGTTGTGCAGCGCCATCCCCTCGGCCTCCCGGTCGCCCAGGTCGCGCCGGAGTTCGAGGGCGCGCTGCAGGCAGTCGCGGGCCACGTCGGACCGGCCGGTCCTCCACTCCACCAGTCCCAGCATCGTGAGCGCGGCCGCCTCCCCGGGACGGTCGCCGTGCCGCCGGGCCACCTCGATGGCGAGCCGTGCGACGGTCTCGAACTCCCGCCAGTGCCCGCACTTGGTCGCCAGCGCCCTGACCAGCGGCATCAGGTCGGTGACGAAGCACGCGACCGCCGGCTCCCCCGTCGCCGCCTGGGCGGCGGCCGCGATCAGGCACGGCATCTCGGTCTCGAACCGCCGCACCGCCTCGGCGGGGTCACGGAGGGCCACCCCGGTGTCCCGCCGGCTCGGCCGGCGCCCGTCGCCGGATCGCAGATGCGGCTGGAGCAGGTCGTTCACCTGATGGCAGAGGTCGAGGTACCAGTCCAGCGCCCGCCGTACGGCCCGCAGGCGCTCGTCCGGCGGGTCGTGGACGACGGCCAGCTCCGCGGCGAACAGCCTCAGCAGGTCGTGCATGCGGAAGCGCCCGTCGCCGGCCGGTTCGACCAGGCGGACCTCCGCCAGCTCGTCGAGCGCGTCCTCCGCCGTCTTCAGGTCGGCGTCGAGGAGCGCGGCGGCGAGCCCGACGCTGATCTCGGGCACGTCGAGCACGCCGAACAGCCGGAAGGCGTGCGCCGCGGCGGCCGTGGCCCGGCCCGCGCCGCCCGTCAGCGCCGCGTAGCTGACCTCGAAACAGGATCGGATGCCCAGGTCGGCCGCCCGCAGCTCGTCCAGCCGCCGCCGCTGGTCGCGCAGCCGCTCGGCGAACCGCACGAGCGGCCAGTCGGGGCGGCCGGCGAGACGGGCGCCGGCGATGCGCAGCGCCAGCGGGTGGTAGCCGCACCAGCGCGCGACGTCGGCCGCCGCCCCGGCCTCGGCGGCCACCCGGTCGTGTCCGGCCAGCAGCGTGAGCATCCGCACCGAGTCCGCCTCGTCGAACACGTCGAGGGCGATCGGCACGGCGTCCATGGTGGTCAGCGCCGTCCGGCTGGTGACCAGTGCCGCGCAGCCGCCGCCGGCCGGCAGCAGCGGCGCCACCTGGGCCGCGTCGACGGCGTTGTCGAGGACGACCAGGACCCGCCGGCCGGCCAGCAGGGACTGGTAGTGGGCGGCCGCTTCCCCGGGTGTGGCGGGGACCTCGCCGTGGGGCACTCCCAGGGCCCGCAGGAAACGGCCGAGCACCTCGGCGGGCCGTAGCGGCGGCAGTCCCGGGCTCGCCCCCTGCAGATCGGCGTAGAGCTGGCCGTCGGCGTAGCGGTCGGCCACGGCGTACGCCGCCCGCAGCGCCAGCGTCGACTTGCCGACGCCGCCGGGGCCGTGCAGCGCCAGCACCGGCGGTCCCGCGCCCGGCGCCGGCTCGCCGTACAGGGCGGCGAGCATCCCGGCCAGCTCGGCCGGCCGGCCCACGAACAGCGCCGGCTCCCGCGGAAGCTGTCGCGGGCGCGGCGGCCCGTCCCCGGCGGGCGCGGCCACGGCGTCTTCCACCAGCCCGGCCGCTCCCCCGATCACGGCATCCCCCACCGGCACAGCGACTCCCCCGGCCACGGCGTCTCCCACCGGCACGACCGCTCCCCCGGCCACGGCGGCCCCCACCGTCACAGCCGCTCCCCCGATCACGGCGTCCCTCACCGTCACGGCGTTCCCGCCGGCCGGCGGCCCGCCCAGCACCATCAGATCCGCGTCCCGGCGCAGCACCGCCTGGTGCAGGAGGCGCAGCTCGGGGCCGGGGTCGAGCCCGAGCTCCTCGGCCAGGATCCGGCGGGCCGCCCCGAAGACGTCCAGCGCGCCGGCGACGTCACCGCACCGGTACAGGGCGACCATGAGCCGGCCGTACAGCCGTTCCCGCAGGGGATAGCGGCCGATCAGCTCGCGCAGGCGCCTGACCGCCGTCGTGGGGCTGCCGAGGGCGAGCTGGATCTCGGTGTACTCCTCCACCGCGCTCAGATACTGGTCGGTGAGGCGGGCGACCACCTCGCGCAGGGTCGGCCCCAGCGGCGCGTCCTCGGCCGCTCCCCCTCGCCACAGCGCGAGTGCCCGGGTGTAGGCGTCCTGCGCCGTCACGAGATCCCGCCGGGCCAGCGCCTGGCGGCCGAGCGCGGAGAGCGCCTCGAACTGGAAGAGGTCGAACTCGGCCGGCTCGACCCGCAGCAGGTAGCCGGCGTCCGAGGTGACCAGCGGCTCGACGGCCGGATTCTCGGAGGGGGGCAGCATCCTGCGGAGCTGCATGAGATAGGTGCGCAGGTTGGCCACCGCGGAGCGGGGCGGATGCTCGTCCCACACCTCTGTCACCAATGACCGGATCGGCACGACGTAGCCGGCGCGCGCGAGCAGCATGGCGAGAACCGTGCGCTGTTTGGGCGCCGTGATCCGTAGGGGTGAGTCACCGGCCTGGATCAGCACCGGGCCAAGGAGTCCAAACCTCAAGGTCCCGCCTTCCTCGCCAGCCCTGCCCCGCCGGCTAGAGGGCCGGCCCGCCCAACCGGCGTAACGCGACGCCGAGCAGCCGCTCGGCGGGGAAGAACCCCCGCTGCCGGGAGTCGACGCTGTCCGGGTTGTCCCCGAGGACCACCACCGTCCCGGCGGGAACGCGGGCCACGCCGTCGCCGGCCGCGATCCCCGGCGGCACCGGGTCACCGGGGAGCGCGGCGACCCGTTTGATGTTCCAGAGCCGGCCGTCGGCCCCGGGCGAGCCGGGCGTGTATCGGCCGGCGGGATCGGACGGAGGCTCCAGCACGACGACGTCGCCCTGGCCCACCTGGTCGATCCGCCGCCGCCGTACCAGGACGCGGTCGCCGTCGGTCAGCGTCGGCGCCATGCTCATCCCGTCGACGGTGACCACCACGTAACGCCGGCGGGCCCAGAAGGCGCCCGCCACGAGCACGAGCACACCGGCAAGCAGCCCACGGATGATCAACTTCGCCTCGCCCTCTCTCCGCCGGCCTTGATCCACTCACCGCAAACGATCTCCATTGGCGCCGGGGTCTGTCAACAGGTCCCGGCGGGCATCCGCCGTTCCCGTGGCCGGCGGGAGACACGGGCGACTGTGTCCGCGTGACCACCTGGCGGGTCTCCCGGCCTCGACGCCGCCGGCGGACTCCCGCCCCTGACGCGCGCCGCCGTCAGGCGGTCAGCGCGAGGCCGGAGCTCTCCGCCCGCGTCTCGGCAAGCGCGGTACGGCGGGCGATGGCAGGACCCATCGCCATGATCACGAGCGCGGCCGAGATCCCGGCCAGCAGAGCGGTCCACCACAGCACGGCCGGGCTGAAGTGGGTGTAGACGGTGGCGCCCGCGGTCAGCGCGGTGAACCGGGCCAGGCCCCATGCCCACTGGAAGGCCCCCTGGTAGCGGCCGCGAGCGTGGGCGGGCGCCAGGTTGGCGACGATCGAGGCCGCGATCCCGGCGGCGCAGGCCTCGCCCACCGACCACAGCAGCACGGTCAGGGCGTACTCGACCGGCTGGTCGGCCGCTCCCGTCAGGGCGACGCCGAGCGCGATCAGCACGCCGGCCACGCCGAGCACCGGCAGCTGCGGCAGCCGGGAGAGCAGCCCCGTGGCGACCGGCTGCAGCACCACGACCACCACCGCGTTGATCATCGCCATGTAGCCGTAGACGGCGGGAGAGAGCCCGTCGTCGCGGACGGCGAGGGGCAGCGCGACCTCGGTCAGCGAGTAGACCGCCAGCTGGACGCCGAACAGCGGCAGCAGCGCGAGCATCAGCCGGTCGCGCAGCACCACCCCGTAGCCGGCGCCGCCGTTCTCCCTCGCCGCGCGCCGGGCGGAGCGGTCGGCCGGCAGGAAGACCACGACGATCAGCGCGTACCCGAGCGCGCAGACGACGTCGACCGCGAACAGCAGCCAGTAGCCGTGCTCGGCCAGGAACCCGCCGAGCACGCCGGCGACCGCGGTGCCGACGTTGACTCCCCAGCCGAACAGCGAGTACGCCGCCCGGCGGCGCTCGGGGGCCACCGTGTCGGCCAGCACCGCGTACGCCGCCGGGCCGACCATCGCGCCGGCCATGGTGAGCGCCAGCGCGGCCAGCGCCAGCGTGACCACCCCCGGCGCCACGAACAGCGCTCCGTTGGCGGTCGCGTTCCCGACCAGCCCGATCAGCATCGTGGGCCGCCGGCCCAGACGGTCGGCGAGCAGGCCGCCCAGCATGGGGCCGATCAGGTGCCCCGCGCCCAGCGCGCCCAGGATGTACGGGGTCTGCTCGGCCGAGATGCCGCGCGAGGCCAGGTAGAACACCAGGAACGGGGTGACCAGGTAGCCGAGCCGGCTGACGACGGTCCCGGCGAACAGGATCCAGACCTGCCGGGAGAGGCCGCCGAACTGGTCGGCCACGGAGGAGCGCAGAGAGGGCATGCGGAGATCCTGCGGTGCTCCGCGCGATGCGGCCATTGATTAAGCTCAGACCGAATACTCGACCATCCGGGAGAGCACATGCAGTCCGAGCTGGCCTTCTCGACGGGCGACCTGGCGCACACCCGCTTCGCCGTCTCCCCCATGTGGGAGGTCGTGACCAGCTTCCGCCTGCTGGTCAGCTCCCCCGTACCGGCGCCACACCGGTCATGGGCCGAGCAGGTGCTGCCCCGGCTGAGGGCGGCGGGACTGGACCGCGGCCGGCTGGCCCGCCTGATCCCCGCCGGAGGTTATCTCGCCGACTTCCTCACCCCGACCCCGGCCACGCCGTTCCCCACCCTGCAGTCCGAGCTCGCCGCGATCCGGGAGACCCCGGCCGAGCAGGTGCGGGAGGACCTCCGCCACCTGGCGGCGGACTCCCCGGAGCCGTGGGAGCTGCCGCGGGATGATCTCTCCCGCGTGACGGCCGAGATCGAGACCTACTGGGAGCTGGCCCTGGGCCCCTACTGGGCCCGTGTCCGCGCGGTGCTGGAGGCGGACGTCTTCCACCGGGCCAGACAGGTCGCCGAGTACGGCGCCGCCCACCTGCTCAACGACCTGCACACCTCGGTGAGCTGGGACGACGACACTCTGCGGCTCGTCAGACGGCAGTGCACGATCACCCGGGAGGGCGCCGGTGCCGGCCTGATCCTGGTGCCCTCGGTGTTCGCCTGGCCGAGTGTCCTGACCAGGATCGTCGTACCGGACACGCCACAGCTCGCCTATCCGGCCAGAGGCTTCGGGACCGTATGGGAACGGCGCGCGAGCGCGGACAACGACGCCATCGCCGCCGTGATCGGCCGGTCACGCGCGCTGCTCCTGGCCGAGCTGGAGACGCCGGCCTCCACCACCCAGCTCGCACGCCGGGCCGGTCTGTCGGCGGCGGGGGTCTCCCAGCACCTGACCGCGCTACGTGACGCCGGTCTGGTCACCGCCCACCGGGCCGGCCGTTCGGTCCTCTACGCCCGCACCACGGTGGCCGACTCCCTGCTCGCCGCCGCACCCGCGTGAGGCCGGGTGTTCGGTGACCGCGGTCCGCGGGGGCACGTCGCGATCGGCGGAGTCCGGGATCACGCGCCCGGTGTCCCCGGCGTCGCCGGCGGGCCGGTCCGCCGCCCGGGAGGTCCGGGGGCGGTGAGGGCCGCCCTCCGGGAGGTCCGGGGCGGCGAAGACCGCCCGCCCGGCGGTCATGCCGCGGAGAGGGCGTCGATCGGCCGGGTGCGCAGGGCGCCCATGGTCGTCGGGAGGGTGGCCAGCATCACGAGCAGGAAGGCGCCGCCGACGATGGCGAGATACATCCACACCGGGCCGGACGCGATCGGCGAGCCGGTCTTGACCAGGCTGTAGGGCACCGTCGTGGCCGCGGCGGCGACGGTGCCCAGCACGACGGCGATGCCCGCGGTCACGACGGCCTCGACGGTGACCATTCCCAGCACCTGGCCGCGGGTGGCGGCCGACAGCCGCAGCAGGCCGAACTCGCGGCGTCGCCGGCGGGTGGCCGCGACAAGGGTGTTGATCACGACGATCGCCGAGAAGCCGATGATCATGGTGACGATCAGGTAGTTCACGGGGGCGAGCTGCGCGCTGACATCGCCCGCGACGGCGGGTCCCCGATGGATGCTGTCCTCCGTGCTCTGCATGTAAAGGGTGCCGGCCGCGATGCCGACCAGGAGGATCAGCGGAGATGCCACGCCGGCGCTGTGCCTGGCCCGCACGCGGGTGTTGCGGGCGGCCAGCCGCGTGGTGGCGCCGATCCGGGCGTGGGCGAACCATCCGACGGGCGTCACGGCCAGCGGGCTGAGCAGGGCGAGCCCGACGGCGACGGCGACGCCCGCCGGGCCCGCGGTGCTGGAGAGCAGCGGGCCGTTCTCCATGAAGAGAGTCCCCGTCGCCAGGCTCAGACCGACGACCAGCAACCCCAGGCCGCCGGCCGCCCGAGCGCGGCCGAGCAGCCGGGTCGCCGACGGCGACGCCTCGCCCAGTGCGCGCACGGGCGGGATGGAGGCGGCTCGCCTGCTGGAGATCAGGGCGGCGGCGACCGCCGCGGCCAGGGACGTGCCCGCGCCGACCGCGACGCAGAGCCAGCCCGCGCTCAACTCGGTGGAAGCGGCGACCAGGCCGCCGTCCACCAGCCGGCCGAGGACGACCGCGCCGAGCGCGACACCGGGCAGCAGACCCACGGCGACCGCCGGCAGCGCCACGATCACCGTCTCCAGCACGACGTTCTGCCGGATCTGCCGCGGGGTGGCGGCGATCGACCGCAGCAGCGCGAGCTCCTGCTCCCGATGCTGGATCGTCAGGGAGACGGTGGAGACCACGCCGAAGGCCACGATCGCCACCGTCCACCCGCCCAGGATGGCGGGCAGCATGATCAGGAACCCGGAGCTGTGGCCGGTCTCCAGACCGGTCTCCAGCAGGCTCGCGAACGCGGTGAGCAGGGCGGTTCCGGTCGCCATCACGGCGGCCGAGGCGAGGTAGGACCCGATGTGGGCGCGGACGGTGAGAAAGGCCAGCCTCCACATCATCGGAGACCACCGTCCCGGCGGCCCGGCGCCGCGTCCGCCGGCCCGGCGGACCGGTCCGGCACGGACAGCCGGGCCATCCGCGCGGCCACCGCCTCGGGGTTCGGCCGCGACATGGTGTCCACGATCCGCCCGTCGGCGAAGAACACCACCGTGTCGGAGTAGGAGGCGGCGACCGGGTCGTGGGTCACCATGACGATCGTCTGCTGGGTCAGGGTCACCGCTTCGCGCAGGATGCCGAGCACGTCGCGTGCGGCCTGGGTGTCCAGCGCGCCGGTGGGTTCGTCCGCGAAGACGACGGCGGGCCGGGAGAGCACGGCGCGGGCGATGGCCACGCGCTGCTGCTGGCCGCCGGACAGCTCCGCCGGCCGATGATCGGCCCGCTCGGCGAGCCCCAGCCGCGCGAGCAGCGCCCGTATGGCCCGCTCGTCGGGCTGACGGCCGGCGAACTCAAGGGGAAGTGCCACGTTCTGCGCCACCGTCAGCGTCGGCACGAGGTTGAACGACTGGAAGATGAATCCCATGCGGTCGCGCCGCAGCCGGGTCAGAGCCGTTTCGTCCAGGTCGCTCAGCTCGTGGCCGTCCAGAACCACGGAACCGGAGGTCGGCCGGTCAAGCCCGGCGGCGCAGTGCAGCAGGGTGCTCTTCCCCGACCCCGACGGCCCCATCACCGCGGTGAAGGTGCCACGCGGGATGGACATCGTCACCCTGTCCAGCGCGGTCACGACGGCATCGCCGTGTCCGTGGCGCTTGACCACCTCACGGAGTTCCAGGGCGTGCCGCGAAGTCGTATGCGGCATTGGTGAGTACGCTGTACGAGTCATAAATACACCGTACCGCACTTATCGACAAAATGCTGGATCCGCATTAAACACGCAGGTCAGAGCGGTAAATATACACGCACACGTTCACCGCCTATAATTTCGTCACGACACGGGCTTCGTGACGAAATTCGATGGAGGTCATCAAGCGTGCCGACGTGTGAGATGTGCGGACGGACATTGCGCCTCGCCGTGCGGGGGCGGCCGCCGCGGTACTGCTCGCGCGCCTGCCGGGCGCGGGCCTACCGGATGCGGGTCGCGGACCGTTCCGCGACCGACACCCGCGCCGGCGTCCGGGCCGAGGGCCAGAGCGACATCCAAGCCGAGGGCCGGGGCGACGTCCAAGCCGAGGACCGGGCCGAGGGCCAAAACGACGTCCGAGTCGAGGGCCAGGGCGAGGTCCAGGCCGTTCCCGGAGCCGACGCCCGGCGGACGCCCGAGAGCACCGAGACCGGCCTTTCGGAAGGGCCCCTGGATCAGCCGCTCATCGTGCGCACCGCGATCGAGCTCGCCGACCGCGACGGCGTCGCCGCGGTGTCCATGCGGCGCGTCGCCACCGAGCTGGGGGTGGGCGTGATGTCGCTGTACCGGTATGTCGCGAGCCGTGAGGAGCTCAACGACCTCATGGTGGACACCGTCTTCGCGGAACGGCCGCTGCCCGAACCGGGCCCGGACGGCTGGCGGGCCAAGCTGGAGCTCTCCGCGCGCGAGGAATGGGCGCTCTACCGAGATCATCCCTGGGTGTCGCACCTCGTCGCGGTCACCACCCGGCCGCCGATCGCCCCGAGCCTCATGGCGTACACGGACTGGCGCATGCGGGCCCTGGACGGCCATCGGCTGGACTTCGCCACCATGGTCCAGATCGCCATCATGATCGGCACATACCTGCAGAGCGCGGCCATGCCCCTCGCCCACGAGGCGCAGGCGGCGCGGGCGACCCGACACACCCGGCAACAGTGGGCGGACGCCCGGCAGGACGCGCTGCACCGCACCCTGCGCACCGCGCATCTTCCGATGGTGTCGGAGTTCGGCACCGAGGCGTTCCAGGCGTCCGAGCCGGAGAACATCTTCGAGTTCGGCCTCCAGCGCATGCTCGACGGCGTCGCCACCCTGCTCGACGCGGCCAGAGCGGCAGGTGACGCACCGGCGGAGTCTCCGGCAGGCCCGCGCGACGGCGGATCAGGCATTGACGAAATTTAATTACATGTTATTCATGTGAAATGTCAGGAAATTTCGCATAGCTGCACCAGCTGATCGGGGACCGTCGGAGCCCACCCCCCCAAGGAGGATGCGCATGGCGCGCAGCCAGCCCACCGACCCGCCCATCGACCTACAGGCAGCCGTCCGAGGAGAGGTCTCCTGGTTCTGCTGCGGCACGGCCTGGGGGCCGTGCAGCAGTACAGGCAAGGGAGCCTGCGGCACCTGCAACTCCGGGAACCTGCAACACGCCTGGCCCAACACCTCAGACGCCTGCTGGGCGATCACCCGGCCGGACAGCTGCGGTTTCGCGCTGAGCCGCAGGACCTGCGGCTTCCAGCACCGGATCACGGCGCTGTGCAGCGGCACCAGCGTCGTCACCTCCATCGCCGACTGCGGCCCGCAGACGGACCTGTTCTGCGGCGAGCGCAGCTGCTGCGGCGCGACCTGCGCCACCGACCGCATCATCGACCTGACCCCGGCCGCCTACAGCCGGATCGCCAGCCTGTCGACCGGCCTCCGGCCATGCGAGATCTCGACCCCCTAGGAGGCCGTCGATGACCAGCAGAAGGCAACTGCTCAAGTCCGCCGTCCTCGGCGGCGGGGCCGGCGTCGTCGCCGCGACCGCGCTGGGATCACTCGGCCCGGAGGCCGCCTTCGGCGCCGCCGCGCCCGACGTCGAGCCCGGCGCGCCCGACCCCGACTTCGCCGAGGGCCGGATCCGTTCCATCAAGGACAACACGCTCCTCGTCCTGGGGTCGAACATGGTGTTCCACAACATCAGGGTCGTCGACGGAACGAGCCTGTGGAAGCTGGGCCCCACCACCTTCGACCAGGCCAAGCCCGGTGACGGCCTCTACGCCCGGGGTGTCCGCATGCCGGACGGGGTGCTGGCCGCCGAGTCGGTCTGGCTCAACATCGTCAACATCAAGGGGCATGTCAGCAACATCACCAGCGAGAAGATCCATCTCGACCACAAGGGGCAGGAGGTCCTCTGCCACCGCGTGGCGGGCAAGTCGATCGCCGTCTACTCCGACGCGCCGCCCTCGGCCGACCTGTCGCTGCTGCGCGTGGGCCAGCACGTGCAGATCCTGGGCGCCTGGCGGCCGGACACCAACGAAGTCGACATCGCCACCGTCTTCTCCCCTCACTAGGAGCGACAGATGTATGGGATCGCCGCGCTGCAGCCGTACGTGATCGGCCTCTTCCTGCTCTGGGCCGCCCTGATGAAACTGCTCGACCGGCGGATGCGGGCGCAGGCCGGGCAGACCGCCCTGGGCCGGCTGGTCGGCTCGGCGCGCGCGGTCCTCGCGCTCCGGCTCGTCGGAGTGCTGGAGCTCGCGGTGGCGATCACCCTGCTGCTGCCGCCCGCCCTCCCCGTGGAGGGCGCGGCCGCGGCCGTGCTCTCCACGGGATTCCTCGTCTATCTCACCTATGCGCACCTGGCCGCGCCCACCTCGTCGTGCGGCTGTCTGGGCGCGCACTCGCGGCCGGTGAACTGGCGCGGTTTCGCCCGGGCGGGACTTCTGCTCGCCATGAGCCTCGTGGCGGTCCGGGCGCGGCTGTATCCGGTGGACCCGTGGCTCGTGGTGCTGGGCCTGGCGGAGGCCGTCGCCCTGCTGGGGCTCTCGGCGGAGCTGGACCGCCACTGGCTGATGCCCCTGCGCCGGCTTCTCGTACGGCTGCGCAAGCCGCTCGCCGCACCCTCACCGCAGGAGATCCCGCTGGAGGTCACGATGCGCCTCCTCTATCGCAGCCCCGCCTACTGCTCGGCGTCCGCGCAGCTCACCTCGGACGTCCAGGACGTGTGGGACGAGGACGGCCTGCGGTTCGTGGTCTACGCGGCCGGGGGGCGTACGGCGGTGTTCGCCGTTCCGCTCCCCGGCGGCGACCCGTCGGCCGTCCGCGTCGCCCTCACCGACGAGCCCGCGCTCATCTGAGTTTCCCGGCGTCAGCTCGCGCTCGTCCCCGGCCCGGACGGGCACGAGCGGTCACCCGGGTCCCCCGGCCCGGACGGGCGCGAGTGGTCGCCCCGCGCGGCGGCGGGGGAAGACCGGCGTCAGCTCGCCGAGCCGACCGTGCCCGCGTCGCTCCGCGCCTCGCGGGCGCGCCACTCGTCGGCGAGCACCGACCAGACCTCGATGTCGATGCGCCGGCCCTCGCGCGGGTAGGCCTGCCGCAGGGTGCCGTCACGGGTCATGCCCAGCCGCTTGGCGACGTTGATGCTGCGCGCGTTGTCGGCGTTGGTGCGCCACTCGACGCGCTGGATGCCGCGCTCGCTCACCGCCCAGCCGACGATCCGCTCGGCGGCGCGGGTGATCAGCCCGTTCCCCTCCGCGCCGGGTTCGAGCCAGCAGCCCGCCTCGCAGACGCCCAGCGCGGCGTCGAACGACACGAACAGCACGCCGCCGACGAGCGTGCCCTCCAGCCAGATCCCCCAGATGCCGCCCGCGTCCTGTGCCCGCCTGTCGGCGTAGCGCCGCAGCACCGCACGCGCCTCGGCGAGGTCGGTGGCGACGAACGACGGCGACACCCACGGCGAGATGTGCTCGCGCGCCCGGTCGAGGTTGGCGAGGAACTCCTCGGCCAGCCACGGCTCAAGCGGCCGCAGTTCCGCGCGGTCGGTGAGGGGAAGGGCGAACATCGGACCTCCGGCCACATTCATAACAAACGTTCGGTATGTGGGCTAGTAGACCATGAGCCCCGCCCGCACCGGCCACGACGCCCGGCGCCGTCACGCTCCGCCGGCCAGGCGGGCGATCTCGTCGCGTACGACGCGGCTGAGCCCGTCGAGAAGCCGATCGGCACGGCCGTCCGAGGTCGCGGACAGCAGTTCCGCGACGACGGCGGGCGGCACGTATCCGAGCACCCGGCAGGCGCGCCGCACCGTCATCGCCTCCACCAGGCGGACCGCGGCGGGGACGACGCCGAGCGCGCCGAGGACGGCGGCCGTGACACGGTCGTCCGTGTACGCCAGGATGCCCGCGCTCCGGCTGGGAGGCATCGCGCCCACCAGCCTGGCCGCCCGATGCGGGGCCATGTGGTCGATCACCCGCGCGGCCCGTGGCGGCGGCAGCAACGCCAGCACCTCGGCTGCCGCGCCCGACGCCTCCGCCGCGCCGTTCAGGAGCCGCCCGGCGGCCTTCGGCTCCATCGAGCCGAGCAGGGCGGCGGCCTCCTGACGGGGCCGACCGAGCAGCGGGTTTCCACCGTCGCGGCCTTCCCCTGCCCGATCCCGACCCCGGCCCGGCCCCGAGCCGTGCGCACCGTTTCCGCCCCGCGCCTCCCGGCCCGGCCCCAAGTCGTGCGCACCGTTTCCACGCCGCGCCTCCCGGCCCGGCCCCAAGTCGTGCGCACCGTTTCCACGCCGCGCCTCCCGGCCCGGCCCCAAGTCGTGCGCATCGTTTCCACGCCGCGCCTCCCTGCCCGGCCCCGAGCTCGACTTCTCCCGCCCACGGGACCGCGGATCCCGTTCTTTGGGCCACGACGCCGGGCCCGCGAGGATCGTGTCCAGCCGCCGCCCCAGCTCGGCCGCCCCCGTCCGCCGGGCGGGGGCGGTGACGAGCAGCCCGGCGATCGCGTCGGCGAGCGGACCCGGTCGCCGGAAGCGCGGAGGACGCCCGGCGGCGACCGCCCGCGCCGTTTCGAGCGGGCCGTCACGGAGGAACGGCGAGTAGCCCTCCAGTGCGCAGAACAACGTCACTCCCAGCGACCACAGGTCCGACGCCGGCCCCACCGCGTGCCCGTCGATCCGTTCCGGCGCCATGAACTCGACGGTTCCCAGCAGCATGTTGGTCGCAGTGAGGCCGCTCTCCCCGGAGATCCGCGCGATACCGAAATCGACCAGGAAGACCCGGTCGTCGGGATCGATGATGATGTTGGCCGGTTTGACGTCCCGGTGCAGCACCTGTGCGCCGTGCACGGCGACCAGCCCGGCCAGCACCTCGCGTCCCATCCGGGCGATCTCCCGCTCGGAGAGGATCTCCCGCCGGGAGAGGGCCTGCCGCTCGATCCGGTGGTCCAGCGACGTGCCCTCGATGTAGGCCATGACGATCCACGGCGATCCGTCGTCCATGAAGGCGTCGTAGATGTCGACGACCGCCGGATGACGGATCCGCGCGGCGGCACGCGCTTCGCGCAGCGCCCTCTCCCGCCGTACGGCCATGTCCTCGCCGTACGGCGCCAGCACGACCTCTTTGAGCGCGACGGACCGCCGCAGCGTCCGGTCCCAGGCGAGCCACACCGTGCCCATGCCGCCTCTGCCGAGCCGGGACCTCAGCTCGTACCGGCCCTGGACGAGTCGTGCCGTCATCCGGTGGCCTCAGTCCTCGTCGGGGAGCAGCTCGATCCCACCCGAGCGCTCCGCTCCCGGCCCCGGCCTCCGCAGGACACGGGTGTCCGTCATGCCGCGCAGAGCCTCATCCTCCAGGGGCCCGTACTCGTAGCCGGGTTCGGTCGGCTCGGGCTGGGTGCCGTTCGGTCCCCGGGGTGGCCGCGCCTCCTCCCCGAAGGCGGCGCCGGGCCGTCGCGAGGGGTCCTCCCGGGGCGACCAGATGCGCCAGACGCTGTCCGACCCGCCGGGCTCCGCCGGCCGGGACCGGGGCCCGGCGCGGACGCCGAACTCCTCGCGCATGCCGTCCAGATCCCGGCGCTCGGCGAGCGCGAGCGCCTTCTCATAGAGGCCGGGCCGCTGCATGAGCTTCACCGCGACCGGCAGGCATTCGATGAGCAGGAACAGTGCGAACAGCAGCAGCCGGGCCATGCTGAGGGTGAGGTCCTTGCCGGTCAGCTCGTTGAGCGCCCGGAGGCGGATGAGCAGCCCGTCGGTGGCCAGGTTGTCCTCGTCGAAGGACCGCTGGATCCGGGCCTGCTGCTCGACCGTGGCGTCGAGCTGGCGCTGGACCTTGGGCAGGGCCTCCTCCGCGGCGGCGAGCCGTGTCCCCTTGGCCTGTTCCCCGGTCGCGTTCAGCTCCCGCTTTCGGCTCTCTATCTGCCGGGTGAGCAGCTCAATGCGTCCCTTGTCCTTTTCGTACGCACGCTGGCTCTCCTGAGCGAGTGGACCATTGCCCTTTTTGACACAGTTTGGACCACCATAGAGCTGACACTGCCACTCTTTGTAGTGTTTGTCCGCCTGCTTCTGCTCATCGGCGCGCTGGACGGACAGCGCCTTTATCTTCGAGTCCTGTTCTATGTCAAGGGGAACCTCGCCGCCGGAGGAAATCACCTGCCGCAGATCGGCCACCTCCTTGCGGAGCTGACCGACGCTCTTGCCCACCGCGCCCTGCTCCTGCTGTACGGCGAAGGCGTCGCCGCGCCGCTGTTTCATCTCGGAGATCTGGGTGTCGATCTCAGCCTTGAAAACCTGCAGCACCAGCGGAGTGGAGATCACCAGGCCGAGCACGACGGCGACGAAGAGGCGCGGCACGGCCAGCGCCCAGCGGTTCGGCGCGTCGGCCCTGATGGTGGAGACGAGCCACCGGTCAAGGCTGAGGATCGCCAGGCCCCACAGCAGGGCGGCGGCGACGGCGACGACGACGTTGACGCCGAGCGTGCTGTTGAGGGCGAACGTCATGGAGACGAAGGCGAGCACGCTCGTGGTGAGGACGGCGCCCCCGATGCCCTCGAACTTGCCGCGTTCGGTCGGGCACGTCCGGAGAACCTCGGGTCGCGCCCCTGACAGCGCGACCAAACCCGCGGACAGCGCGCTCAGGAAACGTCTCATGCTCCTCCTCGGAAAGGGAGTCTCACCGCGTCGGCGCCGACTGGAACGGCGCCGGGCTCCGAAGGGGATATCGGCACCGGCCCTCCGGAGGGGATATCATAGGCGCCCAATATCGCATTTACAGATGCCCAATAGAATTTCATTGAGGATGCCCGACACGACACCTCGCCCCAGCAACACTCCCCAAGGTTATATACGCCGACTAATCGGGACGCCAGGGACGCAGCACAGCTAATACGACATACCTATGGAGAACTCCTCGTGCCGGAGCCCGACAGGGATCTGAACAGGAAAGCGATCGCCCAGGCCCTGGCCGACCTCGCCGACACCGATCGCCTCACCCTGGTGGAGGTCGCCGCCGACGGCGTCGTCACGTTCCTGCTCCATCGGGACGACAACGGTCGCCCCCACGGCCGGAGCTGGTCGGCGACCTGGCCGGACCTCGCGGGCGAACGCGGCTGGGACGCCAGGACCCGGGAGGCCGTGCTCCGTACGGCCCGCGCCTCCTCGTCCTCCGCCGACGTGATCCTCGTAGCCGCGTCCTCCGCCGATCCGAGGGCCGAGCAGGCCCTCGCCTGGCTGCGCGCGGCGCATCCCGCCGCGCAGGTGCTGCGGACCGAAGCCCCGATCGCCGCACTGATCCGGGAGGTCATCGCGGACGACCCGCTGACCAGGTCGTACGAGCTGGTCGTCGTCCTCGCCGACTCGGCTGCCGGCCGGCCCCGGCTGACCAGCAGGCAGCTCTTCCCCCTCGGCTCCCGCCCGGGGGCCCGGACCCGGGTCGCCCTGCGCTGCGAAGCCGCGGGCGCGCACGGCACCGCGTTCGCCGTGGTCACCTGGCAGGGTCCGAAGCCGCGGCTGCTGTCCGTCCAGTCCGCCCCGGTCGCGCCCGGCCGGTATGAGGTGACCGCCGAGCTGGTACGGCCCGGCCGGGTACGGTTCACCGGCCTGCCCGCGCTCTCGCCCGACCCCCGGGACTGGGACCAGCTCGTCGCCGCGCTCCCGGATCGGCCGGCGGGGGGCGCCGGCCCGACGCATCTCGTCTGCGCGGTGGAGGTCTGCGGAGCGGACGACCAGGTCGCGGAACGGCTGAGCCGGGCCCGCCAGATGATCAGCTCTGCCTCCGGCGGGCTCGGCGACCTGCTCCGGGTCTCCCTTCTCGCCTACGCGGCGCACTCCTACGACCTGTCGGCGCCGGAGTTCCCGGTGCGGGTCGCGGCCTGGGAGACCGGCGCGGGAGAGGCCCTGAACGCGCTCGGCGCGCTGGAGGAGCAGGGAGCGGTGGCCAGGGGATATCCGTACCACCCCCACGCGGCGCAGCTCGAGGACATGCTCGCCGTGGTGGTCGAACGGCTCGGCCGGGCGGATCCGACGCCCGCCGTCATCCTCACGGTCGGAGGCCGCCCGCCGCACCCGGCCCGCACCGACCAGTCCAGGATCCTGCCCTGCCCCCACCGGCACGACTGGCGGAAGCTGATCACCGCCCTGGGGCAGCGGCAGAGCACGGTGCTGGGCGCGATCTGCGACCAGCCCGCCGACCAGGCGCACCAGGCGTGGCACCGGATCGGTGCGGCGGCTCTGGCCCACCTGGAGGCGGTGGACGTGCGCGGCCTGGCCGCCGATCTCGGCCTGGTCGCCCCCTCCCCCGTGCATTTCCCGTTCCCCCTGCTCGACGAAACGGAGTGACGACGCGCATGCAGCCCGATCCGAGCCGGGAACGTCCCGATCACAACATCGCCATGTGGGGCGCTCCCGGCAGCGGCAAAACCACTCTGCTGGCGGCGTTGTTCATCGCCCTGACCAAGCGCGACGACGACTGGAAGATCATCGGATCCGATCCCGCGTCGTCGGACTACCTGATCGAGAAGACCAACGCCCTGTTGCGGGGCAAGCTGTTCCCCGAAGCGAGCATGGCCCTGGAGCGCTATCACTGGACGCTGATCGGCCCCGCTGTCCGCAAGCCCGGTTTCTGGGGCAGGAAGGCCAAGCCGGGGCCACCGGCCCGGATAGGCATCGGCATGATCGACGCTCCCGGAGGGTTGTTCGGCACGGGACGGCGCCCGGCGGGCGGCCCGAGCGCTCCGGACGGCTCGGGAGACCCACGCCGGCAGGAGCTGCTGGACAACCTTGAGCAGAGCCGAGGCATCGTCTTCCTCTACGACCCGATCAGGGAGTTCACCTTCGGGGACGCCTTCGACCACATGCACGCCCCGCTCACCCGGCTCGCCGAGCGGATGCTCGCCGCCGGCGAGTTCGCCGACGGGAAGCTGCCGCACCACATCGCCGTGTGCGTCACCAAGTTCGACGATCCCCGGGTGCTGGAGACGGCGGAGAGGCGACGGCTGCTCAGCGTGGACATCGACGATCCGTACCGGCTGCCCCGGGTGACCAGTGAGGACGCACGGGAGCTGTTCCACGAGCTGTGCCAGGTGTCGGCCAGCGGCAACGCCGACATGGTGCTCAAGTCGCTCGACCAGTTCTTCCACCCGGATCGGATCCGCTTCTTCGCCACGTCCTCGATCGGCTTCTACGTGGACCGGCGCACGAAGCGTTTCGACTGGGACGACTTCCAGAACATGGTCCCCGGAGAGGCGGACGAGGACTCACGCATCCGGGGGCGGTTGCATCCGATCAACGTGGTGGAGCCCATGCTCTGGCTGGGGCAGCGGCTCGCCGCGATCCGGCCGGCGACGGGGGTCTCGTGACCGACCGCGAGATCGAATTCGAGTGGGCGCTGGAGGGGAAGCGGCCCGGCGCCCACGACGACTACGAGCTGCTCGACTGGAGCGACGACCGCCTCGGGCCCGAGGTCTTCGAGGAGATCAGGAGCAGGCACGCCACGGGCCTCTCGGCGGATCTGCCCCAGGTGACGATCGCGGTCGCGGCGACCAGGGAGCGCGAGCAGGTGTCGCGCCACATCGTGCTCGCGGTCCAGGAGTGGTCCGGGCACCGGGACGCCACCAATCGCAAGATCGTCTACACCCGCTGGTTCTACGTCCCGTACCAGAAGCTGGCCGCCCACCGGGTGTCCTACGAGGCGCTCTACCGCGCCCTCGCGGCCCTGCCGGTGACCCCGTCCCGTCCCCTGGCCGTATCCGTGCCGGAGTTCGACCCCACGCCCCTCGTCCCCGGGCCGGACGCGCGGTGCGCCGCCGCGCTGCTGCTGACCGGGCGCCCCGTCTGCGTGGTGGGCGCGGACAGAGTTCCCATGATCGAACGGTTGCGCTTTCTGGACACCGTCGCCGCGCTCCTGCCGTACGGCATGCGGACGAGGCTGACCGCGGCGACCTGGACCAGCAGCACGGCCCGGCACAAGATCAGGCTGTCCTTCGCGCGGCACGCGCCGGAGAACGCCTACGAGGTGCGGTGGGGCCACGGAACGGAGATCACCTGGCGGGACGGCCGGGCGAACGTGTGCCTGGGCCTGCTGGCCCGGCCCGAGGTCCGGCTCGCGGACATGCTGCGGGGGCTCGCCGGGCTGACCGATCCGCTGTCGTTCGGCCCCGAGGACCTACCGGACGCCGCACGGATGCTCGAGAACGCCGGCTCCGGACTGCTGCCCCCAGGCGCCACCGGCGTGTGGTGGAAGCCGGAGCACCCGGTCTTGGAGGACCCTCGGACAGGGGGCCCCGGTGCGGACACGGGCGTCGCGGCGGGGCGGCGAAAGGCCTTGCCCGGCCCCAGCGTGCCCGGTTCCGGGGATGGTGAGCCGGTTCCGGGAGGAGGCGGCAGCGTCCCGGGAGCCGGGGCGGTCCCAAGGGCCGGGGCGGTCCCGGGAGCCGGGGCGGTCCCGAGGGCCGGGGCGACCGTGCCCTACCGGCCGAAGGTCGCCGTGGGCCAGACCCCGGGCACCACGGGCCAGACCCCGGGCACCACGGGCCAGATCCGGGCCGCCAAGGGCCAGGCGACGGCCGCCACGGGCCAGGTCCCGGCCGCCGCACCGCCCTTGATGCGGGCCGCGCTCGGCGGGCTGGAACAGGCCGACCGCGAAAGACGGCTCCTGTCCGGCTGGGGCCTGAACGGCAAGGTCTCCGTGGTCGTGGCTTTCGCGACACTGGCCATCACCTTGATCGGCACCGGTGCCGTCGCGATGTTGCGCGCTCCCGGGGGTGATCCCCCCGCCATGGGGGACGCGGCCGGGCCGGAATCGGGCACGGTCGTCGTCCAGGCCCCGTCCGGACGGGAGGACGCGTTCGCCAGGGACCTCGTGGCCGAGGTCATCCGGCGGACGGGCTACCGGTCCGAGATCCGGCTGAGCGACACCCCCGCCGAGACCGCACCCGTCGCGGAGCCGGCCGTGGTCCTCGTGAAGATCCCTCCCGCGGATCCCGCCCTCCTGGGCGCCCTGCCGACGTGGCCGGCGAATCCGCTGGCGGCGCAGGGGTTCTCCGCGGTCGCCGCCATCCCGGTCCCGAACCAGGACGTCCTGGTCTACGACGCCGGTCTGATCAAGCCGGAGAAGTTAACGGCGGCCTTCGCACATCCCGACGAGGAGGTCCGGATCTCGGTGCCGGACACCTCTCAGGAAGGGTCCTCTCGGGAGCGGCCCTCTCGGGAGGGGCCTGAGCAGATCCTGCGTCAGCGCCATCCCGGGCTGCGTCTGGAGACCGTCCCGGCGCTCGACCCACTGCGCGCTCTCCGGGACAAGGCGGTGCAGGCCGCCATCGTGCCCCGCGAGGTCGCCCGCGACAGCGGTTATCCCCGAGCGGAAGCGCCCGCCGTGCTGCCGAGCCGCTCGCTGCTCGTTCTGTGCAACCAGGCCGGTGACCGCGCGCTGTGCGACGCACTGGACACGGTCGGCCGATCCATCGACCCCGGCAGGCTGGCATCGGAGGACTTCGACTCCCCGGCGCCGGCGGCCGCCCGGCTGGCCGAGTCGGTCCTGCCACCACCATCCGGCGCCGTGCCCTATGCCGGGGACACGGAGAGCGACCGGGGGCAGGACCCCCTCTGGCCCGCCCTCTCCCTGGTCGCCGCCGGGGGCGCCGCCGGGCTCCTGTCCCTCCTGCTGGCGATACGGCTGCCGGCCAGGATCGAGCCGCGCCGGCACCCGCCGTCCGCGCCGGCCTCGCCCGGCTCCGGGCCACACGGCTCCTGACCACACGACCACACGGCTCCGGACCGACACGGCTCCTGACCGCGCGCCGCGCCGCCCTGCCGCCCGTAAGGCCGCACGACCTCCGCCACGGAGCGGCGGCCCTCATCCTCGACGCCGGGCACCACCTCAAGGTCGCCCAATGGAAAAAGCCCGGGTCGGCTATGCCGACCCGGGCTCTCTCGCTGTGCGCCGCCAGGGACTCGAACCCCGGACCCGCTGATTAAGAGTCAGCTGCTCTAACCAACTGAGCTAGCGGCGCGTGAAGCTCTTGAAGGATAGCGCATTTCACCGGGCGCCTCGAAATCAGCGGAGATCGGCGACTAAGAGGGGCCGGCGGCAGGCGACTGCCGGACGTCACGCGGCGGGAACCGCCTGCGGTTAGAGCATGCTCGAGTCGGCGGACAGGGCAGACATGAGCGTCCGGGCACTGCGGTACTACGAAGAGCAGAACCTGCTGGCCTCGGTACGCAGCCCCAGCGGGCAGCGGCAATACCCGGACAGCGCGGTCGACCGCGTCCAGCTGCTTCAGCGTCGTCCGCCCGACGCCGACGGCCCATCACCATTCAAGAGCACCCAACAGAATGATCCTCCTTGTGCTTTGACCTATTGCTGCAGTCACGGCGAAAGGCACAGCAGGTGGCGCGGCTGAAGCCCTGGGTCATGACATGACGCGGGGCGGTCGCACCGCCCCGCGTTTGCCCCTCAACGACAATGGAAAGATCATGAGTGAGGTCTTCAGCGCGTACGTGAACATACGCGACACCTTTCCCGAGCAGGTCTGCATCACCTGGATCAGAGGCGCCGCGACCCGCGACGTCGTCCGTGGGTTCGGCTGCGACTACAGCCGGCTCACGGAACTGACCTGGAACGAGGTGTGCGAGGAGGCCTACGGTCTTGATGAGCACGCCGGACCGGTCATCCTTCTCGCATCGCACGGTGACTCCACGGTGGTCGTCGAACCTGTCGGATTCAGAGGAAACGGCTCCACCCTGCTGCGGGAGCTGTCCGCCGCCGGCGAGGCGCTCAGCATCCACTGGACCGTCAACCATGACGCGGGCATCTCCTACGCCGCGCACGGGAAGCTCGTGACGGCCTTCGACCCTCTGGATGTGGAGGGGCTTGACTCCTCGACCGCATCCCTGAACCTCACCCTGGCTTCGGAGCAGTGGCGGGAGGATTGGATGGCCGCCGCGCTGACGGCCGGCGAGGAGCTTTCAGGCATCCGCCTTGACCGGGCCTGGTTCGACGAGCCGCATCTCGGCCTCGTCGCAACGACAGGCTCCACCGCCCCGAGCCGTCCTGCGCTGTTTCTCGACGACGACGCGCGAGGCCTGATCGCGCGTGACCCGCGCATCGCGGCGGTCGCCTCGGCCCCTACCCGGGACAGGTTGCCGGAGATCGCCCTGATCGCGGCCGAGATGGCCGTACGCACCACAGGTCTACGCGGTGAATTGATCGACGAAGCACTGGAACTGATCGCCGAAGAAGAACGCGGGGGCCGTGCCGGGCGGGTCCGCGGCAAGGTGGGGAGTCTGGCCAACCGACTTCTGGTTCAGGCGAGAGAGGCTCTGGAAGAGGAGGGCGCCACGTCTCTCGTCCCCGGTCATGACACGGAATCCGGGCGGCTGCTGCTGCAGCACAACGCGGCCCGGACGCTGGTGTCGGCGCTCAACTCCAATCCGGAGGACGCTGCCTACCACGCCTTGAACTGGGCGGGTAAGACGCATCTCAGCCACGAAAACGACGACTTCGAGCGCGCCCATGCTCTCAGCCTGATCAATTACTACATTCAGCACGGCGAGAACGCTCTGTAGGACCAAGAACGCGATGGATGGTCCGCCGCGGCCCAGAACCGGCCGTTCCCTCTGCCGGCGGCGGACCTCCCACGCAGGGTGATGTGGATCCGCTCAGCGCCCCCGTCGGCCTCTCCCCGCAGCGAAGTGATATGCGAGAAAGGAACTGATCCCGCGAGGTTCCAGCAGGCGTGACGGCAGGACGGGCACGAGCCCCTGGTAGTCACCTGAGCGTCAGCACCCCATGATCATCACGGGCTGGTGGCCGTCTCACTTCCGGACCTCTAGGGTAGAACAACATTCGGTCCTGTACTGGGAGTGCACATGTGGTTCGCCTCGCCCGCCGACGTCCGGGAGCGGCTCAGCGCCGTGGACTACCTCGCCGACGACTCCATCGCGACCTCGGTCTTCCTGGCCGGCGCGCTGGGCAAGCCGCTGCTCGCCGAGGGCCCGGCGGGGGTGGGCAAGACCCAGCTCGCCAAGGCCGTGGCCGCCGCGACCGGGGCCTCGCTCATCCGGCTGCAGTGCTACGAGGGGCTCGACGAGGCCAGGGCGCTGTACGAGTGGAACTACAAGAAGCAGCTCCTGCGGATCCAGGCCGGGACGGGCCAGGACTGGGACGCCACCCACGACGACATCTTCACCGAGGAGTTCCTGCTCGAAAGGCCCCTGCTGCGGGCGATCAGGTCCGAGACCCCGGCGGTGCTGCTGATCGACGAGACCGACAAGGCCGACGTCGAGGTGGAGGGGCTGCTGCTGGAGATCCTCTCCGACTACCAGGTCACGATCCCCGAGCTCGGCACGATCGCGGCCGTGCGCAGGCCGTACGTGGTGCTGACCTCCAACGCGACCCGTGAGCTGTCCGAGGCGCTCAAGCGGCGCTGCCTCTACCTGCACCTGGAGTATCCGACGCCGGAGCGCGAGCGCGACATCGTGCTGGCGCAGGTGCCCGCGATCGAGGCGGGCCTGGCCGAGCAGCTCGCCCGTACGGTCGCCACGATGCGCACCCTGGAGCTGAAGAAGGCGCCCTCGATCGCCGAGACCGTCGACTGGGCCAACACGCTGCTCGCGCTGGGCCGTACCGAGCTGGACGGGGCGACGGTCGGCGCCACCCTCGGCGTCGTGCTCAAGCACGCCTCCGACCAGACCCGGGCACGCAAGGAACTCGCCCTGTGAGCGGCCGGACCGAGAGGCCCGGAGTCCCTGTGAGCGGACAGACCGGGAAGTCGGGGGGCCAGAGGTGAGCCTGCTCGACCGGCATGTCGGCTTTGTGCACGCGCTGCGTACGGCCGGGCTGCCGGTCTCGCCGGCCGAGGGGCTGGACGCGGCGCGGGCGCTACAGGTGATCGACCTGGCCGAGCGGGAGTCGCTGCGCGCCGCCTACGCCGCGACCCTGGTCAAGCGGCCCTCGCACCGGCCAAGTTTCGACACGCTCTTCGACCTGTGGTTCCCCGCGTCGACCACCGGCCTGTACGGCCCGCGCCCCGAGGACGGTCCGGACGCCGACGGGCCGGACCTGGAGACCGCGGCGGTCCCCGAGCTGCGGGACCGGCTGGCCGAGCTGCTGCTGGGCGCCGACGGGATGAACGCGTTCGCCCGAGCCATGGTGGAGCGCTTCGGCCGCCAGCCCGCCGGGCCGGGGCGGCAGAACTGGTTCTCCTACTCGGTGCTGCGGGCGCTGTCCCCCGAGACGCTCATGGCCCGGCTGCTCGCCGAGGTGCTGGCCGGCCAGGAGCGCGGCGGCCTGGCGGAGAAGGTGGCCCGGCAGCGGATCGGCGAAAACACCAGGCGCTTCGAGGACGCCGTCTCCACCGACGTGCGCCGCCGGATCGCCGAGGACTCCGGGATCGAGCGGATCGCGCGCTCCGCCGTACGGCCGCCGCTGGAGCAGCTCGACTTCCTCAGGGTGACGAAGGCCGACCTGTCCAGGCTGCGCCGCGAGGTCCAGCCCCTCGCCCGCCGCCTGGCCGCCCGGCTGACCGTCAAGCACCGGCTCGGCCGGCGGGGCCGCCTGGACTTCCGCCGGACCGTGCGGGCCTCGCTGTCCAGCGGCGGGGTGCCGCTGACCACCTTCAACAAGCCGCGCCGCCCGCACAAGCCCGAGCTGGTCATCCTCTGCGACACCAGCGACTCGGTCGCCTCCTTCGCCCACTTCACGCTGCTGCTGACCTACGCGCTGCGCGAGCAGTTCACCAAGGTCCGCGCGTTCGGCTTCGTGGACACCGTGGACGAGATCACCCGGTTCTTCGTCCCCGGCGCCGACGTGGCGGAGGCGATGACCCGGCTGGCCAAGGAGGCCGACATGGTGCGCTTCGGCCGGACCAACTACGGCAACGCGTTCGAGAGGTTCGCCGAGCGGTACGGCGACGCCGTCGGGCCGAAGACGTCCCTGCTGATCCTGGGCGACGCGCGCTCCAACTACCAGCCGCCCGCGCTGGAGACGCTGAAGCGGCTGAGCAAGGAGGCCCGGCACGCCTACTGGCTCAATCCCGAACCGGTGAGCCAGTGGGACACCGGCGACTCACTGGCCACCTCCTACGGCGGCGTCGTCCCGATGCACGAGTGCCGCAACGTCGTCCAGCTCGCGGCCTTCATCGAGGAGCTGGCCTGACGCCGGAGAACGAGGTGTCCTCCGCCGCCCGACCCGGCGCGATGACTTTCGGACAAGTCCCACTGCCGTCAGAAGGCAGCCGCCTACACTGAAGCCATGAAGTTCGACGACGACGCCCTGGACGGCGCCTCCGAGGAGCACCTCGACGAGCCCCGGCTCCCCAGGCACCTCGCGGCGCTCGTAGGCGCGCTTCACGGACCATCAGATCTCGGCGTTCACCATGACAAATACCTGACCTATCCCCATCGTGAAGAGTCCGGCGGAGTGGCCACGGCGTGATCCTCTGCGACACCGGACCTCTGGTCGCCGCCTTCAACAGAACCGACAAGGATCACGTTCGCTGCGTGCGATTCCTCACACAGCACTGGACCAGACTGGTCGTGCCCTCGCTCGCGGTCACCGAGATCTGCCACCTGCTGGCAGACCCGGTGCGTCGTGGCGGCCCGGCTCTCGCGGCGAAGTTCTGCGCCGCGATCGCCGATGACGAACTCCGTGTCATCGAAGCGACCCCACATGATTACCGCCGCATGTCCGAGTTGCTCACCGCTTACGCGTCTTTACGGCTCCAGGCGGTCGACGCCTGTGTGATCGCGCTTGCCGAGCGTTTCGATCTGCGGGAGGTCGCGACCCTTGACCAGCGCGACTACCTGGTCGTCGCCCCTCGCCACCTACGCAAAGGCCAGCGCCTCACCGTTCTTCCGGAAAACTGATCTTCAGCGCTGTCCGGCAAGGCTCCGGCGAGCGCTTACGGCGGGATCGCGACGGTGCACGAATGGCGGAACGTCGTCCAGCTCACGGCCTTCATCGAGGAACTCGCCTGACGCCGGAGAACGAGCTGTCCTCCGGCCCCCGTCCCGGCGCGAGGGACCTCTCAGAGGAGGTCACGCTGCGTATCCGGGGGCGGCGAAGCTTCGCACTTTGCATTTGGGAGATCATCCTGGATGATTTCCGGACATCACATCGCGTTCGAAGGAAACACACATGCGCCTACGTGCAGCACTCCTGACCGCTGGAATAGCAGCCATGACAGTCAGCGCACTCAGCGCTCCGGCCCAGGCTGCGGCCAGCCCCATATTCATTGGCGTATACCCCACCAAGTCCAAGTGTGTCGATGTCGGCCAGCAGTACGTGCGCGAGGGCTTCAGCTCGTACGGGTGCCTGCCCGTCTATATCGGGGCCACCCGGCATGAGCTCTGGATCCGCTAGTTTCTGACACGGAACGGTGTCTCCCGCCTGGGAGGCTCCGTTCCATGCTCGCGGCCTTCGTCGAGGAGCTCGCTTGGGGGGACCCCGCCCGCCACGGCCGTCGCGGGCGGGGTCCGTCCGGCTCAGAGGTCTTCGGCCGGCGTGCTTCCGGAGTCCTGAGTGACGGCGCGGTTCTGTAGGAGTCGACGAAGTCCTGCAGGTGCTCGCGACGGATCCCCTCCCCCGCGCCGCCAGAACGTGACGACTTCCGCCAAACGACGGTGCTCAGGTCCATTCCCGCCTCACTTCCTCAACCGTGGAGGGATCAGGCCAGCCGGTCGAACGCACCCGACTTGACGCCGCCGACGAAGGAGCGCCACTCGGCGGGGGTGAAGAGCAGCGCGGGACCGTCAGGATCCTTGCTGTCACGGACCGCGACCGTACCCGGCAGGTTGTCGGCGACCTCGACGCACTGACCTCCATTGTCTGAAGACCGCGATGACTTCCGCCACACGGCGGCGCTCAAATCCATTCCCGTCTCACTTCCTCGATCATTTTGAGGGACATGTGATCAGGGTAAGCCCATCGACGTATCGCTTCATAGCGGTTCCATATCGAGGTCACGTAGATGGGGTCGGTCGTAACCTGCCCCTGTACCGGGGAATCCGCGTGGATGATGTCTGGCTGCCCGTTCGGAAGCTCCGCGATCATAAAAGGGCCAGCAAGCCCAGACATGCACTCCGAATCGACGACCTGAATGGAGATGGCGGGCCGTCGAGCAACCTCCAGTAAGTAGCCGAGCTGTTCACGCATCACCTCCGAACCATTGACCCGGCGGCGCAGGACGCCTTCATCGATGAGGACCAGGAGCAGAGGAGGATCGTCCTTTTCGAGGATCTGGCCACGCCGCATACGGGCCTGAACACGCTCTTCAACCTCATCAGGAGTAGCCCGGGGGCCATGGGTGAAAAGGTGGCGGGCGTAGGACTCGGTCTGGAGGAGGCCGGGGACCAGTAGCGGGTCCCACGACCGCAGGACCAGGGCGGCGGGTTCGATCTCCTCGGCCCAGCTCGTGAACCAGTCCGGACTGCCCGGCCGGGCGAGGATGCGCCGGTGCAGCCCGGTGAAGAGCGTGCCGCCGCCCGCGCCGAAGAGCCGGTCCAGCCGCTCGGCGTCGGACTTCGACGGGGTCCGGGTGGCGGCCTCCAGGCGGCTCACCTGGGTCTGCGTGCACCCCAGCCGCGAGGCCACGGCCCCCTGGGAGAGCTGGGCCTCCTCCCGCAGGCGGCGCATCTCGGCGCCGAACCGCACCCGAGGGGAATCGGGACCGGAAAAAGGATCGACGCTCATCGCATTCCCCCTAAAAAGAGAAAAACGGACTTTCTGCTCCGACGGGAATACCGAAGGCCGGTTTCGGCAAACCGGTACCTGACATTGGCTGCCATCTCCCAGCCCGCCGGACCGGCCATTGCCCCACCTGCCACAAGGGCAATCTAAGCACACGCCTTCCTTTTCGCCAGAAGGGGAAAGAAAGCGGTCCAAGAATTCACCGGAACAGGAAAGATGCGCGCGATGCGAGATCAGGAAAACAGTCTTTCCGGTTGGTGCCGTTCCACCCGCGCCGTGTCCAGCCGGCGGCTCCCTCAGCACCGCCTCACCACACCGCCGTGACATGGGACCCCGTCCTCGCCACCCCGGTATCACGACCCGCCTTCACCGATGAGAGAGAACAGTCATGGAAGCCTTCGAACGCGCCCGGCTGGACGCTTACTTCGCCAAGATCACCGCCCGATTCGCTCCCGACGAGCAGATCACCTCCTTCTTGGTCACGCACCTGCTATCCGAGCGGCCCAGCTTCGTCCGTGCGGTCGCTGCGATGAGTCGCCTGCGGGCGGTGTTGCCCAAGCCCAAGTCGATCACCCCCGCCGCCCAGCGTGAGGTTGAGCAGGCCGTCCCGGTCGACGTGCTCTCCCGCGAGCTGTTCGCCGACTCGGACACAGCCCTGGACTACTTCGAATCCCGGGCCGCCACCGAGGAGATCGCGCTGCTGGACGTCGGCGGCTACTTCGCCCCGTCCCTGGCCGACGTGCACGGACGCTTCTCCGGCCGACTGATCGGCGTGATCGAGGACACCGAGAACGGCCACCGCCGCTACCAAGACCTCGACAAGCTGCCCTGCCCGGTGATCTCGGTCGCCCGCTCACCGCTGAAGGACCCCGAAGACTTCCTCGTCGGCCAATCCGTGGTCTTCTCCGCCGAGGCCGTCATGCGCAGCCGCGGCGACATCCTGCACGGCCGCCCGGCCCTGGTGATCGGGTTCGGCAAGCTCGGCAGCTCGATCGCCCGCCTGCTGCACGCCAAGGGCGTCCAGGTCACCGTCTTCGACATCGACCCCGTCCGCCGCACCCAAGCCTTGTCCCAGGGTTTCACCGTCGCCCGCGACCGCCATGGCGCGCTGGCCGGAGCCGGACTCGTGCTCTGCGCCACCGGCTCCGTCTCCCTGAGGGGCGAGGACTTCGCCCATCTGCGCAACGGCGCCTACATCGCCACCGTCACCAGCAGCGAGGACGAACTGGAACTCAGCGGACTGCCAGACGTGTACACCCGTACGATGGTCGGCGACCACGTCACCCGTTACCAGACGACTGGTCATTATTTCTACCTGGCGAACGGCGGAAACGCCGTCAACTTTCTGCATGGCGCCGGCGTCGGGCCGTTCATCTTCCTGGTTCAAGCCGAGATACTCGCCGGGATCAGGATGTTCGTCCGTGAAGACCTCGGTCCCGGTATGCACGAGGTCTCCGCGGCCGACCGTGCCGCCATCGCGGCGGCTTGGCTCTCCTACTTCAACAGGTGATCGATTTGGCCATCACGGCAGACCACATCCGCTCCGTCATCGACGACTACCTCGACACGTACCCCGAGGAAAAACACGGCCTCGGTCCCGTCCTCGAACTGCTGGACGACGGGGCCGACCTCACGCCCCGTAAGGAGTTCCGCGGACACGTGACCGCCGGCGCGATCCTCGCCGGTCCCGATGGACGCATTCTGCACATCAACCACCTTGCTCTGGGCAAGTGGCTTCTACCCGGCGGTCACCTGGAGGCGTCTGACGTCACTCTCCTGGACGCGGCCCTGCGCGAACTCGTCGAGGAGACCGGAATCCCCGCCCGCACTGTCATCCCAGTCGACGACCGCCCCGTCCAAATCGACATTCACCGCATTCCCGCCAACGACGCCAAGGGCGAACCGGCTCATCAGCACTTCGACTTCCGGTTTCTCTTCCGTAGCGCCGCCGATGTCGGCCGGCTCCAGACCGAAGAGGTCACCGACTCCGCCTGGCGAGACGCCGGCGACATCAGCGACCGCACCTTGCGGCAGCGTGTCGCCCAAGCGCTTCGCTGACATCGGTGGCCAGGCCGCCCCCGCGCTCGCGATCTCAAATCGCGCAAGGGCGGCCGCCTGTCACCGATCTCTCACGGAGAAACCTCCCCGACACTCCTCGTTACCGCGCATCTTCATACGACGGACTGCCGGGGTCCTGAGGAGTAGCACGGTTCTGGAGGGCTTCGGCGATGGCGGCGAACTCGCTCAGCGCGGCCTCCAGGTCGTCGATGATCTCCTGCGCGATGACCTCGGGCGGCTGGAGCGCGTCGGCGTCCTCCAGGCTCGGGTCCTTGAGCCAGAAGATGTCCAGATTGCACTTATCGCGGGTGACCAGCTCGTCATAGGTGAACTTCCGGAACCGTTCGGTCTCCACCCGCTCGTCGGGCGACCTGCCCGGCAGGTAGGAGTCGACGAAGTCCTGCAGATGCTCGCGGCGGAGCGGGTTCTGCTTGAGCGTGAAGTGCTGTCCGGTACGGAAGTCGTACACCCAGAGGTTCCTGGTCCAGGGCTCCTCGCTGGCCGGTTTCCGGTCGAAGAAGAGCACGTTCGCCTTGACCCCGCCCGCGTAGAAGATCCCGGTGGGGAGCCGGAGCAGGGTGTGGACGTCGTACTCCTTGAGGAGCGCCCGGCGGATCCCCTCCCCCGCGCCGCCCTCGAAGAGCACGTTGTCGGGCAGGACCACCGCCGCCCGGCCGGGGATCGCCATCAGCCGGGCGATGTGCTGGACGAAGTTGAGCTGCTTGTTGGTGGTGGTCTGCCAGAAGTCCTGCCGGTCATAGGCGACGTCGTCGCGGGTCGCCTTGCCGTCGAGGCCGATCACCGTGATCGCGGACTTCTTGCCGAACGGCGGGTTGGCCAGCACCAGGGAGGCGCGGACGGTGGGAGAGGTGGCGAGCGCGTCCTCGGCCTGGATGGGCGACTCGCCGTCCGCCTGGCACATGCCGTGCAGCAGCATGTTCATCGCGGCGAGCCGGGCGGTGCCGTCCACCAGCTCGGTCCCCAGGAACGCCTCCCCATGCGCCAAGCGGTGCCGCTGGCCGGGGGTCAGGTCGGTGTGGTGCCTGCGGATGTAGTCGTTGGCGGCCAGCAGGAAGCCGCCGGTGCCGCAGGCCGGGTCGATGATCGTGTCCCCGGGGGCGGGTCGCGCGCAGTCGACGATCGCGTTGATGAGCGGACGCGGGGTGAAGTACTGCCCGGCACCGGACTTGACGTCGGTGGCGCTGCGGGCGAGGAGCTGCTCGTAGGCATCGCCCTTGACGTCGGTGCCCTGACGCCCCCAGGTCTCGTTGTCCATGAGGTCAACGATTAGCTTCCTGAGCAGCGCGGGCTCCTGCACCCTGTTCTGCGCCTTGCGGAAGACCGTCCCAAGGATGCCCTTCTCCTTGCCCAGCTCGGCCAGCGCCTCCCGGTACGCCTCCTCCAGCGCCGCGCCGGTCAGCTTCTTCAGCGTCTCCCAGTTGATCCCCTCGGGCAGGATCCGCCCGCCGCCAAGGCTCTCCGGGAGCTTGGCCCGCTCGTCGGCCATCTTGAGGAAGAGCAGGTAGGTCAACTGCTCGACGTAGTCGATCGCCGACACCCCCGCGTCGCGGAGCACGTCGCAGTAGCTCCACATCTTGTCCGCGAGCCGCCGCGCCTCCGCATGCCGCGCCGCCTCGGCCGACCGCTCGGCCTGCTCGCTGTCGGACACGGTCGTCGTCACAGCAGTTCTCCCTGCTCGTAGGTGGTGGGGGTACGGCTCGCGTCGGGCCATTCGGTACGGCTCGCGGCTGGTGATTCGGCGGGGCTCGCGCCGGGGGATTCCTTGGGTTTGGTACGGCGTGCACGCTGGGGCTTGGGCTGCGCGGCTCGTTCTGCTTTGATACGCGCATGCAGCTCGGAAGCGGGCTCATCGGTCGGATCTTGTGGGACCAGCCGTCCCGCGAAAGCTTCCTTTAAAAGCGACCTCTGCAACGCGTCGCTCCGCTGCTTCGCCCCGTCCATCATACGTTGCGCAGCCTCCAAATATGAGCGCCAACGCTGCGCCTCAGCGACAATTTCGTGCTGCACTTCTAAGGGCGGCACCGGTATTTGTATCGCCTTCACCTTTGCAGTGCTCAGCGTATGGAGTCCAGTTGTCGAGCTGGCAACTTTACGAAGCTGACTTGCTGTTGCGGGAGCATTCCATACGAGCTCCAAATAGTGCGGGTCAACCTCAGGATTTGGCCGAACTCTGATCAAGTGATTCTGGTGAACGCTGTTTGGAATCTCGTCATGCCACATTGCTGCACGACCAATCTGGCCAGGACTTCCATTTCCCTCAACAACCAAGAGATCACCAAAAGCGAGTCTGAAGCGGTGAAGCTCGCCGTCAAAAAGCTCCACCTCATGCACGTCCGCCAGATCCAAACTACCTCTCGGAACGTTCGCTACGCGCAGGAAAGGAAATTTATTCTCCACAGGGCGACGCTTCTTCTGTTTTTGTATACCGCCTTGGACACAGGAAACATCACCCAGCACCCTGACATCTAAAGTGATATCACGGCCCACAAGACGCCCACTTACGGCGTCATTCAAAACCGAGCGCCACAAAGCTTTGGATCGCATCACCGATTTAGCTATGCCTTCACCTCCGACCTTTAGGCGCAAGAGATGACTTTCGAGAGCGGCGACGATCATCCGCTGCTCTCCTACCGGAGGAATGGGGACAGGAAGGCTCTTAATCTTAGAGAGACTAATCGAAGCTAGATTGACACTCTGGGCCGCATTTCGGTCGAACCACTCACGAGCGCATTCGTTAGCAAACCAGGCCAGCAGTTTCGGAATCATCACGCCTGCATGCAGGCGTGCACGGAAGACATGGTTCTGATGGATACAGTCTTTGATTTGACCGTTCCACACCCATCCCCTGCCAATCTTATCTCTATCCCCACCTTCATTGAGAAGCACATCCCCTGGCTGTAGACGCAGCTTTTCGACAGTGGCTTCCGGCACCCTGATCTCAGTAATCTTTTTAAGATCAAGATAGCCCCGCTGAACGTTGGCAACGCGTAGATAGGGGACGAGTGGAAGATCAGGATCGCTCTGCTTCTTGCTGTCTTTGGTTACTCCGCCGACGACCTCTGCGATGTCTCCCAAAGTTGTCCAAACCCAAGAGTCAGGGATCGGGAACAACGTCACGCGGTTAGCTCCTTGTTGAGTTCTTCGAGAATGGATGCGGCGCGGTCGCCGAAGGCGTCGGCGAAGCCGTACGCGCCGCCGCGCTGGTCGAACGGCATGCCGTGCAGGTCTTCGACGGTGATCTCGACGCTCGTGGCGATCACGCCCACGATGCGGTCGAGATACCAGCGCTGCTCGGGGGTGAAGGTCACCCCGGCGCGTTCCTGGCTCGCGCGCCAGGCGGCGTAGCGCTCCTCGATGATCGACCGGAAGGGCCGGACCTCCCGGTCCACGCCGAGCTCGCGGCGGAGCAGGGAGACCAGGTCCGTGACGGCGGCCTCCCCCTCCCCCAGCGACGGAGCCTCGCCCAGCTCCTCGTACGACCTCCAGAGGAAGTCGACGTTGTAGACGTTCGGCAGCCGCTTCACCCGGTCGGCGAGATCCTGGAGCTGCGCGTACGTCAGCCGCGGCCCGCTGCCGTGGCGGAGCTGCTGGACGATCACCTCGTCCTGGTGCTCCTTCACGAACTGGCGGAACGACTGGACCGCCTCCTTTGCGACGTCCACGCCCTCGGCCGAGATCAGCTCGTCGGCCGAATGCACGTCGATGACCGTGTCGCGGTCGCGACGGATATCGAGGATGCGCCGGCGCAGGTCGGGATTCGCGGTGAGGGGGGCGACGGCCTCGCGCAGCCGTCGCTGGACCGCCCTGTCCCCGCCCGCGTCCTGGACCGCGATCAGCTCGTCGGTGTCGACGGCGTCGACGAGCCGCCGGACGATGTCGCGCAGCGTGGCGCCCTCGGCGACCCGCGCGATCTCGTCGCGGTCGGCGTCGGTCATGTCGAGGTCGAGGCGGGCGAGCCGGGACGCGAGAGAGGCGATCTCATGCTCGTCGATCGAGAGATTGGCGGCCTTCGCCAGCAGCTGCTTCAGGCTGAGCGACGGCGTCCGTTCGAGCGGGCGCGCGTCGCACAGCGGGCTGTCGGTGACGCCGACCGCGTCGACCAGCAGGAAGCGGTCCTTGCGGCGGGCCGTCCGGTCGGGGTTGACCTGCCGGAACTCGGTCTCGTCGACGGTACGGGCACCACGGCCCTTCATCTGCTCGAAGTAGACCGCGCTCTGCACACCACGCATGAAGAACACGATTTCGAGCGGACGCACGTCCGTCCCGGTCGCGATCATGTCGACGGTGACGGCGATCCGCAGGGCCGCGCTGGTGCGGAAGAGCTGCAGCAGCTTCTTCGGGTCGTCCCCCACGTCCTTCGACTTGTAGGTGATCTTCGCGGCGAAGTCGTTGCCCTTGCCGAAGACCTCCCGGACGATCTGCACGATGTCGTCGGCGTGCTCGTCGCTCTTGGCGAAGATGAGCGTCTTGGGGACGACGGTCCGCTTGCCGTACTGCTCGGGGAGGACCTTGTCGCGGAAGGTCTTGAGGACCAGCCGGATCTGGTCCTTGGCCAGCACCGAGCGACCGATCTGCTCGCCGGAGTAGGTGAAGTCCTCCTGCAGCTCCTCATAGCGCTGCATCCGCGTACGGCGGTCCCGGAACGGGACGACCGTGCGGGTGCCCTCCTCGTCGAGGGCCGGGATGCGGCTGCCGCTCTCGCTGATCTTCGTGCGGATCCGGTAGACGTCGTAGTCGACGTTGACCCCGTCGGCCACGGCCTGCTCATAGGTGTACTCCGAGGCGAGGTTCTGGTCGAAGAAGCCGAGCGTCTGGGCGGTCGGCGTCGCGGTGAGGCCGAGGATGGGCGCGTCGAAATAGTCGAGCACCGCCCGCCACTTGCCGTAGATCGACCGGTGGCACTCGTCCACGACGATCAGGTCGAAGGTCTCGGGCGGGAGCTGCCGGTTGTACTGCGCGTCCACCGGCCGGTCGGGCACGTAGTCGTCGACTCCCTGGTCGTCGTCGTCCGCCGGGAGCTGCTCGCCGCGTAGGGCGAGGCTGAGCCGCTGGATCGTGGTGATCACGACGTTCGTCGACTCCAGGACGGTCCCGCCGGCCAGCCGCTGGATGTTGTACAGCTCCGAGAGCTTCCGGCCGTCGTCGGGCGTGATGTAGTTGCGGAACTCCGCCGCCGCCTGGTCGCCGAGGTTGTTCCGGTCGACCAGGAACAGCACCCGCTTCGCGCCCGCGTGCTTGATCAGCCGGTAGGTCTGGGTGACGGCGGCGAACGTCTTCCCGGCACCGGTGGCCATCTGGACGAGAGCGCGGGGAAGGTCCCGGCAGAGGGAGCTCTCCACACCCTTGACCGCGTCGATCTGGGCGGGACGCAACCCCGTCTCGACGAGGGCGGGCATCTGCCGTACCCGCGCGCGGAGGGTCGGCGCGTCCGGCCGCTCGTCGGCCTCGGCCATCCAGGCGGCTACGGTCTCGGGCCGGTGGAAGGAGAAGACGCCACGGGAGCGCGGATCGGGGTCGAGCCCGTTGGTGAAGCGGGTCTCCACCCCCGTGCTCTCGTAGCGGAACGGCAGCGGGATGTCCCTGCGCCAGGTGGCCATGGCGTACGCCTTGGGGAGCGCGGCGGCGTATCCGGCGCTCTGCCACTCCACCCCGGTCAGCGAGGTGCCCTCCCGCTTGGCCTCGATGACGCCGACGAGCATGCCGTCGACGTAGAGGGCGTAGTCCGACCTGCCGTGGGCGAAGGCGAACTCCCGTACGGCCACGCCCGTGCCGGCCAGCGGGTTGAGCTGGGCCGAGTCCTGCACGACCCAGCCGGCCTCGCGGAGCATCCGGTCGATCTCGCGGCGTGCCTGCGCCTCGGTCAGCGGTTCCGGCGCCCGCGCCTGCTCGATGAAGAGCCTGCGCCTGGAGATCGAGACCTTGTCCGGCGTCCGCTCGTCGAACTCCGACCTGAGCTGCTGCGCGGCGCCCTGCAACGCCTCCAGCTGCGCCGTCAACCGGTCGCGTTCGTGCAGCACACGGCTGAGCTCGGCCTCGGCCTCCGCCCTGGCCTCGGAGACCGCCTCCGCGCGCGATCGCTTGCCGTCCAGGATGAGCCGGGCCTCGGTGAGCTCGCGCTTGTAGCGTTCGAGGTCCTCACGGAGTCGACCGGTCACGTCGACGGGCGGCTGGGGCGGGACGAAGGTGATGACCTGGCGGTCGCCCGTGATGGCGCGGTGCAGGAGCAGGCCGAGCTGGAAGCACTTGTTCACCGAGTCGAGAGCCGCCCTGGTGTCGGCGTAGTGCTCGTGAACGGCCCTGTTCCCGATCCTGCGGATCTCGTGGAAGGCGTCCGCACCGTTCTTGAGGATGACGCCGTTGTCGGAAAGGGCGTGGATCCGGGTCCCCAACCGGTTGTCACCGGCCACCGCTATGCCCGTCCGGCGCACCATGACGGTCGTCAGGACCTCGATGAACTGACGGCATTTGACCAGGGCGCCGTTGGGATCGGTGAAGACGGACGTCTCGGCGCCCGCTCCGTACACCACGAGCAACGGCTCATGGGCGAGCAGGAATCCGAAGTTGGGAGACCCGCCTGCCAGCCCACCGACTCCATTGACCATTCATCCTCACAGACATCACGCCGGATTCAGCAAAGCCTTGCAGAATACCTCAAATCGCACAGCGCGAACCAGGAATTCTCAGACCTCTATCCCAGACCCGCTCAGCATCGTTACGGAGACGCAGAAAACCCCCGATCGGTTGCCCGATCGGGGGTTGGCGACGAAAAGGATTGAACGGTGCCCCAATTAAGGGCGGCCCGAAACCAGTTTAATTCCGGCAATCAGGACGAAGAGGTGAAATCCCCAGTCTTGATGCCACCGATGAAGGATCTCCACTCAGCAGGGGTGAAGAACAGCGCGGGACCGTCAGGATCCTTGCTGTCACGGACCGCGACCACGCCGGGCAGGTTGTCGGCGACCTCAACGCACTGACCACCGTTCGGGCCAGAGTGCGACGACTTCCGCCATACGGCAGCGCTCAGATCCATTCCTGTCTCACTTCCTCGACTGTGGAGGGATCAGGCCAGCCGGTCGAACGCACCCGACTTGACGCCGCCGACGAAGGTCCGCCACTCGGCGGGGGTGAAGAGCAGCGCGGGGCCGTCAGGGTCCTTGCTGTCACGGACTGCGACCGCACCCGGCAGATTGGAAGCGACCTCGACACACTGGCCGCCGTTGTCACCAGAAAACGACGACTTCCGCCATACAGCGGCACTCAGATCCATTCCCGCCTCACTTCCTCGATCATTTTGAGGGACATATGTTCAGGGTAAGCCCATCGACGTATCGCTTCATAGCGGTTCCATATTGAGGTCACCTGGATAGGGTCGACCGAAACCTGTCCATCTGTTGAAGAGTCCACATGAATGGCGTCCGGCTGCCCGTTCGGAAGCTCAGCGATCATAAAAGCGCCCAACACGCCTGACAGACACTGCTGATCGACGAGTTGGATGGAGACGGTAGGCCGCTGGGCGACCTCCAGCAGGTAGCCGAGTTGCTCCCGCATCACCTCCGGACCACCGACCCTACGGCGCAGCACGCCCTCGTCCGCGAGGACCAAGAGCAGGGGAGGAACACTCCTGTCGAGGATCTCCCCTCGTCGCATACGCGTTTCAACGCGCCCCTCCACCTCTTCGGGAGTGATCAGAGGCGCATGGTTGAAGACATGGCGGGCGTAGGACTCCGTCTGTAAGAGACCGGGGACCAGCAGTGGGTCCCACGACCGCAGAACGAGGGCAATGGGTTCGATCTCCTCGGCCCAGCTCGTGAACCAGTCCGGGCTGCCCGGCCGGGCGAGGATGCGTCGGTGCAGCCCGGTGAAGAGCGTGCCGCCGCCCGCGCCGAAGAGCCGGTCCAGCCGCTCGGCGTCGGACTTCGATGGGGTCCGGGTGGCGGCCTCCAGGCGGCTCACCTGGGTCTGCGTGCACCCCAGTCGCGAGGCCACGGCCCCCTGGGAGAGCTGGGCCTCCTCCCGCAGGCGGCGCATCTCGGCGCCGAACCGCACCCGAGGGGAATCGGGACCGGAAAAAGGATCGACGCTCATCGCATTCCCCCTAAAAAGAGAAAAACGGACTTTCCGCTCGCCGGGAATACCAGAGGCCGGTTTCGGCAACCCGGTACCTGACATTGGCTGCCATCTCCCAGCCCGCCGGACCGGCCATTACCCCACCTGCCGCAAGGGCAATCTAAGCACACGCTTTCCCTTTCCGACAGGAAGGAAAAGAAAGCGCGAAGAGCCCCCTTCAAACAGGAGACAAACGAGCGATGCGCGATCAGGAAAACAGCCTTTCCCGTTCCGCCCGCGGCCATCGGAAATCACCGGATGCCACGACCGCGGAGCAGCAGGAGCGGTTCGTCCACCTGGTACGGCTCGGCTGGGACCTGCGCACTCTCGGAGTCCGCACCTCGCTGGTCCTGCCGGTGACCCGGCAGCCGATCCTGGAGGTCCACTCGGCGGCCGGGACCCTGGCCCGGATCACGGTGATCCGGCGTTACTGCGGCTGGGTGTTCACCTGGCGGCCGTGGTGGGCGCGCCTGTGGCGGCGGAGCGAATGGGTGCTGGTGGAGGCCGACAACGCGGCGGACATCGTGATGGCCGAGGTGAACGGATGAGATCGCAGGAGCAGACCAGCCCCCAGGACGACGCACCCTCGGGGTTGTCCGACTCGTGCGCGTGGCGCAGGGAGTTCCCCGGTGAGGTGTCCTCCGTACCGGCGGCCCGCGCCTGGGTGCACGGGCTGCTGGCCGTACGGCTCGCACCCCCGATGCTCGACGACGTCCTGCTGCTGCTCAGCGAGGTGATCACCAACGCGGTCACCCACTCCGACTCCGGCCGTACGGCGGGCGGCCGGGTGACGGTCCACCTGACCCACGACCCCGGAGCTGTTCACGTGGAGGTCGCCGACGACGGATCGACCACCAGCACCCCGGCCGTGTACGTCCCGGACGCCGACAGCGACGGCGGGCGGGGCCTGTGGCTGGTCGACCTGCTCGCCACCGCTTGGGGATCGTCCCGCCACGACGACGAGGCGGGACGATCCGTCTGGTTCCAGGTGTCAGGGTGACCCGGCGTACTCCGTGCGGCCACGCTCCACGCCGACTGGAGCGGCGGCCCCCGCCCGCCCGCACGGGCCAGGACCGCCGAGGAGATCCTCGAACCCCTTGCCTCCGAAGTCTCCTGGCGTCCGCTCTTCTCGCATGTATTTGAACGATAGTCCTAGTTGTACTACCGTTCAAATACTTACATCGAGGGAGGACGCCATGCCAGAAGTCACGACCCGGCGTGCCGGAACGCGTGAGTGGGCGGGCCTGGGATTGCTGGCGCTGCCGACGGTGCTGCTCGGCCTGGATGTCACCGTGCTGTATCTGGTCTTTCCGAGCATGGCCGAGGCGCTGGACCCGTCGGCGACGCAGACGCTGTGGATCATGGACGCCTACGGGTTCTTCGTCGCCGGGTTCCTCATGACCATGGGGACCCTGGGTGACCGGATCGGACGGCGTCGCCTGCTGGTGATGGGAATGGCCGCGTTCGCCGCGGTCTCTGTGTTCGCAGCCTTCGCCCCGAACGCCGAGCTGCTGATTCTCGCCCGAGCGCTGCTGGGGATCGCCGGGGCCACGCTGATGCCCTCGACGCTGTCGCTGATCTCGAACATGTTCGCCGATGTGCGTCAGCGCGCGGTCGCGATCGGGATCTGGGCGACGATGTTCGCCCTGGGCATGGCCGCCGGCCCCGTGGTCGGCGGCGCTCTGGTCGACACGTTCTGGTGGGGAGCGGCGTTCCTGCTCGCCGTCCCCATCGCGGTCGTCGTGCTGGCCGGGGCACGGGCGCTGCTGCCCGAGTATGCCGACCCGCAGGCAGGCCGCCTCGACCTGGCCAGTGTCGCCCTGTCGCTGGCCGCGATCCTGCCGGTGATCTATGCGATCAAGCACGCCGCAGCGCACGGCCTCGACCTCAGCACTGTGATCCTCGCGGTGATCGGCACCGTGGCCGGGGTGGTCTTCGTGCGTCGCCAGCGCGGCCTGGCCTCGCCGCTCCTGGATGTCACGCTGTTCACGAGCCGGACGTTCTCCGTGGCGCTGGCCGTGCTGCTGATCGGACTGGTCGGGGTGGGCGGAACCATGTACCTGGTCACCCAGTACCTCCAGCTCGTCGAAGGCCTGACGCCGTTCGCGGCGGGCCTGTGGATGGGGCCGCCCGCTCTGGCGATGTTCGCCGCGGCGATCGGCGCACCGCTCATCGCCAGGCGGGTGCGTCCCGGCCTGGTCATGGCGATCACGCTCGGCCTCTCGGTGATCGGCTACGCGCTGCTGGCCACCGCGGGCACCGGGGACGCGGTGACGGTGGTGACCGGGTTCGCGTGCGTCTACCTCGGCCTCGGCGCGATCGCCGCCCTCGGCACCGATATGGTCGTCGGCGCCGCACCCGCCTCGAAGTCCGGATCGGCCGCCGCGATGTCCGAGACCGTCCAGGAACTCGGCATCGCCGTCGGCGTGGCCGTCTTCGGCAGCCTCACCACCGCCCTCTACACCGCCCGCATGACCACTCCTGCGGACGTCTCACCCGAGGTCGGGGGGCGTCTCACCGACAGCCTCTCCGGGGCGCTGTCGGTGGCCGACCACGTGCCCGCCCAGGTGGTGCGGGAAGCGCAGCGGATGTTCACCAGCGGGGTGAACATCGCCTCCGCCGTGGCCGGTGTCGCGATCGTCGCAGCGGCAGTGCTCTGCCTGACGGCATTGCGGCACGTGCGTCCGCTCGGGGAGAACCAGCACGACGGAACGGAGCAGCGGTGATGTGCTTGACTACCCTGGAACACGCAGGAGGGGAGCATGGACGGCGAGAGCGAGCACATCGATGGGCGCAAGGCCCGGGGCAACAAGCGCCGCGCCGAGATCATCGACGCCACCCTCGCCATCGTCACGCGGGACGGTGCCGCGGGCGTCACCCACCGCACCGTCGCCAAACAGGCCGGCATCACCACCAGCCTGAGCACCTACTACTTCGCCACCCTCGACGACCTGCTCGTCGCGGCCCTGTCCAGCGTCGCCGACACCTACACCACGCGCATCCGCCAGATCATCGACGGCCCCGGGGACAAGCTCCGTGGCCTGGCCGAGCTGATCGCCGAATCCGCCGGTCCCGGCCGTGAACGCGCCCTGGCCGAGCGCGAGCTGTCCACCCTGGCAGCTCGCCGCCCGGCACTGGCGCCCGTGGCCCGTCGTTGGCGGGAGAACGTCGCCGAGCTCGCGGCCACCCTCACCGACGACCCCGAGGCCATCGCCGCACTCGTCGCCGCCTCCGATGGTCTGTGCACCGCCATCCTCATCGACAACGCCCCCGCCGACACCGACTATGTCCGCCGGATCCTGACCCGCGCCATCCACGCGCACCGCGACGCGGTCGTCTCGTGAACGAACTGTCCGCCGATACACCCGCATAGCCGAGGACGTCAGCGACGGAAGGGCCGGACCCCACGGAGACCGGCACACTCCGCAACCCGGTGCGTCAGGCGGCAGACATTCAGCCTCCGTTGAACAGGTCTTCCAGCATGAGACGGGCCCGATCGGGGACAGGTTCGTCGGGGAAGATCTCTGCGCACAGAGCAAGGACCGCAGCAGCCGAGTCAAGGGTGAGGCGTTCGACAAGAGCGCGAATATCACCGGTGTCCCGTCGGCGAGCGGCCAGAACTTTCATCGCGAGTAGATGTTCTGGCGATGCTGCAGATACTCGTAGGCCCGGATGGTCGAAGACTCGCCGGGCCGAACTGTCTCCGCCCGGAGCAACGTAGGCGCTGGCCTGCTCATTGAGCCACCATGATGGCAGGCCAAGCTCGGATGCGACCGCGCGTGCCTCATCAAGGACGATCCCGTGCGGTTCGAAAACGGCATCGATGTCACGAGTGGACCGGCGGGCATCGTATGCCAATGCTATGGCTGCTCCACCGAAGATATACAGGTCGGCGATGACTCCCCGGCGGGCAAGGCGGTCGCCGAGACGCTGGAATGCATCCTCGATCGCAGCCCAGGGCCCCGGCGTTCTGGAGATTTGCCCGTTTCCCCTGCATGCCTGCGTCTGCGCTCGCAAACGAAAGTCGCAGCTTGGGAGGGCTTTCAGCCACCAGAGCAGGATCCCCTGCGTAGGGGCAAACTGGTAGAAATCTCCAGAATGCCAGGGCCCTGCACTACCCCGGGCCAGTAACCAACTGGTCAAAGGCGGGAGTCTCGATCTTGATCGCTTGGCTCAGCTTGACGTCAGCTGGAACCCCGCCCAGCGGGCAGTGATTTGCTCAGACGAGTCCTGAGCGGCATGATCATTGACTGCCGACCTTCACCTACGGCAAAGTTGTTCAGCTCGGCCTCGGCTGCTGTTGCCTTTGAATAGCCCGCTCCAAGTGCCCTCGACGACAGCGCCGTCCGCAGGCAAGATCGCCCAGTCCTACTGAACGGAGATTTTGTCCGTGACCCCTGATGAGCTGGAACAGCAGCTCCGCACGCTCCTGGTGGAGGAAGGCTTCGCCTGGATACTTCAACAGGTAGACGAGACCATTGCGGCGGGCAAGCCAGAAGACGTGAGCGTTACGAAGCGTAGGCGATCTCCGCGCGATCAGCGTTCCTGGGAGCCTCGATACCCGACTGACGAGCTCTCCTTCGAAGTTCGTATAACCGAGACCGTGACCACACCTGTCGCCGCCGAGAGCCCCCGGAATTTCGTCCAAACCAACACCTATACTGCTGCAGAGCGCGCGAGCCTGATTCTTCAGGCCATTCGGAGTGTTTTGGTCGACATGCCGAAGGCGCATAAGGAGCAGGTTGCTCTTCTCACTCAAGGATCCGCCCCCCTAGTTACAAGCGTGGAGTTCCTACAGGACGAGAATGCACGCGGTGAGTCAGCTACCGTGATTCGAGAGGGTCAACCGGCCCCGCTCCTCCTGGACAGCGAAAAAGTCGATCAGCTTGTACGGGCCCTGGATGAGGGACTGAGACAATGACCTCCGAGAAGGATCTCCTCCGTGAACTACGCGCTCATCTCCGAGGTGCCGGGAGAATCTCATACAAATCCGCCTCGGCAGTCGGCGATTTGTATGAGGGCTACGTCTTCGCGCTCGTCGTGGACGAAGCACTTCAGAGAGGAGCTTCACTACACTATGAAGACGTGGACGGGAATAAGACGTCTAATCTGATCTTTAGGACCAGTCCGGGACAACTGTATTCAAGAGCCCACGCCTATACGCACGCAGTAGTCGAGTTCGGGTCCATCGCTCCCCCGCTTGAGGTCCATGTAGGCGTACAAGTTCAGGGAAGCTCGGGAGTGCTTCACGAATGCGACGTACTTGTTCTCACGCAAGATGAGGCAAACCAGAGTAGGTCCGCGCGTGTCGCGCCCAAAGCCCGTAACTGCATTCTCGCCATCGAATGTAAGTTTTACTCTAGCAATCTTCCGCTTGATCTAGCGCGAAGCTTTCAAGGGCTGGGCACGGATTTGGGCGAAAAGGCAAGACCGACCTTTGTATCGAACTCCACCTCGGGAACTGTCAAGAGGTACCTCAGCCATAAGGGGCGCCTTTGGGAACACAGTGTGATCCCCGGCAACCCTCAGGTTAGAGGCTTGAGAGAGAAGATACGTGAGGCTTTCAAGATCTACATGAGCAGCAAAGATCCCCGTTATTCCATGTAGCCGTAAATTGCAACAGGGATATGTGGCGACGTAGCCGCGTCGCCACACAAGCATCGCAACAGCAAGAGGTGCTTCGCACACCTCACGCGCCTGCCCCGATCAGGGCCCCGGCGTTCTTGAGTTCTGATGCGGTATGGCGCGGTTGAGGGTTTCGGCAGGTGGAATGCAAAAGAGCGCGACTTCTGGTGATCTTTCAGGTCTCTCATCCGAAGATCGTCACAGGAGTCGCGCTCGTGTCCCCATCTTCCCCGACCGGCTCCTGCTTGGTCCCCCTTCTTGACCAGCTCACCGACCTGGCGTTGTGGGAAGCGGAGCTGACAGCCGACCCGGTCGTGGTGGAATCGGCGCTGATACGCCGGTTGGCGGCGGTGCCAGACCAGCGCTCGGCGTGCGGGCTACGGCATCCGCTGGTGGTCATCTTGACGTTGACCGCGTGCGCGACGCTCGCGGTCGGCGGCGACAGCGTCGCGGCGATCCGGCAGTGGGCCGCCCGGACCTCCCAGCAGGTGCTTCAGCGGTTGGGCGCCTACCGTGATCCGTTCACCGGCTGCTTCACCGTCCCCAGCGAACGGACCTTCCGCCGGGTCCTGGCCGAGTTGGACGCCGACATGCTGGATGCGGCGATCAGCGGATATGTGACCGATGTCGTCCGCCGAGAGGCACCCGTGCCGCAGATCCCCGACACACCCGGGCCCGCCGAGCGGGAGCAGCGCCGCACGGCCCGGCGGCGGCTCACTGATCCCGCCCCTGCCAGACTCCTGCCCGGCGTCGCCCTCGACGGCAAGGCCTGCCGGGGCGCCAGAACCGGCGACGGCGGGCGCGTCTTCCTGGTCGGGGCGATCAGCCACGGGCAAGGGGTGATCCTGGGCCAGTGCCAGGTCGCCGGCAAACGAGGCGAGGGACCGGCCGCCCGCACGCTGCTGGAGCGCCTTGACGTGGCCGGGATGGTGCTGACCCTGGACGCGCTGCACACCACCAAGACCACCGCCCACCTGATCACCGAGCAGCCGAACGCCCACTACGTCCTCATGGTGAAGCGCAATCAGCCGCTGGCCCGTGCCGCCGCCCAGATCCTGCTGTCGGGTCCGGACGCCGACTGGACCCAGAGCACCGCCATCGACGACGATCACGGGCACGGCCGTACCGAACGCCGGACCATCCGCACCGCCCAAGCCGGCGACACGCTGTTCCCCGGTGCCCGCCAAGCCTTCCGGCTCCGCCGCGACGTCGGCGACCTGGACGGCATCTGGACCGGCAAAGAGATCGTGTACGGCATCACCGGCCTGGCCGGGCCCGCTCACCTCAACCATTACGAGCAGGCGCGCTGGGGAGTGGAAAATCGTCTCCACTGGGTCCGCGACGTAACTTTCCGGGAGGATCACTCCCAGGTCAGGACCGGGACCGCGCCCAGAGCGCTGGCCGGCTTCCGGAATCTGGCGATCAGCACCATGCGTCTGGCCGATCGAGCCAACATCGCCCACGCCCGCCGCGACCTCCTCGACCGCGATGCCGCATTCGCCGTCTACAACATCTGATCAACATGCCGGAACTGGACATAGCGAATCAACGCCGGGGCCCTGGATCGCAGCCCGATCAAGCAGAGGCGCATCGTTCATGCGACCTCCAGCTCTTGGGGGTGGATGAAGACTCCACGGCGACGGAATGAGGCCGGTGCGTGAACGAACGCGTCGACGCGGGCTGCGGGGGTGTTGAACGGGAACCAGAACTGGCGGAGTCGCCGTGATTCAGTCCAGGGGGGGCCGGCATGACCGTCCTTCGCGGCGAGATGCTCGGCGAGCGCGGCAAGAAAGACGTCCCAGTGCGGGTCTCCCACGCTGGAGGGCTCTGGAGACAACAGAGCAAGTCGGACCACAGGCGGCTCGTGCCGGTACTCCTCCAGGAACTCGGCGACCAGGCGCCAGCGTGTCTCCTCGTCAGGATGATCGGTCAGCCAGCCCGCAAGCACTGCGACAGAGGCCGCTTGGTACTGCTGGACGCGCTTCATGAGTATCACGTTAGTGGCTCTTCGATTTTGAGGGTTGAACATCCCTCTCAAAACCGAAGAGCCCTTAAGCCAGGGATAGGGCAGCCGTGAACCAAGCCAGAGACAGGGCGGCCGTGAACCGACACCCTCACGCCGCGGCCTTGGCAGGCACCGTCCCCCAGGCCGACTCGCGCCGGCGTGCTGCCGCCCGGCCCGCTCCCGGTGGATCGGTCCGGTCCGGATGAAGGCCCCTGGCATGCCCCGGCCGCCGTACGGCACGGCGGATCGGGCCGGTCAGCTCATCCGGCGCAGCACCCGGGCGGCGGTGCGGGCGAGCAGCTCCACCTGGTCCCCGTCGAACTCCGCGCGCGGCCCGCGTATGATCCAGCGCGCCACCAGGCGCGGCTTGAGCAGGGTGAGCCCCTCGGCGGTGACCGTCCGCCGCAGCTCCCCGCCGTGTACGGCGAGCAGCGGTTCGATCGTGACGGGGATGCCGGACTCCTTGGAGAGCACGGCGGCCAGCGACTCGGAGGCGTCGACGAGCGCCTTGGCCACCTTCGAGCCGTACTTCTCACCGAGGAACAGCCGCTCGCCGTACCGGGCGATCTCGGTGTCGGGGTCCCATGCCTCGTTGTCGACCACCCAGATGCCGCCGGGGCCGATGACGAGGTGGTCGATCGACGCCTGTCCGGGCACGGCGCGGCCGTCGAGGATGTGGTAGCCGTGCTTGCGGAGCTTGCGGCGGAGCAGCTTGCCGGTGATGGTCTCGCCCCGACGCCTGCCTCGCCAGACGGCGGTGGCCTCGTAGGAGTGCCAGGCCCAGAACATGTCGGCGGCGCCGACCAGCAGGCCGGCCGCGATCCCGATCACCGGAGGGCTGGGCAGGTCGAAGCGGTAGGCGAGCAGGATGCCCACGACCAGGCCGACCGCGGCCTTGACCGCGCGCGCCTTGCGGCGCTGATCGGCTTCCTTGATCCAGAACTGCTCGTACATGACCTGGGGTGACAGGCCGTGCACCTGGTCGTCGGGCGTCACGTAGATTGATCCGCCGGACACAGCGAACCCCCCAGAGTCGATTGGTGGCAGTGAGGCGGATCTGCGACGCTGAAGATCCCTCAATCATGAAATACCCAAGCAGGGGCTCCAGGCATCCAAAGGTGATGGAAATAACACAACCCAGATACCTGCCATCGATTTGACCGACCAGTCGGTATGCTTGCCGCACCACACCATGGGGGACAGATGACGCACGACAAGGAGCCGGTACGGCAGCGCCTGATCGGCGAGGCCACCCGCCTGTTCGCCGACCGGGGCTTCGAGAGCACCTCGGTGCAGGAGATCGTAGCGGCGGCCGGCGTCACCAAGGGCGCCATGTACCACTACTTCGACTCCAAGGACGACCTGCTCCACGAGATCTACGGCCGCGTGCTGCGCATGCAGATGGAGCGGCTCACCCTGCTCGCCGACGGACCGGGTCCGGTGGCCGAACGCCTCCACGCCGCCGCCGCCGACGTCGTGCTGACCACGGTGGAGAACCTGGACGACTCCAAGATCTTCTTCCGCTCCATGCACCTGCTCGCCCCCGACACCCGCAAGAGCGTCCGCGCCGAACGCCGCCGCTATCACGAGCGCTTCCGCGACCTCGTCACCGAGGGCCAGCGCGAGGGCGTCTTCAGGGCCGACACCCCCGCCGAGATGGTCGTCGACTTCTTCTTCGGCTCGGTCCACCACCTGGGCACCTGGTACAGCGCGGAGGGCGCGCTCTCCGGCGCCGAGGTCGGAGAGCACTTCGCCGACCTGCTGCTCACCTCGCTGCGCCCGAAGTAACCTGACCCCGTCAGGACAGGCCGTACCTGCTTCTGATCATCCTGGCCTCCTGCTCACTCACCTGGCGCGGCGTGCGGGCCAGCGTCTGGCGCAGGTCGGACAGGATCTTCTCCCCCGAGCCGCGGGCACGCGTGCGATAGTTGGCGAGCTGTTCGTCGAACCGCTTGGCGGCCGGCCCCGTCCACACCTTGCCCGAGTGAAACTGCCGGTACGGCGCTTCGACGTCCTTCTCGATCTCCTGGACCAACGGCTCGACCCTCCGCAGGGCATCCCCCAACGCCTCATAGAGCGGGTTGGGCACCATCTCGGCCACGGCCTGATCACCCCTTCGTCGGGGACGGGGAGGGAGACGGGGTCGTCGCGGACGGAGCGCTGGCATCGGTGAGCAGCTTCGGCGCGATCAGTTTCATCAACGCCAGCACATCGGCGGCGTTGTCGCGCCCCGCGACGCCTATCTCCAGTTGGATGTTGATCTCCGCTTTGCCGCGTACGAGCATCGCGTATGCGGCGTTGTTCTTGCTGTTCTTGTCCTTGAAATAGAAGCCGATGGCACCGGGGACGACTTCTGGCAGCGATGAGGCGCCGTCTTCGAGCTGCTCTTTGATCTCTCCCGGATATCCCCCGGGAGTAAGACCGACGTGCAACACCTTCCACTGGTCACCATCTCGCTGATATACGTTGCAACTTCCATCGCCGAGACCTCCTGCAAGCGTGAGGTCAAAAGAGCCGCGGACCAGCGGGTTGCGCACCCCGGTCATCAGCTCCACCGCCTTCAACGGGATGTGGTCGCAGAGGTACGGAGGGGCGGCCACCGTCGGCAGCGGACTGCGGTCGACCTTCACCTCCTCGCTCCGGCAGGCCGTCGACACGGCCAGGGCGCAGGCCAGCGCCGTCATCACGGCGAACGGTCTTCTCATCATGATCCGTACTGGGCGAAGCCATCGGAGAAGCCCCGATCCAGGGGGCTCTCAACGTCCCGCCAGGGTTTTCCCGACGGCCCTTGGTAGAGCCACCGTTCGTAGGCCTCGACGCGCCGGTACTTGTCGGTGCTGTTAGCGGCCGTTTTGTCGATCATCTCGTCCATGGTCATAAGCATCCGGCCGTCGTCCTTGAGGAAGTTGTTGGGGTTGTCACGGGGATCGTCTCCCTTTTTCAGGTCTTCCAGCGAGGCCCAGGGGTGGGTCACGGCAGCGGGCTCGGCTGAGCCGAACACTCCGTGCTTGAGCATGGCCCGAGCGGTGAGGTCGTGCACAAGGGCACGGGTCTGGTCGACGGCGGCGTTGGCTTCACTACGGGCTTTGGTCTCCGCGTCTCCCTTAGCCATGTCCTCGACCTGGCCGGTCCACGCCCCTGTGACACCGGCCACAATCGGCCAGGCCCCCGTCTGTGGGATGGCGAGTCCGGTGTTGACCACCGCCATAAGCACCTTCATGTTCCGCGCCTGCGCCTCGTCCAGTTCCTTGCCCTCCTCGATCTTGGCAAGACCGGCTGCATCAGTGATCATGCCGAAGCCCGCCCCCACCTGCTTCCCATTGGTCAGGAGTGTGCCATCGCCTCGCCCAGCAGCCATCTCTGCAGCACCATGGTCGAGAAGCCAGCTGGTGAACGCCGTCTGGGCGACCAGAACGGGGGCGAACGCTTTGGAGTCTGCGAACGCCTTCTTCATCACCCCGCGCAGTTCCTCCCTGCTGAACTGCGCTCCCCAGGGGTCCCGTCCCGGCACGCTGGGGCTATCGGCACCCCGAACTCCAGGTGCAGTGATGTCAGTAACTTTCTGAGCGGCGTAGTTAATGTCACTGATGTAACCGGCGAGGATACGGCCGACGGTGACGGGCTTCAGGAACGGTTCGATGGAATCGCCCGCCTCGATCCGCTTGGCCTCCAGATGCACGAGCTCCGAGGCCAGCTTGGCCGACAGGTAACCGCGCGAAGGCTTCTCCGGTGAGCCGTCGTGATCGCGGAAGGTGAGCATCGCGGCCTCCAGCGCCTTGCCCAAGGCCTCACCTCCGTCGCTCATGCTCCACTCGGTCAGGAAGTGCTTCAGTGCGGTTGGGTCACCCGCGAAGAAGTCCTGAGCAGCCGCAGGATCCCGGGCGAGCGCCTCCATGAGAGGCACCATGACGAGCGAGTTCGTACCGGGGGGATACGGCGTGCGATCCCAGGCGTCGATCTTTTTGGCGACCGCCAGCAGAAAGGCGGTGTTGAAAGTGCCGTTTTTCAGTGCCACCGCGATCGCGCGGTACTCCCGCTCCTGCCATCCGGGGGTGAGGCCGGAAGTGAGCTCGTCGCGCCAGGCGGCGCTCAGCCGTGAACTCGCCGTGCCCAGCGTCTTGCCGAGGGCGGCCTGCAGCCGCTCCGCCTTCTTGTCGCCCTTGCGCCCCACGGTCGACGTCATCAGCGCGCGGAACGCCGCCGCGCCCATCGCGTTCATCAGCGCGGTGGCGAACGTCGCGTTCCCCGTCCGCTTCTCCAACTCCGCCAGGGTCTTCCCGTCGACCTTGCCGCTCTCGGCGGTCTCGGCCAGCCTGGCGACCGCGGCGTAGACGTCGGGGTCGTGGGCGGCCTTGCCGTACAGGGCCTCGTCGAAGGCGGCCAGCCCGCCGGGAACGGTGGAGGTGGCTCCCCACTCCGTGCGCTCGGCGCGGATCGTGTCGCTACGGCGCCGCAGGTCGGGGCGGCTGGTCCCGATCCAGCTCTGCATCTCGCGCAGGACGCTCAGCCCCGAGGTGTCCAGGTCGAGCTGCTGCAGGGCCCGGCGGATCTGCGGCTCGTTCCGGCCGAGTGCGTCCTGTGCCCGGCCGAGTCCCCGCTCGAAGTCGTCCATCAGAGCGGGGTCGATCCCCGAATACTCGCCGTCCACTCCCTGGGCCGGGGTGGAGGAGGTCGGGGTGGGCAGGGAGCTGGGGGAAGGTTCGGCGGGGGGTGGCGCCTGGGGGTCACCGGGGCGCTGAGCGGCCGGTCGGACGGCGGGGGGCGGCTGGGAGGTGGGCGAGGGCGTGGGTAACGGATGGGTCATGAGGGCGCTGGACTCCAGCTCGGTCCGTGGAAGGTGACGGCTCCAGCGGCAAGGCTAATTTAAACTCGCCCTATTCGTAAAGATCTCCACTAAATTCGATATATAAGCTAATTGTGCCGCTATTACCACATCAATCCGCAAATAACTTCGCGTACGCGGACAGAGCGGGCAATCCCTATATCTCCGCGATACACGAACACCGGAAGACCTCCCATCCAGGCGCGTGGACGGCCACCAGGAACTCTGACCGCCCACCGTGCGAGTCCGGACACACGGCCACGGAACCTCCTGGTGGGCGGGCAGCCCCTCCCCTGCCCCGTGGCCACGGGACTCGGGCGAAACCGCCCGAAGGAGGAGCCTGGTCAAGGCCCATCGGGAACAACCGGACACTCGTTGGCGACAGCCGGCCGTCGGGCAGGGAGATGACGCCGACCACCGTTCCGCCGCATCATGGGCCGGTTCGGCGGCGCTGGTAGGAAAGCGTGACGGCGGCGAGGAGCGGGGCCCACGCCACCAGCGGCAGGTAGATGAACCCGACGAGCAGACGTCCGGTCACGGTCATGCCGGGGTGCGGCAGCGTCCACCAGAACAGGAACGGGGTCCACAGCAGGGCGAGAACCCCGACGCCG
>NZ_FOQY01000007.1 GCF_900113865.1 Streptosporangium canum | reverse complement strand
CGTGGCACAGTTGCTCCTCGTCGAGGACGACGCCCAGGTCAGGTCCGCGCTGACCCGCGCGCTCACCGAACGCGGGCATGCCGTCACGTCCGCTTGCGCGGGCATGCCGGGGCTGACGCGGGCACTGGAGGACCGGCCCGACCTGGTCGTGCTCGATCTGGGCCTGCCCGACCTCGACGGCTGCGAGGTACTGCGCATGCTACGCGCCGTCAGCGCCGTCCCGGTCATCGTGGCGACCGCGCGCGACGACGAGCCGGAGATCGTCCGGGCGCTGGACGCCGGAGCCGACGACTACGTCGTCAAGCCGTTCAGCGCGGCCCATCTGGACGCCCGGATCCGGGCCGTGCTGCGCCGGGGCAGGGAGACCGACGCCGAGCCGGTGCCGGTACGGGTCGGCGGGCTGCTCATCGAGCAGGCGGGCCGGGAGGCCTTCCTCGACGGCGTCCGCCTCGACCTGACTCCGAAGGAGTTCGACCTGCTGCACTATCTCGCGGTCCGCCCCGGCCAGGTCGTCTCCAAGCGGGAACTGCTCACCGAGGTGTGGCGGATGGCGTACGGCGGCGCCGACAAGACCGTCGACGTGCACCTGTCGTGGCTACGCCGCAAACTCGGCGAGAGCGCCCAGGCCCCCCGCTACCTGCAGACCGTCCACGGCGTCGGCGTGAAGATCGTCGACCCGGGCCCCTGAGGCCGGACGATGAGGCGACGCCTGGCCCTGCTCGCGGTGGCGACCACCTCGCTGGTCCTGGTCGCCTTCCTCGTGCCGCTCGCCGTACTGGTCAGCACGGTCGCCGCCGAGCGGGCCACGGCCGCCGCCACCGCCAAGGCGCAGTCACTGGCCGCCGTGGTGGCGCTGGGCGACCGCGACAGCCTCGACGCCACCCTGCGCCAGGTCAACGGGTCCACCGACACGCCGATCACGATCTTCCTGCCGGATCGCACGTCGCTCGGCGCCCCGGCCTCCTGGGACCCCGCCGTCGAGCTGGCCGCGCGTGGGCGCAGCATCACCATGGAGACCCCGGCGGGCCGGGAGATCCTGGTGGCCGTCCAGGGAGGGGGCGACGGCACCTCGGTCATCCGCACGTTCGTGAGCGCCGAGCGGCTCCGGCAGGGAGTCGGGCGGGCGTGGCTCGTGCTGGGCCTGATCGGGCTGGCGCTGCTCACGGTCGGCATCGTCGTCGCCGACCGGCTCGCCCGCTCGCTGATCCAGCCGGTCCGACAGGTCGCCGGCCTCTCCCGGCGGCTGGCCCGCGGCGATCTGGACGCGCGGGTGGAGCCGGCGGGCCCGCCCGAGATCCGTGACGTCGGCACCGCCCTCAACCATCTGGCCGCCCGCATCCGCGAGCTGCTCGCCCGCGAGCGCGAGGCGGTCGCCGATCTCTCCCACCAGCTGCGCACCCCCGTCACGGCGCTGCGGCTGGAGGCCGAGACCCTGCGCGACAAGGACGAGGCCGCGCGGGTGGGAGAGGCCGTCGACACCCTCGAACGCATGGTCACCCAGGTGATCCGGGAGGCCCGGCGGCTCGGCCGGGGCGGCGTGGCGCGCTGCGACGCCACCGAGGTGATCACCGATCGGGTCACCTTCTGGTCGGCGCTCGCCGAGGACCAGGACCGGCCGGTGGGGCTCCGCCTGCCCGGCACCCCGATCCCCGTCGGGGTCAGCGCGCAGGACCTGGCCGCCTGCGCCGACCTGCTGCTGGAGAACGTGTTCGCCAACACGCCCGACGGCACGCCCTTCACCGTCGAACTGGCGCCCCGGCCGGGCGGCGGCGCCCTGCTGGTGATCACCGATGAGGGCCCCGGATTCCCCTATCCCGCCCCGGTCGACCGCGGGATCAGCGGCAGGTCCTCCACCGGTCTGGGGCTCGACATCGCACGCCGTACGGCGGAGGGCTCCGGCGGCCGGCTGCGGGCCGGTCCGGCCCCGTCGGGAGGGGCCGAGATCATCCTCGAACTCGGCCCGGCCCCGTCCTGACGAGACTTAACGATTCGTTAGGAACACCGCAGCGTTTTGCTATCCGGCGCCCTGGCAGCCTGGAGGGGTCATCGTACTCCCGACATCGCGGGACGCCACGGGGATCCGGAGCCCGGGACGGCCGGCGAGGATGACGCGGCTGCCTCACGGAAGGCTCTTCCGTGGCGGTGGAGTGAAGATCGTCAGCCGGAGGGCCGGCAGCCGGGGAGACGGCAGCCAGGACGCCCACGACCAGGAGGACCACAGCCGGAGCGGCGAGAACGGAACCCGCCGATCGACTGAGATCACGTCGCATGCGGCCGGGCCCCCTGCCCGTCGCGGGTGGGGGGCCCGGTCGTGCCCGCGGCCTCCGGCGGCCCACCCGAGGAGGGTCTAGCGGGTCTCCTCGGCCTCGCCGCGCTCCCGGATGAGTGCGGCGAGCTCGCGCACCTGCCGCACGGTCCGGTCCTTCTCCGACCCCTGCAGTCCCATGGCCCCGATCGTCGCCCCGTCGGCGAAGTCGATCTTCGCCCAGGGCTCGCTCTGGGTCAGGGTGACCCCCAGCACCTCCGGCCACTCGTAGCGGTGCACCCGCAGCGGGTTGACCACGGTGATCCCCCGCTCGTCGGCCTCGACCCGGCAGCGCCCCAGCAGATGCAGCACTCCGGCGATCAGGCCGCCGAGCACGACCATGGCGACCTTGTCGACCAGGGTGAACGGCGGGGGCAGGAAGACCGCCATCAGCAGCGCCCCCAGCACGATCGCCGCGGCGAAGCCGTACGGCACGATCCGCCCCATCTTCGGCCGCCACACCACGGGAAGCTCAGGCGGAGGGACACTCTCGGGGCTCACTTGAAGATCACGATCCTTCGGGAAAAGCGCCGGTCATAACCGGTGTGACTACCGGGACAGTGCCGAATGAAATTTACCGCACGGCCCCGCCGGCCATGACTCCGCACGGAGGGTCCGAAGATCCTCCCTTTCCGTCCGCCGCTTCCGCCCGCCGCGGAGCACGGCGGGCGTCGCGCGGCGGGGCAGTCACGCAGGAGGGCAGTCGCGCGGCGGGGCTGTCGCGCGGCGGGGCAGGAGGCATCCGGTCCCGCCGCTGGCGCGTTCCCGGCGCTCCCGCCTACCCCCGGAGGTCTCTCAGCAGCAGGGCGGTCTCCAGGGCCGCCACGGTCGCCTCGTAGCCCTTGTCCTCGTGGCTGCCCGGCAGCCCCGAGCGGTCGACGGCCTGGTCGAGGGAGTCGCACGTCAGCACGCCGTTGCCGACCGGGGTCTCCTCGTCGAGGGCGACCCGCGTCAGGCCGGAGGTCACCGAGTCGCAGACGTATTCGAAGTGGGCGGTCCCACCCCGGATCACCGCCCCCAGGGCGACGACCGCGTCGTACCGCCTGGCCAGGGCCTGGGCCACGACCGGGATCTCCAGGGTCCCGGCCACGCGGACCACGGTCACGGTGGCGCCGCTGTCCTCGCCGGCCTGCACGGCCCGCGCCACGAGCTGATCGGTGATCTTCTCGTGCCAGCGGGCGGCCACGACGCCGACGGTCAGTCCGCCGGCGTCGACGGCGGAGATCCTCGGTCGTCCGGCGCCGCTCATGCGAGCCCCCCGCCCAGCGGCCCGGAGTGCGCCTCCGCGAGCGCGTCCCGCCTGATCATGCCTTCTCCTCCTGGATGTCGTGGCCGAGGCGTTCGCGCTTGGCCGTCAGGTATTTCTCGTTGTAGGGGTTCATCGCCACCGGCATCGGCTCACGGCCGAGCACCTTGATGCCGTACCCGTCCATGCCCCGCAGTTTGGCAGGGTTGTTGGTCAGCAGCCGGACCGACTTGACGCCCAGGTCGGCGAGGATCTGCCCGGCGTTGGAGAACTCCCGGGCGTCCACCGGCAGCCCGAGCTCCAGGTTCGCGTCCACGGTGTCCCGGCCGTCGTCCTGCAGGCTGTACGCCTTGAGCTTGGCCAGCAGGCCGATCCCGCGTCCCTCGTGCCCGCGCAGGTAGACGACCACGCCCCGGCCCTCGGCGGCGATCTCGGACATCGCGTGGTCGAGCTGCACCCCGCAGTCGCACCGCAGCGACCCGAGCACGTCTCCGGTCAGGCACTCGGAGTGCGCGCGGACCAGGATGTTCTCGCCGTCCTCGATGTCGCCGTAGACCAGGGCCAGGTGCTCGCCGCCGTCCAGCGCGCTCGCGTAGCCGTACGCGCGCCAGCTGCCGTACCTGTTCGGCAGGAGCGTCTCGGCGACCCGGGTCACCATCCGCTCGCTGCGCCGCCTGAACTCCACGAGCTGCTCGATCGAGACCAGCGCCAGGTCGTGCTCGTCGCAGAACTCGCGCAGCTCCGGCAGCCTCTTCATGGTCCCGTCGTCGTTGACGACCTCGGCGAGCGCGCCCGCCTGGCTCAGTCCGGCGAGCCTGGCCAGGTCGACGGCCGCCTCGGTGTGGCCGCGCCGGACCAGCACGCCGCCCTCGCGGTAGCGGAGCGGGAAGACGTGGCCGGGCCGTACCAGCTCGAACGGCTCGGTGGCCGAGTCGCACAGGGTGCGGATGGTCCTGGCCCGGTCCGACGCGGAGATGCCGGTGCTCACCCCGTCGCGGGCGTCCACACTGATCGTGTAGGCGGTGCGGAGGCGTTCCCTGTTGTCGTTGACCATCAGCGGCAGGCCGAGCCGGTCGAGGTCCTCGCCGCGCATCGACACGCAGATCACACCGCTGGTGTGCCGGATGGTGAAGGCCAGCAGCGCCGGCGTGGCCTTCGCCGCGGCGAAGATGATGTCCCCTTCGTTCTCGCGGTTCTCGTCGTCGACGACCACTACGGGCCTACCCTCGCGGATGTCGGCGATCGCCCTCTCGATCGGGTCCAGCTTGATCACACCGCCTCCTTGGGAACGAGTACGGTCCTCGACCGGTACTCCTTTAGCCAGTTGAAGAATCCGACCAGGACGAGCACGAAGAAGACTCCGTACACCGCCCCGGAGACGACCAGTCCCGAGCTGAAGGCCAGCGGCACCCCGACCAGGTCCACCGCGATCCAGATCAGCCAGAAGTCGACCAGTGCGCGGCCCTGTGCCCAGGTGGCGACCGCGCTGCCGACGAAGATGTAGGAGTCGGCGAGCACCAGCAGGTACCCCTTGGGCGGCGGGACGGAGGCGCCCCAGGAGAGCCCGGTGACGAAGAAGATCACGCCGACGGCGAGGGTGCCCAGGAGCATGACCCCGACCAGGGCGAGCCGTTCGGAGCCGGTCGCGGGGCGTACGGCCAGCTCCCGGCCGTCCTGGGTGCCGCGCGTCCAGCGCCACCAGCCGTAGACGGCCAGGGCGCCGAACATGACCTGCTTGAGCGCGTTGCCCGTGATGTGGGCGTTGATCGAGGCGACGAGCAGCAGCACCGAGGCGGTGAGCTGGACCGGCCAGGTCCAGATCGACTTGCGGATGGCCAGCAGCACGGTGGCCAGGGCGGCCACGTTCCCCACCAGGTCCGTCCAGAGGACCTTCGTGCCGAAGACCTCGAACCCCGCCTCGGCCCAGTTCACGACCTGCCCCCGAGACCGTACGCGCCCACGAGCTTCTCCACGTGCTTGGCGATCACGTCCACCTCCAGGTTCACCGGGTCGCCCGGCTGCTTGGCCCCGAGGGTGGTGAGCTGCAAAGTGGTCGGGATCAGGCTGACGGCGAACCCGTTGCCGTCCACGCCGACCACGGTCAGGCTGACGCCGTCCACCGCGATCGAACCCTTCTCGACCACGTAGCGGTTCAGCTCGGCGGGGAGGGCGAACCGGACGACCTCCCAGTGCTCGCCGGGCTCGCGCGACAGCAGCACGCCCGTCCCGTCCACGTGGCCCTGCACGATGTGGCCGCCCAGCCGCTGGTCGGCGCGGACCGCGCGCTCCAGGTTGACCCGGGAGCCGGGCCGCAGCGCCCCGAGGCAGCTGCGGTCGAGGGTCTCCTTCATCACGTCGGCGGTGAACACCTCCCCGTCCACCTCCACCACGGTCAGGCAGACGCCGTTGACGGCGATGGAGTCGCCGTGCCCGGCGTCGGCGGTGACGACCTTGCCCCGGATCGACATCCGGGCCGCGTCCCGCAGCGGCTCGATCGCGGCGATCTCGCCCAGTTCCTCAACGATTCCGGTGAACATTCACAGCTCCTTCAGGGGTACCGGCCGGGCGGTCAGACGCAGGTCCGGCCCGGTGGGGGTGACATCCTCGAACTCCAGGCGGTGGGTCTCGGCGATCGTGGCCGCGCCCGCCGGGCCGAGCGCGGCGGCTCCCTCGCCCAGCAGCGCCGGGGCGAGGTAGCCGACGACCCGGTCGATCAGTCCCTCCTTCAGGAAGGAACCCGCGAGGGTCGGCCCGCCTTCCAGCAGCACGCCGACGATCTGGCGGCGGTGCAGCTCGGCCAGGAGCCCCGCCAGGTCGATCCCGTACGGCCGCCGCGCCAGCCGTACCACCTCGGCCCTGGACGCGAGCGCGTCGGCGTCGGCGTCGGCGGCGACCGCGACCAGCGTGGGCGCCGGGCCGTCCAGGACGCGGGCGGTGAGCGGGGTGCGGGCGTCGCTGTCGACGACCACGCGGAGCAGCGGCCTCGGGGCGGGGGCGCCGTCCCCCGGCGGGCGGGCATCGGTGCCGGTACGGCCGGCCGGGGGGCCGGGACCGTCGGCGGGGGCGCCGTCTCCGGGCGGGCGGCGGACGGTGAGCCGGGGGTCGTCGGCGAGGACGGTGCCGATGCCCGCGATGATCGCGTCGGCCTCGCCGCGCAGGCGGTGCACGTCGGCGCGGGACTCCGGCGAGGTGATCCACTGGCTGGTGCCGTCGGCGGCGGCCGAGCGGCCGTCCAGCGTGGCGGCGTACTTCCAGGTGACGTGCGGCCGGCCGAGCCGGACGGAGGTCAGCCATTCGGCGTTGCCGCGCTCGGCCTCCGCGGCGAGCACGCCGGTGGTGACGGCGACGCCGTGCCGGGTGAGCCGGTCGGCGCCGCCGGCGGCCGCGGGGTTGGGGTCGCTCACCGCGACGACGACGCGGGCGATCCCGGCCTCCAGCAGGGCGAGCGCGCAGGGCCCGGTGCGGCCGGTGTGGTCGCAGGGTTCGAGGGTGACGTACGCGGTGCCGCCCCTGGCGCGTTCTCCGGCGGCGCGCAACGCGACCACCTCGGCGTGCGGGCCGCCGGCGTAGACGTGGAAGCCCTCCCCCACGACCTGTCCGGCGGCGTCGAGGACGACGCATCCGACGACGGGGTTGGGGCTGGTGGTGCCGCGCCCGCGCGCGGCGAGCTCGATCGCCCGGCGCATGTGCGCCTGATCAGTCACCCGGGTCTCCTACTCGCCAGTAGCTTGCTCTGCCACGGCGGGCCCCGGGGGATAACAGGTGCATGCACCCAGTCAGCGGAGGGTGCCTGAGGGCACTCTCCGCTCGCGCGCTTCCTCCCATCCGGACTTTAACCGTCGGTCCCGGAATTTCACCGGGTCAACCGGTCGATGGCTTCGACCGGGTCGCGGACTGTAACCGCCGGTTCGGATTTTCACCGACCCCGGAGCACGCTGCTTGCCTGTCGGGTCGTTCGTCCTTCCGGACTCGCTCCCCGTATCCTCAGTGTGCCATGCCCGACAAAGGGCAGGAACACCCCTATATTATGTTGACCAAGCGAGCGCTTGGTCAACAGCCGCTCGGCGGGCGGGCTACGCGGCCCGCTCGGCCGTCACCCGCCGCGCCCTGCGGGCGTCCGGGGCGTATCTGACCGGGGCGGGCACCAGGCCGATCCCGGCGTGCAGCCCCTTCAACGTGGCCGTCGCCCACAGGTCGCCGAGCGGCGTGGCGGGCAGGCCGTACAGCCGGCGGGCCCAGCGCGGCAGGGTCGCGAAGGCCAGCACGGTGAGCATCGGGATGACCGGCTTGAGCGGGAGGAGATAGGTGGGAAGCGGCGCGTTCAGGGACTGGCTGAGCGACTGGCGCAGCGGGTGGGGCACCTCGGGGGCGAAGTAGAGACCGGGACGGACGCCCTGGACGTAGTCGCGCATCTCGCCGACCGAGCCGGGCACGTCGTCCGGGCGGAGGCCGACGACCTCCGCGGCGCGGCGCCATTCGTCGACGAACCGGTCGGCGTCCTCGTCGCTCAGGCGTACCCCCGCCCGGCGGGCGACCGACAGGTAGGAGTCGACCTCGCCGACGTGGACCCACAGGAGCGCGCCGGGGTCGTCGAGGCGGAACCGCTCGCCGGTGTCGGGATCGAGCGCGGTGAGCCGGGAGTGGATCTTCCTGACCCGGGCGCCCGCCTCGGCCACTTCGGCGCTCGTGCCGTAGGTGCGCACCCGGACGAACTCGGTGGTGCGCAGGAAGCGGGACCACGCCTCGGACGGGTCCATGAGCGCGGAGTTCTGTGCGACCCCGCGCATGGCCCGGGGGTGCAGCCCCTGCATCAGCAGCGCCCGGAACCCTCCGACCAGCAGGATCGGCTCTCCCATCACCCGCCAGGTCACCGAGCCCGGCCCGAACAGTCCGTGATCCATGGACCACCTCCCTTGCAAGTGATTGCTTACCCCATTCGCCCGGAGTGACTCCTTATCCGACCATGACATCACCGGGACGGCTCCGCGGCGGAACCGGGGTGGCCTCGCCACGCCCCCGGCGCGTTCACCCGCCATCGGCGCGGAGCCGGAGACGATGACGCCCGTTCACGGCCGTACCCCGGGGTGAGGTAGGGCCGTGGCGGGAGGTCCGGGCGGGGCTCAGCCCTTCTCGGCGCGGGCCCGCAGGGCGTCCACCGCGCGGGCCGGGTCCTCGGCGCCGTAGACGGCGTTGCCCGCCACGAACACGTCGGCGCCGGCTTCGGCGCAGCGCTCGATGGTCTGGTCCGACACACCGCCGTCCACCTGGAGCCAGACCTGGCCCCCGTGCTTGTCGATCAGGGCACGGGCCCGGCGGATCTTGGGCAGCACCACGTCGAGGAACTTCTGGCCGCCGAACCCGGGCTCGACGGTCATCAGCAGCAGCATGTCGATCTCGCCCAGCAGGTCTTCGTACGGCTCGACCGGGGTGGCCGGGTTCAGCGCGAAGCCGGCGCGGGCTCCGGCGGCGCGGATCTGGCGCAGGGTGCGGACCGGGGCCTTGGACGCCTCGGCGTGGATGGTCACGCTGCCCGCCCCGGCCTCGGCGTACGCCGGGGCCCAGCGGTCCGGGTCCTCGATCATGAGATGGCAGTCGAGCGGCGTCGAGGTGGCCCTGAGCAGGGACTCGACGACCGGCAGACCGAGTGTCAGGTTGGGCACGAAGTGGTTGTCCATGACATCCACATGCAGCCAGTCGGCGTTGGGGACCGCCGCGGCCGCCTCGGCGAGGCGGGCGAAGTCGGCGGACAGGATGCTGGGCGAGATCTGTACGGCCATGATGCGGCCGAGTCTATTGCGCGGTCACCGGACGCCCGTCACCGGCGGGCCGCCCGGACCCGGCCGGCGCGGACGCCGGCGGCGGCTCAGGAGTGCGGTGCGGGAGGGGCCGGCGGGGCGGGAGGCGGCCGTCAAGCATCGACCAGCATACTCGTGACCTGCGGAGATACCGTATCCGAGCCCATGGGGCGCCCCTTCGGACCCGGGTGCGGCCGGCCTGCGGGTCAGATCTCGATCCGGGCGCCGTACTCCTCCAGCCAGGCGTTGAACTGGAGCAGCCCCTCCAGCGCCGCCCGGCTCCCCAGCGGGCCGCCGGGGCCCGCGGGCAGGACGAGCGCGGCCCGCGCCTTCTCCAGGTCGATCAGCGGCGCGACGGCCATGTCGCCGCGGTCGAGCAGCCGGGCCGTCTCCACACGGAGAGCCCGCTCGTAGGAGGGATCCTGCGTCGAGGGATAGGGGCTCTTGCGGCGCTCCAGGACCGAACGCGGCAGGACGTCCGCCGAGGCGGCACGGAGCAGGCTCTTCTCGTACCCGTCGAAGGTCTTCATCGCCCAGGGGGTGTTGAAGACGTACTCCACCAGCCGGTGATCGCAGAACGGCACCCGGACCTCCAGACCGACGGCCATGCTCATGCGATCCTTGCGGTCGAGCAGGATCTGCACGAACCGGGTGAGGTGCAGGTAGCCGATCTCCCGCATCCGCCTCTCCAGGCCGCTCTCACCCGGCAGCCGGGGCACCTCGGCCAGCGCCTGCCGGTAGCTCTCGGCGCGGTAGCCGGGAAGGTCGAGCTTGCGCAGCAGGGACTCGTCGAGCAGCGCGCCCAGGCCGCCGTACCGCGCGATCCCCGGCGTCGCCAGCCACGGGAAGGTGTCGGCGCCGACCGCCTCGGGGTCGTGGAACCACCGGTAGCCGCCGAAGACCTCGTCGGCGGACTCCCCGGACAGCGCCACGGTGGAGTGGCCCCGGATCGCGTGGAACAGCAGGTAGAGCGAGACGTCCATGTCACTCACACCGATCGGCAGATCACGCGCCCGCAGGACCGCGGCGCGCGCGGCCGGGTCCATGAGGTCGGCGGAGTCCAGGACGATGTCGGTGTGGTCGGGGCCGATGTGCCGGACGACGTCGTGGACGTACGGCGCGTCGGGGGTGCCGCGCATCTCGTCGGGCTCGAAGTTGTCGCTGTAGCCGGCGAAGTCGACGGCGAACGACCGGATCCTGCCCGCCCCGCGCTCCCGCAGCGCCTTCGCGGCGAGCGCGGTGACGGCACTGGAGTCGAGGCCGCCGGAGAGCAGGCTGCACAGCGGCACGTCGGAGATGAGCTGGCGCCCGACGATGTCGTCCAGCAGCCCGCGCACGGTCCGGACGGTGGTGTCGAGATCATCGGTGTGCTCGCGCGACTCAAGCCGCCAGTAACGGCGCCGGCTCAGGCCCTGACGGCTCACCCGGACGAGCTGGCCGGGACGGACCTCGTACATCCCCCGGTAGATGCCGTGTTCCGGCGTCTTGACGAGGGCGAGCAGCTCACGCAGCCCGTCGGCGTCGACCACGGGCGGCTGGGCGAGCGGGTTGGCGAGGATCGCCTTGGGCTCCGAGCCGAACAGCACGCCCGCCGGGGTCGGCCGGTAGTACAGCGGCTTGATGCCCATCCGGTCGCGGACCAGCAGCAGCTCCGCACGGCGGGTGTCCCAGATCGCGAAGGCGAACATGCCGTTCAGCCGGGCGGCGAGGTCGTCGCCCCATTCGAGGTAGGCCCGCAGGACGACCTCGGTGTCGCTCCGGGTGCGGAAGCGGTGGCCGCGCGCGGCCAGTTCGGCGCGTAGCTCGCGGAAGTTGTAGACCTCGCCGCTGTAGGTGAGGACGGCGAGCGGCCGGCCGTCCTCCTCGGCGACCATCGGCTGCCTGCCGCCCTCGATGTCGATGACGGCGAGGCGGCGATGCCCCAGCGCCGCGTGCGGGGCGAGCCACAGTCCCTCGTCGTCGGGCCCGCGGCAGGCCATGGTGTCGGTCATGGCCTGGGCGACGCCCCGCGCCTGCCCGAGATCGCGATCGAAGTCCACCCAGCCGGAGATTCCGCACATCTCGACAACCCCACGTCTCATCGACGGCCGCCGCACATGTCGAACGGCCTGCCGTACGGCTCCATGCCGGGACGGGGCGCGGCGGCCGGCGGTCGTGGTCGAGCGCCGTCCCTGACGTTCACATCATTGGAACCCGCGGGGGCCGCCACGTCCATAGGGCACGCCCGACGACGGCCGGCACTCGCGACGGGCGCCCGGGAGGGTCAGCGCCGGCGTAGCAGCGCCAGGAACATCCCGTCGGTGCCGTGGCGATGGGGCCAGAACTGGGCATGGGGCCCCTCGCCCAGATCCGCCACCTCCGGGAGGTAGGCGCGCGCGTCGAGCGCCTCCACGTCGTCGCGGCCGCGCAGGGCGTCGCCGACCACGGCGACGGTCTCGGCCAGGTGGGGCGAGCAGGTGACGTAGGCGACGACTCCCCCGGGGCGGACGGCCTCCAGGGCCGAGGCGAGCAGCTCGCGCTGGAGCCTGCCCAGGTCCGGGAGGCTGCGGGGATCGCGCCGCCATCGAGCCTCCGGGCGGCGGCGCAGGGCGCCCAGGCCGGTGCAGGGGGCGTCGACCATGACCCGGTCGAAGACCCCCGGACGCCAGGCGGGGGCCGTGCCGTCGGCGGTGATCACCGCGGCCTCGCGGGTGGTCTGCCGGACCAGGCGGGCGCGGTGGTACTGGAGCTCGGCGGCCAGGAGGTTGGCGCCGCCCTGCACGGCGATGGCGTCCAGGAGCCCGGCCTTGCCGCCGGGGCCCGCGCACAGGTCGAGCCAGCGGGTGTCGCCACCGGCCACCGGGACGCGGGTCAGCGCCAGGGCGACGAGCTGGCTGGCCTCGTCCTGCACGGCGGCTCGCCCCTCGGCCACGGCGCCGATGGAACCGGGGTCGCCCTCGGTCAGATAGGCCCCGTAGGGGGAGTATTCGGCCCGCTGGGCTCCGGAGGCGAGAAGCTCGTCGAGCGACGCGCGGCCGGGCCGGGCGACCAGGGTGACACGGGGCCGCTCGTTGTCGGCGGCCAGCAGGGCTGCCGTCTCGTCGAAGTCGCCGCCCACGGCGTCGCGCATCGCGGTGACGATCCACCGGGGGTGGCTGTGCGTCACGGCCAGGTGGCCGACCGGGTCCTCGCCCCGGTCGGGGGCCACGATCGGCAGCCACTGCTCCAGGGAGCGGCCGGCGACCTTGCGCAGCACGGCGTTGGCGTATTTCGACGCGCCGGTGCCCACCCGCAGCCGTACCAGGTCGACGGTCGTGCCCACGGCGGCGTGCGGGGGGACCCGGGTCTTGAGCAGCTGGTGCACGCCCAGGCGGATGGCGTCGAGCAGCGGCGGGTCCAGGTCCTCGGGGGCCCGGTCGCTGCAGGCGGCGATGACCTCGTCGTAGGTGCCGAGGCCGCGCAGCGTGCCGTAGGCCAGCTCGGTGGCCAGGCCCGCGTCCCGCCCGGACAGGCGGCGCTCGCGCAGCAGCGCGGGCATCAGGAGGTTGGCGTAGGCGTCCCGCTCGTCCACGGCGCGCAGCAGGTCGTAGGCGGCGTTGCGGGCCTCGTCACGGACCGGCTTGGGCGGACGGCCGCCCCTGCCCCCGCCTGCGCCGCCGCCCCTGCCTGCGCCGCCGCCCCGGCCGCCGGGCGCGCCCGGCTGGCCGCCGCGTGAACGGCCTCCGGACCCACGCCCGCCACCGCGCGGAGCGTCTCCGCCGTTCCCCCGATTACTCATGATCCCTAGCCCAGCCGATCTTCGTCTGCGGGCCGCACACCGCGGGCCCACTCTCCCGCGCCCATCAGGCGCTTGCCCTGCGGCTGCACCTCACCCAGCTCGACCGGGTGGGTGGCCGTGCCGACCAGGACGGTGTTCTTGGAGGCCGCGATCCGCCCGGGGTCCAGAGCCGGGGCGTCGGGTGCCGGCCGTACCGGGCCGAGCTTGACCCGCTGGCCGCGGAACTCCGTCCACGCGCCCGGCGCGGGCGTGCAGGCGCGGATGAGGCGGTCCACCCGCATCGCGGGCGCGGACCAGTCGACCCTGGCGTCGTCCACGCCGATCTTCGGCGCGACGCTCACCCCGTCGGCGGGCTGAGGCACGGCCTCCAGCTTGCCGTCCTCGATCCCGTCCAGGGTCGCCACCAGCAGTCCGGCGCCGGACTCGGCGAGCCGGGCGAGCAGGTCGCCGCTGGTGTCGGCGGGCCGGACCTCCTCGGTGACCACGCCGTAGACCGGGCCGGCGTCCAGCTCCCTGACGATCTGGAAGGTGGCCGCGCCGGTGATCTGGTCGCCGTGCAGTACGGCGTGCTGCACCGGGGCGGCGCCGCGCCAGGCGGGCAGCAGCGAGAAGTGCAGGTTGACCCAGCCGTGACGCGGGATGTCCAGGGCGGACTGCGGCAGGAGGGCTCCGTAGGCCACCACCGGGCAGCAGTCCGGGTCGATCCGCCGGAGCCGCTCCAGGAACTCGGGGTCCCCCGCCTTCGGCGGCCTGAGGACCTCGATGCCCGCCTCCTCCGCCAGCTCGGCGACGGGGCTCGGGTGGACCTTGCGGCCCCGGCCCGACTGGGCGTCCGGCCGGGTGACGACGGCGACGACGTCATGGCGCGGCGAGTCGAGCAGGGCCCGCAGCGAGGGCAGGGCGGTGTCCGGGGTTCCGGCGAAGACCAGGCGCAAGGTTGTTACAGAGCCTTCCCGTGGGTGGCGTGCGGGGAGAACTTGAACGCGGGGGCCGACAGGCCGCTCCACTCCGCCTCGCGGATCTCCTTCATGGCGAGCTTGCGCTGCTTGAGATCCATCCGGTCGATGAACAGCACCCCGTCCAGGTGGTCGGTCTCGTGCTGGAAGCAGCGGGCCATCAGGTCGGTGCCCTCAAGGGTGACGGGCTCACCGTGCATGTTGAGGCCCGTCGCCACGGCCCGGATCGCCCGGGGCGTGGGGAAGGACAGGCCGGGGAAGGACAGGCAGCCCTCCTCGCCCTCCTCGTCCTTGTCCTCGGAGAGGTCGAGGTCGGGATTGATCAGATGCCCGAGCTGCTCGTCCACGTAGTAGGTGAAGACCCGGAGCCCGACCCCGATCTGCGGCGCGGCGAGGCCGGCCCCGGGGGCGTCCATCATCGTGTCGGTCAGGTCCTTGACGAGCTTGCGCAGCTCCTTGTCGAAGTCCTTCACCGGCTCGGCGGGGGTGCGCAGCACAGGGTCGCCGAAAAGGCGGATCGACTGAATGGCCAACAGGGCTCTCCTCACACTTTTCGGGGATTCCCACAGTCTAAGGGCCGTGGGGAGTGTCCCTCGGATCTTCCGCGCGCGCACGGCCCGGCGGCGAGGTCCCCGGCCGTCCGGCGGCCGGCCCCGAGCGCGGCGGCGGCGGCCGCGCCGGTGGAACCGCGCTCCCCGCCCCGGCCCGTCCCGGTGATCCGCTTCGCGGACCGGGCTTCAGCGCGAGCGGGCCTTCATGGCCGCCTTCCGCGCGGCCTTGCCCACCGCCGCGTCGCTGTGGTGGGCGCCCAGCAGGTCCAGCACGGCGATCGTGTCGGGATGGTCGACCGAGGTCATCTCCTCGACGACGCGGACCAGGTCCTCGCCGGGTTCGAGCATGTCGAACTCGCACATCGCCTCGGGGGCGTTGCCGAGGTGGATCAGCGAGGCGAGCGTGTCGACCGCGATCCAGGTGCTGTCGGCGGGCGTCAGGGCGGGCGCCGGCAGGTCGCGGATGTGCAGCCAGGAGGCGGCGTAGCGCCACATGGCGGGCTCGCTGAGGGCCTCCCTCAGCGGGACCTCGGCCTCGGGGCCGAGCTCCTCCAGGATCGTGCCCACGGTGCCGCGCTGGCCGGCCGTACCGGATGCGGCGATCTTGACCAGCTCGCGGGCGGCGGCCTCCGGGGAACGGGACTCCAGCCACACGGTGACGGCGCTGGGGGCGGCGGAGCGCTTCATGATCGCCTCGACCAGCTCGGCCGCGCCGAGGTCGGCGAAGACCGCGACCTCGGCCCCGGTGGGGGCGTCGTGGCCCTCGCGCAGCAGGTCCTGGCGGACCGCCCACATGCCCAGCGGGGTCAGCCGGGGCCAGCCCGCCCCGGACAGCTCGATGAGCCCGCAGTAGCCCAGCAGCGAGAGCGCGCCCCGCAGCTCGCCCGGGAGCGCCGCGGTCAGCGCCCGCATCTCCGCGGGACGGGCCTCGCAGGCCACCTCGTGCGACTGGAGGATGCCCTTGACCAGGGTGGCGGGAGACAGGCCGTCGCTCACGGCGTACATCGTGGCGAGCATCTCGGCGAGGTGGTCGTCCACCACCGAGGACCCGGTCAGACTGTCGTCCGCGCGGTCCAGGACGTCCATGACCACGCCGTCCCAGAACCCCAGCAGCGCCGCGGAGGGCAGCTCGGCGGAGAGCGCCAGCGGGCCGGCCGTCGCCACGCCCCGGGAGATGCGGACCATGCCGGTGTTGACCGCGACCACCCAGAGCAGGTGCAGCCGCGCCGGATTGGGCACTCCGAGCTCGGCGCAGGGCAGGAACGGATCGGGCAGCAGGCCCTCGGGGGTCACCTCGCGGGTGCCGGTCCACGCCGCCAGCCGCTGGGCGTCCAGCACCAGGGGGACCCGGAGCACGGCGGCCGCGAGCTCGTCGTCGGGGGCGAGCACGACCGGCGGGAAGCTCAGCACATCGGTGCCGCAGCCCGGGCAGTCGCAGTCCTTGTCGTCGGGAGAGGTCGCGTCGAGCACGGCCGCGCGTGCCTCACGGGACCCCGATCCCAGCTCGTCGACCAGCCTGCGCAGTTCGCCGAGATCGAAGACGTTGCCGGTGTTCCCGCTCTTTGCCACCCGTGAAACTTACTGCACTGGAGCCACACGGGTGTACGGCTAACCGATAGCCCGGGACCGTGCTTTGAAGGCGGCCTTGCGGGCGGCCTTGGCCACGTTCTGGTCGTTCAGGGAGCGGCCCAGCAGCTCAAGGACCTCGACGACCTCGGGATGGTCCACCCGCCACATCTCCTCGATCACGTGTGCCGGCGGACCGGACGCGGCCATGTTCTCGGCGAACGTCTCCGGGTCGTCCTCGGCGGCGGAGATGGCCAGGGCGAGCATGTCCACGCTCATCCAGAGCACCTCCTCCTGGGAGAGCGCCGGGGCGGCCAGGCCCCGTGTGGAGAGCCAGTGGATGGCGTGCGGGCGGAGCTCGGCCTCGTCGAGACAGCGGCGGACCGCGGGCTCGGCGTCCGGGCCGAGCCGGTCCACGATCGTGACGGCGATGCCCCGGACGACCGACGGCGCGCCGGAGGCGGCGCCCAGCAGCTCGGCGGCGGCCTGCTGCGGGGTCCTGCTCCGCAGCCAGCCCTCGATGTCGGCCTCGGCCATCTCGGTGGGCATCCCGGACAGCAGCCCCTCGATGAGCTCGGGAGCGTCGGCGGCGGTCAGGTCGGCCGCCTCGGGCGCCTCGATGCCCAGGTCGGTGTAGTGCTCCCGCAGGCCCCAGACGGCCAGCGCGGTCAGCTCCAGGGTCTCCTCGCTCGGCTCGGCGATCCCGCAGTAGGCCAGTCCCCGCACGGCCTCGGCGACGTCCACCTCCCCGTCGTCGAGCAGCCCGATCTCCTCCAGGTATTCCATGACGAGGGGGATCGGCACCGGCGCCTGCAGCCGGTAGAGCATGTCGCACAGGCCGTAGAGCTCCTCGTCGAGGGACCGGTCGCCGGTCACGGCCCCACCGGTCTCCTTCTCCACGAGGAACTCCACCACCGCCGCCCACGTGTCGAGCGGGTCGAAGTCCTCGCCGTCGAAGACGGCGGTGCCCTCGACCTCGACCAGGCCGGTGTGCACCGCCAGCTCCCACAGGAGGCCGGGGGCGGCCACCGCGAGCTGGGCGGTGGCCTCGGCCGCGTCGCGGACCCGCAGGCGTCCCTTCACCGTCGGCGTGCGGCCTCCGGCCAGCATCCACTGGACCAGCCGCCGGACGTCGGTGAGCAGGGGCACCCGCAGGGCGCTCTCGGCGAGCGCCTCGCGGGGGGCCAGCCGGGCCGGGGGCAGGGGGGAGCATCCCGGGCAGTCGCAGAACTCGGCGGCGGGCTCCTCCACCGCCGGCACCGAGACGTCGCCCTCCTCCAGCGTGTCGGCGCCCATCGCGCTGAACAGGCTCTTGGCCATGCCGAACTTCGAGGTGTCGGCCAGCGCGATCGGCATCTCGGGCTCGATCCGGTCCAGGACGGCCCGCATGCGGACGGCCATTTTGCCGCCGATCTCCTCGGTCGCGAGCAGGAAGTCGACCAGGGTGCGGGCGGCGGCGACGGTCTCGGGGGCACTTTCCGGCGGGGCGATGACCTTGCGCGGGTAGATGTTGAGCAGCAGTTCCTCGAAAGTGACCGGGGTGAAATCACCCAGCTCGTTCACGTCCAGATAATCGCTCGCGTAGTCGCAGAGCAGCCGCACCTCGTCCACGTCAACGTCCAGGCCGTACGCGCGCCCCCACGCGCGCAGATCGTCCACGGCCCGATTTACCCATTCGATCGACACAGGGGAAAATTAACGGCTTACTGTCAGCACCGCGAATCGGGGAAACAACTCAAATCACATCGAGAGGGTCAATGCACACCCTGACCACCTCGGGAGCCTTGCGCGCCGAACGCACCCCTACGGCCCCCTTCAACGCGGCGGCCAGCGCCGATCCCGCCCCTCTCGGAACCCGCAGCATGGCGCGTTCTCGCACCTGGTCGCCCCTGGGCGAGTCGACCGGGACGGGCCCGAGAACCTGCGCCCCCTCCGGCAGAACGACCTCGCCGAGCATTTCCCTGACCGCCGCGGCGGAACCGGTCAGCGTGGCCATCCTTACCGCCGGGGGGAAACCCAGTTCTGTCCTGTCGGCCAGTTCCCGCTCGGCGTGGGTGACCGGATCCCAGCGCAGCAGCGCCTGCACGGCGAGCACCGAGGAGTCGGCCAGCACGACCAGCTCGGCCTGGGGCCGCAGCAGCGCCGCGGCGTTCATCCACCGGCGGAGCGTCTCCTCGGCGACCCGCAGGTCCGGCCGGCCCAGCAGCGCCCATCCGTCCAGCAGCACGGCCGCCGCGTAACCGCCCTCGGCCACCGGTTCGGCGCCCGGGGTGGCCACCACCAGGGCGCGGGCGGCGCCCACGGTGGCGAGCACGCCGTCCTTGCCCGAGGTCCTGACCTGGACCGAGGGGAAGGCCCGCCCCAGCTCCTCGGCCGTACGGCGGGCGCCGATCACCTGCGCCCGCACCCGGACGCCGCCGCAGGCGGCGCAGCGCCACTGCCCCGCGATCCGGCCGCACCAGCGGCAGTAGGGGGCGGCGTGGCCGCCGCGCAGCGCGAGCGGCCCGCTGCAGTGCCCGCAGCGGGCCGGGGCCCGGCAGTTCTGGCAGGCCAGCGCGGGCAGGTAACCCCGCCGGGGGACCTGCACCAGCACCGGGCCGGCCGTGAGCCCGGTCCGCAGCGCGCGCCAGGCGAGGCTGGGCAGCCGGGCCGCCCTCGCCGCCTCGTCCCTGGCCAGTTCGGAGTCCTCCCCGGCCGGACGGACCCTCGGGGCCCTGGTCCTGACCGTCTCGCGCGCGGCGGCGATGGTGCCGGCCCAGCCGGTGGCGACGAGCTGGGTGGCCTCGGCCGTACGGGCGTATCCTCCGACGAGCAGGCCGGCACGGCTCTGGTAGGCCCGGAGCGCGAGGATCTCCCGGGTGTGCGGATAGGGCGCGAGCCGTTCGGCGTGCAGGTCGTCGCCGTCGTCCCAGACCACCGCCAGCCCGAGGTCGCGCACCGGCGCGAACGCCGCCCCCCGGGTGCCGACGACGGCACGCGCCTGTCCCCGGAGCACCCGCAGCCACCGGCGGTAGCGCTCGGCGGGCCCCAGGTCGGCGGTGAGCGCCACGTGCGCGCCGGGCTCCAGGGCGGCGCTCAGCGCCGCGTCGGCCAGCGTCACGTCCTTGCCGTCGGGGAGCACCACGAGCGCGCCCCTGCCGCTCCGGAGGGTCTCCCGGACGGCCACCGCGACCGCCGCGGCCCACTGCGGCCCGCCCTCTCCCGTCCCGGGCAGCGCGGTCCACACCGCGCGCGGCGAGAGCCCCTCGGCGAGGGCCGCCAGGAACGACTCCCCGTCCGGGTAGTCGGCCCAGGGGCCCGGCCCGGCCTCCCGCGCCGGCTCGGGGCCGTCCGGCGGCCCGGCGGCCGGGGGCGGGGGGACCGCCTCGGCCTCCCGTCCGGGCTCGGGGCCGCCCGGTGGCCCGGCGGCCGGAGGGACCGCCTCGGCCTCCACCTTGGCGTGGCGGGGCGGGACGGCCAGGCGCAGGACGTCGGCCAGGGTTCCGGCGTAGCGGTCGGCCACGGCGCGGGCCAGCGCGACGATCTCCGGGGTCAGCACCGGCTCGGGCGAGACGACCTTCTCCAGCCGGGCCAGCTTGCCCTCGTGCTCGCTGGCCTCCAGCCGCTCCAGCAGGAAGCCGTCGACGAGCTTTCCCGCGAAGCGGACCCGGACCCGGGCACCCGGCACCGCGTCGGCGTCCACCGTGGCCGGGACGAGGTAGTCGAACGGCCGGTCCAGGTGCGGCAGCGGGGTGTCCACGGCCACCCGCGCGACCGGCAGCACCGCGGCCGGCTCCGGAACCCCCTTGGCCGGCCTGGCGGGAACGGGCGCGGGCCGCTCACGTACGGCGTCGAGCGGCAGCAGGGCGCCGTCGTCTGGTGAGGGGCTGGCGTGGGTCACCCACTTGTCCTACCAGATCCCGGGGGCGGCGAAGGCGGCCGGGCCGCGGAGCGCGGCCGTACGGGGGAGGCGGCCGGCCGGGCCGGCTCCCCCGGGACCGTACCCGGCACGGGAAGCGTCCGGTGCGGGAGGCGATCGGCGCGGGAGGCGTCCGGCACGGGAGGCAGCCGGCGCGGGAAGCGATCGGCGCGGGAGGCGTCCGGCACGGGAGGCAGCCGGCGCGGGAAGCGATCGGCGCGGGAAGCGTCCGGCACGGGAGGCAGCCGGCGCGGGAAGCGATCGGCGCGGGAAGCGATCGGCGCGGGAAGCGTCCGGCACGGGAAGCGATCGGCCAGTGGGTCACGCCCGACACGGAGAACACCCCGGCGATACATCAGGCGGAAGGGGACCCCTCCCTCAACACCGTCTGACTGCTGCGGAACGCCGGAGCGCACGGTGCCCCACTGGCCGCGTCCATCATGGCCGCCGTCACCGGCATCCCGCATCGGGCGATGTGCCTATGGAGATGCCCGTCCGTCGTTCTCGGCCACCCAGGCGGCCACCTGGGTGCGCGAGGCGAGACCGCCCTTGGCGAGGATGTTGCGGACGTGCGCGTCCACGGTGCGCTTGGCGATGTCCAGCCGGGCGGCGATCATCGGGTTCGACAGCCCCTCGGTGATCAGCTCGGCCACCTGGAGCTCCCGGGCGCTCAGCGTGCCGGTGACCGCCCGCGCGACCCGGCCGGGCTGGTGGACGCGGAGGGACCGCCCGGCGCCCCGCAGCGGCTCCTGTACGGCCGGCCGCCACCGGCCCCCGGACGGTTCCAGCCCGACCTCCCGGTAGGCCTCCAGCATCCTGTGGCGGCCTTCCGCGTCGCGGAGCACCACCGACCGCTCGACCAGGCCGGCCAGGACCGGCGCGACCCGGCCCGGCCCGAGCCCGGCGCCGCAGGCCCGCTCGGCGGCGGCCAGGTCGAAGGGGCCGGGCAGCGCCGACAGCAGTGCCCACAGCCCGCGCTGCTCGTCGTCGCAGAGCCGGTGGCTCCACTGGACGGAGGCCCGCAGGTCGCGGTGGCGGGGCAGCGCGCTCCTGCTGACCCCGGTCAGCAGCGTGAGGCGGTGGCGGAGCCGCTCCAGCAGGTCCCGGGCCGAAAGGGAGCGCATCCGGGCGGCGGCGAGCTCGATCGCCAGCGGCAGCCCGTCCAGCCTGGCGCAGATCTCGGCGACCACCGGCGAGACGGCCGGTGTCAGGGCGAAGCCGGGGTCGGCGGCCACGGCCCGGTCCTCGAACAGCCGCACGGCCGACGGCAGCGGCAGCGGCGCGAGCCCCAGCACCCGCTCCCCCGGCAGGCCCAGTGGCTGGCGGCTGGTGGCCACCACCACGATCCTCGACGCCCTGCCGAGCAGTGCCTCCACCAGTGCGGTCACCTCGCCGAGGAGATGCTCGCAGGTGTCGAGCACGACGAGCAGCCGCCTGTCGCCCAGCGCCGAGGCGATCTCCGGCGGCGAGAGGGCGCCGCCCGCCTCCAGCGTCTCGGCGACGGTGGCCGCCGGATCGGCCGTGCCCGACAGCTCGACCCGCCAGACCCCGCCGGTGAAGCCACGGCGCAGGGTGTCGGCCAGGCGCAGGGCGGTGCGGGTCTTGCCCACCCCCGCGGGGCCGGTGAGGGTCAGGAGCCTGGCGCCGGCGAGGTGCTGCAGGCCCTCGGCCAGTTCCTCGGCCCGTCCCACGAAGCTGGACAGGTCCACGGGCAGATTCCCCGGCCGCCTCGCCATTTTCGCCCCCCATGTCCGCCGAAACGCTACCAGGCGGTATTCACGCGTTCTCCGGAGCGGCGGAGCCCCCCAGGCGCCGCCGGGTCGCCCAGGCCGCGACCTGGGCGCGCGCCGAGAAGCCGAGCTTGGCCAGGATGTGCTCGACATGGGAGTCGACGGTCCGCTGCACGACCATCAGCCGGTGGGCGATCTGCCGGTTGGTCAGCCCCTCGGCGACCAGCTCGGCGACCTCCCGCTCCCTGCGGGTGAGCGGCGCCCAGCCGGCGTCGCGGCGTACGGCGCCCCCGGCGGCCTCCTCCTCGCCGAGCGCGTAGGCGATCGCCCCCTCCAGGCCGAGCGCGGCCCCCTCGCGGGCCGCCTGGTCGTAGTCCCTGCGCGACAGGCTCCGCCTGACCAGCTCGGCGCAGCGAGCGCTGTCCTCGACCATCAGCGGGTAACCCAGCAGGCCCTTGTCCCGCCATCCGGTGCGGGCCGCGCTGAGCAGCCGCCCCGCCCTGGCCGGCTCACCCCGGTCCACCGCGGCGGCGGCCAGCAGTTCCAGGCACAACACGATCGCCATGGCGTCGGAGAAGTGCCTCTTCACCCGTAACGAGTCGCGCGCGTGGGAGGCCGCCCGGTCCGCGTCGCCCTCGGCCATCGCGACCAGCCCCAGCCCGTAGTCGGCGTAGGCGCGCGCCCACGCGTTCCCCTGCTCCTCGCAGAGCCGCCGGCAGCGCAGGAAGACCTCCCGGGAGGCCGCGGTCTCACCGCGCCAGATCAGGCTCAGGCCCAGCTCGACCATCGACGGCAGGAGCACCTCGGGGAGGTGCGGGCCGGGGCCGAGCCGGTCCACCACGGCGCTCAGCCGGGCCTCCCCGCCGCGCAGATCGCCCTCGATGACGGCCAGCGTGCCGCTCAGCTTGAGCAGCAGGAGCCGGAGCGTGTCACCGCCGGGCGGGGAAGCGCGCCTGCACCGTTCCAGCAGCAGCCGCGCCTCGTCCAGGTGCCCCCGGGCGATGGCGACGTAGGCCAGGATGAGCGTCGCCCACGACCACGACGCGGTCCCGGGCAGGCAGCGGGCGAGCAGCCGCTCCAGGTGGTGGTGGCCCTCCCGGAGCATCCCGCAGGCGATCCAGAGGTACCACAGCGTCGAGGCCATGTTCAGGCCCGTCTCGTGCTCGGCCGGGTCCTCGGCGCACAGGTCGAGGGCCGCGCGGATGTTGGGCCAGTCTCGCCGGATCCGCCCCCACAGCTCCACCTGGTCGGCGTCCGGGCCGACCTTCCGTCCCCGGTGTGCCAGTTCGAGGTAGTGGCGCAGGTGGCGGCGGCGCAGCCACTCGCGTTCCCCGCTCTCCAGCAGCCTGGCGGCGCCGTACTCCCGGATGATGTCCAGCAGCCGGTAGACCGTGCCCTCGCCCCGTCTGACCGGGATCACGATGGACTTGTCCACCAGGCCGAGCAGGGCGGGCAGGATCCGTTCGGCGGGCAGCGCCCCGTCGGCGCAGACGCCCTCGGCCGCGGCGGCGTCGAAGGTCGAGACGAAGACCGGCAGCCGCGACCAGAGCAGCCGCTCGTCGTCGGTGCACAGCTCGTGGCTCCACTCGACGGTCGCGCCGACGGTCGGGTGCCGCCTGTCCGCCGTGAGGCCCGACAGCAGCCAGAGCCTGTCGTCGAGCAGGCCGAGGATCCGGCCGATCGGGAGCGTGCGCATCCGGACGGCGACCAGCTCGATGGCCAGAGGGATGCCGTCGAGCCTGGCGCAGACCTCGGCGACCTGAGCGGCGTTCCCGGCGGTGAGCGTGTAGTGCGGGTCGACGGCGGTGACGCGCTCCAGGAAGAGCGCCACCGAGTCGCAGCGGGCGAGCACGGCCACGGACTCCACCGCGCGCGGGCCGGGCAGGGGCATCGGCGCGAGCGCCACGATGTGCTCGCCGGGCACGCCGAGCGACTGCCTGCTGGTGGCCAGGATCCGCAGCTCGGGACTGCTCTCCAGGAGGGTCTGCGCCAGCCGCGCGCAGGCGTCCACGAGATGCTCGCAGGTGTCCAGGAGCAGCAGGGTCTGCCGGTCGCGGAGATGGTCCGCCAGCGCCTCGACGTCCGGGCGGTCCGACGGGTCCGCCAGGTCCAGCGCCTGGGCCACGGCCTCCTCCAGGTGACCGGGATCACTCACCCCGGCCAGTTCCACGAACCGGACGCCGTCGGCGAAGGCTCTGCGCACCCCGGAGGCGGCCTCGACGGCCACCCTGGACTTGCCGATGCCCGCGCCCCCGGTGACGGTGACCAGTCTGGAGGCCTGGAGCAGGCGCCTGACCTGGCGGACCTCCTCCTTGCGCCCCACGAAACTCGTGACCTCCACCGGTAGTTCGCCCGTCCCCGACCGCCCGCTCACATCTCTCCTTCAAGATCTTGAAAAAAAGAAGCTACACAGGGATCGACGTCTCAGGGCCGCGGGTGGTGGTCAGAGCCCTGCGGGACGGGCGGCCCCGCAGACGCGACAGCCCCCGTGGGAGGTCCCACGGGGGCTGCGGCGGAGCGGGTCAGAGACCGGCGGCGGTGCGCAGGGCCTCGGCGCGGTCGGTGGCCTCCCAGGAGAACTCCGAGCGGCCGAAGTGACCGTAGGCGGAGGTCGCCGAGTAGATCGGGCGCAGCAGGTCGAGGTCGCGGATGATCGCGGCCGGGCGCAGGTCGAAGACCTGGAGCACGGCCTGCTGGATCTTGTCGATCTCGACCTTCTCGGTGCCGAAGGTCTCGACGAACACGCCGACCGGGTGCGCCTTGCCGATGGCGTAGGCGACCTGGACCTCGGCGCGGTCGGCCAGACCGGCGGCCACGATGTTCTTGGCGACCCAGCGCATGGCGTAGGCGGCCGAGCGGTCCACCTTGGACGGGTCCTTGCCGGAGAAGGCGCCGCCGCCGTGGCGGGCCATGCCGCCGTAGGTGTCGACGATGATCTTGCGGCCGGTCAGCCCGGCGTCGCCCATCGGGCCGCCGATCTCGAAACGGCCGGTCGGGTTGACCAGCAGGCGGTAGCCCTCGGTGGAGATCTCCAGGCCCTCGAGCACCGGGTCGACCACGTGCTCCTTGATGTCCGGCGCGAGCATCTCCTTGAGGTCGATCTCGGCCGCGTGCTGGGTGGAGACCACCACGGTGTCGAGGCGGACCGGGCGGTCGCCGTCGTATTCGATGGTGACCTGGGTCTTGCCGTCGGGGCGGAGGTAGGGCACGGTGCCGTCCTTGCGGACCTGCGACAGGCGCTCGGCCAGGCGGTGCGCGAGCTGGATCGGCAGCGGCATCAGCTCGGGGGTCTCACGGCAGGCGTAGCCGAACATCAGGCCCTGGTCGCCCGCGCCCTGGCGGTCGAGCTCGTCGACGCCCTCGCCCTCACGGGCCTCGTAGGCGTCGTCGACGCCCTGGGCGATGTCGGGCGACTGCGCGCCGATGGACACCGACACGCCACAGGAGGCTCCGTCGAAGCCCTTGTGGGAGGCGTCGTAGCCGATCTCGAGGATCTTCTCCCGGATGAGACCGGGGATGTCGACGTAGGTCTCCGTCGTCACCTCTCCGGCGACGTGGACCTGACCGGTGGTGATCAGCGTCTCGACGGCGACACGGCTCTTGGGGTCACCCTTGAGCATGGCGTCGAGAATCGCGTCACTGATCTGGTCGGCGATCTTGTCCGGGTGGCCCTCGGTGACCGACTCGGAGGTGAACAGGCGACGGGACAAGTCAGTGGCTCCTCATGCAGCGGCTGCTGGCGTCTGGGGGCTCTGGCGTCGATACGACACCAGGAGCGCTGAGCCGAAGTCTAGCCGTACCCGGAGCAGCGTCGCGAAACCATCTCGTGTCCAGCTTCGGCGCGCCGTACCGATTCACCCCCACGATCGGTCGGGAATCGGTACGGCCGGCCCCTGGCGGGGGCCGTGAGCCGGGCCGTTCCACGCCGAGACGGTGCCCGCGGAGGCCAGCACCGCGTCGTACTCCCTGGCCGCGACGATCGGCGCGCCCGCCCAGTCGGAGTGCCGCAGCTCGGGCTCGATCGCGGTCGCGGCCACCGAGTCGAGCTGCGCGCCCGACAGCGGGAAGGCCTGGTCGGCGGAGACGGCGTAGCGGCCCTCCCCGGTGGCGACGGCCAGCAGCAGGTCGAGCGGGCCCAGACCGCTGAGCCGGGCCGTCGTGGCGGCCCAGTCGGTCGCGTCCAGGCCGGAGAAGCTCCGGACGTAGACGACGTACAGGCGGACGCCGTGACGGCCCCGCAGTCTCGCGATGGCCGCCTCGACCTCGGCCCGGCGGCCGCCGAGCGCGCTCGCCCGGTCGGTCACCGGCTCGGTGACCGCGACCGGCGGCTCCGGGACGGCGGCCGGCGGATCGGCGTGCGCCGCGGCCCCCCACGGGGACAGCGACAGCGTCAAGGTCAGCACGGCCAGAACGCGAACGATGTGCGGCATCCGCAGCCCCCGCAGCCGGGCCGGCCCCGGAGCCGCCCCCTTGACCGGCGCATCCCCAAGTGACCCGTGCCATCCCTGGACGGCCCACCTGCACTCGTGTTCACACTAAGAGGTCACAGGTCGGGCAGCGGATCGGGGGGCAGCGTCTCGGGCGCGAACACCTCGGCGTCGGCGGCGCGGACCACCGCCGCGTACTCCTCGTCGATCTCGAACACCATGTCGCCGAGCTCGATGGCCGCGCCCGCGGAGAACTCCACCGGGCCGAGCCTCGTCCGGCGCGCGTGGGTGGCGTAGACCGAGGTCGGCGCGTCCTGGTCGAAGAACTTGGTGGACAGCACGGAGATCGAACGGTCGGTGACCACGATCAGGAAGGTCGCCATCCCCGGCGAGCCGACCGACAGCGCGGGCAGGATGTAGCGCATGTCCTCCCCTGGGGGGAGCAGGGCGCGGCAGCGGGCCCTGACGGCGGCGGGGACCGGCATGGTCAATTCCCTTCATGCTGCAACTCGTGCTGCAACGTCGCAGGTCACTCCGGACGCAGTATCCGCCGTACGGGGAGGTCCGGCAAGCGGATCAGGGCAGTCGCCGGGCGACGAGATCCCAGACCGCGTCGGCGAGGTCCTCCTTGGGACCGCGCGGGATCTCCACCGGCTCGCCGTCGGCGGCCAGGACCACCGCCGCGTTGTCCGGGGTGCCGAAGGCGAGGTTGTCGCCCACCTGGTTGACGACGAGCAGATCGCAGCCCTTGCGGGCCAGCTTGGCCCGCCCGTTGGCCAGGACGTCGTCGGTCTCGGCCGCGAACCCCACGATCACCGACGGGTATGGCTTGAGCCCCTCGCGGCGGCGGTCGCCCAACTCGGCGAGGATGTCAGGATTTTTCACCAGATGGATGGGGTCGGGCTCGGCGGAGGTCTTCTTGATCTTCGAGCCGCTCTGCGCCGAGGGCCGGAAGTCGGCGACGGCGGCGGCCATGACCACGGCGTCGGCGCCCTCCATCGCCTCCAGCACGGCGGCGCGCAGCTCGACGGCCGACTCCACCCGGACCACCGTGGCCCCGGCGGGATCGGGCAGGGCGACGTTCGCGGCCACCAGGACCACCTCGGCGCCGCGGGCGACGGCCGTGCGGGCCAGCGCGTATCCCTGCAGGCCCGAGGAGCGGTTGCCGATGAAGCGGACCGGGTCGATGGCCTCGCGGGTGCCCCCGGCGGAGATCACCAGACGGCGGCCGGCCAGGTCGGCGGGGCGCCCGGTCAGGACCCTGCGGCAGACCTCGAAGATCTCCTTGGGGTCGGGCAGCCGGCCGCGGCCGGTGTCGGCGCCGGTCAGGCGGCCCACGGCGGGGTCGATGACGATCGCGCCGCGCTCGCGGAGCGTGGCCACGTTGGCCCGGGTCGCGGGGTGCTCCCACATCTCGGTGTGCATCGCGGGGGCGAACACCACCGGGCAGCGCGCGGTGAGCAGGGTGTTGGTGAGCAGGTCGCCGGCCAGCCCGTGGGCGGCCTTGGCGAGCACGTCGGCGGTGGCGGGAGCGACGACCACCAGATCGGCGCCCTGTCCGATCCGGACATGGGGCACCTCGTGCACGGACTCCCAGACGTCGGCCGTCACCGGGTTGCCGGACAGGGCCGCCCAGGTCGGCTCGCCGACGAAACGGAGCGCCTCCCGGGTCGGGACGACGCGGACGTCGTGACCGGACTCGGTGAGGAGGCGGAGCAGCTCGCAGGCCTTGTAGGCGGCGATTCCCGCGCTCACGCCGAGGACGACGGCGGGTTTACGGCTCCGGTCCGGTCCGGGCCCGCGGCTCCGGCCGGTTCCGTCGGATCCGGGCCCCTGGCTCCGGTCGTGCCCGTCGGGCTCGGCCGCCGGAGGCCGGTCGCCGCCGACGCCGTCCTGCCCGGCGCGCTGGAGACCGTGGTCTCGCCCGCCGCCCGGCGCCGCCCGTCCGGCGGGCCCGTTCACCGTCGCACCCTCGCCAGGCGTCCGCATCGGTGGGACTAGCCCTCGATCGGCTCGGAGGTGAGCAGGCCCTCGCTGACCTCGCGCAGCGCGATGGACAGCGGCTTCTCCTGGGCGTGGGTCTCCACCAGCGGGCCGACGTACTCCAGCAGGCCCTCGCCGAGCTGGGAGTAGTAGGCGTTGATCTGGCGCGCGCGCTTCGAGCCGAAGATCACGAGGCTGTACTTGCTGTCGACGATGTCGAGGAGCGCGTCGATCGACGGGTTGGTGATGCCTTCGGAATAGGCGGCGTTCGTTGCCACGTTGTGATTTCCCCTAGCTAGGTGAACGACCGGGGCTCGAAGCCTCGGGAGCATCAGCCAGTAAGGCTATCAGCCGATGACATACATCCTGGACGGACGTGTTCACAAGAGTCAGGTCGAATTCCTGCTCCGCGGCCATCTCGATCCGGCCCGCCGCCAGACGCCGGGCGATGACGTCCTCGGGCTCGGTTCCCCTGCCGCGCAGGCGCTTCTCCAGCTCCTCCCAGGTCGGCGGGGCCAGGAAGACCAGCACCGCCTCGGGCATGCTCGCCCGGACCTGGCGCGCGCCCTGGAGGTCGATCTCCAGCAGCGTGGGCACTCCGGCGGCGAGCTTCTCGAGCACCGGGCCGCGCGGCGTGCCGTACCTGTTGCCGGCGAACTCGGCCCACTCCAGCAGCTCGCCGGAGGCGGCCAGGCGGTCGAACTCGTCGTCGTCGGCGAAGAAGTACTCCACCCCGTGGGTCTCCCCCGGCCGGGGCTTCCTGGTGGTCACCGAGACCGACAGCCACACCTGGGGGTGTGCCCGCCGAAGCTCGGCGACGACCGTGGACTTGCCGACGCCTGACGGCCCTGAGAGGACCGTCAGGCGGTTGCCGGTCGGCCCGGCGGAGGCTCGCGCCGCCACCAGGCCTGCGACCGGGGAGGTGAAGCCACCGGACCCGCTCTCAGCGGTTCCCTCCGGGACCCGACTCTCGCCGGGCCACGACGTTCCGGTCACTCCAAACCCCCCGTGATGCCGTTCCCGCGGATGCGGGTGAGCGTGTTCTTACTGAACCGAGACTAGCTCTCGGCACCGCCGAACTCACGCTCGAGCGAAGCTCGCTGGTTGGCGCCGAGGCCCCGCACGCGGCGGGACTCTGCGATGCCAAGCCGCTCCATCAGCTGCTTGGCGCGGACCTTGCCCACGCCGGGGAGCGACTCCAGAAGGGCCGACACCTTCATCTTGCCGATGACGTCGTCGGCCTGCCCGTCTTTGAGCACCTCAGCCAGAGAGATCGCGCCGTGCTTCAGGCGATTCTTAACCTCGGCACGCTCTCGGCGGGCCTTGGCAGCCTTCTCTAGGGCTGCGGCGCGCTGCTCAGGGGTAAGGGGAGGAAGAGCCACGCCGGGTCACCTCGAATTTCCTGTGGATGTACTCGGACGGGAAGGGAAACTAGCTGGTCATGACGCTTCAAGCAACGTCAACCCCAGTTTCTTCCCTTAGAAAATCTACTTCGTCACTTTGTGTAGCCGAAAAGTCGCCGAGCGTCGACGAAACTGCGCTCAGCGCCGTGTTTCCCGCGATTTGGATCACACCGCGCGTCCGCTGCCGGCGAGGGTCCGCCGGAGCGCCGCGGCGATCCCCGCGGCGGCCGCCCCGGGGTCGGCCGAACCGGTGATCGGGCGGCCGATGACCAGAAGATCGGCCCCGTCGGCGAGCGCCCGCTCAGGAGTCGCTACTCTTGCCTGATCCTGACTCGCGGCGCCGACGGGGCGGACGCCGGGAGTGATCAGGGTGATGTCCGGCCCGACCTCTGCCCGCACCGTGGCGACCTCACGCGGCGAGCACACGAGGGCCTGGGCGCCCGCGCCGACGGCCACGACCGCCAGACGGCGCACGGCGTCATCGGAGGGACCCGTGACGCCGATCCGCTCCAGATCGGCGTCGGAGAGCGACGTGAGCACCGTCACGGCCGCGATCTGGGTGTCGGGCAGGGCCTCCACCGCCGCCTGGATCATCGCGGGGCCACCGGCCGCGTGGACGGTCAGGATGGCGGGCCTGAGCCGCGCCACGGCCTTGGCCGCGCCGGCGACGGTGTTCGGGATGTCGTGGAGCTTCAGGTCGAGGAACACCTGCACGCCGCTCGCCCCGCGCACCGAGGCGATCACCTCGGGTCCGTAACGGAGGTAGAGTTCGAGTCCGACCTTGACCGTGCTGACGTGGGGCGTCACCAGGCTCGCCCAGTGGGCCGCGGTCTCCAGGTCGGGTGCGTCCAGGGCGACGGCGATGGGTGCGGGCGTCACAGGGAACTCTCCTCTAGATCTATCCGGTGCCGGGTGGGCGCCCCCGGCGGGCGATGGGCCAGCCCGACCGCGTCGGCCAGCCGGTGGAACCCCCGGGCCGCCAGGAGCTCCTCCAGCTCGCGCAGGATGCGCAGGCAGGCGTAGGGGTCGTGGAACAGCGCGGTGCCGACAGCGACGACGCAGGCCCCGGCGAGGACGAGCTCGAAGGCGTCCCTGCCGGTCAGCACGCCGCCCATGCCGATGATGGGCACGCTGGGCAGCGCGGCGTGCACCTGCCACACGCAGCGTACGGCCAGCGGCCGGATGGCCGGTCCGGACAGCCCGCCGGTGACCGCCGCCAGCGACGGGCGCATGGCCTCGGTGTCGATGCTCATGCCGAGCGGGTTGTTGATCATCGAGAGCGCGTCCGCGCCGCCGTCCACGCACGCGCGGGCGACGCTCACGACGTCCATCACGTCCGGGGAGAGCTTGGCCACCACGGGCACGTCGTAGCGCATCACCGAGCGCACCGAGGCGATCACCTCGGCCGAGGCGGCCCCGTCGCGGGCGAAGACGCGCCCCCGGTCCTCGATGTTGGGACAGGACAGGTTGACCTCCACGGCGCTCACCCCGGGGGCGTCGGTGAGCCTGCGGGCCAGCGCGGTGTACTCGGCCACGGTGCCGCCGCCGATGGAGACCACGGTCCTGACGCTCCGCTGGGCCAGCCAGGGCAGCTCGCGCTCCAGGAAGGCGTCCACCCCCGGCCCCTGGAGGCCGATGGCGTTGAGCATGCCCGAGGGCGTCTCGGCCATCCTGGGGGTCGGACGGCCCGCTCTGGGGGCCATCGTGATCGACCGCGTGGTCAGCGCGCCGATCCGGCCCAGGTCGAAGAACTGGGCGAGCTCGGAGCCCGACGCCGCGCACCCCGCGGCCGTGATGATCGGGTTGACCAGTTCCACGTGTCCCAGGTACGTCCGCATGTCAACCGACATTGCGCGATCCCCCACCGGGCGCTCCGAGCGCGTCGAACGGGATCGTTCCCACATCGTCGAAGCGGACGCGCTCGCCCCGGAAGACCGGCCCTTCGACGCACGAGCGCACCATCCGGGTCACGCCGTCGTCGCCGATGACGGGCAGCACGCACGTCATGCAGACGCCGATCCCGCACGCCATCCGCTCCTCCACGGCCACCTGGACCGGGATGTCGAACTCGACCGCCACGGCGGTGACGCCGCGCAGCATCGGCATCGGGCCGCAGGCGTAGACCGCGTCGGCCCGGACGTCGGCGATCACGCCGGGCAGCACGTCGGTGACCCGGCCGCGCAGGCCCAGGGAGCCGTCCTCGGTGGTCAGCGTGGTCGTCTCCCCCATCCTGCGGGCGCGCAGCGCGCCGAACACCCGGTCGGCGGAGGCCGCGCCCAGTACGAAGTCGACGCGGCAGCCGCGCCGCTGGAGCGCGTCCGCCACGGCGAACAGCGTCGCCGAGCCGTACTCGCCGCCCACCAGGACGCAGGTCACCGGGTCGCGCGGCAGCGGGAACGGGCGGCCGAGCGGCCCGACCAGATCCAGCGTGTCGCGGGCGCGGCGCTCGGCCAGCCACGCCGTACCGGGACCGCGCACGGTGAAGACGAACTCCACCGTGCCGCCGTAGTCGGGCTTGACGTCGTGGATGGAGAAGGCACGGCGCGTCAGCGTTGACGTCTGCGCCCCGCCGACGGCCACCGAGACGAAGTGGCCGGGCCGGAAACGCTCGGCGATGCCGGGCGCGACCACGGTCAGCGCATGATAGGCGTCGACCCGGCGCGTCGTCAGCACCGTGCCCGTCACCTGTACCGGAGTAACAGGCGTCTCCCTCACCTCCGCCTAAGGCGCATCAGCCCCGCAACCGCTGGGCGTGCTCCTGGAGCGACCGTACGCCGATGTCGCCGCGGACGATGGCCTGGATGCCCTGGACGGCCGCGGCGAGCCCCTGGACGGTCGTGATGCAGGGGATGCCCCGCAGCACGGCGGCGGTGCGGATCTCGTAGCCGTCCAGCCGCGGCCCGGACTGGCCGGGGCTGCCGAAGGGCGTGTTCACGATGAGATCCACCTCACCATCCAGGATGCGCCGGCCGATGGTCGGCTCACCCTCGGGACCGGTTCCATCGCTCTGCTTTCGCACGATCTTGGCATGGACGCCGTTGCGGCGCAGCACCTCGGCCGTTCCCTCGGTGGCCAGAATCTCGAAACCGAGGTCCGCGAGCGCCTTGACCGGGAAGATCATCGCACGCTTGTCCCGGTTCGCCACCGAGACGAACGCCCGTCCGCCGGTCGGCAGCGAGCCGTAGGCGGCGGCCTGCGACTTGGCGTAAGCCGTGCCGAAGAACCGGTCGATGCCCATGACCTCGCCGGTGGAGCGCATCTCCGGGCCCAGCACGGTGTCCACGCCGCGGAAGCGGTTGAACGGCAGCACCGCCTCCTTGACCGCGATGGGCGCGTCCAGCGGCATGGTGCCGCCGTCGCCCTCGGCCGGGAGCATGCCCTCGGCGCGCAGCTCGGCCACCGTGGCGCCCATCATCACGCGGGCCGCCGCCTTGGCCAGCGGCACCGCCGTGGCCTTGGAGACGAACGGCACCGTACGGCTGGCACGCGGGTTGGCCTCCAGCACGTAGAGGATGTTGGCCGACATGGCGTACTGCACGTTGAGCAGGCCGCGCACGCCCACGCCGCGGGCGATCTCCTCGGTGGCGGTGCGGATGCGCTTGATGTCGTGGCTGCCGAGCGTCATCGGGGGCAGCGAGCACGCCGAGTCGCCGGAGTGGATGCCGGCCTCCTCGATGTGCTCCATCACGCCGCCGAGGTAGAGCTCCTCGCCGTCGAACAGCGCGTCCACGTCGATCTCGACGGCCTCGTCGAGGAACTTGTCCACCAGCACCGGGTGGTCGCTGGCCGCGCCGGCCTTGGACATGTAGGTCGTCAGCGTCTCGTCGTCGTAGACGATGGCCATGCCCGCGCCGCCCAGGACGTAGGAGGGCCGGACCAGGACCGGGTAGCCGATCTCCCCGGCGATGGTCAGGGCCTCGTCCACGGTGACCGCGGTGCCGTGCTTGGGCGCGGGCAGCCCGGCCTCGGCCAGGACGCGGCCGAACGCGCCGCGCTCCTCGGCGAGGTGGATCGACTCCGGCGAGGTGCCGACGATCGGGACCCCGGCGTCCTTGAGCGCCTGGGCCAGGCCGAGCGGGGTCTGGCCGCCGAGCTGGACGATGACGCCCGCGACCGGGCCGGTCTGCTGCTCGGCGTGGACGACCTCCAGGACGTCCTCCAGGGTGAGCGGCTCGAAGTAGAGCCGGTCGGAGGTGTCGTAGTCGGTGGAGACCGTCTCGGGGTTGCAGTTGACCATGACGGTCTCGTAGCCGGCCTCCGACAGCTCGAAGGAGGCGTGCACGCAGGCGTAGTCGAACTCGATGCCCTGGCCGATCCGGTTCGGCCCCGAGCCGAGGATGAGGACCTTGGGTCGCTCGCCGTACGGGACCTCGGTCTCCTCGTCGTAGGTGGAGTAGAGGTAGGGCGTGCGCGCGGCGAACTCGGCGGCGCAGGTGTCGACGGTGTTGTAGACCGGCCGGACGCCGAGCGCGTGGCGCAGGTCGCGGACCCGGGGCTCGGTCATGTCGCGCAGCTCGGCGATCTGCAGGTCGCTGAAGCCGTGCCGCTTGACCTTCGTCAGCACCTCGGCGGTGAGCTGGGGGGCCTGGCGCAGCTCGGCGGCGACCTCGTCGATCGCGTAGAGCTGGTCCAGGAACCACGGGTCCACCGCGGTGGCCTCGAACAGCTCGGCGGGCGTGGCCCCGGCGCGGATGGCCTGCTGCATGGTGAACAGCCGGCTGTCGTGCGGCGTGCGGCAGGCCCTCAGGAGGTCGTCCTTGTCGCCCGGCTCGCCCGCCCAGGTGAAGACGGCGCCCTTCTTCTCCAGCGAGCGCAGCGCCTTCTGCAGGGCCTCGGGGAAGGACCGGCCGATGGCCATGGCCTCGCCGACCGACTTCATGTGGGTCGTCAGGGTCTGGTCGGCGCCGGGGAACTTGTCGAAGGCGAAGCGGGGCACCTTGACCACGATGTAGTCGAGCGAGGGCTCGAACGACGCCGGGGTCTCCTTGGTGATGTCGTTGGGGATCTCGTCCAGGGTGTAGCCGATGGCCAGCTTGGCGGCGATCTTCGCGATCGGGAAGCCGGTGGCCTTCGAGGCGAGCGCGCTGGAGCGGGAGACGCGCGGGTTCATCTCGATGACGACCATGCGGCCGGTGGCCGGGTCGACGGCGAACTGGATGTTACAGCCGCCGGTGTCCACGCCGACCTCGCGGATGACCGCGATGGCGACGTCGCGCATGTTCTGGTACTCGCGGTCGGTGAGCGTCAGGGCGGGGGCCACGGTGACGCTGTCGCCGGTGTGCACGCCCATCGGGTCGATGTTCTCGATGGAGCAGACGATGACGACGTTGTCGGCCTTGTCGCGCATGACCTCCAGCTCGTACTCCTTCCAGCCGAGGATGGACTCCTCCAGGAGCACCTCGGTGGTCGGCGAGGCGTCGAGGCCCGCTCCGGCGATGCGGCGCAGTCCCTCCTCGTCGTGGGCGAAGCCGGAGCCGACGCCGCCCATGGTGAAGGAGGGGCGCACGACCAGCGGGTAGCCCAGCTCGCCGGCGGCCGTCAGGCACTCGTCCAGGGTGTGGCAGACGAACGAGCGGGCCGAGTCGGCGTTGAGGCCGCGCTCCCGCGCGACCTTGGCCACGATGCCCTTGAACAGCTCGCGGTTCTCGCCCGCCTGGATGGCGTCCACGTCGGCGCCGATCAGCTCGACGTCGTATTTGGCCAGGACGCCGGCCTCGTGCAGGGCGATCGCGGTGTTCAGCGCGGTCTGGCCGCCGAGGGTGGGCAGCAGCGCGTCGGGGCGCTCCTTGGCGATGATCTTCTCGACCATGTCCGGGGTGATCGGCTCGACGTAGGTGGCGTCGGCGAACTCGGGGTCCGTCATGATCGTCGCCGGGTTGCTGTTGACGAGGATCACGCGGAAGCCCTCGGCGCGCAGCACGCGGCAGGCCTGGGTGCCCGAGTAGTCGAACTCGCAGGCCTGCCCGATCACGATGGGCCCGGAGCCGATCACCATGACCGACTGGATGTCCGTGCGCTTAGGCACCCTTGCTTCCCTCCGTGTCGGCGCCCGGCTCCTCGCCCGCGCCCGCGGTCACGCTCACTCGTCCCCTGGCCGATTCCATCAGCGCGCAGAAGCCGTCGAACAGGCCGGCGGAGTCGTGCGGACCGGCCGCGGCCTCGGGGTGGTACTGGACGCTGAAGGCGGGGCGGTCGAGCAGCCGCAGTCCCTCGACGCAGTCGTCGTTGAGGTTGACGTGGCTGACCTCCGCCGGGCCGTACGGCGTGTCGAAGGTCCCCTCCAGGGGGGCCCGCACGGCGAAGCCGTGGTTGTGCGCGGAGATCTCCACCTTGCCGGTGCGCCGGTCCTGGACCGGCTGGTTGACCCCGCGGTGGCCGTAGCGGAGCTTGTAGGTGCCCAGGCCGAGGGCCCGGCCGAAGATCTGGTTTCCGAAGCAGATGCCGAAGAACGGCGTGCCGGAGTCGAGGACCCCGCGCACCGCCTCGACCGGCCCGTCGGCGGTGGCCGGGTCGCCCGGGCCGTTGGAGAAGAACACCCCGTCCGGGTTGAGCGCGAGGATGTCCTCGGCGGTGCTGGAGGCCGGCAGGACGTGCACCTCGCAGCCGCGCTCGGCCATCCGGTGCGGGGTCATCGCCTTGATGCCGAGGTCGACGGCCGCCACGGTGAAGCGCTTGGCGCCGACCGCCGGCACGACGTACGGCTCGGCGGTCGAGACCGCCTCGGCCAGGTCGGCGCCCTCCATCGCGGGGCTGCGCCGGACGCGCTCCAGGAGCTCCTCGACCGGGGCGAGGGCGGCGCCGGAGAAGACGCCGGCGCGCATGGCGCCGCGCTCGCGCAGGTGGCGGGTGAGGGCACGGGTGCCGGCGATGGCGATGGCGACGACGCCCTGCTCCCTGAGGTAGTCGTCGAGGGAGCGGTTGGCCCGCCAGTTGGAGGAGACGCGCGCGGGCTCGCGGACCACGTAGCCGGAGACCCAGACGCGCGAGGACTCGGGGTCCTCGTCGTTGACCCCGGTGTTGCCGATGTGCGGCGCGGTCATCGCGACGATCTGGCGGTGGTAGGAGGGGTCGGTGAGCGTCTCCTGGTAGCCGGTCATCCCGGTGTTGAAGACCATCTCACCGAAGGTCTCCCCCTCGGCTCCATAGGGAGTCCCATGGAAGACACGTCCGTCTTCCAGCACTAGCACTGCGGTCACTCAAACACCCCGATCATCTCGGTCATTGCTCCGCAAAGTATGAAATATCCGGCGCCCCGGAGGGGGGCGCCTCCACGATGTGGGACGCCCGCCGGGCGGACGGGCCGCCTCCGGCGGGCGAGGGCCGTCACGCGAGCTTTCCGTCCAGGACGGTCGGCCGGCCGCGCAGGAAGGTGGCCACGACCCGGCCCGGGAGGGTCCTGCCCTCGTACGGGGTGTTACGGCTCCTGGAGGCGTAGCCGGCCGGGTCCACCTCGGCGCGCACGGCGGCGTCGTAGAGGGTGATGTTGGCCGGGGCGCCGACCTCGATCGGCTGCCCGTGGCCCTCCAGCCGGCCGATCCTGGCCGGGGCGGCGGACATGCGCTCGGCGACACCGGCCCAGTCGAGCAGCCCGGTCTCCACCATGGCCTCCTGGACCACCGACAGGGCCGTCTCCAGACCGATCATGCCCATCGCCGCGGCGGCCCACTCGGTCTCCTTGTCCTCGACCGGGTGCGGGGCGTGGTCGGTGGCGACGCAGTCGATCGTGCCGTCGGCCAGGGCCTCGCGCAGCGCCTCCACGTCCGCGCGGGTGCGCAGCGGCGGGTTGACCTTGTAGATCGGGTTGTAGGAGCCGACGGGAGAGTCCTCGACGAGATCGTCGGTGAGGAGCAGGTGGTGCGGGGTCACCTCGGCGGTGACGTTCCAGCCCTTCGACTTGGCCCAGCGGACGATCTCCACCGAGCCCGCCGTGGACAGGTGGCAGACGTGCAGGCGGGAGCCGACGTGCGCGGCGAGCAGGCAGTCACGGGCGATGATCGCCTCCTCGGCGACCGCCGGCCAGCCGGTCAGGCCGAGCCTGCCGGAGACCGCGCCCTCGTTCATCTGCGCGCCGGAGGTCAGGCGCGGCTCCTGGGCGTGCTGGGCGACCACGCCGTCGAAGGCCTTGACGTACTCCAGCGCGCGGCGCATGAGCACCGCGTCGGAGACGCACTTGCCGTCGTCGGAGAAGACCCGGACCCGCGCGGCGGAGTCGGCCATCGCGCCGAGCTCCGCCAGGCGCTCGCCCTGGAGGCCGACGGTGACGGCGCCGACCGGCCGCACGTCGCAGTGGCCGGCCTCCTGGCCCAGGCGCCAGACCTGCTCCACGACGCCGGCGGTGTCGGCCACCGGGTCGGTGTTGGCCATGGCGTGCACCGCGGTGTAGCCGCCCAGGGCGGCGGCGCGGGTGCCGGTCTCGACGGTCTCGGCGTCCTCGCGGCCGGGCTCGCGCAGGTGGGTGTGGAGGTCCACCAGGCCGGGCAGGGCGATGAGGCCCCGGGCGTCGATCTCCGTGTCGCCGGCCAGTCCCCGGCCGATCTCGGCGACGACCCCGTCGCGGATCAGGATGTCGGCGGGCTCGCCGCCGAGGATCTTCGCCCCCTTGATGACGGTGGTGGTCACTGGATCTCTCCCCCGAGGTCGGCGCCGCCAAGCAGCAGGTACAGAACGGCCATGCGAGTGGTCACACCGTTGGCGACCTGCTCGACGATCGTCGAGCGCGGAGAGTCGGCCACCTCGGCCGCGATCTCCATTCCCCGGTTCATCGGGCCGGGATGCATCACGATGGCCTCGTCGTGCATCTTCGCGACCCGGTCGCGGTCGAGACCGTAGCGGCGGCTGTACTCCCGCTCGGTGGGGAAGAACGCGGCGTTCATCCGCTCGCGCTGCACGCGCAGCATCATCACCACGTCCGACTTGGGCAGCACGGAGTCGAGGTCGTAGGAGACCTCGCACGGCCAGGAGTCCACGGTCACCGGCAGCAGCGTGGGCGGGGCGACCAGGGTCACCTCGGCGCCGAGCGTGTTCAGCAGCAGCACGTTGGAGCGGGCCACCCGGCTGTGCAGCACGTCGCCGACGATGGTGACCTTCCGGCCGTCCAGCGGGCCGAGGCGGCGGCGCATGGTGAAGGCGTCGAGCAGGGCCTGGGTGGGGTGCTCGTGGGTGCCGTCGCCGGCGTTGACGACGCTGCCGCGCACCCAGCCGGCCAGGCGGTGCGGCGCGCCGGAGGCGCCGTGCCGGATGACGACGGCGTCGGCGCCCATCGCCTCCAGGGTGAGCGCGGTGTCCTTGAGCGACTCGCCCTTGGAGACGCTGGAGCCCTTGGCGGAGAAGTTGATGACGTCCGCCGACAGGCGCTTGGCCGCCGCCTCGAAGGAGATCCTGGTCCGGGTGGAGTCCTCGAAGAAGAGGTTGACCACGGTACGGCCGCGCAGGGTGGGCAGCTTCTTGATGGAGCGTTCCGAGATCTTCGCCAGCTCGTCGGCGGTGTCCAGGATGAGCAGGGCGTCGTCGCGGCTCAGGTCGGCCGCCGAGATCAGGTGCCGCTTCACTTGTCGTCCTCCTTCAGCAGCAGGACCGCGTCGCGGCCGTCGTTCTCCTCCAGGTAGACCTTGACGATCTCGGACTTGGAGGTCGGCAGGTTCTTGCCCACGTAGTCGGCGCGGATGGGCAGCTCGCGGTGGCCGCGGTCGACCAGGGCGGCGAGCTGGACGGCCTGCGGGCGGCCCAGGTCGTTGAGCGCGTCGAGCGCGGAGCGGACGGTGCGGCCGGAGTAGAGGACGTCGTCGACGAGGACGACGATCCTTCCGTCGATGCCGTCGGCCGGCAGCTCGGTGCGGCCCAGCGCGCGGGCGGGGCGGAGGCGGAGGTCGTCGCGGTACATCGTCACGTCGAGGGATCCGACGGGGACCGAGCGGCCCTCGAACTGCTTGATGCAGGCGGCCAGGCGCCGGGCCAGATGGACGCCCCGCGTGGGGATCCCGAGGAGGACGATGTCCTCGGCGCCCTTGGTGCGCTCAAGGATCTCGTGGGAGATGCGGACCAGCGCGCGATTGATGTCGGGCCCCTCGAGGACCGCGCGTGCGCCACTGTGAGCATGCGAAATGGCATCAGCCAAAGAAAACACCACCTTTCCCGCCTCACGGGACGGGTCTTAAAGGAAGTCAACGACCTCACGTTAGCAGCCGCCGGGCAGTGGGCCGGAATCGGCCCCTTACTTCTCTAACGGCATCAAACTATGAAATAGCGCCACACATGGCACTTGGAGCGGTCCAGGCCCATTAATTGGCAAACTCTCCCCTCCCCCGGCCGTGACGGCGACCGCCGAGGGCAGGGCCAACCGTGACGGCATCCCGGCCGGCAGCAGTCCTCGGGGGAGAGCATGGGCGCCCAACTCCGCGCGATCCGCGCGCGCATCCGGTCCGTCACCTCGACGGCCAAGATCACCCGGGCGCAGGAGCTCATCGCCTCCTCCCGGATCCCCCGGGCACGCCGGCGCCTCGACTCCGCCAGGCCGTACGCCACGGAGATCACCCGGGCGGCCTCCATCCTCGTCAGCCACGGCACCCACATGAACCACGCGCTGCTCAACCGCAAGCCCGACACCTCGCGCGTGGCCGTGCTGCTGATGAGCAGCGACCGGGGCTTCTGCGGCGGCTTCAACCACAACGTGCTGCGCCAGGGGGACGCGCTGGCGGCGCTCCTGCGCGGGCAGGACAAGGAGCCGGTGTTCTATCTGTCGGGCCGCAAGGCGGTGGACTTCTACCGCTTCCGGCGCAGGAGGACCGAGCGGGAGTGGGTCGGCCTGTCGGACCACCCCACCTACGACGTCGCCGCCGAGATCGGCCAGACGCTGGTGAAGGCCTTCGACATGCCCACCCGGGAGGGCGGGGTGGGCGAGGTGCACGTCGTCTTCACCGAGTTCGTCTCCATGCTGACCCAGGAGACCCGGGTGCGCCGGATCCTGCCCCTGGAGATCGAGGAGCGGGAGATCGGCGGCCGGGCCGAGGGCTCCGCATCCGCCCCCCTGCCGCCGTACGAGTTCGAGCCGGCCCCGGGCGCCGTGCTCGACCTGCTGCTGCGGCAGTACGTTCGGGGCCGGATCTGGAGCATGCTGCTGGAGTCCAGCGCCGCCGAGCACGCCGCCCGCCGGCAGGCGATGACGTCGGCCACCGACAACGCCCACGAGCTGATCGGCCGGCTCACCCGCCGGGCCAACTCCGCGCGGCAGGCCGAGATCACCACCGAGCTCACCGAGATCGTGAGCGGCGCGGACGCGCTGGCGCGGAAGGGGGACGAGGAGTAAGGGCCGGGGGCGGCGAGGAAGATCTACCTCACCGGCTTGGCAAAACCAGACAAAGTGCCATTAAAATCCTTCGCGTCATCGTCAGCCACCGGGGGATCGAGAACATGGGCCTGTCCGCTCGCGAGAAGCGCACACTCGACGGGATCGCCGACCGGCTCCACGGGGAGGACCCCCTCCTGGCGGAGTCCCTGTCGTCCTTCGCCACCGGCGTGGTCACCGCGGAACTCCTGCCCCCGCGCCGCCGCGCGTCCGTCCTCGTCCTGCTCCCCGTCGCCCTGCTGGCCGCGATCATGGCGATCATGGCCGTGGTGCTCCCGCCGATCTCGGGAACGGAGGCCGGCCCGGCCTCCGTATCCCAGGTGCTGCCCCGCGGCTGACACCGGCGTGTCCGGGCGCCGTCCGCCCTGGTAGCGCGGGTTTCATCCTTTCTGCCCCTGGGGACCTCATTGGGTATTGCCACTAAATGTGGCGATACGGGGGATGTGTGCCGGGGGGCGCGAGATGGGGGATTCCTTTGGCGATCGTCCACAAGGACGCACCGCCGCCGAAGAAGGAGTGATCCGCGACGACGCGGCCGAGGCCATAGCGTCCGAACACGGCAAACTCGGTCTCCCCGCAGCGACGTCACTCGTCGTCGGCAACATCGTGGGCACGGGTGTGTTCCTGCTGCCGGCCTCCCTCGCCGCCTACGGCACGGTCAGCATCCTGGCGATGGGCCTGGTGTCGATCGGCGCCATCGCGCTCGCCGTCGTGTTCGGCAGGCTCGGCGCGCGGGTGCCCGCGGGAGGCGGGCCGTACGCCTACGCCAAGGACGCCTTCGGCGAGTTCCCCGGCTTCTGGAACGCCTGGTCGTTCTGGCTGACCGCCTGGATCGGCAACGCCGCGATCGCCGTCGTCTGGGTCAACTACGTCAACTACTTCCTGCACTGGGACTCCGCCGTCGCCCAGGTCGTCCTGGCCTTCGTCGCCCTGTGGATCCCGGCGCTGATCAACCTGAGCGGCGTGCGGAACATCGGCGCCTTCACACTGGTCACGACGGTGCTGAAGTTCATCCCGCTGATCTTCGTCGCGGTGGTCGGGCTGTTCTTCGTCCGCGGCGCCAACTTCGGCCCGTTCAACGCCACCGACGGCAACTGGATCGGCGCCATATCCACCGCCGGCGCGCTCGCGCTGTTCATCTACTCCGGCGTCGAGAGCGTCACCATCGTGGCGGAGAAGATCAGGAATCCGGCGCGCAACATCGGCAGGGCCAGCGTCTACGGCGTGCTGATCTGCGCCGCGATGTACATGCTCAGCACCGTCGCCATCTTCGGCACCGTCCCGCACGACGCCCTCGTCAACTCCCCCGCCCCGTTCGCCGAGGCGATCAACAACATGTTCGGCGGCGGCGTCGGCGGCGGCATCATGGCGGCCTGCGCGGTCGTCTCCGGCATCGGCGCCATCAACGGCTGGACCATGCTCGTGGCCGAGATGCCGATGGCCGCGGCCAGGGACGGCCTGTTCCCGGCGATCTTCAGCAGGGAGAACCGCCGCGGCGCCCCGTGGGTGGGCATCGTCCTGGGCACCGCGCTGACCTCGCTGGTCGCGGTCTACAACTACTTCGGCACCACCGAGGGCTTCGACAAGATCCTGCTGATCGCCACCTTCACCACGGTCATCCCCTACTTCTTCTCCGCGTGCGCCCAGCTGTTCTGGCTGGTCACCGGGGCCAGAAAGGTCCACGGAGCCCGGCTGGGCCGCGACCTGGCCATCACCGCCGTAGCCATCCTGTTCGCCTTCTGGATGACCTACGGCGCCGGTCTGGAGGCGGTCTTCATCGGCTTCCTGATGATGCTCGCGGGCATCCCGGTCTACATCTGGACCAAGGCGAAACGTGGCGAGTACGGCCCCAGGGAGAGAGCACCGGCCTCATCCTCCGGACGGACTCGTTGACAACGGCGAAGGAAGAGAAGAAATGACCTTTCATGTCGACTCCGAGGTGGGCAGGCTCCACCAGGTCCTGCTGCACCAGCCCGAACTGGCGCTCAAGCGGCTCACCCCCTCGAACAAGGACGAATTCCTCTTCGACGACGTGCTGTGGGTGCAACGGGCCGTGGAGGAGCACGAGCAGTTCCAGCAGGTGCTGCGCGACCGCGGCATCACCGTCTACATGCTGGCCGACCTGCTGCGCGAGACGGTCGACATCCCCGAGGCCCGCAAACACATCCTGGACGGCACCATCGACGAGCGCTACTTCGGGCCGATGGCCATCGACGCCCTCCGCAACGTGTTCGACGCGATGGACTCCGCCGAACTCCAGCTCTACCTCACCGGCGGCATCACCAAGCGCGAACTGGTGGAGCGGGGCACCGACCCCAAGAGCCTGGCCTTCCACACCCTGGAGTACGACGACTTCATCCTGCCGCCGCTGCCCAACCACCTGTTCACCCGCGACACCTCCTGCTGGATCTACGACGGCGTCTCCGTCAACGCGATGAAGAAGAAGGCCCGCCAGCGCGAGACCGTGAACTACGAGGCCATCTACCGCCACCACCCGATGTTCGCCGCCGGCTACGACCGGCCCGGACCGGACGGCTACAACGTCTGGATGCCGGGCCTGGCCGCCGCGCCGGCCACCATCGAGGGCGGCGACGTGCTGGTCATCGGCCGGGACACGGTGCTGGTCGGGATGAGCGAGCGCACCCAGCCGCAGGCGGTGGAGATGCTCGCGCGGAGCCTGTTCAACAGAGGCTCGGCGAAGAAGATCGTCGCGCTGAACATGCCGAAGGCCCGGGCGTTCATGCACCTGGACACGGTGATGACCAACGTGGACGTCGGCGTGTTCACCAAGTACGCCGGCCTGGGCATGCTGCCCTCCTACACGGTCGAACCCGGCGACACCGAGAAGGAACTCAAGATCACCGACCATCCCGCGGAGGACATGCACAAGGCGATCGCCCGGGCCCTCGGCCTGGACGACATCAAGGTCCTCACCCCCACCCAGGACGTCTACGCCGCCGAGCGGGAGCAGTGGGACGACGGCTGCAACGTCCTGGCCGTCGAACCCGGCGTCGTCGTCGCCTACGAGCGCAACACCACCACCAACAACTACCTGCGCGACAACGGCATCGAGGTGATCACGACCCCGGGCAGCGAGCTCGGCCGGGGCCGGGGCGGGCCGCGCTGCATGAGCTGCCCGCTCGAACGCGACGGCATCTGAGCCGCTTCATCGTCACGGGGACACGACGGGGGACATCCATGGCATTCAACCTGCGCAACCGCAGCTTCCTCAGGGAACTCGACTTCACACCCGACGAGTTCACGTTCCTGATCAGGCTGTCGGCCGACCTCAAGGCCGCCAAGTACGCGGGAAACGAGGATCCCCGGCTCACGGGCAAGAACATCGCGCTGATCTTCGAGAAGACCTCCACCCGCACCCGCTGCGCGTTCGAGGTCGGCGCCCACGACCAGGGCGCCCACGTCACCTACCTCGACCCCAGCGGCTCCCAGATGGGCCACAAGGAGTCGGTCAAGGACACCGCGCGGGTCCTCGGCCGGATGTTCGACGCCATCGAGTACCGGGGCAGCAAGCAGGCCTACATCGATGAGCTCGCCGCCTACGCCGGCGTCCCGGTCTGGAACGGCCTCACCGACGAGTGGCACCCGACGCAGATGCTCGCCGACATGCTCACCATGCAGGAGCACAGCGACAGACCCCTGCACGACGTCTCCTACGCCTACCTCGGCGACGCCCGCAACAACATGGGCCACTCGCTGCTGGTCACCGGTGCCATGCTCGGCATGGACGTGCGGATGGTCGCCCCCAAGGACCTCTGGCCCGACGAGAAGACGGTCGTCAAGCCCGCCAGGGACCTCGCCAAACGGACCGGCGCCACCGTCACCGTCACCGAGGACGTGAACAAGGGCGTCAAGGGTGTGGACTTCCTCTACACCGACGTGTGGGTGTCCATGGGCGAGCCCAAGGAGGTGTGGGACGAGCGCATCAAGCTGCTCATGCCGTACCAGGTCAACGCGGAGGTGGTGAAGGCCACCGGCAACCCGAAGGTGAAGTTCATGCACTGCCTGCCGGCCTTCCACAACCGGGAGACCAGGGTCGGCGAGGACCTGTTCGAGAAGACCGGCTACGACGCGCTGGAGGTCACCGAAGAGCTCTTCGAGTCACCGCGCTCGATCGTCTTCGACCAGGCCGAGAACCGGCTCCACACCATCAAGGCCATCATGGTTGCCACCCTGGGGGACTGAGGCCGTGCACACCACCACACCGTCAAGGCACCGGCCATCCCGGCCACCCTGGACGACCGAAACCACGCACACCACCACACCGTCAAGGCACCAGCCATCCCGGCCACCCTGGACGACCGAAACCACGCACACCACCACACCATCAAGGCACCGGCGAGAGGACGGCAGATGCGCGTTCTGGTAGCCCTGGGGGGCAACGCGCTGCTGCGGAGGGCGCAGCGGCCCGACGCCGACGTCCAGCAGGAGAACCTCCGTGACGCGGTCACGTCGCTGGCCTCGCTGGCCGAGCGGCACGAGCTGATCATCACGCACGGGAACGGCCCGCAGGTGGGCGTGCTGGCGCTGGAGAGCGCCAAGGACGCCAATCTGACCCGGCCCTACCAACTCGACACGATCGTCGCCGAGACCCAGGGCATGATCGGCTACTGGATGCTCCAGGCGCTGCAGAACGCGCTGCCCGGACGGCAGGTCGCGGCGATGGTCACCCAGACGCTCGTCTCCGCGGTGGACCCCGCGTTCGACGACCCGACCAAGTTCGTCGGCGAGGTCTACGACCGGCAGGAGGCCGAGAAACTGGCCCGGGAGTACGGCTGGACGGTCAAGCCGGACGGGCAGTACTGGCGCAGGGTCGTCCCCTCCCCCGCCCCGCAGCGGGTCGTGGAGACCCGGCTGATCCGCCGCCTGGTCCGCGACCACGTCCTGACGATCTGCGCCGGAGGCGGCGGCATCCCGGTCATCCGCAACGAGAAGGGCCGGCTCCAGGGCGTCGAGGCGGTCATCGACAAGGACCTCACCGGGTCGGTGCTCGCCGAGGCCCTGGAGGCGGACGTCTTCATGATGCTGACCGACGTGCCGCGGGTGGCCAGGAACTTCGGCACCCCGCAGCAGGAGGACATCGCCCACACCACTCCCCACGAGCTGCGCGCGGAGGAGTTCCCCGCCGGTTCGATGGGGCCGAAGGTGGAGGCGGCCTGCCGGTTCGTGGAGACGACCGGCGACATGGCCGCCATCGGCAAGCTGGACGAGGCCGAGCGGATCCTGGCGGGAAAGGGGGGCACGATCGTCACCCCCAACGCCACCTGGCCGCTGGCCAGCACGCTCTGACCGCGGGCCCGGCCGCCGCGCTCCGGCGGCCGTGGCCCTGGCCGTTCCTCCCGGCATGACCGATCATCACCGCACAGGCGCAGTCGAGGAGGAACGAGACATGGCTTCCGTGGCACATCGGCTGTTCCGCACCAAACCCGCCGACGAGATCATCGCCGAGGGCGGCCACGGCGAGGGCGGCGAGCTGCGCCGGACCATGACCCTGTGGCAGCTCACCCTCTTCAGCGTCGGAGCCACCCTCGGCACCGGCATCTTCGTCATCCTCGGCCAGGCCGTACCCAAGGCGGGTCCCGCGGTGGTGGCCGCGTTCGTGCTGGCGGCGATCACGGCCCTGTTCTCGGCCCTGTCCTACGCCGAGCTGGCCGGCACGATCCCCGTCTCCGGCTCGTCCTACTCCTACGCCTACGCGACCCTGGGCGAGCTCGTGGCGTGGGTCTGCGGCTGGTGCCTGATGCTGGAGTACGCCGTCTCGGTGGCGGCGGTGGCGGTCGGCTGGGGCGAATACCTCAACCACTTCCTCCAGGACCTGTTCGGCTGGGAGCTGCCGGCCTCCATCACCCACTCCCCCGGCGACCAGGGCGGGGTGATCAACCTCACCGCGATCCTCATCGTCGTGCTCGCCACCTGGCTGCTGCTGCGCGGGGCGTCCGAGAGCGCCACCGCCAACGCGATCTTCGTGATGATCAAGATCGCGGTGCTCGTCTTCTTCTGCGTCGTGGCCTTCACCGCGTTCAACACGGGCAACCTGGCGCCGTTCGCCCCGATGGGCGTCGCCGGCATCACCGCCGCCGCCTCGCAGGTCTTCTTCTCCTACATCGGCTTCGACGCGGCCTCCACCGCCGGCGAGGAGGCCAGGAACCCCAAGCGCGACCTACCTCTGGCGATCATCCTCTCCCTCGTCATCGTCACGATCGTCTACGTGGCGGTGGCGCTGGCCGCCGTCGGCGCCATGCCGTGGCAGCAGTTCAACCCGCACACCACCGAGGCCAGCCTCGCCCTGATCGCCGACCTGGCCACCGGCTCCACCTGGGCGGGCATCATCATCTCCTTCGGCGCGGTCATCGCCATCGCCAGCGTGGTCCTCACCGTGCTGTACGGCCAGACCCGCATCCTGTTCGCGATGTCGCGCGACGGCCTGATACCGAAGATCTTCGAGAAGGTGAACCCGCGCCGCCAGGTCCCGGTGGCCAACACGCTCATCGTGGCCGCGTTCGTCTCGGTGCTCGCCGGGTTCATCCCGCTGGGCCAGCTCGCCGAGGCCACCAGCATCGGCACCCTGTTCGCCTTCGCCATCGTCAACGTCGGCGTGCTGGTGCTCCGCCGTACCCGGCCCGACCTGCCGCGCAGCTTCAGGACACCGCTCTTCCCGATCACGCCGATCCTCGGCGTGATCTTCTGCGTCATCGTGATGCTCGGGCTGGCGGGGGTCACCTGGCTGGCCTTCGCCATCTGGATGCTGGTCGGCCTGCTGGCCTACTTCCTGTACGGCTACCGCCACTCCCATCTCAACCGGAGCGTCCGATGAAGATCGAGCATGTTCTCGCCGGGTTCATCCCCGAGTCGCGCGGCAAGGACGGTCTCTGGCTGGCCCTGCTGCTGGCCAGGCAGAGCGGAGCACGGCTGACGGTGGCCCACGTGCACGCCCCCGCCTGGACCACGCCGGGCCCCGGCAAGATCGACGCCGAGTGGCAGGCGTACGTGGCCGAAGAGGCCGCCCTGACCATCGCCCAGGCGCGGCGGCTGCTGGCGGACGTGGACGACGTGCCGATCGACTACGTCCTGCACGGCAACCGGGGCAGCGGGCGCGGCCTGGTGCAGCTCGCCGGCAGGACCAAGGCGGACGTGGTGGTCATCGGCTCGGCCCCCGGAGGGGGCCGGGGCCGTATCCGCCTGGGCAGCACCGCCGACCAGCTCCTGCACGCCTCCCCCGTGCCCGTCGCGCTGGCGCCTCGGGGGTACGGCGAGGAGCATCCGCCCCGGATCCAGCGGCTGACCGTGGCCTACCGGCGCGACCCCGCCTCCGGCGAGGCGGTACGGCAGGCCGCCGCGACGGCCCTGCAGATGGACGTGCCGCTGCGCCTGATCACCCTGGTGCTGAGCGGCGGGCGGCAGGCGCGGATAGAGGAGGAGATGCTCAACCGGCTGCGGGAGAGGGTCGCGACGGACCTCAAGGCGGCCGCTCGCGGGCACCGGCGGGTGGAGGTCGACGTGGCGGTGCTGGAGGGCAGGAGCGTGGCGGCGGCGCTGGGCAACACCGACTGCGAGGGTTCGATGCTGATCTGCGCCTCCAGCGAAACGGGGCCGTTGCGCCGGGTCTTCCTCGGCGACATCTCATCGAAGATCATACGCGCAGCGCCGTGCCCGGTGATGATGTTGCCCCGAAACCCGCCGAAGAAGCCTGGATCCGGCGGCAAGCAGGGAAAACCTTGATGATTCACTATCCGGGGTGGGACAAGTGCGGCGTTTGAGGAGGACCGCGTCGGATCGGATTCGACATCTTTTTTCCAATCAGCTTGACCTTAGACGCCCACCGCTTTACCGTCACTGTCCGTAACCACACCTCGCGGCGTTATCGGGTAAACCCTGACGCTCCGGTCACCGAAGGTGCCTACCCCGGGCACCAACCCGGTGGTTGGGGCATATGTTGCGAGGGAGCACAATCAAGTGAAAGCAGCACATAAGAGAGCCGGGGGGCCACACCATGCCGTCTGAGTACGCCAAGTCGCTGGGTGCACGACTCCGCGCCATCCGCACCCAGCAGGGCCTGTCCCTGCACGGAGTCGAAGAGAAGTCCCGCGGACGCTGGAAGGCGGTTGTCGTCGGCTCCTACGAGCGCGGGGACCGCGCCGTGACCGTGCAGAAGCTTGCCGAGCTGGCCGACTTCTACGGTGTTCCGGTCTCGGAGTTGCTGCCGGGTGGCGCCGCCCCGAGCCCGCTCGGCCCGACACCGAAGCTTGTGATCGACCTTGAGCGTCTTGCCCAGCTCCCCAAGGAGAAGGCAGGTGCGCTCGCCCGCTACGCGGCCACGATCCAGAGCCAGCGTGGCGACTACAACGGCAAGGTGCTGTCCATCCGCCAGGAGGATCTCCGCTCCCTCGCCGTGATCTATGACAAGTCCCCCACCGAGCTCACCGAGGAGCTCATCAACTGGGGTGTCCTGGACCCCGAGGCACGACGCGCCGTCGAATCCTTCTGACGACCCGTCCGGTCGTGGGTGCGCCGGGGGCCGGCGTGCCCACCCACCGGGAAATCTCGTCGTCTCGTTAGAACATCGCCTTCATCGCGCCACGGGTGGCGGTCCCTGTGGTAGGAAAAGGCAAACATGGCATTTAACGAGATGTGGTGGACATGGCAGGGAGAGAGGATCGACACGATCACTCTCGAAGACGCCCCAAAAGCCGTCTCGACGCCCTCATGGCGTCTCTGGGGTCGACCAAGACCCGCGCGTTCCTGAGGCTGCTGACCTCCGTCGGAGGCAGCAGGACCCAGGACATTCTGAAGCTCCTGCCTTTCATCGTCATGGGCGTCGTGGCCCTGATCGACTTCGGCTCCGGCCCGACGTCCGGCCTCCTGCCCCTGCTCGCCCTGGGCCCGGCCTTCGCCAGTGTGGCCTGCGGGCTGGCCAGGACCACGGTGGTCGGCGTGATCGCCCTGGCGCTGTGCGTCGCCCTGGGCCTCTACAACGACATTCTCTGGACGCCCCGTACCAACATCACCATGGCCGCCATCCTCGGCGTCACCGTGGCCAGCGTGCTGGCCAGCGCCGGACGGCTCCGCCACGAGAGGCAGCTGGCCGATGTCCGCTCGGTGGCCGAGGCCGCCCAGCGCGTGCTGCTGCGGCCCGTGCCGCGCCGCGCGGGGCCGGGGATCGGCGTGGCCGTCTCCTACACCTCGGCCACCGCCGAGGCCAGGATCGGCGGTGACCTGTACGAGGTGGTGACCACCCCGCACGGGGTCCGGATCATCGTGGGAGACGTCCAGGGCAAGGGCCTGGAGGCCGTGGAGACCGCCGCGGTGGTCCTCGGCGCCTTCCGGGAGGCCGCGCACGACGAGGCCAAGCTCCAGGGCGTGGTGGCCCGGCTGGAGAACGCCCTGACCCGGGAGCTGTCCGGCGAGCAGTTCGTCACCGGCATACTGGCCGAGATCACCGGCGGCACCTCGATCACCGTGATCAACTGCGGTCATCCGTCGCCCATGGTCCTCGGCGTCGACGGCAGGCACTGGTTCGCCGATCCCCCGGACGAGGCGCTCCCGCTGGGCATGGGCTCGCTGAAGGCCAGCGAGCCGACGCCGCACCAGATCCCGTTCGAGCCGGGGGACCAGGTCCTCTTCTACACCGACGGGGTCATCGAGGCGCGCGACGGAGCGGGCCGGTTCTACCCGCTGCCGGCCAGAGCGCACCTGCTGAACGGAGCCGATCCGCAGCTCGCGCTGGACGCCCTCCGCGCCGACCTGCTGCGCCACGTGGGCCGGCCGCTGGGCGACGACGCCGCCATGCTCCTGCTGCGCCACCGTGCCGCCCGCCCCGCCTCCTCGGCGGCCTGACCGGCGCCTCCGGCGGACGCCGGGCCTAGCCGGCGAGGGGGACGCGGCCGGGCAGCGTGGGCTGGGTGGGCACGCCGAGCAGGCTCTCCACCGTGGTGACGAAGCGCTCCGCCTCGGAGATCAGCTCCTCGGCGTCCCGGGCCGACACCACACGGGTCATCCCGGCCTCGGCGGAGGCCCGCTTGGTGGCGCTCACCTCGAAGTAGGGGGCCCAGTCGGCGAGCCGCGGCTCGGCCTCGGGCAGCAGCTCCCAGGCACTGCGCAACCGGCGCCTGCGGCCGTCCATGGGGCGCGGCCGTGCGGCCAGAACGGCGGCGGCCGCCCTGAGCGCCGCCAGGTGGGCGGCGACGTAACGGGTGGCGGGGGTCCGGGCGGCGGCCGCCTCTTCCAGGCAGTCACGCGCGTCGGTCAGGTGCGCCCGCACCGTGGGCGACAACCGGGGCCCGCCGGAATCGCTGAGCCGAGGGGTCATGTGCTTCAGCCTCCTAGGTCGCAAGCGGCTCCCGGCGACTTCGCCGGTGATGTCAACACTTGCAGACCCCACCGACAAATTCCCCGGACGGCCGGACGAGGAGCTTCCCCTCTCCCCGTCCGCCTCGACCTGGCCCGGCCGTCTGCGACGACGGCACGGGCACGATCGACCGCCCTGGACGTGATCCGCGAGTTTCACGTCATTACATCGAACATAAATTCGACCACTCGTAGTGTCAAGTAAAGCGGCGAACAAAGGTTCGATCTTCATGGAGACGGCGAGGCCCCGGGAGATCAGGATCTCCCGGGGCCTCGACCTGCGGCTATCGGACGAACCTGCCCCGCACGTGCACCGGGACGCCCTTGCCCAGCAGGCCGGGGAGCATCCCCGCCACGTTCATCGGCAGCCGGACGCAGCCGTGCGAGGCCGGGGCGAGCGGCACCGACAGCGCGCCGTGGAAGGCGATGCCGCCGTTGAAGAAGATCGGGTTGTAGAGCTGGCCGAGGTAGGACTTGTGCCAGCCGTCCCTGCGCCAGGTCGTCTTGTAGTCACCCGTCGGCGTGCGGGCGTCGCCGCAGAAGCGCTGGACCTTGCCGTTCCAGTTCGCCGTCTCGCAGTACGGGATCCCGCTCCCGGAGGAGGTGTGGCTGATCAGCTTCACCCGCCCGTCGACGTAGAGGACCATCACCTGCTTGGCGAGGTTCATCTCGACCCGGGTCGGCTTGCCGTTGGGCACCAGCACCTTCGGCGCCTTCGGCGCCTCCAGGGCGTTCCAGGTCCTGCGCGCCACGGTGCTGGTCGGCGAGACGCCGTTGACCTTCTGGAAGGCCCAGACCGCGGCCTGGGTGGCCCCGCCGTACCGGCCGTCGATCTTTCCGGGCGCGTAGCCGAGCTCCTTCAGCCGGGCCTGAAGCACCTTGACCTCGGCGCCCTTGGCGCCGAGCTTGAGCGTCCTGCCGGGCGCGACGAACGCGGCGGCTCCGGCCTCCGCCACGACGACCCGGGCCGCCGAGGGGGCGGCCTGGGCGTTCGCGACGCCGAGGGAGCCGAGCGAAGAGACGAGCACGGCCCCCGCCGTCATGAGCGCGGCCACTCCGAGCCGCCGGTCAACCCCCACGTAAAATCATCCCCTCGTGTCACCGATGTCCGAACCAAGAGACCATAGTGGATGAACCGCTTGTCTCCGCCAGAGGTGATGAAGCGGTAATCAATGGTCAATCTGTTTAGAGTGGCCGCGTGCCAGAAAAGTTGCATCCCAACATCGAGAAGGTCGCCGCGGTCCTGGGCGAGCACGACGTCTCCGGCGAGATCGTCGTCTTCGCCGAGGCCACCCCGACCGCCGCGACCGCCGCCGCGCAGCTCGGCTGCGAGGTCGGCGCCATCGCCAACAGCCTGGTCTTCGACGCCGACGGGGCGCCGCTCCTGGTGCTCACCAGCGGCGCCCACCGGGTGGACACCGGCCTGATCGCGGAGACCGTCGGCGCGGCCGAGGTGAAGCGGGCCACCCCGGAGTTCGTACGCGCCGCCACCGGTCAGGTCATCGGCGGCGTCGCGCCGATCGGCCACCCGGCCCCGCTCAGGACGCTGGTCGACACCTGGCTCGGCAGGTACGAGGTCGTCTGGGCCGCCGCGGGCCATCCGCACACGGTCTTCCCCACCAGTTTCGCCGAACTGGTCCGCATCACCGGCGGCACCCCGGTGGAGGTGGAACGGTGACCGGGGAGCGCGGCCGGCCGCCGTCCCGTACGTGCCCGCGATTAAAAAGCGCTCTAGTAATTTATGAAAATTACTAAACATCACTTACGCGCCTTTCAACACCCCGGGCAATGTCTGCCCTGCTAGGGTGCGTGGCGTGATCGGACTGCGACGGGTCGGCCCCGATGAGTTCACCACCCGGCTGGACGCGGTCCTGGAGATCTACATCGCGGCGATGAACCCGCCCGTCGACCAGCTTCCCGGCCGGAAGACGATCATGGGGAACCACGCCGTCCACCCGGGATTCACCTGCCTGTTCGCCGAGCGTCCCGACGGGACGCCGGTGGGCCTCGCCTACGGCTTCCACGGGGCCGCCGGGCAGTGGTGGCACGACGTCGTCCACCGGGCCATCGCGGAGCGGAACGGCGAGGGCAGCGCGCGCGGCTGGCTCGGCGACGCCCTGGAACTCGCCGAGATCCACGTGCACCCCGACTACCACGGCAAGGGCATCGGCCGGGCGCTGGTCGTGGGCATGTGCGCCGGCCGCCCGGAGCGCACCGCCGTCCTGTCCACCCGCGACCAGCCCACCGCGGCCCGGCACCTCTACCGCAGCGTCGGTTTCGTCGACCTGCTCACCCAGTTCGTCTTCCCGGGCGGCTACGAGCGCTACGCGATCCTCGGAGCCGTGCTCCCGCTGAGAGGGTAGGCCCTCCGGGAGATCCCGCGGGCAGCGGCTCCGGCCCGCCCTGGACGGCCGCTCGCGCTCCGGCGGGTGACGTGCCCGCCGGAGTGGGAAAGCGCGAGGACCCCAGCCCGCCGGACGGGGCCGCCGGTCCCGCCAGACGGTCAGCGCGGCCTTCGCCCCGGTCCCGCCAGACGGTCAGCGCGGCCTTCGCCCCGGTCCCGCCAGATGGTCAGCGCGGCCTTCGCCCCGGTCCCGCTAGACGGTCAGCGCGGCCTTCGCCGGCGCGACGTCGAGTGCCTGGTAGACCTCACGGGTCGCGCTGGAGCGGTTGAAGGTGATGAAGTGGATTCCGGGCACGCCCTCGTCGAGCAGGGTCTGGCAGAGCTCGGCGGCGTGCTCGACGCCCAGCCGCCGCACGGCGGCCGGATCGTCGGCGACGGCCTCGAACCGCGCCGCCACCTCCGCGGGGAACGGCGCGCCGGACAGCTGCTCGGATCGGGCGATCGTGCTCATCTGCGTGACGGGCATGATGCCGGGGATGATCGGGGTGTCGCAGCCCTTGGCCGCCACCCGATCGCGCAGCCGCAGGTAGTCGTCCGCCCGGAAGAACATCTGGGTGATCGCGTAGTCGGCGCCCGCACGGCACTTGCGGACGAAGTGCTCGGTGTCGGCCTCCACCGAGCCCGACCTGGGGTGCTTGTAGGGGAAGGCCGCCACGCCGACGCAGAAGTCGCCGGCCTGGCGGATCAGCCGGACCAGCTCGTCGGCGTAGAGCACGCCCTCGGGGTGACGCACCCACTCCCCCGCCGGGTCGCCGGGCGGGTCGCCCCGCACGGCCAGGATGTTGCGCACGCCCGCGTCCGCGAAGCGGCCCACCAGGTGGCGCAGCTCGCGGATGGAGTGGTCGACGGCGGTGAAGTGGGCCACCGGGGTCAGCGTGGTCTCGTGGGCGAGCCGTTCCACGAGGCCGACCGTGCGGTCGCGGGTGCCGCCGCCGGCGCCGTAGGTGACCGACACGAAGGCGGGACGCAACGCCTCCAGCTCCCGGATGGCGCGCCAGAGCTGCCGCTCTCCCTCGTCGGTCTTCGGAGGGAAGAACTCGAAGGAGAACGACCGGCCACCGGCGGCGAGAAGCTCGCGGACGGTGGGCACGCGGTCGGGAAGGATTGACGGGCGACCCAGAGCCATGTCCCTAGGGTACTGGCCGCCCCGCCGGCCGCCACAACCACGAACAGGGGACGAAACACCCACCTCTGCAGATAGGAGTCGTCGGTCTGGCCAGATAATGTCAGTGCATGACCACTTCCGCCGCCGCGCTCGATACCATCCGCTTCGAAGTGGATCGTTCTCTCAAAGAGTTCATCGAGCGGCAGCGACCCCAGCTCGGCGTGCCCGAGGTGGCCCCTCTCATCTCCGCCGCCGAGGAGTTCCTGGCGGGCGGCAAGCGTCTGCGGCCGGCTTTCTGCTACTGGGGCTGGCGCGGCGCGGGCGGGGACGACGATCCCGCGCTCTTCACCGCCGCCGCGTCGCTGGAGCTCCTCCAGGCCAGCGCCCTCGTGCACGACGACGTGATGGACGCCAGCGACCTGCGCCGGGGCATGCCGTCGGCGCACCGCAGGTTCCAGGCGCTGCACGAGAAGGCGGACTGGCACGGTTCCGCCGAGCAGTTCGGCGAGGGCGCGGCCATCCTGCTGGGCAACCTCATGCTCATCTGGTCCGGCGAGATGTGGCGCGGCAGCGGCCTGCCCCCCGCTTCGCTGGCGGCGGCCCAGCAGGTCCACGACCACATGCGCACCGAGCTGATGTGCGGCCAGTACCTGGACCTGCTGGAGCAGGCCCACGGCGAGAACACCTTCGACAGCGCGCTGCGGGTCGCCCTCTACAAGAGCGGCAGATACTCGGTGGAGCAGCCGCTCCGGCTCGGCCTGGTGCTGGCCGTGCGGGACCGCGCCCCGTGGATCGACCGGCTCTGCGCGGAGTACGGCCGGTCCGTGGGCATCGCCTTCCAGCTCCGCGACGACATCCTCGGGGTGTTCGGCGACCCTGCCGAGACCGGCAAGCCCGCCGGTGACGACCTGCGGGAGGGCAAGCGGACGATGCTCGTCGCCCGCACGCTCGCCGTGGCCTCCCCCGCACAGGCGGAGGCGGTGCGCGGCACGCTCGGCGACCCGGCGCTGGACGCGGCCGGGATCGACCGGCTCCGCCAGATCATCGCGGAGACCGGGGCGCTCGTCGCGTGCGAGGGAATGATCAAGAACTATCTCGAAGACGCCCTGACCTCGCTGGACGACGCCCCGATCACCGGGGAGGCCCGCGCGGCCCTGGCCGACCTGGCCGTGGCCGCCACCTCCCGCCGCACCTGACGCGGTCCGGGCGGCGGGCGCCCGGTCAGGCCCCCGGCCCGTCGGCGGCGGACCGCCCCGCAAGGCACCCGTCCCGGTCCGGCGCGCCCGGCCGGGGACGGCCATGGGCCGCCCGATCCGGGTCCGCCGTCGGGACCGCCGCCCCTCAGCCCGCGGCGGCCAGCCTCCGCTGGAACTCCTCGGCGGCCGCCTTCGGGTCGTCGGCCTCGGTTATCGCCCGCACGACCACGACCCGGCGCACGCCGTAGGAGATGACCTCGTCCAGGTTGGCGAGGTCGATGCCGCCGATGCCGAACCAGGGCCGGTCGGTGTCCAGGGACGCGGCGTGCCGCAGCAGGCCGGGTCCCGCGGCGTGCCGCCCGGGTTTGGTGGGCGTCGGCCAGATCGGGCCGCAGCAGAAGTAGTCGACACCGGGCTCGACGGCCGCGGCGGACGCCTCCTCGTCGGCGTGAGTGGAACGCCCGATGAGGATGTCGTCGCCGAGCATGTCGCGCACCACCGGCACCGGCAGGTCGTCCTGGCCGAGGTGGAGCACGTCGGGACGGGCCGCGTAGGCGATGTCGGCCCGGTCGTTGACCGCCAGCAGCCTGCCATGACGGTCGCAGGCCGCGCGGAAGACCTCCAGGAGCGCGAGCTCCTCGCGCGCCTCCAGGCCCTTCTCGCGCAGCTGCACGATGTCGACCCCGCCCGAGAGCGCCGCGTCGAGGAAGTCGGCGAGATCTCCCCGGTCACGGCGCCCGTCGGTGCACAGGTAGAGGCGGGCGTCAGAAACCGAGGGCCTGGGCACGCCGCTTGACCTCGGTATGGCGGCCCGCGACGATCGCGTCCACCGGCGACCCCGGCAAGGTCTCGTCCGGGGTGAACAGCCACCGGAGTGACTCGACGTCGCTGTATCCGGCGTCGAGCAGCACGGTGAGCGTGCCCGGCAGGCCCTTGACGACGTCGTCGGCCCCGAGGAACGCGGCGGGGACCTGAGGCTCGCCGCCTCCCCGCCGGACTCCGATGAGCTTGCGGTCCTTGAGAAGTTGCTTGGCACGACCGGCACTGAGGTTGAGCCGCCTGGCCACCTCACTCAGGGTGAGCCACTCGCCCACCAGCTGGTCGGTTTCCCGGTCGATCTGCGCAACAGAAAGCGTCACGAATCCACCACTACCACATCGAGCCCTTCGCCAAACACCCGGCGGCGAGGTTACGCCGCCGTACAGTCGCGCAACGCTACCGCAGGGTCGGCCAGGCGCTCGACGTCGAGCCGCCGGCCGCGCTCGATGAGGCGGCGGCCCTGGACCAGGTCTCGGGGGCGGTTGACGGCGAGGACCGCGGTGAGCCTGTGGTCGTCGGCCACCCAGCAGACCGCCCACTTGGCGTCGGCGGCCGGATCCCCGCGCAGGACCAGGCGTTCGCCGTCGTGGTGGCCGGCGTACTGCACCATGTGGCCGAACTGCTCGGACCAGAAGTAGGGCACCGGGTCGTAGACCGCGTCGTCGCCCAGCAGCGCGGCCACGGCCACGTCGGGGGCGCCCAGCGCGGTGTCCCAGTGCTCGACCCGCATGCGGCGGCCGTAGCGGCGCGACCACCACGCCGCGCAGTCGCCCACGGCGACCACGCCCGGCAGCGAGGTGCGCAGGTGCTCGTCGGTGACGACCCCGTTCTCGAGTTCGAGGCCGGAGCCGGCCAGCCACTCGACCGAGGGCCGCACGCCGACGCCGGTGACGACCACGCCGGCCTCGACGGCGGACCCGTCGGCCAGGGTCAGCCCGCCCTGGTCGACGGAGGCGACCGCGGTGCCCAGGCGCAGGTCCACACCCGCCCGGGCGTACCAGGAGACGGTGTGCGCGCCCACGGGGCCGAGGGCGGCGCTCAGCGGGACGCCGGCGGCCTCGACGACGGTCACCTCGCAGTCCGCCCTGCGGGCGGCGGTGGCGACCTCGGCGCCGATCCAGCCCGCGCCGATGACGGCGACCTTCGTCCCGGGGACGAGCAGCGCGCGCAGTTCGAGCGCGTCGTCGATGGTGCGCAGCACGTGCTGCGGGCCGTCGCCGCGCAACCGGATCGGGCGCGCGCCGGTGGCGATGACCAGTCCGTCGTAGGCCAGCTCGCCCTCGGTGGTCTCCACCACGCCCTCGCGCAGCCCCTTGGCGGCCACGCCCGCGCGGAAGTCGACCTCCAGGGCGTCCAGGTCGGAGTCGACGACCGTGGAGTCGGTCTCGCCCAGCAGGACGCTCTTGGACAGCGGTGGACGGTCGTAGGGCCGGTGCGTCTCCTCACCGATCAACGTGATCGTGCCGCCGAACCCGCGGGCCCGTAGCGCCTCGACACTCCGCACACCGGCCAGGCCGGCGCCAACCACCACGACATGATTCACAACTCACGAGCCTAAGCGGCCGGGCCGACCCGCTGCCAACGCGGTTTGATAACGAAAACGGTATTTAGCTCACACCGAGCGCGATAAGAGTGTTGTGCCAGCCCTTAGGGTGGGAGGGACAAGACGCGCGGGAGCCCGGAACGCACCGGGCTGAGAGGAGGGCTGCGGAGCGACGAGGACCGCGGTGAGCTCGGTGACGTGCGAGAACGTCGCGCCACAGGCGCGAACGAGCACGACACGGGGCCGACGGCGGGCCGAGCGCGGCCGCAAGCGGGCCCTCGACCGCCACGAACCTGATCCGGGTCATGCCGGCGAAGGGAGCGGAGCACGTATGGCGCACCGTTTCGACGTCCTCGTCATCGGCGGGGGCGTGGTCGGGCTCTCGGCGGCCTGGCGTACGGCCAGGCGAGGGCTTTCGGTGGCGGTGGTCGATCCCGCCCCGGCCTCGGGAGCCTCGCACGCGGCGGCGGGCATGCTGGCGCCCGTCAGCGAGGTCACCTACACCGAGGAGCCCCTCCTCCGGCTGGGCCTGGCCTCCCTGGCGAGGTGGCCGGCGTTCGCGGCCGAGCTCACCGCCGACAGCGGTCACGCCCTCGACTACCGCACCGACGGCACGCTGGACGTCGCCTTCGGCGCCGACGACCTGGCGGTGCTGGACGACCTCGCCGCGTTCGTCGAGAAGCTGGGACTGCCCGCCGAGCGGCTCACCGGCCGCGAGTGCCGCCGCCTGGAGCCGATGCTCGCGCCGTCGGTCCGCGGCGGCCTGCTGGCCGGCGCGGACGCGTGGGTGGACCCCAGGAAGGTCACCAGGGCCCTCCTGACAGCCCTGGAGCGGCGGGGGGGCGCGCAGATCCGGGCCGGGGTCGCGGGGCTGGAGACGGCCGCGGGCGCGGTCACAGGAGTACGGCTGGCCGGCGGCGGGACCGTCGGCGCCGCGCGGGTGATCCTGGCGGCCGGGGCCTGGTCGGGCGCGCTGGAGGGGCTGCCGCCCGAGGTCCTGCCGCCGGTGCGGCCGGTCAAGGGCCAGATCATGCGGCTGCGCTCCCCCGAGCCGATCCTCCGGCGGTGCGTGCGGGGCGTCGTGCACGGCTCGCACGTCTACCTGGTGCCGCGTGGCGACGGGGAGCTGGTCGTCGGGGCCACCCAGGAGGAGATGGGCTTCGACACCCGGGTGACCGCCGGAGGGCTGTGGGAGCTGCTGCGCGACGCGCGGGAGCTGGTCCCCGGCGTGACGGAGCTGGAGCTCGCCGACGTGGTCGCGGGCCTGCGCCCCGGCACCCCGGACAACCTGCCGCTGGTGGGGCCCACCGCCCTGCCGGGCCTGTCCCTGGCCACGGGGCACCACCGGGGCGGGGTGCTGCTCGCCCCGCTCACCGCCGACCTCTGTTCCGGCGAGGCGGAGCCGGAACTGCTGGAGATCTGCTCACCACTCCGCTTCCGGGAGCATCGATGAAAGTGACCATCAACGGCACCGCGCACGAGTTGCCCTCCGGGGCCACCGTGACGCAGGCCGTGCAGAGGCTGACCGGGGCCAGGAGCGGCGTGGCCGTTGCGGTCAACGACGAGGTCGTCTCGCGGAGCTCGTGGGACTCCACCGCGCTCGTGGAGGCCGACCGGGTCGAGGTGCTCACCGCGGTACAGGGAGGTTGAGGGACGTGGACGACGATCTGACCATCGGCGGGGAGAAGTTCTCCTCCCGTCTCATCATGGGCACCGGGGGCGCGCCCTCGCTGGAGATCCTGGAGCAGGCGCTGGCCGTCTCGGGCACCGAGCTGACCACGGTCGCGATGCGGCGGCTGGACCCGTCCGCGCCGGGTTCCGTGCTCGACGTACTGCGCAGGCGCGGCATCAAGGTCCTGCCGAACACCGCCGGCTGCTTCACCGCGGGGGAGGCCGTGCTGACCGCCAGGCTGGCCAGGGAGGCCCTGGAGACCGACTGGGTCAAGCTGGAGGTCATCTCCGACGAGCGGACCCTGCTGCCCGACCCGATCGAGACCTTCGACGCGGCCGAGCGGCTGGTCGCCGACGGGTTCGTGGTGCTGCCCTACATCGGCGACGACCCGGCCCTGGCGCGCAGGCTGGAGCAGGCCGGCTGCGCGGCGGTGATGCCGCTGGGCGCGCCGATCGGCTCGGGGCTGGGCATCCGCAACCCGCACAACATCGAACTCATCGTGGAGTCGGCGAAGGTGCCGGTGATCCTGGACGCCGGGATCGGCACGGCCAGTGACGCGGCGCTGGCGATGGAGTTGGGGTGCGACGCGGTGCTGCTGGCCACGGCGGTGACCCGGGCGCAGCGGCCGGACCTGATGGCGCAGGCCATGCGCTCGGCGGTCGTCGCGGGCCGCCAGGCCCGGCTGGCGGGGCGGATCCCCCGGCGGCGCTACGCGGAGGCGTCGTCCCCGATGAATCCATAGGAAACAGTCAACTTCTCGGCATCGGTTTGGAACACCGGGACCCTGCGGGCGCCAAATCGCCCGTAAACTCAGCCGGGTGGACACGACGCTTACGGACCCCCTAGTCGGGAAACTCCTCGACGGGCGTTACCGCGTTGAGTCCCGGATCGCCCGGGGCGGCATGGCGACCGTCTATCTGGCTCTGGACATCCGGCTCGACCGCACGGTCGCCGTGAAGGTGATGCACCGCTCCCTCGCCGAGGACCCCTCGTTCGTGCGGCGGTTCATCGGCGAGGCGAAGTCGGTCGCGAGCCTTTCGCACCCCAACGTGGTGCATGTCTTCGACCAGGGCACCGACGGAGACAACGTCTACCTGTCGATGGAGTACGTGCCGGGGCGCACCCTGCGCGACGTGCTCCGTGCCCGGGGCAGGCTGCCCGCCCGCGAGGCCCTCGAGGTCATGATCCCGGTGCTCGCCGCACTGGGCGCCGCGCACCAGGCCGGGCTGGTCCACCGGGACGTCAAACCGGAGAACGTACTGCTCAGCGATGACGGCCGGGTCAAGGTGGTGGACTTCGGCCTGGCCCGCGCGATCGAGGCGACCAACCAGACGCGGACGGGCGTCATGATCGGCACCATCGGCTACATGTCGCCCGAACAGGTGACCTCCGGCGCCACCGACGCCCGCAGCGACGTCTACTCGGCCGGGATCATGCTGTTCGAGCTCCTCACCGGCCGCCAGCCGTACGAGGGCGACACCCCGATGTCGGTGGCCTACCGGCACGTGCACGACACCGTGCCCGTGCCCTCGGCGCTGCTGCCGGGCACCCCGCCGCTGCTGGACACGCTGGTGGCGCAGGCGACGGCCCGCGACCCCGCGACCCGCCCGGCGGACGCCACCGCGCTGCTGGTCGCCGCGGTGGACGCGCACCGGATGCTGCCCAGGGAGAGCGGGTCGGCGCCGTCCGTCCCGGTCGGCCCGCCGCAGCGCCCGGACGCGGCGCCACCGCCGGCCAACCAGACCCTGATCCAGCCCCGCGTCGAGCTGCTCACCAGCCCCGTCTCCGACGTCGCCGAGCCCGCCGCGCCCCGGGCGCGGCGGGGTTTCCGGCCCAACTGGTTCCTGATCGCGCTGGCCGTGGTGATGGTGATCGCGGTCGGGGTGACCGGCTGGATGTTCTCCCAGACCACCACCGTCACGGTGCCCTCGCTGGTCGGCAAGAACATCACCATCGCCGAGGGCGAGGCCAGGAGGCTCGGTTTCCTGGTCGAGGTCGGCAAGGCGGAGAACGACGAGAAGGTGCCCAAGGGCACCGTGTTACGGACCGACCCGGTGGCGGGCACCGAGACGGAGGGCAAGACCAAGCTGGTCCTCATCGCCTCGGCGGGTCCCAAGCGGGTCGCCGTGCCCAACGTCGTGGGCATGGACGAGAACAGCGCGCGGACGAAGCTGGCCGAGGTCGGGCTGGTCGTCAACGACGTCAGGAAGCAGCCCAGCGAGACCGTGCCGCGCGGCCAGGTGATGCGGACCAGCCCCGCCGTGGGCAACCAGGTCCGGGAGGGCAGCAAGGTCAACCTGGTCAAGAGCGCGGGCCTGGTCATGCCGGACGTCAAGGGCATGCCCCGCGACCAGGCCGACGCCATGCTGCGCGGCGCCGGCTTCAACCCCCAGTTCGTCGAGCAGACCGACGCCGCCCAGCCCTGCACGGTCATCGCCCAGGATCCCCAGCCCAACGCGGAGATCGACAAGGGCGCCGTCGTCCGGCTCACCCTCTCGCAGTGCGACAACGGCGGGTGGCGCTGGCCGTGGGAGAACGACGGCGACAACGGCGGCGGCGGCGGTGACGACAAGATCATCGTCATTCCCAACGTGATGTTCAAGGACGTCAAGGCGGCCCGTGAGGAACTGCGCGTGGCGGGGATGAGGGTGAAAATAAAAAAAGGTCCGGGCCGGGGCGTAGTCCTGGCCCAGATCCCGCCGGGTGGGCAGCAGGCTCCCCCCGGAACTGAGGTGACCCTCTGGCACTGAGCCGGCGTGCGAGGCGCCGCTCAGGGCCCGTCAGCGCTCGCTGAGCAAGCCGTGCAGGCGGACGCGGGCGAGGCCGCCGTCGGGGTAGACGTCCACCCGGACGTGGGTGGCGGCGGGCACGTCGCCGAGGCGGAAGCGGTGCGAGGTGTCGGGCTGCAGGCGGGTCCTGGGCAGCAGCTCGAACCAGGTGTCCCCGCCGGCGGTTCCGGTGATCGAGACCGATCCCGGCGCGTTGAACAGCAGGTTGGTCGTGTCGATCTCGGCGAGCTTGACGACGCCGGCGCCCGCCAGGCGGATCAGCAGCCAGTCGTTGCCCTCGTCGCGGCGGCGGGCGGTCTCCCAGCCCTCGGCCTGGTGCCGGGCGAGGCCGGGGGCGATGACGTTGTTGGGCGAGGAGTAGAACTCGTTGGAGCAGCCGGTGACCAGCGCGCCGTTCGCCAGCGCGGCCAGGTCCAGGCCGAGGCCGTCGTACAGGGTCAGATCGGGCCTGACCTCGCCGTGCACGCGCAGCCGGGCGATGCCGCCGTCGGGGAACATGTTCAGCCGGACATGCGTGTGGCGCCGCCCGTCGGTCACGTCGAACAGATGCTCGGCGTCACCCGTGAGGGCGCTCCTCGGGACGATCTCCACCCACTCGGCGGCCTCCAGCTCGGCGACCGTGGGGTAGCCCTCGACCGCGGCCGCCTCGACGGAGGCGTGGGGCGGGTAGTTGCCCGTGAACCACGCGGTGTCGATCACGACGCCGCGGATCACGCCGGGCAGGCCGAGCCGGATCATGGCCCAGTCGTGACCGGGCTCGCGCCGCCGCCGGGTCTCCCAGCCGTCGTAGACCTGCCCCTTGGGGCCGAAGGTGTGCGCCTGGAAGGCAGGGCGGCCTGGGCGGATCAGGCTCTCCCTCGCGGCGAACGACTCGTCGTTGGCCGCGACGACCGAGCCGCCGAGGGTGCGCAGGGCGAGGTCGGGCAGTGCGGTGAATCCGCTCACGGTGAGGGCCTCTCTTCTGTGGCGCGTTCCGGTCCCGGAGAGCGTGCCCCGGCCGGGGAGGGGCGCAGGAACTCTCCGCCGGGGGTGTCGCCCACGACCCGGCCGCGCAGCCAGGTCGCGCGGACCACGCCGCGCAGCGTCCTGCCGTGATAGGGCGTGACCGGGTTCCTGTGGTGCAGGGTTGCCGCGTCCACGGTGTGGCCGGCGTCGGGGTCGAAGGCGACCAGGTCGGCGTCGTTGCCCACGGCGATGGCGCCCTTGCCGTCCAGGCCGGCCAGTGCCGCGGGGTTGGCGGCCATCCACCGGACCACCTGGCCGAGGCCGTGCCCGCGCCGCGAGGCCTCGGTCCACACGGCCGCCAGGCCCAGTTGGAGGGAGGAGATCCCGCCCCAGGCCGCGGCGAAGTCGGGCACCTTGAGGTCCGGGGTGGAGGGTGAGTGGTCGGAGACGACGCAGCTCAGCACGGCGTCGGCGAGCCCCTGCCAGAGCTGCTCGCGGTTGGCGGAGGTCCGGATCGGCGGGCAGCACTTGAACTCGGTCGCGCCCCGCGGCACCTCCTCGGCCGTCAGCGTCAGGTAGTGCGGGCAGGTCTCGGCGGTGATCCTGACGCCCTCCCGCCGCGCTCTGGCCAAGGGTTCCAGGCAGAGCGCGGAGGACACGTGCAGGATGTGCGCCCGCACACCGGTCTCCCCCGCCAGCGCGGCGACCAGTTCGACCGCACGGCGCTCCGACCGGCCGGGACGGGAGTCGAGGAACTCCGCGTAGCCGGGGCCCGCCGGTTCGGCCAGCAGCTCCGGATCCTCGGCGTGGACGATCAGCAGGCCGTCGAAGGAGGCGATCTCCACCATGGCCGCCCGCAGCCCGTCCACGTCCAGCGGTGGGAACTCCGCCACGCCGGACGGCGACAGGAAGCATTTGAAACCGTGCACCCCGGCCTCGTGCAGCGGCCGCAGATCCTTGACGTTGCCGGGGACCGCGCCGCCCCAGAAGCCCACGTCCACCAGGCACTGCCCGGCCGCGGCGCTCCGCTTGCCGGTCAGCGCGGCCACGTTCACCGTCGGCGGCAGCGAGTTGAGCGGCATGTCCACGATCGTGGTGACACCGCCCGCGGCGGCCGCCCGGGTGGCGCAGGCGAAGCCCTCCCAGTGCGTCCGTCCGGGCTCGTTGACGTGCACGTGGGTGTCCACCAGGCCGGGCAGCAGCGCGGTGTCGCCGAGGTCGACCTGCTCGGCGGCCTCCAGGACGGCGTCGTAGGGGTGCAGGCCGGCGATCCTGCCCCGCCGTACGGCCACCGCCGCCGGGCCCTCCCCTTCCGGGAGCACGGCCCTGCGGGACCGGATGACCAGGTCCGCCACGTCTTCGGCCCGCACGCTCATCGCCTCTCGATCTCCCCGCCCGGCAGCCGGACGTCCCGGTGCCCGGCCGGCCGGGCCGTCCGCGCCCGGTGCGGCGTGAACGGTCCGGCGGCCGGACCCTCGTCAAAGGTGTCCGCGCGCGACCTCGCGTGCGAGCCGCTCCAGCAGCGGGCCCGCCTCGGACATGCACACGGCCGGGTCGGGCTCGATGTCGGTGAGCGCGTAGGCGGCCGTGATGCCCGCCGCGTTCAGCTCCTCGTCGCCGAGGGCGCGGCGTCCGCAGACCGCGACGACGGGGACTCCCGCCTTGGCGGCGGCCGCCGCGACCCCGGCGGGGGCCTTGCCGTGCAGGGTCTGCTCGTCCAGCGAGCCCTCGCCGGTGATGACCAGGCGGGCGCCGTCGAGCAGGTCGTGGAAGCCGAGCAGGTCGAGCAGGTATTCGATGCCGGGGCGGACCTCGGCGGACAGGAAGGCCAGGGCGGCGAAGCCCACTCCCCCGGCGGCGCCCGCCCCCGGCTGGGCGGCCACGCCCATGGGACGGACGATCCCGTCGTGCTCGATGGCGCCGGCCAGGCCGTGGGTGTGCGCGGCGACGGCGGCGAGCCTGGCCAGGGCCCCTTCGAGCACCTTCACCTCCTCGGGTCCGGCGCCCTTCTGCGGGCCGTACACGGCGGCGGCGCCGTACGGGCCCAGGAGGGGGTTGTCCACGTCACTGGCGACGACGAACTCGACGCCATCGATCGCGATAAGTCCGGATTTATCGATTTTTTCCAAGGCGCGCAGGGCGGCGCCGCCACGCGGCAGCTCCTGCCCTCCGGCGTCCAGGAAGCGGACCCCCAGCGCCTGCATCATGCCGGCGCCGCCGTCGGTGCAGGCGCTGCCGCCGAGCCCGAGCACGATCCGCCGGGCGCCGCGCCGTACGGCGTGGGCGATCAGCTCGCCGGCGCCGTAGCTGGTCGCGGTCAGGGCCTGCGGGTCACCGGGCAGGCGGCGCAGGCCGGACGCCTCGGCGAGCTCGATGACGGCCGTCGGCACCTCGGCCGGGGACGGCGAAGACCCCGGACCCTCCGGGAACGTCGGGGAACCCGAGCCGGCCGGGGACGGCGGGGAACCCAGGTCTGCCGGGGAACCCGGGCCGGCCGGGCGCCGCGCGCCCCCCGCGGCGGGCTCGCGCCAGGCGTAGGCGGCGCGGACCGGCTGCCCGGTGGGACCGGTGACCTCGACCTCGACGCGGGTGAAGCCACAGGCCACGACCGCGTCCACGGTGCCGTCGCCGCCGTCGGCCACCGGCAGCGCGACCGTGACGACATCCGGGCCGAGCCCCGCCGCCACGCGGGCGGCCACCTCGGCTCCGGTCAGCGACCCCTTGAACTTGTCCGGGGCGATGACGACATGTCCCGAAGACTCAGACAACCCTGCTCCCTGATGGAGAATCGGCGGACACGCGCTCCCGCCCGGCGCGGGCCGGGATGAGCGCGTTCCGGAACCCGGTGATGGACGACCATCATCACACCTGCCCGCCGGCGGCGAAGCCCCGCTCCCCGGCCAGGCGCATGAGACGGCGGTGGGCCTCGCCACCCGCCCGGCCGAGCTCGTCCTGGGCGACCGTGCGCAGCTCGTCGTCCTCGACGACCGTCTCGCCGCCCACCAGCAGGCGCGCCAGAGGCGGCTGGCGGCTGCCGAAGACCAGGGTGCAGACCGGGTCGGTGACGGCCGAGGCGAAGGCGCCGTCGGTCCGCCACAGGGCGATGTCGGCGAGCTTGCCCGGTTCCAGGGAGCCGATCTCCGCCTCGCGGCCCAGGTTCCGGGCCCCGCCGAGGGTGGCGATCTCCAGGGCCTGCCGGGCGGTGAGCGCGGCCGGCCCGTACCTGGCCCGCTGGAACAGCAGGGCCTGGCGCATCTCCCCGGACAGCGAGGTCAGCTCGGCGGAGGCGCTGCCGTCCACCCCGAGGCCGACGATCGCCCCGCGCCGGAGCATCTCCGACACCCGGGCGATGCCCGCGCCGAGGCGGCCGTTGGAGCTCGGGCAGTGCGCGGAGCCGGTCCCGGTCCGGGCGAACGCGTCGATGTCGGAGTCGCTCAGGTGGATGGCGTGGGCGAACCACACGTCCGGGCCGAGCCAGCCGAGCTCCTCCATGTAGTCGACCGGGCGCAGGCCCACCTGGGCCAGGCAGTGCTCCTCCTCGTCGAGGGTCTCGGCGAGATGGGTGTGCAGGCGCACGCCCTTGGACCTGGCCAGCGCGGCGGCCTCGGTCATCAGGTCCGCGCTGACCGAGAACGGCGAGCACGGGGCGACCGCGACGCGCAGCTTCGAGGAGAAGGACGGGTCGTGGTAGGCGTCGACGGCCTCGGCCGTCGCGGCGAGGATGTCGTCGAGCCTCTCGACCACGACGTCCGGCGGAAGGCCGCCCTGGGAGGCGCCCCGGTCCATCGACCCCCGGGCGGGATGGAACCGGATGCCCAGGTCCCGGGCCGCCTCGATCTCCGCGGCGAGCAGGTCTCCGCGGCCCTTGGGGAAGACGTAGTGGTGGTCGCTGGAGGTGCTGCAGCCGGACAGGGCCAGGTAGCCCAGGCCCGCGCCGGCCGCGCCCTTGACGACCTCGGCGTCCATGGCGGCCCACACCTGGTAGAGCGCCACCAGCCACTCGAAGAGCGTGGCGTCCTGGGCCAGGCCCTGCGAGGCCCACTGGTAGAGGTGGTGGTGGGTGTTGACCAGGCCGGGGGTGGCCAGGCAGCCCGTGCCGTCGATCCTGGTGGCGCCCGGGACGGCCGGGGCGGGCCCGGGACCGAGCGCCACGATCCTGTCGCCCTCGACGTGGATGTGACCGGAGGGAATCTCCGGGCCCACGACCGGGGCGATGTGGACGTTCTCCATCAGAACAACGCTCATCGCCGCTCCCCGCCGCGGTGCCCCCGGCCCGCGCCGCCGCGCTCGGCCGCCCGTCCCCACCCGCTCCCGCCACCGCGTCGCACGGCCCGCCCGCCCGCGGGGCCGCGCTCCTCGGCCCGCCCGTTCACCGGGCCGCCGCCTTCCGGGCCGCGGCGAGCCGTACGGCGTCGAGGATCTTCTCGTAGCCGGTGCACCGGCACAGGTTGCCCGCCAGGGCCTCGCGGATCTCGGCGTCGGAGGGCCGCGGGATCCGCTCGATCAGGTCGTGGGCCTGGACGACGAGGCCGGGGGTGCAGAAGCCGCACTGGACGGCGCCGCACTCGACGAAGGCCTCCTGGACCGGGTCGAGCCGGTCGCCCTCGGCGAGCCCCTCGACCGTGCGGACCTCCCGCCCCTCGGCCTGACCGGCCGCCACCAGGCAGGCGCAGACGGGGACGCCGTCGAGGTAGACCGTGCACGAGCCGCATTCGCCCTGCTCGCAGGCGTTCTTGGAGCCGGGCAGGCCCATCCGCTCGCGCAGGACGTACAGCAGGCTCTCGCCCTCCCAGACGTCGTCGGCCGTCTCCGCACGGCCGTTGACGGTGAAGCTGACACGCATCAGCCCGCCCTCCTTCCGGGGTGCCCGGACCGGAACTCGTTCCATGCCCAGGTCAGGGTGCGGCGCGCCATCACGCCGATGGCGTGCCCGCGGTAGCCGGCGGTGCCGCGGACGTCGTCGATCGGTGAGGCCGCCTCCGACGCCAGCTCGCCAAAGCGCCTGAGCACCTCGGGGTCCAGCCGGGCGTCCCAGTCGAGTTCGGCGGCGAGGAACTCCTCGGCCGCGACGGCCCGGCGGGGGGTCGGGGCGGCCGAGCCGATGCCGGTGCCCACCCTCCGCTCGCCGGGGTGGAGCGCGATCGCGAACGAGCAGACCGCGATCACCATGGCGTTGCGGGTGCCGACCTTGGAGAAGTACTGCGGGCCGCTCGCGGGGCTCATCCAGAACGCCCGGATCAGCTCGTCGGACCGCAGGGCGCTCCGCTTGACCCCGAGGTAGAACTCCGCGGCGGGGATCATCCGCACGCCCCGGGCGGCGGACTCGACCTCGATGACCGCGTCCCCGGCCAGCAGCGGCGGGTGGCTGTCGCCTGCGGGCGAGGCCGCGCCGAGGTTGCCTCCCACGGTGCCGCGGTTGCGGATCTGCGGGGAGCCGACCGTGCGCGCCGCCTGCGCCAGGCCCGGCAGCCGGTCGCCGAGTTCGTCGATCAGCCGCGTGTACGGCACGCCCGCGCCGACCCGGAGCCGGCCGTCCTCCTCGGTGGTCCACCGGGTGAGCTCGGCGACCCGGTTCAGGTCGAGCAGCGCGTCGGGCCGGTGGACGTCGAAGTTGATCTCCACCATCATGTCGGTGCCGCCCTGGATGGGCGCCGCGCCGGGCATGGCGGCCTTGGCCTCCAGTGCCGCCGCCCACGTGGCGGGTCGCAGGAATTCCATCCTCATTCCCATGCGAACCGGGCGGCGGGGGCGTCGTCGTCGAGCACGGCGCCCTCGATGAGCCCGTAGGGACGGTCGGCGGCGTAGAAGACCTCGTCCGGGTTGTCCAGCCCGAACGGCGTCAGGTCCACCGGGAAGTGGTGCTTGTTCGGCATCGCCAGGCGCACCTCGCAGATCTCGCCGCGGGTCTCCAGCACCCGCCTGCCCATCGCGTAGAGCGTCTGCTGCAACGACAGGCTGTGGGTCTCGGCGAACGCCTCCAGAAGACATCGCCGTACCTCACTGTAGGACTTGCCGAACGGGGAGCCGTCGGAGACGTGCCGCCACCCGGCCGACACCTCGGTGGCCAGGATGCGGTCGGTGACGGGCTGGAGGGTGGTGTACTCGTCCACGGCGAAGCCGTGGAACTCCGAGCCGGTCGAGTTGAGCACCACCAGGTCCTTCAGGCCGGACAGCACGGTGGTGGTCCCGTCCCGGTCGTGGTGGACGACGCAGGTGCGCACCTCCCTGCCCGAGCGGACGAAGGAGTGCCGCTCGCCGGACGGCCCCTGGGCGGGGATGCGGTCCCAGAAGTACTCCTCGATCTCCACCCGGGCGTGGTGGACGGCCGGCTGGGAGCCGACGTAGTGGCGGGCCAGCAGGAGCGCGAAGTCCTCGATCTGGTCGACGCCGTACTTCCGGGCGAAGGCGTAGACGGTGTTCTTCTGGGTGTCCGTCGGCAGGATCGCGGTGTTGTCACCGCTCAGGTGGGCCTCGTCCATGTCGCCCGAGAGCGCGGAGCTGACGTTGACGTCCTTGATGTGGTGGACGCCGCCGTCCCTGACGACGCGGACCACCCGGGTCTCCGCCTTGCCGTAGCGGTTGGGGCCGAGAATGACGGCCATGCCTAGCTCCCTCGGTACGTCGAATAGGCGAACGGGCTCAGCAGCAGGGGCACGTGGTAGTGCTCGTCCGGGTCCCCGACGGTGAAGTCGATCGAGACCTCCGGGTAGAAGGCGTCCACCGCGCGGGCGGCGAAGTAGCCGCCGGTGTCGAAGACCAGCCGGTGCGCGCCCTCCCCGGACTGCCAGCCCCCGATCCGGCCGTCGGCGTCGGTGACGCCCTCGGCGAGCACCGTGCCCGCCCGCTCCAGCCGTACGGCGACGCCGGCCGCGGGCCTGCCCAGCGCGGCGTCCAGGACGTGCGTGGACAGGCTCATCCGAGATCCCTCCGCCTCGTGCGGACGGCCCCGCCCGCCTGCGGCCTCCGCGCCGTCACGGCGCCTGTCCCCGCGTCTCTCATCGAGCGTCTCCCAGCAGTTTCGCCACGCGCAGGCGGGTGATGCGGGCCAGCTCGGCCCGGACGACGTCGCGCTCGGCCGCGTCGTCGTTGCGCAGCCGTTCCCGCAGGCGGCTCAGCATCTCCTCGGCCGTCATGCCGGTGGCGCAGACGAGGTAGACGTGGCCGAACCGCTCCTCGTAGGCGCGGTTGCCCTCGGCCAGCCCGTCGAGCACCGCCCGGCCGGCCGCGTCCACGCCGGACTGCTCCTGCCGGGACCAGGACGTCTCCCGCGCCGCCCGGCCGCCGTCGCGGGGCGGCTCGCCGGTTCCGGCCGGGGGCGGAGGCGCGGCCCGGCCGCCGTCGCGGGGCGGCTCGCCGATCCGAGGATGCGCGGCCAGCGCCTCCTGGACGTCCGGCCAGGCCAGATCGCGTACGGCGGCGCCGGCGGCCTCGGTCAGCCCGGCGAGGTCGGGGTAGGGGCGCCGCGCGGCCACCGCGCGGGCGAAGGCCCGGCAGGCGCAGCACGCCAGCAGCTCCGCCTCGGCCTCGGCGGCGCCGAGCGCGTTGAAGCCGGCCAGCCCCGCCGCCGATGCTGCGGAATTCACGTTCGGCATGTGAGCAGTACACACACCGCCGCCGTACGGGGTCCAGCAGCGAGAACTCCCAAGTGGAATAAAGGTTTGCCCTGGGTTTTCGTGTCATGCTCCAACTGCCCGGTCCGTGGACCGGTCAGGGCGCCTGCCGCCGCGGATCGCCGGGAGGGGACGCGGGCCCGATGGCCGGGGAAGTGTCGGCCCCAGCGCCTAAACTGGCGGCATCATGACTTCTCTCTCCCTCATCGGCGGACAGGTGTCCGTCACCGGCGGCCTGGCCAAGGGCGGCCTGCAGTACGCCTCGGACATCGGCGCCGAGATGATCCAGGTGTTCGTCAGCAACCCGCGGGGCTGGTCCCTGGCCGCGGGCAACCCCGTCCAGGACGCCAGGCTCGTCGAGTCGGGCATGCTCTCCTTCGTGCACGCCCCCTACCTCATCAACATGGGCTCTCCCAGCGCCGACACGCTGGAGAAGTCGGTGGCCACCGTACGGCACGGCCTGCTGCGCTCCCACGCGATCGGCGCCGCGGGCATGGTGATCCATACGGGATCGGCGGTGAGCCAGCCCCGGGAGGACGCCCTGCGCCAGTTGCACGAGCACCTGCTCCCCCTCCTGGAGGAGATCCCCGACGACGGCCCGGACCTGCTGCTGGAGCCGATGGCAGGGCAGGGCGCGATGCTCTGCGCGACCGTCCAGGACCTGGAGCCCTATCTCGCCGCTCTCGACTGGCACCCGAAGGCGGGGATCTGCCTGGACACCTGCCACGCCTTCGCCGCCGGCCACGACCTGTCGACCGCCGAGGGCGTCGGGGAGACCCTCGACGCGCTGCACGCGATCGCCCCGGGACGGCTCAAGCTGATCCACGCCAACGACTCCAAAGACGTGTGCGACTCCAAGAAGGACCGGCACGAGAACATCGGCGCGGGCCACATCGGCATGGAGCCCTTCGCCGAGCTGATGCGTCACCCGGTGTCCGCCGGAGTGCCGCTCTGCATCGAGACCCCGGGCGGCGTCGACAAGCACCGTGAGGACATCGAGCTGCTGAAGAAGCTCCGCGACAGCGACGCCGCGGGCTTCGCCCGCTGACACCGCGCCGGGAGCCGGCCGGCTGGTCCCCGCCGGCCGGGCGGCCCTCGGCTCAGAGCGGGAGCGCCCCCGCCTGGAGCGGTCCCCGGCTCGAAGCGGAGGCGCCCCCGGAGGCCGGGCGGTCCCCGGCCGGAGCGGTCCCCGGCTGAAGGCGGGGTGGGACGGGACGGGACGCCCGCTCTCGTGATCCGGCCGCCCCCGCGGGCCAGATCACGGTCCGGCCCGCGGGCTGACGCGGGCGTCCCATCACACCGGAGATCGCCGGGCCCTCCCCCGATCCAGGGCCCGGCAACCGGATGACCAGGTGTGAACGGTCACCCGGGAGTCCGCGCACCAGGACCCGAGCCTTCCGGCTCTGTCCCCCCCTGGTGCGGCGGGTTCGGCTCTCCGATGAAGGGAACACTAGAGGGGAGCCCGGGCGGGCGACCGCCTCTTTCCGGCCAGCGCGATTAACGGTGCGTGGTCGTCGATGTGCGGAGAGTGTCAGCGCGACGAGTGGCCCGGCCGGCGCGACGAACGGTCGATTCCCGCCTCCCCGAGGTCCTCGGGGAGGTGCATCCTGGCGAGCTTGCGGGAGACCCCCGCCGGCACGCTCCCGGGTGTCGCCAGCGAGACCGCCACCATCACCAGGAAGGCGACCGGGGCGACGAACGGCGCCGGGTAGCGGATCGGCAGCCCCAGCCCGGCCACGAGAGCCGCGGGGGCCAGCCCCTCCACCGCGACGAGCACGGCGATGAGCCCGCCGCCGACCATCAGCCCGGCGGCGGCGCCACGGGCCGACAGCCCGCGCCACCAGATGCCGAGCACCAGTACCGGGCAGAGCGTGGCGGCAGACAGGCCGAACCCGAGCATCACCAGCAGGATCACGCTCCCGTGGGGGGCCGCCCAGGACAGCAGCAGGGCCGTCAGGGCGGCCCCCGCCACCGAGCCCCTGAACCGGCCGATCCGGGTGATCCGAGCGATCCGGGCCATCCGCGGCGTCCCCGGCGACAGGGTCGCCCCCAGGGCGACGAGCACCCCGCAGGAGGTGGCCAGGAACGCGGCGAAGGCCCCGGCGGCGAGCAGCCCGGTGAGCGCGTCGCCGACCGGCCCCGGCAGCATGCGCGCGGGCAGCACCAGCACCATCGCGTCGGCCGGCACGCCGGGGGCGAAAACCCGCCCCAGCACCCCGTACACGGGCGGCAGCAGGTAGAAGGCGACGAGCATGGCCAGCGCCGCCACGACGGATCTGCGGGCCGACCTGCCGTCGGGGCTCGCGTAGACCCGGACGATCACATGGGGCAGGCCCATCGCGCCCAGCGCGCACGACACCAGCACGCTGAGCACCCCGAGCGGGGACGGGTCACCGGTTCCCGCCAGCACGTGCTCCTGGACGGGGCGCGGCACGGCCGGCGGCACCGGGACGGCGGGGGGCGCGGCCATGCCCCAGCGCCAGGCCGACCACAGGACCAGCGCGCAGCCGGCGAAGATCAGGAGTTTCAGCCAGAACTGCAGCGCCTGGAGGCCGGTGACACTGCCCATGCCCGCGGTCAGCGCGACCGCCACGGCCGCCACGGCCGTCGCCACGCCGCCGGCCCACGGCGGCAGACCGGTCACCAGGTGGAGCACGACCCCGGCGGCCTGGAGCTGAGCCACCAGATAGATCATGCCGATCACCGTCACGATGCCGGTGACCAGCCGCCTGACCAGCGGCGAGCCCAGCCGCCACTGGGCGAAGTCGGACAGGGTGTAGGTGCCCGAGCGGCGCAGCGGGGCCACGACCAGGATCAGGACGACCACGTAGCCGCCGGTGGCTCCCACCGAATACCAGAGCATCGGGACGCCGTGCAGGGCGATCAGCCCGGCCAGGCTCAGGCAGCTGACCGCCGAGGTGTACTCGGAGCTGATCGCGGCGCCGTTCCGCCAGGGACCCACCGCCCGCGCCGCGACGTAGAAGTCGAGGGTCGTGGCGTATCTGCGCGGCCTGACCACACCCGTCGCGGCCGAGCCGAGAAGCACGACCGCCACGCCCAGCAGTGACGCGACGACGGCGGTGGTCATCCGCCGTCCCGCGACGTCCGGACGGACTCGCGTTCGATCCGTTCGGCGCGGCGCAGATGGGTGACGGCGAGGAGCGCCCAGAGCGGCGGCGGCGCCAGGCACAGGACCAGCCACACCCCGGGGGCCCCGATGCCGGCGTACTCGCCCAGCGACGGCAGGACCGCCGCTCCCACCAGGATCCCGGCCGCCGCCGCGAGCGTGCGCCCGGCCAGCGAGAGCTGGCCGGCGACGATCGAGCGCAGGTGGAGCTCGCCGGGTCCGGCCCACCCGTCCGGCTCGGCGTCGGCGTCGGGGCCGGCGCCGAGCGGCCGGAGGGGGCCGGCGGCCCCCGTGCCGGCCGCCGGGACCGGGTTGCGGGTCACGGTCACCCGGCGACCGCTCACCCGGGCACGCCGGAGGACAGCGACCGGTCCTGGAGCTGGCGGTCGCGGACGAGCTGCTCGCGGACCTGCCGGGTGTGGCGGCGGCTGACCGGCAGCGTCTCCGAGCCGACCTGCAGCGTCACGCGGCCGCCGTCGAAGCGCAGCTCGCTCACGTGACGCACCGAGACCAGCGTGCTGCGGTGCACGCGGATGAACCCCGAGTCGGCCCAGCGCCGCTCCAGCGCGGCCAGCGACATGCGCACCAGGTAGTTGCCGTCGACGGTGTGCAGCCGTACGTAGTCGCCCTGCGCCTCGGCGAAGCGGACCGTCTGCTGGGACACGAACCGGGTGCGCCCGCCGAGCTCGACCGGGATGACGTCCTCCGGGATCGGTTCGCCCGTCGCCGGAGTCATGCACTCCAGGCGCCGTACGGCCTCCGCCAGCCGGTCGGCCCGGACCGGCTTGAGCAGGTAGTCCACCGCCTCCAGGTCGAACGCCTGGATCGCGCAGTCCTCGTGGGCGGTGACGAACACCAGCCGGGGCGGGTTGGGGAAGGCGCCGATGAGCCGCGCCAGGTCGAGGCCGCCGAGACCGGGCATCCGGATGTCGAGGAAGACCCCGTCGAGCCGTTCTCCCGTGCCGATCATCTGAACCATGTCCTGAAGCGCGGTGATTCCTCCGGGGGCGGTGGAGACGTGCTCGATGCGGGGATCGTGGCGGAGGAGGTAGGCCAGCTCCTCCAACGCGGGGACCTCGTCGTCGACGGCCAGGACTCGCAGCATGGACCCACGCTGCCGCCGAACCGCGTTCACCGCAATAGAAATGTCAACTTTAAGTAAAACTATGACTACTATTAGCTATTACCTGGTGGGAAGCTTGGGCACGCGCAGCCGGATTTTGGTACCGGCGCCCAGCGCGGTCTCCACGACGAGCCCGTAGTCCTCGCCGTAGATCTGACGCAGCCGCACGTCCACGTTGGCCAGGCCGATGCCGCTCTCGTCCCGCCCCTGGCCCGGGTCGTCGTCGAGCAGCCGCCTGGCCCGTCCCGGGTCCATGCCGAGCCCGTCGTCCTCGACGCTGATGTGGGCCTCGGGTCCGGCGTCCCTGACCACCACCCGCACCTCGCCGGAGCCGCCGGTGGCGGCTATGCCGTGCTTGATGGCGTTCTCGACCAGCGGTTGCAGGCACAGGAACGGCACCGGCACCGGCAGCACCTCCGGCGCCACCCGGACGGTGAAGCGGAGCCGTTCGCCGAACCTGGCCCGCTCCAGCAGCAGGTAGCGGTCCACGCAGCGCAGCTCGTCGGCCAGGGTGGTGAAGTCCCCTCCCCGGCGCAGCGCGTGCCTGGTGAAGTCGGCGAAGTCCATCAGCAGCTCGCGGGCCCGCTCGGGGTCGGTACGGACGAAGGAGGCGATGGTGGTCAGGGAGTTGTAGACGAAGTGCGGGGAGATCTGCGCGCGCAGCGCCCGGGTCTCCGCCTCCATCGCGCGCCGGCGGGAGGAGTCGAGCTCGGCCAGCTCAAGCTGGCCGGAGACCCAGCGGGCGACCTCGGTGACGGTCCGGACCAGCCCCGCGCTCACCTCGGCGTCGTAGGCGGCCAGCGCGCCGACCACCCGGCCGTCCACGGTGAGCGGCACCACGGCCGCGCCCCGGATCACGCAGCCCGGCGTGCGACAGGCGATCGCCTCCCCCGCCACCACGTAGGGGCGTCCCGACGAGAACACGGTGCGGGCGTGCTCGGGCGCGTGGTCGCGGTGGCAGCCGGCCGCGCCGTCCCAGGCGAGCACGCCGTCGGCGTCCGTCACCGCGATGGCGTTGACGCCCAGCAGCGTGCGCAGGTGGCGGATCGCCTTGCGGGCGGAGTCGCGTGTCAGGCCGGCCCGCAGCGACGGAGCCGCCAGCGCGGCGATGTGCAGGGTGGCGAAGGTGGCTTCGTCCGGCAGGCCGGCCAGATGGCGGGGTGGCGCCGGTCGCCGGCGGGAGATGACGAATCCCAGGAAAGTGCTGAGCGCGCAGAGCAGCACCCAGGCACTGGTCGACCACATGCGGGAAACCGTAGTCAACCACCCCGGCCAATCAGGGGAGAACGCGGATCACAGCGGGCCTTCGCCCGGTTCCTCCTGATAGGAGTAGCGCTGCTCGCGCCAGGGGTCGGCGAGGTTGTGGTAGCCGCGCTCCTCCCAGAAACCGCGCCTGTCCTCCAGCAGGTACTCCACGGCGCGCACCCACTTGACGCTCTTCCACGCGTACAGGTGCGGGACGATCGCCCGGACCGGGAACCCCCGCTCCGGGGAGAGGGGCTTGTCGTCGAGTTCGAGGGCGAACAACGTGTGGCCGCGGACGAAGTCGCTCATCCGCATGTTGGCGCTGTAGCCGTACTCGGCCCAGATCATCACGTGCTTCACGCCGGGGGCGGGCGGGGCCAGCTCCATCAGCGTCGCCGTGGACACCCCCCGCCACTCGTTCCCCATGATCGAGAACTTGGTGACGCAGTGGAAGTCGGCCATGACCGTGGTGCGCGGCAGCTCGGAGAACTGCGGCCAGGTGAACCTGTGCTGCTCGCCGGAGGCGGTCGCGCCCATGACCCGGAACTCCCACGTCGCCGGGCGGAACGTGGGCACCCGGCCATAGTGGATCACCGGACGCCCCCGGGGGACGTACTGGCCCGGAGGCAGGCGAGTCTCCTCCTGCGGAGTTTCGGACTGCTCCACCACCACTCCCCTCGCCGTTTCCCGATGGCACGGGGTAGTCCTGTTCCCCTACGGCACGGGGTAATCCTGCCATCGTGTGTCCGCCGCCGCCGCAGCGGCCACCGGATAACGCCCTCGCGCCGTTCCGGCGGCGAGATCGCGTGTCACCGCGCGGGCTCCGGCGGCCGCCCTCGCCCGACCAGGTCGCCGACGAGTCCCGGCGGTGCGCTACCATTACCGGCGATGCGTACTTCGTTCTGGTTTTGGTATGGCGACGGACCCGTGGATGGGACCGTTCGCCACCAGATGCTGCGCTGACAGCACAGGCGAACGCGAAGGCCCCGGGTCCGGATTACGGACTCGGGGCCTTCTGCTTTTCGGAGCTTTTCATCGAAGGAGAGACATGGTCATCGTCATGGGCCCCGACGCCACCCAGGGTGACGTCCAGGCGATCGTGGAGGTCATCGGCACGGCGGGCGGCGACGCGTTCGTCAGCCGCGGCGTGAGCCGTACGATCATCGGGCTGGTGGGCGACGTCGCCCAGTTCAGCACGCTCGACCTGCGCGGTATGCGCGGGGTGGCCGACGTGATGCGAGTGACCGCTCCGTACAAGCTGGTGAGCCGGGACAACCACCCCGAGCGCTCCACGGTCCGGGTCGGCGGCGTGCCGATCGGCCCCGGCACGGTCACCCTGATCGCCGGCCCGTGCGCGGTGGAGACCCCGCAGCAGACCCTGGAGGCGGCGGAGATGGCCAAGGCGGCCGGGGCCACCCTGCTGCGCGGCGGCGCCTACAAGCCCCGCACCTCCCCCTACGCCTTCCAGGGCCTGGGCGAGGCCGGCCTGCGCATCCTCGCCGACGTGCGCGAGCAGACCGGCCTGCCCGTCGTGACGGAGGTCGTGGACGCCCACGACGTCGAGCTGGTCGCCTCCTACGCCGACATGCTGCAGGTCGGCACCCGCAACGCGCAGAACTTCGCGCTGCTCCAGGCGGTCGGCGGGGTCGGCAAGCCGGTCATGCTCAAGCGCGGCATGAACGCCACCATCGAGGAGTGGCTGATGGCCGCCGAGTACATCGCCCAGCGCGGCAACCTCGACATCGTGCTGTGCGAGCGCGGGATCCGCACCTTCGAGACCGCCACCCGCAACACCCTGGACGTCTCCGCGGTCCCGGTCGCCCAGAGACTGTCGCACCTGCCGGTCATCGTCGACCCGTCCCACTCCGGGGGCCGGCGGGACCTGGTGCTCCCGCTCACCCGCGCCGCCATCGCGGTCGGCGCCGACGGCGTGATCATCGACGTCCACCCCAACCCCGAGCAGGCCCTCTGCGACGGCCCCCAGGCGCTGGTCGACGACGACCTGCGCGAGCTCGCCCGGGTGATGCGCGAGTTCCCGCCCCTGGTGGGCAAGAACCCGGCCGGCGACGCCCTGGCATCCGCCTGACCGTCGCCCGTGTCCGGCCCCGCGTTCACCCACGCCACAAGCGCCCGCGTCTCCCGGTACGGCCTGCGCCACAAGCCGCCGGCCGTACCCCGCGGATGAACGGCCCCGGGCAGGCGCGGCTCCTCCCGCCGGGACGGACTCAGCCTTCCAGCTTGTACTCCTGGAGGGAGCCGGCGAGCTGGACGGCCAGCTCCTCGGCGTCGAGACGCTTCTCGATCTGCCTCAGGTCCGCGATCTTGGCGGCGGTCTCGGCGCGACGGGGGGCCAGCAGGGTGCAGCAGTCCTCGTCGGGGAGCTCGGAGATCTCCAGGGTGCCGATGCGGCGGGCCTCCGCCATGATCTCGGTCTTGTCGAGGCCGATGAGCGGCCGCAGGATCGGCAGGTCGACCGCGTCGTCCTGGGCGGTGATGTTCTGCAGGGTCTGGGAGGAGACCTGGCCCAGGGAGTCACCGGTGACCAGCGCACCGGCGCGGAGACGGCGGGCGACCTCCTCGGCGGTCTTGAGCATCAGACGGCGCTGGGAGATGACCGCCAGACGGTCCTGGCCGGAGGCCTTGATGGACTGCTGGGCCTTGCCGAACGGGACGACCCAGAGCCGGGACCTGCCCTGGAACCTGTCCAGGGCGCGCACCAGGGCGTACGCCTTGTAGATCGACTCCGACGTCGTGAACGGGATGCCGGAGAAGTGCAGGAAGTCCACCCGCAGGCCGCGCCGCATCATCCGGTAGGCAGCCACCGGGGAGTCGATGCCGCCGGACATCAGGACCAGACCCCGGCCGCTGGTGCCCACCGGCAGGCCGCCCTGACCGGGCATGCCGCCGGTGAAGACGAAGACCTCGTCCCGGTCCACCTCGATGGAGACGACCAGCTCGGGGTTCTTCAGGTCGACCGGCAGGCCGTAGATGTCGTTGAGCTCGCCGCCGACCGAGCGGTCGATCTCCATCGAGGTCAGCGGGAAGCGCTTGTCGCGACGGCGGGAACGGACGGCGAAGGAGACGCCGCGCCTGACGTCGTCCCGGTCGGCCAGCAGTTCGATCGCCGCCTTGGTGACCGCGCCCGGATCCTTCTCCACCCGCCAGGCCCGGTGGATCCAGACCAGGCCGGGGACGTAGGCGACCCGCTCGGCGACCGCGTCGGCGACCTCGACGGTGGTGCCGTCCGGCAGGAAGAGCGCGATGACGCCGTGGCGCTGGCGCACGTCCACCTTGAAGTCGAAGTCCTTCAGGGCCGCCTTGATGTTGGCCTGCAACCGCTGTTCGAAGAGCTCCCGGTTGTTTCCCTTGAGGACGACCTCGCCCAGTTTGAGCAGAACGCAGGGCTCACCCAAGGCGGACATGGTCATGCTGCAACCTCCGGTGGAACTGTAAAGATTCGGGGGAATAAGGGTCTACCGCCCAGTGTGGCGCGTAATCGTCTCAAGACAACGCCTCGACCTAGCTACTTTAGTCCGCCCCACGACCGTCCACGCCTTGCTTGACGGGGTGGCGGACGCGCTCGACGCGGCGAGCGGCATGGAGCGGGGAGACCGGGCGACACGGACGCGGAGCGGGGGACCGCTCGACGCGCCGGGAGCGCGCGGGGCCGCCCGGCGGCCCGAGGCGGGACGACCGTCCGGGGCGGGACGACCGTCCGGGGCGGGACGACCGTCCGGGGCGGGACGACCGTCCGGCGGCCGGGCCGGGCGTCCCGGAACATGCCGAACCCCCGCCGACGGATGATCGTCCGTCAGCGGGGGCTGAGGGGGCGGGCACTCGCGGGGGGCGGCACTCACGGGGTCCGGCGCGTCCATGACGGACGTGCTCCCGCCCGGCGGTCCGCCGAGCCCACGAGAGGGCATTCGGCGTGCTGATCGCCGCCGACTCCGGCGACCGCACCGCAGGCGGCCCGGCTCCGGCTCCGTCCCTCCTGCCGATCCTCGGGAGGTCGGCGGAGTGAACGCCCCGGCCTTCTCAGTGGACCTAGTTGTTGTTGTTATTGTTGTTGTTGTTCCCGCCCCCATTGTTGTTATTGTTGTTATTGTTGTTGTTTCCGCCTCCGTTGTTGTTATTGTTGTTGTTATTGTTGTTCCCGCCTCCGTTGTTGTTGTTATTATTGTTGTTGTTGTTCCTGCCCCCGTTGTTATTGTTGTTGTTGTTATTGTTGTTGTTCCTGCCTCCGTTGTTGTTGTTATTGTTATTGTTGTTGTTGCGAGCCCTGGCGCACTTCTTGGGGTGGTTGGAGCACCAGTCCTGGGCGGAGGTGCCGAAGGATGTCGCGGCGGTCGGACCAGTGGTACCGGCGCTGGCGGGCTGAGCTGACATCGCCACGGGGGCGACAAGAGCCGAGGCCACCATCGCACCGGCGGCGAGAGTATGTCTGAGCTTCGTCATAGGAGATCACTCCGTGTCGCATTGGACGCTCCGGGCGATACCCGGGCCGATGAAACGCCGAATCGGTATCACGGAAGACGCCGACATGGCGCGGAACCTGAATTCGACGCTAGTTGAGGACAACTGGGGAGGTCATCCCAGGGAGGCAAAAGGCTCGGTTCGGAATGCTTACTCTCCGGTTCCGAACAATAACCGAGAGTGAGATTTCAATCACGGGCAGCTACGCCTTTTCGAAACAGCCGCCCAGCCGCCGGGGATGCGGGCGGGCGGCCCAAAGTAAACGAGTGCGTGAGCCACGCGGCGGACCACCCGCCACGCGACCGGCCGACGGACCGGACGGAGATCGTCGTCACAGTCCCGTGCGCCGTGAGAGCGGTGATCGGCCGGCCGCGGGATGGTCATGGCCGGCGGCGGGGAGCGGCGCGATCGCCATGCCCGCGGGAGGACAGCACTTCCCTCCGGCCACTCCGGCCGCACCCGCGGCCGAGACACCGAGGCGGCCGTCGCTGTTCGACTCCAAGGACGGCTGACGTACGGCTCCGCGTCACCGGACCGCACGGCCGGGGTCGCGGACCGCACGGGGGCGCGCCCCGGCCGGACGTCCGCACGGACGGAGGGGCCGCCCTGGAGCGGCCCCTCGCCACCGGCGTGTCAGCCGAAGAAGACCTCGGCCTCCTCGTAGCGGCTGACCGGCACGGTCTTCAGCTCCTTGGTGGCCTCGGCCAGAGCGACCCTGACGACGTCGGTGCCCTGCAGCGCGACCATGACACCGAAGTGACCGTCGTGCACGGCGTCGATGGCGTGCAGGCCGAACCGGGTGGCCAGCACGCGGTCGAAGGCCGTGGGCGTGCCGCCGCGCTGGATGTGGCCGAGCACGGTGGTGCGCGCCTCCTTGCCGGTCCGCTTCTCGATCTCCTTGGCGAGCAGCTCGCCGATGCCGCCCAGCCGGACGTGCCCGAAGGAGTCGAGCTCGCCCGCCTGCAGCGCCATCTGGCCCTCGATGGGGTGGGCGCCCTCGGCGACCACGACGATCGGCGCGTAGCGGGTCGTGAAACGGGACTCGACGTAGGCACAGACCCGGTCGATGTCGAAGGGCTTCTCCGGGATGAGGATGACGTTGGCGCCGCCGGCCATGCCCGCGTGCAGGGCGATCCAGCCCGCGTGACGGCCCATGACCTCGCAGATCAGCGCGCGGTGGTGGGACTCGGCGGTGGTGTGGAGCCGGTCGATCGCCTCGGTGGCGATGTTGACGGCGGTGTCGAAGCCGAAGGTGTAGTCGGTGGCGCTGAGGTCGTTGTCGATCGTCTTCGGCACGCCGACGACCTTCACGCCCTTGTCGAAGAGCTGCTTGGCGACGCCGAGGGTGTCTTCGCCGCCGATCGCGATCAACGCGTCGACCCCGGTCTCCGCCAGATTGTCCTTGATCTTCTCGACACCGCCGTCGATCTTTATCGGATTGGTCCGCGACGAGCCGAGAATCGTGCCGCCACGCGGCAGAATGCCCCGCACGGCCTGGATGTCCAACGGCATGGTGTCGCCTTCCAGCGGGCCACGCCAGCCGTCACGGAACCCGACGAATTCATGCCCGTAGAGGCTGACTCCCTTGCGCACGACGGCGCGGATAACGGCGTTCAGGCCGGGGCAGTCGCCGCCCCCGGTTAGCACTCCAATACGCATGGCATCCTCCGGTGGTGGTTCCGAGGCAAGACGGCCAGACTAAATGGGGTGACGCGGCCGGCGAGGGATTTCCGTCGCCGACGCAACGCATTCTGCCTGCTGATGAGGCGAATGGTCTAGACCAAATTGAAGGAGTCCTCACATGTCGGCTCTCCCCATCGACGCCGGACGGCCGGGATGGTGAATTCCGGCTCTCATCCAGTCTTCTCCATACCCCTGACGTGTTCGCGCGGGAGGACCTCCCTACCCGCCCGCGCGCGACGGGCCTGCCACACCGCCCGACGTGAAAGCCCCGAGAGACCCCGGCGCCGGGACCTCGGCGGTCCGCCGACCCCCCGTCGGGGCCCGGGGAGCCTCAGCGGCCCGCGGGCCCGTCCAGTCCCAGGGACTTGAGGTTGTCGTCGGCCGGATGCTCGCGTCCGGCCGGGCCGGCGGCGAAGACCCGCAGGATGTTCGTCGTGGCCCTGCGGACGAAGACCTTCGCCCGGTCCGTGACGCCGTGGCCGCAGCGGGCGCCCCGCATCGCGCACACCCAGCGCATCGTGCCGGAGCCGAACACGGCGGCGCCGCTCGGCACGGTGTAGTAGGCGCTGTGCGCGACGGTGGACCGGCCGCCGCAGTCGACCGGGGAGACCGACAGGACCTCCATCGGCCGGGGTGCGCCCGCGACGACCTTGTCGGTCTCCACCCCGGCCATGCCGGGGAAGACCGTGCCGCGCCGTACCCCGGTCCCCTCGAAGATCCAGTTGCCGGGCCGGTGGACCACATAGGCGGACTCGGAGGGGAAGCAGTCGTACATCGGCCCGGTCAGCGAGCTCTCCGGCTCACCGCTGTCGCGCCACAGAACGGTGCCGGGGTCCTCGGCGGCGTCCTTGTGGCAGACGACCAGGCGGCCGGGGCCCAGGGGCGTCGCGGCGAAGCGGATCCGCCAGTAGACGGCGTTGGCGCCCAGGAAGGCGAGGTTGGTGCCGTGGTCGCGGGCGGCCTCGACGGTGCGGCGCATGTGCGGCGACCAGTATTCGTCGTGGCCCAGGGAGACCAGGCCGCGGGCGCCGTCGAGGATGTGCGGGTCGCGGTCGAGCTCCAGGTTGGTGACGTAGGCGAGCGGGACGCCGCTGCGCTCGGCGACCTCGACGGCGTCGCGCTCCATGTCCAGGAAGAGCCGGGCGCCGGAGGTGTCGTAGGGGCGGTCGAAGCTGACCGCGCGGGAGCGGTCCTCGAACCCGCCGGGGCCCCGGTAGAGGCTGCGGCCGCCCCACCGGTTGTAGGCCTGCCAGGTGGTGACCGCGTTGACGACGACCAGGCGTCCCCGGGTCGAGGCGGATCTGACGGTGAGGGGGACGTACCGCCGGCCTCCGCCGGCGGCCTCCAGCCGGATCAGGTAGGAGCCCTCGGGCCAGCCGGCGGTGTCCACCTCGGGACCCGGCTTCCAGTGGGCGGCGGTCACCGCGCCGGTGTCCGGGATGGTTTTGGGCGGGGCCTGCCGCACGCCGGGCAGCTCCGCCGACTCCCAGACCTTCCTGGCCCCCGCCCCGCCGTACCAGCCCATCCGGAAGGCCCTGGCGGTGTAGTGGCCGGCCGTGGTCGAGACGTACAGCCGGAAGCCCTCCCCCGGCAGCACGCTCACCCGGTCGGCGAAGCCCTCGATCTCGTGCTCGCCGCCGCGCCTGCGCAGCCGCCAGTGCGGGTCGCCCGCCCTGGCGTTCTCGGCCGCTGTGGCGTCGCGGGCCGCCCCGGCGCCGCCGGCGCCCGCCGCCACGGAGGGCGTGGGGGAAGGGGGGGCCTGTGCGGGCACGCCGGTGCCGACGGCGCACCCGGCGGCCAGCAGGGTCGCCGCCAGCGTGACGGCCAGGTACGCGGACACTCGGAGCATGAGGGCAGCCTGCCCGCGCGGGAGGCCTCCCGCCTGGGACTTGGCGGGTTCTTGGCCTCAGATCCGCGGCAGCACGCACGAGGGGGTGCCCACCGCGAACACCTCCCCGTCGAACCGCGGGATCCCGTCCTTCATCGGCAGTACGGCGATGCCGTCGGAGCGCTGGTTGGCCACGTACATCCGGTCACCGGCGATGGCGAAGTGCCGCGGCCAGACGCCTCCGCAGGGGACCTCGGCGACCGGTTCCAGGGTGGTCGTGGAGAGCACCGAGATCGTGTCGGGGCCCCGGTTGCCGACGTAGACGAACCCGCCGGACACCTCCAGGTGCGAGGGGTGGTTGGGGCCCTCGGCCGCGCTGGCGGGGACGGCCCGGATCTCGCGCCAGCCGTCGTCGTAGACGCGGACCGTGCCGTCCAGCTCACCGGCCACGTACCAGTGCTCCCCGGAGCGGGCCATGTGCCGGGGGCCCATGCCGGGCGCGAGCCGTACCGGGCCGTCGGGGTGCGAGGTCACCTGGGCGCCGACCAGGTGGCGGCGGACCTCGTCGGCCCCCAGGTCGGTCACGTACAGCACGCCGTCGGGGCCGAAGACGGCCTGGTGGGCGTGGGCGCCGTCCCGGTAGGGGAAGATCGACACGCCGGTGAGGAGGCCGGACTCGTCGATCCCGTGCACGCTCACCGTGCCGTCGCCGTAGTTGGCCACCGCGAGCAGCGTGCCCGACGGGTCGACGGCCAGGTGGCAGGGGTACGATCCCTCGCTCGGCCGCCGGGCCAGCGGGGTCAGCGTGCCGTCGCCGGCGCGGGCGAGAACGCTGACCGTGCCCTGCTCGCTCTCCCCCACCGCGTACAGGACCGGGAGCCGGGGGTGGGCGGCGAGGAATGACGGGCCCGGAGCCGCCGTGACGCCGAGCCGGACGAGGCTTTCCAGCTCCACCAGGGTTATCCCCGCGCCCGACCCTCCGGTGTCCGGGGTGTATCCACCGACATACGCGACCTCAGCCATCATGCTCCCGTCCCTGTGCTGGGCGACTTGTGCAGCCCGAAGACTCATCATCCCTTCTTGACCGGCTTGACCGGTCTTCTAACCCGGCACCGGGCACTGAAGAGGGACATTAGTTGACTCAGTCAGTGAAATAGTTGATCCTGTCAGGCATGGAGAGACATGTCTCGGCGGTCCGCGCCTTCAACCGCTTCTACACCGGGGTCATCGGCGTGCTCCACCAGGGCGTCCTGGACACCCCCTACTCCCTCACCGAGGTGCGGGTGCTGTTCGAGCTCGCCCAGCGGGAGCGCGTGGAGACCGGCGAGCTGCGGCGGCTGCTCGGGCTCGACGCCGGCTACCTCAGCAGGATGCTCGGCCGGTTCGAGACCGACGGGCTGGTGGTGCGCGAGCGGTCCGCCGCCGACGGCCGGCGGCAGGTCATCGGGCTGACCGAGGCGGGCGCGACCACGTTCGCGACCCTCGACGAGCGCTCGGCGGCACAGGTGCGGGGCCTGCTGGAAGGGGTGACCGAGGAGGACCGGCGGCGGCTGGTCGCGAACATGGCGGCGATCCAGGAGATCCTCACCCGGGCTCCGAAGGCCGAGCCGTACGTCATCCGCCCGCCGCGCCCGGGGGATCTCGGCTGGGTGGTGCACCGGCACGGCGTGCTCTACAGCCAGGAGTACGGCTGGGGCGAGGAGTTCGAGGCGCTGGTGGCCAGGATCGTGGCCGACTACGTGGACGGCCACGACCCCCGGCGCGACGCCGGATGGATCGCCGAGGTGGACGGCGAGCGGGCCGGGTGCGTCTTCTGCGTGCACAAGGACGACGAGACGGCCCAGCTCCGGATGCTCCTGGTCGAGCCGGCCGCCAGGGGGATGGGGATCGGCGGCCGGCTCGTCGAGGAGTGCCTGCACTTCGCCAGGGCGGCGGGCTACCGGCGGATCGTGCTGTGGACCAGGGACGTGCTGACCGGCGCCCGGCGGATCTACCGGGCGGCGGGCTTCGAGCCGGTCGAGGAGCGGACGGCCGGCGGGTTCGTCGAGGAGGTCTGGTCCAGGGACCTCCGATAGACGATCCGGTCCTGACGGCCGCAGGCGATGAGCGATCGCGGGACGGGCCGGCCGGTGTCCCCGTCGTGCCGGACGGCCGCGGCGGGGACGCGCCGAGCGACGCGGGCGGACACCCCGGACGGCGTCCGCCCGCCGTGGCCTTCGAGCAGGACGGCCCTAAGCGCTTGGCCGTCTCACGCGGGGTTCCGCATCGCGGCGACCGCCGAACCGGACGGCGGGCCTGCGGCCGGTCCGAAGACGACCCGGGACCGCAGCTGCCGGAACCCGGTCCGTTCCAGCTCCGCCCGCACCGCCACCCGGTGGGCGTCCACGTCTGCCACCACCTCCCGGGCGCCGCCGGCGGCCAGCACCCGGACGGCTTCGGCCAGCAGGTCGGCCCGGACGGCCTTGTCGATCAGGCCGAGGTAGCCGATGAGCGGGTAGCAGGCCTGTCCGGCCGGTCCGGCCAGGCCGACCGGCTCCCCGGCGTCCAGCGCGATGCGCCAGTCCCCGGCCGGGCCGGTCAGCCAGGCCAGCGGATCGGTGGCCAGGTCCACTCCGCCGACCGCCCGCGCCATCTCCAGACCGGTCAGCACGTCCGGCTCGGCGATCCGGGCGACCAGGGCGTCGATCTCCGCCGCGTCGGCGGCCGGGCGGAAGGTGTACCGCCCGGAGGCCACCGGCAGCGGTGTGCCCGTCCAGGAGCATCTCAGCCGCTCCCCCCGCTCGACCAGCCCGGCGAGCCGGGCCGCCGCCATCGGCGCCTTGATCACGGCCAGCACCTCCGGCCTGCGCCGCCAGTGCGCCGGCATGGAGGCGTAGTACAACCGGGGACCGCCGAGTGCCTCATGAGCGGCGCGCAGCAGCGCGGCACCCACCTCCGGCTCGGCGTCCAGGTCGAACCTTTCCAGCCAGGGGTCGCCGACGGCACCCGGCGGGAGGACCCAGGCCGCCCGGCCGACCACCCGGCCGGCCCGGAGGGCGACCCAGGTGTTCTCGGGCCGGTAGCCGCCGCCGGCGAGCCCCTCGGCGTAACCGACCTGGCGCAGCTGGGGCAGCGGATCGGGCATGGAGTCGAACAGATTTTCCTCGCCCGCGACGAGCGGACGGATGACCGGATCGGTCATGGATTGATCCTCCGGAAAGCAAGCGCCCCGGGGTCAGATCCGCGTGGACGCCGGGACGCGGAGGGGGCGCAGAACATCGGACATTGTTCTGACCTCCTTCCGGCTCGACGGCGTGCCCGGAAATCTACTCGACGCCCCTTTGCTCCGCAACACGATTCGCGGCCGCCCCGCGAGCCGCGACACGATTCACCGGCGCCCGGAACGACCGCTCAAGGCCATGCCTCCGGCGCGCACCGACGTACGGCGAAGCGTGGCGCCTCCTCGTCGCCTCCACGGTGGGGGGCCCAGGTGAGGGGTGACCGCTCCGGCGCTAACTTTCCGGAAACCCGCGGACAAGCGTTTCCCAAAACAGGTCGCCCTATCGCCAAGATCCGCATGCGGCCGCGGCCGGGCGTCCAGAGTGGGGCGTACATCGTCGTCGGGACGGGAGCACCGTTGAGCGAAGGACTGGCGTCCGCTGAACCGATCTTCGAAACCGCCTCCCGGGCGGGCACTCGCAGGGCCCTGGTCTTCCTCGACCCGCCTCCGGACGCCCCGCCCGGTCCTCCGCCGGTCCCGGCCCGCACCGCCGCCCCGCCGGACGTGCGCCTGGCGAGCGCGCTGCGCGCCGAGGGCTTCACCGTCGACTCCCGACGCAGCCGGGGGGCGCAGGCCGACGGTGAGCGGGTGTGGGAGTTCCTGCGGTCGGCCCAGGAGCGCGACCTGCTGGTGGTCCGCCTCCCCGGCGACGACGGCTGGACCTCCGGGCAGCTCGGATCGATGATCGGCGCGTTCGGACGGCAGGCCGGCGAGACGCTGGCGGCCGCCGTACTGCTGATCATGGATTTCGGCTGGAGCGCCCTGGACAACTCCGCCGCACCGGTCCGGCAGCTCGCCATGGCGGGAGAGCCCCGAGTGGCCGCGGCCGCCCTCACCCTGACCCTGAAACTCGGCGAGACGCTCTCCGGCCGGGCGCACAGCCTGACCGGTGTCCTCGCCGAAGGGCTGGCCACCCGGGCGGCCGACCTGGACGGCGACGGGATGATCACCGTCGGCGACCTGCACGCCTACGCGCTGCGCCACTACGCGACCGCCGCCGCCGCGCGCACCCCCCTCCTGATCGCCTACGGCGCCGTCACCGACGTCGCCCTGACCCAGGCCCGGGACCTGTCCGCCCCGCCCCACGCCGCCTTCGCGCGGGTTCTGGCCCGGCTCGGCGACCTCTCGCCCCCGGCCTCGGGCACCGAGATCGTCCGGCGGATCTACGAGCTCCACCTGAGCGAGCCGGCCAGGGAGCTGCTGCGCAGGGCCTCCCTGCTCGACGAGGGCGAGTCGATCGACGAGGTCCTCGGCGACGCCGCCGAGCTCCGGCACTGGGGGCTGCTCGGCGAGACGACCATGTTCGTCCATCCGGACGTGCGGGCCTTCGGCTACTCGCGGCTGTCGGCGGCCGAACGCGCCCAGACCTCCGCGGTGCTGCGCCGCCTGCGGGCCGGGCGGCGCGCCGTGCAGCCGCGGGCCAGGCTCACCGCCGACCGGTGGACCACCGAGGATCAGCTCGGGCACCGGGTCTACGCCGAGGCCATCGCCGCGTTCGTCCGCCACCCCGAGACGCGGCCACCGCTCACGATCGGCGTCAAGGGGCCGTGGGGCACCGGCAAGACCTCCCTGATGCGGATGATCCAGGACCTGCTGGACCCCGGGGCCGCCGGGGACCGTCCCGCCGAGATCCATCTGCCCGGCTCCCGCCGGGACAGAGCCCTGACCAACGCGGAGGTGCTGGCCAGATCCCGGCAGCGGCCCCGGGAGGGCACCGGCCAGGCCGAGCCGGGCGCCCTTCCGGTACGGCGGGCGGACTGGCGGCCGACCGTCTGGTTCAACCCGTGGATGTACCAGAACGGCGAGCAGGTGTGGGCGGGGCTCGCCCACGAGATCATCGGCCAGGTCACCCGGCGGCTGCCCCTCGCGGAGCGGGAACGGTTCTGGCTGGAGCTCAACCTGGCCAGGATCGACCGGGAGGCCGTCCGCCGGCGCGCCTACCACCTGGCGATGACCCGGCTGGTCCCGCTGGCGCTGGGCCTGGTCGCCACCCTGGTGCTCACCGGCGCCTTTCTCACGGCCTCCGCGCTGCTGCCCGCCTTCGGCGCCCTCCTGCGGAACGCGGCCGCCGGCATCGGCTCGGCCGGTTCGGTGGCCGTGGTCGCGGCGGGCGCCGTACGGCTCGCGAGATTCTTCCGGGAGTCGGCGGACACGGCGTTCCAGGGGCTGGTCCGCCAGCCCGACCTGCTGTCCCCCGGCGTGGTGGAGGGGCTCGCCGCCGAGGCGGCGACCACTCCCGGCTACGGTTCCAGGACGGGCTTCCTGCATCTGGTGCAGACCGACATGCGGCAGGTGCTCGATCTGATCGCCACCGAGGAGCGGCCGCTGGTGGTGTTCGTCGACGACCTGGACCGGTGCTCGCCGGGGACGGTGGCGCAGGTCATCGAGGCGATCAACCTGTTCCTCGCCGGGGAGTTCCCCAACTGCGTGTTCGTGCTGGCCATGGAGCCGGAGGTGGTGGTCGCGCACGTGGAGGCCGCCTATCCGGAGCTGGTGGAGACGATGCCGGACGACGGGCGCTCCGGGCTGGGCTGGCGGTTCCTGGAGAAGATCGTGCAGTTGCCGCTGAGCGTGCCGCTGCTGGACGACGCCGACCGGCTGCCCGGCTTCGTGCGGGCGCTGCTGGGCATGCCCGAGCTCGCCGGGCCCCGCGAGCCCGTGGAGTGCCGCGCGCCGGGCGGGGCCGCACCGCGGCGGCACGGCCGGCCGCCGCGCGGGACGGGGACCCGGCCGGGCGGGGCCGGCGCGCAGGCGCGTGAGAGCGGGCCGCCGCCGTGCGGGGGCGCGCCGGGACCAGGGGGGACCGTGCCGGAGCCACGCGGGAGGGTGCCGGAGCCACGCGGGACCGGGGCCGTGCCGGGGGCGCGCGCGCCGGTCGACGTGCCGCTCGCCGTACCCAGGTCGCGGCCGGTGGAGCCGCCGGATCCGGCGCTGGTGAGCCGCCTGGAGGACGCGATCTGGGCGCTGCGGCCGACGGCCGCGGACCTGGACGAGGCGGCGCGGCGGGCCCAGGAGATCCTGGGCATCGAGGCCCTGGACGCGATCGGCGGGCTGGCCTCGGCGACGCGTGAGGCGGCCGACCGCGTCTTCGACGACCTCTACAGCGACGAGAACGCCTACCGGGCGATCGAGTTCGTGCTCCCGGTCATGACCTTCTTCAACCCGCGCGAGATCAAGCGCTATGTGAACGTCTTCCGCTTCTACTCCTTCCTCGTCTACCGGCGCACCCTCGCCGGCGCGGCGCCCGCCTCCGACGGCGAGGTGGCCAAGCTCGCCGCCCTGACCATCCACTGGCCGCACCTGCTGTCGCCGCTGGTCAGGGAGGTCGACGGGGTGACCGCGCTGCAACGGCTCGAACGCGCCGCGGACGACGACCACGGCTGGGAGCAGGCCGTCCGCGAGGCGGGCCTGGCCGGCCCGGACACCCCGGGCACCGCCCACCTGGACACCCTGCGCGACCTGCTCTCCTGCCCCCACCCCATGGCCGACCTCGCCCGCCACCTCCTCTGACCGGCGGCAGCCGCCTCCGGACCGGGTCATCCGGCCGGCGGCACAGGAGCTCCGGTGCGCCCGGGTCACCGCCGGCGCCTTTCGGGATCCACCCGGGCCGTGGCGATCTCGTCGTGCGCCGGACGGATGGCGGCTGAGGTCGTGTCAGCCGCCGCGCCGCGTCGCGCGGGCCTGCCGTGCCCGGTCCAGGAGGATGAGGGGTACGGCGGCCGCGGCGAGGGCGGCCCCGATCAGGCAGACCGATGTGAGAGCGGCCCCCCGTGTGAGGGAGGCGGCTGCCAGCACGGGGGTGACGCTGATGCCCAGCTGGAACGCCGACACGGTGGTGGCGCCGGCGAGGGTCGGCGCGTCGGCCGCGATGGCGAAGACGCGTCCGTAGACGGCGGGGTTCAGCACGAACGCGGCGATGCCCATCAGGAGAACCGTGGGCACCACCGCCCAGACCTGCTGGATCGCGACGGCCATCACGACCGACAGGATCACGATCGCCGAGGCACCGGCGAGGAGTGCGAGGTGAGGGCGCTGATCGGAGACGCGGCCGCCGATGGACAGACCGACGAAGGCGCCGACCCCGAAGAGCGCGAGGATCGCCGGGATCCAGACCTCGGGGACGGCGGTGATGTCGGCGAGCATGGCTGCCAGGTAGTTGAACGTGATCATGTACGCCGCAGTGGTCAGGATCGTGATCGCGTAGATGCCCCAGAGCATCGGTTTCCGCATCGTGGCGAGCTCCCGCGAGACACTCGGCCCGGTGGTCCGGTTGATGTCCGAGTCGGCGGCGGGGAGACGGAGGAGGCAGCCGGCGATCCCGGCGACCGTCAGGGCCACCACGACCCAGAAGCCGCCGCGCCATTGGATGAAGTGGCTGAGCAGCGTCCCCGCGGGACCGCCGACGACCATCGCCACGCCGAGCCCGCTGACCACGACTCCGGAGGCGCGGGCGTTGCGGTCCGGCGTCACCAGGCTGATCGCGGTCACCGACGCGACAGCGAAGAAGCCCGCGTAGGCGATACCCGAAACCACCCTCGTCAGCAGCAGGACCTGGTAGTCGCCCAGCAGTCCGACGACGATGCCGGCCGCGAAGAGGCCCTGGGTCGCCACCAGCGCGGTACGGCGAGGCCAACGCAGACTGAGCACGGCGAACGGCGGCCCGCCGATCACGACACCCAGCGCGAACGCGGTGATCAGGAACCCGGCCGAGGAGAGCGTGACATCCAGATCGGCGGCCACCGCCGGCAGTACGCCGGCCAGCAGGAACTCCGCGCTTCCCATCGCGAACAGGCTGAACCCGAGCAGGTACACGCCGACAGGCAACCTGTCGGGGGGAGCGTTCCGGGACGTCTCCGCGGTGACGCCGGCCATCAGAGCGTCCCCCCGGCGTCGAGCCCGTCAGACGAGACGGCGGCCCCGCCACCGATGACGATCGTGTCCCACGGCGCCTCTGCGACCGATCCGCTCGTTGGATCCGTTGTTGTGTCCATTCGGATCACCTCCACCGAGAGGATCGGGAGGCTGGACCGGGATCAGCAAACTTCGTTGCCGATTCCGGGACACATTGATTGACTGCGTTCCATGGACGAGCAACCGAGCGTCAGTGCCGTGATTGAGCAGATCGCTCCCCGGCTGCGACGCGCCCGCGAGAAGAAGGGCATCAGCCTGGCCGACCTCGCGCGAGCCACCGGCATCTCGACCAGCACGCTGTCCCGGCTGGAATCAGCGCAGCGCAAGCCGAGCCTCGAGCTGCTCCTGCCGATCACCGCGGCGCTGGGCATCCCCCTCGACGAGATCGTCGCCGTGCCCCGGATACTCGATCCGCGCGTGCCGCAGCAGCCCACCAGGAAAGACGGCCGCGTGCTGATCCCACTGTCGCGACATCAGGGAGAACCACGCGCGTACAAGATGACCATTCCGGCGCACGACGAACAGCCCCACCTGCGGACCCACGCAGGCTACGAATGGCTCTACGTGCTCCGCGGACGACTCCGCGTGAAACTGGGTGACCACGACTTCATCATGGGGGCCGGCGAGGCAGCCGAGTTCGACTGCCGGATTCCGCACTGGTTCGGCGCCGCCGGACGCGGCGGCGTCGAAGTGCTCAGCCTCTTCGGGAAGCAAGGCGAACGCATCCACCTCCGCACCTCACGGCACTGACGCAGGGCACGGGTCAGTGCCGTGAGCCGGGTCGCGCCCGGGTCGGCGGATCAGGTGAACGGGATTCGCGTGGCCGCGTGAGGTACGAGGAAGACGCCCCGGACCACGTGGTCCGGGGCGTCCGTGCGGTACCGGGACGGTCTAGCGCTGGGCCTCGATCATCCAGTGGTGCTTCTCCAGGTCCTGTGTGATCTCGATGAGGATGTCCTGGGTCACCGGGTCGGGCTCGTCGGTGGCGGTGATGCGCTCGCGCATCCGGCGGATGATGGATCCGAGGATGTCCGTCATGGCGGCGACGACCTTGCCATCGTTGATGTAACCCGTCTCCAGCTGCGGCACCTCGGTCGTGCTCGCGAGCGTGGAGGCCCGGCCGTCGGGGTTGGCCCCGATGGCCACCGCGCGCTCGGCGACGGTGTCCGCGTGATTCCTGGCCGCTGAGACGATCTTGTCAAGCTGCAGGTGCAGCGAGCGGAAGTTGTGGCCGATCACGTTCCAGTGGGCCTGCTTGCCCAGGAGCGACAGGTCGAGCAGGTCGACGAGCGCCCCCTGGAGCGCGACGGCGACGACCTTCTTGTCTTCGGGCTTGAGCGGACTGGTGATCGCGGACATGGGATGTCCTCCCCCTGTTTCGACATCAGTTTCCGATTTGTACTGAAACGTCCCTACCCCGCTACGGCCTTCCTTATGTTGACACTGTCACAGTTACAGTGTCACTATTGAGACATGGAATGGACCATCGGTGAACTGGCCGAGCGGGCCGCCGCGGCGCTGACCCCCACCGCCCAGCTCAACGGGCGGGTCAGGGACATGCCCAACGAGCGCCTCATCCGGTGGTACGCCACGATCGGCCTGCTCGACCCCCCGTCGGCCCGCCGCGGCCGCGTCGCCATGTACGGCAGGCGCCACCTGCTCCAGCTCATCGCCGTCAAGCGCCGCCAGGCCGACGGCCGGACCATCGCCGAGATCCAGGCCGAGCTGGCCGGCGCCACCGACCAGGCCCTGGAGTCCATCGCCCGCGTCCCGGAGCCCCCGGCCGAGAAGGCCGCCCTCCGGACCGCGCGCCCGCGCTTCTGGGCCGAACCGCCCGCCGCGCCCGCCGCGCCCACCGTCACGCCGGAGCCCGGCCCCGCCGCCCCGAAGCCCGCCGCCCCGCGACCGGCCCCCTCCCGGCCCGCCCCTCCCGGCCAGCCGCCTCCCCGGCCGGCCACGCCGCCGCCCCACGAGCCGCCCCACCCACCGCCCGCCGCGATCGTCCACGGCGTACGGCTGGCGACGGGCGTGACGCTGCTGCTCGACGGCGGCGGCCGCGCCCCCTCACCCGACGACCTCACCGAGATCACCGCCGCGTCCGAGGCGCTCCTCTCGGTCCTGCGCCACCACGACCTCGCCCCTCCGGAAGGGAAGAAACTGCCATGATCACCTCGATCGCGACGCTACGACCGGAGGAGTGCGAGCCGGTCCCGGACGCGGGGCTGGGAGCCCTCGTCACCGAGCGCGGCAACCTGCCGCTGGAGAGCGTGGACGTCACCGCCGCCGTGTCCGGCCTGATCGCCGGGGTGGAGGTGGTCCAGGGCTTCCGCAACCCGCACGACGTGGCGCTTGAGGCGACCTACGTCTTCCCGCTGCCCGACCGGGCCGCCGTGACCGCCTTCAGGATGGAGGCCGACGGGCGGGTCATCGAAGGGATCCTCAAGGAGCGCGGCCAGGCCAGGGCCGACTACGACCAGGCGCTCGCCGAGGGCAGGCGGGCCGCGATCGCCGAGGAGGACCGGCCCGACGTCTTCACCATCAGGGTCGGCAACATCGTGCCGGGCGAGCGGGTCACCGTGCACCTCACGCTCAACCAGCCGCTCCCCTACGAGGACGGCGCGGCGACCTTCCGCTTCCCGCTGGTCGTCGCCCCCCGCTACATCCCCGGCACCCCGCTCGACGGCGAGCAGGCCGGCGACGGCTGGGCTCCGGACACCGAAGCGGTCCCGGACGCCTCCCGGATCACCCCTCCGGTGCTGCTGCCCGGCTTCCCCAACCCGGTACGGCTCTCGCTCGCGGTCGCCGTCGACCCGGCCGGGCTGGAGCTGCGCGAGGTCCGTTCCAGCCTGCACGTGGTCCGGGAGGAGGAGGGCACGGTCCGCCTCCAGCCGGGTGAGCGGCTGGACCGCGACTTCATCCTGCGCCTGTCCTTCGACGCCTCCACCTCGCTGGCGCTGGTCCCCGACGAGGACGGCGGCGACGAGGGCACGTTCGCGCTGACCGTCGTCCCCGATCCGGCGCCGGCCACCGCCAACGCCAAGGACGTCGTGCTGGTGCTGGACCGTTCGGGCAGCATGACCGGCTGGAAGATGGTCGCCGCCCGGCGTGCCGCCGCGCGGATCGTCGACACGCTCACCGGCGGCGACCGGTTCGCGGTGCTCTCCTTCGACACCGTGGTGGAACAGCCCGAGGGCCTCGGCGAGGGGCTCTCCGAGGCGTCCGACCGCAACCGCTACCGGGCGGTGGAGCACCTGGCCCGGCTGGAGGCGCGTGGCGGCACCGAGATGCTGGCCCCGCTGGAGCAGGCCGTCGCGCTGCTGGCCGACTCCGGCAGGGACCGGGTCCTGGTGCTCGTCACCGACGGGCAGGTCGGCAACGAGGACCAGATCCTGGAGCGGACCGGCGCCCGGCTGGCCGGGGTGCGGGTGCACACGGTCGGCATCGACCGGGCGGTCAACGCCGGGTTCCTCGGCAGGCTGGCCGGCCTGGGCTCGGGCCGGTGCGAGCTGGTGGAGTCGGAGGACCGCCTGGACGAGGCGATGGAGCACATCCACCGCAGGATCGGCGCCCCCCTGGTCACCGACCTGTCCCTCAAGGCCGACGGGCTCGACCTGCTCCCCGGCACGGTCAGCCGTCTCGGCTCGATCTACGCGGGCGTGCCGCTCACCGTCCTGGGACGGTACCGGGGAGCCACCGGCGGGGCGCTGGCCGTACACGGGCTGGAGTCCACCGGGCAGCCGTGGGAACGGCGGGTCGCCGGGGCACGCGTGGACGGCCGCGCCCTGCGCCCGATCTGGGCGCGGGCCCGGCTGCGCGCCCTGGAGGACCGCTACGCCGCCGGTGACCACTCGCTGGAGGAGGAGATCGTCGGAGTCTCGCTCAAGTACGGCGTGCTCTGCCGGTTCACCGCGTTCGTCGCGATCGACAGCAAGGTGGTCGCCGAGGGCGGGCCGGGACACCACGTGATCCAGCCGGTGGAGCTGCCCGGCGGCTGGGAGAACCCGGTCCCGGCGGCGCCCATGATGCTGTCCGCGATGGCCCAGCCGCAGCCGGGCGCGCCCATGGGCCCCCCTGGGCTCGCGGCCCCCGGTGCGGCGCCGAAGTTCGCGGCCACCGGGATGGGCGGCGCGCCGAGGGACATGGCGGCCGACAGCTTCGCCCCGCGTGGCTCGATGATGTCGCCCCGTCCCGCTCCGGCGGCGGCCGCGCAGCCGAGGGAGCTGCCCCGGGCCGAGCTCGCCGAGGAGCTGAAGCGGCTGCGCGCGGCCGAGTCCCTCGGCGCCGCCGACCGGCTGCGCCACCTCCAGGACCTGGGCAGCCGGCTCGCGGCCCTGGCCGTCTACCTGGGCGGTCACGCGGAGCTGGAGGCCCTGGCCAGGGACCTGCAGTCGGGCGGCGACGTGGACGCGCTGTGGCGCCGGGCCGTCGAGGGGCTGGAGGCGCTGAGCCGCTCCGGAGGGCGCCGCCCGTTCTGGAGGAGATGAACCGTGACCGGAGGGGTCAGATCATGTCGATCACGGAGTGACTCCCCAGGTCAGGTCGGCTAAAGTGCCGGGATGACCAGCCCGATCTTCGCCCTTTGCGATGAATATGTCACCCGTTCGGCGGCGCTCGACCCGGTCGGCGCCGGGATGATCGGCATCGACGTCGAATTCGCCCCGGCCACCGACTACGGCCCGGACGGCATCGCCGCCCGGGCCGCCCTGATCAGCGACACGCTGGGCAGGCTCGCCTCCCTGCCGCCGCAGGGGGAGGCGGACGTGCGGGCCGCCGCGCACCTGCGGGAGCGCCTCGAGGCCGAGCTCGCCTGGCACGAGATCGGCGAGCCGTTCCGCGCGGTGCAGGCGCCGTTCGGGCTGATCACCGACCTGCGCGACAGCGTGGATCTGCTGCCGCACGGCAGCGACGACGAGTGGCGGGACGTGGCGGCCCGGCTCGCCGCCGTTCCGGAGATGCTGGACGGCTGGCGGGCGAGCCTGGAGGCCGGTCTCGCCCAGGGCATGCCGGCGGCCCGCCGCCAGGCGCTGGAACTGGCCGTGCAGACCGCTCTCTTCGCGAGCGACGGCACCCACGGGGCGATCGTGACGAGCTACGGCGACGGCCCGGTCCGGGCCGAGCTGGAGCGGGGCGCCGAGGCGGCGCACGCCGGATACGCCGAGGCCACCCGCTACCTGCGGGAGGAGTACGCCCCCCGGGCGGCCCAGGAGGACGCGGTCGGCGCCGAGCGCTACGCGGTGGGCGCCCGGCTCAACCTGGGCGCCGACATCGACCTGGTGGACGCCTACCAGTGGGGCTGGGCCGAGCTGGGCCGCATCGGGGCCGAGCTGGCCGCCGAGGCGCAGCGGGTACGGCCGGGCGCCTCGGTGGAGGAGGCGACCACGATCCTCAACGAGACGCAGTACGTGGAGGGCGTGGACGCCTACCGGGGCTGGCTGCAGGAGCGTCACGACCAGGCGGTCGAGCGGTTGCACGGCACCCACTTCGACATCGCCGAGCCGCTGCGCCGGGTGGACGTCACGCTGGCCCTGGACTCGACCTCGGGCGCGGCCTACTACACCTCGCCGAGTGAGGACCTGTCGCGGCCGGGCCGCACGTGGTGGCCGGTGGGCGGCGACCGGAGGCGGTTCGAGACCTGGAACGAGCTGACCACCGTCTTCCACGAGGGCGTGCCCGGCCACCACCTCCAGCTCGGGGCCACCCGCGTGGCCGGGGACAGCCTGTCGCGCTTCGGCAGGAACTCCTGGGTGAGCGGGCACGGCGAGGGCTGGGCGCTGTACGCCGAGCGGCTGGCCGACGAGCTGGGCTGGTTCACCGAGCCGGGCACCCGGCTGGGCATGCTCGGCGCGTCGGCGCTGCGGGCCGCCCGGGTGGTCATCGACATCGGCGTCCACCTGGACCTGCCGCTGCCCGACGGCTCGAAGTGGACCTTCGACAAGGCGTGCGAGGTGCTGCGCGACCAGGGCCGCTGCGAGCCGCACCGGGTCCACGCCGAGGTGGTCCGCTACTTCGGCTGGCCGGGCCAGGCCCCCTCCTACAAGCTGGGCGAGCGCGCCTGGCTGGCCGCCCGCGAGGAGGCCCGGCAGCGCCTGGGCGCGGCCTTCGACCTGCGCCGCTGGCACACCGCGGCCCTGGAGCTCGGCCCGGTGGGCCTGTCCGGCCTGGCCGAGGCCCTGCGCCGGATCGGCTGACCGGCGCGGTCCGGACCGATCGCGGGACCCGTCCCGGCTGGCCCCCCGATCGGTCCCGCCGCAGGTCCCGCGCCGGACCCCGCGATCGGCGTCGCCGCTGGTCCCGCGACAGGTTCCGCGGCCGGTCTCACGGCGGGCCCGCCGCCGCCCCGGCCGGGACCCGACGCGACGAACAATGACATAAAGTAGCGAAATGGTAATTCTGGACGGCGGACTGGCCACCCATCTGGAGGCGCTCGGCGCCGACCTGCGGGACGAGCTCTGGTCGGCGAAACTCCTGCTGGAGAACCCCTCGGTGATCAGGCAGGCGCATCTCGACTACTTCGCCGCCGGGGCCGAGGTGGCGACCACGGCGAGTTACCAGGCGAGCATCCCGGCGTTCGTGCGGCGGGGGCTGAGCGCGCGCGAGGCCGAGAAGCTGATCGTGCTGTCGGTGCGCCTGGCCGCGGAGGCCAGGGACTCCCACGGCACGGGCACGGTGGCCGCGAGCGTCGGGCCCTACGGGGCCTACCTGGCCAACGGCGCCGAGTACACCGGCGACTACGACCTCGACGAGGACGGCCTGACCGACTGGCACCGCGACCGCTGGCACATCCTGGCCGGCAGCGGGGCCGACCTGCTGGCCTGCGAGACCATCCCGTCCTACGCCGAGGCCAGGGCGCTGGGCCGGCTGCTCGCCGAGACCCCGGGGACCCGGGCCTGGGTGAGCTTCTCCTGCCGCGACGGCGAGCACATCAGCGACGGCACCCCGCTCAAGGAGGCCGCCGCCCTGTTCGCCGGCGACCCGCAGGTGATCGCCGTCGGCGTCAACTGCACGGCTCCGCGCCACATCCCCAGTCTCATCGGCCGGATCGAGGGCAAGCCGGTGATGGTCTATCCGAACTCCGGCGAGACCTGGGACGCCGCGAACCGCCGCTGGCTCGGGCTGGCCGATCCGGCCGAGTTCGGCGCGGCGGCGGCCGACTGGCACGCCGCGGGCTCCGCCTTCGTCGGCGGCTGCTGCCGCACCACCCCCGAGCACATCCGCCAGATCGGCGAGCATCTGAAGGCCGGCTGAGCGGATCCCGGCTTGAAGGCCGGTTGAGCGGCCCTGGCCGCCCGGGAGCGCGGATCAGCCGAGGTGGAACACCTCGGTGAGCGTCGCCATGCCCTCGTCCGGGCGGCCGTCCAGGCCCTCGAAGAACGGCGCCATCTCCGCCTGCCACCGCGCGTTGACCCCGGTCGCGGCCATCCCCGCCAGCGCGGCCTCGAAGTCGTCGGTCTCCAGGTAGCCGACGAGGAGCCCGTCGTCCCGTACGAACAGCGAGTAGTTGCGCCAGCCGGTGGCCCGCAGGGCGTCGAGCATCTCCGGCCACACCGCGGCGTGCCGTTCGCGGTATTCGTCCAGCCGGTCCGGCCGCACCTTGAGCAGGAAGCAGACGCGCTTCATGACAACTCCACCTAAAAACGTTTTAACGAAACGTTGGCGAAGCTACGCGGGACGCGCGCCACTGTCAACACCCGCGTACGGCCACGCGGAGACCCGGAGAACCGGACCTTCCACCATGGAAGCCCTCCTGCCGGTCACCTCTGGCGGATAGCCCCAGAAGTGGACACAATGACCGATGGCGCCGGGCCACCGGCCGGGCACCGAGCCCACCGGACCGACCGGACGTCATCGATCCATCCTGTTCTCGCTGAAGAACGCCTCACCATCGGGAGACTTCGTGTTCGTCGACATGCCCCTCGAACAGCTCAGGGAGTACCGGCCCGAGCGCCGGGAGCCCGCCGGGTTCGACGCCTTCTGGGACCGGACGCTGGCCGAGACGCGGCGGCACGACCTGGGCCCCGTCTTCACCGAGGTGGAGACCGGCCTGTCGCTGGTGCGCTGTTTCGACGTCCGCTACGCGGGCTTCGGCGGGCACGAGATCCGGGGCTGGCTGCTGGTGCCGGCCGCGGCCGGCGGCCCGCTGCCGTGCGTGGTGCAGTACATCGGCTACAACGGCGGCCGGGGCCTGCCGCACGACTGGCTGACCTGGCCGGTGGCCGGATGGGCGGTCTTCGTGATGGACTCCCGGGGACAGGGCGGCGGGCGCGCGGGTGACACCGCCGACCCGGTGGGCGGCACCGGACCGCAGGTGAGCGGCAAGCTCACCCAGGGTGTGCTGGACCCCGACGGCTACTACTACCGCCGCCTGTACGCCGACGGCGTCCGCGCCGTCGAAGCCGCCCGCTCCCACCCGCTGGTGGACCCCTCGCGCGTCGTCGTCTCGGGCGCCAGCCAGGGCGGCGCGCTCGCGATGGCCGTCAGCGCCCTGGTCCCGGACCTGCTGTTCGCCTTCATCGACGTGCCGTTCATGTCGCACATCCGCCACGCCGCCGAGATCACCGACGAGGACCCCTACGCCGAGCTCGGCCGGTTCCTCAGGGCCAACCGCCACCGCGACGACCAGGTCTTCGCCACCCTCGACCATTTCGACGGCGTGAACTTCGCCGCCCGCAACACCACCCCGGCACTCTTCTCGGTCGGCCTGCGCGACGGCGTGACCCCGGCCTCCACCGTCTTCGCCGCCTACAACCACCACGCGGGCCCCAAGGACATCCGCGTGTGGCGCTTCAACGGCCATGAGGGCGGCGAGTCCGCCCAGGTGGCCGAGCACCTCAAGGCCGCGGGTGCCCTGCTGGCCGGCCGGCTGCCGCTCGCCGCCGGAGAGCTGGTGCCGTAACTGGCGCACCGGGGTTTGTTACGTTTTAATCAATGCTCATGAGTTCGGTGAGCATCAAGGATGTCGCAGCGCGTGCCGGAGTCTCCCCCGGCACGGTGTCCAACGTGCTCAACCGCCCGGAGAAGGTCGCCGAGTCCACGCGCGTCCGGGTCGAGAAGGCCATCCGCGAGCTCGGGTTCGTCCGTCACGGTTCGGCCTCCAGCCTGCGGGCCGGGCACAGCCGCACGATCGGCCTGTCGGTCATCGACATCGGCAACCCGTTCTTCACCGACGTGGCGGCGGGCGTGGAGGAGGGGGCCAGCGAGCGTGGATACGCGGTGATCCTGGGCAACTCCTCGGGCGACCGGTTCAAGGAGGAGCGCAACCTGCTGGTCTTCGCCGAGCAGCGGGTCCGGGGGGTGCTCATCACCCCGGCGGGGGCGTCTCTCGCCAAGCTCGACCAGCTCAGGGAGCGCGGCATCAGCGTGGTCCTGGTGGACCATCCGGCCGAGCGGCCCGACCAGTGCTCCGTCGCGGTCAACGACGTCACCGGCGGCTCCCTGGCGGTCTCCCACCTGCTGAACGGCGGGGCCGAGCGGATCGCCTACGTCACCGGCCCCCTCACCGTCCGCCAGTGCCTCGACCGGCGGATCGGGGCCGAGCGGGCGCTGGCGGCGGCGGGCCGCGACCCCGGGCGGGCGCTGGAGGAGATCGCGACGGACGCGATGAACGCCAGGGCGGGGCAGCAGGCGGCCGAGAAGATGATCTCCCAGGGGCGGCTGCCGGACGCCGTGTTCTGCGCCAACGACCTGCTGGCCCTCGGCATGATGCGCGGGCTGCTCCAGGCGGGCGTCCGGGTGCCCGAGGACGTCGCGCTCATCGGCTACGACGACATCGACTTCGCCTCGGCCTCGGCGGTCTCGCTCAGCTCGGTCCGGCAGCCGACCCACCGGCTGGGCCGGGTCGCCACCGAGCTCCTGCTCGACGAGTGCGACAATCCGGAGTCCCACGCCCACCAGCAGATCATGTTCCAGCCCGAGCTGGTCGTCCGGGAGTCGACCCGCTGACCCCGTGGCGTCCCGGCCGGCCGACGGGAGCGCCGTCAGGGTCTGCGGCGGCGGGGTGACGGAACGCCGATGAGGAGGCGGCGGACGGCGTCCCAGGCCGCCCGGAGGGCCTCGCCGACCTCGGGGGACTCCGCTCCGAAGACGCGGGCCCAGGCGCCGCAGTCCTGGGGCAGCACGCTGGCTCCGGCCCGCAGGCCGTACGGGGCCAGCGCCTCGTGCAGGGTGTCGGCCACTATCGTGGCGGGGGCGCCGGCGGTCACCACGAACAGCGAGGCCATCGCCCCGAAGCCGTCGAGGACGGCGGGTCCCGTGACGCCGCCGTCGGAGGGCACCAGCCGCAGGGTGTCGGCGAAGAGGATCTCGCCGTCCGGGCGGCTCACCTCCAGGTCGGTGCAGAACGCGTCGTAGTCGTTGCGCTCCCCGCGTGCGAGGCGGCCCGCGAGCATGCTCTCGCTCAGCACCACCGTGGCCGAGGGGTCGACCACCAGTTCGGTGCGCTGGTAGAACCGGGAGCGCGCGAACGGGATCGCCGGATCGGGGAGATACTCCACGTAACCGCCCGCCCCCACCGCGATGGTGACGAGCTGGGTGGCGTAGTCCTGCTCCATCTTGTAGATCTTCGTGGCGGCCTGCGTGGTCAGGTTCACCTCGGCCCCGGCGCCGCAGGTGAAGTCCATCCGGTAGCGGTCCCCCTGGAGGACGCCGCCGCCGGACGACATCAGCATGACGTAGGGCATCTGCGGCCGCCGCTCGTCGTAGTAGATCGGGCGCATGATCTGCAGCGGCGTCTTCTGGTAGTGACCGGTCAGCTCGGTCCGCCCGCCGATCCTGTCGAACCCCAGCTCCAGCACCCCCACCTTGCCGGGGCTGCCCACCGCGAGCGTGTCGGGGATCCCCGCGTGGCGGGCCACGGCCTCCGGGATCCGGTCCACCGTGTAGTGCTCGGCGGACAGCCTGTCCACGGGGACCCCTTCCGCCGCTACCGCGCCGAGGAACACGTCACGGCCCCGCGTACTTCGATGAAGTCGGCGACCTCGGCCACGCCGGTACCGGTCAGGCAGTCGGTGAGGACGACGGGACGGCCGGCGCGCACGCGGTGGGCGTCGCCCTCCATCACCGCCAGGTCCGTGCGGACGTATTGGGCGATGTCGATCTTGTTGATCACGAGCAGGTCCGAGTCGGTGATCCCCGGGCCGCGCTTGCGCGGCATCTTCTCGCCCTCGGCGGTGTCGAGCACGAAGATGTAGATGTCGGCCAGGGCCGGGCTGAAGGTGAGCGTCAGGTTGTCGCCGCCGCTCTCGAACAGCAGGATGTCGATGTCGGGGAACCTGTCGAGCATCTCGGCGCCCGCGGCGAGGTTCATGGTGGGGTCGTCCCGGACCGCGGTGTGCGGGCAGGCCCCGGTCTCGACGCCGACCACCCGGTCCGGGTCGAGGACGCCGGCCAGCGAGCGGCGGACGTGCTGGGCGTCCTCCTGGGTGTAGATGTCGTTGGTGATGACGCCCGGACTGTGCCCGCGCTCGATCAGGAAGGGCACCACGGCCTCGATGAGGGCCGTCTTGCCGGAGCCCACGGGGCCGCCGACGCCTACCTTCAGTACGTTCTCCACGGTGATCCTCTCGGTGGTGCGGTCAGGTGGTGAAGAGGCGGGCCTCGGCCCGCTCGTGGGCGGCGGAGACGATGTCGGCGAGGGGCACCGAGGCGTGGATGTCGTACGGGCTCCGGGCCGCCAGGGCGGTCGCCGCGGCGCGCGCGATGCCGGGGTGCGCGCCGTACAGGATGGCCTGGGCCTGGCGGAAGTCCACCCTGCCCATGCGGACGGCGGAGGCGGTCCAGCTGGAGGCGAAGGCGAACAGGTCCCCGGCGACCGCCTGCCTCTCGGGCACCCCCAGACCGGCGTGGACCGTCCCGACCACGACCGCGTGGTTGCCCGGCGTGGCCCCCTCCCGCACCAGGGCCGCCAGCTTCCCGACCACCGGCCCCCCGAAGACGCGGCCGGCGGTGTCCAGGACCTGGCGGCCGGTCCGGGTGGCGGCCGACCTGAGCTCGCGGTTGAGCTTGACGGCGTGCAGCCGCCGGTCGGCCGCCACCAGCCGGTCCCAGTCCCCCTCGGCCGCCGCGCGGTGCGCGAGCACCAGTGCCGTCGCGTCGCCCGGCCCCACGGCGTGGCTGAGCAGGTCGGCCAGCAGGCCCGGCAGGTCCGCCGGACCCGCCAGGCCCGACTGGATGTAGCCCTCCAGGCCGTGCGACAGCGTGTACAGACCGCTCGGGAAGGCCGAGTCGGTCAGCTGGAGCTGGGCCAGCAGCGAGGCGAGGTTCACGCGACGGTCACGCGATGAAGTAGAGCTGGGTCAGCGGCAGCCTGGCGGCCGGTTCGATGGCGGCCTGCTCGCCGTCCAGCGTGACCTTGTAGGTCTCCGGGTCCACCTCGATCGTCGGCAGCGCGTTGTTGCGGATCATGTCCTGCTTGCCGATCGTGCGGCAGCCCCGCACGGGGCGGATCATCCGCTCCAGGCCGAGCTTGCCGGGCACTCCGGCCGCGATGCCGGCCTGCGACATGAAGGTGATGTTCGTCGCGGGCAGCGCCTTGCCGAACGCCCCGAACATGGGCCGGTAGTAGACCGGCTGGGGCGTCGGCAGCGAGGCGTTCGGGTCGCCCATCTGCGCCCAGTTGATGTGCCCGCCCTTGACGACGATGTACGGCTTGGCGCCGAAGCCGTACATCTGCCAGATCACGATGTCGGCGATCTTGCCCGTCTCCAGGGAGCCGACCGCGTCGGAGATGCCCGTGGTGCGGGCCGGGTTGATCGTCAGCTTGGCCAGGTAGCGCAGGACCCGGAAGTTGTCGTTGCGGTCGGAGTCCTCCGGCAGCTTGCCGCGCAGTTCCTTGCAGTGGTGGGCGATCTGGAAGGCCCGGGTGAAGGACTCCCCGATCCGGCCCATCGCCTGCGAGTCGGAGGAGACCATGCTGATCACGCCCAGGTCGTGCATGACGGTCTCGGCGGCGATGGTCTCGGCGCGGACCCGGCTGTCGGCGAAGGCGACGTCCTCGGGGTTGTCGTGGCTGAGGTGGTGGCAGACCATCACCATGTCCAGGAGCTCGTCCATGGAGTTGACGGTGTAGGGCAGCGTCGGGTTGGTCGAGGAGGGCATCACGTTCGGCTCGCCCGCGATCCGGAGCAGGTCGGGGGCGTGGCCGCCGCCCGCGCCCTCGGTGTGGAAGGTGTGGATCGCGCGCCCGTCGATGGCGCTGATCGTGTCCTCCAGGAAGCCGCTCTCGTTCAGGGTGTCGGTGTGGATGGCGACCTGGACGTCGTACTCGTCGGCGATCGCCAGCGCGTTGTCGATCACCGCGGGGGTCGAGCCCCAGTCCTCGTGGACCTTCAGCGCGCACGCCCCGGCCAGGATCTGCTCGCTCAGCGGTCCGGGCCGGCTGCCGTTGCCCTTGGCCATCAGGCCGATGTTGATCGGGAGGTTCTCGAACGACTGGAGCATCCGGCTGATCCCCCACGGGCCGGGCGTGCAGGTGGTGCCCCGGCTGCCGTCGGAGGGGCCGACGCCGCCGGCGATCAGCGTGGTGATCCCGTTGCTCAGCGCGGCCTCGACCTGCTGCGGGGAGATGAGGTGGACGTGGCTGTCGATGGCCCCCGGGGTGGCGATCGTGTGCTCGCCGGACAGCACTTCGGTGCCGGGGCCGATGACGAGCCTCGGGTCCACGCCGTTCTCGGTGTTCGGGTTTCCCGACTTGCCGATGCCCGCGATCAGGCCGTTCCTGATGCCGATGTCCCCCTTGACGATGCCGAGGACCGGGTCGACGACGACGACGTTGGTGATCACCATGTCGAGCGCGCCGCTGTGGTTGGTGGCGTTGGGCGCGGAGCCCATCCCGTCACGGGCGGTCTTGCCGCCGCCGTAGACGGACTCGTCGCCGTAGAAGCCGGCGTTGTAGTCCTTCTCCACCTCGATCACGAGGTTGGTGTCGGCGAGCCGGATCCGGTCTCCGACGGTGGGGCCGAACATGTCGGCGTACTGCTTGCGACTCATGGACACCATGGGGCGTCAGCCTTTCTTCCTGGAGGCCGCCGGGGCCTTCCTCGCGGAGGCCGCCGGGGCCTTCTTGGCCGAGGCCGCCGGAGTCTTCTTCGCCGCGGCCGCCGGGGCCTTCTTGGCCGAGGCCGCCGGAGTCTTCTGCGCAGCAGCCGCCGGGGCCTTCTTCGGAGGTGCCTTCTGCGCAGCGGCCGCCGGGACCTTCTTCGGAGGTGCCTTCTGCGCGGCGGCCGCCGGGACCTTCTTCGGAGGTGCCTTCTCGGCCGTCCCGCCCTGACCGGCGGGCTCGTCGAGGAAGCCGAGGATGTCCATCCGCTCCAGCGCGACCCGGCGGGCCTTGTCGGCGCGGACGCTGCCGTCGACCAGCCCGCTGAAGCCGTAGACGCGCAGGCCGCCGCCGTACTCGACGAGGTTGACGTTGTGGGTGTCGCCCGGCTCGATCCGGATGGCGTTGCCCGCCGGGAGGTCGAGGTGCATGCCGAAGGCCGCGTCCCGGTCGAAGGAGATCGCCCGGTTGACCTCGAAGAAGTGGTAGTGGGAGCAGATCTGGACGGCCCGGTCCCCGGTGTTGCGGACGGTCAGGCTGGCCTTCCTGCGCCCCTGGTTGATCTCGATCTCGCCTTCGCCGTATATGTAGCGTTCGTGCCTCGGCAGGCCTTCGTGCGGTCTGGTCTTGCGTGCCATGACTTCCCTCTCAGTGACTGTGATCGTGGTGGTGGTGCGCGGCGGCGAGGCCGTCGTCGGCGTCCCTGTCCCACCGTTCACGCGCGGTCGCGACCCGCCGCCCGACCAGCTCCTCCAGGGAGGCCGTGGAGAGCAGCGGGCCCGCCCAGCTCACGCCCTCGGGCAGGCTCGGCTCGGCGAACGACGCCGGGACGGCCGTCACGTGCCGCGCGCCGAGCAGGCGGCACCGGGCCACCCCTTCGGCGATGTCCGGATCCCCGTCCGTGAACGCGACCTCGACCCAGCGGAGCCCGCTGTGCCGGCGGACCAGGTGGGCCACGCGGAACAGCTCCGCGTCGGCCTCGGCCGAGGCCGCCGGCGCGGTCACCAGCACCGCCCGGGGCCCGGCAGGCGGGGCCGGCGCGGGAGCCTGACCGGTCGCGCGGCCCGCCGCCGCCCGCAGCCAGCCGACCAGGTGGGCGATGGTGCCCAGCGGCGGGGCGAGCAGCAGCTCGCCCGGCTCCCGGCCACGGCCGTTCCAGCGGAGGATCTGCGCGATCTGGTCCGCCAGCCCCGGGTCCCGCCCGAGAGTCATCGGGACGACGACCGCCGGGCGCCGGGTGAGGGCGTGCAGATCCCGGCCGACGGCCGTGACCGTCGCGCCGGGCAGCCCGCCGAGCGCCCGGCCGTACCGGCTCTCGTGCCCGCCGACGAGCACCGTCTCCCGTTCCACCGGTGGCCGTCGCGCCATCGCCGGATCCCATCTCCTCCGCGGTGGCCGCGCCCGCTGCAGCGCCGGCATCCTCAGGCGCCGACGGGGTCGTGACAGGAGACGAGCTTGGAGCCGTCCGGGAAGGTGGCCTCGACCTGCATGAGCGGCAGCATCTCCCGCACGCCGTCCATGACGTCGGCCGGTCCGACGACCTTCTTGCCGAGCTCCATGCAGTCGGCGACCGACTTGCCCTCGCGGGCGGCCTCCAGGACGGCGGCGCTGACGAGTGCCACCGTCTCGCTGTAGTTGAGCTTCAGGCCGCGTTCCTTGCGCTTGGCCGCCAGGTCGGCCACGACATATATCAGCAGTTTGTCCAGTTCTCGCGGTGCGAGATTCATAAGAAATCTCCTTTGTGTGTTATCGGGTTTTCTGTCCGGCCGAGCCGACCGGCGGATTTCCCGTCCGGCGTAGTCACCCGGCGCGCCTGAGCCAGGCGAGCGCCGGGACCGCCGCGAGGAAGCTCCAGGTCACCAGGACGAACGGCCACGTCAGGGTGTGACCGCCGAACGGGGTGAAGAAGGTCGTCAGGGCCGCGGTCAGGCCGGTGGCCGCGATCGCCCCGACCACCGCGTAGACGCCGCCGGCCGGGGACAGCACGACGAAGATCCCGGCGAGCGCCATCCCCGCCAGGACGGCGTTGTAGCCGTACAGGCCGGCGGCGATGTCGGCGGCGGGCGCGCCCAGCACCCAGGCGACCGCCAGCCCGATCAGGCTGGAGACCACCGCGGCGACGGCGGCGATCCGGCTGCCCGCCACCAGCCCGACCAGGAAGATGAGCCCGACGTACCACTTGTTCTGGAAGAAGACCTGGCCGATGCCGTTGAACATGCCCTGCCAGATGTCGGACCAGGTGAGCGCCGTACGGCCGGTCGCCGCGGACGGGAGCGCGGGGCCGATCCTGCCCTGCCTGATGCGCTCGAAGGAGGGAGCCGCGAGCAGCATCACGCTGGTGACGATGCAGAACGGCGCGGTGAAGGTCGGCAGGTTGAACGGTTTGAGCAGGGTGACCAGCGCGGAGGTGACCACGCTGCCCGCCACGCACCCCGCGACGACCAGGAGCGTGGTCATCCAGCTCATCCCGAAGTAGAGGACGAACGCGACGCCGATGAGGGTGCCGCTGAACCCTTCGAGGCCCATCTCGACCCGGTCGCGCGCGGCGCCGAAGGCGTAGGCGGTGAGCGTGGCCACCGCCGAGCCCAGCACCCCGTAGACGGCGTAGCGCCAGTTGCCGGCGGCCAGGGCGACGATGAAGACGAGCCCGGCCCAGGGGCTGGCCATGAAGTCGACCTGCCCGATCCCGCGGACCACAGAGATGATCATGGTGAGGGGATTCAGGACGCGCGGGTGCGGAGCGGTCGCCGCCGGAGTCGTCGATGTCACGTCGGCCTTCCCGAAATTCTCCTCGTTCGGCATTCTCCTCGTTCGGCGGTTACCGGCCGAGTGGAGCCATCCCGGCCTGTCATTCCCGGGGTCGGTCCGCAGCCCACCGGACAGAAGTGCTTTTAATCGTGTCAGTACCTATTTTTTACCCATCTCCACCTGCACTGTTTTATTAGCGTCAAAATCCCGGAATTCGGCGTTTCGCCATGAATACTTCCGATCATTAATCGACAGATCGGAAGTGGCCATAAGCGAGGTTCGACGATGCCCACCGGATTGAATACCGGCGATTCCGCCTGGGTGCTGGTGAGCACCGCCATGGTGCTGCTGATGACACCGGGGCTCGCCTTCTTCTACGGCGGCATGGTCCGTTCGAAGAACGTCTTCAGCATGCTCTTCATGAGCTTCGTCTCGATCAGCCTGGTGACCGTCCTGTGGTTCGCCTACGGCTACGGGCTCGTCTTCGGCCCGGACGCGGGCGGGATCGGCCTGATCGGCTTCGGCGACTTCCGCTTCGCGAACATCAGGCCCACCGACCTGACGGGGTCGGTCCCGACCTACGCCTACGCGCTCTTCCAGCTCACCTTCGCCATCATCACCGTCGCGCTGATCAGCGGCTCGGTGGCCGGGCGCATCCGTGTGGGACCGTGGATGATCTTCTCCGTGCTCTGGGTCACCCTGGTCTACTTCCCGATCGCGCACTGGGTCTTCGACAGCGCCGGCTGGATCCACCGGATGGGCACGCTCGACTTCGCCGGCGGGCTGGTGGTCGAGCTCAACTCGGGCGTGGCGGGCCTGGCCCTGGCCGTGGCCCTGGGACCCGGCGTCCGGTACCGGCGCGGCGAGCCGCCCCAGCCCAGCAACATCCCGCTGGTCATGCTCGGCCTGGCCCTGCTCTGGTTCGGCTGGTTCGGCTTCAACGGCGGATCGGCGCTGAACGACGGCCCGACCGCGGTGACGGCGTTCCTGAGCACCATGATCGCGGGCTGTGTGGGCATGCTGACCTGGATGTTCCTGGAGTGGCTCCGTGCCCGCAGGCTCAGCAAGCTGGGCTCGGCCACCGGGGCCGTCGCCGGGCTGGTCGCCATCACGCCCTCGTGCGCCTACGTGAACGTCGAAGGCACCCTGGTGATCGGCGTCGTGGCCGCCGCCCTCTGCTCCATGGCCGTCGAGTGGAAGTTCGTCCTCGGCTACGACGACACCCTGGACGTGGTCGGCGTGCACGGCATGGGCGGCATCGTGGGCACGCTGCTGATCGGGTTCTTCTCGACCGGCGTGGTCGGCACCGCGGGCCTGTTCTACGGCGGGAGCGGCGCGCTGCTCGGCAAGCAGGCGCTGTCCATCGTGGTGGTGGCCGTCTACTGCTTCGTGGTCACCTTCGTGATCGGCAAGGTCGTCGACAGGTTCTTCCGTCTGAAGGAGACCGAGGCCGAGCAGCTGGCCGGCTCGGATCTGCAGTTCGGCTCGGGCTAGACCGCGGGGATGGGCGTCCCGGCGGACGGATGGCTCAGCCGTACCCTCCGTCCGAAGAAGGTCCCGGTCCCCTGGGCCGCGGCGGTGCGGGCGGGCGCGGTCGTCTCGGCCGGCCCCTGGACGGCGGCCTGGTGGCCGGAGGTCGTGGCCCTGCAGCGGATCGGCGAAGCGGTCATCGAAGCGGCCGTCCAGGCCCGGTCGGGGGCCGCCGTCCCCTCCTCCGCCGACGTGACGGCCACGGTCGCGGGTCTGCGGAGGCTGGCGGCGGCCGTACAGGAGTGGCCCGTCCCGGCCTCTCCGGGCCCGCTCCCCGGATCGGGGCCGCTGGCCGGTGTGGCGCAGGAGATCCGGACCGCCTGGTCGGCGCTGCCCGCGAGCGACCGGCCACGTGATCCCGGCACCCGTACGGCCGGCTGACCGGTGCCCGGCTGATCCTACGGCCGGCTGACCGGTGACCGTACGGCCTGCTGGGGGCGCCGTGCTCCGCCCGGTGCCCGTGCCGCTAGAGGGCCCGGGCCAGGGCCGCGCCGATGAACGCCGCCACGAGGCCGAACACGACGTTGATCCCCATGTTGGCCACCGCGAGGCGGCGTTCGCCCTTCTCCGCCAGGCGCAGGGTGTCGTTGGCCAGGGTGCTGTAGGTGCTGAGCGCGCCGCAGAAGCCGGTGCAGGCCAGGAGCAGCAGCCATTCGGGCAGCCGCCCGGCGACCGTCCCCTCCACGACCAGGCCGAGCAGGAACGAGGCCGCCACGTTCGCCACGAAGATGGCCCACGGGAAGCGCGTGGGGATCCGGACCCCGAGGAGGTCGCGGAGCGAGGCGCCGACGGCGCCGCCCAGCAGCACCAGGATCGCGGCGGTCACATCACTCTCCTCGCGATGGCCGTCCCGACGAATACGGCGATCATCGCGAGCACGGGGGTGAGCACGAGATGGATGACGGCCACGCCGGTGTCGCCGGAGTGGAACTTGTCCTCCATGTTCACCGCGTAGGAGGAGAAGGTGGTGAACCCGCCGAGGAAGCCGGTCGACAGGAACGGCCCGACGAGCGGATGGCCCTGGTGCCTGTCGATCCAGACCGTCAGCAGGCCGATCAGCAGACAGCCGGTCACACTGACCACCAGAAGCGTCCACTGCAGTGCGTGCGGCAGGTTCGGGAAGGCCGCGGCGGCGGGCACACTCCCGGAGCCCTCCGTCCGATCAGGCCGGCCGGGGGCCGTCGGCGGCGGCTGCCCCTCCGGCCGGGCCCGGCGAGGCCGGGTGCCGTCAGCGGCGCCTGCCGGACTCCTTGGCCGCGCGGGCGGCCTCGGCCTTGGCGCTCGCGGCGTATTTGTCGACGTACTCCTGATCGGCGAGCTCCATCAACGCGTACATGATCTCGTCGGTGACGGCGCGCAGGACGAGGCGGTCCTCCTCCATCCCGTAGTAGCGGGAGAAGTCCAGCGGCTTGCCGAACCTCACCCCGGGGCGGATGCCCAGCTTGGGGAGGGGACGGCCGGGAGGCATCATCTCGAAGGTGTTGACCATCGCCCACGGGATGACCGGCGCGCGCGACTCCAGCGCCAGCCTGGCCACACCGGTCTTGCCCTTGTAGAGGCGGCCGTCGGGCGAGCGGGTGCCCTCGGGATAGATGGCGAGCACCTGGCCCTCGCCGAGGATGCGCTTGCCGGTGCGGAGCGCCGCCTCGCTGGCCTTGCCTCCCGAACGGTCGATCGGGACGGTGCCCACGCCGCTGAAGAAGGCCCGGCTGAGGACGCCCTTGAGGCCGCGGCCGGTGAAGTAGTCGGACTTGCCGAGAGAGATCACCTTGCGCGGCAGGAAGAGCGCCCCGAAGAAATGGTCGGCGAATGACAGGTGGTTGCCCGCCAGGATTACCGGCCCCTCCTTGGGCACGTTCTCCACCCCCTCCGCCCACGGACGGAAGACGAGATGGAGGAAGGGCCAGAGGATGGCCTTCACCACCCAGTAGAACACGTGAGGCTCCTTCGATTGACAGGCGGGACCTTGAGTTATCTTCGCATCTCCGGTGCCGGCCAACTACACCGCGAAACCACTCAAATCGACCTCTCGCAAAATATGCCCCACTCGTGCGACGATCGGGCGAACCTTACAAGGAGCTACGATGCCAGTCATGCCCGGCGCGGAGCCGTACCACCATAAAGGTGGTCAGATCGGCGTCTTGCTCTGCCATGGATTCACCGGCTCGCCCCAGTCGCTGCGCCCGTGGGGCGAGCACCTGGCCGCGGCCGGCCTGACCGTGGCGCTGCCCCGGCTGCCCGGCCACGGCACCACCTGGCAGGAGATGAACCGCACCCGCTGGGAGGACTGGTACGCCGAGCTGGACAGGACCCTGGCCGACCTGCGCGGCCAGTGCGCCGAGATCTTCGTGATGGGCCTGTCCATGGGCGGCTGCATGGCGCTGCGGCTGGCCCAGGTCCACGGTGCGGGGATCAGGGGGCTGGTGATCGTCAACCCGTCGGTGACCAGCGACGTGCCGCTGCTCCGGCTGGCGCCGCTGCTCGGGCTGGTGGTCCCGTCGGTGGCGGGCGTGGCGGGCGACATCAAGAAGGAGGGGGCGACCGAGCTAGGCTACACACGCACTCCGGTGAGGGCCGCGGCCAGCCTTCCCCGGCTGTGGGCACTGACCCAGGCGGAGCTGGGCAAGGTCACCCAGCCGGTGCTGGTCTTCCACAGCTCGCAGGACCATGTGGTGAAACCGGCCAGTGTGCGTATTCTGCGTGAGAGGCTGAGCGGGGGGAATCTTAATGTGGTGGAGCTCAACGACAGCTACCACGTCGCGACGCTCGACAACGACGCGGATCGGATCTTCTCGGGGAGCCTGGAGTTCGTCCACGCGAACACCTCGCTACCCTTGCAGAGAGACTGATCGCGAGTGGGGGATGCGCGGTTTCCGGGAGGAAGTGGCCCGCTGATGAGTAACGAGCCCAGCTAAGTGACACCTCAAAGCGATGAGGACGAGGTCTGGCGTCAGATCGTCGCGTCCTTCAACGACACCGCCGTACGCGACTCGGCCGACCAGCCGTGGCCCGACAGCGAGAACCTGCCCTCCGAACCTCCCCGGCGCGTGGTCAAACAGTCGGACGAGGACGAGCGCCCGCCGGCGGAGGACCTCTCCGACGCCGATACCGACACCGACACCGAGCAGGCGGATCCCGACGACGAGGGTCACTACGTGCCCCCGCCGCCGCCTCCGCTGCCCAAGACGGACACCACCACCAAGCTCGCTTGGCTGGCCCTCTTCGGCGGCCCGGCCTACCTGCTGCTCAGCGCCGCCCTGAACTGGCAGTTGCAGGGCTGGATGCTGTTCACCGCGGTCGCGGCGTTCATCGGCGGTTTCGTGGCGCTCGTGGTGCGGATGGGCGACGGCCCGCCCAACGACTCCGGCTGGGACGACGGCGCGGTCATCTGACGGCTACGGCTTGGCGCGCTCCGAGGTGCCGAGCCGCTCGATCACGTCGGTGTAGCGGCCGTCGGCGTCCACCACGTGGCCCACGGTGACCACGGTGCCGGCGCCCGGCAGATAGGCCACCGACTGGAGCCTGATGGTCCGCGGGGCGACGGCGGCCGCGCCGCGGAGCGGCCTGACCGTGCGGCCGTCGTAGCGGAGCAGGAAGGCCTCGCCGGGCCGCTCCAGATCCACCCCGGAGATCCAGAAACGGCCCTTGCGGTCACCGGTCACGCCGTACAGGCGCACGTCGCCGCCGGGCGGGGTCAGCCGGGACCACTTCTTGCCGTTCCAGGACAGGATCAGCGGGCCGGCCCTGCCGGAGTCGTCGTAGACGCCGCCGACGGCCAGCGCCCGCTTCGGCCCGTCGAGGTGGATGTCGCGCAGGTAGCCGCCGGGGATGTCCGGGACGTGGAAGGTCTTCCAGCGCCCGCCGGACAGCCTCGTGATCAGCGGCCTGCGGCCGGTGTCGCCCACCGCCCACCCGTCGCTCTTGCCGGCCAGGGCCACGCCGTACAGCGTGCCCTTCCCCTCGAGCTGGGTGAGCTTCCACTTGCCGCTCCCGGTCCCGGTGACGACGAGCGGGTGCTTGTCGCGGCGGCCGACCGCGACCATCCGGCCGGGGGCGGCCGCCACCCCGCCCAGCCAGTCGCCCACCCGCAGGCTGTCGACGGTGACCCGGTCGAAGGCCGACCCGTCTCCCCTCGCCAGGTACGGCAGGCCGTCATGGCCCTCGCCGACGGCCCACAGCTCGGTCGGGGAGGCGGCCGCGACCGAGCGCAGGAGCCCCGCGCCGGTGGGATCGTTGCGGATGCCGACCTCGGTCCAGGTCACGCCGTCCCAGTGGGTGATCGCGCCCCGGCTCTGCCAGATGTCCCAGACGCTCTGCTGGCCCACCGCCCAGACACTGGTGGCCGAGACCCCGGCCACGTCGGACAGCGACCCGTCACTGCTCAGCCGCGCGCTGGTCGGCGCCTGCCATGCCTCCGCCGCGGGCGGGCTGGCGGGCTCGGCGTGGGCGGCGGGCAGACGCGGAGACAGCAGGAGCAGGCCTCCCGCGCAGAGCGCCAGCGCACGCCGCGGAAGGCGACGGGTCATGCTCAAATGGTAAGGGCCGCGCCCGGCTCGCGTGCCCGCTCCCCCCGGTTGCCCTCCTACGGGTGCGGCCGGCCCAGCTCGGCCACCACCGGCAGATGGTCGGTGGCGGCCACCAGATCGGCGGGATCGGCCTCGGCCACGCCGCAGGAGAGGACCGGGAGCCCCGCCGCGGCGAAGATCGCGTCGATGCGTCTCCCGGGCCGCCGGGCGGGGAAGGTGAGCCCGTCACCGCGCGGCGAGACCGGGTAGCAGTCGGTCAGGTGCCCGGCCAGGTGCCGCCAGGCCGGCTCGTGGGACTGCTCGTTGATGTCCCCGGCGAGCACCGGCAGCGCGCCGAACCGGCCGGCGGCGGCCCGCAGCAGGGCCAGCGCCTCCGTCGCGTGGCACAGCCGGGCGCCCCTGTCGAGGTCCAGGTGGACGGAGCCGACGGCCACCCGCCGCCCCTCGGCCTCCAGCACCGCGATCGCGACCGCGCGCTGTTCCAGACCGGGGAACCACCTGAGCAGGTGCCCCTCGCCGTGCAGCAGCCGCACGCCCGGACCGACCAGCACCGCCACCCCGCCCAGACGGCGGCCCGCCGCCACGGTCAGCCCGCCGGAGGCGGCCAGCCGCCCGCGCCTGCGGCGCCAGCACAGGAAGCGGGGGGCCTCCTGCACGCAGAGCACGTCGGGGTGGATCGCGCTGATCACCCGTCCCAGCGCGGCGACGTCGTCTTTCATGGAACGCACGTTGTAGCTGGCGACCCTGAGCACCGCAGCCACCTCACTCGACGGAGCGTCATGGGACATGACGGGACGTGCCGTGAGAGTAGCCCGGCGGGCCCCGGTGTGCCAGAGCCCGCGGACAGACGTCAGCGCCTGCGGGCGAGGTCCGCCGCGCCGACCAGACCGGCCGACGCGCCCAGCTCGGCCAGGCGGATGTCGGCCAGGGGACGGTGTCCCCGGCCGGTCAGGTTGCGGGCGAAGGCCTCACGGACCTGGCCGATCCAGAGGTCGGCGGCGCGGGAGACGCCGCCGCCGAGGACGAAGCACCCGGGGTCGAGGACCGCGGCGAGGTCGCACAGGCCCTGGGCGAGCCACTCGGCCATCGCGGAGAACGCCGCCAGCGCGGCCGGGTCCCCCTGCCCGGCCGCCTCGGTGATCTCGTGGCCCTCGATGTGCTCGGGGGTGCCGCCGGAGATCTCCAGCAGCAGGGCGGCGCGTGCCGGGTCGGCCTCGGCGATCGCCCTGGCCTCGGCGACCAGGGCGTTGCCGCTGGCGTACTGCTCCCAGCAGCCGAGGTTGCCGCACCCGCACAGGCGGCCCTCCGGCACCACCTGCATGTGGCCGAGCTCGGCGCCCATGCCCCAGCGGCCACGGTAGAGGGCGCCGTCCAGCACGACCCCGCCGCCGATGCCGGTGCCGACGGTCACGCAGACCAGATGGCTCTCACCGCGCCCGGCGCCGAACTTGGCCTCGCCCCACGCCATCGCGTTGGCGTCGTTCTCCACCACGACGGGCAGGCCGACGAGGTCGGAGACCTTCTTCTGCAGCGGTTCCTCGCGCCAGGCGAGGTTGGGCGCGAACCGCACCATGGACCGGGTCTCGTCGACGAACCCGGCGGCGCCGAGGCCGACGGCCTCGATCTCCCGGCCCTTGGACAGTTCCCGGACCGCCTCGGCGATCGTCTCGGCGACCTGTTCGGGGTTGGTGGCCGGGGTGGGCCGCAGAAGGTGCTCGACGATGCGGCCGTCCTCGTCCACGACGCCCGCCGCGACCTTGGTACCGCCGATGTCAACGCCGATGGTCAGCGCCATTGTCCACCCTTTCCCCCTGGGCTCACCCCAGGTCGATGTGCTCCACGGGGGTCTCTTCCCTGCCGCGCTCCCGTGCCCGCTGCGCGGGCGTGGGCTTGTTGAGCCCGTCGACGGCCGACCTGAACGCGGCGAACAGCTCGCTGCCCGCCTGCATCAGGTGGTCGGCGACCGCTCCGCCGGACTCGCGCTGGGCGGCCATCGCACGGCAGACGGGGCAGGCCCGGCAGATGTACTCGTCATGCTCGGAGACCGCCTCCTCCCACACGTCACGGCTGCCGGCACGGCTTCCGCCGCCGGAGAAAGCACTGCCGAACCCGGTCATCGTGCCCTTGATCAGGTTCTTCCGCAGCTCTCTGGCCGCTCTCTGCTGGAACGTGTCGAAGAGTTTGAACGCCTCCTCGGTCGCGTTCCCCAGCGGGTCCCGGTCGTTGTCGGTCCTGCCGGTCTTGTCGGTCTTCTCAGTCATCAGGCCCTCCCGATTGGAACCGTACCCGGAGAAAGCCGTCGCGGAGCACGGCCTCTCGCACGGATCTGCGGGCCAGGGCCGCGGGCAGGGCCAGGACCCGGCGGTAGGAGCCCGCGTTGACGATCAGCTCGTCGCCCTTGCGGGCCAGGTCCACCTCGCCCTTCTCGGCGAACGGCAGGGCCAGGATCAGCTCGCCCTCGGGGGTGATCCGCAGCGGTGGGTCCGCGGTGGGCGGGGCGAAGGGGTCGGACGCGCCGTACATGGCCTCGGCGACCCGGGCGAGGGCGGCGGGGCCGACGGGCTCGGCGTCCAGGTAGGGCACGGTGTGGACGGGCAGCGGGGCGAAGGACTGCTCGACTTCGGCCAGGTGCCCGGCCTGGGCCTCCACCCACCGCTGCCGCCACGGGTCGGCGCCCCCGGCGGGGAAGACCCGGTTGGCGATCACCGCGTCGACGCGATAGCCGTACAGGCTGAGGGAGGTGAGCGTGCGGCGGGCCTCGGCCAGCACGACGGCCTCGGGGGTGAGCACCAGCCGGACGCTGGCGTCGGGCCCGGTGAGCAGCTCTCGGACCTCCAGCAGGCCCCGGTGGAGCCGCTCCCCCGCGCCGACCACGTGGTCCTCGGGCACGCTGACCTGCGCCACCCGGCGGATGAGCGGGGAGAGCGTGCGCAGGAGCCGCCTGCCGACCGGCAGCAGCCGGTTGACGTGCCAGTCGAGGGCCTCGGGCAGGGCGAGCAGCCGGAGCGTCTCGGCGGTGGGCGCGCAGTCGATGACGATGACGTCCCAGCGGCCGCTGCGGGCCTGCTCGCGCAGCTCCAGCAGGGCGATGACCTCCTCGGCGCCCGGCAGGACGGTGATCTCCTCGGCGGTGACCTCGTCCAGGCCCAGCTCGGCGAAGAAGCCCCTGGCGTAGTCGCGCAGGTCGCCCCACTGGCGCTCCAGCGCCTTCTGGGTGTCCACCTGGTGCAGGTGGAGGCCGGGCGAGACCTCGGTGGGCTCGGCGCCGGCGGTCGCGCCGAGCGTGTCGGCGAGCGAGTGCGCGGTGTCGGTGGAGACCACCAGCGTCTTACGCCCCGACCTGGCCGCGAGGGTGGCGGTGGCGGCCGCCGCGGTCGTCTTGCCGACGCCGCCCTTACCGGTGAACAGCAGGACCCGGCTCACGCGTCCTCCCCGCCCGGCGCCCCGGGGCGCACGCCCGCGGGTCCGGCCCGGCCCGGCTCCCTCATGAGGTCTCGACGCGCTTCTTCAGTCCCTTCAGGGCGGTGTCGATGATGACCTTCTCCGCCTTCCGCTTGATCATGCCGATCATGGGGACCTTGAGGTCCACGGCGAGCTCGTAGGTCACCTCGGTGCCACCGCCCTCGTCGGCGAGGCGGTAACTTCCGGTGAGCCCGGAGACCATCTTCCCCGCCTCGGCGATGTTCCAGTCGACGGAGTCCTCGCCGTGCCAGGTGTAGGCGAGGGTGTACTCGTCGCTGATCACGCCCGCGTCCAGGGCGAACCGGACCGTGGCCGGACGTCCGTCCTCGCCGGCGGAGAGCACGCGCGCCGACTTCACCTGGCCCGCCCACTCCGGGTATGAGGCGAAGTCGGCGATCACCGTCATGATGGGGGACCGGCCGGCGCCGATCGTGATGCTCGAAGTGGTGCGATCAGCCATGGGGTTACCGTACTCGTTCCACGTTTCCGGGCGAACTTCCGGCTCACCACTCCAGCGCGAAAGGCACGCCCCTGCCGCGGAAGTGGCCCACGTTGAGGCATTCGGTCCTGCCGATCCGCGTGCGGGCGGCCAGGGGCTGGTGCACGTGGCCGAACAGGGCGTAGCGCGGCTGGGTCCGCCTGATCGCCTCCAGCGTGGCCTCGCTGCCCCGCTCGAAGCGCCGGGCGACCACGTCGTAGAGCAGCTCGGGGACGGCGGGAGGGATGTGGCAGCAGAGCACGTCCACCTCTCCCACGGCCTCCACCTTGCGCGCGAACTCCTCGTCGTCGATCTCGTTCGGCGTCCGGTACGGCGTGCGCAGCCCGCCCCCGACGAAGCCGAAGCGGAGCCCGCCGATCTCCACGCTCTGCCCGTCGAGCACGTGGTGGCCCTCCCGGAGGTATTCGGGCCAGTAGCGCGGCAGGTCCACGTTGCCGTGGGTGAGATAGGCCGGGGTCGGCATGGCGGCGAAGATCTCACCGTACTGCCGGCGGACCGAGCGCTCGATGTGGTCGCGGGGGTCGCCGTCCAGCGAGGCCCAGAGCGCGGCCGACATCTCCCGCGCCTCGTCGAACCGTTTGGCCGTGCGCAGCGCGATGAACTGCGTGGCCCTCTCCTGCCCGAACAGCTCGGGGAAGATGCCCTGGGAGTGGTCGTCGTAGTCGATGAACAGGATCAGGTCGCCCAGGCAGACGAGCGCGTCGGCGCCCTCGCCCGCGCGCGCCAGGGCGGCGGCGTTGCCGTGCACATCACTGACGACATGAACCCGCATGCCGGACATCCTAACCATCCGCTAAATACGGACATAAGTAACAACTCGGATGCGACCCCGGGGCCGGAAGGTCGGTTCGGAGGTCCCGAGCGACGAGACTGATACCGTGAAATCGCCCCCGGCAACGCCTGGGTAACGGTGTCCACCGGCGCGTAACCTATCGCGGTAACTTCCAGGCAGCCCATTGATCCGCGCGTCTTCAGGGAGTGACCCGTGCGCGAGTACAGCGTCCCCGTACTGGTGGATGTCCCCGCCTCCGCCAACCTGACCGACACGGTGTTCCAGCGCGCCGAACGGGAACCGGGCGCCGTCACCCTGCGCCGCAAGATCGGCGACGACTGGATCGCCGTCACCGCCCGGGAGTTCCGCGACCAGGTCGCCGCGGTGGCGCGGGGACTGATCGCGGCCGGGATCGGCGCCGGTGACCGGGTGGCCCTGATGTCGCGCACCCGCTACGAGTGGACCGTGATCGACTACGCGATCTGGGCCGCCGGCGCGGCCAGCGTGCCGATCTACGAGACCTCCTCCTCCGACCAGGTCAGATGGATCATCTCCGACAGCGGCGCGAAGGCCGTGTTCGTGGAGCTGGAGTCGCACGAGGAGGTCGTCCGCGAGGTGCTGGCCGAGCTGCCGGACCTCAAGGACGTCTGGCGCATCGACGGCGGCGCGCTGGAGGAGCTGACCGCGGGCGGCGCCGAGGTGTCCGACCAGGCGCTGACCGAGCGCAGGACCGGCCGCGGCACCGCCGACCTGGCCACCATCGTCTACACCTCGGGCACCACCGGCAGGCCCAAGGGCTGCGCGCTGACCCACGACAACCTGCTGTTCACCGCCAGGAACGTGGCGGCGGGCCCGCTGGAGCCGCTGTTCACCGTGGACGGCCGGGCGGGCCTGCTGTTCCTGCCGCTCGCGCACGTCTTCGCCCGCATGATCCAGGTCGTGCTGATCGAGACGGGCACCGTGCTCGCGCACACCCCGAACATGAAGAACGTCGCCCCCGACCTGCAGGGTTTCAAGCCGACGTTCCTGCTGGGCGTGCCCCGGGTGTTCGAGAAGGTCTACAACGGCGCGGAGCAGAAGGCCGCCGGCGACGGCAAGAGCAAGATCTTCCACGCCGCGGCCGACACCGCCATCGCCTGGAGCCGGGCGCAGTCGGAGGGCGGCCCCGGGCTCGGCCTCAGGCTGAAGCACACCCTGTTCGACAAACTGGTGTACGGCAAGCTCCGCGCGGCCACCGGAGGCAGGCTGTCGGCCGCGGTGTCCGGCGGCTCGGCCCTGGGCGAGCGGCTCGCCCACTTCTTCCGGGGCGTGGGCATCGAGGTCTTCGAGGGCTGGGGCCTGACCGAGACCTCCGCGCCGTCGGCGGTCAACATGCCGGGCGCCAACAAGGTCGGCACCGTCGGCAAGCCGTTCCCCGGCGTCACGATCGGCATCGGCGAGGACGGCGAGGTGCTGGTCAAGGGCCGTCACGTCTTCGAGGGCTACTGGAACGACGAGAAGGCGACCGGCGAGGCGATCGACGCCGGGGGCTGGTTCCACACCGGTGACGTCGGCGAGCTCGACAAGGACGGCTACCTGCGCATCACCGGCCGCAAGAAGGAGATCCTCGTCACCGCCGCGGGCAAGAACGTCGCCCCGGCCCCGATGGAGGACCTCATCCGGGCCCACCCGCTGATCAGCCAGGCGATGGTGGTCGGCGACGACCGGCCGTTCGTCGCGGCGATCATCACCCTCGACCCCGAGGCGCTGGAGCAGTGGAAGGGGGCCAACGGCAAGGCCGGGGCCACCCTCGCCGACCTCAGCACCGATCCGGCGATCCTCGCCGAGGTGCAGAAGGCGGTGGACAGGGCCAACAGGTCGGTCTCCAAGCCCGAGCAGATCAAGAAGTTCACGGTGCTCGACCGCGACATCAGCGAGGAGAGCGGGCACCTCACCCCGACCCTCAAGGTCAAGCGCAACATCGTGATGCGCGACTTCGCCAAGCACATCGACTCCCTGTACGGCTGACGCCGTCCCGGCCGGTCCACGCCGATCCGGCCGGGCCCGGCGGGCGGTGCGCGCGGTGCACGACGGGGTCGCCGCCCGGCCGCACGGGCCGGCGCGGTCCGGCGCGGTCCGGAAGGGCCGCGCGGACGGCCGCGCGTCAGGAGGGTCGCGCCGGTTCGAGCAGCCGGGCGAAGCGGGCGGCGACCAGCTCCCAGTCCCACTCCCGCGTGACCCACTCGCGCCCGCGCTCGCCCATCGCCCGGGCCCTGGCCGGATCTTTGAGCAGCTCGATGAGGGCCCCGGCCACCTCGGCCGGGGAGGTCCCGTCCACGACCAGGCCGGTCTCCCCCTGCAGCACCGCGTCGGGGGCCCCGCCCGACGCGCCCGCCACCACGGGCAGCCCGCTGGCGGAGGCCTCCAGGTAGACGATGCCGAGTCCCTCCACGTCGATGCCGCCCAACCGGGTACGGCACGGCATGGCGAACACGTCGCCGGCGGCGAGGTAGGCGGGTAGCGCCGCCGACGACACCGGCCCGGCGATCCTGACCGAGCCTCCCATCGGCCGGGCCAGCCGCTCCAGGGTCCTGCGGTACGGCCCGCCGCCGACGAGCAGCAGCACGCCGTCCGGCACGGCCCGCAGCACCTGGGGCCAGGCCCGCAGCAGGACGTCCTGCCCCTTGCGCGGCACCAGCCGGGACAGGCAGACCACGACCGGCCGGTCCCCCAGCCCCAGCGCCGCGCGGACCTGTCCCGCACCGGCCTCCGGCCGGAACAGGCCGGTGTCGACGCCGGGCGCGAGCCGTACCAGCTTGCCGCCGGCGATCACCGGGGCCAGCCGCTGCCTGGTGTACTCCCCCAGGTAGGTGACCACGTCGGCGTGGCGGCCGATCCTGGCCAGCAGGCGGCGGGCGAGCGGGACCTGCGCCCAGGAGGCCTCGTGGCCGTGGGTGATCATGACGACGCGGCCCGCGCCGGCGGCCCGCATCCTGGGCGCGAGCAGGCCGAGCGGGGCCGCCGCTCCGAACACCACGGTGTCGCACTTGAACTCGGCGACCAGCTCCGCGGCCCGGCGGGCGACCGCGCGGGTGGGCAGCATCAGTGAGGTGGGGTGGCGCACGACCGGGTACGGCTGCCGCGCGTCGAACGCCTCGCAGCCGGGCCACCGCGGGGCATAGACGACCACCGAGTCCTGCGGGAGGCAGGCGGCGAGACCGTGCACGAACGACTGGATGCCGCCCGCCCGGGGCGGGAAGTCGTTGGTGACGATCAGCGCGCGGTTCACGGCTCCCGCATGCCGTTCAGCAGGGCCCAGGAGCGCGCCATGGCGATGCGCTGCGGCGCCGTGGGGTGGGAGACGTAGAGGACGTATTCGAAGGCGTCCGGCGACAGGTCCGAGATGTTGGTGACCGACAGCCGTCTCTGCATGGACACGAACGCGTCCGGATCCCTGGTCAGGTCCAGCGCGTGCGCGTCGGCGCGGGCCTCGATGTGCCTGCTGACCAGGTTCTGCGCCGGCCCGGACAAGACCGTGGCCAGGCTCAGCAGCCCCATGACCAGGCCCACGGCCTTCGGGTCGGCCACCGAGGCGATCCCGGTGCGCCGCCGTACCGGCCTCCAGGACGCCACCAGGTAGAGCAGGCACGCCCCGCAGGCCGCGCCCAGGGCGCCGACGAGCGTGCCGTACAGCACGTCGCCGGCCTTGGCGTGGCCCAGCTCGTGCGCGACCACCAGCTCGACCTCGTCGGCGGGGGCCCGCAGCAGCGTGTCGTAGACCACGATCCTGCGGGTCGCGCCGAAGCCGGAGACGTAGGCGTTGAGCGCGGTGGTCCGCCGTGAGGCGTCGGCGACGAGGACGTCCTCGACGGGCACGCCGTCGCGGGCGGCCATGCCGAGCAGGTCGTCGCGGAGCTGTCCGGCGGGCATCGGCGTGAAGTCGTTGAAGACCGGCTCGATCAGCACGGGGTAGGCGAAGGAGGCGGCCACGGTCAGCGCGAACGCGCCGGCGGCCGCGGGGATCCACCAGCGCCGGTAGCGGCGCGCCAGCGCGACCACCGCGAGCACCATGATCGCGGTCAGCCCGGTCCTGATGCCGATGTTCTTGACCCGGTCGGCCGTCCAGGCCGGCCAGTTCTGGGTGGACAGGCCGAACTCGCGCAGGTAGGTCTCCGACCACATGCCCAGCGGCCAGCGGAGGATCTCCACCGCCGCCGACAGGACGAGGACGCCGAGCAGCACCCGCAGCCACCACGGCCCCCGCAGCCTGCCGAGCAGCCGCGCGCCCAGCGGGGTGCTCACCAGGACCCCGGCCGCCACGAGGGTCAGGCCGAGCGACAGGTAGGCGGGCGCGCTGACCGCCGCGTCGAAGATCTCGGAGCGGGCGATCTGGTCCGGGGTGAAGTCGCGGGCCGGATCCGGCGGAACGGACGGGGCGACGGCGGGCAGGGCCCGCCAGGGCGTGGTGAACGCCACGATCGCCAGCGTGGCCGCACCGAGGGCGGCCAGCGCCCACCCCGCCACCCGGATGCCCGAGGGCGCCTCCGCCGTGGTCGTCGTCATCGGATCCCTCCCCGCAGGCGCGTCGCAGCCCCCCGGGAGGCCGCAGGCACGCCCGTCGTGGTCCGCGCCATGGCACCCCTTCCGGAGGCCGCAGGCACGCCCTTCACAGTCCGCCTCACGGCACCCCTTCCGGAGGCCGCAGGCGTGTCCGTCGTGGTCCGCGTCAACCCAGTTCCCTCCGGAGGTGGTCACGCCAGGCGGCGGTGAGCTGCGCCGTCGACAGGCCCAGCGCACTGCCGACATCGCTACCGTAGAGCCTCACCAGCGCCTTCTCACCGAAGCGCTCCGCGATGTAGCGGCAGGCGAGCCACGCCTCCTCGTAGGCCTGCGCCAGCCGGGGGGCGCCGGGGGCGAAGTCGGCGGCTCCGGGCAGGCGGGCGGGCAGGGTGCCGGCGCGCACCTCCGCGGCCAGCTCGGCGGCGGCCTCGCGGACCCCGATCCCGGCGTCGCGGTATCCCACGTAGTCGGCGAACCCCTCCGACAGCCACATCGGCACCCGGCCACCGCGGGTCGCGCCGGTGGCCACGTGGGCGAGCTCGTGTGTGATCACCACGTCCCGGCCGATCGCGCTGAGCCTCGCGTAACCCGACGGCAGGACGATCACCCTGTCGGCGGTGGCCATCGCGGCCAGCCCTCCCGTGCTCCCGGCGCCCGCGAGCGCCGCCGCCTCCGCGTCGGTGGCGGGAAAGAGGATCACCGGCCGGACCGGTCCCCAGATCCGCCCGACGGTACGGCGGGCACGGTCGGCCCTCGACGCCAGATCGCGGAGATCGGCGAGCGGGACGCGGTGGCCGATCACGACGGAGTGCTCCCCGCGGACCACGGTCGCGGCCCCCGGCCAGAGGCCGCGCGTCTCCTGCGGAAGGGGCCCCGCCCCGGCGGTCAGGCCGGCGCTCATCAGCGCCAGCATCCCGGTGAGCACGGCGCGGCGCCCTCTCCGGACGGACATATGAGCTGATGGTACTCGACCGGCATGGAGCGGCCCCGTCCATCCGCGGAGGATGGACGGGGCCGATTCGCCCGGTCAGCCGCCGGGACGGACCGCTCCGGCGAAGGAGGACTTGTAGTACCCCTTCAGCTTCACGATCCGGACCGTCTTGCCACTGCTCGGCGAGTGGACCATCCTGCCCTTGCCGACATACATGCCCACATGGCCCTTGCCGTAGAAGAACATCAGGTCACCGGGGCGCAGGCTGCTCCACGAGACCTTCTTCCTGACGGCGCGATACTGGCTGTGCGTGATCCGGGGGAGGGAGACGCCGGCCTTGCGCCACGCGTACTGGACGAGCCCGGAGCAGTCGAACGAGCCGGGGCCGGAGGCTCCCCACCGGTACGGGTCGCCGATCTGCTTCGTGGCCGCCGAGACGGCCTTGTGGGCCTTCGCCTTCTGCCGTGCGACCTTGCTCGTCCGGGTCGCCTTGGCCTTCGCCGTGCTCTTGGTCTTCGCCGTGCTCTCGGCCTGGACCGCGACCACGATGTCCGTCGTCGCCTGTGCCGCCGTGGATCCCAGCACGACCGCTCCGGACGAGGCGGTCAGGGTGAGCGCGGCGCCGCCGAGGGAAAGGCGGGCAAGGCGTGACAGACGGGGGTTACGCAGGGTGGTAGACAGGATTTCTCCTTGGGGCTTCCACTGATGCCTACCGGGTTAGCTGACGGATTCGGACGGGGAAGTCGCCCTACGGCATGAAATATGCCGATTCACCCCTGGCCTTACCTTGAGGGCCCTTGGGTCCCCGGTTCCATGCCTCCTGGCTGCACGGATTCGGCAGGCCGCCGCGATGGGGTCCAGCCCCTGAGGGGAGCGGCGGCCAATTGGATTTTCCGCGGAATGCCTGACTTTCGGGCAGGCACTCGTCGCGGCGACATGGCTTGCCACCGCGACGCCAGAAGTTACTCCGATCACCAAATTTCAGCAAAGCAATGCCAGGAAAATGGAGATCGACAAGCACCCCGGCAGCTTCCGTAATCCCTGCGTGATAGACGATTCCATTATTTCTTTATGACCCTCGTCACACTCTCGTGATCATCACCTGAAGGCCGTTGCCCATGTAACATTCGTCACATTAATTTCGATCTTCAATTCCTCCGGCCCGCCGGGGCGCCGTACCGGGACCCGTAGGCGTGGCCCACTCCCTCGGGCACCGGGTGTTCTCAGCGAGGGAGCACGGGGTCGAGGAACCGGCGGACAGCCGTTGGCGCTGAGAAGGATCATGGTGGATGTCGCTTGTTCCCGTCGCCGGGGACGCGGTAGCGGATGATCGGCCGGTCAGCGCGTGGCGGCCGGCGTGAGGACGTTGAGCGTCTTGGCGAGTGAGGGCACGAGCCGGAACCGGGCGGCGTGGCACCGAACGGCCACCAATAAACCGCTCGGCGAACCCGGACAAGCACTCGTATCTCAGGGTTGCGGGTGAGGTCCCATGCCGACGAAGAGGGCGTCGAGGATCCGGTCGACATACTCATGGGTCAGTGGTTCCTGAGTGATCAGGAACCGGAAGTACAGCGGGCCGGACAGGATCGCCATCGCCAGGTCCAGGTCGAAGCCGGACGCCAGTTGACCCTGGTCTTGGGCCTTCTTCAGCCGGGCGACGGTCTTGTCCGTTTGCGGGGCGATGAAGCGCTCGTTGAGCGCGGCGGCGACCCGGGGGTCGTACTGGGCCTCACCGACCAGGGCCTGGTACAGGGGGCCGAAAGGGGGCCTGCCTATGAGGTCGACGGCCGCGTGGATCTGTTCGCGCAGGTCGGCGACGATGTCGCCGGTGTCGGGGTAGTCCAGGTCGGACTCGTGCAGTGACAGCAGCGAGTCGAGCAGCAGGGCCCCCTTGGATGACCATCGGCGGTAGATGGTGTGCTTGCCCGCGCCGGCACGGGCTGCGACCGCTTCGATGCTCAGTTTGGCGTAGCCGATTTCCTGACCCAGTTCCAGCGTGGTCCGCATGATGACCTCGGTCCGGTCGGCGCCGCGACGATGGGGTGTGTCGGTCATGCCGCCACCCTATCGGTACGGCACGTGCCGTACTTGACAGTGAAAGCACGTTTGGACATCATCACATCGGCACGGCACGTGCCGATGCGCTAAAGAGAGCGACCGCCAAGGGCGGCGCGTCCTCCCTCACCATGACCATGCGCGATGCCAAGGCACCGAGACCTGCCGTTCTCCCGCTCTGCTTCTCCGGAAAGAAGATGATTTATGATGTCCGCTCCCGCCGACCCGACCGTGGTGCATCCCATGCCCGAGCAACCGCGGGTGGTGCTGCTGAAGCCGCTGATCACCTCGCCGCTGATCGAGGTCGGGGAGTTCACCTACTACGACGACCCGGACGATCCGACCGCCTTCGAAACCCGCAACGTGCTGTATCACTACGGGCCGGAAAAGTTGGTCATCGGGAAGTTCTGCGCGCTGGGCGAGGGCGTGCGGTTCATCATGAACGGCGCCAACCACCGCCTGGACGGCCCCTCGACCTTCCCGTTCCCGATCATGGGCGCCTCCTGGGCCGAGCATTTCGATCTCATCACCGGCCTGCCCGGGCGGGGTGACACCGTGGTGGGCAACGATGTCTGGTTCGGGTACCGGTCCATGGTGATGCCCGGAGTCCGTATCGGTGACGGAGCGATCATCGCCTCCGGTTCCGTCGTCGTCGACGACGTCCCCGCGTACGGCATCGTCGGTGGCAACCCGGCCAAGCTCATCCGCCGCCGCCACAGCGACGCCGACATCAGCCGCCTCCTGGCCCTGGCCTGGTGGGACTGGCCGCTCCAGCACATCACCGAGCACATCCGCACGATCATGTCCGGCAGCCTCGACGACCTGGAGCAAGCGGCCCCCGCGCAGCGGTAGCGGCACGCCAGAGCCCACCGCCGGTGAGAGCGGCGGGCCGCTCAACAGTCCCGGCACAGGACAATCGGCAGCCCGGTGCGGCCCGGCGGCTCCACCGCTGTGCCGCCGAGCTCCCGTGGCGCCCCGCGTGCGGTGCCCCGCACTCCCACCCCGTCATTCGACGCACCTTCCGACACCAGAATCGAGCTGTCAGCATGCCTGCTCCGTCGCACCACAACCCGTTCGCCGGCTGGCTCCGCGGCCATGCCGTCCCGCTCACCCACCTCGACCCTGAGGCGCCACTCGATGACCTGGAGCCGCTGCGCGGCATCGTCGGCAACGCGCGCGTCGTCGCGATCGGCGAGAACTCCCACTTCATCGCCGAGTTCGAGCTCATCCGCCGGCGCGTCCTGCGGTTCCTGGTCGAACGCTGCGGTTTCACCGTCCTGGCCTTCGAATACGGCCTCAGTGAAGGCTTCCCGCTAGACGCGTGGGCTCAAGGCGAGGGCACCGACGATGACCTGTCGGCCCACCTCGCCACGGCGATCCCGGTGGGGATCGATGAGCCACTGCGCTGGATGCGCCGGCACAACGCCACCGCCGCGGCGCCGGTCCGTTTCGCCGGGATCGACATCCCGGCGGCCGGAGGGTCGTTGCTTCCCGCCCTGGCCCCGGTCGCCGACTACCTGCGCCAGGTCGACCCCGAGACCCTGCCGGCGATCCAGACGGCGACGCGGATCGCCGGATCGTTCGCCGGCGCCTCCGCGGCCGCGGCCGCACCGGCCTGGACCCGCCTGGCCGCCGCCGAGCAGGACGCCCTCAGCGCGACCCTGATGCGGCTGCTCATCCGGTTCCGCGCCGTCGCACCGCTGTACGTCTCCCGTGGTGACCAGCACAGTTACGACATCGCCCTGCGTCGCCTCGAGGCCGCCTGCCACGCCGACTACGGCTTCCGCGCCATGGCCGGCCTGTACGCCGGCAACGGCCTGACCGCCGACACCTCGGCCCGGGACGTCTACATGGCCGAATCGATCCAGTGGCACCTGCAACGCTCCCACCCCGGGACCCGCATCGTGCTGGCGGCCCACAACGCCCACATCCAGAAAACGCCGGTCTCCTTCAACGGCCAGCTCACCGGGCTCCCCATGGGACAGCACCTGCACAACTCCCTGGGCGATGACTACGTCGCCCTCGCCCTGACCAGCATCGCCGGACACACCGCCGACATGCGTCCCGACGAGAACGCCCGCTTCGGCTTCGCCATCGACGACACCGCGCTGCAGCCGCCCGAGCCGGGCAGCGTCGAAGCCGCCTTCGCCGACGCCGGGCTGGGGCTCAGCCTCGCCGATCTCCGGCAGGCGCCCCGCGAGACTCCCGGCCCCGACCGCTATCGGATCCAGAGCGCCTACCTGCACACACCCATCCTGGACGCGTTCGACGCCGTCCTCAGCACCCCGACTTCCACCGTCGCCGACATCGCGCACTGAGGGACCTTGACATGAGGCTTCACCCTCCCGGCCCGGCCACACCGAGGCCAGAACCTGTGGACATGTTGTTGACGATCAGGTCGCGCCAGGACGCGACTAAACCCTACGAGGAGAGTGACCAGTGAAGAACCCTGACGTGATCATTGTGGGGGCCGGGCCGACCGGTCTCATGCTGGCCGTCGAACTGCGTTTGACCGGGGTGCGGCCGTTGGTGCTGGAACGGCAGCCGCGGCGCCGGGATGTCCCCAAGGCCGGGGGCCTGGGCGGGCAGATCCTGGAGCTGCTGCGCTGTCGCGGCTTGCTGGAACGATTCGAAGCCGCCTGCACCGGCCCTGCTCCGGCGCCTCGTTTCCCGTTCGGCGGGGTGCACCTGGACTTCACCCAGCTGGCAGATCCACCGCTGCATGCTCTGCCGCTGCCGCAGCAGCAGCTCGAACGGCTGCTCGACGACCGCGCCGCCGAACTCGGTGTCGACATCCGCCGGGGACACGAGGTGGCCGGGGTGAGCCAGGACGACGCCGCGGTGAGGGTGGACGTGCGCGGCCCCGACGGGCCGTACCAGGTGAGCGCCCGCTACCTCGTGGGCTGCGACGGCGCGCGCAGCCGGGTCCGGGACCGGGCCGGCATCGGCTTCCCCGGCACTACCTATCCGGAGGTCAACCGGCTGGCCCAGGTCAGCTTGCCCGACACGGTGACCGTGCTCGGAAACGGCGATCTCGACGTGCCCGGCTTCGGCGCGATCCGCGCGGGTTTCACCCGGACGGACCACGGCCTGTTCGGCGTCGGCTCCTCGCCTGATTCCAAGGTCGTCTCCCTTTACACCATCGAAGACGAGAGCACCGACTACGACGACGACATCCCGATGACCGTCGCCGAACTCCAGGACAGCATCCGCCGCGTGCTCGGCGTGAACCTGCCCGTGGGAGAGGCGATCCGGCTGTCGCGCTTCACCTTCAAGGCCCGGCAGGCCGAACGCTACCGCCAGGGGCGGATCCTGCTCGCCGGCGATGCGGCACACCTGTTCCCGGCCACCGGCGTGGCACTCAACGCCGGCATGCTGGACGCGGTCAACCTGGCCTGGAAGCTGGCCGCCGACCTGCAGGGCTGGGCGCCGACCGGCCTGCTGGACACCTACCACGACGAACGCCACCTCGCCGGCGCCCGTACCATGCTGCACACCCGCGCCCAGGTGGCCCTGCGGCGCGGACACGACGCGGCCGCCGAAGCACTGCGAGATGTCTTCTCCGAACTGCTCACCGACGAACAACCGCTGCGCCGGATGGGAGCCCTGGTCGCCGGCACCGACATCCGCTACCCGATGCCCGGCACGAGCCACCACCCGCTGACCGGCGCCTTCGCTCCCGACCTCACCCTGCACACCGACCAGGGCATCACCGGCGTCGCGCGACTCATGCACCCCGCCCGGCCCGTCCTGCTCGACCTCGCCGACCGCCCGGACCTCCGCCGGGCCGCCCGGGACTGGCGGCATCGCGTCGACATCCACACCGCCAAAACCGATGATCGGCCGACCGACGCCCTGCTGATCCGCCCGGACGGCCACATCGCCTGGGCCGCGCCCCTCGACGAACCTGCCGGTACCGCCGCGCCCGCGCTGCGCGAAGCGCTCTCCTCCTGGTTCGGCGCGCCCCGAAACGACGGCGAGATCACCGCGCTGAGGTAGGCGACTGACCGACAGGCCGCCTGGCCTGGCTCACGATCATTTCGACCCGGGCCGGTCTCGGGCGCGAACCGGTCTCGGGCGCGAAATGCTTCTGCAGGCGAGGTGCAAGGGTTCCGGGGTCAGATGGGGGCCGCGCGGCGGACCGGGTCCGCGCACGCCGCCACTCTCCCCGGGAGGCTCCCGTTGGTCACTCAGGCCGTTCTCGTCTTTCTCGCCCTGGTCCTCGTGCTGCTCCTCGTCCTGCTCATCGTCTCGACCTACAACGGGCTGGTCCGCAAGCACGGCGCGGTGGACAGCGCCTGGGCCCAGGTCGACGTGCAGCTCAAGCACCGTCACGAGCTCGTCCCGGACCTGGTGGAGACCGTGCGGGGCTACGCCGCCCACGAGCGGCAGGCTCTGGAGGCGGTGCTCGCCACGCGCTCCCGGGCGGTCGGCGCCCAGACCCGTGCCGAGCGGGCGGTCGCCGAGACCACGCTGTCCGGGGCGCTGCGGGACCTGTTCGAGGTGGCCGAGTCCCACCCCGGCCTGCGGGCCGACCGGCACTTCGCCGAGCTACGGGAGGAACTGGCCGCCGCCGAGAACCGGATCGCCTCCTCCCGGCGACACCACGACGACGCCGTCCTCATCTACAACAACGTGATCCAGATGGCCCCGGCCAACATCGTGGCAGGCGTGACCGGCTTCGCGCGACGCGAGTACTTCCGGGCACCGGACGGAGGGGGCGTCAGGGGCGGACGGCCCCGACCAGGCGGCGGCCGTAGGCCGACAGAGGGACGACCTTGACGACGTCTCCGGTCTGCGGGGCGTGGACGATCTTGCCGTTGCCCGCGTAGAGGCTCACATGGCCCAGCCCCTCGCTGAAGATGAGGTCCCCGGCCTGGAGCTCGCTCACGGAGACCTTGCGGCTCGCGCCCCAGCTCCACTGCTCCCAGGTCGTGCGGGGAAGGCTGACGCCGCCGCTGCGCCAGGCGGCCTGCACGAGGCCGGAGCAGTCCCAGCCCCCCGGGCCCGTGCCGCCGTACTGGTAGGGCTTGCCGACCTGGGCGAAGGCGAAGGCCAGGGCGGCCCGGGCATTGCCCGAGGCCGGGCCGTTGTACTGGATCCCGGTGCTGTTGGGATTGCCGGTCCGGAAGGTGCCGAGCTCGCGCAGCAGCTTGGTCTGGGCCTTCACCATCTTCTCGACCTTGGCCTTCTCCGCGGCCAGTTCGTCACGTGTCTTGTCGGCCTCGGCCAGGGCCTCCTTGGCCGTGTCGCGGCTCACGCGCAGCAGCTTGTTCGCCTCGTCGAAGGCGCCCAGGGACAGGGCACGGGAGGCGGCCATCTGGTCGACGGCGGCCAGGCCGCTCAGCAGCGTTCCGGGATCGGGCTTGTTCATCATGCCCTCCCAACCGCTCACCCCGCCGAGCTGGTAGCTGCTGACCGCCATCGTGACGAGCTCCTGGCGCAGCCCGGCGACCTTGGCGTTCTGGCGCGTGAGCTCGCCGTTCAGCGTCCGGTACTTCTTGCGGGCCTTCTTCAGCTTCTCGCCCGCCTGGTTGTACTTCTCGACGATCTTGTCGGCCTGGTCGTTGAGCTTCTCCAGCTTCTTCTTGGCCTGGGCGACGGTCGGCTTCGGTTCGGCGAAGGCACCGCCGACCGGTAGCAGGAACAGCGCGAGCGCCACCCCCACGGCCATCGGCATCCGCCCGAACCCACCCGGCATACCCGCCACGGCCACGACGCCGCCTCCCCCAGTGCAAAGACCTGGGCGGAATAGTACAGAACCAGTAAGGGTTAGCTCACCTTTTTGGCTGTTTTGCTCTTTACGCGCAGGTGGCGATCCCGCAGATCTTCGCGGTCATCCGGGAGGCGTCCGCCAACTGGTCGGCCCAGTCCCGCTTGACCGGCTTGGCGTACTCCCCGGCCCGGAGGTAGACCAGCACCGCGTTCCCCTTGCGGACCACCACGCTCCGGTCTCCCCCGATGCCGGCCTTCTTGCCGTAGTAGACCTGCCCGGAGACCTTCAGGGCGTCGTCTCCGAGACCGGCCACGGCGGCGGAGGCGTAGCGGTAGCCGGAGCCTCCGCCGCTCTTCGCGCCGCACGCGGACAGCGCCGCGCGGACCTGGGCCATGGCCTGCTCCGCGGCCGCCCTGGAGCCGTACAGAAGCACCTGCTCGACCTTCATGAAGTCCGGCACACCGGTGAACCTCACCGTCCGTACGGCCACCCGGCCCGCCTTGCCGACGGCGCCCCTGCCACACGGGTCGACCGCGAACCGCGCCTTCGGCGAGTCGCTGACCTTCCAGTTGGTCTCGGGGTCGCGGTCCTTCGTGGCCGCGGCCTTCTCGTACAGCAGGAAGCCCTTGGGGATGCCCGGGGCGGCGGCGGCCGTACCGGCCACGAGGGCGGCGCAGACCAGTGCGATGATCTTCTGCATCGAATCAACCTCCAGTGTGATCCGATGCACCATAAGGCCAAAAGGTTCAGCCGCGCCCAAGCCGTCGCAGAAGCAGAACCGACGGGACCGGCCGCGCGCCCATCCGGCGGACCGACTCGGCCACCTCGCGGTCGGAGGAGACCACCGCGATGGCACGGCCGGCGGGTTCGGCGCGGACCAGCTGACGGATCAGGTCGTCGGCGATCTGGCCGGGGGCGCTGAACATCACCCGGACTCCCCGGGGAGCCGACACCGGGACCGGGCCGTTCAGCTCGGCGCCGTCGAAGACGCAGGTCAGCTCGGTGCGCGTCTGCGCGTACAGCGCGCCGAGCCCGGTGAGCAGGCGGTTGCGCTGGTCGGCGAGGGTGAGCGTGCCGTAGCCGGTCTTGGTCACGTTGTAGCCGTCCACGATCAGGTGGATCTGCGGCAGGGCGAGCAACTGGTCGAGAAGGACCGGGTCGTCGTCGGCGAGCGCCCTGGCGGGCACCGCCTGGACCCCCTGCCTGCCGGGCGCGACCGAGGCCACCGAGTCGGCGGGCCGGTTGATGCTGGAGGGCAGGGCGAGCTCCCGGCGCAGCCCGGCGGCGGCGTCCTGGAGGGCGTCGAGCAGCATGCGGACCTTGGTGTCCTCCACGCTCCGGCCCTCGCGGGCGGCCCGGCGGGTGGCCTCCAGCTGCCGCTCGGCGTCGGCCACGCGCTCACGGAGGCGGCGCAGCTCGCTCTCCCCCGCGCTTCCCGCCGACGCGGCGGCGGCCTTGACCTCCTGCGCGGCCTCCTCCACCTCGGCGGCCCGCGCGTCGGCCGCCTTGGCCCGCTCGCGGGCGTCGTGCAGTTTGCGGCGGAGGTCGGAGATCTCCGAACGGGCCGTCTTGAGCTGCTCGCGCAGCCGGTCGGACTCCTCCTTGGCGGCGCTCTTCTGTGCGGCCAGCTGCTCGCGCAGCCGGGTGAGGGTCTGCTCCTGGGCCGAGCCCTCCGCCGCCGCGACCGACTGCTCCAGGTCCGCGCGGGCGATCTCCACCATCCCCGCCCAGCCCGGCGGCCGGGTCAGATAGGCGGCGGCGGCGACCAGGACGGGCTCTGCGGCCGGCGGCATGACGCCCTCGGCGAGGCTGGCCACCAGCTCCGGCCAGCCCGCGCTCAGCGTCTCGGCGACCAGCTCGCGGAACTTCTTGTCGCTCTCCAGCTGGGCGGCGATCGGCGCACTGCCCAGTTTGGCGCGTTTACGCGGGTCGAACCTGGCGATCCCCCGCAGGGGCAGGGGCACGGCGGAGGCGGGCATCGACCCCAGGATCTGGGACGCCAGCTCCACGACGTGTAAGCGAACCTGCTCGGGTAACGGACGAGACAGGCCCTCTCCGGCTGAACTCATCACGGCCCCTACTCGGATTGGTCTTCACGTCAAGGGTACGGCTACCGCACCCTGACCCGGACATGACCGGAAATCCGGCTCCGGTCCCGCGGGCAGGTGAACTTTAGATGGACAAGCCCTTGATCGCAGGTATACGACTGTGCCCATCGACGTGTGACGCACGCCACCCCGGAGGGCGCGATGGACGAGCAGGGCGGCCAGGCCGGACAGATGCGCACCTCCACCCGCGACCTCGGCGAGCTGCGTGAGCGGGTGCGATCCTGGCTCACCGGCCGCCTGGGCCGTCCCGTCGCGGTGTCGCGGCTGTCGCAGCCCTCGGGCAACGGCATGTCCAGCGAGACCCTGCTCTTCGACGCCTCCTGGGACTCCCCCGAAGGCAGGCGGGAGGTCGGGTGCGCCGCCCGGATGGCCCCGGCGAGCGAGGCGGTCCCGGTCTTCCCGGACTACGACCTCGGCAAGCAGTTCGAGGTCATGCGGATGGTCAGGGAGCGCGCCGGGGTGCCCGCCCCGCGCACCCTCTGGTTCGAACCCGATCCCGGGCCGCTGGGCACGCCGTTCTTCGTGATGGAACGGCTCGCCGGCGACGTGCCGCCGGACGTGGTGCCCTACACCTTCGAGGGCTGGCTGCTCGACGCCTCCCGGGCCGACAGGGACCGGCTGCAACGGCAGAGCGTCGAGATCCTGGCCAGGCTGCACGACACCCCGTTCACCGCCGAGGAGCTCGAGACGGTGGCGCCCGGCGGGTCCGGCGGATCCGCCGCCCTGCGCAGGCACGTCGACGACCAGCGGGCCTACTACGAGTGGGCGCACGGCTCGATGCGGATCCCGGTGCTGGAGCGGGCGTTCGCCTGGCTGGAGGAGCACTGGCCCGCCGCCCCCGGACCCGCCGTGCTGAGCTGGGGCGACGCGCGCATCGGAAACGTGATGTACCGGGACTTCACCCCGGTGGCGGTGCTGGACTGGGAGATGGCCACCGTCGCCCCCCGCGAGCTGGACATCGCCTGGATGATCTTCCTGCACCAGTTCTTCCAGGAGGTCGCCCAGGTCTTCGGGCTGCCCGGCCTGCCGGATTTCATGCGGCGTGAGGACGTCTGCCGGACCTACCAGGAGATCACCGGCTACCGGCCGCGTGACATGGAGTTCTACGAGATGTACGCCGCGCTCCGGCACGGCGTCATCATGGCCCGCGTCTGGCACCGGCGCATCCACTTCGGCGAGCAGCCCATGCCCGAAGACCCCGACGACCTGGTCATGCACCGGGCCGCGATCGAGCGGATGCTGGACGGGAGCCACGGCGGCTGACCCCGTTCCGGCCCCGGCGGCCGGCGCCGGGGCCGGACCCGGAGCTTTAAATGTCGGTCGAGGCTCCTATCGTCTTGAACCGTGGATTACGTCGTGCAGGGAACGCTGGACGAATTGGGCACACCGCTCAGCCAGATCACGTTCGTCGTGTTCGACCTGGAGACCACCGGGGTTTCGGCGGGCGAGCACGCGATCACGGAGATCGGCGCGGTCAAGGTCCGGGGCGGTGAGGTGCTGGGCGAGTTCGGCACCCTCGTCGATCCCGGGTCGCCGATCCCGCCGTTCATCTCGGTTCTGACCGGCATCACCGACACCATGGTCGCGACGGCGCCGAAGATCGAATCGGTGCTGCCCTCGTTCCTGGAGTTCGCCGAGGGCACCACCCTCGTGGCGCACAACGCGGGATTCGACGTGGGCTTCATCAAGGCGGCCTGCGCCGTTCACGGCTATCCCCCGCCCACCCATCCGGTGGTCGACACCGTCGTCCTGGCGCGCAAGCTGCTGACCCGCGACGAGGCGCCCAACTGCAAGCTGTCCACGCTGGCCCGGATCTTCAGCAAGACCGAGCCCCGTCACCGCGCGCTCGCCGACGCCCAGGCCACCGTGGACGTGCTCCACGCCCTGCTGGAGCGGGCGGGCTCGTTCGGGGTGCACACCCTGGAGGAGCTCAGGGGCTTCGTCCGCGCGCCCACCCCGGAGCAGCGCCGCAAGCGGCACCTGGCCGACGGGGTGCCGACCGGCCCCGGCGTCTACGTGTTCGAGGACGAGCGGGGCGACCCGCTCTACGTCGGCAAGAGCACCAACCTCCGCAACCGCGTGCGCAGTTACTTCACCGCGGGCGAGACCCGGCCCCGGATCCGCGAGATGATCGGCATCGTCGAGCGGGTCCGGCCGATCGCCTGCGCGACCGCGCTGGAGGCCGAGGTCAGGGAGCTCAGACTGATCGGCTCCGCCAAACCGCGCTACAACCGCAGGTCGCGCTTCCCGGAGAAGATGATCTGGCTCAAGCTCACCGACGAGCCGTTCCCCCGCCTGTCGATCGTCCGTGAGGTCAAGGACGACGACGCCGGCTATCTGGGCCCCTTCACCAGCACCCGCGCGGCCGAGGACGCCCGCACCGCGCTGCACGAGGCGGTCCCGCTCCGGCAGTGCACCGAGAAGATCACCCCCCGCACCAGGCGCTCCGCCTGCGCCCTCGCCGGGCTCGGCAGGTGCGGGGCGCCGTGCGAGGGCCGCCAGAGCGCCGAGGAGTACGGCCTGCACACCGTGGCCGCGCGGCGGGCGATGGAGCTGGACGCTACCCCCGTCTTCTCCGCCGTCCAGGCGCGCATGGAGCGCCTGGCCCTCGAACAGCGCTACGAGGAGGCGGCGGCCGACCGCGACAGGCTCGTCTCCTACGTCCGCGCCTCCGCGCGCATGCAGCGGCTGAGCGCGCTGACCTCGATCCCCCAGATGGTCGCCGCCTCCCCCGCGGCGGGCGGCGGCTGGCAGATCCACGTCGTCCGGTACGGCAGGCTGGCCTCGGCCGGGGTGATGCCCCGGGGCGCGCATCCCACCCCGTTCGTGGACGCGCTGGTGGCCACCGCCGAGACCGTCGTGCCGGGACCGGGCCCCGTCCCCGCGGCCAGCGCCGAGGAGACCGAGTGCATCCTGCGCTGGCTGGAGTCCCCCGGGGTGCGGTTGGTGCAGGTGGAGGGCACCTGGAGTCTGCCCGCCGGCGGCGCGGGACGGCTCAGGGCCCGCCTCGACCGCGCCTACCCGGCCTCCGAACCGCACCGGCGGCGTGAAGGGCGCCCGATGCGCTGATAACTTCGGAGCTGCAAGCCGTACTCAACGAGGAGGAAGCTCGTGGTCACCGCGATCGTGCACATCAACGCCGAGGTGGACCGGATCCCCGAGGTCGCCCAGACGATCGCCGAGATCGACGGGGTGAGCGAGGTGTACTCCATCACCGGGGAGTACGACCTGATGGCCATGGTCCGGGTCTCCGCCTACGAGGAGATCGCCGAGGTCATCCCCGGCCGGATCAACAAGGTGGACGGGGTGCTGCGCACCGAGACGCACATCGCCTTCCGCACCTACTCCAGGCACGATCTCGACGCCGCCTTCTCCATCGGTCTCGGCGAGTCCGACTGACGCTCACGCGGACGGGCGGGGGCCCGGACGGATCTCGCCCGCCGTGGGCAGCCGGGCCCGCACCTCGAATCCCCCCTCGGGGAGCGCCTCGGCTTCGAGGGTCCCGCCGAAGAGCGTGGCGCGCTCGCGCATGCCGAGCAGGCCGGTGGTCGCCGTGGTGGTGACCTGGCCGTCGTCGCGGACCAGCACGTCCAGGAAGCCCGGCCGCCAGCGCAGGGTGACGTGGGCCGAGTTCGCCCGGGCGCGCCTGAGGGTGTTGCTGAGCGCCTCCTGGACGATCCGGTAGGCCGACAGTTCGAGAGCGAGACCGATCTCGACGGGCCTGCCGTCCTCGATCACGTCCACCATCAGACCCGCCGTGCGGACCTGGCTCAGCAGGTCGGAGAGATCCGACAGCTTGGGCTGGGGGGTCCTGCTCCCCGGGGACCCCTCGGTCCTCAGCAGGCACAGCATGCGCTGGAGCTCCAGAAGCGCCTGGCGGCCCGACTCCTCGGCCAGCCGCAGGGTCTCCCGGGCCCGTACGGGATCCTTGTCCATGATCATGCGGCCGGCGCCGACGCCGAGCGTCATCATGCTGATCCCGTGGGCGACGACCTCGTGCAGTTCGTGGGCGATGCGGGTGCGTTCCTCGGTGACGGCGGCATGGGCCAGCGCGTCCTGCTGGTCGGCGAGCTTGTCCTGCTCGCGGCGGAGCCTCAGGAGCAGGAGCCGGCGTTCACGGGCGAGTCCCCCGATGACCAGGGCCAGGCCGAACACCACCAGAAGCACCAGGACAGGCAGTATCTGCTCGGCCGGGGGGTCAACGCACCACATGACCGCAATCTAGGACCGCCCTCGGAGGGGCTGCATCCCCTCACGGGTGGATCTTCCGTCCGCCCGTGAGGGGATGATCCGAGGTCAGCGCGGCTTCAGTGCCCGGCTGGTCGCGACCCAGCGGTCGAGGGTGGCCGCGGCGGCACCGGAGTCGAGGGCCTGGACGGCCCGCCCGTAGCCGGCGGACATGGCGGCGTCGAGGTCGTCGCCCTTGCCGTCGAGGGCGACCAGCGCGGCGGCGGCGTTGAGCAGCACCGCGTCACGGACCGGACCGGTCTTGCCGCCGACCAGGTCGCGCACGGCCTGGGCGTTGTACACCACGTCCCCGCCGCGCAGCGCGTCGGGAGCGGCCCTGGGGATGTCCAGCACGGCCGGGTCGAAGACGGTCCGGGTGGCGTTGCCCTCGCGTACCACCCAGACCGTGGAGGTGGTCGCGGTGGTGAGCTCGTCCAGCCCGTCGTCGCCCCGGAAGACCAGCGCCGACACCCCGCGCTCGGCGAACACGCCCGCGACCACGGGGAGCATGCCCGGGTCGAAGATGCCGATCGCCTGGGCCTGGGGCCTGGCCGGGTTGGTCAGCGGGCCCAGGAAGTTGAAGACCGTCGGGATCCCGAGCTCCTTGCGCGGCGGACCGGCGAAGCGCAGGGCCGGGTGGTAGAGCGGCGCGAAGCAGAAGGCGATGCCCGCCTCCGTCGCGACCTCTGCGGTGGCGGACGGGGGCAGGTCGAGCACGACCCCCAGGTGCTCCAGCACGTCGGCGGCGCCGCAGGAGGAGGACGCGGAGCGGTTGCCGTGCTTGACCACCCGCGCGCCCGCGGCGGCGGCCACGATCGCGGCCATGGTCGAGACGTTGACCGTGTGCGCGCGGTCGCCGCCGGTGCCGACGACGTCGACGATGGGGCCCTCCACCGACAGCGGGGTGGCCCGCTCCAGCATCGTGCGCGCCAGCCCGGTCACCTCCGCGACCGTCTCCCCCTTCGCCCGCAGGGCCACGGCGAAGCCGGCGATCTGTGCGGGCGTGGCGGAACCGGACATGATCTCGTTCATCGCCCAGGCGGTCTCGTCCGCCGTGAGGTGCTCACCGGCGAGCAGGGCCGTCAGCAGCGCGGGCCAGGTGGTGCGCGCGTCCATGGGGGTCTCCAGAAGGTTCTACCGGGCGGTCAGGCGGGTGGAGAGGCGGCGGCGCATCAGGTCGGCGACGGCGTCGGCCAGGACCACCGGGTCGATCGGCTGCGGCACGACGGCCTCGGCTCGGGACCATTCGGCCAGCCAGCGGTCGTCGCGGCGGGCGATCAGCAGGCAGATCGGCGGGCAGTCGTAGACCTCGTCCTTGGCCTGCCGCGCCACGCCCATGCCACCGGCCGGCTGCGCCTCGGCGTCGAGCACGGCGACGTCGATCTCATCCGAGTCGAGGTGCTGGACGACCTTGGCGTGGGTGGCGCACTCCACGATCTCCACGAGGGGCACGTCGGCGGCGGGACGCCGGCCGATCGCCTGACGCACCTTCTCGCGGGTGCTCGCGTCGTCGCTGTAGACGAGAACCCTCATTTTGTCGTCGGCGCTCACGGTCGCACTCACTATCCCTTGTCGATGTATGGTCACCTGGGATGCTACCGGTCGCCCGGCCCGCGGACCCAGGCCGGAGGCATCGGCGAGCAAAATGCCCCGTACGTCCACTTTCAATGGACGTTTGAGCCCCCTATTGGGGGGTCGTGCGGCGACCCGAGCCGGGGAGCCGCAATAATGCTGCCCGTGGCGACAGCATCCGCAATCTCAACGACGACGACAGCACATTCGTCCCGCAGGCCAGATCTGGTCAGCGTCGGGACGATCGTCTGGCTGTCCTCTGAGCTCATGTTCTTCGCGGCGCTGTTCGCGATGTACTTCACCATCCGGTCGGTGAGCCTCGGCCAGGGTCTGCCCTGGCCCGAGGCCCACCTGAACGTTCCGTTCTCGTTGGCCAACACGATCATCCTGGTCCTGTCGAGCGTGACCTGCCAGCTGGGCGTGTGGGCGGCCGAGAAGGGCCAGGTCGCCAAGCTGCGCTTCTGGTACATCGTCAGCTTCCTGATGGGCGCCGTGTTCGTCGGCGGCCAGCTGTACGAGTACAGCCAGCTGGTCCACGAGGGGCACACCCTGTCGCACTCCGCGTACGACTCGGTGTTCTACCTGACCACGGGCTTCCACGGCCTCCACGTGACCGGTGGACTGATCGCGTTCCTGTTCATGCTGGGACGCACGTACGCCGCGAAGCGCTTTACCCGTGAGCAGGCGACCAGCGCGATCGTCGTGTCCTACTACTGGCACTTCGTCGACGTGGTCTGGATTGGCCTTTTCGTGACCATCTACGGCATTCATTAAGGAATCGGGGATCTCAGTGAACAGGATCACCGCTAGGCGGCGGCATCCCCTCGCGAGATACGCCGTCCTGCTTCTGGCCCTCGGGCTGGTCGGAGGGTTCTACACCCTCGTGGCCCCGCCGGGCGAGCGGGCCGACGCGGCCATCGCCTCCGGCAGGGCCGACGACGTGGCGCAGGGCAAGAAACTCTTCGAGCAGAGCTGCGCGAGCTGCCACGGCCTCAACGCCGAAGGCACCGCACAGGGTCCGTCGCTCGTCGGCGTCGGCGCGGCCGCCGTGGACTTCCAGGTCAGCAGCGGCCGTATGCCCCTGGCCAACCCCGGCGCCCAGGCACCGCGCAAGCCCACGGCTCCGTGGGTCAACGACGAGACCATCAAGCAGCTCTCGGCCTACATCCAGTCTCTCGGCGGCGGCCCGACCGTCCCCTCGCAGGAGACGGTCGACCCCGCCAAGGGCGACAAGGCGAAGGGTGGCGAGCTGTTCCGTGCGAACTGCATCCAGTGCCACAACTTCGTCGGCTCCGGCGGCGCCCTGACCCAGGGCAAGTACGCCCCGCCGCTGCACGAGTCCACCCCGACACAGATCTACGAGGCCATGATCACTGGCCCGCAGGCCATGCCGGTGTTCAACGACAGCATCATCACTCCCGAGCAGAAGCGGGACATGATCGCCTACATCGTGGGCGTGCGTGAGGAGCCCAACCCCGGCGGCGCAGGTCTCGGCCGCATCGGCCCGGTAACCGAGGGCCTGGTGGCCTGGATCGCGGGCATCAGCCTGCTCGTCCTGGCCGCCATCTGGATCACCGCGAAGAAGCGACAGGCCCACTAATGACTGACAGCAATCACGACATCGAGCAACCCGAAGGACGCGTGCCCAAGCGCGTCATCGGCACCCCCTCGCCCGCCGCGGACACCGCCCTGCTCGGAACCGAGGAGCAGCACGCCGGGGACCTCGACGTCCCCGGCGTGACCCTGCAGAACGAGGCGACGGCGAAGAAGGGCGAGAAGATCGCCGCCCTGTGCTTCACCGTCGCCCTGATCGCGGGCATCGGCTTCATCGTGTCCTACGTGGCGTTCCAGGTCGGCGACATCGACAAGACCCAGGTCTCCAACCTGGCCCTGGGCGGCGCGCTCACGCTGGCGCTGCTCTCGCTGGCCGCGGGCATCGTGGTCTGGGTCCGCATGATCATGCCGAAGTACAACCTGGTCCAGGAGCGCCACCCGATGGCCTCCGACGGTCAGGCCAGGGAGTACGTCGCCGAGACCTTCCTGCAGGGCGCGGCCGAGAGCGGCATCACCAAGAGGCCGCTGCTCCGCCGTACGCTGCTGCTGGCCGCGGCCCCGCTGGGCCTGGCCCCGCTGGTCCTGCTGCGCGACCTCGGCCCGTCCTACGCCGACTTCCCGAAGAAGCTGCGGCACACCGTCTGGGGCGAGAAGACCAAGGACGGCAAGCACCGCAAGCTCGTCGTCGAGGGGACCGGCGCGCCGATCCGCGCGGCGGACTTCAACTCCCCGGGCGGCATCCTGTCGGTGGTGCCCGAGGGTTACGAGCACGACCTGAACGCGCTGGCCAAGGCCACGCTGATCCTGATCAAATTCCGTCCGGAAGAGATCAAGTCCGGAACGAACCTGAACTGGACGCACGACGGCATCGTGGCGTACTCGAAGATCTGCACGCACGTCGGCTGCCCCGCGGCCCTGTACGAGCAGACCACGCACCACATCCTGTGCCCGTGCCACCAGTCGACCTTCGACGCCGCCGACGGCGCCAAGGTCATCTTCGGTCCGGCCGCCCGGCCCCTGCCCCAGCTGCCCATCGCCGTGGACAACGAGGGCTACCTCGTCGCCACGGCGGACTTCGCCGTTCCTCCCGGTCCCAGCTTCTGGGAGCGCGGCGACGCTGAGGCCGAGGTCCGTGAGAACGGAGGCCACGCATGAGCACCGGAACCGTTCCGAAGCCCATAGCGAGCACAAGCAGCTTCATCGACGACCGCATCGGCGCGGGAAACTTCCTCAAGCGCAACCTGCGGAAGGTCTTCCCCGACCACTGGTCGTTCCTGCTGGGCGAGATCGCGCTCTACTCGTTCATCGTCCTGCTGCTGACCGGCACGTTCCTGACCTTCTTCTTCAAGCCCTCCATGGGCCACGTCGTCTACGACGGCTCCTACGAGCCGCTCAAGGGCATCATGATGTCCGAGGCGTACGCCTCGACCCTGCACATCAGCTTCGACGTCCGCGGCGGCCTGCTGATGCGGCAGATGCACCACTGGGCCGCCCTGCTGTTCGTCGCCGGCATGATGGTGCACGCGCTCCGAGTGTTCTTCACCGGTGCGTACCGCAAGCCGCGTGAGCTCAACTGGCTGATCGGCGTCGGCCTGCTGACGCTGGCCCTGCTCGAGGGTCTGACCGGCTACTCCCTCCCCGACGACCTGCTCTCCGGCGCCGGTCTGCGGATCACCGAGGGCGTGGCGATCTCCCTGCCGCTGGTCGGCACCTGGATCACCTTCTTCCTCTTCGGCGGCGAATACCCCGGCGAGGACGTGGTCTCCCGGTTCTACTCGCTGCACATCCTGCTCATCCCGGGCATCCTGCTGGCGCTGATCACCGCCCACATGATCCTGATGTGGGTGCAGAAGCACACGCAGATGCCGGGCAAGGGCCGCACGAACACCAACGTGGTGGGCGCTCCGTTCTACCCGGCCTTCATGGCCAAGGCCGGCGCGTACTTCATGTTCACGTTCGGCGCCATCGCGCTGCTGGGCACCTTCGCCCAGATCAACCCGATCTGGCTGTTCGGTCCCTACAGCCCGGCCGACATCTCGGCGGGTTCCCAGCCCGACTTCTACATGGGATTCCTGGAGGGCTCGCTCCGCCTGATGCCCTCCTGGGAGATCAACTTCTTGGGCTTCACGCTGCCGCTGAGCGTGCTGATTCCGGCGCTGGTGCCGATGGGCATCGTCATGACGGGCCTGGCCCTGTATCCGTTCATCGAGCGGTGGGTCACCGGGGACCGCAGCGAGCACCACATCGCCGAGCGTCCCCGCAACAACCCGCACCGCACCTCGATCGGCATCTCCGCGGTCACCTTCTACGGCGTCCTGTGGCTGCTGGGCGCCAACGACGAGATCGCGGCGTTCTTCCACGTCTCGCTGAACTGGACGACCTACGTCGGCCGGGTGCTGGTCTTCGCCGGTCCCGCGCTCGCCTACTTCATCACCTACCGGATGTGCCTGGGCCTGCAGCGCAGCGACGCCGCGGTGATCGGGCACGGCGTGGAGTCGGGCGTCATCAAGCGCCTGCCCTCTGGTGAGTACATCGAGGTCCACGTTCCGCCGAACGAGGCCATCGAGGCGCACATGCGCGGCAAGACGGCGATCCCGGTGATCGCCGACACCTCCGCCGACGGCGGCGGCATCCCGCCCAAGGGGATGCGCGGCCCGCTCGGCAAGCTCCGCGCCAAGCTGAGCAAGGCCTACGGCGGGGAGAAGATCCCGCTCGACGGCGAGCACCCTCACGAGGAGCACGCGGCCGTCGGCTCGGGCGAGGACGACAAGTCCCTCACCCGGCACTGACCGCTCCGCCACAGGCAGGGCCCGGACACCTCGGTGTCCGGGCCCTGCCGTCTCTCCGGCCCCTTGACGGCCGTACGGCATCCGGGGACCGTACGCGCCTCGCAGAGCACCCCCGGAGATCTCGGGACGGCCGGCCCCGAGGCCCCTATGCGCTCCTCAGGGCCACGGAGAGGCCTCCGGGCGCCGTTCCGGCGGCCAGGAGCGCGGCCGGGGCCGGCGGGGTCGTGTGGTGCGCCTGAGGCGCCGTCAGCGGGATTCGGTGGTGAAGTGCTTGACGCTGCTCCACTTGAGCCACTGCTTCCAGTTCTCCTGCCAGTGACCCCAGCCGTTGGTCGGCTCCAGCACCCGGGGCGATCCGGTGATGATGATCGGGTCGCCGATCAGGGTGTTGTCGATGAACCACTTGGCGTTCTCCGGGCTGACGTTCACGCAGCCGTGGCTCACGTTGGAGTTGCCCTGCGAGCCCACCGACCATGGGGCGCTGTGGATGTACTCACCGCTGTTGGAGATCCGGACGGTGTTGTAGACGGTCATCTGGTAGTAGCCGGGCGAGCCGGGCCCGATGCCGGGCGAGGTCATGACGGTGACGGGCTCGCGGGACATGGCCAGGTGGATGCCGCTGGTCGTGTAGTACTTCCAGACGCCGCCCTGGCCCGCGCTCATGGGCATCTCGCGGATCTTCCTGCCGTCGCGCCTGACGGTCAGGTGGTGGGTGCCGGTGCTCCCCTTGGTGATCTGGGAGCGGCCGATCTTGAAGTCGATGCTCTGGTTCCGCTTGCCGTACAGGCCGGCGCCGCCGCGCACGCCCGCCAGGCGGGCCTCGACCCGGACCTTGGTGTGCGCCGGCCAGAACTCCCGGGGGCGGAAGTGCACCGTCTTGTCGTCGAACCAGTGCCATGCCCCGAAGACCGGCTTGGAGGCGTGGACCATCAGGTTCCGCTCCACCGAGACGCGGTCGGAGATGGGCTGGTCGAAAGTGATCATGACCGGCATGCCGACGCCGACGGTGAGGCCCGTCATATCCCTGTTGGGGGCGAAGGTTTCGATCGCGAAGGTCTTGTCGGCCTTGACGGTGGAGAAGGAGGTGGTCGTCTCGGTGACCTTGCCGCCCGGGTTCACCGCCGTGGCGCTGACCCTGTAGGAGGTCCCCGGGGTCGCCGTGCCCCGGCTGCGCCACTGGGTGCCGTCGGCGCTCAGCACGCCCGCCAGGGAACCGTTGCCGCCCTTGACGGTGACCTTCTTCAGGACCCCGCCCCGGGCCGCCACCAGGACGGTCGTTCCCGTCGGCACCTTGCCGGTCCCGTCGACGGGGACCACGCTGACGGCCGCGTCGGCGTAGCCCATGGGGCTCGGCGTGCCCGGCGCTCCGGTGCTGCTGCCGGCCGCACATGAGGTCGCCAGCACCAAGGCCAGCAGCCCGGCCCCCTGGCTCGAACCACGGATCGCCTGCCCCACGTGAACTCCCCCGTCCCGGACCGATCTACTGATTCTGTTATTACCCGGAGTAAGCGGAGCACCACGTAAGACATCACTCCTAACCTGCCAACAAACGCCAAAAAGCGGACCACGGAAATTTTCCGTGGTCCGCTTCTTCGGCGGAGACGTGCCGGGATCAGTGCGAGAAGTTGCCCCGGTAGTACTCGAAGACGAATCCGATCATGCTCATGATGACCGCGAAGACGCCGATGATGAAAAGCCACCAGCCGATGACCAGGCCGACCGCGGTGAGCGAGACGGCCAGGCAGACGAACAGCGGCCACCAGCTGTGCGGGCTGAAGAAGCCGAGCTCTCCGGCGCCGTCGCTGATCTCACCCTGCTTGTTGTCCTCCGGCTGCTCGCCGATACGGCGAGCGGTGTACATCAGGTAGTAGCCGATCATGAAGGCGAAGCCCACCGAGATGGCCATCGCCGTCGTGCCGACCGGCTCCCTGGACCAGAACCAGTAGACGACGTCCACCGCGGCGAAGAAGATCCCGCAGAGGATGAACAACCAACCCTGGACCTTCATCGGTTCTCCTCCAGCTGCTGCGGGGCCGAGGCGTAGGGGTGTCTGAGGTCGAACGCCGGGCGCTCGGACCGGATGCGCGGCAGCGAGGTGAAGTTGTGCCGCGGCGGCGGGCAGGAGGTCGCCCACTCCAGCGAGTTGCCGAAGCCCCACGGGTCGTCCACGGTGACCTTCGGCGCGGTCTTGTGGGTCTTCCACACGTTGTAGAGGAACGGCAGCGTGGAGGCGCCCAGCAGGAAGGCTCCGATCGAGGAGACCATGTTCAGATCGGTGAAGCCGTCGATCGGGCTGTAGTCGGCGTAGCGGCGCGGGAAGCCCTGCGCGCCGAGCCAGTGCTGGACCAGGAAGGTGGTGTGGAAGCCGATGAACAGCGTCCAGAAGTGCACCTTGCCCAGGGTGTCGTTGAGCATCTTGCCGGTGAACTTGGGCCACCAGAAGTAGAAGCCCGCGAACATCGCGAACACCACCGTGCCGAAGACGACGTAGTGGAAGTGCGCGACCACGAAGTAGGAGTCGGACACCTGGAAGTCCAGCGGCGGCGAGGCCAGGATGACTCCGGTCAGGCCGCCGAACAGGAAGGTGACCAGGAAGCCGATCGAGAACAGCATCGGCGACTCGAAGGACAGGTGCCCTCGCCACATCGTGCCGATCCAGTTGAAGAACTTCACCCCGGTCGGTACCGCGATGAGGAACGTCATGAAGGAGAAGAACGGCAGCAGCACCTGGCCGGTCGGGAACATGTGGTGGGCCCACACGGTGATCGACAGACCGGCGATGGCGATGGTCGCGCCGACGAGGCCGATGTAGCCGAACAACGGCTTGCGGCTGAAGACCGGGAGGATCTCGGTGACGATGCCGAAGAACGGCAGCGCGATGATGTAGACCTCGGGATGGCCGAAGAACCAGAACAGGTGCTGCCAGAGCAGTGCGCCGCCGGTCTCCGACGCGAAGATCTGGGTGCCGAGCTTGCGGTCGGCCTCCAGGGCCAGCAGGGCCGCGGCCAGCACCGGGAAGGCCATCAGCACCAGGATCGAGGTGAGCAGGATGTTCCAGGTGAACATCGGCATCCGGAACATGGTCATGCCGGGTGCGCGCATGCAGACGATCGTGGTGATGAAGTTCACCGAGCCGAGGATCGTGCCCAGGCCGCTGATGGTCAGGCCGACGATCCACAGGTCACCGCCGATGCCCGGCGAGCTGATCGCGTTCGACAGCGGGGTGTAGGCGAACCAGCCGAAGCTGGCCGCGCCGCCCGGGGTAAGGAAACCCGACAGGGCGATGGTGCTACCGAAGGTGAACAGCCAGTAGCTGACCATGTTCAGACGGGGGAACGCCACGTCGGGCGCGCCGATCTGCAGCGGCATGAGCTCGTTGGCGAAGCCGGCGAACAGCGGCGTCGCGAACATGAGCAGCATGACCGTGCCGTGCATGGTGAACAGCTGGTTGAACTGCTCGTTGCTGGTGATCTGCAGGCCCGGTTGCGCCAGCTCCGCTCGCATGATCAGCGCCATGACGCCGCCGATCAGGAAGAACACGAACGAGGTGATCAGGTAGAGATGTCCGATGATCTTGTGATCGGTGGACGACATCCACTTCGCGATGACGGAGCCCTTGCGGGCCCCCACCGGCGCGAGAGTGAGGGGTTCGTTAAGTGCGGTCACTGGGCACCCGCCTGGCTAGCGATGTACTGGTCGAACTCGGCCTGCGGGACGAGCTTCACGTTGAAGAGCATCCGGCTGTGGTCCGTACCGCAGAGCTCGGCGCACCGGCCGGCGTAGACGGCGGGCTTGTCCAGCGTGTCGACCTCGAACTTGTTCTCGACACCCGGGATCACGTCGCGCTTGAAGTGGAAGGCCGGCACCCAGAAGGAGTGGATGACGTCCGGCGAGACGAGGTCGAACTCGACCTTCTGGTTCACCGGGAGCATCAGCTGCGGCCCCTGGGTGTAGTCGCTGACGGGCTTGCCGACGACTTCGACCTTCTTGCCGTTGTATTCCGTCGTGAAGCGCCAGCTCCACTGGAATCCCTCGACCTTGACCTTCACGGGCGCCTGGCCGGTCATCGCGTTGACATAGTTCTGGTCACGCGCGGTGAAGTAGAAGAACACGCCGACCATGATGATCGGCACCACCGTGTAGAGGATCTCGATGGGGAGGTTGTAGCGCACCTGGGGCGGCAGCTCGTCCTTCGAGTTCTTCTTCTTGCGGTGGAAGGCAACGGACCACAGGATCAGGCCCCACACGACCACACCGGTGGCGAGAGCGGCGATCCAGGATCCGTTCCACAGATTCTGAACGGTCTCGGCCTGCTTGGTGATGGCGCCGGGCAAGCCGCCCCGGGACCACTCATCGGCACTACAGGCCGTCGCGGACACCAACAGCAGCGCCAGAGCGGCAGCGCGTGGCACCCGGCGGCGGGCCAACGGACGCCGTGCAGAACGGCGGGTCGGACTCACGGATCGCCTACCCCACAGATGAAGCCCAGGAGTCACTCCTGGGCGGTCGTTTATTCATGTTCACAACTTGTAGTTCACAGCTTTACGCTGGGGGACACACTAGCGCGGACCACCCCCGCCCCCCCGCGCAGCCCCCGAATGCGCCGCACTTGGTGCGACGATTGAGGCGTGGCGTACTTCGACGCGGCCTCCACCGAGCCGCTGCACCCTCAGGCACGCGAGGCGCTGATCGCGGCGCTCGACGTCGGCTGGGCCGACCCGGCGAGACTGTACGGTCCAGCCCGCCGCGCAAGGATGTTACTGGAACAGGCGCGGACGGAAATCGCCGAGGCGCTCGGCGCCCGGCCCGACGAGGTCTCGTTCACCGCCTCCGGGACCCAGGCCGTGCATCTGGGCGTGCTCGGCACCCTGCACGGGCGGCGGCGCGCCGGGCGCCGCCTGGTGACCTCGGCGGTGGAGCACTCCAGCGTGCTGCACGCCGCCGGGATCCACGAACGCGACGGCGGTTCGGTCGAGACGATCGGCGTCGGCCGTACCGGCGTGGTGGACCTGGCCGCGTTCGGCGAGGCGGTCCTCGCCGGCGGTACGGCCCTGGCCTGCCTGCAGAGCGCCAACCACGAGGTCGGCACGGTCCAGCCGGTCGCCGAGGCCGCGGCCCTGTGCGCCGGGGCCGGCGTGCCGCTGCTGGTGGACGCGGCGCAGACCGCCGGCCGGATGCCGCCGCCGGACGGCTGGTCGGTGCTGACGGCGAGCGCGCACAAGTGGGGCGGCCCCGCCGGGGTCGGCGTGCTGGTGGTCCGCAAGGGCACCCGGTGGCGCACCCCGCTGCCCGAGGACGACCGGGAGCGCCGCCGGGTCCCCGGCTTCGAGAACGTGCCGGCGATCGTCGCGGCGGCCGCCGCGCTGCGCGCCATGGCGGCCGAGTCGGCACAGGAGTCGGCCCGGCTCTCGGCGCTCGTGGACCGGATCAGGAGGGAGGTGCCCCGGCTCGTCCCCGATGTCGAGGTCATCGGCGATCCCGTCGCGCGAGCCCCGCATATTGTCACCTTTTCGTGTCTTTACGTGGAGGGCGAAGCGTTGCTGACAGAACTGGACAAGGCGGGATTCGCCATATCGTCCGGCAGTTCATGTACGGCGAGTACGCTTCGTCCATCGCATGTTTTGGAGGCCATGGGCGTGCTTACACACGGCAACGTCCGGGTATCGCTGCCCCAGGGCGCGTCCGGCACGGATGTCGACCGCTTCCTCGCCGTCCTGCCGGACATGGTGAAGAGGATCCGCGAGGACGCGGGCGTAAGGACGTGATCGACATTCGGGGAGTGAAGGTTTCATGACGTCCAGGCAGACCGCCGCGGAGGGGTCCACCCAGCCTCCGGCGCTGACCATCGACGCCCTGGGCAAGAAGTGCCCGATCCCCATCATCATGCTCGCCGAGCAGATCAACCAGGTCCCCCGCAACGGGATCGTCTCGGTCCTCGCCGACGACCCCGCGGCGTTCACCGACATCCCGGCCTGGTGCCGGCTGAAGTCCCACCACCATGTGGCCAGCTACGAGCTCCCCGGCGGCGGCTGGGCCATCCATGTGCGGCGCAATTACTGACTTATCCGGAAAAACGGGTAGGAACCCCCGAAAGTCAGCACACGTTTCGGGGGGAACACATGAGCGGAGAGACTGCCAAGGACCTGATGAGCTCGGGGGCCCGGTGCATCGAGGCGCACGAGACGCTCGACCGGGCCGCGCAGATGATGCGGGAGCTGGGGGTCGGCGCGCTGCCGATCTGCGGGAGCGACGACCGGCTCAAGGGGATCATCACCGACCGCGACATCGTGGTGAAGTGCGTGGCCGCCGGCAAGGACCCGTCGAAGGTCACCGCCGGGGACATGGCCACCGGTCTGGTCTGGGTGACCGCCGACGCCACCGCGGGGGACGTCCTGGCCAAGATGGAGCAGCACCAGATCAAGCGGCTTCCGGTGATCGAGAACAGCCGCATCGTCGGGATGATCAGTGAGGCCGACCTGGCCAAGCATCTCCCGGACGACCAGCTCGCCGACTTCGTGCACCGCGTCTACGCGAAAGCCTGAGCTCCAGGTCCACGCGTAAGCCCGAGCTCCGGACGCTCCGCGCCCCCGGCCTCGCCGTGGGGGCGCGGAGCGCCGTGGCGAGAACTCAGGCGTGGTGGCACTTCACGTGCTGGGCCACCTCGGCGGCGGCCTCGGCGCCGTAGGCGGCGGCGAAGCGCTCCAGGAAGACCTTCTGGCCCAGTTCGTACTCCTGACCGCCGACGCGCTCCAGCACGTGGGTGGCGGTGAGGTTGCCGACCTGGCCGCACCGCTCCAGGGACAGGCCCCAGGCCAGGGCGGCCAGGAAGCCGGACCGGAAGGCGTCGCCCACGCCGGTGGGGTCGGCCTTGCCGAGCTCGGGGGCCGGGGGGACGTGCAGGGGCGGCTCGCCCTTGCGGTCGATCACGACGCCCTTGGGGCCGAGCGTGGTGACGCGGACGCCGACCCGGTCGAGGATCTCCTCGTCGGACCAGCCGGTCTTCTGCTCGATCAGACCCTTTTCGTAGTCGTTGCCGAACAGGTAGGCGGCGCCGTCGATCAGCTCGCGGATCTGCTCGCTGGGCATGCGGGCGAGCTGCTGCGACGGGTCGGCGGCGAAGGGGATGGCGCGCTGGCGCGCCTCGTCGGTGTGCCGGAGCATCGCCTCGGGGTCGTTGGGGCTGATCAGCACCAGGTCGAGGCCGCCGAGCCGCTGGGCGATCGGGCCGAGCTCGATCAGCCGGGCCTCGGCCATCGCGCCGGTGTAGAAGGACGCGATCTGATTGTGATCCTCGTCGGTGGTGCAGAGGAACCGAGCGGTGTGGTGAAGCTCGGAGACGTACACCGACTCACAGTCGACGCCGTGCCGCTCCAGCCAGGAGCGGTAGTCGGCGAAGTCAGCGCCGACGGCACCGACCAGGACGGGGCTCAGCCCCAGGCAGCCCATGCCGAAGGCGATGTTGGCCGCGCAGCCTCCTCGGCGGACCTGCAGGTCGTCGACGAGGAATGACAGGGACACCCGGTCGAGCTGGTCGGCGACGAGCTGATCGCCGAAGCGACCCGGGAACGTCATCAGATGGTCGGTCGCGATAGAGCCGGTGACGGCGATGCGCACGGGATCTTTCTCCTCGTTGTCAGCATCTAAGGGAAGGGCGAGCGGTGAAACCCCGCAAGAATACGCGACCCCGCGGACGCGCGACGGCCCCGCGGAGTGAGAGATCTCACCCCGCGGGGCCGTCAGGTGCCGCGCCGCCGCCTAGTTGAACGAGTCTCCGCAGGCGCACGAGCCCGTGGCGTTCGGGTTGTCGATCGTGAAGCCCTGCTTCTCGATCGTGTCGACGAAGTCGACCGTGGCGCCCACGAGGTAGGGCGCGCTCATCCGGTCGGTGACCACGCTGACACCGTTGAAGTCCGTGACGATGTCGCCGTCCATGGAACGATCGTCGAAGAAGAGCTGGTAGCGCAGGCCCGAACAGCCGCCCGGCTGCACGGCCACGCGCAGCTGGAGGCCCTCCTCGCCCTGCTGCTCCAGCAGGCTCTTGACCTTGGCGGAGGCCGCGTCACTAAGGATCAGACCCTGCGCCGTGGTCTCGCTGCTCTCAACCGACATGTGGTGACTCCCGCGTCTGCGTCAACCGCCCGATCGGAACGGCTGTCTGTTTTGACGTCCTTCTTAGACGCTACCAACACCTGCCGGCAGCTACACATTCCTCAGTCCCGCACTACCCCCCGCGACCCCGGAATAAAGCGACCACCGCCGTGTGTCATGATTAGTCGTCAGTTCGACGATAAGGGGGTGTGGCCGTGACGACCACCGAGACCGGGCTTCCGCTCTTCGTCCTCGGCAGGGGGACCGATCCGCACAGTGAGCGCGGTGTCGACTGCCCGGGCGAGCTGCCGTCCGCCTCCGACCCGGCGCTGGTGGAGCGCGCCCGGCGGGCCAAGGCCGCGCTCGGCGACCGGGTCTTCGTGCTGGGGCACCACTACCAGCGTGACGAGGTCATCCAGTTCGCCGACGTGACCGGCGACTCCTTCAAACTCGCCCGTGAGGCGGCGGCCCGGCCGGACGCCGAGTACATCGTCTTCTGCGGCGTGCACTTCATGGCCGAGTCCGCCGACATCCTCACCGGCGACTCGCAGCGGGTCGTGCTGCCCGACCTCGCGGCCGGCTGCTCGATGGCCGACATGGCCACGTTCGACCAGGTCGAGGAGTGCTGGGAGGCACTGGAGGACGCCGGGATCGCCGGCGTCACCGTCCCGGTCACCTACATGAACTCCAGCGCCGACATCAAGGCGTTCTGCGGGCGCAACGGCGGCGCCGTGTGCACCTCCTCCAACGCCAGGCGCGCCCTCGACTGGGCCTTCTCCCGCGGCGAGAAGGTGCTGTTCCTGCCCGACCAGCACCTGGGGCGCAACACCGCGGTGCTGGAGATGGGCCTCTCGCTGGACGAGTGCGTCGTCTACAACCCGCACCGGCCGAACGGCGGGCTGACCGCCGAGCAGCTCGAGAACGCCAAGATGATCCTGTGGAAGGGCCACTGCTCGGTGCACGGCCGCTTCACCTCCGAGTGCGTGGACGACGTCCGCGCGCGGATCCCCGGCGTCAACGTGCTGGTGCACCCCGAGTGCAGGCACGAGGTGGTCACCAAGGCCGACCACGTCGGCTCGACCGAATACATCATCAAGAAGCTCGAAGAGGCGCCGGCCGGGTCGTCCTGGGCGGTGGGCACCGAGCTGAACCTGGTCAAGCGGCTGGGCCAGATGTTCCCCGACAAGAACGTGACGTTCCTGGACCGGACCGTCTGCTACTGCTCGACGATGAACCGGATCGACCTGCCGCACCTGGTGTGGGCGCTGGAGTCCCTGGCGGCCGGTCAGGTCGTCAACCAGATCACGGTGGACGAGGACACCACCCACTGGGCCAAGGTGGCGCTGGACCGGATGCTGGCCCTGCCCTGATCCGCGTCTCCGGAACGGGCCCGGCGCGCTGCGGCCGCCGGGGCCCGTCGTGCTCGCCCGGGGCTATCGCAGCTCGTAGACCACCCGGACGCGGACCGAGATGTTCTGCTGGCCGGGGCTGATGGAGGCCTTGTCGGCCGCCAGCGCGCCGCCGAACATGACCGGCGAGGGCGGTGTGCCCCCCTCCTCGGTGATCGACACGACGCGGCCCAGCTCGTCACCGGCCAGTTCGGCGTACTGCTCGGCGCGGGCCCGGGCGTCCTCGAAGGCCGCGTCACGCGCGGCCTTGAGCATCTTGTGGGTGTCGGACACCTCGAAGGAGACGCCGTTCAGCCGGGCCTCCTCCCCGACCGCGGCCACCGCGTCGATCACCTTGTCGGCGGAGTCGACGTCGCGCACCACGGCCTCGACGCCCTGTGCCGCCCGGTATCCGGCGACGACGGGGTAGTTGTCGTACACGGGGCCGAGGGACAGCTCGTTGGTCTGCAGATCCTTGGCCGCGATCCCGGTGCCGAGCAGCGCCTCGGTCAGCTTGGCGGCGGCCTTGCGCGCGTCGGCGAAGGCCGTGCTCGCGGAGGAACGGCGCACCTCGACACCGGCGGTCAGGCGCATGACGTCGGGGATGGAGGACAGGTTCCCCTCCCCCACGACCGTGATCTGCGACCGGTTGTCGTTCACCGTCACCTTCGCGGAACCGGGAACGGGACCGGAACCGGAGTCGGCGGACGCGATCCCGCCGAACATGCCCATGGTGACGAGCGCGGCCAGGGCCACGGTGCGTGGAAACTTGATCATAGGTGCATGGCATCACGGGGCGGCGGCGGCGGCGGGGAGCCGCCGGTGCGCCCTGTCATATCTTGAACTTCGGATCACCGCGCGCTCCCGCCACCGGGCGAGCGGCCCGGCGCCGCCGGGCGGGCGGTCTCCCGGCCGGCCGCCTCGGCGTGTCCGGCGGGGTCCACTCCCCCGCGTCAGCCCTCCCGGGTGAAGCGCATGAACTGCTTGTCGTACTCCTTGGCGTCGGTGCTGGTGGCCAGCACCCGCTTCACCTGCCCCCGAAAGTCGATCACTACCGCCTCGTAGCCGGCGCCCTTGCGCCGCCAGCCGGCGATGTGCTGGTCGTCGTACCAGCCGATGAGCCGCTTGGTCGCGAACGGGATCCTGACCTTGGCCTCGGCGTCGGCGGCGGTGGACCAGACGCAGATCTCCCGCTCGGTCCCCTTGCAGTACGTCATGAGCAGCGTGCCCGACGGGGAGATGTCGTCGCCCTCCACGGTGATCGGGGTGCCGACGTCCAGCAGGGTCTGCAGCACGGTGCCCTGCAGGTCGTAGAAACGGATGCGCTGGGTCTTGCCGGTCAGCGCCCAGGTGCCGACCGCCCGGCCGTCCCCCCGCCAGAAGTAGCTCCAGGTGCCCGCGTCCTTCTCCTTCACGCGGACGATGGCGGCCTTCTTCCTGGCGATGTCGATGACCGCGTAGCCGTACTCCTTGCTGGTGTCGCCGACCGCCTCGTACAGCGTCACCAGGCCCCGCCTGCCGTCCGGGGACCACTGCGGCAGGGTCGGGTAGACCGGTGCCTTGGTGATCTTGATCTTGCTCACCGAGCCCGACCGCCGGTCGACGACGGAGACGACGGCGTAGTTGTTCTTGTCGTAGACCTTGTCGGTGGCCAGCGCGTGGGTGCCGGAGGCGTTCGTCGTGTACTGGAAGTATTTGCCGTTCTTGGCGAAGCTCCCGCCGGGGGCGCGGACGTAGAGGTTCTTGTCCCAGTCGAGGCTGTAGGCGCTCAGCTTGATCGGGTCGTCGTCGCTCTCGTGGAGCGTGATCGAGCTGCCGGGAAGTTTGACCGTCCTGGTCGCCCGGGGCGGGCCGGAGACCGTCGCGGCGGGGGTGGCGGTGGGCTCCCCGGGCTGGGGGGTGGGGTCGCCCGGCTGGGAGGTGGCGGGCGGGTAGGTGCTGCCCGCGTGGGTGGACACGATCGGGTCGGACGGGGTGTCGCGCAGCGCCAGCGTGATCCCCACGGCCGCGACGAGCGTGACCGCGAGCCCCGCGCCGGCCACGACCCAGACCTTGCGCCGGCGCCCCGGCTCCGGTCCCTGCCCCGGGTACGGCGAGGCGCCGCGGGAGGGGTAGGTCGCGGGGCCGCCGTAGGGCTGCGGGACCGCCTGCTGCGGGTGACCGCCGGGCCCGCCCTGAAGGTGGCCCGGCCCCTGCTGGTGGTGGGCGTGCTGCGGGTAGCCCCCGGGACCGGTCTGGGGGTAGCCGTCCGCGCCCGCCCACTGCTGCGGGTAGCCCTGCCCGGTCTGCGGATGCCCTCCGGGCCCGGTCTGATGGGGATGCCCTCCGGACCCGGTCTGCGGATGCCCTCCGGGCCCGGTCTGATGGGGATAGGAGTGGCCCGGCCCGGCCTGGGGATAGCCGTCCGGCCCCGCATGCGGGTAGCCCTCCGGGCCGGCCTGCTGCGGATGGCCGCCCTGCGCGGCGCCGGGGTGCTGGGCCGGGGCCTGGCCGCCGGAGCCGGGGCCCGTCTGCTGCGCGGCCGCCGCCGAGCCCTCGGCGAGGATGCCGCGCGGCGCGGTGGGCGTCGGCACGCCCGGCGCGCCGCCGGCGTGGCCGAGCAGTCGCAGCAGCGCCTCCCCCGCCGTGGGCCGCAGGGCGGCGTCCTTGGACAGGCACTGCCCCACCAGGTCACGCAGGGCCGGATCGGTGATCGCCCGCAGGTCGGGCTCCATGTTCATGATCCGGTTGAAGATCGCGGGCAGGCTGTCGGTGCCGAACGGCGGCCCGCCGGTGGCCGCGAAGACCATCGTGCAGCCCCAGGCGAACATGTCGGCGGGCGAGCCGGCGGTCTCCCCCGCCAGTTGCTCGGGGGTCATGTAGGAGGGGGTGCCGATCGCCATCGCGGTCAGCGTGGAGGTCCGGTCGAGCGCCTTGGCGATGCCGAAGTCGATCACCCGGGGGCCGTCGGAGGCGAGCAGCACGTTGGACGGCTTGAAGTCGCGGTGCACGATCCCGGCCTGGTGGATCGCGACGAGCGCGGTCACCGTGCCGATCGCCAGGCGGTGCAGGGCCGAGCCCTCGCGCGGCCCCTCGCCGGCCACGACGGCGTCCAGCGTCGGGCCGTCGATGTACTCGCTGACGATGTACGGCCGGTGCTGGTCGACGCCGGTGTCGATGACCGCGGCGGTGCAGAACGGCGCGACCCGCTGGGTCGTGCTGACCTCGCGGACGAAACGCTCCAGCGCCTCCTCGTCCTGGGCGAGATCGGCGCGGAGTAGTTTGACCGCGACGCGGGCGCCCGTGGGCGACACGCCGAGAAACACCGTCCCCTGACCGCCCTCGCCGAGCCGCGCGGTGAGCTGATACTCCCGCACCCGCTCGGGATCCCCAGGCCGCAAGGACACGAGGTCCGGCATGGCGACACCCTCCCTTTAAGGACTTTTTACGGTCCATTGTGAGGGCAAATGGTCACAGTCAGTGCATCAACCCCGGGGCCGCGTCAGCGGGAAGGCCAGCGTCTGCCGGATCGTCTTCCCGGTCAGCAGCATGATGAGCCGGTCCACGCCGATGCCGAGGCCGCCGGTGGGCGGCATGGCGTACTCCAGCGTGCGCAGGAAGTCCTCATCCAGCTCCATCGCCTCCGGGTCCCCGGCGGCGGCCAGCAGCGACTGCCCGGTCAGGCGGCGGCGCTGCTCGACCGGGTCGATCAGCTCGGAGTAGGCGGTGCCGAGCTCGACACCGTAGGCGACCAGGTCCCACCGCTCGGCCAGCCGGGGGTCCTGGCGGTGCGGCCGGGTGAGCGGGGACACCTCCGACGGGAAGTCGGTGTAGAAGACCGGCCCGGCGGTCCGCTCCTCCACCAGCCGCTCGTACAGCTCCAGGAGCACCGCGCCCCGCCCCCATCCCGGATCGTACGGCACCGCCAGGCGGTCGGCCAGCTTGCGGAGCTCCTGGACGGAGGTGTCCACGGTCACCTCCTCCCCCGCCGCCTCCGAGACGGCCTCGTTGACCCCGACCGTCCGCCAGGCTCCGGAGATGTCGATCTCCTGCCCGTGCCTGCGGATCACCGGCGCGCCGAACGCCGCGACGGCCGCCTCCTGGACCAGCGCGCGGGCAAGGTCCAGCATCGTCCGGTAGTCCGCGTACGCCTGGTAGGCCTCCAGCATCGTGAACTCCGGGTTGTGCTTGTAGGAGACCCCCTCGTTGCGGAAGGCCCGGCCGAGCTCGAAGACCCGCTCCGCCCCGCCCACGCACAGCCGCTTGAGGTGCAGCTCCGGAGCGATCCGCAGGTAGAGCCTCGTGTCGTAGGCGTTCATGTGGGTGACGAACGGCCGGGCGCAGGCGCCGCCGTGGACGGACTGCAGGATGGGCGTCTCGACCTCCAGGAAGCCCCGCCGTACCAGGGCGTCGCGGAGGCCGTGCAGGACCGCGCCCCTGATCCGCAGCGTCTCGCGGGCCTCGGGGCCGGTCACCGGGTCGAGGGGAGGCCGCCGGGCCCACGTCTCCGAGCCGGCCACGCCGCGCCGCCTGCCGGGCGGCGGGCGCAGGCATTTGGCGGTCGTCGCCCACTCCTCGGCGAGCACCGACAGCTCCCCGGTCCTGGTGGTGACGACCTCGCCGACGCAGCCTACGTGGTCGCCCAGGTCCACCGTGTCGCGCCAGCGCTCCAGCCCCGCGACCTTGGTGATCATGAGCTGGAGGGTGCCGCTCCAGTCGGCGACCGTGGCGAACAGCAGCCCGCCGTGGTCGCGGACCAGCGTAACCCTCCCGGTCACCGCCACCCGCTCCCCGGTCCGCAGGTCGGCGGCCCGGCCGGGATGGGCCTGCCGTACCTCGGCGGCGGTGTGGGTGCGCGGATAGTTCACCGGGTAGGGGTCGCCGCCCCCGGCCCGGATCCGGTCCAGCTTGGCGAGACGGACCCCGACCTGTTCCGGTACGGCGGGGCCGCGCTCATCGCTCTCGCCCGGCTCCGGCGCGAGGGCCGCGCGGGCCGCCGCGGGGGGCTCCACCGCCGGGCGGACCGGCCCCTCCCCGCGCCGCAGCAGGGTGGGCAGGCTCGGCGCGTGCCCCAGGAAGCCTTCGGCGATCACCGAGGCGAGGCCGACCTTGGGCAGGTCGCGGCCGTCCTCGTAGGCGAGGTAGCGCGGCACCCACTCGGGGCGGTACTTCACGTTCGCCCGGTACAGCGACTCGAGCTGCCACCAGCGGGAGAAGAACAGCAGCATCCCCCGCCAGGCCCGCAGCACCGGCCCGGCGCCGATCCTCGCGCCCTCCTCGAAGGCGGCCCGGAAGACCGCGAAGTTCAGCGAGATGTGCTCCACTCCCAGCGTGGGCGCCTGCCTGACGAGGCCGGAGACCATGAACTCCGTCAGGCCGTTGTCGGCCTCGCGGTCGCGGCGCATCAGGTCCAGGGAGAGGCCGCGCTCGCCCCACGGCACGAACGACAGCAGCGCGGCGTGGCCGCCGTCCGGCCCGAGTGCCTCGACCAGCACGCACCTGCCGTCCGCCGGGTCGCCCAGGCGTCCCAGCGCCATGGAGAAGCCGCGTTCGGCCTCGGTGTCCCGCCACGCCTCGGCCCGGTCGATGATGCGGCGCATCTCCTGCGGGGTCAGCTCCTCGTGCCGCCGGACGCGCAGGGTGTATCCGGCCCGCTCGACCCGGTTGACCGCCTGCCGCACCCCGCGCATCTCCCGGCCGGACAGGGTGAAGCGGGCGACCTCGATCACGGCCTCGTCGCCGAGCTGGAGGACCCGCAGCCCGGCCCGGTTGTAGGCCCTGGCGCCCTCCTCGCTCGCTCCGATGGCCGCCGGGGTCCAGCCGTACTCCCCGGCCTGGTCCATCCACGTCCGGATGGCCGGTTCCCACGCCTCCACGTCTCCGATCGGGTCGCCGCCGGCCAGGCTGACCCCGGCGACCACCCGGTAGGAGACGGCCGCCTTGCCGCTGGGGGAGAAGATCGCGGTCCGGTCCCTGCGGGTGGCGAAGTATCCGAGCGAGTCGCGCTCCCCGGTGGCGGCCAGCAGCGCGCGCACCCCGGCCTCCTCCTCCGGAGGCAGTTCGGCGCTGGCCCGTTGGGAGCGGAACAGGACCATGAAGGCCGACAGGATCGCGACGGCGGTCAGCAGGCCCACGACGAAGCCGACCCAGGCCGGCGGGTGCCCGACCCGGTCGAGGTCGAGGGTGACGGCGCCGCCCAGTGACTTCTCCAGCGCCCAGGCGAACCTGCCCCGCGACTCCAGCGTGCCGGGGAAGAGGGTGACCAGCAGGTAGGCGACGCCGAAGGACATCGTGAACAGGAGGGCGAGCGTGAGCAGCGCCTTGCGGAAGGCGCCGCGCTGCACCTTGGCGTAGAACTCGCGGCGCGCGAGCACCAGCACGGTCAGCAGGCCGGCGACGAAGACCAGGTTGACCGTCCCGGTGGCCAGCAGCCAGGTGGATTCGTGCCCCCGGAAGGCGCTGTCGCCGAAGAGGTAGACCAGGGGCAGCAGGAGCACGTCGAGCAGGAGGGTCAGCGACAGCAGCACCACCAGCAGCCAGTACGCCGCGCGCTTGTGGCGGGAGAGGGCGCCGGCGAGGATCGCCAGGAACACCGCGTAGCCGAGGTTCGCCTCGACCGAGAAGACGCTCGTGCTGATCACGTCGGTGGCCGGCCGCAGCAGTCTCCGGACCGGCCCGGCGAGCGCGATGAGCGCCGAATAGGCCGCAAGCACCGCGAAGAACACGCCCAGCGCCCGAGGCACCGCCGCCGTCCAGTCCCGATCCTTCAGCCGAGATGCCATCATCACCCCCGAGATGATCGCTACTCAGATCGTATACCCGGCTACGTATCGTGAAATCTGCTAATCGTCCGGACCGCTTCGGCGATCGCCTCGGGGCTTTCGAGCTGGACCTCGTGCCCGGTGCCGGGCAGGGCGATCAGCTTGGCGTCGAGGAGCTCGGCGAGGTCGTGGTGGCAGCGGTCCTCCGGACCGGCGCTGAGGATGACGACGGGGATCTCCGGGAAGGGACGGGTCCCGCGCAGCTCGTCGAGCTCGGCGGTCATGTCCGGATAGGCGAGCCACTCGGCCGTCGCGGCGGCCAGGACCCGGCCCCTGCCGTACACGGTACGGGCGCGGTCGTGCGCCCCCATGAGGAGACGGTGCGCGAAGGGCAGCACCAGGCAGGCGACGGCGGTCGCGCCGAACGTGCCGCCCAGCGCCGGAAGGGCGCGCTGTACGGCGCGCACGGCCGCCGCCCGCGCCGCGCCGCGGGGCCGCACCGCGGACTCGCAACTGGGGTCGACCAGCACCAGCCCCGCCACCCGCCCGGGATGGAGCCGGGCGAAGGCCTCCGCGTGCCGGCCCGCCGCCGAGTGCCCCACCACCACCGCCGGCGATCCCGCGAGCGCGCCGATCCGGTCCGCCTCCTCGCGCAGCGTGGGCGGCCTGCGGTGGCCGGAGCTGAGGCCCAGGCCCGGCCGGTCGAACCGGATCACCGCGTGGTCGCGGCTGAGGTCGGCGGCGACCCGGTCCCAGTGGAACCACGCCCCCGCCATTCCCGCGCAGATCAGCACCGGCGGCGTCCCGGTCCCCTCCAGCAGGACGTGCGACTTCGGCGGTGCCGCCATCGTCCGGTCCCGCCACAGCGCGGCCCCCAGCAACAGCAGCCAGAGCCCGATGACCGCGACCTGGAACCGCTGCGCGAGCCCCACCGGGGCGCCGGACGCGACGGCCGCCAGGGTCCACACCGTGGCCACGGCCATGAGCACGGCCAGCGCCGCCCCGCCGTACCCGATGAGCGGCCACCTGCGCCGCCGCAGCGCGCTCACCGGCAGCGCCAGGAGGCTGACCATCGCCCCCGCGGACGCCAGGGCGCTGGTCGCCGTGTGGATCCGGTGGGACGGTGAGACCCGCCCCGCCGCCTCGGCCGCCGCGCACACGGGATCGCTCAGCGCGGCGCAGTCCAGCGGGAACAGGCCGCTGTCCAGAACCGTCATCCCGCCCAGCAGCGCGAGACCGAGCCAGCCGAGCGCGCCCCACCGGCCGGGACGCTCGTCGGGGACCAGGGCCACCGCGGCCAGGCAGGCGATCCCGGAGATCACGTCGGCGGCCCGCACCAGCCACGACCACGGCTGGTCGGCGGCCGCCAGCTCGCTGACGTACGCGTCCGGCCCGCCGATGCCGGGGTTGAGGAACTGCACCGGCAGCCAGGCGCTGTAGCACAGGCCCGCGACGGCGAATCCGCAGGCCGCGATCCAGGTCAGCCTCCGCCGGGCGTGCATCGCTCTAGAGCCCGGGGGCGCCCCACAGGGGGAACCAGCGGCTGAGGTCGGGCTCGATCGGGAGCTCCCCCTCGACCGCGGCACGCACCTGAAGCTCCAGCGCGTTGTCCCTGTGCTGGCCCGACAGCGGTGCGAACGGGTAGAAGGTGCCCCGCTTGTAGAGGTAGACCAGGGCGAGCGCGCGGGCGGACTCGTCGGCGAACACGACCAGGGAGCAGAGCAGGGAGGGGCCGAACCCCGCCGCCTCAAGGGAGGAGTTGACCGCGTGCAGATCGGTGACCAGGTCGCTGAGCTGCTCGGGCGTGCGGCGCACCAGCAGCCAGGTGTAGCCGTAGGCGTCCTTGGACTCCTCCACCGGCGGCCCTCCGCCGGCGGCGAGCAGCTGGGTGACGTCACGCTCCAGCTCGGCGAAGGCCCCGCCCTCGGCCGAGCGGAAGCAGACCGACCCCGTCCCGGTCGGCGCCAGCCCGGTCGCGGCCTGCAGGGTCACCGCCGCCGACGGCAGCGCGAACAGCGCGTCCAGGTCCGGTTTCACCGCTTCGGTACGGCCCAGCAGCGCGTCCCACCACTTCACCGGCTCACACCCCCTGGCCGAGCTGGGCCGAGATCCTGGCGAGCTGTTCCAGCCGCCGGTTCAGCGGCGGATGGGTCGCCAGCAGTGTCGCCAGGCTGGCGCCACCCGACAGCGCGGGGACGAAGAAGAAGGCGTTGAACGGCTCGGCCTCGCGCAGGTCCCTGGTCGGGATGCGGGCCATCTCACCGCTGATCTTGACGAGTGCGCTGGCCAGGACGGAGGGGCGCTGGGTGAGCAGCGCTCCGGCGCGGTCGGCGGCCAGCTCGCGGTAGCGCGACAGGGCGCGGGTGAGCAGGAAACTGACCCCGTACACCAGGGCGGAGACCAGCATGATGATCAGGCCGATCGGCAGGCCGCCGCGGTCGTCGCGGCCGCGCCCCAGGCCGCTGTAGAGCGCGACCCTGGTCATGAGCCCGGCGACGATGCCGAGGAACGAGGCGATGGTCATCACGGCGACGTCGCGGTGGGCGACGTGGGACATCTCGTGGGCGAGCACGCCCTCAAGCTCGGCCCGCTCCAGGCGGCGCAGCAGGCCGGTGGTCACGCACACCACGGCCTTCTTCTGGTTACGGCCGGTGGCGAACGCGTTCGGGACGTCCGAATCGGCGATCGCCACCCGCGGCTTGGGCATGTCGGCCATCGCGGAGAGGCGGTCGATCATGCCGTGCAGCTCCGGGGCCTGCTGCGGGGTGACCTCACGTCCGTGCATCGCGAACAGCGCGATGCGGTCGGACATGAAGTACTGCACCAGCAGGGTGCCACCGGCTATGAGCAGCACCAGGATCGTCTGGACTCCCAGCGTGATCAACACGCTCACGAAGACGACATACAGCAGTCCGAGCAGGAACATGGTCAGAACCATGCGACTGGTCAGGCCCCGGTCCGGGGCGAACCGGGTGTGTGCCATATGCCCAAACTATCCGGGAATCAGCCCCTCATCGCCGAGCATCTCCCGCACTTCTTCCATGGAAGCGTCAGCCGGAGGCAAAATCAGCTCCGAGGACTCCAGACTGTCGTCCGGGAGCGCCTTGCCGACATGGCGGACCTTGTCCAGCAGATCGTGCAGGCGGGCCCGGAAGACCTCCTCGTCGCCGGCCTCGATCGCCGCCTCCAGCTCACCGTCCAGGGCGTTGAGAACGCCGAGGTCGCTGGGATCGATCTCGGTCTGGCCCTCGCCCATGATGCGAACGATCACAGCCCCTCCCCCGGCTGACGGTACTGCTGGGTCTGGGGGGACTGCTGCTGCTGAGGCTGCTGGTGGGGCTGCTGCTGGGGCGCTCCGGACTCGATCGCGCTCTTGGGCGCGGAGCCCTGCCCGAGCTCGGCCTTCATCCGGGCGATCTCCAGCTCCACGTCCTGGCCGCCGCCCATGCGGTCCAGCTCGGCCTGGATGTCGTCGCCGCGCTGCCCGCTGAAGTCGTCGAGCGCACCGCTGGCCAGCAGCTCGTCGATGGCGCCCGCGCGGGCCTGCATCGAGGCCGTCTTGTCCTCGGCCCGCTGGATCGCCAGACCGACGTCGCCCATCTCCTCGGAGATGCCGGAGAAGGCCTCGTTGATCCGCGTCTGAGCCTCGGCCGCGGTGTAGGTCGCCTTGATCGTCTCCTTGCGGGTGCGGAAGGAGTCGACCTTGGCCTGCAGCCGGTGCGAGGCGGTGGTGAGCTTCTCCTCCTCGCCCTGCAGGTTGTCGTGCTGGACGCGGAGGTCGGCGATCTGGGTCTGCAGGCTCGACCGGCGGGTCAGCGCCTCGCGGGCGAGGTCCTCGCGGCCGACGCCCAGCGCCTTGCGGCCCTGCTCCTCAAGCTTGCGCGACTGGGCCTCGATCTGGTTGATCTGCAGCTCCACCCGCTTGCGCGAGGTGGCGACGTCGGCCACACCCCGGCGCACCTTCTGCAACAACTCCAACTGACGCTGGTAGGAGTAGTCCAGGGTTTCGCGTGGATCCTCCATCTTGTCCAAGGCGTTGTTGGCCTTGGACTTGAAGATCATGGAAAGTCTCTTCATCACGCTCATGCGCGTCGGCCGTCCCCTTCTTCAAATGCGCTTCGGGTCACCCCAGTGATTCCAGCCCCCCATAGAAAGCTCCGGAGCCACCTAGGTTCACCCTACGCATAACGCACGAGGGCGTCACTAAGTTGCAGTCCCGGTAGGCTGACGATGTGTTCCGACGTACCCAGACCACCGCGGACGACTCCCCCGTCTCCGCTAACGATCCTAAGCCTGCGGGCAAGGGGCGTCCCACACCCAAGCGCCGGGACGCCGAAGGCCGTCGCCGCCAGCCGGTGAACGCCCCCCAGAACCGCAAAGAGGCCTACAAGCAGCTCCGCGAACGCCAGGCCAACGACCGCGTCAAGGCGCGCGAGGGCATGATGCGCGGCGACGAGCGCTACTTCCCGGCACGCGACCGGGGCCCGGCACGCAAGTTCGCCCGTGACTGGGTGGACTCCCGCCGGATCATCAGCCAGTATTTCCTGCCGTTCTCGCTGCTGATCCTGCTGCTCACCTGGGTCCCCTTCCCCGGCGAGACCCGGCAGTACATCTACGCCGCCGTCATCACGATCGGCTGGCCGATCATGATGGTCGGCGTGCTGTTCACCTCGGTCTGGGTGTCCTGGAAGGTCAAGAAGCTCGTGACCGAGAAGTTCCCCGGCGAGAGCGTCAAGGGCGTCGGCTTCTACGCCGCCATGCGCGCGCTGCAGATCCGCAAGCTGCGCTTCCCGCCGCCCGCCTTCCTCCCCGGCGGCAAGCCCGTCCCGGCGAAGAAGTAGGCGTCCGGGTCCTCTCCGAGGACATCGCGTCCCTCCGCCCCGCCCGGTCATCCGGCGGGGCGGGGTGCCGCTGAGCGGCCGGCTCCGGCGGTAGCCGTACCGCGGCCTCAGTTCACGACGTCCCAGTCGAGCTCACCCTCGGTCACCCCGGGCTTCCAGTAGCCGACGGCGCCGTCGGTCTCCATCGCGTCGGCGACCGCCTTGAGCAGGGCGTAGTGCGAGCGGATCGGGACCCCGCCGGGCGTGAAGCTCATCTGGCCCTCGTGGTCGGTCTCCCCCACGTCGCGCATGACCGAGTCGACCACCAGATGGTTGCCGCTCCCGTCGGAGCCGAACGGGATCATGCGCCCATCCCACCACTCCGTACGCGGGTCGGAGCCCTCACCCCGGTCCTCGAGCTCGTCGTCGATCCCGCACAGCATCCGCCAGGTGTCGCGGATCTCGCGGACGCCGAGGAACCCGTTGGGCAGGAAGCCGAACGGCCAGGTCCCGTCCACGGCCGCGGCGCCGTTGTGCCGCAGCAGGGAGGCACGCAGGTCGTTGGGGAAGCGCAGGCCCATCTGGGCCTCCGCGACCGCGATCGTCCGGGCCCTGGCGGGCCCCCTGAGCGTGCGGCGGCTCGCGGGGGCGTTCGCCTTCAGCCACCTCTCGATCCGCGCCCACTGCCGGTTCACCGCCCGGGTGACCCTCGGGCTGAGTGGCCGCACCCGGGGCGCCCGTGTCACGGGGTGGCAGTCGGCGTCGGGAACCGTCTCGTCCGGGGCCGTCGCGGTGCCGTCCGGAGCCGGGGCGGTGTCCACGGGGAACGGGGCCTCCGCCTGCGACCATCGGGAGGTGCCCTCCGCGCAGAGCGTGCCGACGCGGTCACCCGCTATCACCGTGGCCGGGTCCGGCTCGCCGGGCACGCACGGGCCGATCAGGGTCTCGGACATGTCCCCGAAACGGATCTCCCCCGTGGCCTCCTCCGTGACCGTCGGCTCCTTGGAGAATGTCGCGTTCTCCAGGGCCTGCGTGCCGAACACCAGCAGGCACAGCGCGACGGCGACGGCACCCCAGCGGGTCAGGCGGCGCCGGGTGAGGTCGTCCAGGGGCTTTCGCGGCGGAGAGTCCGGGGCCAGGAAACGGGGGATGTAGGGCCTGACGGCGTAACGCTTGAGGTCGTCGGCGGTGGGGGTGCCGAGGATCGGAGCGGGGGGCCACTGCGGTGAGGGAGCCGGTACGGCCTCGACCTCGGGTCCGAGTCCGGATCCGGGGGCGATCTCCGTGCGGAGGGCGTCCCCGGGGACGGCCGGAGACCGGCGCAGGCGCAGGACCGCCACGACGATCGCCGCCACCGCGGCGGCCACGAGTGCGAGCCGTACCCATCGAGAAGTGATCAACCGCAACACGCCGGGCAGAGTATCCCGAATCGGTCTGTCGCATGACACCTACTAGGGTCGGAAGCATGGAATTCCGCCACCTTGGCCGTAGCGGCCTCATGGTCAGTGAGATCAGCTACGGCAACTGGATCACTCATGGTTCCCAGGTCGAGGAGGACGCCGCCCGGGAATGCGTGCGGGCGGCGCTCGACGAGGGGATCACCACCTTCGACACCGCCGACGTGTACGCGGACACCAAGGCGGAGGAGGTGCTCGGCCGCGCCCTGAAGGGCGTCCGCCGCGAGTCTCTGGAGATCTTCACCAAGGTCTACTGGCCCACGGGTGCCGGCCCCAACGACCGCGGCCTCTCCCGCAAGCACATCACCGAGTCCGTTCACGGCTCGCTGCGCCGCCTGCAGACCGACTACGTCGACCTGTACCAGGCCCACCGCTTCGACAACGAGACGCCCCTTGAGGAGACCCTCAAGACCTTCGACGACCTCGTACGCCAGGGCAAGGTCCTCTACGTCGGCGTCAGCGAGTGGACCGCCGACCAGATCGCCCAGGCCTTGAAGATCGCCGACGAGATGGGCTTCGACCGCCTGGTATCCAACCAGCCGCAGTACTCGATGCTGTGGCGGGTCATCGAGGCCGAGGTCGTGCCGCTGTCCGAGAAGGAGGGCCTCAGCCAGATCGTCTGGTCCCCGATCGCCCAGGGCGTGCTGACCGGCAAGTATCTGCCGGGCCAGCCGCCGCCCGCCGGCTCCCGGGCCACCGACCCCAGCGGTGGCAACTTCATCTCCCGGATGCTGAACGACGACGTGCTCACCCGCGTCCAGGACCTGAAGCCGATCGCCGGCGACCTCGGGCTGAGCATGGCCCAGCTCGCGGTGGCGTGGGTGCTGCAGAACCCGAACGTGGCCTCCGCCATCATCGGGGCGACCAAGCCGGAGCAGGTCCGCGACAACGTCAAGGCCTCCGGGGTGAAGCTGGACGCCGAGGTGCTGAAGAAGATCGACGACGTTCTCGGCCCGGTGGTCGAGCGCGACCCCGCCAAGACCGTCAGCCCCGAGAAGCGCCCGTAGTCACCCGAACAGCCAGAACCCCTTGAGCCGCCATTCCTGCAATGGCGGCTCAAGGGTTTTCCTTTTCATTCGGGGCGCGGAGACGTCATTCAGGACGCGGAAATGTCATTCGGGGCGCAGTGACATCTTCTCGTATTCGACCCGGTCGTCCTCAAGCAGAGTGACCTTCTCGACACCGGCTTCCAGCAGCTCACGCCAGCTCTCACCGAGCCACGACTCCGCGTCCGCCTGACTCGGGAACGTTTCGGGCGGCACGACCCCCTCGGTCACCAGCCCGCCGTTCGCGTTCTCATAGCGCCAGTGCCAGGTCATGTCACACGCTCCTTCTCGCGGGTTCTGCCGGCGCCTCCGACGGCTCAGCGAACCCTACATCCCCGAGCATGAGGGCGGCCGGAGGCAGCCGCGCGTCCGTCGCCCCGAGCCACGCCTCCCCTGCCATGCCCGCGCGGCGGGGGGGCGGTGCCCCTGCCCCGGCGGGCGGCACCTCCCCGGTGAACGGCACGCCTTCCACCCGGTTGAGGGAAACAGCACGCCTTCCACCCGGTTGAGCGGTGCGACCGCCTTCGGCCTGCCAGGCCGGGTGCGCCTACCCTGAGGCCGTGAAAGTCCTGATCTCCGGCACGGCGGCGGTCCCCGGCTGGCCTGCCCCGGGCTGTGGGTGCGCCTCCTGCGGGCGCCTCACCCCCGGCCACCGCCGCCCCACCGAAGTCACCCTCACCGACGACTCCGTACGGCTCCCGCTCACCGGCCCACTCCCGCCCTGCCACCAGGTCTCCAGCCGCCCCACCGGAGTCACCCTCGCCGACGACTCCGTACGGCTCCCGCTCACCGGCCCACTCCCGTCCGGCCACCGGGTCTCCACCGGCCCGGACGGTCTGACCCTCACCACCCCTGGCGGGGAGCGGGTTCTCTACGCGGCCCCGGCCGCCTCCCACGACACCTCATCCCCGGCCCCTTCCCCGGACTCCCGTGACGCCCCGCCCTCGGCGGACCGGTACGGCGAGCGCGGAGCGGAGCGGGTCCCGGCGCGCGCGGAGAACGGGCCGGCCGTCTGCGATCTGGTGCTGATCGACGTGCTGGACCGGCCGGAGCGGCTGGGAGATCTGCGCCGCCGAGGCGTGATCGGCGAGCGGACCCACGTCGTGGCCGTGGACATCGATCATCGGGTGCCGACGGAGGCGGAGCTGGCGCGGCGGGCGGCGCTGTGGGGAGTGCGGGCCGTACCGGACGGGACGGTCCTCGACACCGGCGAACCCGTCCCCGGCCGGCCCCCGCGACCGCGGCGGACCCTGCTGCTGGGTGGGGCGCGCTCGGGGAAGTCGGCCGAGGCCGAACTCCGGCTGGCGGGCGAGCCTGAGGTCCTCTACGTCGCGACCGGGCCGTCCGGCGGCGGCGACGCCGAATGGACCCGCCGGGTCCAGGCGCACCGTGACCGCCGACCGGCTCACTGGGGCACGGCCGAGACCACCGACCTGGCCGGACTGCTCCGGACCGCCGAGGTCCCGATGCTGATCGACGGGCTCGGCACCTGGGTCGCCGCGGTCTTCGACGAGTGCGACGCCTGGTCGGGCGGGGACGGCCGGGACGCGGTCACGGCCCGGTGCGACGAACTGGTGGCCGCCTGGCGGCAGGCCCGCGCCCAGGTCGTGGCGGTCTCCGACGAGGTCGGGCTCGGCGTGGTGCCCGCCACCTCCAGCGGCCGGATGTTCCGCGACGTCCTCGGCCGCCTGAACCAGCGGCTGGCCCTCGAATCGGAGGACGTCGCCCTGGTGGCGGCCGGCCGCCTCCTCCCCCTGCCCATCTGACCGCCCCTCCCCGGGCCGCCCCTACCCGTTACCCGTCCGGCCGGGCACAGGCCCCTGCCACCGGGCCGGGCATGGGACAGCGTGCCGTGTGGAGGTGCCCGGCGGTGGGCGGCGTGCGAGAGGCGGCCGTCCAGGGGTTCCGGACTACGATCGTCGATCGTGTCTGAAACGCCGCCTTCGGAGAGACCGTCCTCGTTCGCCGACGGAGTGCGCCTGGCGATCGGCACGTTGAGCGTGTTCACCGTCCGCCCGGGGGTCGTCGACCGCAGGGCCGGGGGGATCGCGATGACGGTCGCCCCGTTCGTGGGAGCGCTGATCGGAGCCGTCGCCGGGGCGGTGCTCACGGTGGCGCTGCGGCTGGAGATCACCCCGCTCCTGGCGTCGGCGCTGGCCGTGGCCACCGTGGCGCTGCTCACACGGGGGCTGCACCTGGACGGGCTGGCCGACCTGGCCGACGGGCTGGGCAGCGGCAGGCCCGCCGGACAGGCGCTGGACATCATGAAGCGCTCCGACATCGGCCCGTTCGGCGTCGTGACGCTGATCTTCACGCTGCTGGCCCAGGTGGCGGCGCTGTCGGAGGTCGCCGCCGCGGGGGCGGGCCCGACCGCGCTGTTCACCGCCTGCGTGGCGGGAAGACTGGCGCTCACCTGGGCCTGCCGCGCGGGCGTCCCCTCCGCCCGCCCGGGCGGGCTCGGCGCGATGGTCGCGGGCACCGTACGGCGGGGCCCCGCGCTGGCCGTGACGGCGCTCATGCTCGCCCTGTCGGCGGCCCTGACGCTCCTGCCCTCCATCGGCGCGTTCAGCCCGGTGTCGCCCGCCTTCTCCGGCGCCTCCGATGGACGCGACCTGTCCGTCTTCTACGTCTCGCCCGGTGATCCCGGAGCCACTCCCCCTCACGGCGATCCCGGAGCCGCTGTCTCGCCCGGTGGCTCCGCAACCGCTGGAGAAGTGATGCTCTCCGAGACCAACGGGCCGGCCGGCTTGGCGGCCGCCGGCGCCGGTTACCGGCGTTCGTCCTCCCTCTGGGGCCCCTGCGTGGCCGTTCTCGCCGGACTGCTCGCCGCCTGGGCGCTGCGGCGCAGGGCCGTGCGGCGGCTGGGCGGGATCACCGGGGACGTGCTCGGCGCGCTCGTCGAGATCGCCACGGCCACCACGCTGGTGGTGTATGCGGTGACCGTGGGCTGACCCCGGTCAGACGGCCACCGGGGCGGGCCGCTCGACCGGCCGCCATTTGAACAGCGCGGCCGAGACCACGGCCAGCAGCGCCGAACCGACCAGCCCCGTGATCCCGGCGACGACGAGGTCAGGCGGGTCGGCCGCGTCGCCGACGAGCAGGACGAGACCCCCCGACGCGTTGAGCGCGCCATGGCCGACGACCGCGGGCCAGATGCTCCCGGAGTAAAGGCGGAGCCAGCCGAGCAGGGCTCCGTAGGCCACGCAGAAGACGACGAACATGGGCGCCGCCCACGCGCCGAGCTCGGGGTAGTTGTAGCCGCGCAGGGTGAGCGGGGCGTGCCAGAGGCCCCAGATCACGCCGGACACCAGCAGCGCCCGCCAGGTGCCCAGCGGCATCAGACGCGGCAGCAGCCAGCCTCGCCAGCCCCACTCCTCCCCGAACGCCGCGACCGAGTTGATCAGCGGGGCGATCAGGAACGCCGCCACGATCTGCACGACGGCCAGCGTCCCGGGATCCACCGAAGGCGCCTGCCCCGGGGAAACCGCGGCCAGGCCCTCGCGGAACAGGCTGAGCCCCTCGAGGTCGACGGAGAGCAGCCCCAGGGCGGCGCTGAGCGCGATGGCCGCGGCGGCCAGCAGCGGGGTGCCGAACCAGGCCATCGCGACGAGCGCGAGGGTGCGGCCCCGGCGCTCGCCCAGTGTCAGCCCCGTCCGCCGGGCCCATTCGCGCCAGGTGGTCCCGGGCGCCGCGCGCCGCCTGCCGTACAGCCGGACGGCGAGGACGGCGAGTGCCGGTGTGAACATCATCGCGACGCCGCTCACCATGATCAGCGGGGAGGCGAGAGAGGCTCCCGTCAGCCAGATGGGGAGGGCGAACAGCCAGGCCAGGCCATACGCGGTGAGCAGGAACAGCCGGAGGTCGGCTGGACGACGGGGCATGACACCACCTTCGGGGGGAGATCTTCACGGAGCGGGGAGCACTTCGGGGCAGGCGTGGGGGTGGTCCCGGTCGGCGCCCGGGATCAGCGGGCGCCCTCCATGACGAGGGTGTTCAGCAGGGCGGCGCCGCGCTCGGCGTCGTCGACCGAGATGGCGAGCCTGCCGCCCGAGGCGTAGCGGACGACGAGGCACTCCCCACCCCGGAGCATGATCGTCGCGGCGCCGGGCAGGCCCCGGACGCCCCAGCCGCCCACCTCCCGGGGGAAGCGCTCCTCCGACCAGGCGCTGTCCAGCTTGACGAGCGGGACGTGCCTGCGGGGCAGGCGCAGCGGCCCGTAGGAGACCTGGAGGCCGTCCTGGGCGATCCGCACGCGCACCGAGCTGAGCGCCACGCAGAGGAGACCGGCGACGATCGCGGCCACGAAGGTGGGCCAGGGGGCGCTCTCCGCGCCGAACGCCGCGGCCACCAGCAGGCCCGTCCCGACGGCGGCGAGGGAGGCCCCGATGGCGAGGAGCCAGCCGTTGCGGGCGGAGGAGACCCAGACCGCCCGCTGGCCGGGGCGCAGTTCGAGCAGGTCGGCGTCGGTGCCGCCGCGCCGGGAGACCTCGTCGGGGCCGGGGCGGGCGGCGAGCGCGCCCAGCCAGCCGCCCAGTGCCAGCCCGGCCGGGGCCAGCAGCGCGGCGAGGGACAGGCTGCCCGCCCGCCGCCAGTCGGGCGCGTCGAGGTTGGCCGACACGGTGGCGAGCTGGACGGCCAGGAAGAACAGGCCGCCTCCGCCCAGCAGCGCTCCCAGCCCCATCCGGCCGGCGCGGCGGCGCAGCCTCGCGGCGCCGGTGGCGGCGGCCGACACGCAGGCCCCGGCCCCGATCAGCAGCCACACCGCCGTCCAGGCGACCAGCGCGACGGTGAAGGGCGCCGACCCGTCGGGGCCGCCCGACGGCCCCCAGTGGACGGCCAGCGGGTCGGGCAGCCGGTCGCGCAGCGTCAACGGCACGGCGACCAGCACGGCGGTCACCAGCGTCACCCAGCCGGCGGCCACGGAAACGAATCGGCCTCGCAGGCCCATGGCGGTCTCTCCCTCCGGTGACCGGCCGTCCGGCGCGGTCACGAGATCTCCCTGATCAAGTCGATGACGTCGTCGTGCCGGTAGCCGTACTGGCTCGCCTCGGCGAGCAGCGACCGGAGCCTCTCCTCCAGCACGCTGCGGGGGTCGGGGCGGCTGAGCACGCTCACGCCGCGCCCGCGGCGGAACTCCAGCACGCCCTCGTCGCGCAGGTCCCGCAGGGCGCGCAGCACCGTGTTGGCGTTGATGCCCAGCGCCTCGGCCAGGTCGCGGGCCGGTGGAAGCCGGTCTCCCGGCGCGTAGGAACCCTCGGCGACGGCGCGCCGGATCGCCTCGGCCACCTGGTCGTGCAGGGGCCGGGGATCGTTCAGATCCAAGGTGATCAACATAGTGCTATCGACATTAGCACCATCACTCCGAATGGTGCTAATCGAAGTGGCATCATCGGGCCGAGTGATTCGTAGGACGAACCCGCGTTTATGCGTACTGCGCAAGCCCGACTAGCATCGGGCGACGTGACCACTGTGCGGCTGAACTCAACTGACAACGCTGTCTCGTTTGATACCGATGCCCTGGTCGTCGGCGTCCACACCGGCCCGGACGGCCCGCGTCCCGCTCCGGGGGCCGAAAGTGTGGACGAGGCGCTGGGCGGCGGGCTCGCCGCGACACTCCTCGCGATGGGCGTCAAGGGCAAGCAGGGCGAGATCGCCAAGCTTCCGACCTTCGGCGCGCTGTCCGCCCCGCTCCTGGCCGTCGTCGGCCTCGGTGACGCTCCCGAGGGCGACTACGACACCGAGTCCCTGCGCCGCGCCGCGGGCACCGCCTCGCGCGCCCTCGCGGGGACCGCCCGCGTCGCGCTCGCGCTGCCCGCCGCCGACGCGCAGCGGGCCGGGGCCGTCGCCCAGGGCGCCCTGCTCGGCGCCTACTCCTTCACCACATACCGGACCACCGGCGAGCAGACCGCCCCGGTGGCCGAGCTGACCGTGCTGAGCGGCGCCGACGGCGCTCAGGCCGCGGTCGAGCGCGCCGCCACCGTGGCCGCCTCGGTCTCCCTGGTCCGCGACCTGGTCAACACCCCGCCCTCGGACCTGTGGCCGGCCCGCTTCGCCGAGATCGCCGAGCAGACCGGCTCGGCGGCGGGCCTGTCGGTCGAGGTTCTGGACGACAAGGCCCTCAAGGAGGAGGGCTACGGCGGCATCGTCGCCGTAGGCCAGGGTTCGGCCAACCCGCCGCGCCTGGTCCGCCTCGCCTACAGCCACCCGGAGGCCGCCAAGACGGTCGCGTTCGTCGGCAAGGGCATCACCTTCGACTCCGGCGGCCTGTCGCTCAAGCCGACGTCCTCGATGGACTGGATGAAGTCCGACATGAGCGGCGCGGGCGCGGTCTTCGGCGCGCTCGTCGCGATCGCCAAGCTGGGCCTCAAGGTCAACGCGATCGGCTATCTCTGCCTGGCGGAGAACATGCCCAGCGGCACCGCCCAGCGCCCCTCCGACGTCTTCACCAGCTTCGCGGGCAAGACCGTCGAGGTGCTCGACACCGACGCCGAGGGCCGCCTGGTCCTGATCGACGGCATCGCCCGCGCCGGCCAGGACGACCCCGACCTGATCGTGGACGTCGCCACGCTCACCGGGGCGCAGATCGTGGCGCTCGGCTGGCGTACGGCCGGCGTCATGGCCAACGACGACGAGCTCCGCGAGGAGGTCGTCCGTACGGCCGGCGAGCAGGGCGAGGCCGCGTGGGGCATGCCCCTGCCGGAAGAGCTCCGCAAGGGGCTCGACTCCCCCGTCGCCGACATCGCCAACCTCCACCCGGAGCGCTTCGGCGGCATGCTGACGGCGGGCATCTTCCTTCGGGAATTCGTGCCGGACGGGGTCCGTTGGGCCCACATCGACATGGCGGGACCGGCCTTCAACAAGGGGGAGCCCCACGGCTACACGCCGAAGGGCGGCACCGGGGCGATCACCCGGACCCTCGTCGGCCTCGCCGAGCGTTACGCGAGCTAGCCGGCGCCGCGCAAGCGGGTCACAAGCTACGTGGACAAATGAAAAGATGCGGTTGTCGGGGCCAGGCCAAGAGCGAGGCCCCGACGATGCGGCGAGCCGTGCCCGAGGGGGAGGCGTGGATGCTAACCAGTTTCCGCGCGACCAGCCGGGGCACGGAGCGGGCGCGACCGTGAAGACGGTAATCCAATCCGACAAGGAGCTTTCCTGTGGCTGATGGCAGCGGCCCCTACGACATCGTCGTCCTGGGTGGCGGTAGCGGCGGGTATGCCTGCGCCCTGCGGGCGGCCGAGCTGGGCAAGACGGTCGCGCTGATCGAGAAGGACAAGATCGGCGGCACATGCCTGCACCGGGGATGCATCCCCACCAAGACCCTCCTGCACTCGGCGGAGGTCGCCGACGAGACCCGGGAGAGCGCGGCGTTCGGCGTCAAGGCCCGCTTCGAGGGCATCGACATGGACGGCGTCCACGCGTTCAAGGACAAGATCGTCACTCGCGCCTGGAAGGGCGTCCAGGGCCTGCTCAAGAGCAAGGGCATCACCATCATCGAGGGTGAGGGCCGCCTCGCGGGCCCGAACCGGGTCGCCGTCGGCTCCGAGGTCTACGAGGGCCGCAACATCGTGCTGGCGACGGGCTCCGCGCCCCGGTCGCTGCCCGGCCTGGACATCGACGGCGAGCGGGTCATCAGCAGCGAGCACGCGCTCAAGCTGGACCGGGTGCCCACCTCGGTGATCGTGCTGGGCGGCGGCGTCATCGGCGTGGAGTTCGCCAGCGTGTGGCGCTCCTTCGGCGCCGAGGTGACGATCGTCGAGGCACTGCCGCACCTGCTCCCGCTGGAGGAGGAGTCCAGCTCCAAGCTGCTGGAGCGCGCCTTCCGCCGCCGCGGCATCAAGCAGGAGCTGGGCGTCTTCTTCGAGGGCGTCAAGTCCACCGACACGGGCGTGATCGTCACGCTCGCCAACGGCAAGACCCTCGACGCCGAGCTGCTGCTCGTCGCCGTCGGCCGCGGCGCCGTCTCCTCCGGCATGGGCTTCGAGGAGGCGGGCATCGCGATCGAGCGCGGCACCGTCACCGTCGACGAGTTCTGCCAGACCAGCGTGCCGGGCGTGTACGCGGTCGGTGACCTGATCCCGACCCTGCAGCTCGCCCACGCGGGCTTCGCCGAGGGCATCCTGGTGGCCGAGCACATCGCCGGGCTGAACCCGGTGCCGATCGACTACGACGGCGTGCCGCGGATCACCTACTCCGACCCCGAGGTCGCGTCGGTGGGCATCACCTCCGCCCAGGCCCGCGAGCGTGGTCACGAGGTCGTCGAGTTCACCTACGACCTCGCCGGCAACCCCAAGAGCCAGATCCTGCAGACGCAGGGCGCGGTCAAGATCGTCACCGAGAAGGACGGCCCGGTGCTCGGCGTGCACATGGTCGGCCGCCGCATCGGCGAGCTCGTGACCGAGGGGCAGCTGATCTACAACTGGGAGGCGCTGCCCTCCGAGGTCGCCCAGCTCATCCACGCGCACCCGACCCAGTCCGAGGCCGTCGGCGAGGCGATGCTGGCCCTGGCCGGCAAGCCGCTGCACGTCCACAACTAATAACAAGCCCTCACTCGGAACACGAGAGAAGACACCCAATGCCGAAGTCCGTACAGATGCCCCAGCTCGGCGAGAGCGTCACCGAGGGCACCGTCACCCGTTGGCTGAAGAAGGAGGGCGAGCGCGTCGAGGCCGACGAGCCGCTCCTCGAAGTCTCCACCGACAAGGTCGACACCGAGATCCCCTCGCCGACGGCGGGCATTCTCACCAAGATCGTCGTCGCCGAGGACGAGACCGTCGAGGTCGGCGCCGAGCTGGCCGTCATCGACGAGAACGGCTCCGCGGGCGCCGCTCCGGCTCAGGAGGCCGCTCCCGAGCCCGAGCCGGAGCCGGCCCAGCCGATCTCCTCGATCCCGCAGCCCGCCCCGCAGGCCGCAGCTCCGGCCCCCGAGCCGGCTCCGGCCCCGCAGGCCGCCGCCCCGGCTCCGGCCCCGCAGGCCCCGGCCCCGCAGGCTCCGGCTCCGCAGGCCGCCCCGGCCCAGCAGGCCCCGGCGCCCCAGGCCGCCCCGGCCCAGCAGGCCCCGGCGCCGATCTCCGGCGACAGCCCGTACGTCACCCCGCTGGTCCGCAAGCTCGCCGGCGAGCACAACGTCGACCTGGACGCGCTGAACGGCACCGGCGTCGGTGGCCGCATCCGCAAGCAGGACGTGCTGGAGGCCGCCCGCAACCAGCGCGAGCAGGCCGCCGCCCAGGCTCCGGCCCCGCAGGCCGCCGCCCCGCAGGCCCAGGCGGCCGCTCCCGCCCAGGCCCCCGAGCCGGTCGCGGTGGACACCACGCTGCGCGGCCGTACCGAGAAGATGTCGCGCCTGCGTCAGACCATCGCCAAGCGCATGGTCGAGTCGCTGCAGGTCTCGGCCCAGCTCACCTCGGTGGTCGAGGTCGACGTCACCAAGATCGCGCAGCTGCGCGACCGGGCGAAGGCCGAGTTCCAGCGGCGCGAGGGCGTCAAGCTCTCGTTCATGCCGTTCTTCGCCCTCGCCGCGATCGAGGCGCTCAAGCAGCACCCGAAGCTGAACGCCACGATCAACAGCGAGACCAACGAGGTCACCTACTTCGACGCCGAGCACCTCGGCTTCGCGACGGACACCGAGCGCGGCCTGCTCGTCCCGGTGATCAAGGACGCGGGCGACCTCAACATCGCCGGCCTGGCCCGTAAGATCGCCGACCTGGCCGAGCGCACCCGCACCAACAAGGTGAGCCCGGACGAGCTCGGCGGCGGCACGTTCACGCTGACCAACACCGGCAGCCGCGGCGCGCTGTTCGACACGCCGATCCTCAACCAGCCGCAGGTCGGCATGCTGGGCACCGGCGCGGTCGTCAAGCGCCCGGTGGTCCTGGACACCGCCGAGGGCGAGGTCATCGCCGTCCGCTCGATGGTGTATCTCGCGCTCAGCTACGACCACCGCCTGGTCGACGGCGCCGACGCCGCCCGCTTCCTGACGACGATCAAGCGTCGTCTCGAGGAGGGCCGCTTCGAGAACCAGCTGGGCCTCAACGCCTAGTCCCGCTCTCGTCCCACCGGGCCGGTCCGCACTGCGCGGGCCGGCCCGGCTCGTTCCACGAGATCTTTCCCCCGTGGCGAATCCGGCGACCGCCGTGCTCCCGAAGTCCCCGGGGGAGGGTCGGATAGATTGGACGACATGGCGATCATCGTTACCGGGTCCTCGGGCCTGCTGGGATCGGCTCTGGTCAAGGCTCTGCGGGCCGACGGCGCCCGGGTGGTCCGGTTGGTACGGCGGGCGCCGCAAGGCGCGGACGAGTCGTTCTGGAACCCGGCCAAGGGGCTCGTCGACCCGGCGGCCCTGGAGGGCGCCGAGGCGGTGGTCCATCTCGCCGGAGCGGGGATCGGCGACCGGCGCTGGAGCGACGACTTCAAGCGCGAGGTGGTCCGCAGCCGGATCGAGGGGACCAGGACGCTGGTGAAGGCGCTGACGGAGCTGTCCGCCAGGCCGCCGGCGCTGCTGTCCGGCTCGGCGATCGGCTTCTACGGCGACACCGGTGACCGCGAGGTGGACGAGACGTCGCCACCGGGCTCGGGGTTCCTGGCGCAGGAGGTGGTGGTGCCCTGGGAGGCCGAGACGGCGCCCGCCGAGGAGGCGGGCATCCGGGTGGCCCGGCTCCGCACCGGCCTGGTGCTGAGCGGCGACGGCGGCATGCTGCCCAGGATCCTGCCGGTCTTCAGACTGGGCCTGGGGGCGCCCCTGGGGTCGGGAGAGCAGTACTGGTCGTGGATCTCGATCGACGACTGGGTGCGTGCCGTACAGCGCATCCTGAAGGACCCGGAGATCTCCGGGCCGGTGAACCTGACCGCGCCGGAGCCGGTCACCAACGCGGAGTTCACCAGGGTGCTCGGGGAAGCGGTGCACCGGCCCACGATGCCGCTCGCCGTACCCGGGTTCGTGCTGCGTACGGCCCTCGGGGGCTTCGCGGAGGAGGGGGTGCTGACGGGGCAGAGGGCGGTTCCGCGGCGCCTGCTCGAGGCCGGCCATGCGTTCCGGCATATGGGTCTCAACGAGGCACTCGCCGCCGTACTCTAGGGTCCCTGTTTCCACCGAAGCCATTGGAGAGATGACGTATGGGCAGGTCCGGGCAGTCTCACATCCTCGCCATCGGGGGCGGCTCCTTCCGTCACTCCAAACGCCACGGATTCATCGAGGCGAGCGCGCTGCTGCGGTACGCCCTTGACCTGACCGGCCAGGACCGGCCCAAGCTGGGCCTGCTGGCCACCGCCACGGGAGACGACTCCGACTGGCTGCTGAAGATGTACGGCGCGTTCCGCGACTGGGACGTCGAGATCAGCCATCTGACCGTGTTCCCGATGCCCAACGTCGAGGATCCGCGTGAGTGGATCCTGAGCCAGGACGTCATCTACGTCAGTGGCGGCAGCGTGGCCAACCTGGCGGCGCTGTGGCGGCTGCACGGCCTGGACGAGGCGTTCGAGGAGGCGTGGCGGGCGGGCGTGGTGCTGTCCGGGCAGAGCGCGGGGGCGCTGTGCTGGCACGTGGGCGGCAACACCGACTCCTTCGGGCCGACGCTGCGGACGTGGTCCGACGGCCTGGGGCTGCTGCCCTACTCGTGTGGTGTTCACTACAACTCCGAATCGCAGCGCCGCACGCTGCTGCACGAGTCGGTGGCCTCGGGCGAGCTGCCCGGCGGTTACGCCGCCGACGAGGGCGTCGCGCTCCACTACGTGGGCACCGAGTTCATCCAGGCCGTCACCGTGGATCCGGAGGGCTACGCCTACCGGATCGAGCACGACGGGACGGACGGGGTGAAGGAGTTCCGCATCGAGCCTCGCCTTCTCACGTCATGACCACGAGCGGGTCAACTACTCTTGAGACGTGAGTGACCTGGCGATAGTCCGTCTTGGCGTTGACTTCCCCTACGAGCAGGCATGGGATCTTCAGCGGCGGATCCATGCCCGCCGGGTGGCCGGCGAGATTCCCGACACCTGCCTGATGCTCGAACACGCGCCGGTCTACACGGCCGGCAAACGCACCGCCCCGAACGAACGGCCCTCCGACGGCACCCCGGTCATCGACGTGGACCGGGGCGGCCGGATCACCTGGCACGGTCCCGGCCAGCTCGTGGGCTATCCGATCGTCAAGCTCGGTGAGCCGCTGGATGTGATCTCCTACGTCCGGCTCCTGGAGGAGACGCTCATCCACGTCTGCGCCGACTTCGGCGTACAGGTCGGCCGGGTGGAGGGGCGCAGCGGCGTCTGGGTGGCCGGGGACCCCTCGCACGGCCTGCCCGACCGGAAGGTCGGCGCGATCGGCATCAGGGTCGCGGGGGGTGTCACCATGCACGGGTTCTCGCTCAACTGCTCCAACGACCCGAGCTGGTACAACCGGATCGTCCCGTGCGGGATCAGCGACGCCGGGGTCTCCTCGCTGTCGGCCGAGACCGGCCGCAGGATCGTGGTCGACGAGGTCATGCCGTACGCCGAGAAGCATCTGGCCGAGGCGCTCGGCGCGCGGGCCTTCGAGCTCCCCGAGGAGGAGCTCTTCCGGCGCTGAGCGCGCGGGCGGCCGGGATCTCGAAGGCGTCGACGGTCTCCGGGGGGACCTTCGCCGAGCCCCCGCGCGGGCGGGGGCCGTGGCGGGCCGTCCACCCCCGGCCGCGGACCGCTCCGCGACCGGGCCTCGGGCGAGGCATGGCGGTCCTGAAGCGCCGCCCGGCATGCGGGAAATGTGCCGTCTCCTCCGCGTGCGCGGATCCGGACGAACGCCACACATGTGCGGATCCGCACCGCCACCCCCCGCATGTGTGGTCATTCTCCGGCGGGACATAAGCTGGGGCGGTGAGCGAGCGTAGCGAGCGAGCGAATAGACACAGCACCTCGGTCCCGCGACCGACGAAGGAGGTCGCATGACCGTTGCTCCGGAAGGCCGAAAGCTCCTCCGTCTGGAGGTCCGCAACGCCGAGACCCCCATCGAGAAGAAGCCCGAGTGGATCAAGACCAAGTTCAGGACCGGTCCCAACCACACCGAGCTGCGGGCGCTGGTCAAACGCGAAGGTCTGCACACCGTCTGCCAGGAAGCCGGATGTCCCAACATCTCGGAGTGCTGGGAGGACCGTGAGGCCACCTTCCTCATCGGCGGCGACCAGTGCACCAGGCGATGCGACTTCTGCCAGATCGACACCGGCAAGCCCAAGGAGTACGACACCGACGAGCCGCGGCGGGTGGCCGAGTCGGTCCGGCAGATGGGCCTCAACTACGCGACCGTGACCGGGGTCGCCCGTGACGACCTGCCGGACGGCGGCGCCTGGCTGTACGCCGAGACCGCCAGGCAGATCCACGCGCTGCTGCCCGGCTGCGGCGTCGAGCTGCTGGTGCCCGACTTCAACGGGGACCAGAGCCAGCTCGAGGAGGTCTTCTCCGCCGCCCCCGAGGTGTTCGCGCACAACGTCGAGACCGTGCCGCGGATCTTCAAGCGCATCCGCCCGGGGTTCCGTTACGAGCGGTCCCTGGGAGTGATCACCAAGGCCCGCGAGGCCGGCCTGGTGACCAAGTCCAACCTGATCCTCGGCATGGGCGAGGATCGCGAGGAGATCGTCCAGGCCATGCGCGACCTCCACGAGGCCGGTTGTGACCTGCTGACGGTGACCCAGTATCTGCGTCCCACCCCGCGCCACCACCCGGTGGACCGCTGGGTCAAGCCCGAGGAGTTCGTGGAGCTCCAGAAGGAGGCCGAGGCCATCGGTTTCGCCGGAGTCCTGTCCGGCCCGCTGGTCCGTTCCTCCTACCGGGCGGGGCGTCTCTACAAGCAGGCCATCGAGGCGCGTCAGCACGCCTGATCTCCCCGTTCCGGCATCGGGCCCCGCGCCTCCCGCGCGGGGCCCTTCCGTTTTCCGCAAGGCGCGTCCCGCCTCGCAGTGCCCGTGCGCGCGTTCGGTGGCAGGCCGGTCGCCCCGCCCGCCCGGTCCGATGCGACCGTGGCCTCCCGGCGTAGCCGTACCGCCAGGAGCGAAGCCCACCCCCAGCCCACCAAGGCCACGAGGCGGAGCAGGAGGCTCAGGGGTTGTGAGTTCTCACCGCGCTCCGACAGCACGCCGGACAGCACGTAGATCGTCGGCAGTGCCGCCGCGCTCCAGCGCTCCAACGCCCCCTGACACCCAGCCCGTCCGGCTCACCGAACCGGCACCGCGCGCCCCGGCACGGCATGGCGTGGCCTACCGATCAGCGTGGGCGGCTGAGGGCGACCTCGGCCAGATCCGTCCATTGCTCGGCCGAGGAGCTGGGCACGACCACCCAGTCCTTCACCTCCCTGCCCTGCCCCGAGGGGTCGAACAGGGACGCCCCGGGCAGATTGAGCGCGGCCGCGTGCTCGGGGGTATCCCTGACCAGCCGGAACACCATCGCGCCGTCGCGCTGCAGGCTCGCGAACACCTTCCCCGCCTGATCTTTGAGCGCGGGACTCCCCATCATCCTGGAGATCCGTACACCCAGGTCGGCCAGCTCGGCGCCGACCTGCTTGAAATCCTCTTCCGCGCTCATCGTCAGTCGGCCCCAAACTCCATGGCGGTGCGGTCGAGCGGCTCGTCGCGGTCGGGGCTCTTCCCGCCTGACGCGATCGCCTCGGCCCCGCCTTCCGGCAGCACGGCGATCAGGCTAGTCGTCCTGACGGCACCGATCAACGCCGGATGCGGGGTGCCGGCCATGCCGGGTCCCCGCCGCCGCCCCTCGGCTACGCGTGATAGATCACTACCAGCGCCGGCCAGGGTGAATGTGAAGATCAGCGGTTAAAAGACAGGCTCGGAGACGCGCCTTGCGGAGCGGATCCCCCGGCCGGGACGGCGGCGGGTTTTATAACTTTATGGTCAACAAACCTACTGGGCACTCGGTTTCCTGGGTGAGACTGGCCCGATGGACATCGAGAGCCTGATCGGGCGACTTGACCTGAGCGCCAAGGTGCGCCTGCTGACCGGCGCGGACATGTGGTCGCTGCCCGCCCTCCCCGAGATCGGGCTCAGGCGGCTGGTGATGAGCGACGGCCCGATCGGCGTACGCGGGGAGCAGTGGTCCTGCGCCGATCCCTCGATCGCGCTGCCCAGTCCCACCGCGCTGGCCGCGACCTGGGACGTGGCGCTGGTCCGCCGGGTCGGGCGGCTGCTCGCCCGGGAGGCGCGCCGCAAGGGCGTGCACGTGCTGCTCGCCCCGACCCTCAACCTGCACCGCAGCCCGCTCGGCGGCCGTCACTTCGAGTGCTTCTCCGAGGACCCGTATCTGACCGGCGAGCTCGGCGCCGCCTACGTGGAGGGGGTCCAGGAGGGCGGGGTGGGCACCACTCCCAAGCACTTCGTGGCCAACGACTTCGAGACCGACCGGTTCACGGTGAACGTGAGGGTCGGCGAGAAGGCGCTCCGCGAGGTCTACCTGGCGCCGTTCGAGCGGGTCGTCCAGGCCGGCGCCTGGGGCATGATGGCCGCCTACAACTCGGTCAACGGGACCACGATGACCGAGCACCGGGCACTCCAGCGGGACCTGCTGAAGGACGAGTGGGGTTTCGACGGCTGCGTCGTCTCCGACTGGACCGCCGCCCGCTCGACGGCGGCGACGGCCGAGGGCGGGCTCGACGTCGCCATGCCGGGGCCGTCCGGTCCCTGGGGCGAGAAGCTGGAGGCGGCGGTCCGCGAGGGCCGGGTCGCCGAGGAGGTCGTCGACGACCAGGTCCGCCGCGTCCTCCGCCTCGCCCGGCGCGTCGGCGCCCTGGAGGACTCCTCCAGCCCCTCCAAGGACTCCTCCGGTCCCTCCTCCGGCCCGGCCGCACCTTCTCCCGCCACCGGTTCCGCCCCGGCCGCCGGCGACACGGAGATCGACGGTACGGCGCTCGCCCGCCAGGTGGCCGCCCGGTCGTTCACGTTGCTGCGCAACGAGGGCGGCCTGCTGCCTCTCGGCACTGTCCGGAGTGTGGCGCTGATCGGGTCGGCGGCCGGTGAGGCCCGGGTCATGGGCGGGGGCAGCGCCCAGGTGTTCCCCGCCCGGGTCGTCTCGCCTCTGGAGGGCCTGCGCGGGCGCGGAGACGTCGAGGTCCGCCACGCGCTCGGCACCGACCCCCGGGTACGGCTCGCGCCCCTGGCCACCCCCGCCCGCGCCCTCTTCCTGGACGCCACGGGCGAGATCCTGGCCGAGCACCCGCTGGCCGGCACAGAGGCCCGCTGGGTCGGGTCGCTCCCCCCGGACGTGGACCCCGGCCGCCTGGCCGCCGTCGAGATCCGCACCGTCCACACCCCCGGGGCGAGCGGCCCGCACGAGTTCTCGATCGCCGGCGTCGGCGCGTTCACCATGAGGATCGACGGGGACACCGTCTTCGACGGGACGATCACGGCTGAGGGCGGCGACCCGGCCGCGGCGTTCCTCTCCCCGCCGGAGCGCCGGATCACCGCCACGCTCGCCGCGGGCACTCCCGTCGAGCTGAGCGTCAGGCACCCCACGGGAGCGTTCGGCCGCATGGCCTTCGTGTCGTTCACCCTGGGCCACGCCGCCCCCTCCCCCGGCGACGACGCGCTCATCGCCGAGGCGGTGGACGTCGCCGCAGGCGCCGACGTGGCGGTCGTGGTCGCCTCGACCACCCCGGAAGTGGAGAGCGAGGGCTTCGACCGCACCGGCCTGGCCCTGCCCGGCCGCCAGGACGAGCTGATCGCCAGGGTCGCCGGGGCGAACCCACGCACGGTCGTGGTGGTGAACGCCGGATCACCGGTGGAGATGCCATGGCTGGAGCAGGTCGCCGCGGTCCTGCTGACCTGGTTCCCGGGCCAGGAGGCCGGCGACGCGCTGGCCGACGTGCTGTTCGGCGACGCCGAGCCCGGCGGCCGGCTGCCCACCACCTGGCCGGTCCACCAGTCCGACGTGCCCGTCCTGAACGTGACCCCGGCCGGCGGGGAGGTCGCCTATGACGAGGGCCTTTTCATCGGATACCGCGCCTGGGAGCGCGCCGGCCGCGCGCCGGCGTTCTGGTTCGGCCACGGGCTGGGCTACACGACCTGGTCCTACGACACGATCGCCGTCACCGGCACGACCGTGACGGTGGCCGTGACCAACACCGGCCGGCGCGCCGGACGTGAGGTCGTCCAGTTCTACCTCGCCGCGGTGGACCGGGACCCCGACCGGCCCGCCCGCCGGCTGGCCGCCTTCGACGTCGTCGACGCCGGCCCCGGCCAGACCGTGGTCACCACGGTCCACCTGCCCGAACGCGCCTTCCAGGTCTGGACGGAGGAGGGCTGGCGGACCGTCTCCGGCGACTACACCGTGGAGGCGGGCCGCAGCGTCGCCGACCGCCGTCTGGCGGCGACCGTGACGGTGTGAGGCTTCCGCAGCGAGTCTCACCCGGCGGCGGTCCCGGCCGCGCGAGAGATCCGCACCACGCCTCAACCGGCGGCGGTCCCGACTGCGCGAGAGATCCGCACCACGCCTCAACCGACGGCACCCCCGGCCGTGTCGCCCCGTCCGGCGGCGGCGGCGCCTCTCCGGGCCGCTCCGCCGGGCGCCGCCGACCGGCGCGCGGCAGGTCACGTTTTCATATCTTGACCCCTGGATTTGTATCCTTCAGAACATGGCCAAGAAGCCCGAAGACCCAGAGCGCCCGGGGCGCATCAAGCAGCTCCGTATGATCGCCCAGATCATCAAGGAGGCCAACCCCAAGGGGATGCCGATCGTCTACGCGTCGGCGCTTGGCACGCTCGTGCTGTGCATCGTGATCGGCCTGGTCACCGGCTGGTTCTGGTATCTGCTGTTCATCGGGATCATGCTGGCTCTCACGGTCGGGCTGGTCGTGTTCGGCCAGATCGCGCAGAGGTCGCAGTATTCGATGCTGCACGGCCAGGTCGGCGCCGCCGCCGCGATCCTGCAGGGGATGCGCGGCAACTGGGAGGTCACCCCGGCCGTCGCGGTCAACCGCGACCAGGACATCGTGCACCGCGTGGTCGGCTACCCCGGCATCGTCCTGGTCTCCGAGGGACCGGGCAGCCGCGTGCAGAAGATGCTGGTGGCCGAGAAGAAGCGCGTCCAGCGGGTCGCGCTCGACGTCCCGGTCTACGACATCCAGTCCGGCGACGGCGAGGGCCAGATCCCCCTCGCCAAGCTGCAGCGGCATCTGATGAAGCTGCCCCGCAACCTCAAGAAGCCCGCGGTCTACGAGATCAACAACCGCCTCAAGGCGCTTCCTCAGACGCTGCCGATGCCCAAGGGCCCGCTGCCGCGCGGGGCGAAGATGCCCCGGCCGAAGATGCGCTGATGGACCTCGCAGGAGTCGACCGGCGCCGGGTGGACGCGGCCGGCACCTCGCGGGCCAACCGCGGCTGGTGGGACGGCGCCGCGGACGAATACCAGGCCGAGCACGGGGAGTTCCTCCGCGACTCGGGCTTCGTCTGGTGCCCGGAGGGCCTGGACGAGGCCGACGCCCATCTGCTGGGCGAGGTCGCGGGCAAGGATGTCCTGGAGATCGGCTGCGGCGCGGGACAGTGCGGGCGGTGGCTGGCCGGCCAGGGGGCCCGGGTGGCGGCCTTCGACCTGTCCTTCCGCCAGCTCCAGCACTCCCGCCGGATCGACTTCGGCGGCGACTCGCCGCTCCCGGTGGTCCAGGCCGACGCCGAGGTCCTGCCCTTCGCCGACGAGTCGTTCGACCTGGCCTGCTCGGCCTTCGGCGCGCTGCCGTTCGTGGCCGACGCGGCGGCCGTTCTCACCGAGACGCGCCGGGTGCTGCGCCCCGGCGGCCGCCTGGTCTTCTCGGTCAGCCACCCGATCCGCTGGGCCTTCCCCGACGACCCGGGCCCCCGCGGGTTGACCGCCGACCGGTCCTACTTCGACCGCTCGCCGTACGTGGAGCTCGACGACGACGGGCGGCCCTCCTACGTCGAGCACCATCGCACGATGGCGGACTGGATCGGGCACGTCGTCGCGTCGGGCCTGGTGGTGGCGGGGCTGGTCGAGCCGGAGTGGCCCGGCGGCCACGACCGCGAGTGGGGCGGATGGAGCCCGCTGCGCGGCCGTCACCTGCCCGGCACCGCGATCTTCACCTGCGTCAGGCCGTAGGGACGGCCGAGGGCGGCGAGCTTGCGGGCTCCCCACCTTCCGGAGGCGCCGTCGGACCTTCCGGAGGCCGGACGGGCCCGGGAGCCCCTTACCGGCTCGCCTGGCTCACATACGCACGACCACGGTGTTCGCCGCCCGGTCGTGCAGACCGCGCTGGTCGCGGTCCCAGATGAGCGCCGGTACGGCCAGGCACAGCAGCAGGGTCCGCGCCAGCACCGCCACGAAGCCCGGACGTCCGCCGCCGAGCGCGGCGACCCGGATGCCGAACAGCCGCATGCCGAAGGTCATACCCATGAAGCCCACCAGCAGGATGTATTCCGCCGCGAGGACCGCGAGCGGGACCCAGCCCTGCTCGGCCGGGTTCACCCCCAGGATTCCCTGCGTGATCGCCCAGGTGCAGATCAGCCAGTCGACGACGAGGGCGCCGATCCTGCGGCCGAACCCCGCCACCGCGCCGCTGCCCTGCTGGGGCAGACCGAGCTGCTCTCCCGGATAGCCCAGGTCGACTCCGGCCGACCTGACGCCGCCAAGCCAGGTCTGGGTCCATCGGGGTTGCTGCCTGCTGCTCATGGCTAAACGGTATCCGCCCCGGGGGCCGCTCCCGCATCCGCCCGAGCCGGCTGCCCGGACACGGGGTCCGCGCAGGCCCGGAGGTGAGATCCGGACATCCCCGGGTATGGGCCCGCGCAGGCCCGGACGTGAAAGTAGGGCAAAGGACGGCCCTTCGCCCGCAGTCCCACCGGATCGCGGGGCTAGCGTGAAGGCGACTTTCCCTTAACACGAGTGAAACAAACGAGACACGGGGCGGTAACGGCACATGCCTATGTTCGGCACTGATAGCCCGTGCCCCTTGGGAGGTTCGCGTGTTCAACTCCGCCGACGACGTCCTGAAGTTCATCAAGGACGAAGGGGTGCAGTTCGTCGATGTCAGGTTCACCGACCTGCCGGGGACGACGCACCATTTCACGTTCCCAACGGAGAACTTCGGAGCGAGCGTCTTCACTGACGGCCTCATGTTCGACGGCTCGTCGATCCGGGGCTTCCAGGCCATCCACGAGTCGGACATGCTCCTGCTGCCCGACCCTTCCACGGCCGTGCTGGACCCCTTCCGGCAGCACAAGACGCTCAACATCAACTTCTTCGTGCACGACCCGCTGACGGGCGAGGCCTACAGCCGCGACCCGCGCAACGTCGCCCGCAAGGCCGAGGAGTACCTCAAGGGCACCGGCATCGCCGACACGGTCTTCTTCGGCCCCGAGGCCGAGTTCTACATCTTCGACGACGTGCGGTTCGAGACCAACGCGCATTCGAGCTATTACCACATCGACTCGATCGAGGGCGCCTGGAACAGCGGCAAGGCCCAGGAGGGCGGCAACCTGGGTTACAAGCCGCGCTTCAAGGGCGGCTACTTCCCGGTCCCGCCGATGGACCACTTCACCGACCTGCGCTCGGAGATGGTCCGCAAGCTCATCGAGGCCGGCATCGATGTGGAGATGCAGCACCACGAGGTGGGCACGGCCGGCCAGGCCGAGATCGACTTCCGGTTCAACACGCTGCTCAAGGCCGCCGACACCCTGATGCTGTACAAGTACATCGTCAAGAGCACGGCCCTGGCGCACGGCCACACGGTCACCTTCATGCCCAAGCCGATCTTCGGCGACAACGGCTCCGGCATGCACTGCCACCAGTCGCTCTGGAAGGACGGCGAGCCCCTCTTCTACGATGAGGTCGGCTACGCGGGCCTGTCCGACACCGCCCGCTACTACATCGGCGGCCTGCTCAAGCACGCCCCGTCGCTGCTGGCCTTCACCAACCCGACGGTGAACTCCTACCACCGCCTGGTCCCCGGCTACGAGGCCCCGGTCAACCTGGTCTACTCCCAGCGCAACCGCTCGGCGTGCATCCGCATCCCGATCACGGGCTCCAACCCGAAGGCCAAGCGCATCGAGTTCCGCGTGCCGGACCCGTCCTGCAACCCGTACTTCGCCTTCGCCGCCCAGCTCATGGCGGGCATCGACGGCATCCGCAACAAGATCGAGCCGGTCGAGCCGGTCGACAAGGACCTCTACGAGCTTCCCCCGGAGGAGGCCCGCAACATCCCGCAGGTCCCGGGCTCGCTGTCGGACGTGCTCGCCGCCCTTGAGGCCGACCACGAATACCTGCTGGAGGGCGGCGTGTTCACGCCGGACCTGATCGAGACCTGGATCGCCTACAAGCGCGAGAACGAGATCGACCCGATCCGCCTGCGCCCCCACCCGCACGAGTTCGAGCTCTACTACGACGTCTGAGCCGCCGAATCTCTGACCCGCGGGAACGCCGGCGGTTGACCCGCCGGGGCACACCAGAGGCACTCGGGCATCCCGCGAAAGGCCGTCGACCGTCCCTCCGCCGAGGGCACGGTCGGCGGCCTTTCGCCTCCCCGCCGCCCCGCCTCCCCGCTTCTCCAGCCTTCCCGACTTCCCTGCCTTCCCGGTTCCCCGGCTCCCGCGCCCCGGCGGCGTGAGCCGGACGGGCGGCCGACTCTCCCGGACCTCAGAGCTTGATGCGGGCCGCGATCGGCAGGTCGCCGCCGACGGCGGGAGCCGGCTTACCAGGCCGGCTGGCTCGCCGCGGCTCAGAGCGGTTGCCTGCCGTCGCCGTCCCCGTCGATCCCGCTCATGGCGCGGGCCGCGGCGGCCACCTGGGCCCGGTAGCGCCGGCGAGCGAACGCCACCAGGAGGATCAGGGCGCCGGCCACCAGGATCGCGGCTCCCACCCAGTGGAGCGGGAAGACCAGGACGGTCGCCGTCGCGGCCGTTGACGTCCCGCCGGGACCGGGCAGGGCCACGGTGGCGCTGCACAGGCACATCAGGGGCGGGTCGAAGGTGGCGGCGATCTCACGGGTGGAGCCCCGGCTCACGGTGAAGTCGGGGAAGGAGACGCTCTCCCCGTTCACCCGCAGGCGCAGGTGGTCGTCGCCGCGGAAGTCGCGGTGCACGGTTCCGGTGTCGCGCACCGTCGTGGTGAAGGTCAGGGGCCCGCCGAGCGCGAAGCTCGGGGCACGCAGGCCCATGACCTCCGCGGAGTCGTCGATGGGCCCGGGAACGGCGATGTAGACGGGAGCGCCGATCCCCCGGTTGATCCGGATGTTGCCCGCGCCGGTCCCGGCGGGCACCAGGAAGACCAGGGCGAGCTGGTGATCGCCCGGTTCCGGATCGGACGGCACGTTGATCCGGACGGACACCTGCCGGGTCCCGCCCGCCGCCAGGCGGAAACGGTCAGGGGTGACGGTGACCCAGTTGCTGGCGGAATAGGGGGCCTTGGGTCGGGCGCGGGACGGGCTGATCCCGCGCCGGCCGGACCCGCCGTCCACAGCAGGAACGCCCCGACGAGAACGGCGACGCTCCCGCGCCCCGGCCGTACGGTCACCTTCGACTCTCCACAGTGTCGCTCTCCGCGTAGGGGTCTTCTCCGCAGGTCGTCCGGGTGTCGCCTACAGGGTGGTGGCCACGTAGTTGATCGTTCCGGAGTAGGTGTCGGGACGTACGAACGGGATCGTGATCCGGTAGTCGTGACTGAAGTCATCGCCGTCCGCGGCCGAGGGCGCGGTCTTGCGGAACACCTCGACCGGGGTTCCCCGGGCCAGCGGGACGAACGGGCCGCCGGGGATCCGCTCCACCAGCAGCGAGCCGGTCGGGATGGTCTCGGGGTTGCCGGCGGTGCCGAGGAGTTCCCCGGCCGCCGGGAAGACCGTCACGGTGTAGCCGGCGAAGTTGTTCGTCGTCACGGTGAAGTCCACCGGGTCGGCGGTGTCGACGGTCTGTCCGGGACTGCCGGTGAGCGTGAACGAAGAGGTGAGGTTCGTCAGCGTGATCGCCCCGGTCACCACGACGTTGGCGACGGTGGCGTCCGAATCCGTGTCTCCCGGCGCGGCCTTGGCCGCCGAGCTCGTCTCCCCCATCGACAGGGCGACGCCGGCCACGAGCGTGCCCGCCGCCATCGCCACCCGCCCTACGCGTTTTCTTGACATCGCCAACGCCCCCATTCCATCCGGATAGATGACCGACTGGGTTGATTGCGTCACCGAAAGTAACACTGCGACGGCAGCTTAGGGCGGATTGGTCACGATGCGTAACAAAGGGCGTGTCGTGACTTCCCCGGCCTATCACTCACTCAAGTGAGCTATCAGTCCGTTGCAAGCAGTTCTGGATATTTATGAGGGGCAAGAGAATGCTCTGTCAGGAGAACACCGTGTTTCGCAGTATCACCGGCGTCACAGGAATCGTCCTCATCGTCCTTTCCACCGCCGTCGCCTGTGGCGCGGGCGACGAGCGGGCGTGCGCCGCCTCCGGCGGCACGGTGACCGCGGCGCCATAGCGGGCCACCGTCTCCAAGGGGCCGCAGGCTCCCCGGACGGTGCAGAAATCACCGAAGCCTGGAAAGAAATTCAAGATCGACGACTGTGACTGAGAAACGGCGGAGAAGGCGGACAGCGCGGAACAGCGGCACATTAGGCAGAATGATCCTGACTTACGGCGATAAATCGAGGTGAGTGGACGTGACCGGGATCTCCCGGGATGGACGGCGGCATCCGGGGGTCTCCAAACGTCGCCGGCTGGCCGCGGCGACCGTGCTCGCAGGAGCCCTCATGGTCCTCAGCGGCTCGATACCGCTCCTGCCCGTCACCTTGAACCGGGTGACGGCCATCGCGTACGCGATCGAGGCCGGGCAGGAGCAGCCGGGGTGGACGGGCGGCGAGATCCCGTACTCGTGGGGCGGCGGCCACGACGACGTCCCCGGCCCCTCCCTCGGCACCTGTCAGGGCTACAGCGGCGCGATCCTCCCCTGCCCCGCCACCAGGACCCGCGGCCTTGACTGCTCCGGGCTGGCCAGATGGGTCTACCGCCTGGCCTACGGCCGCGACGTCCTGGGACCGGGCAACACCGACGACCACATCAGGCGGCTCACCGAGATACCCGCCGCGAAGGCGCGGCCGGGCGACCTGGTCTTCTATGGCAAGATCGGCAAGCGTAAGGTGAAGACCCACCATGTGGGCATCTACGTCGGCCAGGGCAGAATGGTCAACGCGCTGAAGACCGGCACCGAGATACGGATCGACTCCCTCACCGCGGTCAAGGGCTTCGCCGGATACTTCCGCTACCTGTAGGAGAGACATGCGCCTGGGCGTGATGTTCGACCGCGACCTGCCCCCGGAGTCGCTCATCCCCTTCTGCCGTCACCTGGACGCGGCCGAGGTGGACGACGTGTGGGTGGTGGAGGACCTGGGCTGGACCGGGTCGATCTCGTCGGCGGCCACCGCGCTCGCCGTCACCGAGCGGCTCCGCGTGGGCATCGGGATCACTCCGGCGCCGCTGCGCAATCCGGCTCTGCTGGCCATGGAGCTCGGCAACCTGGCCCGCATGCACCCGCGCCGTCTCGCGGCCGGGATCGGCCACGGCGTCCAGGACTGGATGCGGCAGGTGGGCGCGCTCGCCCCCTCGCCGCTGGCCCTGCTGGAGGAGACCGTCGTGGCCGTGCGCGCCCTGCTGCGCGGCGAGACGGTCACCCTCCAGGGCCGGGCCGTACGGATCGACGGGGTGAGCCTGGTGCACCCGCCCGCGACCGCGCCGCCGGTTCTCGCCGGGGTCGTACGGCCCCGCTCGCTGGAGCTGTCCGGGCGGGTGGCCCAGGGCACGATCCTGCCCGAGGGGGTCGGCCCGGCCCGGATCGGGGAGGCACGCGAGGCGGTCGGGGGAGACGGTCACGAACTGGTGGTGTTCACCCATCTGTACGTCGGCGGCGACCCCGCGGTGGGTGCGCGCCTGGCGGCCGGTTCCGCGGAGTTCCTGCGCGTCGATCCGGACGAGGTCGTGATGGCGGTGGGCTCCCCCGAGGTCGCCGCCGACCAGGTCAGGTCGCTGTGGGAGGCGGGGGCCGACACGGTGGTGCTCCGCCCGTTCGGGCCGGACCCCCTCCCCCAGGTCGACCTGGTCCTGGCGGAGCTGCGCTAGAGGCCCCCGCCCGGAGCCGGGCGTGAGAAAGGCCTCCCTCGCCGGAGGGTTTCAGCGCCGGCGGGGAGGCCCCGGAAAGACTACGGGCGCCGGCCCCGGATGCCGGTCAGCCGGCGCAGGACGTCCCACCAGAAGGAGGCGCCGAACAGCAGCGCGACCACGCTGATCAGGTAACCGGGCCAGTGTCCCGGGGTGATCAGGCGCTCCCACCAGACGGCGCCGTTCCAGTTGAAGGACGGGTCCTCCGAACCGTCAGGGGGGATCGTCACGCTCACGACGGCATGGTCGAAGATCTTGACCAGGGCCGGGGAGCTGAAGGACTCGGTCACGCAGGCGTACGGCTCGGCGGCGCCCTCCACGGCGCACTTGTCCCGCAGCGCGCCCAGACCGTCCTGGCCGCCGCTCGCGATGGCCGCCACCCCGGCCCGGTAGGCGTTGTCCCGCAGCAGGGTCTTGCCGTACTCCAGCGCGTCCATGCTGAACAGCAACGTCAGCAGCAGGCCGAGCACGAACACCACCCACTTGACGTAGCGGCGGTACAGCGTGGACAGCCGCTGCATCTCCCCGTCGAACCAGGTCTCCACGCCCTTGCGGAACTTTCCCAGGTCCCGCTGCGCCCCCTCCCAGACGCCCCGCAGGTGCCCGGCCAGCGGGCTGCCGATGGCCTCCAGCTTGGCGAGCAGGCCCTCGACCCCGCCCTCCTCGGCGGAGACCAGCTCCATCACCGCACCGGAGAACCGCTCGGGCGGGATGTCGGAGATGCTGGTCCGCGCCCCCGTGGGACGGTCGATCTCCTGGAGCCGTCCGTACAGCCGCCCGGTCATGTCGACCGGCGGCGCGGGCGTCTCGGCGGCGAGCACCGCGGTGGGATCCACCGGGACCGGCTCGACCACCGGCGGCGCGGGCTCCGGCTCGTGCCTGGGCCGCGGGTCGTCCTTGGAGAAGGGCAGCTTGGCGAAGACGTCGGCCACCTTCGCCGGGATCCAGGACGCGCCCTCCCGCGGACCGCCGTCCATGGTGTCGCGGAGGTAGGCCCACAGGAACTTGCTGCGGATCCCGAACAGCCGGACGAATGCCTCGTTGATCCCGCTCACCATGAGCGACAGGAGCAGGAAGGCCAGCACCAGGCCGATGGCCAGGTCAATGTAAACGGATATCAAAATGGATCACCCGCACCGTTGATACACGCCCGCCACTCCCGGCGCAATGCGATCAGCGGAAAACGGGTCAGTCTTCGTAGAAGACGCGCTCCATGACCCGGCGGGCCCGGCGGGTGACGCGGCGGTAGTCGTCCACGAGATCCTCGCTGGCGTCCTGCGGGTAGCCCATGGCGCGGGAGATGAGCGCGCGCTCGCGCAGATCCACCGGGATGGAGTCGGCGGCGCGCCCCCGGACCAGGACGATGGCGTCGCGGACGCGCGAGGCGAACCGCCAGGCCTGGGTGAGCGAGGCCTCGTCGGCGGCTGTCAGCAGGCCCTCGGCGACCGCCGCGCGCAGCGTCTCCAGGGTCCGGGTGGTCCGCAGCGACGGCAGGCGCCCGGCGTGACGGAGCTGGATGAGCTGGGCCACCCACTCCACGTCGGACAGCCCGCCGGGGCCGAGCTTGGTGTGCAGGGCCGGGTCGGCCCCGCGGGGCAGCCGCTCGGCCTCCATCCGCGCCTTCAACTTCCTGATCTGCAGCACGGCCGCGTCGGGGATGCCGCCGGCCGGGTAGCGCAACGGGTCGGCCAGCTCCAGCAGGGCCGTGCCGATCCAGCGGTCCCCGGCGGAGAGGCGGGCGCGTAGCAGCGCCTGGGACTCCCACGGCGACGACCAGCGCCCGTAGTAGGCCGCGTAGGAGGCGAGCGTGCGGACCAGCGGCCCCTGGCGCCCCTCGGGGCGCAGGTCGGGGTCGATGAGCAGCGGCGGGTCGGGGGCGGGCAGGGCCAGCAGGCGGCGCAGCTCGTTGGCCACCGCGAAGGCCGCGTCGGTGGCCTCCCGCTCCGGCACCCCCTCAAGCGGCGCGTGCACGAACATCACGTCGGCGTCACTGCCGTAGGAGGACTCGAACCCGCCCAGGCGGCCCATCGCGATCACCGCGAACCTCGTGCCCAGCGGGGTGCGCCGCTCCATCTCGACCTTGCTGATCGCGGCGTCCAGCGCGGTCTGGATCGTCATGTCGTTGAGCGTGGACAGCGCCTGGCCGACCTGCTCGATGTCGATGTGCCCGGTGAGGTCGGCGACCGCCGTACGGAACAGCTCCCTGCGCCGCAGCCCCCGCACCGCGGCGACCGCGCTCTCGGCCTCCGTGGGATGGCGGCCGACCGTGGCCCGCGCCTCCGCCAGCAGCGCCTCGGCGGGCCGGGGGGCCAGCTCCGTGTCCGAGCCGAGCATCGCCACCGCGTCGGGGGCGTGCAGCAGCAGGCCCGTCACATAACGGCTGGTCCCCAGCAGCCGGGCCAGCCGCGAGGCCACCGCGGTCTCGTCGCGCAGCAGCCGCAGGTACCACGGGGTGGCGCCGAGCTTGTCGGAGACCTGGCGGAAGCCGAGCAGGCCGCCGTCGGGGTCGGGGGCGTCGGCGAACCAGCCCAGCATGACGGGCAGCAGGGTCCGCTGGATCGCCGCCCGCCGCGACACGCCGCTGGTCAGCGCGCTGATGTGGCGCAGCGCCCCGGCCGGATCGGTGTAGCCGAGCGCCTCCAGGCGGGCCTGCGCGGCGGCGGTGGAGAGCCGGGCCTCGGACTCGGGCAGGCGGGCCACGGCCTGCAGCAGCGGCCGGTAGAAGAGCTTCTCGTGCAGGCGCCTGGCCTCCATCGCGTGCCGCCTCCACCGGGTGGTGAACTCCCCCACCGGGTCGCTGGTCATGCCCAGGCTCCGGCCGAGCCGGCGCAGGTCGCCGGCGTCCTCGGGCACCACATGGGTCCGGCGGAGCCGGTGCAGCTGGATCAGGTGCTCGACCTGGCGCAGGAACGTGTATGCCTCGGCGAGGGCCTTGGCGTCCTCCCTGCCGACGTAGCCGCCCCGGGACAGGGCGGCCAGCGCGGACAGCGTGCCGCGGCGGCGCAGCAGCGGGTCCAGGCGGCCGTGGACGAGCTGGAGCAGCTGGACGGCGAACTCGATGTCGCGCAGGCCGCCCGGCCCGAGCTTGAGCTGCCGCTCGGCCTCGCCCGCGCGGACGTGCTCCTCGACCCGGCGGCGCATGGCCTGCACATCCTCGACGAACCTGTCGCGGGTGGCCGCCTGCCAGACCATCTCGTTCATCGCGGCGACGTACTGCTCGCCGAGCTCGGAGTCGCCCGCCACCGGCCGGGCCTTCAGCAACGCCTGGAACTCCCACGTCTTGGCCCAGCGCCGGTAGTAGGCCTGGTGACTGGCGAGGGTGCGGACCAGCGGGCCGGCCTTGCCCTCGGGGCGCAGCGCGGCGTCCACCTCCCACAGCGATCCCTCGGGAGTGCTGGCCGAGCAGGCGCGCATCATGCCCTGGGCCAGGCGGGTGGCGGACTGGAGTGCCTTGGTCTCGTCGACGCCCTCGCACGGCTCGGCCACGAAGACGACGTCGACGTCGCTGATGTAGTTGAGCTCGCGCGCCCCGCACTTGCCCATGCCGATGACGGCCAGCCGTACCGAGCCGGACTCGGCGTGCTCGGACCGCGCGACGGCGAGCCCCGCCTCCAGCGCGGCCCCGGCCAGGTCGGACAGCTCGGCGGTGGACTCCGTGAGCGAGGCCTCGCCGGTGACGTCCCGCGCGGCCAGCCGGAGCAGCCGCCCCCGGTAGGCGACCCGCAGCGCCACCAGGGTGGCGGTGCCGGCGTCCGCGGCGCGCGGCTCGGGGTCGTCGGGCTCCGCGCCGACCGCGAGCAGCAGCTCGGCGCGGAGCTCCTGCGCGGTCGGACGCCGTACGGCATGCGCGCCGCCGAGGAGGCTCCAATGCTCGGGATGCTTGGCCACATGGTCGCCCAGGGCGGAGCTGACCCCGAAGACGCCGAGCAGCCGCGCCCGCAGGCCGGCATCGGACCGGAGCGCTCCGAGGACGCTCGGATCCCGCTCGGCCAGCCGGTTCAGCGAGGTGAGCGCCAGGTCGGGATCCGCCGCGGCGACCAGGGAGCCCAGCAGGCCGAGATCGCCGACCGCCTCGGGCCCCAGCTCGTCGAGCAGCCGCTCGGCCCTGGCCCCGTCGGCGAATCCGAGCCGGGCCAGCCGCCCGGCGGTCGTCTGCATGCGGGGCACGGCGCTCACCGACCCTCCATCATCCTCAATCGCAAGCACTGGCGGCCTTCCCCATCCCTACCCCGACGGATCACAAGGCGCACGCCTGCCCGCGGTCGCGCACGCCTCCGGCTCCCCGCCGGAGGCACGGAGCGGGCGCCGCGCCTGGGCCCGCCCTCCCCGGTCCGGCTCACACCCCGGGCGCCCCGGAGCGTCGCCGCACACGCCAATCCTGAAAGTGTGCGACGTCGGTGGCGGATTCGCAACGTAATCATCCGGTCACGCGGATCGGACGACGGCGGCGAACCGTTCGGCGAGGAGGCGCCAGGTGCCGGCGAGACGTGCCTCGGCCTCCTTCACCTGCATGGCGAGCTCCTCGGCCGAGTGACCCAGGGCGGTCAGGTGGTCGGCCGAGTCGCCGGTCCAGCCGGCGAAGATCTCGGCGGTGGCCTCCGGGTGGAACTGCACCGCCCACGCCTTCTCCCCCAGCCGGTATGCCTGGTTGGGGTAGGGGTCGCCGGTGGCCAGCCGTACCGCGCCCTCGGGGAGCCGGGTCATCGCGTCGCCGTGGTACTGCACGGCCGGGGCGGGGCCGAGGCCGGCGAACAGCGCGTCGGCGCCGGCCTCCGGGAGCGGGACGATCTCCCGTGCGCCCACCTCCAGGCCGTGCTCGCCCCGTTCGACGGAGCCGCCGCAGGCCAGCGTCATGAGTTGAGCGCCCAGGCAGATCCCCAGGGTCGGCACGCCGCCCTCGACCGAGCTCCGGATCAGGTCACGGGTGGCGGGCAGCCAGGGGTAGCGCTCGTCCTCCCAGGCGGCGGCCTCGCCGCCGAGCACGATCAGCCCGTCATCGGCCCGCTCCGGCACGGTCTCCCCCAGGTAGGGCCGGACCACCTCGCACCCGACCCCGGCCCCGGCCAGCCACCCGGCGAAGAAGCCCAGGCCCGCGTCGGCTCCGTGCTCAACGACAGTAATCCTCATGGGGCAATTATGGGCTGAGGACCCATAGTGCCCCACGGTGCTTACCGGCCACGAGAGCGGGAGGACGGGCGTTGACCCCGGCGGAGGACACCCGCCACCATGAATGCGATGTCAGACGATCGACCGGCCGGCGGAACGGCCGTGCTCGTGGAGCGGCGCGGGACGGCGGCCGGCGAGACCCGGCCGCCGTCCGGCGGGTGATCCGTCCTGCAGATCCTGAGGAGAACTCCTTGAACCCTGTCTTCGGCGACGTCGAGGTCCCCGGCGGCCGGCTGCGCGTCGCCCGGTTCGGCACCGGGCCCCGCCTGATCGTGGCCGTGCACGGCATCACCGCCTCACTCATGGCCTGGAGCGGGGTCGCGCGGCGGCTGCCCGCCGAGTGGTCGCTGGTCGCGATGGACCTGCGGGGCCGCGGCCACAGCGCCGAGCTGCCCGGCCCGTACGGCCTGCCGCGGCACGCCGAGGACGTCGGCCTGGTCGCCCGGTCCCTGGGCGCGGAGTCCGGCATCGTGCTCACCGGCCACTCGATGGGCGCCTACGTCGCCGCCCTCGCCGCGGCCGGCCGCGACTACGCCAGGGTCGTGCTGGTCGACGGGGGGCTCCCGCTGCCCCTGCCGCCGGGCCTGGACCCCGACACGGTCCTGTCGGCCACGCTCGGCCCGGCCATCGCCCGGCTCGGCCAGACCTTTCCGAGCACCGACGCCTACGTCGACTTCTTCAAGGCCCACCCCGCCTTCGCGGGCAACTGGAACGACCGGGTGGAGGAGTACGTCCGCTACGACGCGGCCGGCCCCGAGGGCGCGGTGCGCTCGCGGGCTCGGGAGGAGGCGGTCCGCCAGGACGGCCGGTGGCTGCTCACCGAGAGCGAGGAGATCGGCGCCGCGCTGCACGCGGTGAAGTCGCCGCTTTCCCTGCTGCGGGCCCCGCGCGGACTGCTGGACCAGCCGGTCGGCATGATCCCCGACGAGCTGGCCGCCACCTGGACCGGGCGGCTGCCCGCCCTGGAGGACGAGCTCGTCGAGGACTGCAACCACTACACGATCCTGATGGAGGACCGCTGCGCCTCACTGGTCGCCGACCGTCTGGTCCGGTGACCGGCGGGGACGGCGGCACCTCCATCGCGGCCGTCCCCGGCGCAGGGTGCCCCGGCCGTTCTGGCCGGAGATCACCCGGCCGGGGCACGGGTCAGGCGGGTCAGGCGGGAGCGATCCAGACGGCCTTGGCGGCGGCCACCAGGGTGCCGTCCACCTCGTAGACGGCGCTCTCGCCGAAGAGCTTGCGGCCCTCGCGGCCGGTGGAGCGGGCCACCACGGAGTAGGTGCCGCCGGGGTAGACCCGGCGGTGGACCTGCGCGGTCAGGCGGCCGAGCAGGGCCGACTCGCCGGGCCCGAAGTGGGCCCAGCCGGTGACGCAGTCGAGAGCGGCCCAGATGATCGCGTCGGGGACGGTCCCGTCCTCGTCGGTGACGGTCATCGGCACCCGCCAGCCGGCGGCGACCAGGTCGGTGCCGGGCACCGAGCCGGGGAAGATCCGCAGGCCGTCACCCGGGTCGCGCATGCCGCAGGCGAAGCAGCCGGGGAAGGCGTGGCCGGTGAGCCCGGCGAAGCCGCTCTCGGCCAGGGCCGCCTTGTTGAAGGGCACGAACGCCGGGGCGTCGAGCCGCTCGGCGACCGGGATGGCCTCGACGAGGAGGGTGTCGCCACGGGTGAGGGTGGCGGTGTTGGCGAGGTGGCGGAGATCCAGCTCGGTCTCCAGCGGCGTGGGTGCGTGCAGCGTGACCTCGACAGCCGAGTCGTGCCGGGCGCCGTGCGACGCCTCGGTGACCGTGCCCGCGATCCATCCGCCGTTCGCGGTGCCCTCGGGCCCACGGAAACGCGCCGGAACGGACAACATGGTCTGCAGCTCGGCAGCCGTCGTCATACCGCACCTCCTATTGCCTTATATGGCTATTGATCGTCAAAAATCCCTCTAAACCGACCGACCGATTTTACCGGAGTCGTTGCACACACGGCGAACCAGGGGTCCGACGGTCTCCGGAGGGCCGGAGCCGGACGGCATGCCGTCCGGTCCGAGGTCGCGGTGGAGCGCCCGCCTCGCGGCCGGCGGCCGGCCCGTCATGCCGGCCGGCCGTACCGGCGGGGCGCCCCGGAGGGAGCGCCCGTGGGCACGGCGCCGAGCATATAGCCGGGAAACTCTGCGACGCCCTGGATTTGATCTGATATCTCGCCGACCCTCCCGGCGGGAGGGCCCTTACAGGACCGGCAGGTAGCGGCCGAGCTCGAACTCGGCGACCTGGCGGCGGTATTCGCGCCACTCGGCGCGCTTACGGATGCGGCGGTGTAGGGCGCCGTCTACGCGATGGAGCCGGTCCGCCTGATGGAGCCGGTCCAAAGGCTGGCGGCGGTGTTGTAGACCAATGCCGCCTCTCTGTCGAAGTAGGGGGAGACGCCGGTGTCATAGCGGTTGTCGCCGTCGGTGTCGGAGACGCTGATCGTGATGCCGGTGAGGTAGCCGGTGCGGCTTTCGCTGCTGTAGCCGTACAGCCAGGAGGAGCCGAGAGAGCCTTCACCGGTGAACGGGGAGTCGACACCGATGGGCTGATCGGCGGAGATGCCGGAGAGCGTCATGGTGAATGTCAGTCCGGTGGACGATTCAAGGGTCTGGCCTGTGTAGGGCCGGGTTCCGTCAGGGTGGGGGCCGGCCGGATAGCCGAAGACGTCGACCGAGGGGGTCGACGTCTGGTTCCAGGCGAAGCCCTGCCCGCCGACGGTTTCAGTCAGACGCCCGGTGTCGGTCAGCACGCCGGCGGAGGACGAGACGACGCCGTTGTACACGTTCACAAAGGCGAAGTCGCGGCCGTAGTCCGCGTACACGTCGAAGTCGTAATGGGTGAGGGCCTGCTTTCCGACGTACAGACCCCACGGGATCGTCCCCTCGGAGTAGCCGGGAACGAAGACCCACTTGTCGAGTGCGGCGCCGTCGCTCTGGGGGTCGTACACGCAGTGACCGGCCGTGGCGACAAGGTTGCGGTACTTCGACTGTATGGCGGTGCCCGTACACCAGTGCGCCTGACCGTCGGCGCCGACGAAGAACACCTTGCCCCAGGTCGTGGACGGTTGCCCTTCCTCTGAGAGCAGGGGCGGCAGCGGGTCGATCTGGCCGGGCACGCCGTCCGGGACGACGGGGGTGGACACCCGTTCCCCTTGGACCACGGTCTGCACGGCGTAGGGTGTGGCGTTCTTCAGATTGGCGGCTCCGTCGGCGAGCCAGAACGCCGCGACCTGCTGAGCGGTCGGCACGGTAAGGGCCAGAGGGACTTTCACCGCACTCGCGGCCTGGGCCGGTGCGGAGACGACAGTGGAGCCCAACAGACCCAATCCGATGCCTAACGCGATCAGTGTGCGCCTCATAGCAGATCTCCCTGTCCAGTCACGGGGCGTCTTTTACTGCCCCATCAGCATGGAAACCCGGCCTGATGATCATCAGGGCCAGCCAGGAGGAAGATCATAATGCTCGCGAGATGTCCCGTAAAGAAACGATTGAGATCGTACGTCCGGTGCGAGGGAGTCGGCTGGACCCACCGGCGCGCGGGCCACGGCGAACCGGGCCCGCGCGCCGGGAGAATATGCCGCCGACCTGGGCTTACAGCACCGGAAGATACCGGCCGAGCTCGAACTCCGTCACCTGGCGGCGATACTCGTTCCACTCACTCCGCTTGTTGCGCAGGAAGTAGTCGAAGACGTGCTCGCCGAGGGTCTCGGCGACCAGCTCGCTGCGCTCCATGACCGCGATGGCCTCGTCCAGCGACTGGGGCAGCGGCTGGATGCCCAGCGCGCGGCGCTCGGCCGAGGTCAGCGCCCAGACGTCGTCCTCGGCGCCGGGGGGCATCTCGTAGCCCTCCTCGATGCCCTTCAGGCCCGCGGCCAGGATCAGCGCGAAGGCCAGGTAGGGGTTGCAGGCCGAGTCGAGCGAGCGGAACTCGATACGGGTGGAGCCGCTCTTGTGCGGCTTGTACATCGGCACCCGGACCAGGGCCGAGCGGTTGTTGTGGCCCCAGGAGATGTAGCTCGGGGCCTCGCCGCCGGCTCCGGCGATCGCCTCGGCGCCGCCCCACAGGCGCTTGTAGGAGTTCACCCACTGGTTGCAGACCGCGGTGATCTCGGCGGCGTGCGCGAGCAGGCCGCCGATGAAGGAGCGGCCGACCTTGGAGAGCTGGTAGTCGGCGCCGGGCTCGTAGAAGGCGTTGCGGTCGCCCTCGAACAGCGACATGTGGGTGTGCATGCCGGAGCCGGGATATTCGGTGAAGGGCTTGGGCATGAAGCTCGCCCAGATGCCCTGCTCCAGCGCGACCTCCTTCATGACCAGCCGGAAGGTCATGATGTTGTCGGCGGTGGTGAGCGCGTCGGCGTAGCGCAGGTCGATCTCCTGCTGGCCCGGACCGCCCTCGTGGTGGCTGTATTCGACCGAGATGCCCATCGACTCCAGCATCATGATCGCGTTGCGTCGGAAGTCGTGGCCGGAGCTGTGCGGGGTGTGGTCGAAGTAGCCGCCGTCGTCGATGGGCTCGGGGCGCGCGCCGCGCTCGGGCCGGTTCTTCAGCAGGAAGAACTCGACCTCGGGGTGGGTGTAGAAGCTGAAGCCCATCTCGGAGGCCTTGGCCAGGGTGCGCTTGAGCACCCAGCGCGGGTCGGCGTGCGAGGGCGAGCCGTCCGGCATGAGGATGTCGCAGAACATCCTGGCCGCGCCCGGCGTCTCGCTGCGCCAGGGCAGGATCTGGAAGGTCGACGGGTCCGGTTTGGCGAGCATGTCCGACTCGTAGACCCGGGCGAAGCCCTCGATCGCCGAGCCGTCGAAGCCGATGCCCTCGGCGAAAGCCCCTTCGAGCTCGGCCGGGGCGATCGCCACCGACTTGAGGAACCCGAGCACATCGGTGAACCACAGCCGGATGAACCGGATGTCGCGCTCCTCAAGGGTGCGGAGAACGAACTCCTGCTGGCGGTCCAAAGCCTTCTCCTTCATCGCAGACGCCGACGTGGTGCGGCACGTCTGGCCTTCTACCAGTCTGCCCGCTCCGTGTTTCGCACACGTTACGAGGAAGAGCGGTGAGATGCCGCATCGGACCCGTCACGCCCGCGCGTGACCTGCTCCGTCGTGCCTCCGCGTGCCTCGCCCCGTCCCCTCCTACAGTGTGCGCCGGGAGCCGCTGAAGTTCTATTCGGGGGAAGAGACGATGCGCACCGGAGTTCACAGACCGACGGGCGGGGCCGCGCTGCCGGCCCCGCTCACCGAACGGCTGGCGGCGATGGCCGCCCCGTGCCCCATGCATCCGTCGATGTACCAGATCGAGGCCGCGGTCATCGAGTGGACCCGCAGGGTCGGCCTGGAGGCCGACCCCGGCGCCGGCGCGCACCTGCTGGCCGGGCGGGCCTTCGCCCGGTACGGCATGGGCACGGCAACGCTGTTCGCGCGCTGGCTGATCTGGACCTCCCGCTTCCGCGAGAAGCCCTCGGCGTTCGCCGGGGTGCTCGCGGTGGCCGGGGGCGGCGAGCCGGGCCCGCCGCTGGAACGGGCCTTCGCCGACCTGTGGCGGGTCTGCGCGCCCGGGATGGGCGACGGGTGGCGCGAGCGGTTCCTGGCCGGGCTGGCCGCTCAGCACGCGGCGCTGCTCGACACCGTGGCGCCGTCCGCCGAGGACTACCCGGCGCTGGGCCGGGCCCGCTTCGGCCGGTGCCTGTCCGACCTGGTGGAGCCCTGCACGGGGGTGGAGGTGCCCGCGCCGGTCCGGGAGAGCGCGCAGTGGCGGGCGGTCGTCGAGGCGAGCGCCGACGTGGCCGTCTGGTGCGACGACCTGGCCTCCGGGCGCGGTTACGTGGCGGCGGCCCCGGTCCCGCGCGGCGAGGCGGCCGAACAGTGGGTGATCGACCGTGTCGTGGCCCGGATGGAGGAGCTGTGGACCGCCGCCCGCGCGATTCCCGTGGTCGTGGAACGGCACGGCCTCGACTTCGCCGCCTCCCGTGAGGTGATCCAGGTGGCGTGCGCTTTCTTGACCATTCCCAGGGCTTACCTGGAATGGCTGTTGGAATCACCCCGCTATCGTCACTTACGGTAACCGTCTGAGTTCTTGACGTAACACGGGGGTCAAGATGAGCACTGAGCTTCTCAAGCACAAATTAGACCGCGCCTTCGCGCACATGGACGTGAACGGCGACGGGAAGATCGAGCGCGACGACCTGCTCGGCCTCGGGGCCCGGATCCTGGTCGGCTTCGGCGAGTCGCCGACCTCGCCCACCGGCAGCAGGCTCGTCCACGGCTTCGAGTCGATCTGGCAGACCCTGTCGGCCGAGATCGACGCCGACGGCGACGGCGCGATCTCTCCGGAGGAGTTCCGCGCCGGCATGACCTCGGCGTTCGTCCAGGGCGACCGGTTCGAGGCGGTGTTCGGGCCGGCCGCCGAGGCGATCGCGGAACTGTGCGACGCCGACGGCGACGGGGCCGTCGGACCGGCCGAGTTCCGGGTCATGCTGACCGCGTTCGGCACGCCGCACGACGACGTGGACGTCGCCTTCGAGCGGCTCGACCGCGACCACGACGGGAGCCTCTCGGTGGGCGAGCTGGTCGAGGCGGCCCGGCAGTACTACACGAGCGCCGACCCGAACGCGGCCGGCAACTGGCTGTTCGGTCCGCTGTAGTGACGCTGACCCGTACACCGACCCATCCGCCATCCCAGACCGGGACGGGACAGCGGCCCCCCTGGGAGCCCGCTCCCGCGGTGGCCGCGACGTTGCTGCTGCCGCTCGTCGACCGGGTTCCCTCGATGGCCGCCCCCTGCCGCATGCACTCCTCGATCGACCGGATCGAGTCCTCCCTCGCCGAGTGGACCCGGGAGGTCGGGCTGGAGACGCCGGCGCGGGCGGGGTTCGAGCGGATGGCCGGCCGGGCCTTCGCCGGCTTCGGCGTGGACGCGGCCCTTCTGTTCGCCAAGTGGCTGACGTGGCTGTTCCACTTCGACGACGAGTGGGACGAGAAGCCCGCCGGCCACGCGGCCGAGATCGTGGAGGCCACCTTCGCGCGCCTCGGGCGCCTGGCGGGATCCGCGCCGCTCCCGGCGGAGTGCTCCGTCCCGGCCCAGGCGCGGGGCGGCGCGGCGGCCGGGGCCACGCCTCGGGCGCGGGGCGCCGTCCCGGTCGAGGCGGCCTTCCAGGACCTCTGGCGGGTCACCGCCGGGCGGATGAGCGCGCGCTGGCGGGAGCGGTTCGCCCTGGGGCTGCGCGAGCAGGGCGCGGCCTGCCGCGCGGAGGCGGACAACCGGCGCGCCGGGCGGGTGCCCTCCGCCGGGGAGTATCCGGCGCTCCGCCGGGGAACCGCCGGCCCCTACCTGTTCGACCTGGTGGAGGCGTGCCTCGGGGTGGAGGTGCCGGCCCGGCTGCGGGAGAGCCCGACCTGGCGGACGCTGGTGGACGCCTGCAACGACGTCACCGCGTGGTGCAACGACGTCGCCTCCCATCCCAAGGAGCGGGCGAACGGCGACGTGCACAACTACGTGACGGTCGCGGCCGCCGCGTTCGGGCTCTCCGACGCCGGCGCCGTGGTGTGGGTGAACGACCGCATCGCCGAGCGCGCCGAGGACCTGCGGGCCGCCGCCATGCGGCTGCCGGAGCTGTTCGACCGGCTCGGGCTGTCGCCGGCGCAGGCCAGGGACGTCAGCAAGGTGGCGTGCGCGTTCCTCTCGGCGCCCAGGGCCCAGCTGGAGTGGCTCCTGGAGTCCAGCCGTTACAGCGCGTGAGGTGACCGCGCGGATCCCGGGTGCGCCCCGAGCCGTCCGGGCGGGGCGCGCCCGGCGGGCCGGACGTCCGGCGCGAGGCGGATGTCCGGCCCGCCGGGCGGACGGGCGGACGGCCCCGGCTCCGCGCCGCCACCGGCTCCGGTACGCCGCTCCCCGCACCGTCCGGTCAGGACACGCAGACCAGGGAGTCGCCCATCGGGGTGCGGCGGTAGACGACCTCGCGGCCCAGGCGGCGGCGCGTCACCAGGCCCCCGTCGGCCAGGACGGTCAGGTGCTGGCTGACGGCGCCCGGGGTGAGGGTCATCCGCCGGGCGAGCGCCGAGGTGGTCGCGGGGTCGGCCAGGGCGGTCAGGATCTGCGCCCGGGTACGGCCGAGCAGCGCGGCGAGGGCCCCCGGGGCGGGCGGAGGGCCCGAGGCCCACAGCGTGCCGACGCCCGTCGCCGGGTAGAGGAGCATCGGCTGGTACGGCTCGACCATCACGGCCGTGTCCGGCCAGTAGAAGGCCGTCGGCACCAGCACCAGGCCGTCGCCGCCGATCGGTTCGGTGTAGTCCCAGGGCCGGGTGACCCTGAGCCGGTCACCGCGCCAGCGCACGTTCGGGTGCAGGTCGGAGAAGAGTTCGCGGGCCCCGCCCACGGCGAGCTGCCGGGAGCGCCGCAGCACGTCCGCCTCCAGCAGGCCGTAGATCCGGGGCCAGAACTCGGCGAACGCCGTCTCCCAGTAGCGCTCCAGGGTGTCGGCGACCCGCGCCACACCCGCCTCGGGGTCGGCCATGAAGCGCTCGATGACGTGGGGGTCCGCCCCGGTCACCCAGCCCGCCTCCTCGGCCGCCCGCTCGGGGGGCGTCCGCCGTACCCGTTCGAGGTCGGCGGCGAAGTCGGGCATCGGGGTCTCGGGCGTGGGGGTGACGAAGTCCACGAGATACCCCTGGAGCGGGACCAGCGCGAACAGCTCCGACAGGTCGACGCCGGCCAGGCGGGGCCGTACGGCGCGCACCCAGGGCAGGTGGAGGGAGTGCCTGGCCGGGTCGCGCAGCGCGCGCAGGCTGACGACCAGCTCCCAGATCGGTGAGAACGCGAAGCGGATCCGGGCCACGTCGTCCGGGGCGAAGATCCACTCGACGTGACACGACTTTTTAGGCACGGCTAAAAGATTCGCGCACCGCCGGGCGCGTGTCCAACCCTGGCGGCATGACAAGTACGACCCTCGCCGGACCCGGTTTCCTGCGGTCGAGGCTCGGTGGCCTGCCCCCGGCGTTCTGGGCCCTGTGGACCGGCACGCTGGTGAACCGGGTGGGCATGATGGTCCAGCCGTTCATCGGCGTCTACCTGACCCAGGCCCGCGGCATGTCCCTGGCCGCCGCCGGGGCGGTGATGGCGGTCTTCGGCGTCGGCTCGCTGCTGTCGCAGATCATCGCCGGCTGGCTGGCCGACCGGTTCGGCAGGCGGATCACCCTGACCGGCGGCATGGTCGCGACCGCGGCCACCATGGTGGCGCTCGGCTACAGCGCCTCGCTCCCGGCGATCGTCGCCACCATGTTCGTGCTCGGCATGACCGTGGACATCTACCGGCCGGCGTCCACCGCCCTGGTGGCCGACCTGATCCCGCCCCTCGACCGGCCGCGCGCCTACGGGCTGCTCTTCTGGGCGCTGAACCTGGGCTTCGCGGTGGCGATGGTCGCGGGCGGCTGGCTCGCCCAGGCCGGGTACGGCTGGATGTTCGGCATCAACGCCGCCACCTCGCTGGCCTTCGGCCTGCTGGTGTGGCGGGCGGTGCCGGAGACGCTGCCGGCGCGGAGCGGTCCGGGCGGGCTGGACGGGCCGGACGGGCGGGGGCGCGGCGGCTTCGCCGACGTGCTCAAGGACCGGCTGATGGTCGCCTTCAGCGTGATCACCCTCATCTCCACCGTGGCCTACAGCCAGGCGTTCACCACCCTGCCGCTGGCGATGACCCACGGGGGGTTCACCGCCGTCGACTACGGCATGGTGATCGCCGTCAACGGCGTCCTGATCGTGCTCGTCCAGCCGCTGACCGGCGACTGGTTCGGCCGGCTCGACCACAGCACCGTGCTCGCGGTGGGCCTGGCGGTCATCGGCGCGGGCTTCGCGCTGACCGCCGCCGTCTCCAGCATCGCCGGATACGCGCTCTCGGTGATCCTGTGGACGGCGGGCGAGATCGTCACCGCGGGCATCCCGGGCGCGATCGTGGCCGCGCTCGCCCCGCCCCACCTGCGCGGACGCTACTCCGGCATGTACGGCTTCGCGTGGTCGGGCGGGGCGTTGATCGCTCCGCTGCTCGGCACCGGGCTGCTGGAGGTGGGCCCGGCGGTGCTCTGGCCGGCCATCGGCGCGATCAATCTGGTGGCCGCCGGGGGCCTGCTCGCGATCGGTCCGGCGCTGCGCCGCCGTACGGCGGCGGCCGCGCATTGATCGCTTGTTGATTGGATTGTTGTCCGCGCCCGTTAAGGTCCCTCTAAGTACGACATAGAAGGGCCGGGGCGATGCGCGGGCTGAGCCGGGTGTTCCCGACGGTTACGCCTGTTCAGGCGCGGGTGGCGGCATTGCTGGCCGCCACCGTGTCCGTCGCCATGGAGTGCGTCAACATCTGGGTCACGGCGCAGTTGCCGCAGCCCTCCTACACGCCGTTGCCGTTCGCCCCCGAGGACATGGCGGGGACCGCGTTCCCGATCTTCGGAGCGCTGCTGGTCTTCAACCGGCCCCGCCTGATCATCGGCTGGCTGCTGGTGCTGGGCGGCCTGGCCTGCGCGACCAACATCCTGCTGGCCAACATCGCCCTGCTGCACGCCCCCTCCCCCTACGCGACGGGTGCGCCCAAGGTCCTGTGGGTGATCGTCGGCCAGAGCTGGGTCGTCGCGACGCTCCTGCTGGGCGTGCTGCTGCCCCTGCTGTATCCGACCGGCCGCCTGCCCTCGTCCCGGTGGCGCCCGTTGGTGGTCTTCGCCGTGCTGGTGCTCGGCCTGGAGGGCCTGCGGTCGCTGCTGACCGTCCTCGAAGTGCAGCCGCCGCTGCCGGCCGTCATGGAGATCCTGCACCGCCTGTCCGCCGGGGCGATGGGGCTGGCCTTCCTGTCGCTGGCGGTGCGCCTGCACCGCGCGGGACCGGTCGAGCGGCGTCAGATCCTCTGGCCGCTGCTCGCGTTCGCCGGGTTGATCATCCCGTGGGTGGTGGGCGACCCGATCTGGTGGCTGGCCTCCTTCACCCTCCCGCTGATCCCCGCCGCGATCGCGGTGGCGGTGCTGCGCTACCGGCTCTACGGCATCCAGACGCTGATCACGCGGACGCTCGTCGGCGCGGGCCTGGTCGGCGCGATCGGCGGGGTGTACGTGGCGGCGGGGGCCGCCTCCAGCCTGTTCCTGTCCGACGTCGACCGGATCGGCGGCCTGTTCGCCGCGCTCTGCGCCGGGGCGTTCTTCCACCCGTTGCGGCGGGTGCTCCAGCGCGGCGCCGACCACCTGCTCTACGGCAGCAAGGGCGATCCGGTGGCGCTCGCCGGAGAGCTCAGGCGGCGCCTGCAGCGGACCGATCCGGCCGGCGGGCTGGTCGCCGCCCTGGACGTGCTGCGCGAGGGGCTGGCGGTGACCGGGGTGGCGGTGCGGTTCCAGGACGGCCCGTCCGGCGAGGCGACGGCGGGAGACCTGCGGGAGGTGGTCCGCGACGTCGCGCTCGTCTGGCACGGCGAGCCCGTGGGCCGCCTGCTCATCGGCCCGCCGGGGGTCAGGCGGCTGCCCGCCGCGCACAACGAGCGGGTCATCGCCGCGCTCACGCCGTACGTGGCGGACGCCGCCCACGCGGTCCGGCTGGTCGGCGCGCTGCGGCGCTCGCGCGAGCGGATCGTCGCCACCCGTGAGGAGGAGCGCCGCCGCCTGCGCCGCGATCTCCACGACGGCCTCGGCCAGTCGCTCAGCGGCATGGCCATGTCCATCAACGCGGCCCGCCGCTCCCTGCACGTCTCCCCCGAGACCGCCGACCTCATGCTCACCGAGCTGCGCTCCGGCATGGACAGCGTGACCAGCGACATCAGGCACCTGGTGTACGGCCTGCGCCCGCCCGCCCTGGACGACCTGGGCCTGGCCGGGGCACTGGCCGAGATGGCCGGGCCCGACGTCGCGGTGGAGGTGAGCGGGGACCTGACCGGCCTGTCGGCCGCCGCCGAGGTGGCCGCCTACCGGATCGTCCAGGAGGCGCTGACCAACGTCCGCAAGCACGCCCGGGCCGAGGTGGTGCGGGTCTCCCTGGAGCGGGGCGAGGACCTGCGCGTGCGGGTGAGCGACGACGGGGTCGGTGTCCAGCCCGGCCGGCGCTCCGGGGTCGGGCTGGCGTCGATGCGCGAGCGGGCCGCCGAACTCGGCGGCACCTGTGTGATCGGTTCGCCCCCGGAGGGGGGCACCGTGGTCGAGGCGGTGCTGCCGCTGAGCGTGAATGTGGAGATCTGACGACCGATGATTTCTTACAGCCTGCGAACGATGGTGGGTATTGCCGTATGACATTGGACCAGGTAGCTCTACGATTACGCCTGCAATGCTGACATTTCGTGCTTTAGGACCGTTCCAGGCGCGCCACGGCGACGTGGTGCTCGACCTCGGCGGCCAACGCCAGATGGCGGTGCTGGCCCGGCTCCTCGTAGCCGGTGGTCGCGCCGTCCCCGTGAGCATGCTCATCGACGAGCTCTGGCCGGGCGAGCCCCCGGCCCAGGCGCTGTCCACCATCCAGGGATACGTCTCGCGGCTGCGGCGCGCCCTGGAACCCGGCCGCGCGCCCAGGGAGGAGGCGGAGGTGCTGGTCTCCGCCCCGCCGGGATACGCGCTGCGCGCCGCCCCCGGCCAGGTGGACTCCTGGACGTTCGAGAGCGCGGTCAAGATGGAGGGCGAGCCGTCCGTGGTGTGGGAGCGCCTGAACGACGCTCTCGCGCTGTGGCGGGGCCCCGCGCTCGCCGAGTTCTCCGACCTGCCGTGGGCGGTGACCGAGGCGGGCCGGCTGGAGGAGCTGCGGCTGATCGCGGTCGAGCACCGCGCCGACGCGGGCCTGCTGCTCGGGCAGTCCGGTGCCCTGGTGGCCGACCTGGAGGCGCACGCCTCGGCCCATCCGCTGCGGGAGGAGGCCTGGCGGCTGCTCGCCCTGGCGCTCTACCGGAGCGGCCGGCAGGGCGACGCGCTGGGAGCGCTCCGACGCGCCAGGGTGATGCTCCGCGACGAGCTCGGGCTCGACCTCGGCGCCACCCTCCAGCGCCTGGAGTCCGACATGCTGTCGCAGGCCGCGCATCTGGACCCGCCCGCGGCTCCCAAGGAGACAGCCTCCGCGCGGGTGACCGAGCGGCCGGCGGGGCTGCGCATCGTGGTGGCCGACGACCAGGCCCTGGTCCGCACCGGCCTGCGGGTCGTGCTGGACAGCGAACCCGGCTTCGATCTCGTGGCCGAGGCCGAGGACGGCGAGCAGGCGATCGCGGCCGTCCGGGAGACCTCGCCCGACCTGGTGCTGATGGACATCCAGATGCCCCGGCTGGACGGGCTGACCGCCGCCCGGCGGATCCTGGCCGACGACTCCCCGCCAAAGGTGATCATGATGACCACGTTCGGCACGGACGACAACCTCTACGCGGCGCTGCGGGCCGGGGTGAGCGGCTTCGTCCTCAAGACCTCGGCCCCCGAGCAGCTCATCAGCGCGATGCGCGCCGCGCAGGCCGGTGACGCGCTGATCGACCCGGCCGTCACCACCCGGCTGATCGCCTCGTTCGCCGGGCGCACCGACCCCTCGGCCCCGCCCGGGCTCGCCGGTCTCGGCGACACCGAGCTGGACCTGATGAAACTGGTCGCCCGGGGGCTCACCAACCGGCAGATCGCGGCGACCCTGTCGGTCTCCGAACAGGCGGTGTCGCAGTCGGTGTCCAAGCTCCTGGACCACCTGGGGCTGTTCGACCGGGCCCAGCTCGTCGTCTCGGCCTACGAGTCGGGGCTGGTCAACCCGGGTGGCATAGGCAGGTAACGATGTGCACGAAGGAACGGGGCCGCGACGCGGCGGCCCCGGCGGTGCCGGAGGCGTCGGGCCGGAAGACCCCCGAGGCCCCCGGGCCCGCGCGCCGGGAGGGCACGGACGCCCCGGCCTTCCCGGCGGCCCGCGACTCCCCCCGGCCCGCGCGCCGGGAGGGCGCCGGCCCCGCGTTCGCCTCGCTGCCCGGGGCCCGGCTGGTCGTCATCGTCGTGGTGGCGGCCACCGCGCTCACGCTCACGGTGATCGGCATCGTGATCACCGTGAACCTCCCGCCCGAGTGGTTCCCGGGCATATTCGTCACACCCGACCTGGCCTGCGGACTGACCTTCCCGGTGGTGGCCGCCTTCCTGCTGGCCCACCGCTCGCGCCCGGCCACCGCCTGGCTGATGTCCGCCGGCGGGCTGGGCTGCGCGGTCAACGTCTTCGGCAGCGCCATGATGAGCTACTCCGGGGCCTCGGGCGACCTGGCGACCGCGGGCTACTACCGCTACGCCGGAGGGATCGGCTGGATCGTGGGCGGCACGCTGCTGGCGATCGTGCTCCCGCTGTACTCCCCCGACGGGCGGCTGCCCTCCCGGCGCTGGCGGCCGCTGGTGGTCGCGGCGGTCGCGGTGATGGTGGTGGAGACGGTCCGCCTCGTCGTGCGCCCGGCACCGCCCGCCAAGGACTACCCGCTCCCCCAGATCATCCCCAACCCGCTCGCGATCGACGCGCTGGCCCCCTACAACCTCACGATCCAGAACTTCCTGGCCGGCCTGATCAACCTCCTGGCGGTCCTGTCACTGCTCTCCCTGGCCCTGCGCGCCCGCCGGGCCGACCCCGTCCTGCGCCGCCAGATCGCCTGGCCGCTGACCGCGTTCGCCGTCTACGTCGTCTTCCTGCTCGCCGGGGCCGCCTGGCACGTGGCGGCCACGGTCGCGACCGGGCTGATCCCGGTCGCCATCGCCTTCTCCGTACTGCGCTACCGGCTCTACGGCATCGACACCGTGGTCAGCCGCGCCTTCGTGGCCGCCGGGCTGATCGCCGCCGTCAGCGCCGTCTACTTCGGGGTCGGCGCGCTCGCCGGGCTGACCCTGTCCGACTACGACCGGATCGGCGGCCTGACGGCGGCGCTGTTCGCCGGGGTCGTCTTCCACCCGCTCCGCCTCGTGCTGCGGCGCTGGGTCGACCGGCTCATGTACGGCACGCACGGCGATCCGCGCGCCCTGGCCGCCCGGCTGGCCCACGAGGTCGGCGGGGCCGATCCCGCCAACGCCCTCGCCGCCGTGACCGCGGTGATCCGCGACGGGCTGAGCGTCACCGGGGTCGCGGTCGAAGTGGACGACCCGGGGATCAGGCGGGTGGAGGCCGGCCTGCTGGGCCCGGCCCCGCGCACGGTGCCGCTGGTCTGGCACGGGGAACCGGTCGGGCGGCTGCTCCTCGGCGCCCCGGGCCCCCGCAGGTTCGCCGCGGCCCACAACGACCGGCTGATCGCCGTGGTCACGCCGTACGTGGCGGACGTGGTGCACGCCGTACGGATGACCGCCGACCTGCAGCGCTCCCGCGAGCGGATTCTCACCGCCCGCGAGGAGGAGCGCCGCCGCCTCCGCCGGGACCTGCACGACGGGCTCGGCCACGCGCTGACCGACATGGCGATGTCGATCAACATGGCCAGGATCAGCATGCGCACAGCCCCCGCCTCCGCCGAACGGCTCCTGGCCGAGCTGCGCGGCGGCATGGACGCGGTCGGCCAGGAGATCAGGGAGCTGGTCTACGGCCTGCGCCCGCCCACCCTGGACGAGCTCGGCCTGGCCGGAGCCGTACGGGCGCTGGCCGCCGAGGGGGAGCCGCAAGTGGCCGTCGAGACCGAGGGCGACCTGTCCGACCTCCCCGCGGCCGCCGAGGTGGCCGCCTACCGGATCGCGCAGGAGGGGCTCACCAACATCCGCAAACACGCGCGGGCCCGTTCGGCGACGGTCTCGCTGCGACGCGGCGAGTCGCTGGTGGTCCGCGTCCAGGACGACGGGCACGGGCTGCCCGCGGTACCGCGCTCGGGCATCGGCCTGCTGTCGATGCGCGAGCGCGCCGCGGAGCTCGGCGGGACGTGCGTGATCGGCGCGGCGCCCGGCGGCGGCACCGTGGTGGAGGCCGTGCTGCCGATTTCGGCCGCCCAGATGTGAACCTTTTCCCCCTTTCAGGGTTCTAACTACCCGTTGGTGAACTGATCCGAGGAGATCCTTTGAAGCACTGGGCCATGGCCGCCGGCGTCGCACTCGCCGTGTCGACCGCCGCCGTCGCCGCCCCCGCACTGGCCTCGTCGCAGGCGGCACCGGTCACGGACGCCGTCTACTTCGGCTACCAGGAGGGCCAGGTTCAGGTGCTGACCGACCGGCGACCCGGCTTGACCAGCGTCCGGATCGGCGGCGGGACCCTCTCGGCGCAGTTCTCGGTGGCCCCCGACGGCAGGCGCATCGCCTGGATCGACGAGAAAGGCCGTCTGCGCGTGGGGTCGGCGAGCGGGGACAAGGTGATCGCCAAGGACGCCGCCTACGGCGCCCCCTGCCTGACCCCCGCCTGGACCGCCGACGGCAAGCGGGTCGCCTACCTGAGGAAGGGCACGGCCGCGGCCATGGCCGTGGCCGTGGCCGGCGCGGACGGCAAGGGCGTGGTCGACTCCGGCACGACCCTCGGCCCCTGCCATCTGACCTGGTCGGCCGATGGCAGGACGCTCGCCGGTTACGCCGGCGACACCGCCGGCGTCTACTTGCTGGACACCCGCTCCCGCGTCTCCGGCAAGGTCCCGGGGATCAAGCTCGCCAACCACGTGGAGAGCCTGTCCCCCGACAGCCGCCGGGTCGTGGTGAACGCGATCGGCCCGAACGCCCCCGGCGGCGACGGCTCCTGGACTCCGCTGTTCACCCCGTCGATCTACGACACCAAGACCGGCAAGAAGATCGCCATCCCCGTCAAGGGCAGGCTGGTGGGCGCCCGTTACCTGCGCGACGGCCGCCTCGCGGTCCGCGTCAGGGGCGCGGCCGCCAACACGCTGGTGACCCTCGACGCCTCCGGCAGGGAGCTCCGGCGGGCGGCCGAGCCCGCCAAGGCCAGGAACCTCGGCCTGCTCGGCGTTCTCGGCTAGGAGGCCGGCCTGTCCAGGGGTGATCGGGGCCCGGCGCCCCGATCGCCCCTGGACAGCTCCCGGCGCGGCCGGGAATAGGGTGGGCACGTGGCTCAACTCCGTATCGCCCTGGCCCAGACCGATCCCGTGGTCGGCGACCTGGCGGGCAACGCCGACAAGCTCGTCGAGTGGACCCGGCGCGCCGCCGGCCGCGGCGCGCACCTGGTGGTGTTCACCGAGATGTTCCTGACCGGCTATCCGGTCGAGGACCTGGTGCTGCGCAGCTCGTTCGTGGAAGCCTCCACCGCCGCGGTCGAGGCCCTCGCCCGGCGGCTGTCCGACGAGGGGCTCGGCGAGATCCCGGTGGTCGTGGGCTACGTGGACCGGGCCGACCTGGCGCCGCGGGTGGGGCAGCCCAAGGGCGCCCCGCTGGACGCGGCCGCGCTGCTCCACCGGGGCCACGTGGTCACCAGGACCGCCAAGCACCACCTGCCCAACTACGGCGTCTTCGACGAATACCGCTACTTCGTGCGCGGCGACCGGCTGCCGATCGTCCGGTTGCACGGGGTCGACGTGGCCATCGCGGTCTGCGAGGACCTGTGGCAGGAGGGCGGCCCGGTCGCGGTGGTGGCCGAGGCCGGAGCCGGGCTGCTGGTGGTGCCGAACGCCTCGCCGTACGAGAAGGAGAAGGACGACGTGCGGCTCGCGCTCGTCTCCCGCCGGGCACGGGAGGCGGGCTGCGCCCTCGCCTACGCCAACCAGGTGGGCGGGCAGGACGAGCTCGTCTTCGACGGCGACTCGCTCATCGTCTCCGCCTCCGGCGAGCTGGTCGCGCGGGCCGCGCAGTTCGCCGAGGAACTGCTGATCACGGACCTGGAGCTGCCCGAGGCCAGGTTCGGCGGCCTCGGCACGTTCCAGGTGGACGCCGGGGACGGGACCGTCATCACGGTGGAGCGGCTGGAGCTTTCGGCCTTCCCCGTCGAGCCGTACGCCCCCGAGCCGCCCTCGATCGCCCCGCAGCTCGACGACATCGCCGAGGTCTACTCGGCGCTGGTCCTCGCGGTCCGCGACTACGTCGCCAAGAACGGCTTCCAGTCGGTCATCCTGGGCCTGTCGGGCGGGATCGACTCGGCGCTGACCGCCACGATCGCCTCCGACGCCATCGGCCCCGACCGGGTGCACGTGGTGATGATGCCCTCGCGCTACTCCTCCGAGCACTCCCTGGAGGACGCCTGGGAGCTGGTGAACCGGCAGGGGATCAACGCCCGGACCGTGCCGATCGCCGACATCGTGGACAGCTTCGACAAGGAGATCGAGCTGTCCGGCCTGGCCGCGGAGAACCTCCAGGCCCGGGTCCGCGGCATGATCCTGATGGGCCTGTCCAACCAGCACGGCCACCTGGTCCTCACCACCGGCAACAAGAGCGAGCTGGCCACCGGCTACTCCACCCTCTACGGCGACTCCGCGGGCGGCTTCGCGCCCATCAAGGACGTGCTCAAGACCCTGGTCTGGAAGCTGTCGCGCTGGCGCAACGCCCAGGCGGGGAGGTCGGGCGCGTTCCTGCACGGCTTCGCGGTGCCGCCGATCCCGGAGAACTCCATCGAGAAGGAGCCCAGCGCCGAGCTCCGCCCCGACCAGCGCGACACCGACTCCCTGCCGGAGTACGACGTGCTGGACCGGCTCCTGGACGACTACGTCGAGAAGGACATGGGCTCCGCCGAGCTGATCGCCGCCGGCCACGACCCGGCCCTGGTCGCCCGGATCATCCGCCTGGTCGACCTCGCCGAGTACAAACGCCGCCAGTATCCCCCGGGACCCAAGATCACCCCCAAGAACTTCGGCCGCGACCGCCGCCTGCCCATCACCAACCGCTGGCGCGAGACGACCGGCTGACGGTCCGGTGGCCGCAGGCTCCGGTGGTGCGCCCTCCGGGCCGTTTCCGGCCGGTGGGCCCCTGACCGGCTTACCCCCACCACCACGGGCCGCCTGCTCGCCGAGCGGCTCGGCGTGACCGTACGGACGGTGGAACGCGACATCGCCCGGCTGCGGGAGGCCGGCGCGCCCATCGCGGTGCGGTCCGGGCCCGGCGGCGGCATGTCAGGCGCCGTCGGACCAGAAGAGCTGCAATCTGGTGATGGCGGCCTCTCTGGTCATCCTCGCGATCTCCGCCTCGCTGAGACCGACCCGCGTGATCAGAAGATGGACGAGGTCGGCGGGGAGCGACTCGGCCGGGACGATCGGCAGGCCTCGGTCCGGCTTCTCGCCTTCCTTCACGCATTTCCAGAACTCGTCCTCTGTGACATCGAGTTGGTCACGGAGAATGTGCGCCCACAGGCTGCGACCGTAGGAGGTCCGGTCGGGCGGATGTGAAATCCTGGTCCGCAGGACCCTGCCGTCCGGGAGGTATATCTCGTAAGTGACGTGGTGGGTTCCCGAACGGCCACGTGCGTCACGGACCCTGGTCCACCCTTCTCCCAGACAGAACTTCTCGTGGTCCTCCCTGGCGGCCTGGGGCCACATCACGATGCCTGACCTGTCAGCCAGCGACGTAGCTCATCGTCATCGCTAAGGGAGATCAACAGGACCAGGCCCCAGTTCTCCCGATGGTTGGGTGCATCAAGGAGACGGTCCTGCCAGTCCTCGGCGTAGTCGCGGAGAGCGTCGACCATCTCATCGACCGCCGCGTCAAAGGTGGGACCGTCCGCCGCCACGGGCAGTCCGGGGATGAACACCGACCAGCCGCCGTCCTCGGGCACCACCTCGGCGCGGGACGGGGTCACTGTGGTCAGGAAATCCCGCAGACGCTCAGCGTCAATCACAACGGCTCTGGCCGTGTCCCGGCGGAGGGTGGCGGTCTGACCACGCGCGGCCGCGTCCAAGAGGTCCTTGAGGTGGGCGCGCGCCTCGGTGTAGCTGTCGTAGTGCAGAGATGTCACAGAGCCTCCTAGCATGGTCCTCCAATCGTCAGCTCTGCCCACAAGTACGTCAAGTACTTAGAGTACTTCGCCGCTGATCTCGGCCGCTCTGGAATACGGCCCCAAGCTCTTCTTCACCCAATCCGAACGGGACGCCTTCGTCGGCGGCGTCAAGCTCGGCGAGTTCGACGACTGTTCTCCGACACACCTCAACCGCTCGCCGCTCCATCATCCGGCCGGGGAGGTGAGCGGTTGCGGTTTCCACGACCGTCGTTCCCGGATACCGGCCGGTCGGTGCCGATGACCGCCGGGTTTCCCGGTCAGCGCGAGAGAACGTGTTCCAGGTAGGCGCGCAGGAGCTGCTTGGTCTCGGCGATGTAGCCGGGGGCGCCGCCGGGAGACTCGCGGAAGGCGAGTTTGAGGAGCGCGTCGGCGGCCTCGACCGCGACGAGCAGGGGGCGGCGCAGACCGGCCGTGTCCACCGGGCGGTGGTCCGGGCCGGCCGGGGCGATCCGCCGGGCCAGGTGGTCGGCGAGCGATTCGGCCACCGCCCGGTTCCCGCTGAAGTCGACGACCGCGAAGCCCGGGACGGTGCGTTTCATCTCGACGTATTCGTCCACGATCAGGTCGGCCATGTCCGGCCAGTGCGCCACTCCCGCCAGCCGCCGCTCGATCCGGGCGAGGAAACGCTCCAGGTTGCGCTGGGCCAGGGCGTCGGCCAGGCCGCGCTTGTCGCGGAAGAAGCGGTAGATCGAGCCGATCGGCACCTCGGCGCGGGCCGCCACCGCCCGGGTGCTCAGCGCGTCGTAGCCGCCTTCGTCGAGCAGGGCCGCCGCCGCGTCGAGCATCTGGTTCACCCGATCCACGCTGCGCCGCTGGACCGGGTTTCTGCGTACGGAGGATCCCACGGCCCCATCATGCCGCGAAGAGAAGGGTGAGCCCGCCGACGGTGTAGCAGACCATCAGGACCAGCAGCGGGATCTGCCCGGCGACCGCCCTCTCCGGCGGGAAGAGCCGTACGGAGCGGTCGTGGGCCGCGACCACGCCGAGCACGTGGCCGGTCACGATGGCCAGCACCTGGACGGAGGCGATCACGCCGGCGCTCACCACCTCCTGGTCCACGGTCCGGTCCAGCCCCAGGGAGAGGATGGCCGCCTGCTGGCCCTCGATGACGAGGAGCGAGAAGTAGTGGGCGATCAGGTAGCCGACCGCGACGGGGACCAGCGAGTGGGCGAACCGCGGGGCCATGCCGTGACCACGGCTGATCGCTCCGGCGGCGGCGGTGCAGGCCAGGTAGAGGAGCGCCACGAGGCCGATCGCGGCCAGCAGGCCGAGGGTGCCGGTGGCGGTACGGCCCAGCGGCCCGGTCTGCAGGATGTCCACCCACCACGGGGAGGTGGAGAACCCGTCGTATCCGGTCGTGCCGAGCAGCACGCACACCACGGCGACCAGCCCCGGGGCCGGGCGCAGGGCGTCGAGCCCGTCGAAGGGGTTGCGCAGCACGAGCCTGCCGTCGTCCCTGCGGCCCAGCGGGGACAGGCGGCCGATCAGGGCGGAGTAGGCCTCGAAGGCGTCGGCCCGGTCGAACCACCGCGTCCCGTACCGGAAGGCACCGGTCAGCTGGGCGGCGCCGTACAGGATGAAGAAGGCCAGCAGCGTGGTCGTCGAGGCGGGGGCCGGTGAGACCAGCTCCATCCAGGCGAAGGCGGCCAGGCCGAGCGCGGCCGGCCGGTAGCCGAACGGGGCCGGCCCCTTGTCCCGGCCGCCGAGCAGCAGGTGGACGGTACGCAACGGGTTGACGAGCCGCCAGACCGGGCCGAGCAGCAGCGACGCCGGGACCAGCCCCACCCAGAGGACCACGTAGACCAGGTGGGCCGCCGGGTTCCGGTCCGGGTCGTCGGGCCCGAGGAGCATCCACGCCCCGGCGAAGGCGGCCCCGGCCAGCCCGAGGACCCGCAGGGCCCAGCGGATCCGCGTGCCCTCGGGGAGCCTCACCGGCCGCCCCGCCGCACCGCCCCGGAACCGCGAGTCCGCCCAGAGCAGGGCCAGTCCCAGGAACGACGCGAACAGCGCGGCGAACGCCCCGGCGAAGGCGTAGAACAGCGGGATCGGCAGGTCGTGCCGGCTGCCCAGTCCGTGGGCGAGCAGGCCGGTCACCCCCTGGGAACCGGTCACGCCGTCCAGAGGACCGGTCAGGCCGTGCAGAGGACCCACGCCGTACAGGGAGCCGGTCACCGGACGGCGAGCTGGGTCAGGACGAGCCCGGAGTCATGGGTCTCGACCTCGAACAGCCCGGTGCGGTCGGCAAGGACGTCGACGGTGACGGGCCGGCCGGGTTCCAGGCGGCGGGTGAGGTCGAAGCCGTGGACGTGGATCTCGTCGGCGACGTCGGAGGTGACGACCAGACGGACCGCCTGTCCCCTGGCGACCTCGACGCGTCCGGGAGGCGGCACCACCTTCCGGCCGGTGATCGCGATCTCGACCGTCGGCCCCTTGGGGGCGCCGTAGCTGTCGTAGGCGGGGGGCGCGGTGGCCACGCTGTGGTCGGTGCCGGGGTTGTGGTGGCCGGTGGAGACGTTGCAGGCGGCCAGCAGCAGGCAGGAACCCGCGACGCCCAGCACCCGCCACTCCTTCGGGAACCTCGTCCGCCCTGTCTCCGCGGCCCCCGGCAACCATGACCGTCTCACGCGGGCACTTCCTCAACGCGCGCGGCGGCGGCCGTACGGCGCGGCTCCGGGGCGAGCAGCACGATCGCCCAGAGGGTCCAGACGCCGGCGAGCAGGCCCCGGATCCAGCCGGGACCGAGCGGCAGCAGCGGGATCATCATGACCGCCTTGTCGAACGCGTCGGCCAGGGCGAGGGCGCCGAGCACGACCGTGAACCAGCCGAACGCCCGGCCGCCCGCCGGTCCCCCGGCGGGTCCTCCCCTCCCGAGCCACAGCCGTCCGGCCCCGATCCACCACACGCCCATCAGCGCCAGGGCGGCGGCGGGCAGCGGGGTGTGGCCGTAGGCGGCGCCGAAGACGTCCAGGGTCAGGCCCGCGAGCCCGGCGAAGGTGACGGCGAGAGCGGCGCGCGAGCGGAGCCTGCGGCGCTGGAGCAGGATCGCGACCAGGCCGAGGACGAGGGAGGTGGCGAGGGCCAGCTGGATCTCGACCCTGGCCAGGCCGGTCGAGCCGTACCAGTCGCATCCGGCCGGTAGCCGCCTCTCGCCGATGCTGTAGTCGTTGCACAGGTAGCTCTTGGCCAGCTTGACCGGCTCACCGAGGATCCTGGACGGCCCGGCCGAGCCGCAGGCGGGCAGGGCCCACGGGGTGGAGGGGCCGGTGCCGCGCTGCCAGCAGTTGCCCGTTCCCTGGCCGTCCCAGGAGACGCCGGCCCCGTTGGGACGGTCGGCCCCCTCGGGCGTCACCCCGAGGTGGTTGCCCTCGTAGAGGTTGTGGTGGGAGGTGTCGAACTGCTTGTCCCAGGACTCCTCGCCCCGGATGAAGGCGGGCACCGCGAGCAGGTCGAACGCGGCCGACTCGTGACCCCAGATCCAGTTGTCGCGGAAGACGTTCCAGTTGCCGCCCGCCGTGACGATCCCGGTGCCCCGGGGCATGCCGATCTGCGGGCAGACCACACCCCGCTCGTAGCCGCGTTCGGCCGCGGGTTTGGCGCAGGTGCCGTCGGCGACGTAGCGGTAGTAGTCCTGGTTGTTGTCGTGGATCCGGTTGCGCTCGAACCGCGCGTGGTTCTGCGGCAGGCCCGGATGCCCGGCGAACGCGCTGTCCATCGAGGCGCCGCCCATGTTGTCGTAGAACTCGTTGTCGTGGACGTAGACCGAGTCGCCCGCCGTACCGGAGTAGCCCACCATGTTCTGGTGGCTCTTGCAGCGCCGGATCTCGATGGAGTAGCGCGGCACGTCGTGGCCACGGCCGTCGTTGATGTCGGAGGCGCTTCCCGGATAGATGCCCGAGTCGCCGTTGCCGTGCGACTCGCAGTCGGTGTAGAGGCCGTGGTCGCTGGCGAAGGTCAGGAAGCCGTACTCGTCGTTCCAGCGGGTGAGCATCGTGTCGATGACGAAGCCGTCGGCGGCCAGGATGTAGAGCGAGTTGAACGTGGTCCGCTGCGCGGTGAAGTTGCGGAAGTAGATCCCGTTGGAGGTGTCGGCCCGGATCGCGTTCAGCTTCTTGTACTGCGCGTCGATGATCACGTCCGTCGGCTTCGCTCCGGTGCCCTCGATCTGCAGGTTCTCGATCCCGAGGATGGCGACCAGGTTCTGGTTGTGCGGGCACTGCTTCTGCTGCTCGTAGGAGAGGATCTGGTAGCCCCACGACGACTGGCGGGCGTTCAGGTTGGCGCAGGCGCCGGTGGGTTCCGGCTGGCTGGGCTCCTCCAGGTAGACGCCGGGCAGGATGGCGATGTTCGTCCCGGGCCGGTCGACCCGGTCCACGGCCTCCTGCAGGTGGCGGTACCCCTTCTCCTGGCAGCGCTCGAACAGCTCCAGGTTGCGCCGCCTGAGATCGGGCGGGAAGTCCGCGATCCGCCTGCCGAAGTCGGCGCGGTCGTTCTTGCAGACCAGCAGGTCGGGCTCCCCGGTACGGCGCACCGGGACGCTGCCCGACCCGTCGGGGAAGGTCACGGGGCGTTCTTCGTGGGCGAAGGCGGCGGAGGCGGGCAGCAGCAGGCCGAGGGTCAGCGCGACGGCGGTCGCGACCCTGCGCAGGGAACGCATGACCGCGAGAGTAGAACAATGTTCATGTTTTGCCTAGACTTGTCCTGCGAGATCCCCAGACGCGGCTCAGCGAGAGGCGAGGCTCAGGGGGCTCAGCGGGAGACGCGACTCAGCGAGAGGCGAAGCTCAGCAGGAGACGCGACTCAGGGGGGAGGTAAGGCTCAGCGGGAGGCGAGGCCGGCCAGGAGCTGGTCGACGATCCGCTCGGCGATGTCGTGCGGGAGCCCATCGACCCCGTCGAGCCCCACGCTCCGGACGTACCACATCACCGTGCCGACCAGCGTCGCCATCGCGACGGGCACGTCGAGGTCGGCACGGATCTCCCCCGTTGCGATGCCCCGCTGCAGCAGGGCGCTCATCACCGCCCGGCGCGGCTCGATCGTGGCCTGCCGGATCCGCTCCACCAGGCGCGGATGCCGTTCGGCGTCGTTCATCGCGATGTTCAGGACGCACCGGCTGCGCGCGTCGCAGGCGTCGCGCCGGACGACCTCCAGGTAGGCGATCAGGTCCTCGCGGACCGACCTGCCGCCCATCTCCGGAAGAGGCGACTTGAGCTTCGCCAGCGCGTCGACGACCAGGTCCTCCTTGTTGGACCAGCGCCGGTAGATGGTGGTCTTGCCCACCCCGGCGCGAGCGGCGATCGCCTCGATCGACAGCTCGGCGAGGCTGATGCCCTCGCCCATGAGGTCGAGGGTCGCGTCGATGATCGCCTTCTCTGCCCTGGCGCTGCGGGGGCGGCCCGCCGGGCGGGCCGCCTGCGTCTCATCGGTCGTGGTCATCGCACACCTACACTACTGCCGGTTCCTTCCCGCGATCCAGGTGCTCGGCGGGGGGAAGGGCGCTGTTCTTGCCGGGCAGCCACTTCAGCACCACCAGTGCTCCGAGCAGCGCGATCGCGGCCGACACCAGGGCCGTGATGTGCATGCCGTCAATGAAGGCGCGCTTGGCTGGCTCGATCAGCGCCGCGCCGCGCTCCCCGAGACCGCCGGCCACGCCGAACGTCCCGGTCAGCGACTCGCCCGCGAGGTGCCTGAGCTGCTCGGGCAGGCCGGTCAGCGCGGGGGCGATCTCCTCACGGTAGGTCGCCGAGAGCAGCGAGCCGAGCAGGGCCACGCCGAGCGCGCCCGCGATCTGGCGGACCGTGTTGCTCATGGCCGAGCCGACGCCCGCCTTCTCCCGGGGCAGCGACTCCATGATCGTGGTGGTGGCGGGCGGCATGATGTTGGCCATCGCCGCGCCCTGGACGAAGAAGACGATCTCGATCACCAGCACCGGGGTGTTCTGGTCCATCAGCGCGTAGGCGGCCAGCGCGGCGGCCACGACGAGCATGCTGACGGTGGCGGTCAGCTTGCCGCCGAAGCGCCTGGCCATCTGCTGGCTGAGCGGGGCGAAGATGATCTGCGCGGCGGCGAACGGGATCATCAGCGCGCCGGCCTGCAGCGCGCTGAAGCCCAGCACGATCTGCAGGTAGAAGACCAGGAAGAACATAGCGCCCATCATCGCGAAGAACACGATGCCGATCATGCCGACCGCGGTGGCGAAGCGGGGGTCGCGGAAGTAGGTGACGTCGAAGGCCGGGTGGTCGATGCGGCGCTCGTACCAGACGAAGGCGACCAGCACGGCCACCCCGAGGACCGCCGGGACCAGCACCTCCGCACTGGTGACGGTGGCCAGCTCGCCGGCCCGGATGATGCTGTAGGTGAGGGCGACCAGGCCCACGATGGACAGGATCACACCGACCGGGTCGAGCTTGGACGGCTTGGGGTCACGCGACTCGGGCACGACCAGCGCGATGAGCACGATGCCGATCAGCACGATCGGCAGGTTGATCAGGAAGACCGACCCCCACCAGAAGTGCTCGATGAGCAGGCCGCCGGTGATCGGGCCGATCGCCACGGCGATGCCGACGCCGCCGGCCCAGATGCCGATCGCCTTGCCGCGCTCCTGGGGCGGGAAGACGTTGGAGATGATCGCCAGCGTGGCCGGCATGATCGCGGCGCCGCCGATCCCCATGAACGCCCGGGCCACGATCAGCTGCCCGGGGTCCTGGGAGTAGGCGCTGGCCAGCGAGGCGAGACCGAAGAGCACCATGCCGATCATCAGCATGCGCTTGCGGCCGGTCCGGTCGCCGATGACGCCGAAGGTGAACAGCAGACCGGCGAAGACGAGGGTGTAGGAGTTGATCGCCCATTCCATCTGGCTCTGGGTGGCGCCCAGGCCCTCAGCCGGGTCGGCGATCGTCTTGAGGGCGACGTTGAGGATCGTGTTGTCGAGCACGACCGCCAGGAGGCTGAAGACCAGCACTCCCAGAACCTGCCATCGCCGCGGATGGCCGAGCTGGTGTTCCATTGGGGGTCCCCGTTTTCGATACGCTAAAGTTTCGCTACGCAACCGTAGCGTTCGCCGTTTCGATACGCAACCGTCCCGTTTCGTATTTACGCGATGTTCACACGGACGCGACGTTCACACGGGCCCGGCGCTCACACGGGCCCGGCGCTCACACGGGCCCGGCGCTCACACGGAAGGTCAGGCGGCGGCGGTCACCGGCTGCTCGGCCGACACCGGGACCCGCCGCCAGAACGGCAGCGCGATCAGCACCATCCCCATGCCGACCAGCCCCGCGAGGGCGAAGGCCCACCCGGCGCCGACACTGTCGATGACCGCTCCGGCGATCGGCGCGGAGAGGGCGCCGCCGATGAGCAGCGCCGTGCCGTGCAGACCCATCGCCTCCCCGCGGGCCCCCGCGGGGACCCAGCGGCTGAGGGTCTCGACCGTGGACGACAGCCCGGGGGCGCACAGCAGCCCCGCCGGGAGCAGCGCGACGAGCAGCCACCGCCAGTCGCCGCCCACCAGCCCCACCGGGATGGTGAGCGCGCCCATCCCCCCGACCAGGACCAGCGGGGAAAAGCCGCGGGGCAGCCCGCCGTACACGAAGCCGCCCACCAGCGAGTAGGCGCACCACAGTCCGATCGCCAGACCGGTCCACGCCGTGTCGCCCGTGTGCTCCAGGGTCGCCACCAGGGAGAGCTCGGAGGCGGTCAGCACGAAGGTGGCCGCGGAGGCGGTGCCGAGCAGCGCGATGAGCCCCGGGGTCAGCCACTGCCGCCTCAGGACCTTCTCCGCCGGCGCCTCCAGCTCCTCGGCCGAGCGGGTCGGCGGGTTCAGCAGGATCAGCGCCGCGCCGGAACAGGTCAGCCCCACCGCGACGATGGACATCGTCCACGCGCTGCCGAGCACGGTGATCCCCATCACCCCGAGGGCGGGCCCGGCCATGTAGGACAGCTCGACCATCATCGAGTCGAGGGAGAAGCCGATCCTGCGCTGCTCGACCGGGACCAGGGCCGCCAGGCACTGCCTGATCACGCTGAACACCGGCAGGGCCAGCAGGCCGGCCACCGCCGAGGCGACCAGCAGCACGGGGTACGGCAGCGCCCAGGCGCAGGACCAGAAGGCGAGCTGCGCGACGGTGGTCACCGCCAGGACCGGGCGGAGACCGTGCTTGTCGACGAACCGCCCGGCCAGCGGCGACCCGACCGCCATCCCCACCGTGGTTGCCGCGCCGACCGCCCCCGCCGCCAGCCACCCCAGCCCCAGGCTGCGGATGTGCAGCGTCAGCGTGATGCCCATCGCCGTCGACGGGACCCGGGCGACCAGCCCCACCAGCAGCAACGTCCGTACGCCCGGAAGGGCGAGCAGGCGACGGTAAGGTTCTATAGCCATTTTGATTGCTTACCTCCGCATGCATTGTGTCGTATGGCACTGACATCCCCGCCACTGGATTACCGCCGGGGCGGGGGGTGTTTAACGAGGCGACCGCGTGCAATCATCGGAAACGTCCGGGGACGCCACTGGGGCGCCTCGAGACTCTTCTGGAGGGTTTTATGTCCTCTTCCGTCACCAGCCGGCCGACCTCCCTCTACGGCGGCCAGGCAGGACGAAGGATCACCGTCCGCGACATCGCCGCCGCCAAGGAACGCGGCGAGAAGTGGCCGATGGTCACCGCGTACGACGCGATGACCGCCAGGGTCTTCGACGAGGCCGGCATCCCGGTGCTGCTCGTCGGCGACTCGGCCGCCATGGTCGTGTATGGCTACGACTCGACGCTGCCGGTCTCGGTGGACGACCTCATGCCGCTGACGGCAGCCGTGGTACGCGGTTCGTCGCGCGCGATGGTGGTCGCCGACCTGCCGTTCGGCTCCTACCAGTCCTCACCGCAGCAGGCGCTGGAGACGGCCGCCCGCTTCATGAAGGAGGCCGGCGCCCACGCGGTCAAGCTGGAGGGCGGCCGGCGGGTGCTCCCCCAGGTCGAGGCCCTGGTCTCGGCCGGCATCCCGGTCATGGCCCACCTCGGCCTGACCCCCCAGTCGGTCAACGCCTTCGGCGGCTACCGGGTGCAGGGCCGCGGCCAGTCGGGCGACGAGCTCATGGCCGACGCCAAGGACCTGGAGTACGCCGGCGCCTTCTCCGTGGTGCTGGAGTGCGTCCCCGCCGAGCTGGCCGAGCGGGTCACCGCGTCCCTGTCGATCCCCACCATCGGCATCGGCGCCGGCCCCGCCACCGACGCCCAGGTCCTGGTCTGGCAGGACCTGATGGGCCTGACCCCGCACCCCGCCAAGTTCGTCAAGAAGTACTTCGACCTGGCCGGGGAGATGGACAGGGCCGTCCGTGCCTTCGCCGACGAGGTGACCACCGGAGCGTTCCCGACCCCCGAGCACAGCTACCGCTGACGCACCGCCCCCCGCCGCCCCGCCGCCTGCGGGAACTCCCGGAGGCGCCGGGGCGGCGGCACGCTCAGAGCAGGGTCGCCGGGTCGGTGTTGGCACCGCAGACGACCACGGCCACCCGCTCGCCGGGGGCCGGGGTGTAGGCGCCCGAACGGAGGGCGGCGAAGGCCGTGGCCCCCGCGTGCTCGGCGGCTATCCGGTAGGAGCGCCACATCTCCCGCCGGGCGTCGACGATGGCCTCGTCGGACACCAGGACGCTGCGGACTCCCGCGGCGGCGGTGACGGCGTAACCGATCGCGCCGATCCGGCTGGCGCCCAGGGCGTCGGCTCCCACCCCGGAGACCTCCACCCGCACCGGGCCTCCGGCCTCCAGCGCCCGGTGCAGGGTCGGGATGAGCTCGGGCTCGACGGCGACCACGCGCGCCCTGCCCGCGACCGCGGCGGTGATCCCGGCGACGAGCCCGCCGCCGCCGACCGCGACGAGGACGGTGTCCACTCCCCCGCTCTGCTCCAGCACCTCCAGCCCGACCGTGCCCTGCCCGGCGACCACCTCGGCCTGGTCGTAGGCGTGGATCTCCAGGGCGCCGCTCTCCGCCGCCCGCTTGGCCGACGCCTCGTACGCCTCCGCGTAGACGGCCCCGGTCTGGGTCACCTCCGCCCCCAGCGCGCGCAGCCCGGCCACCTTCACGGGGCTGGACACCGCCGGCACGAAGATCTCGGCCCTGACGCCCAGGGTCCGCGCCACATACGCCACCGCCAGGCCGTGGTTGCCGCCGCTCGCCGCGATCACCCCCGCCTCGGGCAGCTCCCCGGCGGTCAGGACCCGGTTGAAACCACCCCTGACCTTGAACGATCCTGAGTGCTGCGTCCCCTCCAGCTTCAGCAGCAACCCGGGCGAAACCTCCATCACCGGAGTACGGCGGACATACCCCGCGATCCGCTCGGCGGCCTCCCGCACATCCCCGACTGACACGTCCACGCCGACACCCTTCTCAGAAGGTGACCGTCCAGCCCTCCCGGCGGCCCCGCGCCGCAGTGTAGGAGACTCCGTGGACCTTCCAGCCCGGCGGCGTCGAGCGGGGTGACCACACCTGCGCCGTTGCCCAGCGCGAACGGCGCGGCGCGGCGGCGCGTGATGGGGTGCCGGAAGTCCTCGTCGACGAGGTGGAGCAGCTCGGAGGGGGGCGGAAAATCAGGAAAGCGCCTGAGTGAAATCGGCCCAGAGATCCTCGATGTGCTCGATGCCCACCGCGACCCGGACCGTGCCCTCACCGATCCCGTGGCGGGCGAGCTCCTCGGCCGTCAGCGAGCGGTGGGAGGTGGTCGCCGGGTGCAGGATGAGCGTCTCGACGCCGCCGAGCGACGGGGCCAGCAGCGCCAGCCGTACCGAGCTCATGAACCGCTCCCCCGCCGCGCGCCCGCCGGCCAGGTCGAAGGAGAAGACCCCGCCGAAGTCCGGCAGCAGCTTGGCGGCCAGCTCGTGCGAGGGGTGCGAGGGCAGGCCCGGCCAGTGCACGGCCGACACCGCCGGGTGGTTGTCCAGGCGGAGGGCGAGTTCGCGGGCGTTGGCGCAGTGGCGCTCCATCCGCAGCGGCAGGGTCTGCAGGCCGCGCAGGGTGAGCCAGGCGGCGAACGGGTCGGCGGTGGCGCCCAGCTCGACCGCGAAGTGCCACACCTTCCGGTAGAGCTCTTCGGCGGCGAAGACCGCGATGCCGCCGACCACGTCGGTGTGCCCGCTCAGATACTTGGTCGTGGAGTGGACGACGATGTCGGCGCCGTGCTCCAGCGGGCGGCACAGGATCGGCGAGGCGAAGGTGTTGTCCACCACCGAGACCAGTCCGGCCTCGCGGGCCGCCGCGCACATCCCCGGCAGGTCGGCGACCTGGGTGACCGGGTTGGCGATGGTCTCCAGGTAGACCAGCCTGGTCTCGGGCCGTACCGCCGCGCGCAACGCCGCCGGATCGTCCTCGGGCACGTAGGAGACCGCGATCTGGAAGCGCGCGACCAGGTCGTTGATCATCGCGGCGGTGCCGCCGTAGAGCGGCTTCTGCGCGATCAGGTGGTCGCCGGGCTTGAGCAGGCCGAGCAGCACGGAGTTGATGGCACCCATGCCCGAGCCGGTGGCGACCGCGCCGACGCCGCCCTCCAGCCCCGCGACGGCCTCCTCCAACGACCGGACCGTCGGGTTCGACAGCCGCCCGTAGACGAAGGGGCCGTCGGGACGGCCCATCCCGTCGGCGAAGACGGCCGGGTCGTCGAAGACGAAGCCCGAGGTCTGGTAGAGCGGCACCGTGATCGGACGGCTGCCGTCGAGCTGCGGCTGGGGAAGGTGGACGGCCCGGGTCTCCGGACGGAGTTCAGTCATGCGTTAAGAATGTCCGGTTCACGGGTTACTTGTCAGAGCCAATTAGGCAATATTGGTTCATCATGCGAGCCAATTCCGAGCAACTGCTCGCCAAGCTCGGGCGCTGGTCGTCCGGCCGAGGCCCCCTCTACCTCCTGCTGGCCGTACGGCTGCGCGCCCTGATCGATGACGGCGAGCTGCCCCCGGACACCGTGCTGCCACCCGACAGGGTCCTCGCGCGGTGGCTCGCGGTGGGCCGGGGCACCGTGGTCGCGGCCTACGACCTGCTCCAGCAGGAGGGCAAGGTGGTGCGCCGGCAGGGCAGTGGCACCCGGGTCTGCGGCGCCGATCCGCCCGCCCTCCGCAACCTCGCCGGCGACGGCGTGGTCAACCCCCTGCTGCTGCACCTGCTGGCCCCGCCGGACGGCGTCATCCTGCTGACCTGCGCCGCGCCGGACAGCCCTCCCCCGGTGCTGATCGAGGCCTACCAGGAGGCGGCGGCCCGGCTGGCGCGGGTCCGGCACGACATCGGCTACCACCCCGCCGGGCATCCGGTGCTGCGCGAGTCGCTCGCCTCCTACTACCGGGCACGCGGCGTGCCCACCACCGCCGGGGAGATCCTGGTCACCAACGGCGCGCAGCAGGCGCTGGCCCTGCTCGCGAAACTGCTGGTCTCCCCGGGGGACACGGTGCTGACCGAGGCCCCCACCTATCCCGGCGCGCTGGAGGCGTTCCGGGACGCCGCCGCGCTGTTCCGCACGGCCGGCGACGCCGAGGAGTTCTGCGCGGCGCTGGCGGACCGGCCGGTCCTGGGCTATGCCGTCCCGACCGGCCAGAACCCGACCGGCGGGGTCATGCCCGCGCTGACCCGCCGCCGCCTGGCCAGGCTCGCCGTCGACCACGGCGTGCCGATCGTCGAGGACGAGGTCCCCGCCGAGCTCTGCTTCTCCGGCGAGCCGCCGCCCCCGCTGGCCTCCTACGGGACATCGGGGCAGCTCATCACGGTCGGCTCGCTGAGCAAGCTCGTCTGGGGCGGCCTGCGCGTCGGCTGGATCCGCGCGGCGCCGCCGCTGATCTCACGGCTGACCCGGCTGCGGGCCATCTACGACCTCGGCGGCGACGTGCTCGCCCAGCTCGCCTCCGCCTGGCTGCTCTCCCGGGTCGGCGAGCTGCGCCGCGACCGCGTCGAGGTCCTCCGGCGGCGCCACGACCATCTCCGCGCCGAGCTGCTCCGGGAGCTGCCCACCTGGACCGCCGAGCCCGCGCTCGGCGGGCAGACGATCTGGGTACGGCTGCCGCACGGTGACGCCGACGCCTTCGCCCAGGTGGCCCTCCGCCACGGGGTGGCGGTGGCCCCCGGCCGCTCCTTCGATCCGTCGGGCGGCCACGGCGACCGTCTACGGCTGCCGTTCCTGTTCTCCGAGGAGACGCTCACCGAGTCCGTGGCCAGGCTCGCCTCCGCCTGGCGCGACTACGACGGCGCCCGCCGCCCCCACACCCTGCGCGCCCTCCTCGTCTGAGCGAAGTCGTGAATTCCTCACTGTCGCCGGGCTCCGAGATCGGTCGCCGCCGGAGGCCGTGGCGCCGGCCGTCGCCTCAGTCGCAGGCCGGTCGAGCGCGAAGACCCTCACCCATTACAAGATCGTCAAAGCCGGGCGCCGTCTGACCGGTGCGGGCAGTACGGCTAGACGTCGGTGACGCGGAGCCCGGCGTGGGCCTTGTAGCGGCGGTTGATGGAGATGAGGTTGGCGGTCAGCGCCTCGACCTGGTGGGCGTTGCGCAGGCGGCCGGCGTACACGCCGCGGATGCCGGAGATCTGGCCGGCGAGCGCCTGGACCGTGTCGGTGGCCTCGCGGTCGTCGCCCAGGACGAGCACGTCCAGGTCGACCTCGGTGACCTCGGGGTCCAGCAGCAGGACGGCCGAGACGTGGTGGAAGGCGGCGACCACGCGGCTGTCCGGGAGCACCGCGGCCGCCTGCTGGGCGGCGCTGCCCTCCTCGACGGCCAGCGCGTAGGCGCCCTGCTTGTCGAAGCCCATCGGGTTGACGCAGTCGATGACGATCTTGCCGGCCAGCTCGGCCCGCAGGGACTCCAGGGTGGACTTGTGGCCCTCCCACGGGATCGCCACGATCACCACGTCGGCCTCGGCGGCCACGGTCGCGTTGTCGGCGCCGCGCGCCGGCAGCCCGAGGCCCGCCGCCGCCTCCGCGGCCCGCTCCGCGCTGCGCGAACCGATCAGCACGGCGTGTCCCGCCATGGCGAAACGCCTGGCCAGCCCCTTGCCCTGATCACCGGTGCCGCCCAGGATCCCGATCGAGATTCCGCTCACGTCCAGACTGTCAGTGCTCACTCGTCGCTCCTCGGCGTTGTCCTGTGCGGGTCGGCGCCGGGCTCACCCGGCCCCACGACATGCTCAGATCATGCCAGGAGCCGTGTTCGCGCAACCAACCGGAGGTGACTGCGGCACCATGGACGCATGGACGCTCGGTCGGTGGCACTTCTGCGCGAGATCCTCGACTCCACCGGCTGGGTGGAGCGCACCCGCGAGTTCGGTCTCGCCCTGCGGGCGACGCGGTCCCCGGGAGGCCTGCTGGTGGTCGGCACCCCCGACGAGGAGCCCTGGCATCTGACCGCGCATCTCAGCGACGAGGCCCGGCTCGCCGGGCTGCCCCAGCTCACTCCCACGCTGGTGCGCTGGGCGCCCGCCCCGGACGGGCCCGCGCACCTGCGGGTCGGACTGGAGCGGGTCGAGCGGGCCAGGCGGGGCGAGACGCTGTTCGTGGTGAGCGAGGAGCAGGCCCCCGCGCCCCTGCTGGAACGGGTGAGCGACGCCCGGCGCACCGGCGCCACGATCCTGGCCCTGGACGGCGGCGACCCCGAGCTGGAGGGGCTGGCCCACGACGCGCTGGCGGTCCCCGGCCAGGCCCCGCTCTCCTTCGACGGGGCCCAGCACCTGGTCAGCATGGCGGCGGGCCAGGTGGAGCGGCGCCCGGGCCTGCGCGACCGGCTGGCCAGGCTGCTGGAGCGGGTCAGCGGCCCCCAGGTCGCCGACTGACCGCAGCCGCGCCCACCCGCGGGCCACCGGATCAGCCACAGCGGGCAACCGGCCGGTCCGGGCCCCACCGGATCACCCCCGACGGACAACCGGCCCAGCCCGCACACCACCGGATCAACCCCGACGGGCAACCCGCCGGTCCGCACACCACCGGCTGGCCCTCGGGTCAGCGGACCTCGTAGCGCTCCCCGAGCCGTGCGACGAGGACCTCCGCGGCCCCCCTCAGCGCGGCGATGACCACCGCCTGCAGCGGGCCGGGCTCTCCCGACCGGGTACGGCTGACGCGGGTGACGGCGTCCAGGCGGCGGGCGCCCACACCGGTGATGTCGGTGACCACGACCTCTCCCGCCGGGACGTCCAGCAGGGCCAGCGACGGCACGATCGCCACCCCGTGCCCCGCCGCGACCAGGGCGAGGGTGGGCGGGAACTCCTCGATCACGTGCGCCCGGTACGGGGTGAACCCGTACAGGGCGGCCAGCCGTTCCAGCGCGTGCCCGCACGCCTGGTCGGCCGGTCCCGCCACCCAGGGCACGCCGCCCAGCTCCGCGACGCCACGCGGGACCTCCGTCCAGCTCGGCGGCGCCACGATGCGGTACTCGTCCACGTGGAGGGGGTGGGAGACGACCGAGGGCCGCACCGGGACGGGCTCGTCGGCGTCCTGCTCGGTGATGGCCAGGTCGATGCCGCCGAGGCGGAGCTCCTGCAGCGCGGGCGGGCCGTACAGCTCGTGGATGCGCGGCCTGATCTCGGGGTGGCGCTCGGCCAGCGTGCCCAGCGCGGGCACCAGCAGATGCCTGATGACGGTGGGGAACGCCGCGATCGACACCGGCCCGGCCAGCAGCTCCGAGAACCTGGTCAGCTCCCGTTTCGCCTCGGTCAGCTCCTCCTCGACCCGCTCGGCGTATCCGGCCAGGACCCGCCCCGCCGGGGTGAGCGCGATCCGGCGCTGCGACCGGTCGACGAGCGCGAGCCCGACCTCCCGTTCCAGGAGCGCGAGCTGCTGGGAGACCGCCGAGGCGGTCAGGTGCAGTGCCTCGGCCGCGCGCACGACGCCACCGCGGCGCGCGACCTCATGGAGTACCCGGAGGCGGCGGGGATCGATTTCCATACAGCTGAGCTTACGTGGATGTTAAGGAGACTTTATTTGCCCTTCATGGACGGGGGCCGGGATCATAGGGACATGCGCACCTTCCCCACCGGCGTGTGATCCGGTGTCCCTCCTGATCAACGCGCTCGGCTGGCTCGGCGCAGGTGTCATGCTGTACGGCTACGCCATGGTGTCCGCCTCCCGGATGGCCGGTGACGGCATGCCGTTCCAGACGATCAATCTCGTCGGGGCCGTCGCCCTGATGATCAATACGGCCTACCACTCGGCGTGGCCCTCGGCGATCCTCAACGTCGTCTGGGGCGCGATCGGCCTGGTGGCCGTCACCAGGATGGTCATTGCCCGGACCAGGAAGAAGACGGTGAACGTCCCATGACCCGGCTGATCGAACTGAGCCACCGCATCATCGAAGGCATGCTCACCTACCCCGGGATCCCCGGGCCGCGGCTCGGCGCGCACCTGACCAGGGAGGCCTCGCGCGAGGTCTACGCCCCCGGCACCGAGTTCCACATCGGCAGCATCGAACTGGTCGCCAACACCGGCACCTACCTGGACACCCCCTACCACCGCTACCCGGACGGCCCCGACCTGTCCGAGGTGCCGCTGGAGGCCGTCGCCGACCTGCCGGGGGTGGTCGTGCGGGCCGAGGGCCTGCGCTCGGTGGGCCGCGACCGGTTCGCCGGATGCGACGTGCGCGGCAGGGCCGTGCTCGTCCAGACCGGCTGGGACCGGCACTTCGGCACCGAGGACTACTTCCACGGCCACCCCTACCTCGAAGCCGGGGCCGCCGAGTGGCTCGTGGCCCAGGGCGCGGCGCTCGTCGGGGTCGACACGCTGAACATCGACGACACCCCGCCCCGCGGCGAACGTCCCGCGCACACGCTCCTGCTGGGCGCGGGCATCCCGATCGTGGAGCACATGACCGGCCTGGCCGCGCTCCCCGACACGGGGTTCCGCTTCCACGCCACCCCGCCGATGGTGGCGGGCCTGGGCACCTTCCCCGTCCGCGCCTACGCGGTCCTGGACGGCTGAGCGCACGCCGGCCTCCGGCGTGGCAGGCCCGCCGGAACCCGCTCGGCGGTGCGGGCCCGTCGCCGGCGTCGCACCCCGCACCTCCGGCGGAAAGGCGTCTCTCCCCGCGCCTCCGGCGGAAACCTGACCGGGGCCGGCACCCACAGCCCCGAGCCCGGCCTTCCGCGCCCCGGCGGCGTCGGCGCAAAGCCGGGGCGGCCGCCCCGGCCGGGGCCGCTAGTCATCCCCGTTCCAGGTCTTGTCCTCCTCCTTCCACGCCTCGTTGCGCTCGGCCGCCGTCTTCAGCGCGTCGGCCGCGGCCCCCCGGCTCTCGTAGGGGCCCAGCCGGTCCTTGTTCGGGCACCCCTCGTCGGGCTCGACCGCCATGTGCTTCAGACAGAACCACCACTGATCACTCATGACGGCAATACTGCCCACTGGGAAGCACAACTAGACTGGGGGACCATGACGACACTGCTCCAGCCCGGGCGGATCTCGCCCATCCGCAAGGTCCCCGCCGGCATCGAGCGGCCGGAGTATGTCGGGAAGAAATCCCCGAAGACCGGCGAGCCCGACGTCAAGACGCCCGAGATCATCGAGCGGATGCGGATCGCCGGCAAGCTGGCCGGCCAGGCACTCGAGGAAGTCGGCAGGCACGTGGCGCCCGGCGTCACCACCGACGAGCTCGACCGGATCGGCCACGAGTTCCTCTGCGACCACGGGGCCTACCCCAGCACGCTCGGCTACCGGGGCTATCCCAAGTCGCTGTGCACCTCGATCAACGAGGTGATCTGCCACGGCATCCCGGACGACACGGTGCTGCGCGACGGCGACATCGTCAACGTCGACATCACCGCCTTCATCGGCGGCGTGCACGGCGACACCGACGCCACCTTCCTGGTCGGCGACGTGGACGAGGAGTCACGCCTGCTGGTCGAGCGCACCCGCGAGGCCACCAACCGGGCCATCAAGGCCGTCGCGCCGGGCCGCCAGCTCAACGTGGCCGGCCGCATCATCGAGGCCTACGCCAAGCGGTTCGGCTACGGCGTCATCCGCGACTTCACCGGCCACGGCATCGGCACCACGTTCCACTCCGGGCTGATCGTCCCGCACTACGACGACCCGTCGCTGGCGGTCACCCTGGAGCCCGGCATGACGTTCACCATCGAGCCCATGCTGACCCTCGGCACGATCGACTACGACATCTGGCCCGACGGCTGGACCGCCGTGACCAAGGACCGCAAGCGGACCGCCCAGTTCGAGCACACCATCCTGGTGACCGACACCGGCCACGAGATCCTGACGCTGCCCTGAGGGCTAACGGGGTGCCGCCGCGGTCACGGTGGTGCCCCCGCCCACGACGCCGTTGACGGTGAGCGTGCCTCCGAGGTCGGCGAAGTGGGCACGCATGGCGGCGATTCCCCGGCCCGCGGCCGGCCCGGAGAAGCCGGCGCCGTCGTCGCTCACCGTCATGCGCAGCCCGCCCCCGCCCAGCGTCACGGCGACGGAGACGATGTTCGCGCGGCTGTGCCGCTCGATATTGGAGAGGGCCTCACCCAGCGTGGCCAGAACGGCCCGGGCCGCTCGGGGAGGGACGTCCCCGCCGGGCAGCGCCCAGATCTCGACGACGGTCCCGGTGCGCTCGGCCCACTCGGTGAGATGCTCCTCAAGGGCCTGTGCCAGACTCCGGCTCCGCCCGCCACGCATGCGCACTTCCTCGGACACTGATCAACCTTCCTGACGCACAAGGCGACCACCGGTCTTCCCGCACGGCACGCGGCCGGCAGGTCTGACTCGACGTGGCGCGCGACGACCAAGCGCTGCACCCGCTGCGGTGATGCCCGAACCCCCGCCCACCAGGCTACCGGAGGCGCCCGGGGCGGGGATGGAAGATAGGGGGCCGTAGCCGTCCGGCTACTCTGCGCGCTCCCTCTTGTCGAGCTCGGCCAGGTAGTCGTTGTAGGCGTCGAGCTGGGCGTCTCCGGTGCCGCCGGTGCGGGCCGCGAGGGCGTCGGCCCGGCGGTCGGCGCGGCGGGCCTTGCGGTCGTCGTCCTGCCACCACTGGAAGGCCAGTGCGATCAGCACGATCAGCGTCGGGATCTCGCCGAAGCCCCAGGCGATGGCGCCGCCGGTCCGCTGGTCGGCGAGCGCGGAGACGCCCCAGGTGCGGCCGAGCTGGTCGTACCACTCACCGGCGAGCACGGTGCCCATGCTCATCAGCGCGATGCCGAAGAACGCGTGGAAGGGCATCGTGACGAACAGGAGCATCAACCTGGCGTAGTGGGGCAGCTTGTGCGGCGCCGGGTCCACCCCGATGATCACCCAGAAGAACAGGGAGCCGCTGATCAGGAAGTGCACCGTCATGGCGATGTGGCCGAGATGCTCCTCCATCGCGGCGGCGAACAGCGGGGTGAAGTACAGCGCGTAGGTGGAGACGACGAAGATCGCGGTGGCGATCGCCGGGTGGGCGACGAAGCTGACGAACCTGCTGTGCAGGATCGTGGTCAGCCACTCGCGCGGCCCCCGGTCGCCCCGCTGCGCGGCGGGCTTGAGCGCGCGCAGCGCCAGCGTGACGGGGGCGCCGAGCACCAGGAAGATCGGCACCAGCATGGACAGCGTCATGTGCTCGGCCATGTGGGCGCTGAACAGCACCTTGGCGTAGCGGGAGACGCCGCTCTGGGTGGCGATGAGCAGGATCAGCACGCCGATGAACCAGGCGACGGTGCGGCCCACCGGCCAGGAGTCGCCGCGGCGGGCGAGCCGTACGACTCCGGCGAGGTAGAGCCCGCCGAGCAGGGCGATCAGGGTGCCGGAGAACAGGTCGAGCCACCACAGCGAGGCCAGGTTGGCCGGCGAGATCTCCGGCGGCATGGGGTAGCCGAGCAGTTCGAAGGCGCGGTCGGCCGGCAGCACCGCCGGAGGCGGGGCGGTGCGGGAGAGCGCGACGGCCAGCCCGACGGTCGCGAACATGACGAGGATCTCGCAGGAGGCGAACCGGACGAAGGCCCCCGGCCCGCCGGCGGCGAGCTGGGGCAGGGTCCGCTTCCTGTGCCACCAGCCGATGGCGCCGAGCACCGCGAACGCGGCGGTCTTGGCCAGCAGCAGCAGGCCGTAGTCGGAGGTGAAGAGCTCCGAGAGCGAGGTGAGCCGGGCCAGGACGCTGAACAGGCCCGACAGTCCCACGCCGATGAAACACCACAGCGCCATCGAGGAGAACCGGGCGGCGGCGACCGCCAGGTGCGGCTGCCGGCGCAGCGCGTGGCCGCAGAGCACCGCGAGCCCGCCCACCCAGAGCGCGAGGACCAGCAGGTGCACCGCGACGCCGGTGGTCGCCAGGTCGTGGTTGGGCGAGGAGGCGGAGTGCCCGGTCAGCGCGGGAGGCAGCAGCGTGATCAGGGCGAGCAGGAGCAGGCCGCCGGCGGCGCCGGCGGTGATCGCCCCGCGGGCGAACAGCGCGATCGCCACCCCGAACAGCACCACCAGGGTGAGCGAGATGCCCTGGGAGACCTGGCTGGCGAAGCTGGTGAGCTCGTTGCCGCCGAGCACGTCGAGGACGGGCAGGCCGAGCGCGTCGGACAGGCTGAACACCATCGTCGCGGCGGCCGCGCCCGCCCAGACGAGCGCGAGCCACGAGGCTGCCCTGACGTAGACGAGGGCGGGCTTGCCGAGCAGGCCCTTGTCGCTGGGGAGGAAGGCCGTGGCAGCCAGCAGCACACCCACGGTGAGCACGCCCGCCACGTCCATCGCCAGCTTGGACAGCGGCAGCCCCCAGCGGGTGAGCGCGCCCTCGTCGGGCAGGCCGGGGATGATGCGCGGGCTCGCGCTTCCTCCGGCGATCATGGCGATCACCAGGCCGGCCACGGCCGCGGCGATGCCCGCGAGCACGAGCTTCACCGTCCGGCCCGTCTCCGCCCGCCGCTCGGCCTGGGCGGCCCGCCCCTGCCCGCTCACGGCTTCTTCTTGTTGCGCATGCTGAAGAACAGGCCGATGCCGACGCCGGTGACGCCGCCCACGATGAGCCACATCCAGCCGGGCACTCCACCCGAGGAGTCCGGCTCCTGCCCCGCCTGGGCCGCGGGGGCCGGGCTGATCACGGCCGTGGCCGGGGCCGCGCTCTCGGCGGGCGCCGGGGACGACGGGGACGACGACGGCTCGGAGACGCTCTCGGACGGCGCCGCGGAGGGCGTCTCCGGGCCGACGAGGGTGAAGGGGATCTCCCCTTCGATCGGATGGCCGTCGGAGGAGACCACCCGATAGGCGATGACGTAGTCACCGGGCGGAAGGTCGTCCTTGAGCCGCTGGGTCACCACCGCACCGTCGACGGCGGGCTTGCCGTCCTGGTGGGCGACGTTGTCCGTGGTGTGCACGACGACGTTCGGGAAGCGCACCGAGGCGCTGAACGTCAGCTTCACCTGCTCGAGGCTCTCGACCTTGGCGCCCTTGGCAGGATCACTGCTCTTGAGCGTGTCGTGGGCGAGGGCGGGCGAGGCGAAGGCCGTGCCGAGGACGAGGGCGGCGATGAGCGCGAGAACGACCGCGACAGGGGAAGTCTTCATGGCAATCCCAAGGCTACCGACGCCATCACGCGGTCCTGACCTCCCCGTCCCGGTCTAGAGTCCCACGCAGGCCAGTGCCCGCTGGTAGGCGTCCACGCTCCGGGCCGGCTCGTCGATGCGCTCCAGGATCCGCGCGGCGGTCAGCCACGCGTGGGCCGTGTAGCGGGTGATCGGCGACCGCTCCAGGCACTCCGCCCCGGCCAGCAGCTCCTGTATGGCCTTGTCCTGCCTGCCGAGCTCGGCGAGGGTCTCGCCGTGCAGCAGCCGGGCCTCGGCCTGCAGGACCTGCGGCATGCCGTCGAGCAGGTCGCAGACGGCGCGCATGTGCTCGCCGGCGCGCTCGGACTGGGAGAGCAGCAGCTCCACCCGGGCGAGGTTCATCGCGCAGCGCATCTTGTCCATCGGGTTGGCGGAGGTCTCGACCAGCTCGGACTCCACCTTGAGCAGCACGTCGCGCCAGGCCTCCGCCTCCATGGGGCGCACGGTCAGCAGCACCTGGGCGTAGTCGCCGCGCAGGCGGGCCAGCCGGCGGGGGTCGCCGTACTCGGACTGGATGGCGATGGCGCGCTCGACGTGGGTGACGGCCTCATCGGAGTGGCCGGACTCGACGGCGACGATCGCGGCGCCCCAGTGTGCCAGGGTGAGCGACTGCGGCGAGCCGAGGAGGTCGGCGGCGGCGAGCACCTCGGCCGAGAACTGACGGGCCCGGAGCAGGTCGCCGCGCTCGACGTAGGCGGCGAGGAGTTGGGCGCCCAGCCTCATCAGGTCGTCGGTCCAGGCGGGCCGGACCGCCCCGCCGATGATCTGCTCGGGGACGCGCACCGCCTGGGCCAGGTCGCCCTGCTCGCGGTAGCATCGCGAGAGCGCGACGGCGACCGCGATGTGACGCTCGGGGGCCATCAGCGCGGCCTCGTTCCGGCGGAGCGTGTTGAGCAGGACGATCGCCTCGTCCAGGTCGCCGCAGGCCTCGGTCGCCAGCGCCAGGCCGTACTCGGCGTCCTGCCTGAGCTGGGGCAGGCCCGCCAGGCCGTTGTCGGCGAGGAGCTCGGCGTAGCGGGTGCGGGCCTCGGCGACCTCGCCGTTGTCCATGGCCAGCCGGGCGTAGCTCAGCGCGAGCTCGATCTCCTGCATCTGCTCGGCCGTCACGCCGTTGATCAGATAGGTGAGGGAACAGTCGAGCTTTTCGGCCAGGAGCTCCAGCACGGAAGGGGTCGGAGTGCGCTTGCCGCTCTCGATGAGCGACACGTAACTGTCCGAAAGTTCTGGATGCGCCAGCTGCGCCTGGGAAAGGCCCCGTTGCCGGCGGACGGTCTTGATGCGCTGCCCGACCAAGTCTTGACCAGTCACGTTACCCCTTGAAAGATGTCATTCGAGCAGCAGAACCTACGACAGGAGTCTCCCCGTGCGCCGACGTCTCGCCTTGTCCGCCCTCGCCATGCTATTTACGGCCGCTTTTGCCGTCACCGGTAATGCTACGACCGCAAGCGCTGATTCGTCTGCCCCCTCAGAGGCCGCCTCTGAGTATTCTTCAGAGTGGTACACGATGCAGACCCTGGGCTGGAACCACCCGGACTAACCGAAGGATCAGTTCGCTCGCAGGGCGAGGAACAGGTCGACCCGGTCCGCCATCGCGGACAGGTCCCGTCCGGTGAGCTCCTCCACCCGGCGGATGCGGTAGCGGACCGTGTTGACATGGACGTGCAGGCGTTCGGCACAGGCGTTCCACGAGCCCACACAGTCGAGGAACGTGCCGAGCGTCCGCACCAGGTCGGAGTTGTGGCGCCGGTCGTAGTCGAACAGCGGATCCAGCGTCCTGGCCGCGAACGACCGCCGCACGTCGTCGGGGACGGTGGCCAGCAGCAGCGCGTGCGTGTAGATCTCGTCACTGGTCACGACTGCCCCGCCGCGCGCCTCCGCCAGCCGCCGCGCGTGACCCGCCTCCTCCGCGCCGCCCCGGATCGCCGACGGTCCGGTCAGCGCGGCGCTCACCCCGATCGACACCCGGATCCCGGGCAGCCCGGCCGCCAGCGCCCGCGCGCCCGCCCGCAGCGTCTCGGCCAGCTCGCCCGCGGTGCCGCCCAGCGGCACCAGCGCCACCGCCCCGTCCGCCCCCGCCGCGGCCACCACCCGGGGGCGCAGCAGCTCCTCCAGAACCTGGCCGCCGAGCCTGGCCGGGTCCGGCCCCCGGGTCGCCCCGGGCCGGGCGACGGTCGCGTTCACCACGGAGTACGGCTCCGCCGGGCCGATCCCGCAGGTCCGCAGGCCGGCGTTGAGCTCGGCCGGATCGCTCCCCGCCGAGCGGGCCAGCGCGATCAGCTGCTCGGCGAGGCGGCGCTCGACCCGCCTGCCCTCCTCCATCCTCGTCCGTTCCAGCGCGACGCAGGCCGCCAGCTCGAAGCCGAGGTCGGCCTCGCCGAGCAGGTCGCCCCCGCAGACCAGGGCCCAGCCCGCGGCGCGGTGCTCGCGGCCCACGCCGAAGAGGGTGAAGGTCCCCGAGGGGGCGCGGACCGCATGCGGCAACCGGGGGGCGCTCAGATACTCGTGCGCCAGCCGTACGGCGTCCGCCCGGTCCAGGGCGCCGGCGATGAGCGCGCCGGTGGCGGAGACGACCGCGCCCGCCATCGCGAGCTCCTCGTCCATCAGCGCGAACAGCTCCGGCAGGCCGGCGCCCTCGGCGACCGCCGCGACGATCCTGCGGTGGCGGCCGAGGGCGTCGCGCAGCTCCGCGTGCCGGGGGGTGACCATCTCCGCGACCGTCCGGAAGGAGACCTCGACGGGCACCGCCAGCAGCGGCAGGCCGTACGCGCGGCACGCCCGGACGAGGTCGTCGGGCACCGTGCCCAGCCAGGCGCTGCCGGCGCCGAGCGCGGCCACCCCGGCCTCGGCCAGGCGGCCCACGAACCGTTCGGAGTCCTCGGGCCCGTTGCGCCACATGAGGCCGGACAGCACCAGCTCCCCGCCGGACAGGTAGCGCCCGGGATCGGGCAGATCGGTGATCTGCACGCCGGTGAAGTCGCGGTCCAGGTGCTCCTCGCCCGCCAGCAGGGTGAGCCTGAGCTCCGCTATCCCGACCAGGTCACGTATCCGCATAATTGGATAAAACTACAAGAGCCGTCAACAGCCCCCTCCAGCGTTTCGTCGCGTCCGCCATGTTCACTCCTGACCTGGGCTGATGTACTGCTGTAGTGAGCGGCATCGAGACTCGGCAGGACCGGAGTCAGGGCGTCGGCGCGAGCGTCCCGCGCCCCGACGGGACGCTGAAGGTGACGGGCGAGTTCGCCTACTCCTCCGATCTGTACCTCGCGGACATGGTCTGGGGGGCGACCCTGCGCAGCCCGCACCCGTCCGCCTGGATCCGCTCGGTCGACATCGGTCCCGCGCTGGCCATGCCGGGCGTGCTGGCGGTGCTCACCCACGAGGACGTGCCGGGCGAGAAGTTCTACGGCCTGGAGCACAGACACCAGCCGGTGCTGGCCGTCGACCAGGTCCGCTACCAGGGGGAGCCGGTCGCGCTGGTGGCCGCCGACCATCCCGAGCGGGCCAGGCGGGCGGCCGAGGCGATCGTCGTGGAGTACGAGGTCCGCGAGGCGGTCGTCGATCCGCGCCGGGCCGCCTTCGACCCCTCCTGCCCGACGGTCCACGACCACGGCAACGTGCTGCGCCACCAGCCGGTCCGGGTCGGCTCCGACTTCGAGGCGCCCGTGGTGGTCACCGGGGAGTACGAGGTGGGCATGCAGGACCAGGCCTTCCTCGGCCCGGAGTCCGGCCTGGCCGTACCGGCCGAGGACGGCGGGGTGGACCTGTTCGTCGCCACCCAGTGGCTGCACGTGGACCGCGACCAGATCGCGCCCTGCCTCGGGCTCCCCCCCGAGCTGGTACGGCTGTCGCTGGCCGGGGTGGGCGGCGCGTTCGGCGCCCGCGAGGACCTGTCCATGCAGGTCCACGCGTGCATGCTGGCGCTGCGCACCGGCCGTCCCGTGAAGATGGTCTACAACCGCGAGGAGTCGTTCTTCGGCCACGTGCACCGGCATCCGGCCTGGATGCGCTACGAGCACGGTGCGACCTCCGACGGGAAACTGCTCTACGTCAAGGCGGAGATCCTGCTCGACGGCGGCGCGTACTGCTCCTCCTCCCCCGCCGTGGTCGGCAACGCCGCCTCCCTCGGGGTGGGCCCGTACGAGGTGGGCAACGTCCGGATCGACGCCTACGGCGTCTACACCAACAACCCGCCCTGCGGGGCCATGCGCGGCTTCGGCGCGGTGCAGGCCTGCTACGCGTACGAGTCGCAGATGGACAGGCTGGCCGAGGCGTGCGGCATCTCCCCGGTCGAGGTCCGCGTCCGCAACGCGGTCTCCCAGGGCTCCACGCTGGCCACCGGGCAGATGATCGACAGCCCCGCGCCGCTGGCCGACATGCTCCGCGAGCTGGCGGCCATGCCGCTGCCCGAGGCCGCCGGGCCGGACCTGCTGGACATGCCCGGCGGCGTGTCGCAGACCACCCACGGCGAGGGGGTGCGGCGGGGCGTCGGGTACGGCGTCGGCATCAAGAACATCTGCTTCTCCGAGGGCTTCGACGACTACTCCACCGCCCGGGTCAGGATCGAGCTGCTCGGCGGCGAGCCGCACGTCCTCGTGCACACCGCGGCGGCGGAGGTCGGTCAGGGCCTGGTGACGATCCAGGAGCAGATCGCCCGCACCGAGCTGGGCGTCGACAGGGTGACGGTCGCCCAGGCCGACACCTCGGTCGGCTCGGCCGGGTCCTCCTCGGCCTCCCGCCAGTCGTACGTCACGGGCGGCGCGGTCAAGGCCGCCTGCGAGGCCGTACGGGAGCGGCTGGACGAGCTGCGGGCCGACGGATCGTCGCTGGTGGAGGCGCTGGAGCGGGCCGGGGCGATCGAGGAGACCCGGGAGTACCGGCACCGGCCGACCTTCCCGATGGACCCCGTCACGGGGCAGGGCGACTCCCACACCCAGCTCGCGCTGTGCGTGCACCGCGCCGTGGTCGACGTGGACGTGGAGCTCGGCCTGATCAAGGTGGTGGAGCTGGCGGCCGTGCAGGACGTGGGGAAGATCATGAACCTGTCCGCGCTGGAGGGGCAGATCCACGGCGGCTCGGCGCAGGGGCTGGGGCTGGCGCTGATGGAGGAGATCCAGGTCGCCGGCGGGCGGGTGCTCAACCCCTCCTTCACCGACTACCTGATCCCCACCATCCTCGACATGCCGCCGATGCGCGTGTCGATCCTGGAGAACCCCGACCCGCACGCCCCATACGGCCTGCGCGGCGCGGGTGAGCCTCCCACGCTGTCGTCCACCCCCGCCGTGGCCGCCGCCGTACGGGCCGCCACCGGCCTGCCCCTGTCACGGGTGCCCATCCGCCCCCATGACATCGTGCCGAACGGGTAGGAACCGATCGTCCCCCTGCGCGAGGGGGGAGTTATGGATCGGTTCGATCGGTTCTTCGAGCTGTCGGCACGCGGTTCGACCGTCGGCCAGGAGGTCCGGGGCGGTCTCACCACGTTCATGGCGATGGCCTACATCATCCTGCTGAACCCGATCATCCTGGGCGGGGCCGTCGACGTCACCGGCGCGAAGCTGTCGATCCCGCAGCTCACCGCGGCGACCATCATCGCGGCGGCGGTGAGCACGATCCTGATGGGGCTGGTGGGCAACGCGCCGTTCGGCGTCGCGGCGGGGCTGGGGCTGAACGCGGTGGTCGCCTACCAGGCCGCGCCGTTCATGACCTGGGCGCAGGCGATGGGACTGGTCGTGCTGGAAGGCCTGGTGATCGTGGTGCTGGCGGTCTCCGGGGTGCGGCGGCTCATCATGAACTCCATCCCCCTGGCGCTCAAGCACGCGATCAGCGTGGGCATCGGGATGTTCATCACGCTGATCGGGCTGGTGGACGCCGGGTTCGTCGCGAGGGGGACGGGGACGCCGGTGCAGCTCGGCAGGACCGGCCACCTGACCGGCTGGCCGGTGGCGCTGTTCTGCTTCGGCCTGCTGCTGGTGATCGTGCTGTTCGTGCGCAAGACCCGGGGGGCCATCCTGATCGGCATCGTGGTCACCGCCGTGCTGGCGATCGTGGTCAACTCGGTCGCGAGGGTCGACCCGGCGGCCTGGGGCGTCGTGGTGCCCCGGCTGCCGGAGGCGGTGGTGGCGCTGCCGGACACCGGGCTGATCGGCCAGGTGGACGTGTTCGGCGGGTTCGCCCGCGCCGGGGCGGTGACCGCGACGGTCGTGCTGTTCACGCTGGTGCTGTCCGGGTTCTTCGACGCGATGGGCACGATCATCGGGGTGAGCGACGAGGCGGGCATGGTGGACGCCGAGGGCCGGGTGCCCCGGCTGGGGGCCATCCTGACCGTCGACGGCGTGGCCGGGGCGATCGGCGGGCTCTCCAGCGCCTCGGCCAACACGGTCTTCGTGGAGTCGGCGGCCGGTGTCGGCGAGGGCGCCAGGACCGGCCTGGCCGCCCTGGTCACCGGCGGCATGTTCGTGCTGACCCTGTTCTTCACCCCGCTGGCCACGGTCGTCCCGGCCGCCGCGGCGGCCCCCGCGCTGGTGCTGGTGGGCGCGCTGATGATGACGCAGGCCAGGAACGTGCCCTGGGAGGACCTGACCCTGGCCATCCCGGCCTTCCTGACGATCGTCATGATGCCGTTCACCTACAGCATCACCAACGGCGTCGGCGCCGGCGTGATCAGCTACACCGTCATCCAGGCGGCGACCGGCCAGGCCCGGCGGATCCCGTGGCTGCTGTGGGTGGTCACCCTGGTCTTCGCGGCCTACTTCGCCATCGAGGGCATCCGGGTGCTGATCGGCTAGACCATGTCGTCGGAGTCGCAGGCGACGCCGTCATTGTCCTTGTCGATGTACCACTTGTACTCCTTGTGGCTCTCCCGGTAGTAGGGCCCGTAGCCCTCCTTGGCCGCGGCCTTGCAGTCGGAGTACCGGGGGTCGCCCCCGTCCTCGCCGTCCTGCCCGCCGCGGGCCGCCGCCGTGGGCGCGAGGGTCGGGGCGGGGGGCGTCGTGGCGGCCGTCGTGGTCCCGGTCGTCGTGGTCCCGGTCGTCGCGGCCGTCCCCGTCGTGTCCGTGCCGGTAGGGGCGGTGCCGGTGGGGGCCGTCCCCGGTGGGGTCGTGCCGGTCGTGGCCGGCGGGGGCACGGGCTGGTCGGAGGCCGTGGGCGGGGAGACCGGGACCTGCGGGGACTGGCCGGGCGACGGCGTCACGGCGCCCACCGCGCCGCGCAGCCGGGCGACCATGGCGTCCGCCTGCTCCTTGGTGAAGGAGCCCGCGATGCTGAGGCTGTCCTCGGTGATCACCTGGGCGACGCGGGGCGCCGCCACCACCTTCTCCCCCACCACGATCGCGATCTGCTGCTTGACCGCCTCCTGGGTCAGGTCGTTGATCTGGTCGCGGAACGCGGGGGCGAACGCGATCCTGACCGAGTAGGCGCCGCTCTTCTCCAGGACCGTCTCGATCTTGTGTACGGCGGTCACGCTTACTCCCCCGGCGAGGGTGTAGCAGGTCTGCCCCGTGTCGTCGGGCACGCCCTCGGGGGTCGCGCAGGGGCCGGACTGCGAGCCGGTCACCGGGGCGAAGTGGATGGGGACCGACAGGCGGCGGGGAGGCGGCGCGCCGAGCGGCATGTCGGGGTTCCTGGTCATGAGCACCGCGAGGGTGCCGAGCACGCCGGTGGTCAGCACGACGACGACCAGGGCGGCGATCAGGACGACGGTGGTGACCCTGCTCGCCCTCGGGTCGCCCGGCGCGCCCCCGCCGGGACCGCCCCCCTGCCGCGGCCCCTGCGGGCCCGGGGGAGAGCCGGGCGGCGTGGGCCCCTGAGGCCCGGCCGGCCCGTGACCCCCGTGAGGCCCGGCTGGAACCCCGGGCGGCCCCGCGGGGCCATGTGGCCCGCCCGGGGTTCCAGCCCCACCCGGAGCGCCGTACGGCTCCGTCGGGGAATCCGGGGGCCCGGCGGTGAGGTGCGGCTCCGTCGGGGAACTCGGGGGCCCGGCGGTGAGGTGCGGCTCCGTCGGGGAGCCGGGTGACCCCGCCGGGGGGCCCGGGGGCCCGGGGGCGGCGTGCCGCCCGGCCGGGGCGCCGGAGGCACCCGGAAGATGTCCGTGAGACCCGGGTGGAGGTCCCTGCGGCACCGGCGGATCACCCGGACCCGCGTGCGTCTCCATCGTCATCTCCCGTATCCCTCGCATTTGCTCGCGGCGAGCCTACCGATCAGCGAAAGGACCGGGTAACCGGACAGTAAAGCCGGCCCCGGAAACCCAATGATTCACAGAGCTTGACAGTCCGTCATCATCGATGGTCGATTCTTTCCATCTTGCACATGGTGGTCCTTTTCCGGGGAACGCAGAGTGAAGAAGACACAGGCGCGAATCCTGGAGGAGCCGTGAAGATCGCAGTTCCCCGCGAGGTCAAGAACCACGAATACCGGGTGGCCCTCACTCCCGCGGGAGCCCATGAGTTCGTCAGGCACGGCCATCAGGTCTTCGTCGAGAGAGACGCCGGCACCGGATCCTCGATCCCCGACTCCGACTTCCGGAGCGTGGGCGCGATGATCCTGGACTCGGCGGACGACGTGTGGGCCGAGGGCGACCTGGTCCTGAAGGTGAAGGAGCCGGTCGCCGAGGAATACCACCGGATGCGCAAGGGGCAGGTGCTGTTCACCTACCTGCACCTGGCCGCGTCCGAGGAGTGCACCCGCGCCATGCTCGAATCCGGCGTCACCGGCGTCGCCTACGAGACCGTGCAGAGCGCGAACGGCTCCCTGCCGCTGCTGGCCCCGATGTCGGAGGTGGCCGGACGGCTCGCCCCGCAGGTGGGGGCCTACCACCTGATGCGGCCCGAAGGCGGGCGCGGCGTGCTCATGGGCGGGGTGTCGGGCGTGCACGCGGCGAACGTGGTGGTGATCGGCGCCGGGGTGTCCGGCATGAACGCCGCGGTCATCGCGCTGGGCATGCAGGCCGAGGTGGTGCTGCTGGACAAGAACATCGACCGGCTCCGCCAGGCCGACATCATCTACCAGGGCCACTGCCAGACGGTCGCCTCGAACAGCTACGAGGTCGAGCGCGCGGTCCTGGCCGCCGACCTGGTCATCGGCGCGGTGCTGGTGCCCGGCGCGAAGGCGCCCAAGCTGGTCAGCAACGAGCTGGTCTCGCGGATGCGGCCGGGTTCCGTCCTGGTCGACATCTCCATCGACCAGGGCGGCTGCTTCGAGGACTCCCGGCCGACGACCCACGACGCGCCGACCTACCGGGTGCACGACTCGATCTTCTACTGCGTGGCCAACATGCCGGGCGCGGTCCCGCACACCTCGACCTACGCGCTGACCAACGTGACCCTGCCCTACGCCCTGGCGATCGCCGACCTGGGCTGGCGCGAGGCGCTGAGGAGCGACCCGGCGCTGGCCGCCGGCCTGAACACGCACGAGGGGCATCTGACCAACCAGCCCGTGGCCGAGGCTCACGGGCTGGAGGCGATGCCCCTGGAGCGGGTGCTGGTCTAGGGAGCGCCCCGGCCGGTACGGCCCGCGCCGGGCGCGGACCGTACCGGTGACGTCAGGAGCTCGGCGAGGCGCTGGGCGACGAGGTCGCGTCCGGGGCCGTGGACGGCTCGGGAGCGGTGGAGGCGCTGCTGCTCGGAGCCGCCGTGGGAGCGGCCGTCGGGATCGGGGCCTCGGCGGTGGTGGTGTCCACGCCCCTGTCGCAGGAGGCGCCGAACTCGGGGGTCTCGGCGCTGTTGTTCCTGTACTTGGCGATGTACTTGGCCAGGCGCGGGTCGTCGGCGCTGTCCACCTTGAGCTGCTTGTTCCAGGAGCTGGCCACGACCTTGGCGGGCAGGCCGGGGAAGGGGCTCAGGAGCATGTACTCCTTGGAGGCCAGCTTCTTCAGCGTCTCCACCTGGTCCTTGGGCAGGTCCGGCTGGTAGGTGATCCACACGGCGCCGTGCTCCATCGAGTGGACGGCGTTCTCGCTGTTGACCGGCTTGTCGTAGACGCCGCAGGTCTGCCAGGCCGAATTGTGCTCGCCGCCGAGCGGCGGGGTCTCCTTGTAGCTGACCTGGGTCTCGACGTGCGCGCCTCCCGGGTACTTCGCACTGGTGACGGCGTCCAGCGAACTGGTCGCGCGTTCGTTGATCAGGTAGAAGCCGACCAGCCCGGCGAGCAGGACGATGACGGCGCCGCCGGCGCCCCACATGAGGAACGCGGTCCTGCGCTCCTTACGCTTCTGTTCCTGACGCATCCGGGCGATGTGTTCCCGTCTCGCCTGCGCCTTTTCCTTCGTCATCGACCCTCCAGCCGGCCACCAATTTCGGGTCACACTATGCCCTACCGGCGTGTGTGGAGGATAAGCGAATCACAATGCGTGATACACCGACGATTGCCGACAGTGGGTAGTCTGGGCAGGCGATGGAGACCCCTGCCCAGAAACCCCCGAAGACGAGGCGCCGCGTGGCGCTCGGCGTGCTGCTCGGCTGTCTGGTCGTGGCAGCGGTCCTGCTGCTGGTCGTCGGCAGGACCACGGCCCCGACCGACGCCTCGGCCGAGGCGGGATTCGCCCGCGACATGTCCGTCCACCACGCCCAGGCCGTCGAGATGTCCTTCATCGCCAGGGACGGCAGCCAGGACGAGGCACTGCGGCGGCTCGGCTACGACATCATCGTCACGCAGACCGCCCAGCGCGGGATGTTCAGCGGCTGGCTGCAGCAGTGGGGGCTGAACCAGTCCAGCGAGCGGCCGGCGATGGCGTGGATGGCCGGTCACGGCCACGACGGAACGGCCCGGACCTCTGCCGCGATGCCCGGCATGGCCGGCGAGGAGGAGCTCAAAAGGCTCCGCGAGGCCGCCGGCAAGGAGCAGGAGATCCTCTTCCTGCAACTCATGATCCGCCACCATGAGGGCGGTGTGCAGATGAGTCAGGCACTGTTGAAACTGTCGGACCGCGACGAGGTGGCCACGATGGCCGGGCACATCGTCAACGGTCAGGCGGGTGAGATCAAACTGATGACCGACATGCTGAGGCAGCGCGGCGCCCAACCGCTGCCTTCCATCCTTAGATAGCGTCGGCGCGTCCCTGCACTGCCGGTTTCCGGCCAGGGCAGCATGGAGCCAACCTGGCCGGAGGAGACAGAAGATCATGGTGAACGACGAGCCGGAGAACCGCCTGGAGGTGAGCATCTCCGCCGAGGTCGAAGCGGGGCAGTACGCCAACTTCGCCTCCGTCTGGCACACCCAGGATGGCTTCGTCCTGGACTTCGCGGTGATCACCAGACCACCCCAGCTCGCCAACGACCCCTCCTCGGGACAGCACTTCGTCAGTGTGCCGACCCGGATCGTCAGCCGGATCCGGATCCCCCCGAGCCAGGTGTTCGAGCTGATGAAGGCCCTCGAACAGCAGCTCACCGCCTACGAGAACGAGACGAACCACAAGAACTGATCCGCGGGGGCCGGCCGTCCCGGCGCGGCGGTCCTCCCGCGGATCAGCGGACCTCCTTCAGGGCAGGCCGATCGCCTTGCGGGCCGCGGCCACCAGGCCGGCGGTGCGCTCGACGGCCTGCGCGGCCCCGGCGTCCAGCAGGCGCGACAGCTCGGCGGGGTCGGCCGACAGCTCCGTGTGGCGCTCCTGGATCGGCCGCAGCGTCTCCACCACGGCCTCTGCCGTGTCCCGCTTGAGCGCGCCGTACCCCTCGTAGGAGAGCGACTCGATCGGCTGCCCGGAACAGACCGCGAGCAGGGTGAGGAGATTGGAGACGCCCGGCTTCCCCTGGAGGTCGTAGCGGACCTCGTCGTCGGAGTCGGTCACCGCACGCATGATCTTGCGGCGGATGTCGGCGGGCGGGTCGAGCAGGTAGACCGTCCCGGCGGCCGAGCCGTCGGACTTGCCCATCTTCGAGGTGGGCGCGGTCAGGTCCATGACCCTGGCGGCGATCGGCGGGTGCGCGGCCTCGGGCACGGTGAACGTCTCGCCGTAGAGGCGGTTGAACCGCAGGGCCAGGTCACGGGTGAGCTCGACGTGCTGGCGCTGGTCCTCCCCCACCGGCACGAGGTCCACCCGGTGCAGCAGGATGTCGGCGGCCATCAGCGCGGGATAGGTGAGCAGCGACAGACGGACCTCCTCCTGGTTGGCCGATTTCTCCTTGAACTGGATCATCCGCCGCATCTCGCCGAAGTAGGCGGTGCTCTCCAGCAGGTAGGCGAGCTCGGTGTGCGCGGGCACCTGGGACTGGATGTAGACCAGTGAGCGGTCCAGACCGGAGGCGAGCAGCAGGGTCGCCGCCTCGCGGGTGCGGGCGCGCAGGCGCTCCGGGTCGTGCTTGATCGTCAGGGCGTGCAGGTCGGCGACCGCGTAGACGCAGTCGGCCTCGTCCTGGAGCCGTACGGCGGGCAGGATCGCGCCGAGGAGGTTGCCGAGTGTGAGGTGGCCGGTGGGCTTGAACGCCGAGAAGACGCGCTTGGTCATGGTCACTCCTTGCTGGGAAGGGGACCGCCGCGCGCCGGGCCGTACCCGGAAACGGAGAACGGCCGCCGGTTCACGGCGGCCGTCTGGTTGCGCAGTCGAGGCTGGCTAGCGGGTCCGCCGATGGGCGGCCCGCCACAGCCCCAGACTGTGCTTGTTCATGCTCAGGAGTGTATCTCCTCCGCCACGGCGGCGGCAAAGGCGTCCACGTCCGCCTCGGTGGTGTCGAACGCCGTCATCCAGCGGACCTCGCCGGTGGCCTCGTTCCAGGTGTAGAAGCGGAAGCGTTTCTGCAGGCGCTCGGTCACGTCCGGCGGCAGGATCGCGAAGACCGCGTTGGCCTGCACCGGGCGCGGGACCTCCACGCCGGGGATCTCCCGGACGGCGGCGGCCAGCCGCTGGGCCATGGCGTTGGCGTTGCGGGCGTTGCGCAGCCACAGGTCCCCCGCGAGCAGCGCCTCGAACTGGACCGAGACGAACCGCATCTTGGAGGCGAGCTGCATCGAGGTCTTGCGCAGGTAGCGCAGGCCGCGGACGGCGTCGGGGTTGAGCACCACGACGGCCTCGCCGAACATCAGCCCGGCCTTGGTGCCGCCGAAGGACAGCACGTCCACGCCCACGTCGGTGGTGAACGCGCGCAGTGGCACGTCCAGCGCGGCGGCCGCGTTGGTGGCGCGGGCGCCGTCGAGGTGGACGAGCATGCCGAGCTGGTGGGCGTGGTCGCAGACCGCCTTGATCTCGGCCGGGGTGTAGAGCGTGCCCAGCTCGGTGGTCTGCGTGATCGAGACGACCTTGGGCTGGGCGCGGTGCTCGTCGCCGAAGCCCCACGCCTGCCGGTCGATCAGGTCGGGGGTGAGCTTGCCGTCCGGGGTGGGCACGGTCAGCAGCTTGAGCCCCGCCGACCGCTCCGGCGCCCCGCCCTCGTCGGTGTGGATGTGCGCCGACTCGGCGCAGACCACCGCCTCCCAGGGCGCGGTCATCGCGCGCAGCGCGACCACGTTGGCGCCCGTGCCGTTGAACATCGGCCACGCCTCGGCCGTGGGGCCGAAGTGCCCGCGGAAGACCTCCTGCAGCGCCCCGGTGTAGACGTCGTCGCCGTAGGAGGTCTGGTGCCCCTCGTTGGCGAGGGCGATGGCCTGGAGGATCTCCGGGTGCACCCCGGCGTAGTTGTCGCTGGCGAAGCCCTTCACCAGCGGGTCGTGCCTGCGGATCGCGTCCGTCACTTCTTTCCCCTCAGCGAGGCGGCCGGTGATACGGTGACCGGCCGCCGTGGTGCCTGTCACGCTCACTCGCGGGTGAGGTCCAGCCGGGTGCCGTTGGCGTCGGTGTCCCAGAGGCCGTCGATCGCCCCGGCGAGGTCGTCGACGTCGGTGAAGCCCGGGAACTTCCGCTCCGGGGCGGCCTCGCGCATGGCCTCGTTCACGAGCGCCTTGACGACCAGGATATTCGCCGTGGCGTTCGTGCCCTCCAGGGCGTCGGCGAAGGCCAGCGTCCAGGCCTCGGAGGCGGCCTTGGCGGTGCCGTAGGCGGCGTTGCCCTGGGTGGGGCGCTCGGCCGCCTTGGCCGAGACGATGGCGAACCGGCCGCGCTCGCTCGCCTTGAGCAGCGGCTCGAAGGCGAGCGTGACGTGCTGGAGGGTGCGGACCAGCAGGTCGTGCAGCAGGTCCCAGTCTTCCAGCCTGGTCTCGGCGAAGGTCTTGGACCCGCGCCAGCCGCCGACCAGGTGGACGATCCCGTCCACCCTGCCGTGCTCGGCCTCGATGTCGCGGGCGAGCCGCTTGACGGCGTCGAAGTCGAGCAGGTCGACCGCGAGCGTGCCGTCGGCGCCGGACTTGTCCACGCCGATGACCGTGTGCCCCTTGTCCGCGAAGCGGCGGACGACGGCCTGGCCCGCGGGGCCCGCCGCGCCGGCAACAACAATGATCATGCTCGGATCCCCTTCGTGGATGCGACGACGTCGCCGAGCTTACGGCGCAGGGCCTCGTAGAACATGCTCAGGGGGAACTCGTCGGGCAGCACCGCGTCCACCACGGCCTTGGGGAAGCCCTCGACCGGCAGCGCGTCCACGCCGCGGTTCCAGACCGAGGCGGGGTGCGGCTCCACGTAGGCCGCGACGAGCTGGTGCGCGGCCAGCCAGTGGGCGAGCTTGGAGCGGTCGATGCCGTCGCGGTAGAGCTTCTCCACCTCGGCGCGCAGGTCGGCGACGCCGTCGGCGAGCCGGCTCCAGTCCACGCTCAGCCGGTTGTCGGTCCACCGGACGATGTCGTTGCGGTGCAGGTAGGCGAAGAGGAGCTGGCCGCCGAGCCCGTCGTAGTTGCGGACCCGGTCACCGGTGATCGGGAAGCGGAAGAGCCGGTCGAAGAGGATCGCGAACTGGACGTAGCGGGCGTGCGGCACGCCCTCCCGCTCCAGCTTCACGGCCTCGCCGAACGCGGTGAGGTCGCAGCGGAGCTCCTCCAGCGAGTACAGCCAGTACGGCATGCGCTGCTTGATCATGAACGGGTCGAACGGCAGGTCGCCGTGGCTGTGGGTGCGGTCGTGGATCAGGTCCCAGAGCACGAAGGTGTCCTGGGCCAGCTCCTGCGACTCGATCAGCCGGGCGGCGTCCGGCGGCAGCGCCAGCTTGAGCGTCGCGGCGGCGGCCTCGCTCACCGCGCGGAACCGGGCGGCCTCGCGGTCGCAGAAGATGCCGCCCCAGCTGAAGCGGGACGGGGTCTCCCGGACGGCGACGGTCTCGGGGAAGAGCACCGCGGAGTTGGTGTCGTAGCCGGAGGTGAAGTCCTCGAAGGCGATCGGCACGAACATCGGGTTGTCGTAGCGGGTGTTCTCCAGCTCGGCCAGCCACTCGGGCCAGACGGTGCGGATCCAGACGGCCTCGATGTAGCGGAAGGTGGTGCCGTTCTGGGTGTACATCGGGAAGACGACCAGGTGCTCCAGTCCGTCCACCCGCTGGGTGTCGGGGTGGAAGGCGTTGAGCGAGTCCAGGAAGTCGGGCACGCCCAGCCCCTGCTCGACCCACTTGCGGAAGTCGGCGACGACCGCGGCGAGGTAGGCCTCGTCGTGCGGGAAGCGCGGTGTGAGGCCGTCGACGTGGTCGACGATCTCGGAGATCAGCGCCACCGCCCGGTCGCGGTCGCCCTCGATCGAGCCGTCCTTGGCCTGCAGGGGCTTGAGCGCCTCCACGGCGTCCTTGAGTCCCCGGAAGGCGGCGCGGGCCTCCGACTCCTTCGCGGCCGCCGGGGCGGGGACGCGCGCGGCCCAGGTGACGAGGTTGCCCCAGAGCGCGGCGTGGTCGTAGTCGCCGATGGAGTCGTCGCCGAACAGGTCGGAGTCGGCGAGGACCACGACGCGGCCCTTGCCGTGCCGTACGGCCACCGCCAGGGGCCGGCCGGCGGGGTCCGCGGTGGGCGACGTCCGGAACAGGACGGTCGCGTCCTCGGGGGCGACGAGCACGCCCGCGCGGTAGAAGCACGCGCGGCGGGCTCCGGCGAGGAGGTCCTGGCCGCCGGTGTCGCCGGGGGAACCCAGGACCCAGGCGGCCACGCCGTTGTGGGCGCTCCGGGGGTCCTGGACGGTGGTGTGCTCGACGCCAACGCCGAAGCGGGCGAGCAGCTCCTCAAGGTTGCTGCCGTACTTCTCCTGCTCGCACTCGGCCAGGACGACCAGGCCGCCACCGTCGGCCACGTAGGCCTCGACCGCGTCGAGCTCCTCCACGGGGAAGACGGGGCTGCCCAGGCCGGTGGTGCGCTCCCAGCGGCCGGCCGAGGGGTGCGCGATCACGAAGACGTCGTTCGGGCCCAGCAGGGCGGGGGTGATCGGCCCCTCGGTGTGCGCGGCCACGGTGTGGCCGAGGCGGCGCAGGATGCCGGCGGCCCGCACGTAGCTGTTGTCGTCGGGATGCCCGGGATTCATCGTCTCGGCCACATCCCGCCGGATGGTCCACGACTCGCTGTGCGCCTCGTCGAACAGTACGCGCGGGAAAGCTCTCACGATAAATCCTCCCTCAGATGAGACCTAATGACGGAAAATATACACAATCCATCCCAATATTGACACATCCCTTACGGCCGAACCGGGCGAACCGGCTCGGCGCCGGCCGCAGCCCGCCAGGCTCGATGTAAAGCTCACTTGACATGAGGGAAGTGTCAAGGGTACTTTCCATGCAGAGGGTGATGTAAAAGGAGCTTTACATTGTGGACAACGACGTCAGGGAGTTACGAGGCGCCGCAGGGCTCTCCCAGCAGGCTCTCGGGGAGCGTCTCGGCGTGTCCCGGCAGACGATCAACGCCATAGAACAGGGCCGGTACGACCCCTCGCTCCCCCTTGCCATCCGATTGGCCCGGTTCTTCGGCCGGACCGTCGAGGAGGTCTTCCACTGTGACGACTGACCGCTGGTTCTTCCCGGCGTTCTGCCTGCTGCTCGGCCTGCTGCTGGGCGTGCCGTTCATGCTCCGCGGCGAGGTCGCGATCGGGCTGGTGTTCGTCGGCATCATGGCCGGCTACGCCGCCGTCCTCCTGCTGACGCGCAGCCGCAGCGAGACCACGGCGATGCTGAGCGGCGAGCTGGGCGACGAGCGGCGCAGGCTCAACGAGCTGCGCGCCCGCGGCGCCACGGCCCACGTGCTCATGACGATCGTGCTCGGCGGGTTCTTCATACAGATCTGGCGCGGCGAGGATTACCTGCCGTTCGCCGCCCTGGCCGCCGCCGGGGGTGTTTCCTATGGGATCGCGCTCTTCTACTTCTCCCGGCGGGGCTGACACCCCTCCCGCATGCCGCGCGCCCGATCCCGTCCAAGGCCCTGCGGCCCGCCCCGGCTCTGATCTCCGCTCCCGAGGAGCCGCACGCGAGACCCGGACCCGATCCGATCCAACCCCCGGGAGGGGAGCGTTTCATGTTCAACCGGAACAGTCTGGCGTTCACCCCGGGTCAGCTACTGGCCGCCGCGGTGGCGGCGGGGCTGGCCGCACTCCTCGCCTTCGCCGTCGCGCCCACGCCGCCGCGGCTCGGGGCCGCGACGACGGGTGACCTCGCGCTGGCCGAGGCCGTACGCGAAGCGGCGGGATCCGACGGCTACCGCGCCCTGTCCGTGGCGCTGGTCGACAACGGCGTCATCCGCACGGCCGGGGTCGGCGACACGGGCGGGCCCGTCCCGCGTCCGGTCGACGCGTCCACCCCGTTCGAGATCGGCTCGGTTCCCAAGGCGTTCACCGGCATGATCCTCGCCGACATGGCGGCCCGGGACGGCCTCGACCCGCGTTCGCCGGTGCCCGGCCTCAAGGACTCGATCACCTACGAGGAACTGACCAGCCACCGTTCCGGCCTCCCCCGGCTGCCCGGCGGCATGGGCATGCTGGCGAGGGCGATCGCCGCGAACTACAGCCACGGCAACCCCTACGGCGGACAGGACGTCTCCGACGTGCGCGAGGCGGCCGGCTCGGCCGGGCTCTCCGGGCGCGGCGAGGTCTCCTACTCCAACCTCGGCGTGGCGGTGCTCGGGAACGCGCTCGCCGAGCGGGCGGGCCTCCCCTATCCCGAGCTGCTGAAGCGGCGGGTGCTGGAGCCGCTCGGCATGAAGGCCACCACCACGTCGATCCCCGCGACGGGCAGGGCGCACGGCTACACGGAGGCCGGGCACGAGGCGGACCCGTGGGTGGGCACGGGCTTCCTCCCGGCGGGCATCGGCGTCTGGTCCACCAGCGCCGACCTCGCCCGCCTCGCCGCCGCGATGCTCACGGGCAGTGCCCCGGGGGCCGACGCCGCGACGCCGCGCTTCACCCAGGACCAGACCCGTCGCGTCGGCTACGGCTGGTTCACGACGAAGACCAAGAAGGGCCAGGTCACCTGGCACAACGGCGGCACCGGCGGCTTCAGCGCGTACGTCGGCTTCGACCGCGACGGCAAGCGCGGCGTGGTCGTGCTGGGCAACACCGACAAGGGCGTCGACCATGTGGGCCTGCGGCTGCTCGGCCACGACGCGCCGGAGCCCTCCCCCAGCCCCCAGGCCCTCATCGCGATCGCGGGCACCCTGCTCCTGCCCCTCGGCGCCGCCCTGACCGTGTGGGAGCCGGCGACCCGCCGCAAGCCGACCCGCAACCGTCCCCAGCTCGACCGTCTCGGCGTGGTCAACACCACGGCCACCGCCGTCCTGCTCCTCTGGGCGGCCTGGCTGATCGGAGCCTGGGGCGCGCTGCCCACCGCCCTGTTCATCCTCGCCACAGCGGCCACGGCCGCCGGCACGGCACTGACCCTCACCCGCTGGCGAGACCTCCCCACGGCCCGTCAGCCCGGCCGCCGGCTCCCCGCCCTCTTCGGCCTCCTCGTCAACCTCGCGATCGGCACAGCCCTCCTCCTCGCGACCTGACCCTTGGAGAGGCTCCGGATCGGCATCGCGCGGCAGGTAGCCCTCGATCTCTACCCAGGGCCGGAACCGGGCCGGTAACCGGGCTGCGACGTTGTCCATCATCTCCTTGATCCGGATCAGCGCGCCCTCGCCCCCGAGCGCCTCGTCACACCTCCTCACGAAGTCCTCGGTCGGAGGCCGCCGCCCGGTCTCCGCCATGGAGATCGTGCCCAGCGCGAATCCGGTCCGTCTGGCCGGCTTCCCCTGGGACAGCCCGGCCTGCTGCCGGTATCGGCGCAGCTCGTAGCCGAAGAACGCGATCGGCGACGTGGCTCTCCACGGTACGCACCGAGATGCACAGCCGCGCCGCGATCTCGGCGTTGCCGAGATGGGCTCCGACCAGTTCCAGCACCTCGGCTTCCCGGAGCGAGATCTCCACTCCTGTCACCGCTGTCCCGGTTTCCCGCACCATCTCCGCACATCATCCGCAATGGCCACCGTGCGCGATCCGTGCCGTCGATCCGTGGCCGGGTTCCGTGATCGCCACGGATGTGGACCCGCCAGGCCGGGCGAGAAGCTGTGACCACGCCGACAGCGGGTCGATGTGACCCACGACCACAGGAGTGACCATGACCGGCTCTTCCCCCCAGGGAATCAGGACCGTGCTGCACTCCGTGTCCGACCTGGCCAGGGCCAAGGCGGTGTACGCGGCCCTGCTCGGCATCGCGCCGCAGACCGACTCGTCCTACTACGTCGGCTTCGAGGCCGAGTGCCAGCACATCGGACTGGTGCCCGGCGATGGACCGCAGGGCATGACCTCGCCGGTGGCCTACTGGCACGTACCGGACATCGAGGCGAAGCTCGCCGAGGTGACCGCCGCGGGAGCCACCGTGAAGGAGGCCGCGCACGACATCGGCGGCGGCCGCCTGGTGGCCACCGTCACCGACCCCGGCGGCAACGTCCTCGGACTGCTTCAAGACCGATGAACGCCGACCCCGCGCCCAGCGCCGCCCGCCGCCACGCCGCCACCACCCCATAGACGACGGACGGGCCGGCTCGTACCGACCCGCCCACCAAGATCTTTCCCCGGCCGACCCGACAAGAAAGGCAGTGACCGGACATGAACCGGAACGTCAGCGAGAACCCACTCGGCGTCAAGGACGTCGAGCAGCCCAAGGAACGCGGAACGAGGTTCACGCTCAACGGCGCACTTTGGTCACTCCAGGCGTTGTTCGGCTTCTTCTTCGCCGGCAGCGGTTTCGGCAAGGTGCTGCTGTACGACGGAGCCCTGTATGCGGCAGCGCCCCAGGCCGTGGCTTGGTACGCCGCGGTGTCGCAGCCCCTGATCGTCTTCATCGGGGTCTGTGAGGTGCTTGGCGGCATCGGCCTGATCCTGCCGGCGATGACGGGCGTCAAGCCGAAGCTGACGCCGCTCGCCGCCGCCGGCCTGACGCTGACGATGATTCTCGCGGCCGGTTTTCATATCATGCGCGGCGAATACGAATTGGTGCCCGCGAATCTCTTGCTGGGAGGCGTCGCGGCGTTCGTCGCGGTCGGACGATGGAAGCTGAGGCCCATCGCACCCGCGACCATCACCACCTCACGCGCACTCAAGTCGTCCGCGGTCCTCGGCGCACTGGCCCTGCTGGCATTCGCTCCGACGTGGTACACGATGACCAACGCCCAATTCTGATCACTCCGTTTCGCACGCCGGCCGCCCGGCCACCTCGCCCGGCATGAGCGGATCGAGGAACCCGGGAACGGCAGTCGGCGCTGATAATGATCTTGCGCGAGGCATGAGAAGGATCTTCACCGCAGCGTGAGAGGTCCTGTCCTCGACACCGGCGGCGGCGCAGCAGGTCTGCCGGCGGTGGGCCGGTCGACACCCTCCCGGTTGACGGCTTCGACGTGGCCGTCAGCCGGTTCGGGATCATGTTCTTCGCCGACCCGGTCGCCGCGTTCGCCAACATCGGCCGCGCGCTGCGGCCGGGAGGCCGGCTGGCCTTCCTGTCCCTGCGGGAGATGAGCGACAACGACCCGGGCCCCGTCTTCACCACGATGGCCGAGCACCTCCCGGCACGGCCCGCCACCACCGGCCCCGGCGCTCCGGGGCCGGAGTCGCTGGCCGACCCGGACCGCATCCGCGAGGTGCTCACCGGCGCGGGCTTCGAGGCGGTGACCTCGGAGCCTGTCGAGGCGCCCCAGATGTGGGGCCGGGACGCCGAGGACGCGGCCGGATTCCTCGGCGCCTGGGGTCCCGTCCGTTTCATGCTCGACCAGGTCGACCCGGTGTCCGCCGCCCGCGACGCTCTCACGGAGGCGCTCCGGCCTCACGAGGAGCCCGGCGCCGTACGGCTGCGCGGCGCGGCCTGGCTGGTCACCGCCACCCCGCCCCAGCCTCCGGGAGAACCAGCCGATCCCCGGCCCTCTCCCCCGCACCGCCGGAAAATCCATCCGGCACGGCCCGCCCTCCCGGCCCTCGGAGAACCGGCCGTCTCACCCCGCACCGCCGGAGAACCGGCTGGTCGGCGTAACTATCGTTGCGGAAAGCGACCCTCCGCGCCCTACCGTCGCGACATCGGCCGGCGATCCTCCGCCGGCCCTGACGGACGGAGCATCCGCGATGAGCAAGATCGCAGTTTTCGGCGCGGGCGGGCGGGCCGGCCGGCGGGCGGTCGCCGAGGCCGTCTCCCGCGGCCACCAGGTCACCGCGGTGGTGCGCGATCCGGCCAGGTACGAGGGCCCGACCGGTGACGGGGTGACGCTGGTGGCCGGCGACGTCACCCGGGCGGACAGCGTGGCGGCGGTCGCCGCCGGGCACGACGCGGCGATCAGCGCCGCCGCCCGGCTCGACGTGCCGGCGGAGGAGTTCTACGTGGGTGCGGCGCATGCCCTGCTGGACGGCCTGGCACGGGCGGGCGTCGGCCGGCTGGTGGTCGTCGGCATCGGCACCCTCCTGGAGACCGCGCCCGGAGTGCGGCTCCTGGACGCGCCCGGCTTCCCGGACGAGGCCAGGAACTTCTCCCTCGGGCACGCGGCGGAGCTCGACGTCCTGCGGGCGGCGGACACCGGGATCGACTGGCTGATGGTCACGCCGCCGCCCACGCTGCTCGACGACGAGGCCCCGCGGACCGGCCGCTACCGGACCGGCGGCGAGCAGGTGCTGCCCGGCGGCGAGGAGACGGGCCTGCTCTCCTACGCCGACCTCGCGGTCGCGCTGGTCGACGAGATCGAGAACCCCAAGCACCACCGGACTCAGGTCGCCGTGGCGCCCTGACCTGGCCCGGCCGGCGCCTGCCTCCGGGGGAGACGGCCTTACCCGTGAGAGGGACAGCGGATCCGCCCGGCGGCGGACGACCGGGGAGGAGACGGCGACCTACCTTCCTTGCGACAGTTCCCGCACAGGCAAGGAAACCCCATGTTCAAAGACTCCGCCGACTTCCGGCGCGTGGCCGCAGGCACGCTGCTGATCGTCGCCCCGCTGCTCCAGGCCGTCGCCGTCGTCCTCGACCCGGGCACCTGGGGCGACGACCGCGAGGCGGTCAGCTACGGCGTCAACCCCACCCTCGCCCAGGTCGAGTCGGCCATGTACCACTGGGCCTACCTGCTGATGGGCCTGGCCGCCATCGGCCTGCTGCACGTGATGCGCCGCCGCTCGGTGGTCTTCGGCCACATCGTGGGCCCGCTGACCGTCCTCGGCTACATCAACCTGTCGGGCCTGCTCATGATCGACCCGGTCGAGTGGTGGCTCGGACGGCACAACAGCCCCGAGGAGGCCACCCGGATCCTCGACGAGATGCTGGACCTGCCCGGCGTCGTCTTCGGCTTCCAGATGCCGTGGATCTTCTTCGCGATCCTCGGCCTGCCGATCCTGCTGGTCGGCGTCTGGCGCGCCGGGTTCGCGCACTGGTGGGTCCCGCTCGCCGTCGGCATCGGCTACGGCACCTCGCTGCTGGTCCCCTACGGCCCGGTGACCGTCGTGATGTGGGTCGCCCCGGCGGTCGCGCTGGGCTCGCTCGGGGTCAAGATGCTCCGGATGAGCCGCGAGGAGTGGGTCTCCTTCTACCCGACCGCCGCCCCGGGCCGGACCACACCCGACTCGTACGCGAACACGACCGCCTGAGCCCGATCACGCAGATGAAGCTTCATCAGCACCCGCGCCACGTGGGTCTTGACCGTGGCCTCGCCGACGAACAGCTGTGCCGCGATCTCGGCGTTGGTCAGGCCACGGGCCAGGAACCGCAGCACCTCCAGCTCGCGCGGGGTGAGGTCGGCGAGCTGCGGCGGGGGCGCGGGGTCGTGGCGGCCGGCGAAGGAGGCGATGACGCGGGTGGTCACGGCCGGGTCGAGCAGCGCGTCACCGCCGACGACGACGCGGATGGCCTCCACGAGCTGCTCGGGCGGCGAGACCTTGAGCAGGAACCCGCTGGTCCCGGCGCGGAGCGCGGCGTAGAGGTTCTCGTCGGTGTCGAACGTGGTGAGCATGACGACCTTCGGCGGGTCCGGCCAGTCGAGCAGCTTCCTGGCCGCGGTGAGGCCGTCCATGCGCGGCATGGAGATGTCCATCAGCACGATGTCCGGCCGGGTGCGGCGGGCCACGGTGACGGCCTCCAGTCCGTCGGCCGCCTCCCCCACCACCTCCATGCCGGGCTCGCTCTCCACGACGAGCTTCAGCCCGACGCGGACCATCGCCTGGTCGTCGGCGATCACGATGCGGATGCTCACTTCTTCTCCTCGCTCAGCGGAACGCCGGCTCGTTCACGGGATCGGCGTGTCATTGGCTTATCCGAGCCGCTCAATCGCGAACGCCTCCTGGGAGATCGGCAGGGACGCGTGGACGCGGAAACCGCCCTCGGGACGGGGGCCCGCCTCGAACGCGCCGCCGAACAGCGCGGCGCGCTCGCGCATGCCGACGAGACCGTTGCCCGTCGACAGCCCGGAGGAGGCGCTGCCGCCGCCGTCCACGATCTCCAGCTCCACCCGGCTCTCGCGGTAGGAGATCGAGATCCGGATCTCGGACTCGCCCGCGTGCTTGACCGCGTTGGTGAGGGCCTCCTGCACGATGCGGTAGGCGGACAGGTCCAGCCCCGGCGCGAGCCGTACCGGCTCGCCGGAGACGTCCAGGGTGATCCGCAGCCCGGAGGAGACGAGCGTGCTCACCGTGCCGGGCAGCAGGTCCAGGCCGGGCTGCGGGATGGCCTCGTCGAGCGGCATGCGCAGCGCGCCGAGCATGACGCGCAGCTCCTCGACGGCCTCGCGGCCCATCCGCTCGATGCCGAGGAGCACCTCGTTCTCCCCGCCCTGCGTACGGCGGAGCACCCCGGCCTGCATGACCATCATGCTGACGCTGTGCGCGACCACGTCGTGCAGTTCGCGGGCGATGCGGACCCGTTCCTCGGCGACGGCCTCGGCGGCCCGGCGCTCCCTGTCGCGTTCCACCTGCGCGGCATGGTCGGCCAGGCGGCGGGCCCGGGTGGCGTGGGCGTGCACGGCGAGACCGGTGAGATAGGCGGCGCCGAAGACGACGGTCAGGAAGATGACCTCGTCGAAGGGGAGCAGGCGGTGGTCGACGGCGCCGGAGTCGAAGACCAGGATGCCGGTCACGGCCCAGGCGAGGCCCGGCTTGAACGGGAGTTCGGCGCCGACCGTGTGGAAGACGATGAGCAGGGAGGCGAGCTGCCAGACCTGGCAGTGCTCGTAGCCCTGCCGGTGCCAGGCGTACTGGGCGAGGATCATCAGGATGTAGACCGCGACCGGCGCCTTGCGGCGCAACCACACCAGCACGCCGGTGACGACCGCCTGGCCGATCCACCACAGCTCGGGGGTCTCGGCCGCGCCGTACTCGGTCGCGACGGTGAACGCCTCCAGCGTGCCGAGGACGATGATCGCGCATCCGATGAGCAGATCGATTTTCGACACCGCGCGGAGGTGCCGGGTGAGCGACACCGTGCGGGGGTGCCGGACAAGGAGGAGGGGAACCGCCATGCGGGGAGACTAAGCCCTCGCGTCCGCATTTCACATAGGACAAAACGCCCAGACCAGCGGGTTGCAAGTCGGCCACAAGTCACGAGGCAGGGAAGGACACGCTCCGCATGAGCCGGTTGGCGAGCGCGTCGTCACACCTGCCGGGCGCGCAGAAGTAGATCATAAGTGCGGGTTCGTCCGCTCGCTCCACGGCCCACCCCGTGAACTCGAGCTTGCCGCCGCGCTGCGGATCCGTGATCGACCCCTCCAGCCGTACGGCGGGCTTGCCGCCCACCAGCACCTGGACCACCTCGGAGTAGACGTTGACCGTGCCGGGCAGCGAGGACTGCAGGGTCTCCTGGAGCTGCTGCGCGCCGCCGCGGGGATCGAGGGTGTCGAGGGTCTGCGCGTAGATGCCGGTGGCCTCCTCCGGCGCGTCCTTGATGATCTCGTTGACGGCCGCCCAGTCGGCGGTGACCGGCGTGGCGAACAGCGCGTCGAACTCCCCCGCCTTCGGTGAGGCCACCATGAACACGTCCGCGTGCGGGCGCGGGGTCCAGTCATCGGGATGCTCGAACCCGATCGGCACGGCCGCCGTGCCCTCGTAGGGCACCCAGGTGTCGCCGCCCCGCAGGAAGGTCGCGAGAATTCCCAGCAGCGCGATGATCGCCACGATCGCGACCCCCGCTCCGATGAGGATGCCCCGGCCGCCGGACCTGGGCGCCTTGCTCTCCTTCACCGGCCGGGCACCCTGGCTGAGCTGGTAGGACTGGCCGCTGATCGCGTCACGGAGCTCGGCGACGAACTGCGTGCAGGTGTCGTAGCGCTGCTCGGGCGACTTGGCCAGCGCCCGGGCCATGACGCCGTCGACCTCCATCGGGAGCTCGGGCCGGAGCGTGCTGAGCGGGGTGGGCGACTCGGCCAGGTGCGCCCAGAGCAGCGCGATCTCGTTGTCGCGCTGGAACGGCAGCCGCCCGGCCAGCGCCTCGTAGACCACGCAGGCCAGGCCGTACTGGTCGCAGCGGCCGTCGATGTGCTCCTTGTTGATCTGCTCGGGAGACATGTAGCGGGGGGTGCCGATGAACTGGTTGGTCTGGGTCAGCCCGGAGATCGAGGTGCGGTGCTTGGTGATGCCGAAGTCGGTGAGATAGGCGTGGTCGCCCTCGGTGTGACCGGCGATCAGGATGTTGGCGGGCTTGACGTCGCGGTGGATCAGGTCGTGCGCGTGCGCGGTGTCCAGCGCGGCGGCCACCTGCGCGAAGATCCGGTTGACCTGGCTGATCGGCATCGGCCCCCGGTCGTAGAAGAGTCGGCGCAGGTCGGGGCCGTCGACGTAGCGCATCGCGATGTAGAGCGTGCCGTCCTCGGCGGAGTCGGCCTCGTAGATCGGGATGATGTTGGGATGGTCGATGCTCGCGACCGTCCGCGACTCCAGCACGAAACGCTGGCGGAAGCGGTCGTCCTCACCCAGCAGCGGATTGAGGATCTTCAGCGCCACCCGGCGGTTGAGCCGGGAGTCCACCGCGAGGTAGACCACGGCCATGCCGCCTTTGCCGATGATGTCCTCGACGCGGTATCCGGCCACCTCCTGGCCGATCAGTGCTCTCTCGTTCACGGCCGTCACGTCTCGGAGGCGTGGCCGCAGTAGCCGCAGAAGCGGTGCGCGGGGCCCAGCCGCATCCCGCAGGCGGTGCAGTACTTCTGGGCCGCCGTGTCTGCGGTCTTGGCGCCGGGAAGCCGCTGGGCGGCCGGGTCGGCGGGCTTGGCCCCGGGGTCCCGGGCGACCAGCACGGGCTGGCCGGGCGAGGTGGAGGAGGTCTTGGGCAGGGCGGGGAAGGACCGGCTGACCACGACCGTGGGATCGGCCGTCTCGTCGGGCGGTGGGCGCCGCAGCGCGGGCGGCGGGCCGGCGATCGGCACGGGGGCCGTCCCGGGCCGGGTGTCCCCCGACCGGGTGGTGCCGGGGTGACCGTTGCCGGCCGGCCCCTCCCCCGGCGGCGACCTGCGCCGCCAGAGCAGCAGCGCGCCGGCCACCACGGCCACCACCAGCACGCCGCCGGCGGCCAGGAACGGCCACAGCGGCGGCCCGTCGCTCTCGTCCCCGACGGGGGCGGCGGCCTTCCTGACCCCTTCGTCCTCGGCGGTGCCGCGCTTCTGCTGGGCCGTCTTCAGGTGCGCCGCCGCCACGGTGTGCCCCGGATACAGGTCGAGGACGCGCTGGAATGCGGGCACGGCGTCGCCGTAGTACTTGGTGTGGAAGCGGGTCAGCGCCTGTTCGAAGGCGGCGTCGATCGGGCCGCGCCTGGGCGCGACCTTGGCCTCGGCCAGCGCCTTGGAGATCTCCCGGACGCCGATCATCCGGCCGTCCTTGCCGCCGCCGACGAGCAGCCCGACGACCGCGCCCTTCTTGTCCTCGATCACCGGGCCGCCGATCAGGCCCTTGTCGACGAGGGCCCCCAGCTTCGCCGGCTCGTCGACCTTGTTCTCGGGGTCCTTGAACTGCCGCCCGCCCGTCCCGGCGCCCCCTGCTCGCAGGTGGGCGATGTCCACGGTCTCCGGCAGGTCCGCGGCGGGCCGCCCGGTGAACCCGGCGACCGCCACCGGCGAGCCCTCCTTGTCGGGCACCGTGGCCGCGAGCGGCGCCGTGGGCAGGCCCGCGCCGCCGTCGGCCCGCCCGACGGGCATCAGCACGGCGGGGCCGTCGGGTCTGGAGTCGGCACGGACGATCTCGGCCTTGAACCCCTCCTTGTCGGGAGGGGAGATGTTGGGGAAGACGTGGATCTCGGTGGTGATGTCGACGATGCAGGTCGCGGTGGGCTGCTTGGGCGGATAGCACTCCTGCAGGTGGTGGTTGAGCTGGTCGTTCTTGATCGTGTGCCGCTCGAAGTCCTGGGGGATCTTGACCTTGTGGTGCTCGGCGAAGATCTTGTTCGCGGCGTACACCGCGATGTCCTTGTCGGTCCTGACCACCCGCGCGAGGGTGACGACGGCGCCGTCGGGGGTGACGACGGTCCCGGTGCCGGCGCCGATGGGCACCTCGTAGCTCCGCTCCACGTGGACCAGCTCGCCGATGTGGTCCAGCAGGGTGATGTCGACGCGCGCCTTCGCCTCCACCCGGACCACCGCGGGGGTCACCAGGTCGGTGATCCCGCTGGGATGCTCGTGCGCCAGGGCGGGCGTCATGGCGGCGACCGCGAGCGCGAGGCCGCCGAGGAGGGTCAGAGCAGATCCGGACCGCCGCATCGCCACTCCATAAGGGGGATAAGGACAAGCGTGGCAACCGTAGTGCAGAAGTCAAGAGAATGGCGGATAGACAAGCGCTTGCTAGGGAAATAGCCTGCGCTTCGTGAGTGAGCGGAGCGAGCGAGCCAGTGAACACAGCGGCGTTCGCGGTGAACACCGCGGCGGGCCACCGGGCGGAGGACGCCGGTGAGCCACGCGATCGGAGTCGACGTCGGCGGGACGTTCACCGACGCGGTGCTCAGCGGGCCGGACGGGCGGATGTCCGTCGCCAAGTGCCTGAGCACCCACGACGACCCCACCGACGGGATCGTCACCGCGGTCACCGCGGTGCTGGGCCGTACCGACCCGTCGGCGGTGACCAGGGTCGTGCACGCCACCACGCTGGCCACCAACGCGGTCCTGGAGCGCCGGGGCGTCCGGGTCGCCTACGTCACGACGCTGGGCTTCCGCTCGGCGATCCCCCTCGGCCGGTACGCCCGGGTGGAGGAGGACCGCTACGACCTCCGCTTCGACCCGCCCGCCCCGCCGGTCGCGGCGGAGGACTGCTTCGAGGTGCCCGAGCGCGTGAACAGCCGCGGCGAGGTGCTGCGGCCGCTGGACGAGGCGGCCGTGGTCCGGGTCGGCGAGGAGATCGCACGGCGGGGCGTCACCGCGGTCGCCGTCTGCCTGCTGCACTCCTATGCCAACCCGTCCCACGAACGGCGGATCGCGGAGATCCTCGGGGCCCTGGTCCCGACCGTGGTGATCTCCTCGGAGGTCTGGCCGGAGCTGCGCGAGTACGAACGGGCGACCACGACCATCATGTCCGCCTACGTCGGGCCGGTGATGGCGGGATACCTGCGGCGGCTGACCGCGCGGCTGGCCGCCGTCGGGATCACCGCCCCGGTGCACGTGATGGACTCCGCCGGCGGCGTGATGTCGGCCGAGCTGGCCGCGCGCCGGGCCGTGACCACGATCGAGTCCGGGCCCGCCGCGGGGGTTCTGGCCGCGGCGGCGACCGGCTATCCGGACGTGATCTCCTTCGACATGGGCGGCACGACGGCCAAGACCTGCGTGATCAGGGACGGCACTCCGGAGATCACCCACGAGTTCCACGTCGGCGGCAAGGGCAGCTTCGGCGGCCGCCGGGCCGGGACCGGGGTGCCGGTCAAGACCCCCGCCGTCGACCTGGCCGAGGTGGGCGCCGGAGGGGGCAGCGTCGCGTGGGTGGACCCGGCCGGCGCCCTGCGGGCCGGGCCGAGGTCGGCGGGCTCCGAACCCGGTCCGGCCTGTTACGGCCTGGGCGGCGAGGAGCCGACGGTGACCGACGCCAACCTGGTTCTCGGCTACCTCGACCCCGCCTCCTTCGCCGGGGGGACGATGCCGCTGTCCCGGGCTCTCGCCGAGAAGGCCGTCGACCGGCACCTGGCCGGACCGCTGGGAGTGTCCCGGGCCGAGGCCGCGCACGCGGTCCACGAGATCGCCAACGCCTCGATGGGGTCGGCCGTGCACGTGGTCACCGTGCAGCGCGGCATCGACCCGGCCGGTTTCGTCATGGTCGCGTTCGGCGGCGCGGGACCCATGCACGCGGCCCGGGTCGCCTCCCGCTTCGGCATCTCCACCGTGGTCGTCCCTGCGTACTGCGGCGTCGGCTCGGCGGCCGGCCTGCTCTCCGGCGACCTGTCCACCGACCGCGTCCTGTCCGCCCTGGACGCCGACCCCGGACAGGTCTTCGCCGCCCTCGCCACGGCGGCCGCCCGCGACCTCGGGGTGAGCCCGGACTCGCCCGGCGTGTCCGTCACCCGCTCGGCCGACATGCGCTTCACCGGGCAGGCCCACGACCTCACCGTCCCGTGGACCGACTCCCCCACCGAGCTGGCCGGCCGCTTCTCCGCCCGCTACCTGCAGGTGTACGGCATAGCCCAGGAGGGTCCCACGGAGATCGTCGGCTACCGCGTCCGCGTCACCCAGGCCGCCGCCCGCGCCCCCCGCTCCCCCGCCACTCCCGGCCCGCCCGCTCCCGCCGGCCTCCCCGGCGCCGGTACGGCGGACGGCGGGGTCACGCGCCCCGCGAGGAGGCGCAGCGCCTACTTCCCCGAGGCGGGCGGCTACGTGGAGGTTCCGGTGTTCACCCGGGCCGGCCTCGGAGAGGTCGCGGGGCCGGCGATCGTCGAGGACGCCGAGTCGACGATCGTGGTTCCCCCCGGATGGACGGCCCGGCTCGCGGAGGCCATGAGCGTGATCCTGACGGAGGCGGCCAGGTGAACGGCACCCCGGCGACCGGAACGGACGGCACCGCGTCCCACGGGGCGGGCGAGGCGGCCCCGCACGGCCCCGGCCCTCGCGGAAGCGGAGGCGGGACGGACCGCCGCGGCCCCGGTCCTCGCGGAGCCGGGGACGGGGGCGCCCGCGACGCGCTGACCGCCGAGGTGTTGCGGAACGCGCTGGTGGTGGCCGCGGAGGAGGCCAGCATCGTGGTGGTGCGGTCGGCCTACTCCACGTTCATCGTCGAGGGGTCGGACGCGTCGGCGGCGATCCTCGACGCGGGCGGGCGCCTGATCGCGCAGTCGATGGCCACCACGCTGATGAACAGCATGGCGCTCAAGGTGGCGCTGCCGGAACTGCTGGCCGACATCCCGGCCGCGACCATGCACCCCGGCGACGTGTTCGCGCTCAACGACGCCTACCGGGGCGGCGTGCACACCAACGACCTGCTCGTCTACCGGCCCGTCTTCGTCGAGGGCGTCCCCGCCTACTTCACCGCCACGATGATCCACGTCTCCGACCTCGGCGGTCTGTCGGCGGGCGGCATGGCGCCGCTGGCCACCGACATCTTCCTGGAGGGCCTGCAGCTCCCGCCCGTCAGGCTGGCCACCGAGCGGGGCGTCGAGGCCACGGTCGAGGCGATCCTGCGGGCCAACAGCCGCACCCCGGACAAGGTCATGGGCGACGTGCGGGCGCTGATCGCGGGCACCGCCGTCGCCGCCGCCAGGGTCGAGGCGCTGGTCGCCGAGTACGGCCCGGCCGGGCTCGCCGGGAGGATCGACGACTACCTGGACTACACCGAGACCAGGACCCGCACGGCCCTGGCCGCGCTCCCCGCCGGCCGCTACGAGGCCTCCTACCCGATCGACGACGACGGCATCGACCCCGGCACCCCGCACACGGTCAGGGTCGCGGTCGTCCTGGAGCCCGGGGCGGGGGTCGTGCTGGACTTCGACGGCACCGGCCCCCAGGTCCCCGCGGCGATCAACTCCTCGTCGTCGCAGTCGCTGGCCGCCGCCGTGTTCGCGGTGCGGTGCTTCCTGGACCCGTCCATCGCCATGAACGACGGCTGCCTGCGGGCGATCGAGGTACGGCTGCCGCCGGGCTCGCTGCTGAACGCCTGCTCCCCCTACCCCTGCGGCGGCCGGTTCGTGCCCGTCTACGCGGCGATGGAGGCGATCTTCCAGGCGCTGTCGGACGCGATGCCGGACCGGGCGATCGCGGCGAGCGGGATCCTGCAGCCCTTCTCCATCGCGGCCGTGCGGGCGCCTTACTGGATCCACCTGTCCTATGACTTCGGCGGGGTCGGCGCCCGGCAGGGCAAGGACGGACCGGACTCGACGGGCGTCCACTTCGGCATCGGCCGCAACTCGGTCCCCCAGGCCGAGCCGGTCGAGACCCGCTGCCCGCTGATCGTGGAGTCGGTGGAGACCGTCCCCGACTCGGGCGGACCCGGCCGCCACCGCGGCGGGCTGGGCTCCCGGACGGTGATCCGCTTCCTGGCCGACGCCCACGTCACCACCCGCGGCGACCGGCTGCGCAACGCCCCGCCCGGCCGTTCGGGCGGCCTGCCGGGACGGGTCGGCGGCTTCTACCGGCGGCACCCGGACGGTTCGCTCGAACGCCTGGGCTCCAAGGTGAACAACGCCCTCTTCGTCGCCGGAGAGGCGTTCGTGATCGAGACGACGGGAGGCGGGGGCATCGGCTCGCCGTACGACCGGCCGCTCGACGAGATCGAGGCCGACCTCAGGACGGGGAGGGTCACCGCCCGGGGCGCGCTCACCGACTACGGCGTCGCCGTACGGGCGGACGGCACGGTCATGCGAGAGGAGGAGTGACCTCCGGCCGGCCGGCGGCTACGCGCGCGGCCGGGCGAGCTCCGCGGGGTCGAAGCTCAGCCGGAAGGGCGCGATGACCGTGGCGACCTGCCCTGCCTCGCACCTCCGGACGAGGCGGTAGCCCTCCCCGTCCAGCTCGTGGACGTAGACCGCCGGTCCCTCGGCGGGCTCCACCCGCCAGTAGAACGGGATGCGGGCGTCGGCGTAGGCGCTGGGCTTCATGACGCGGTCGCGTCTGCGGGTGTGCGGGCTCACCACCTCGACCGCGAGCACCACGTCCCGGGGGGCGAACGCCGCTTCCGAGTCGGCCGCCAGAGCGCTCGGCACGACGGCGACGTCCGGGACGAGGAAGTCGGCCTTGCCGACGCGCAGGTTGATCCTGGGGACCGGCGCGAGATCCGGCCCGCCCGCGTCTTCCAGGAGCCGCACCAGCCGCATGACCACGAGCTGGTGCACCGGGGTGGGGGGCGGGCTCACGAGGAGGCTTCCCTCGAAGAGTTCGTACCGGTTCCCGTCGTCGGGGAACCGGAGCAGGTCGGCGACGGTGAACGGCGGCCTGCCCGGCAGAACCGTCCGGATCACGCGCGCGGCCGGTCGCTCGATCCTCATGGGGGTCTTCTTAACGGTCACCGTCCCAGTATCGGCGTCTCCACCCCTCTCAGACAGCACTTTCCGTAATCAGACGGCTCTTCAGCGTGATATCACTCCGATCGGCCCAGTCGCGGGCGCCCCGCTGTACGGCGTCGTGGACCGCGCGGGCGATCCGGGCGCCCCAGAGCGACCGGGGGCCGCCGAACAGTTCCTCGGGACCGTCGTCGCGCACGGCCACGCAGACGGCGTCGGAGGCCGTGCCCGTGCAGGGGAAACCGGCCTCCAGCAGCGCCTGGGACTTGGCCTCGGTCACCGTCATGACCGCGTTGACCAGGGCGGCGTCGCTCATCGCGACCGGCACGGCGACGATGATGTTGACCGTCCCCGGCAGATACATGGGCGCGAGTTCGGGATCGGCGGCGCCGTCGGGGGCGGCGGCCCAGGTGGGGACCCGTAGCCCGACGGTCGCCACCGCCTCCGCTCCCCCGTCGGCCGCCCGGGTGAAGTGATCCACCGACGCCGCGGTCAGCATGCCGACGCCGGGCCCCGGCGGGGCCATCTCCAGCAGGTGGTCCACCGGGTCCATCCGCGCGTAGCCGCCGATCACCTGGGCGTTGAGCACCCACTCGGCCGGGCCGATGCCGCCGCCGACCATCGCCGAGGAGATCGCCCGCCGGCCGGGGCCGAACTCCCACAGCAGCGAGGCCAGCCGGGCCCCGTCCTCGTCGCGGTGGCTCAGCTTCACGGGCACTCCCATCGGGTTGCGGGCCGGCGGCCGGGGCCGGTCCCGGCACGGCGGCCGGACGTCAAGGGCGTTCCAGATGGACCTCGGGCCTGCCTCCGGCGCCGGTCCCGACCCGGACACGGGCGTCGAAGTGCTCGCCGATCAGTCTCTCCGTCAGCACCTCGGCCGGGGCGCCGGAAGCCGCCACCCGGCCCCCGGCGATCAGCATCATCGAGTCGGCGTACTGGCCGGCGAGGCTCAGGTCGTGCAGGGTCGTGACCACGGTCAGCCCGTCGGCCAGGCGGAGGCGGTCGAGGAGCTCCAGGACCTGCTGCTGGTGTCCCAGGTCAAGGGCGGTGGTGGGCTCGTCGAGCAGGAGCACGGGAGCCTGCTGGGCCAGCGCTCTGGCGAGCACGACGCGCTGGCGCTCGCCCCCGGACAGGTGGCCCAGCGTGCGGGAGGCGAACGACGACAGGTCGAGCCGCTCCAGCACCGACGCCGTCACCTCGCGGTCACGGCGGCTCTCCCGGCCCAGATAGGGGATGTACGGCGTGCGGCCCAGCAGGGCGTAGTCGAACACGGTCATGTCGACCGGGAGCGCCGGGGCCTGCGGGGCGTAGGCGAGCAGCCGGGCCCGGTCCCTCGCCCTGAGCCTGCGGACGGGCGTGTCGTCGATGAGCACCTCGCCGGAGCACGGCAGCACCCCGGCGAGTGCCCTGAGCAGGGTGGACTTGCCGGCGCCGTTGGCCCCGATGACGGCCAGCCAGTCGCCGCCGCGCACCTCGAAACCGACGCCGGACAGCACGGTCCGCGTCTCCAGGACGACGGCGAGGTCCCGCACCCTGACGTGACTCACCCGATCCCCTCGCCTCGCGCTCTCTTCTTCTACGGCCCTCTCGCCCTGCGGCCCGGTGCTCGCGCGGGCGGGCGCGCCGGGCACGCCTCCCGGTCCGCTCACGTCTCCACCCGCCTGGTCACGCGCAGCACGGCGATGAAGAACGGCGCGCCGACGAAGGCGGTGACCACGCCGATGGGCAGCTCGGCCGGGGCCAGCACGGTCCGGGCGATCAGGTCGGCGAGGACCAGGAAGGCGGCCCCGCCGATCAGCGAGAGCGGGAGCACCGTCCGGTACGAGCCACCGGCCAGGCGGCGGACCACATGCGGGACCACGATGCCGACGAAGCCGATCAGCCCGCTCACCGCGACGGCCGCGGCGGTGGCCAGGGAGGCGGCGAGCAACACGACCAGCCGGACGCGGGCGACGTTGAGGCCGAGGCTGACCGCCTCGTCGTCGCCGACCGAGAGCACGTCGAGCAGCCTGCCGTGCAGCAGCATGATCACCACTGAGACCACGGCGTACGGGGCGACCAGCGCGATCTGGCTCCAGCCGCCGCCGACGTCGCCGAGGATCCAGGCGTAGATGCGCTGGAGCTCGTCCACCCGGAGCTGCTGCAGGAAGGTCTGGATGGCGGTGAGGAAGGAGGAGACGGCCACGCCGGCGAGGACCAGCGTGGCGGTGCCCCCGCCCCGGCCCGCGACGTTGCCCAGCGCGTAGGCGAGCAGGACGCCGCCGATGGCCCCCGCGAACGCGGCGGCCGGGATGGGGAGGGCCGTTTCGTCGCCTTTCATGAACACGATCGCCATCGTGGTCATGAGACCGGCGCCCGCGGCGGCCCCCAGGAGGTAGGGGTCGGCCAGCGGGTTGCGGAACACGCCCTGGTACCCGGCGCCCGCGATGGCCAGCAGGCCGCCGACGATCGCGCCGAGCAGGACCCTGGGCAGCCGGATCTCCGCCAGCAGGCCCTGCTCGACCGGCGCCAGCCCGGAGTCGGCCGAGACGAACGGCAGCCAGTCGAGCAGTTGCAGCGCCACCTTCCCCGGCGGGATGTCCGCCGCGCCGATCAGCAGGGCGGCGAGCATGGCGGCCAGCAGGACACCCGACGCCGCCAGCGACGCCAGCGGACGGGCCCCGGCCGCCCGCCGTACCGGGACGCCGGCCGTCACCGCCCCGCGCCCCGCCGTATCGGCGTCCGGGGAGGGCGCCACGACGGAGGCGGCGGCATCCCGGCCGGCGTCGGAGACGGGAGCCGCGGCCGAGGCGGCGTCACCCCGGCCGGTGGTCGGGGGTGGGGGGTCCGTCGGGGAGGCGCTTGTCCGGCCGGCGCCGGAGGGGCGGGAGAGGTCGGCCACTTATTCGGTCGCGGCTCTCTGCACGGCGTCGCCGACCTGCTTGGCGAGGTCCACCACGCGCGGGCCCCAGCGGGAGGCGACGTCGTCGTCGAGGGCGATGACCTGGTCGTTCTTGACGGCGGTGAGCTTGGACCAGCCGGGGCGCTTGGCGAGGGTGTCCCTGGACTGCGCGCAGCACTTGGTGTCGGCCAGGAAGACGAGGTCCGGGTCGGCCTGGGCGACGAACTCGGCGGAGAGCTTGGGGTAGCCGCCGGCCGCGTCGGGGGCCTTGTCCGCGACGTTGGTCAGGCCGAACAGTCCGTAGATCTGGCCGATGAAGGTGGTGGACGTGGCCGAGTAGGGCGTGGTGTCCAGCTCGTGGTAGAAGGTGAGCTTCTTGTCCTTGGGCGCGGCCGCCGCGAGCTCGTCGATCTGCTTCCGCATCCCGGCCACGAGCTCGTCGGCCTTGGCCTTGTTGCCGGTGGCCGCGCCGAGGTCGGCGATCTGGTCGTAGGCCTCGTCGAGCTTGGTGGCCGAGGGCTCCAGCAGCACCGGGACGTTGACCTTGGTCAGCTTGGCCACGATGTCGTCGGCGTCGTTGGCGAGCACCACCAGGTCGGGCTTCTTCGCGATGATCGCCTCGACGTTCGGCTTGAAGCCCGACAGGTCGGTCTTCGGCGCCTCGGCCGGGTGGTTCGACTGGTCGTCCACCGCGATGACCTGGGCTCCGGCTCCGACGGCGAACAGGCTCTCGGTGGCGGTGGGCGACAGCGAGACGATCCGCTCGGGCCTCTTGGCGATGGCGATCGAGCCGTTGCCCGCCTCGACGGTGACGGGGAAGTCCGCCGCGCCCGAGGGCGCCGGGGAGGCGACGGCCGCGTCCGGGGCGGGGGCGGGGCTCTGACCGCATCCGGCCAGGGTCAGCGCGCCGAGCAGCGCGCCGGCGAAGGCGGTACGTACGGGCCTCAAGAGAGGTCCTTTCAGTTACCGGAACCGAGAGACCCGTGAAAATGACGGATCACCCTTTTCCACGAGGGTTGACGGCGTCGGCGCAGCGGCAGGCGACCTGGCTCGGTCCGAGGAGACCATGACAGTTGCGGGACAGCGCCGGACTCACACCGGACTTCGCTGCGCGCTGCGCGTCGGACAAACGTTATCAATCCCCCTGCACGTCCCGGCGTCAAGGGCCGCGCGGGACGCCGCCCGCTAGCTGAGCTGCCGCTCCGCGTCGGCGATGATCTCCTGAAGGCGCAGGCCGTGCGCGGCGTCGAGAGGGTGGCCCCCGCCCCGGCCCACGGTCTCGGCGAACTCCGACAGCATGACGGCGAACACGTCGGAGCCGAGCTGCTCCCCGTTGATGGACTCCCGGCCGAGCCGGCCGTAGATGTCCACGGTGGAGGGCGGTGTCTCGCCCGGCGCGCTCATGCACAGCGAGGCCTCGCTCACCGCGCCGGTCTCGTGCTCCAGCAGCAGGCCGACCCAGCCCAGCGGGTTGCCGTGGGCGCGGACCCCGGTGACGCGGCCGAGCGCGGCGTCCAGCATGTCGATCATGTGCGGGCCGACGTCGAGGATCGCGCCGCGCTCCAGCCGCCACGGGGTGGCGAAGTCGCCGCCGAGCATGGCCCCGGAGATGTTGGCCGCGTACCCGCCGAACGGCTCGATGGCCGAGACCCGCGCCAGGAAGGACCGGGTGGCCGCCGAGTAGCGCCAGGTCAGGACCATCTGCGAGGCCACACCCGCCTCCCCGACCGCGTCGGCCAGCCGCCGGGCGCCGTCCAGGTCGGCCGCGAGCGGCTTCTCCAGCAGCAGCGCCTTGCCCGCCTTGGCGGCGAGCACGCCCAGCTCGGCCTGTACGGCGGGCGGCACCGAGAACGCGACCGCCTCGCAGTTGTCGAACAGCTCCTCGACGCGCGCGAAGACCGGGACGCCGAATCTCGCGGCCGCCTCGGGGCGCCGCGCCCACACGCCCACCAGGCGCGTGTCCGGTCCGGCCGCCAGCATCGGCGCGTGCACCATCTCCGCCCAGGGCCCCGCGCCCACCAAACCCACAGATATCGTCACGACCCCAGTTTCTCACGCCCCCATGCCCTGATCTGGTGCTCGGGGCGGTGCCCGCAGGGCGTTCCGGTCCCCGGCGCGGCCCCCGTGACCAGCGCGATCTCGCCGTCGGAGCGCGTCACCACTCCACGTGCAGCGCGGTCAGGCCCCGGCCGACGATCGAGGTGCGGTAGGCGACGGGGCGGCCGGGCGCCGGGCGCAGCCCCGGCAGGCGGCGGCCGAGCACCTCCAGGGCCGTGCGGAGCTGCAGGCGGGCCAGCGCGGCGCCCACGCAGAAGTGGATGCCGTAGCCCAGTGTCATGTGCGCGTCGGCGTTGCCCCGGTCGATCCGGAAGCGTTCGGGTTCGGCGAAGACGGTCTCGTCGTGCGCGGCGGAGTCGGTGGACAGCAGGCACAGCGAGCCGGCGGGGATGGTGACGCCGTGCATCTCGACGTCGGTGCTGGTGTGGCGGAAGGATCCGAGGCTGGCGCCGTCGACGCGCATGCACTCCTCGACCGCGTTCTGGATCATCTCGGGCGGGACCGGCCAGATCCCCTCGCGCAGCAGGCGCAGGACGCTGTTGCCGAGCTGGTTGGGCACGGTGTCGTTGCCGCCGAGCAGGATCGTGGAGATCAGCTCGACGACCTCGCGGTGCGACAGCTCGGCGCCGATCAGCGAGGTCATCAGCGAGACGAAGTCGTCGCGCGGCTCGGCCGCGCGGGCGGCGACCAGCTTGTCGACGTAGTCGAGGTAGGTCAGGAAGCTGTCGGCGAGCACGAGCTGGCGGTCCGGCGGCTGGGGTGACAGGAAGAGCTGGAACCAGTCCTTCACGTGCTTCTGGACGAAAGCCTCGTCGGCCTCGGGGACACCGATGAACCGGGCGGTGAGCTTGACCGACGGCACGTGGGCGAGCTCCGCGACGAAGTCGGCGGCCCCTCGGGGGACGACCCGGTCGAGCAGCTCCTCGTTCAGGTCCCTGAAGAGCCCCTCCATCGCGGCGACCGCGCGGGGGGTGAACGCCCGCGACACCGAGCGGCGCAGCCGGGTGTGCGCGGGAGGGTCGACGTTGGCGACGAAGCTGGACAGGAACGAGCCGTGCTCGCCCAGCACGCGCCGGGTCTCCTCGGTGAGGCTGCGGGAGATGGTCAGCGAGCCCTCGGAGGAGAAGCGCCGCGGATCGCCGTAGGCGGCGCGCACGTCCTCGTGGCGGGTGATGACGTAGGCGCCCAGATGCTCGCTGTGGAACACCGGCCGCTCGTGGCGGAGCCTGCGCAGGAAGTCGTACGGCGCGGCGATGTGCCAGGCCGCGCTGACGTCGAAGTCGCTAGCGGTGATCATGACATGCCTCTCGGTACGGTCGGCGGGGCGCGGCGGCCGGCACGGTCAGTACGGCTCGCGCCGGGCGAAGATGTCGCGGGGGTTGCCGACGAGCATCTGGCGGATCTGCTCCTCGGTGACGCCCCGCCTGCGGAGCTCGGGCAGCACGTCCCGGGAGATGTGGAGCAGGTGGTAGTTGGGGTGGCGCCGCCGTACCACGTCGTGGTCGAAGCGGTCGTTGAAGCAGTAGGAGTCGTGCGACAGGACCATCCGGCCGGCGTGGCCGCGTCCGGCGAGCTCGGCGACGACGGCCACCCGGTCCTCGAAGGAGCTGATCGTCTCGATGCCGAACCGGTCCATGCCCAGGTAGGAGCCGCCCGCGATGAGCTCCTCCAGGTAGGCGACGTCGGTGGAGTCCCCGGCGTGTCCGATGATCACCCTGGTCAGGTCCACCCCGGCCCCGGCCAGCAGCCGCTGCTGCTCCAGGCCGCCGCCGGAGGCGCTGTGGGAGTGGGTGGAGATCGGCACACCGGTCGCCCGGTGGGCTTCGGCGACCGCGCGGAACACCCGCTCGCAGCCCGCCGTCATGCCGAGATGGTCGGAGGCGCACTTGAGGATGCCCGCCCTGACGCCGGTGTCGCCGATGCCGTCGGTGATGTCCCTGACGAAGAACTCGGCCAGCCGGTCGGGCCCGCCGAACAGCGAGCCCGGCCCCCGGTTGCCGAAGTAGGGCGGGAGCGCGTCGTAGGTGTAGAGGCCGGTGGCGACCACGATGTTGACCTCGGTCAGCTCCGCCACCCGCCGCACGGCGGGCACGTAGCGGCCGAGCCCGATCACCGTGAGGTCCACGATCGAGTCGATGCCGTGGCGTTTGAGCTCGGTCAGCCTGTCCGCCGCCTCCCGGGCCCGCCGCTCCAGGTCCCAGCCCTCGGGGATGTCCGGCCAGTTCCACAGGATCTCCGGGCTGAGCCCGAAGACGTGCTCGTGCATCAGCGTCGCCCCGAGGTCCCGGACCGGGCCGTTGACCGTCTCGGTGCCCGCGGACGGCTCCCCGCGCTCAGCCCTCATGGGGGACGACCGGGAACTTCGGGTGGTCGAAGGGCCGGTTGACGGTGAGGCCCAGGCCGTCCGTCTGCCCGTACGGCGTGCCGGTGTAGAGGGCGTCCGCGTCGAAGTAGGTGACGGTGAACGACAGCCTGGCGCTGTCGCGGCGGTTGGCGGCGGCGCCGTGGACGGTCAGCGCGTGGTGCGCGGTCGCGTCTCCCGCCGCCAGGTCCAGCGGCGGGGAGAGGTCGAGCTCCCCGAGCCAGGGATGCTGGCTGAGCTGGTCGTCGCCGTCACGTGTGAAGGACCGGCCGAGGAGGCCGTGCCGGTGGGAACCGCCGTAGAACCGCAGCGACCCCATGTCGGCGGGCACGTCCACCAGCGCCAGCCAGACGGTGAGCATGGCCGAGCGGTCCATCGGCATCCAGGGGAAGTCCTGGTGGAACTCCGTGGCCCCGTGCCCGCCGCCCGCGTGGTCATGCCCGTCCGGGTCCTCGCCGGGCCGGCTCCCGCGCTCCGGCTCCTTGATCAGCAGGTTCGTCACCTGGACCCGGACCCCGGCGACGCCGTGGAGCAGCCGGGTGGCGGCCCGGCCGAGGGCGGGGGCGAGGGCCAGTTCCCTGAAGTGCCCGTCGGTCTCGGCGATGTCCCTGGACTGGCCGAACGCCTGGTCCACCTTGGAGGTGACGGCGCGCGGGCGATCCCGCAGGCGGCTCAGCGCCCGGTCGCGGAGCAGGGCCGCGTGGTCGGAGCCGACCAGACGCGGCAGCCGTACCCAGCCGTTGCCCTTGAAGAACGCGACCTCGCCGTCGGTCACGTCCCGGACCGGGGTGTTGTCAGCCATGGGGCCAGTGTCGAGCCTCCCGCCGAAATAAAGCAAGCGCTTGGTATACAGAGGGGGCGGCGAGCCGCGCCGGGGGCGGGCGCGACCTGGAGCCGTCCGGCACCGCGCCCTCGCGCCGACCCTCACCCCGGCGGCCCCCACCCCGGCGACCGGCGGGCCGGCGGCCGGGCCGCCCAGTTCCCCTGCCCGCCCGGTTCCCCTAGTCTTTAGCAAGCGCTTGGTTAGAGCAGAGGGGGTGCCGATGGACCGTCCGTTCCGGTTCGCCGCCGTGGTCCGCGAGGCGGAGTCGGCCAGGGCCTGGGCCGACAAGGCGCGCCGCCTGGAAGGCTCGGGCTTCGACGTGCTGCTCGTCCCCGACCACCTGATCGGCCACCGGTTCGCGCCGGTCGCGGCGATGACCGCGGCCGCGTGCGCGACCAGCCGCCTGCGCGTCGGCACCCTGGTGTTCGCCAACGACTTCCGGCACCCGGCCGTGCTGGCCAAGGAGGCGGCGACCGTCGACCTGCTGTCGGAGGGCCGCCTGGAGCTGGGCCTCGGCACCGGCTGGATGGCCGCCGACTACACCTCCGCGGGACTGGCCCTCCAACCCCCCGGGGTCCGGGTGGACCGGCTCGCCGAGGCGATCACCGTCCTGAAGGGACTCTGGGCGGACGGCCCGTTCACCTTCCACGGCGAGCACTACCGGATCACCGGCCTGGAGCAGTGGCCCAAACCCGCCCGCCGGCCCCACCCCCGGCTGCTGCTCGGGGGCGGCGGCCCCCGCATGCTGCGGCTCGCCGCCCGCGAGGCCGACGTGATCAACCTCGGCATGCGGGTACGGGCCGACGGCACCGGCCCCGACGGCCTGGACGGCGGCCTGGAGGCCTTCCTCGCCAAGGTCGACGTGGTACGGCGGGCCGCCGCCGGCCGCTACGACCGGATCGAGCTCGGCACGAGCATCCAGCAGCTCGGCGTCCGCAGACCGGACGAGCCGTGGAGCGCCGCCGACTCCTCCCGCCAGGACGAGACGCCCCAGGTCCTGCTCGGCACCCGCCAGGACATCGCGGACAAGCTCCGCTACTGGCGCGACACCCACGACCTGTCCTACTTCGTGCTCCACCACGAGCGCGACCTGGAGGCCTTCACCCCGGTCGCCGAAGAGCTCGCGGGGCGCTGACCGGCCGCCCCGGGCCGTACCGGCATGATGGGGGGCACGATGAACGAGATGATTCTGCTGCGGCACGGCGAGACCGAGTGGAGCCGGGACGGACGCCACACCGGGCGCACCGACCTGCCGCTGACCGACAAGGGCGACAACCAGGCGCGGGCGCTCGCCCCGCTGGTCAAGGGCCGGACGTTCGACCTGACCCTGGTCAGCCCCGCGCTGCGGGCCCGCCGGACGGCCGAACTGGCCGGGCTCACGGACTACGAGACGGACCCCGACCTGTGGGAATGGGACTACGGCGGCTACGAGGGCATCACCACCCCGGACATCCGCGAGACCCGCCCCGGCTGGTTCCTGTGGCGGGACGGGGTCATCCCCGGCGACGCCGAGCACCCCGGGGAGAGCGCGCGGGAGGTCGGCGCCCGCGCCGACCGGGTGATCGCGCGGGCCCGCGCGGTCGACGGCGACGTGGTGCTGGTCGCCCACGGGCACTTCCTGCGGGTGCTGTGCGCCCGCTGGCTCGGCCTGCTCCCCGAGAACGGCCGCCACTTCCGCCTGGACACCGGCACCTACTCCCGGCTCGGCTACGAGCGCGACGAGCCGGTCGTCCTCACCTGGAACGCCCCCGTCTGATCCACTCGCGCGGCCCGGCCGACCCCGCCCCGGGGCGGTGGGACTCCGGGCCGCGCCCACTCCCGGTCACCCGCCGAACGGCGGCGGGAACGGCCGGGGCCTTCCGGCCGCGCCCGCTCTTGCGGCCATCCGCCGGGCGGGAGCCGGACCGGTCTCTTCCGGCTACCCGCCGGGCGGAGCCTGGACCGGCGAGAGCCGCGAGCCCGGGAACGGCGCGAGCAGGGTCTCCCGCCACGGACCGGCGAGGAAGTCTCGGGAGCGTCTGCGCCAGTCGAGCAGCCGCGGATCCGGCTCCACCTCGTCGTCCAGCCCGAGCGCGGCGTCCCCGGCCCGCTGCAGCGACAGGTGGTCCTCCAGCGACATGCCCCAGACCGTGACGACCTCGCTGTCGCAGAACAGCACCTCGTACAGGCCGATCGGCCGGTGGCCGTGGTCGGCCAGGATCGGCGCGCGCTCCCGCCGGACCGCGTCGAGATACTCCAGCGCCGCACCGGGCCGCACCCGGGCGCTCTCGAACAGGTAGAAGGGCGCCGCGTAGCCCTCGGCGGTGATGTCGGCCAGCGCCGGGCTGCCGGCCACCGCGCCGAGCGGCCGGGAGAAGGCGGAGAAGCGCAGGTCGTCGATGTCGGACAGGAAGAGCCTGTCGTTCACGCCGTCGTAGATGTTCATCATCTGCCGCCAGCCGCCGTCCCAGCCGCCGTGGCAGTCCCAGAGGGTGACGGCCTTGAACTGCGGATGGCCGGTGATGCCGACGGCGTAGAAGGCGCCCACCAGGTCGATCTCGCGCGACCGGATCGACAGCCCCCTGGTCAGCTCGGGAGCGTCGAGGGTCTCGTCCTCCTTCTTGTAGCGCGTGAGCCAGGTCAGGTACTCCAGCGGCTTGCGGGAGTTCATCGGCCGGAAGTCGACCTCTTCGATCAGGTAGATCCCTCGCCGCATGGAAGGCGCCTCCCCAGCTCAAGCGAATGCTTGGTTGGCACCCTAGCCGAGGAGCCGGAGTCCGTACAGGAGCCGAGAAGACGCGGACCGCACGGCCGCCTCACCGTCGCGTCATCACATCGTCACGGCATCGCGCGGAGGGCCGGGCACGGTCGCCGACCGTGCCCGGCCCCGGTGGCGGCCCCGTGGCCTCAGCCTTCGCCGCCGCAGTGAACGTCGATCCCCAGGCCGACGGCTACCACGTCCTTCCCATACCCTCAGGCGGCCGCGGCGTGCGGTTGCGGGCCCCGCCCGGTGAGCCATTCCAGTACCTTGCGATGACCGTGGCAGGCGTCTTCGAAATGCCCCCAGCGCCAGTAGCGAGGCTGGTCGCGGACCCCCGTCACCCACGTCCGATAGGAAACCGAAGTGACCTCCCCCTCATCCACGGCCGGCGAGGCGACGCCATAGGTACGGATCACGACACGACCACCGGGCGCGAACAGCACGTCGTCGGCCACGGGATACAAGGTCATCTGGTCAAGCATGGTCTGGGCCCCCAATTCCTCTGCCCCGCTGTCACTCCGGGAACTCAGAATCTGCCCGATCCGCCTACTCGTTGCGTTACATCACCGACGCACCGGAGTTAAGAAGTGAGCCGGATGTAAAAACAGTGTTACACCATCAGGCCGTCGAACTCCCCGTCCTTCACCCCGAGCACCAGCGCGCGAATCTCGTCGCGGGTGTAGATCAGGGCCGGACCGTCGGGGAAACGGGAGTTTCGAACCGCGATGCTGCCGTCCGACAGCTCAGCGAGTTCTACGCAATTACCCTGTGAATTGCTGTGACGGCTCTTTCGCCAGCTGGCCCCGGCCAGGTCCGTGGCGGGCATGCCGTTGTAGGTGTGCTCCATTTAGATCTCTCTGAGAAGGTCGCCGAGGATCTCGGCGGTGCCCCCAGGCGTGGTGCTTTCCACGCACAGCTGCTCCATGGCCGTGAGGTACGGATCGATATCCTCACGCTTGTCCAGGTAGAGGGCACCCCAGAGCTGCTCGACATAAACGACGTCCGACAGGTCGGACTCGGGAAACCGCAAGATGCTGAACGCGCCACCCTCGGCCGCGTGCATACCGAACCGGAAGGGCATCACCTGGAGGGTGATGTTGGAGAGCGTGGCCACCTCCAGCAGGTGCTGGAGCTGCTCACGCATGATCTCCTTGCCTCCGATCGGCCGCTTCAGGGCCGCCTCGTCGATGACCGCCCACAGGCGCGGGCCGTCCTTCTTCGTAAAGCGCTCCTGCCGCTGCATGCGCATATGCACACGGCGCTCGATCTCCGCCTCCGGCACGTCCGGGTAGCCCAACCGGATCACTGTGCGCGCGTAGGCGGACGTCTGCAGCAGGCCGGGAACGAACTGCACCTCATAGGTGCGGATCACGTTCGCCGCCTCCTCCAGCCCCACATAGGTGGTGAACCAGTTCGGCAACAGGTCGCCGAACTTGTGCCACCAGCCGGGGGTGTTCGCCTCGCGGACCATCTCCAGCAGGCCGCGCCGTTCTGCGTCGTCGAGCACGCCGTACAGGGTGAGCAGGTCTTCCACGTCCCGTGTCTTGAAACCGACACGGCCGAGCTCCATCCGGCTGATCTTGGACTCGGAGGCCCGGATGTGGAATCCGGCCACCTCACGGGGGAGTCCCTTCTCCTCACGCAGGCGGCGCAGGCTTGCGCCGAGCATGATGCGCCGAACGGTGGAACCGGTACCGGGCGGGTCCATGGACACGTGTGTGCTCCTCGCTCGCTTTCCTGATCGACAGTCTGTCACTTCGCGGCCCAAGATCCCTAGCCGCGGACAAGATCCCCTTTCCATCCGGATTGCCGAATCATGGGTAACCGTAGCGGTTGCACACCCCTTATGCACGTGCATTCGCTCTTGCACCTGCACAGGAGTTTGCACCATGATGATCGCTGTGCAGTTCGCTCAAACCGCGCCCCCCCGAACGTCATGGACAGCGCTCGACTGGTGGCCCCCAGTCGGCTGGTGGCCCGACGCGGCGCGTGATCTCCTCTCCGGATCACCGGCCATGTCCAGCGCGACCTTCGTGCTCCCGCCCCAGGCCGAGTCGGTCCACTCCGCCCGCAGCTTCGCCACGGGCACCCTCACCGGCTGGAAGCTCGCCGAGCTGAGCGAGAACATGGAACTGGTCGTTTCGGAGCTGGCCACCAACGCGTTCAGGCACGGCCTGCGACTGGCCGAGACGCGCGCCAAGGAGCCGATCAGACTCTCCCTGCTCCGCCGGGACGGCCTGGTCGCCTGCGCGCTGAACGACCCGGGGTCGGGCCTCCCGGCCCTCCGCGACCCGTCGCCGCTGGACATCGGCGGCCTCGGCCTGCACATCGTCGAGTCGCTCAGCCTGCGCTGGGGCTGGGCCCCGCTGGCTCCCTACGGCAAAATCGTCTGGGCCGTCCTCCGCTAGGCCCTCAGCAGACCCTCTCGGACAGGCGCCGCCTCTTCCCCTCACCTGGCGCCGATCGATCCCGGGACCGCCGCGCCTCCCCGCCGGCGGTCCCGGGGCCGGTCAAGAATCCGGGCGAACACCTCTGGAACACATTGCATTCTGCGCGGTGCATGCCTTCGGAGATGTCCTCTGCATTACCGTGGATGCCTATGGCTCACGGAGAGTCCCCGCGCGAGATTCCTGAGAGAGCTGCGAGATGGACGATCACCTGCTCGGCTGGTTGAAAACCCTCGACGAAGAACGGCTCACCCGAGTTCTGGCCAACCGCTCGGACGCCATCGCCGCACCGTGGCCGCGCCGCCTGGACACCCTGGCGCAGCGGCTGGGCAACGGGTTCGCGGTGATGGCCGTCATGCGGGGGCTTCCGCTGCCGTGCCTTGAGGTCGCGCAGGCGTCACTGGCCCTCGGCGACCAGGTCGACCTGGAGACGCTGGCCCGGTTCATGGGCGTGCCGGAGGCCGAGGTGGCCCCCTGGGTCGACCGGCTGTTCGACCACGCCCTGGCCTGGCCCGACGACGAGGGGCGGATCCGGGTCGCCGGCGGGGTCGCCCGGTGGTGGACGGCCCCGTGCGGGCTCGGCGAGCCGCTCTCCCACTACCTCAACTCCTGGACGGTCAGCGCCGACGCCCTCCGCGCGCTCGCCAGGACGCTCGGCCTGCCCCACGGCCCCAAGCGCCGCACGGTCACCAGGGTCACCGAGGTGCTCTCGGACCCCGGACGGGTGACCGCCATGATCGAGCGGGCCCCGGAGGGCACGCGGCGGCTGCTGGAGGAGTTCGCCTGGGACGGCCCGATCCGCGACGTGGACGGCGGCCGGTTCGTCGTGCCGGGCGCCCCGGAGAAGTGGGCCGCCGACCACGGCCTGCTCTTCCGGCCGAGCTGGAACGTGGCCGAGATGCCCCGGGAGGTGGCGCTCGCGCTGCGCGGCCCCGACTACCACCCGCCGTTCACCCCCTGCCCGCCCGACCTCGCGACCGTCCCGGTGGACCCCGAGGCGGTCGACCACCTGATGACGCTGGCCGCCCCGCACGTGGTCGAGCGCTGCGCCGCGATGCTGGAGAACACCGCCAAGTTCCCGCTGCCGCTGCTGAAGGCCGGCGGGGTCGGCGTGCGCGAGGTCCGGCGGCTGGCCAGGGACACCGGCTGCGACGAGGACGAGACCCGGCTCCTGCTGGAGATCTGCGCGGTGGCCCGGCTGCTGGCCTGGGACGAACCGGCCGGCGGGCTGGTGCCCACCGAGAAGTTCGACCGCTGGCGGCTGGACGACGCGGCCGCCAGGCTACGGGTGCTGCTGTCGGCGTGGTGGCGGATGGAGCGATCCTCGCTCCGCCGGATCGACGGCAAATACGGCACCGTGCTCGGCGACGACCCCGCCGGCGCCTCGGTCGGCAGGGCCCGGCGGGCCGTGCTCGGCGTGCTGGCCCGCCTGCCCGCCAGCACGGCGTGCGCCGACCGGGCCGGGCTGGTCGGGTCGGCGCACTGGCATGCCCCGCTGCTCGACCAGGCGCTGCTGGCGGAGTGCGCCCCCGCCGTACTGGAGGAGGCCCGGATGCTCGGGCTGATCGCCTACGACACGATCACCGACCTGGGCCGCGCGCTGGCCGCCCTGGACGCCTCGGCGGGAGACGAGAACGACGACTCCAGCCCGGTCGTGGAGCACGACCCGGTGCTGGTGGAGTGCTCGACCCGCGCGCTGGCCAGCGTACGGCGGAGCGCGCTGTTCGGCGCCGACCTCACCGCCGTGGTGACCGGGCCGCCCTCCACCGAGCTGGCCGAGCTGCTGGACCGGGCCGCCGAGCGCGAGTCGCGCGGCGCGGCCTCGGTGTGGCGGTTCACCCCGGTGAGCGTGCGCCGGGCGATGGACTCCGGTTACACCGCCGACGCCCTCCTGGCCGACCTCGCCGAGGTCGGCGCGGTGCCGCAACCCCTCGACTACCTGGTGCGCGACGTGGCCCGGCGGCACGGCGAGGTCACCGTGACCACGGTCGCCTGCATCGTGCAGGCCTCCGACCCGGTGCTGCTGGCCGAGATCGCCGGGCACCGGCGGCTGGGCAGGCTGGGCCTGCGGCTGCTCGCGCCGACCGTGCTGGCCAGCGCGATGCCCGCGGGCAAGACCCTCGCGGCGCTCCGGGAGAACGGCTACGCCCCGGTGCCGATCGAGGACACCGGGGAGATCACCGTCCGCCGTGCCCGGATCGAGGAGCCGCGGAACGGGCGGCTGATCCTGCTGCCCGGCGGCCGGGTGGCCGAGCTGGAGCAGCCGCCGCACCCTCTGGTCGAGCCGCCGCCGGATCCGCACGAGCACGCCCGGCGGCTGCTCGCCGGCGAGGACGGCGCCGTCCGGCAGCAGGGCAGGACGTGGGCGGTCATCGGCCGCATGGCCTCCCGGCTGCCGACCGCCCAGCAATCGCTGCTCGGCTTCGTGGTGGACCGCGGCGTGCGGGCGGCGATCACGCTGACCGACGGCCTGACCGCCACCATCAGCCACGGCGAGCTGCGCAGCGGCGTGCTCGACGCGTGGTGCGAGGAGGCCGGCGACTACCTGGAGTTCCCGCTGGCCGACATCGTCGAGGTCCGCGGCACCTATACCTGACCCCGCCGAGGTCCACGACATCCGCGCCCGGCGGGGAATCCGGGAACCCTGCCACGTCGTGCACCCGGGATCCGGCTCGGGCGGGGCTACCCGGCGGCCGGGGGCTCGCAGGTGGTGCCCCGCGGCGGGAGGCGGAGGGAGGTGAGGTAGCGGTTGGCGTGTGCGATGGCGCACCGGTTGCCGGACAGGTAGAGACCGTGCCCGGGGCCGTTGTAGCGGACCGTGGACGAGCCCGGCACGCGCATCACGATGTCGGCGGTTATGTCGTGGTCGGTCCAGGTTCCGGCGCCGAGGAACGGCGGGAGCCGGTCGGCGGGCATCGGGGCGGCGGGGTTGGTGACGGGGGCCGGCCAGCCGACGCAGCCGAGCGGATGCCAGAGCTCGTCTCCGGCGAAGTTCGGGGAGAGCCGCTCGCCGAGCGCCTTCATCCGCTGGAACTCCTGGTAGCCGTCGAAGCCCAGCCCGTCCGTGCAGTGGGTCACGTTCATGCCCCTGAACGAGGGAACCTTCATGCTCTCCGTGGCCTGCTCGACGTAGTCGGCGAAGCCGGAGGCGTCTCCCTGCACGGCCTTGTCGACGGCCCTGGCGAAGCGCTGCCAGTTGGCGAAGTCGGGCGCGGGCCCGGGGCTGATCAGGTCGGGCGCGGCGGCGACCTTGAAGTCGAACCCGCTGTAGGCGACCCGCTCCCCCTGCACCGGAACGGGCGAACGGTCGGCGGCGGCGGTGAGGCCGCGCCAGACGGCGCCGGCGTCGCGCCCCTGCAGGGCGCAGGTGGCGGTCGACGCGCACCAGGTGGCGAACCGGGTGAACTGGCCCTCGATCATCTCGGACTTGAGCCGCAGGTCCGTGGCGTGGTCGGCGAGATGGTCGACGCCGCCGTCGATGTACATCGCGCGGACGCCGCCGGGGAACAGACGGGCGTAGGTGGTGGCGACCACCCCGCCGTAGGACGTGGCGACGAAGCTGAGCCTCTCCTCCTCCAGCGCCACGCGGATCGCCTCGATGTCCCTGGCGACGGAGCCGGAGTCGAGGTGGTCGAAGTATTCAGGATCAACCTTGCGGCACTGCTCGGCGGACGCCCGGTTCCGCGCGGCCAGACTGTCGTACTCGGCGCGGTCGGCGGGCACGGTGATCCAGGGGCCGGCGCGCAGGCAGTCGAACGGGATGACGCCCAGGTCCGTGGTGTTGCGCGGCGCGAGACTGACCACGTCGAAACGCCGGCGCAGCTCGGCGAAGCTGCCGCCTTTCTTCTTCAGATCCTCGATGCCCGAACCGCCTGGCCCGCCGGGGATGGAGAACACCGTGCCGATCCTGCGGTGGGTGCCGGCGGCCGGCAGCCGGGCGATCTGGATGGAGACCTTCCGCCCGGACGGCTTGGACCAGTCGACGGGCACCTGGACGGAGGCGCATTCGAGGTCGCCACCGCAGGGTTTCCACGGCAGCGCGGACGCCGCGGCGCTCGACGGGATCACTGTCACCGCGGCCAGCAGGGCGGCCACCAGCCCACCCACGGCCAGCGGCCTGATCCCGCGCCCCCGGACGGCGATCGCGACCGCTCCCGCGGTGAGCGCCACCACCGGGTAGGCGATCAACACGGCGGAGGCCGCGAGCGGGGAGAGGATGCCCGCTCCCTCTCCGGCGACGATCTGGTCGGGCAGGCTCTCCATCATGAAGGAGCCGATCCGCGCGCGCCACGGACCGGGCAGCGTCTGCGCCACCACCGGCAGGACGAACAGGATCATGATCAGCGTGACCATCGAGCCCGCGGTGGAGCGGATCACCGCGCCCAGTCCGAGCCCGACCATGGCGACCAGCGGCATGGCCGCCCCGGCGACCAGCAGCCCGGCCGCCACTCCCGGATCCGTCAGGGAGGCGCCCAGCGTCCGGCCGTCGAGGAGGACCTGCCCGGCGCGGTCTCCCAGCACGGCCTGGGCGGCGAAGTGCATGCCGAACACGAGCACCTGGCCGGCGACCAGCGTGACGGCCACCAGCGGCGGAATCTTGGCGAACAGGAAGAGCTGCCGCCTCGGCACGGCCACCAGGCTCGTGCGGATCAGGCCGGTGGCGTGCTCGGAGGTGATCGACAGGGCGCCGAGCGCGCCCATGACGAAGTAGGCGACCGGCAGCCCGGCGCCCAGCCCGGAACCGATGCTGTCGAAGCGCAGCCGGTCGTCCCCCGTCTGGTTGTCGATGCCCCTGGAGACCATGAACGCCAGTCCGGCACAGAGCAGCACGGACAGCACCGAGAAGGCCAGGAGGTACAGATTGGACCTCAGCGAGCGCAGCTTCAGCCATTCGGAGACGATGGCGTCGATCATCAGGCGGCCCTCCCCGCGCCGAACTCGACGCTTTCCCCGGTCAGTTCCATGAACGCCTCCTCCAGCGAGGCGCTGCGCGGTGTCAGCTCGCGCAGCGCGATCCCGCGTGAGAGGGCCAGCTCGCCGATCCGCGCGGCGTCCAGGCCGCTCACCGACAGCCCGCCGTCCTCCTCGCCCACGCTCGCGCCGCCCGCCCGCAGCACGTCGGCCAGTGTCCGCTGGTCGGCCGCGCGGACCAGCACGCCCCGCTGGAACCGCTCGACCAGCTCGGGCATGGTGGTGTCGGCGATCAGCCTGCCGCGCCCGATGACCACGACGTGGTCGGCGGTGAGCGCCATCTCGCCCATCAGGTGGCTGGAGACCAGGACGGTGCGGCCCTCGCCCGCCAGGAGGCGCATCAGCTCGCGGATCCAGCGGATGCCCTCCGGATCCAGCCCGTTGACCGGCTCGTCGAACATCAGCACGTCGGGGTCGCCGAGCAGCGCGGCCGCGATGCCGAGCCGCTGGCGCATGCCCAGCGAGAACCCGGCGATCCGCCGGTCGGCCACCTCGGCCAGACCCACCTGCTCCAGCACCTCGCCCACCCGCCCGCGGCCGATGCCGTTGCTGCGGGCCAGGCACCACAGGTGCGCGGCGGCGCTCCGCCCGCCGTGCACCGCGCCCGCGTCGAGCAACGCGCCGACCTCCCGCATCGGCTCCTTCAGGGAACCGTACGGCCGGCCGCCCACGAGCGCCGTCCCGGTGCCGGGCGTCTCCAGGCCGAGTATCACCCGCATCGTGGTGGACTTGCCCGCGCCGTTGGGGCCGAGGAAACCGGTCACCAGGCCCGGTCTCACCGCGAAGGTCAGGTCGTCGACCGCGAGTGCGTCGCCGTACCGCATCGTCAGGCCGGTTACTTCGATCATGAGATTCCCGTCGTTTTCAAGGCAGGTCTCCAGCTTCGGGGTGCGGTACGGCCTCCTCCATCGGCCTGCGCCCATCGCGTGGGGGGGATTTCGCCCTCTCCGTGGTGGGGCTGGGCCTACCGCCTTCGCGGCGCCGAGCGGGCAGACTGTTGCGGTGACCATGATTGGCCGCATCCTGCGGCGCGGGCTCGGTCCGGTCGGCGGGCTCTCGCTGAACATCGCCACGGGCGCGGCCGCGCTGCTGCTGACCGCCGTGGTGCTGGCGGGCGTCGCGCTGATCCCGGTGGCGGGGCTCGGCCTCGCGGTGCTGGCCCGCGCGCTCGCGCCGGTCCGGTCGCTCGCGCGCTTCCAGCGGGCCTGGGCCGGCCGGGTGCTGGAGCGGGACCCGGCCGAGCCGTACCGCTCACCGGCCGGACCGGGGATCCGGGCTCACCTGATCCCCTGCCTCCGGGATCCCGCCACCTGGCGCGATCTCACGTGGCTGGCCGTCCACGGCGTCACCAGCGCGGTCTTCGTGATCGCCGTCTGGGCGATGTTGTCCGCCGTCGGCACGATCTGGCTCCTGCGGACGGTGGACGCGAACTGGATGGTGTCGTTCACCCTCTCGCTGTCGATCCTGGCGATCCTGGCGATCACCTTGGCGGCCGTGTCGCTGGTCCGCGCCGGGCAGGCGCGGCTGGCTCACCTGCTGCTCCAACCGAAATCCTCGCTGGCTCAGCGGGTCAGGGAACTGACCGAGTCGAGGGCCGCGACGGTCGACGCGCAGGCGGCCGAGCTGCGCCGGATCGAGCGCGACCTCCACGACGGCGCGCAGGCGCGGCTGGTCGCGGTCCGGATGAATCTCGGGCTGGCCCGGGGCGCCCGCGATCCCGCCCAGGTCCGGGAGCTGATCGAGGAGGCCTGGGAGTCCACCGGCCAGGCCCTGGCCGACCTGCGCGACCTCGTGCGCGGCATCCATCCGCCGGTGCTCGCCGACCGGGGGCTGGCCGGGGCGATCGAGGCCGCCGCACTGCTCTGCCCGGTGCCGGTCGAGGTCGACGTCGACCTGCCGGAGCGGCCGGAGGCTCCGGTGGAGTCCGCCGTATACTTCGCTGCGAGCGAGGCCCTGACCAACCTGGCCAAGCACAGCGACGCCGGCCGGGCATGGGTACGGCTGCGCCATTCGGGCGGCGTCCTGCGCCTGACCGTGGGCGACGACGGGCGCGGCGGCGCCGACCCCGCAGCCGGCACGGGCCTTCGCGGCATCGCACGCCGCCTGTCCGCCTTCGACGGCTCGCTCGCGGTGAGCAGCCCCTCCGGCGGCCCGACCGAACTCACGATGGAGCTGCCGTGCGCGTTGTCGTCGCCGAAGATCTCACACTCCTGCGGGACGGCCTGATCCGCCTGCTGTCCGCCAAGGGCTTCGACGTGGTCGAAGCCGTCGACAACGGCCCGATGCTGCTCGACGCGCTGACCCGGCACCACCCCGACGTGGCCGTGATCGACGTACGGCTGCCGCCCACCTTCACCAACGAGGGTCTCCGCGCCGCTCTTGAGGCCCGGCGCCGCCTGCCGGGGCTGCCGGTGCTGATCCTGTCGCAGTACGTCGAGCAGCTCTACGCCCGCGAGCTGCTGTCCGACCGCGCCGGCGCGGTGGGCTACCTCCTCAAGGACCGGATCGGCGACGTCGACGAGTTCGTCGACTCGGTGCGGCGGGTGGCCACCGGAGGCACCGCCATGGACTCCGAGGTGATCTCCCAGCTGCTGACCCGGCACGGCAGGGACGAGCCTCTCGCCGAGCTGACCCCGCGCGAGCGGCAGGTGCTCGCGATGATGGCCGAGGGCATGTCCAACCTCGCGATCGCCGGACGCCTCCACGTCACGGACAAGGCGGTCGGCAAGCACACGAACAACATCTTCGCCAAGCTCGGACTGCCGCCGTCGGACGACCACAACCGGCGCGTGATGGCCGTGCTGGCCTGGCTCGAAGCCGACCCCGGGCCCTCCGGCCCGCCGCGATGAACCCGCCGGGGCGCGGGCCGGCCGGCTCCGGTCCGGAGCTCTCCGGCCCCGGCCAGGGTGGTGAGCCCCTCCGGCACGGCGGGGAGCGGACAGGGCACCGAGGCCGGCGGCCGGGAACCGCCGAGGTCACGGCCTCAGCGTGAGGGTGTCGGCGGCGTCTCGCCGTACGGCCTGCTCGGTGGAGCGCATCGGGGTCAACCCGCCGTCCGCCCAGAGCGCGGCCTGGTCGTCGTAGTTGGCGTGGAAGGCGTGGCCGGACGCGCCGGTCAGGTTGATCCACCACGAGTGGTCCAGATCCGCCAGGTCCACGACCATCCGCATCGACGGCACCCAGTTGACCCCGTACCCCTCGGTGGCGTCCCAGCCGGTGGCGTTCACGGTGTCCTTGCCGCCGGCCGTACGCAGCGGGCCGCGGTTGAACAGCCATTCGATCGGCCCGATGCCGCTGGTGCCGAAGGTCTCGTGGGTCAGCTCCAGGGTGTGCAGGTCGCCCCACTTCCACTCCCCCGGGTCGTCGCCGAGCAGCTCGCGCAGCTCGGCGTCCGCGTCCGCCATGGCGGCCTTCAGCATGTCGTCGCGTCCCTCGGTCCGGTCCTTGGTGCGCACGTCGTCCCAGAACGGGTCGGCGGGCCGCTCCAGCAGGGAGCGGACGACCTCGTACCACCGGTCACCGCCGCCCGGCCGGGCCCCGCCGGTCAGCTCGTCCTCGAAGACGCGTCCGAGCAGGTGCCGCCAGACCGCGTTGAAGTAGGCTGCCCCGGCCGAGTCGCGGCCCTGCCCGGCGTCCCAGCCCTGGAGCGTGCCGTTCGGGACCCCCACGCGCAGCAGGTGCGGCAGGAGGACCGGGGCCAGGCCGTTGTGGTCGTCCATCTGGATCCGCCCCATGGTCTCGGCGGTGATCCTCCCCTTGCCGATCTCCTGCTTCAGCCGGTCGGCGATGCGCTGGGAGCGGTAGCCGTAGGACCAGTCGGTGGTCAGGAACAGATCCTTGCCGGGGCGCGTCACCGCGTTGTTGGCGGTGACGATGTAGCCCTCGGGCGGGTTGTAGACGTGGGGGAGCTTCTCGAAGGGGATGAAACCGGTCCACTCGTGCTTCCCGGTCCAGCCGGGCGCGGGCCAGCGGCCGTCGCCCCCGGCCCGCACCGGGATCTTGCCCGGGGCCTGGTAGCCGATGTTGCCGTCCACGTCGGCGTAGATCAGGTTCTGTGCGGGGGCCTCGAAGAAGGACGCGGCCTCGCGGAACTGCTCGAAGTTCCCGGCCCGGTTGAGCAGCAGGATGGCGTCGGCCGTACGGCCGGGGTCGAGCGCGGTCCAGCGGAGCGCGACCTCCATGCCGTCCGCCGCCCCGCCGGCCGTCCGGCCCAGGTTCGCCGCGGCTCCAGGCACGGCCCGGCGGGCGTCGCCGAGCACGTCGGAGATGATCGGGCCGTGCGCGGTGGCGCGGACCTTCAGGTCGACGGTCCGGCCGCCCGCGACCTTGATCTGCTCGGTGCGGACTTCCATGGGCCTCCACTCGCCGGCGACCTCCACGGTGTCGCCCCTGGTCCGCTCCAGGTACAGGTCGGTGACGTCGGGGCCGAGGTTGGTGAAGCCCCAGGAGATCCTGGCGTTGTGGCCGATCACCACGCCGGGCAGGCCGGCGAAGGTGTAACCGGTCACGTCGTAGGGGCAGGCCGCGCTCGGCGTACGGCAGTGCAGGCCGGCCTGGTACCAGATCGACGGCATCCGGGGGCCGAGGTGCGGGTCGTTGGCGAGCAGCGGCTTGCCGGTGGCGGTGTGGGCGCCGCCCACCACCCAGGAGTTGGAGCCGATCCCGGCGGAGTCGCCGCCCCTGGTGCCGAACGGGGACGGCGCCGCGTCGACGAGATCGGCCACCCGGGCGAGCGCGTCCGCCGCGCCGACGGCCTGGCCGGCCGCGGGCCTGTCCTCCGTCGCGGCCGGCGTGTTCATGATCGGCTGGTGGCGGTCGAAGGGGTAGTCGGGGAAGAGCCGGCCGGCGCGTTCCGCCGGGACCTGGGACGCGACGAGCGCCCGGTCGAGCTCGTCGCCCATGTTGGAGCGCAGGTCCCAGGCCATCGCCTTGAGCCAGGCGAGGGAGTCGGCCGGGCTCCACGGCTCGGGCTCGTAGCCGCCGTTGGTCAGCTTGAGCACGCCGTACTCGAGGCTTCTCTCGGCGAAGCCGTCGTTCTGGGCCATCCACGCGTTGACCCCGGCGGCGTAGTCGTCCAGGGCCTGCCGGGTCTCCGGCCTGATCACGGCGAGCTCGGCCTCGGCGGTGCGCCGCCAGCCGAGCGTGCGGACGACCTTGTCGACGTCCGTGGTCGAGGAGCCGAAGATCTCCGACAGGCGGCCGGCGGTGGTCTTGCGGCGGAAGTCCATCTCCCAGAAGCGGTCCTGGGCGTGCACGTAGCCCTGCGCCTTGAGCAGGTCGGCGGGGGTGTCGGCGTAGATCTGAGGGATGCCCCGGGCGTCACGGTAGACCGTCACGGCGGCCCCCAGCCCCGGGAGCGCGACCTCCCCCGCGAGCTGCGGGAAGGACCGGCGGACCGTCCAGGTCACGGTCCCGGCCAGGACGATCGCCAGGACGAGAACGGCGGCGAGGACCCGCGCGAGCCGGCGCAGCGGACGGGACAGTCGAGCAAATGGCGCGATCCGCACAGAGATCACCTTTCATCGCACAAGTGACGCGTCATCGATTGTGAGGCGAACTCATGTGACTTCGGTTACCTACAGGTAGCTTTTCGGACTCACCCGTGGGCTCCCGATGCCGGACGGCCGTCCCCCGGGAGGCGGTGCGGACTCACGCCAGGGCGAGGGCCCGCACCGCCCGCCTCGTCCGCGTCTCGCCGTACTCACCCGCCGGGCGCCACGCTCCGGACGCTCAGTCCCGGACCCCGCAGCGGCGCAGGACCAGCAGGGCGAGCGCCCGGGTGACGTCCCGGAGCTCGCGCAGGTCGACCTGCTCGCGCGGGGCGTGGGCCAGTCGCACGTCACCCGGCCCGTAGTGCAGGGCCGGGATGCCGCCCGCGGCGTACAGGCGCAGGTCGCTGCCGTACGGCGCGGCCGTCTCGGCGGGACGGGTCCCGGTCACGTCGGCCACCGCCGCGGCGACCTGGTCCAGCAGCTCGTGTCCGGCCGGCAGCCGCCCGCTCGCGAACTGGCCGCCGGGCCAGGTGACGGCCGGGGGATGCTCGCGCAGCCACGGGTGGCCGATCTCGGCGATCGCGCCCTCCAGGGCGAGGCGGGCCTCGGCGGGATCCTCGTCCAGACGGACGCCGAGACGGCCCTCGGCGACGAGCAGGTCCGGCACGCTGCTGGCCCAGTCACCAGCGCGGACCGTCCCGATCTCGATCGGATAAGGCAGCGGGTTGCCGTCGAAGACCGGGTCCGGGTCGCGGTTGCGGTCGGCCTCCAGCCGCCTGATCGCCTCGAAGACCGGCCAGAAGACCTCCAGCGCGTTGACGCCCTCGTAGCGGGTGGCGCCGTGGGCCGCCCGCCCGGCGACCTCGATCCGGAACGTCAGCGCGCCCGCCGCGGCGGCGATGATCGTCCCGCCGGTCGGCTCGGTGATCACCGCGGCCTCGCCCCGGTGGCCGCGTGCCAGGGTCGCGAACGCGCCCAGGCCGCCGTCCTCCTCCCCCACCACGCAGTGCACGGCCAGCGGCCGGACCAGCCGTACCCCGGACCTGCGGAGGGCGGCGACGACGGCGAGGTTCGCCGCCAGCCCCGCCTTCATGTCGCAGGCGCCCCTGCCGTGCAGGACGTTGCCGCTGATCCGGGCGCCGAAGGGGTCGCCCCCCTGCCACCTGGCCAGGTCGCCGGTCGGCACCACGTCCACGTGCCCCTGCAGGACGAGCGCGGGATCGCCCTCGCCCTCGGTGACGCCGACCACCCCGTAGCCCTCGACGCGCGGGGCCTCCATGCCCGGGAACCCCGGAGCGGCCCGGAGCGCGTCGAGGTCGAACTTCCAGGCGTCGACGTCCAGCCCGGCCTCGGTGAGCAGGCCTCCGCAGCGATGCTGCAGGTCGGACTCGGCGTCGGTGCCGGTCACGCTCGGCACCCGCACGAGCTCGGCCAGGAGCCGGACCGTCTCCGCCTCGTCCAGGGCGTCCAGCACCCTCGCCTCGTCGTCGGACATGCCGCTAGCCTTCCAGAGCCACCCGGCGGGCCAGTCCCAGGGGGAGGCCGCCGGATCCCGCCAGGGTGTCGTGGAAGGTGCGCAGGTCACCGCGGCCCGCGGCCAGGTAGTCGTCGCGGATGCGGTCGATCTCCAGGGCGCCGGTCAGGTAGGAGGGGGCCTGGGTGGGCCAGGCGCAGTAGCGGTTGACCTCGCCCTTGGCCGTGCCTGGGGTGAGCGTGGACTTGGTGGTCATGAACTCCTCGGCCTGCTCGACGCTCATGTCACCGCAGTGCAGCGAGGCGTCCACGATGATGCGGGCCGCCCGGAAGAGGCGGAAGTCCAGGTGGGCCAGCTCCTGGGCGGGGGTGGTGAAGTAGCCCTGCTCGCGCATGACCTTCTCGACGTACAGGGCCCAGCCCTCGGTGAAGTACGGCGTGCGGAACAGCTTGCGGGCCCGGCGCGGGTTGCCCGCCATCCAGGACAGGTGCCAGTGGTGGCCGGGATAGGCCTCGTGGACGGCGATGGAGGGCATCTGGGCCCTGGCGTTGGTGCGCAGCCGCTGGCGCACCTGCTCCCCTGTGAAGGAGGCGGGGGTGAACGGCACGAAGAAGTGCCCGGTCCGGGAGGTGGACAGGGGCGGGGGCTGCAGGTAGGAGGCCACGGCGAGGATGGGCCGCTGGAACTCCGGCGACGGCACCACCCGGCACTCCTCGCCGTCGGCGAACGTCACCAGACCGTGCTCGCGCACGAACCTCCTGGCCCGCTCGGTCTCGGCGTCGTATTCGGCCCGCATGTCCTCCAGGGTCGGCGCGTGGTCGTCCTGGAGCCCGATCACGGCCGCGTGCCAGTCGTCGGAGCCGCCGGGCAGCCGCCGGGCGACCTCGCGCATCTGGGCGTCCAGCTCGTCGTAGGCCTCCTGGCCGCGCTTGAGCAGCTCGCCGGCTCCGTAGCCGAGCATCTCCCGCTCACGCAGCAGCGTGGAGTACAGCTCCTCGCCCATCCGCCAGGTGCCGGTGGCCCGGAAGCCCTCCAGGAACTCCACGAGCCCGTCGAAGGCCGCCGCCGCGGGCTCGGCCGCCGCGGCCAGCCGGGCACGCAGGGTCTCGTCCGCGACCAGGCCGGGGACCGTCTCGGTGAGGAAGCGCCGGGCCGTCCGCGCCTGGCCCAGGCCCCGCTCGACCAGCAGGGGGGCCGCCAGCGCCGGGTCCAGGTTCGTACGGCAGGCCGCGATGACGTCCGGCACCTCGGCCAGCCGGGCGACGGCCGCCTCGACCAGCTCGCCCTCGGGGGACAGCCGGTGCAGGAACGGGCCGAACATCGAGCCGAAGATCGGCCCCAGGTAGACGGAGGGGTCGCGCCGCCAGGCGGGCCAGACCTCGTAGGCCAGCCCGCCGCGCAGCGTGGACATGATCAGCTCATGGTCGATCATGTCCTCGAAGTCTCCGGGCTCCCCGGCCTCCCGGAACCGCTCCAGCCAGCGTCTCGACTCCCGCTCCCGGGCGAGGATGCCCGTCTCGGTGAAGTCGCCCAGGGTCCTGTCGTACCCCTCGGCGCCCGAGAGGGCGGCATGGACGGGGTGGGCGCCGAGGTACCAGTCGAGATAGTCGCCGACCAGGTCGGGGGAGAGGTCCGTCATGTCCGGTGAGCCTACTCCGCGCCCCGTCTGCCGGGCACCGCCGCAGGCCCTTCACCAGCGCCGCGCGAGACGGTAGCGTCCGGCGGAATGACCACGGAAACGATCTCCAGTACGCCCCCTCCCGCCGGGCGCCCGCGCCGGCGGCGCTGGATCACCGCCCTGATCTGGATCATGATGGTGCCCTTCGCGGCCTGGGCGGTGCTCCGGACGACCGGATGGGACGCCGGGTTCCGGTGGATCCAGCTCGCGGCGTTCACGCCCTACGTGGCGGCGGCCTCGGTCGTCGCCCTGCTGCTGACCCTGTCCCTGCGCCGCTGGACGGCGGGCGTGGCCGGCCTGGTCGTCATGGGGGCGTTCGCGTGGGCGGTGCTCCCCCGGGCCTTCGCCGACCCGGCTCCGGAACCCGGCGGGACCGCGCTGCGCGTGCTGGCCGCCAACCTCGCGCGCGGCGCCGCGGACACCAAAACGATCATGGACCTCGTCGTACGGCTCAAGCCCGACATCCTGACCCTTCAGGAGCTCACCCCCGAGGCGGTCGAACGCCTGGAGGAGGCCGGCATCCGCAAGGCCCTCCCCCACATGGTCGGCGAGCCCACCCCGGGCGTCTGGGGCTCCGGGATCTACGCCCGGTTCCCCCTGCGCGCGGACCAGGCCGCGCTCAACTACGGCAACTTCCGCCAGTCCGTGGCCGTCGCGCCGGAGCAGAACCTCCAGATCGTCTCGGTCCACCCCTGCGCGCCCCGGTTCGACTACAAGGCCACCTGCTGGGCCCAGGGCCTGCGGGAGCTGCCCAAGGCCGGGGCCGGGCCGTACCGGATCCTGGCCGGGGACTTCAACGCCACCCTCGACCACGCGATCATGCGGGATCTGCTCGCCACCGGCTACCGCGACGCCGCCGATGTCACCGGGCGGGGGCTCATTCCGACCTGGCCCCAGCAGGGCTGGGAGCCGGTCCCCGGGGTGGCCCTCGACCACGTGTTCGCCGACGCGCGGCTCGCGATCCGGTCGTTCGGCGTCCACCGCGTCCCCGGCACCGACCACAGGTCCGTGTTCGCCGAGCTGGAGATCCCCAGGACCGCGCGATAGGCGGGGCGCTCCGAGCGGTCGCGGCGCCCCGTCCGGACGGTCCGCGTGCCGGGATCAGCCGGCACGGCTCCGCCGGTCCCATAAGCTTCTGCTGTGGGTGACCCGAAGTTCGAGATTCAGATGCTCCACGACCGCGTCATGGTCAAGGTCGAGCATGAGTCGGAGGAGCGACGCAGCACGGCGGGCATCGTCATCCCTGCGACGGTGAAGATGGCCAACCGGCTCGTCTGGGGCGAGGTCTGCGGTGCGGGCGCGAGCGTCCGGGCGGTGAAGGTGGGCGACAAGGTCCTGTTCAATCCCGAGGACCAGTACGAGGTCGAGGTCCACGGCCAGCTCTACCTCGTCATGCGCGAACGCGACCTGCACGCCATCGCCACCCCGCAGACCGACAACGGCACCGGCCTCTACCTGTAGGCCCGCGCCCTGTTCCGCGAGGCTCCCGCCCCGTGGGCATGCGCTACGCCGTGAAGCCCCCGCCTGCCCCGCGGGCACGCCCCGCTCAGTGAGGGCCGTGCCCGTCCGGTGAACATCCTGTCCGCCGGGGCCGCGGAGCCGGGCCTCCCGATCCGGTACGGCGGGCGCCCGCCGTACCGGATCGGGCCGTCACCTGCGGGTGTAGCTGAGATAGAGCTTCTTGTCCCAGTCTTCGGCGGAGATGGCGGCCAGCACCCGCACGGCCTTGCCCTTGAGATCGACCACGACGACCCGGTAGGAGCCGGCGCTGGGCACGACGGCGAGGAAGTGCTTGTCGTCCCACCAGCCCAGCAGGGCCTTCGGCTGGACGTTCACCTTGGCCGCGAGCTTGCCCGAGGTGCGGCTCCAGAGGCAGACGTGCTCGGTGTAGGTCACCGGGCACCAGGTCATGAGGGCCTTCCCGGAGGGGGAGAACACGTCCTCGCCGCCGGCGGGGACCCCCGTCCTGAGCAGGGTGCGCCGGACCGCCCCGTCCTGGCCGTAGAAGCGGGTGCCGCCCTGGTAGGCGGCCACCACGTCGGCCCCGTCGGGGCTCCAGCGGAACCTCGCGGTCCGGTCCACCCCCGTCACGTTCACCCGCCGGGCGGTCTTCGCCGTCGCGTCGACGACGACGAAGCCGGTCGTCTCCCAGGCCGTGCCGTTCTTCCGCTGGACGGTCAGGACCGCCTTCCCGCCGTTGCGGGTCCAGTGGGCGAACTTGGCGACGAGCGGCTTGTCGACGGTCTGGATCTTGGTGCTGCTGTTGGCGACCAGGTCGGCCAGGAGCACCGAGTCGCGTCCCCCGCTGTAGGAGGTGGGGACCGCGACGGCCATGCCCCCCTTGGGCCCCACCGTGATCTCCTGATAGCCGGTCTGCTTGGCGAACCCGGCGTCCCTGCGCAGGTATGCCACGTTGCCGACGGTGTAGGAGGTGACTTTCAGCGGGTCCGCGGGGTCCTCTCGCACGGTCACCCGGGTGTCGGGCAGCGTGAGATCCGCGGACTCGGCGGCGTGTGCGGTGGGCGGAGTCAGCGCGGCCACCGAGACGGCGATGACGGCGCATCCGAGCAGTCGGTAAATCCCAGGAGTCACAGACACGGCGGCATTTTAGGCTTGGGAATCATCCAAGATCACGGCCTATACCGAATCGGTTTAACCGGCATATTCCCGTATAACTGGATATTCGCATGTAAAGCTTTACGGGCGGATTTTCAAATTGCCTTCTTCTCCCCTTTCCGGGCAGACCGATACGGCGACGCCCGGAGCCGGGGACCGGCCGCCGTCCGGCACGGGGCTCGGCCGGTGCGGGCTCTCCGCGGCGCACGCATGCGGCCGCCACCGTGGCGCGGAGCCGCCGCTCCTGGTGGAACCGGTGGCCCAGCGCCGCCACCACCCGGTCAGCGGCCGCGGGAGGTCAGTCCGGTACGGCGTGCAGCCCGGCGGCCCGGGCGCGCAGGACGACCTCCAGCTCGAAGCGGTCGCCGGGGGTGCCGAGCTGGTCGGCGAAGAGCTCGGTGGCCTGGCGCAGCCGGTAGCGGACGGTCTGGGGGTGGATGTGCAGCCGGGCCGCCACCTCGGTGGCGTTGCCGCTCTGCAGCCAGGCCAGCAGCGTCTCGGCCAGCCGGTCGCGCTGGGCGGGGCGCAGCGCGCGCAGGGGCGCCAGCCGGGCCCGTCCCATGATCTGGATCAGCGCCTCGTCCTGGAAGATCATCAAGGTGGCCAGGTGGTGGGCCGCCCGGATGCTGCGGCCGTCGTCGAGCACGCCACGGCGGGCCAGAGCCAGGGCGTCACGGGCGAGCCTGAGCGACAGGGCCGCCTCGCCCAGGCCGACCGCGGGGCCGATCACCACGGTCCAGTCGGCGGCCAGCGCGTCGAGCAGGCCGTGCCGTCCCGGGCCGTCGGGGTCGGGAACGACCAGGCAGGGATCGGAGCGGTCGAGGTCGGCGAGCACGTCGGGCGGCAGGCCCGGCCTGGACGGCTCGTCCCGGGCACGCGCGGCCAGCGCGACGCAGGCCACGGTGCGCGGCATGGTCCACCGCACCGACCTGGCGAGGTCGGCCACGGCCCGGGGGTCGGCGGGCGGGTCGGCGACCAGCAGGTCGAGCAGCCGCCGGCGGCGCAGTTCGAGCTCGCCCGCCACCCTCGCCTGGGCCTCGGCGTAGCCGTCGGCCGCGGCGGCGGCGATCTCGTCGAGGTAGACCAGGATCGCCTCCCCGATGTCGCACATGCGCTGCCTGGACAGGTTCAGCCGTTCGGACTCCTCGGCCAGCTTGCGCCACGCCACCCTGGCGCAGATCCGCAGCGCGGACTGGAGCGAGTCCAGCGGCCGCCCCTCGGCCGCCTCCCCGCCGCCCACCGCGCGGTAGACCTCCAGCAGCCGGGACCGGCTGGCTCCCCTGTCGCCGACCCGGTTCACGAAGCCCGCCAGGGCCTCCTCGACGGCGTGCCTGACGTTGCGGGCGTAGGCGCCGCTCTGCCGGGAGTATTCGGGCACGCTCGCCTGGATCTCGGCGGCCATCTCCTCGGTCAGCTCGTGCAGGTAGGGGCGGAGGGCGTCGGCGAACTCACGGGGGATGTCGGCCAGCGGCTGTTCGACGGCACGGGCAAGGCTCACGTGGGTCCTCCTGCCCCGGACGGTACTCCGATCCCCTCGCCGCTTCTTCTTGCCGGAACGCACATTTTCCGGTGTGATTCCACTCACAGTGGTGACAAGGGGATGGTGACCGGTCAGAAGTAACCGGCGCCCACGATGGCGGCCGGGGTGGTGCCGAGGTTCTTCACCTTGAAGCGGATGCAGGCCGGGGCCGTGTCAGGGTCGGCGGCGACGTAGGGGGCGTGGTCGTTGGCGATGATCGACACCGCGCCCAGGTACCTGCCCTTGCAGTTGCTGATCTTGATCTCGGTCGGCACGCCGTTGTTCTCCAGCTTGACCAGCACCTTGCCCTTGTAGGGGGCCGTGGGGACGAGCTCCTCGGTGAGGAAGACCTCCGCGCCGGGCTGGACCGTCGCCCCCAGGTTGACGGCGTCGGCGTGGGCGGGGGCGCCGGTCACGGCGACGATTCCGGCCGCGGTCAGGGCGGCCGTCGAGGACAGGACGCGCATCGGAGGTCACTCTCCTTGTGTCTCGGGATGTCTCCGGGGATCGGACGGAGAGAGACTACGGAGAGTGATGCATGGGGACGACAGTGTGGCGGCCGGTCCCGGGTAAAACCTCTGTGCCCCATCCCGTCGGCGGGGCACGCCCGTGGCCGCCCGGCGGAGAGGGCGGCTAGCGGTTGATGAGCTTCTGGGCTTCGGTGACCAGGTCGAGGCCGAGGCTGAGCTTGAGGCCGTAGTAGACGATGGCCGTGGCGGCCACCGCGGCGACGAGGACCACCAGGATCTTGACGGTCCAGCCCTGGCGGCCGAGCCAGGTCGTCCAGGCGGACAGGGTCCGCTTGCCGAACTCCAGCAGCCGGCGGGCCCAGTGGAACTCGGTGGCCAGGACGGCGAGGCCGGCGAAGACCACCAGCCAGCCGGGGCCGGGGAAGGGGACCATGATGAGGCCGGCGATGACCAGCATGGCGCCGATGACGCCAATGACGATCTTGAGGGTGAGGTGGCCCGTGCGGGTCGACCTGACGCCGTCGAGCCAGCCGTGGATGCCGGACCGCCGCGCCGCCTCGTCCTTCAGCACGTCGGCGTCGCCGGTCTCCGCCCACGGAGCCCCGGTGCCGGACTGTGGCGCACCGGTCTCCGCCCACGGAGATCCGGTGTCACCGGTGCCGGACCGCGACGTGCCGGCGGCACCGGCTCCGGACGGCGACGCCCCGGTGTGGCCGGGCTCGGGCCGCGACGCGCCCGCGCCGCCGGTTTCGGACGGCCACTCGGCCCCGTCCTGGGTGTTCCGTACCCCGTCTGAGATAGCCACGCGATCCCCCGGACAGTTGTTTCGCTCCAGAATAGGCTAGCTCAACTGATCTACGCTCATTCCGGGGGATGAATCGCGCCTGTTCCGGGGGATGAGCCGCGCCTGCGACTCAGGGCGCACAGCGGGACCGGCGCCCCCTCCTTCCGGCGCCGCGGCCGGGCGGCCCCGCGCCTCCCCGGAGGGCCGCGCGGGACCGTGACGGCCGGGACGGCCGGGCTGTCCGGCCGTGCGGGCGACGGTGGCGGTCAGGCCAGCCGGCCGTGCGGGTGACGGTCAGGACGGCCGGCCGTGCGGGTGACGGTCAGAACGGCCGGGCTATCCGGCCGTGCAGGTGACGGTGGCGGGGACGCCGTTGGCGCCGGTCCAGCTGCCGCCGAAGCCGAACGCCGTGGACGCCCCGCCTCCCAGGCCGCCGTTCCAGCTCGCGTTCCTGACGGTGACGTCGGCGCCGGTCTGGGTGTGGACGCCGCTCCAGAGCTGGGTGATCGTCTGACCGTTCGGGAACGACCACGTGACGGTCCAGGCGCTGATCGCCGAGGTCCCGGTGTTCTTCACCGTCACCTCGCCCTGGAAGCCGCCGGGCCAGGAGTTGGTCACCTTGTAGGCGGCGGCGCACCCGCCGCCCACCGGCCCGGCGGCCGTCCTGAAGGTGACCGGGCCGGAGGCGGTGGAGCTGTTGCCCGCCCCGTCGCGGGCGATCACGTAGTAGGTGTGGGAGGTGTCGGCGGCCAGCCCGGTCAGCGCGAACGACGCCGAGGAGGACGAGCCGGCCTTCACGTCCGTCGCCCCGGCCTCCCGGTAGACGTCGTAGCCGGTCACCGCGGTGTCGTCGGTGGACGCCGTCCAGGTCAGCGTCGCGCCCGACGAGGTGATCGCCGAGGCGGCCGGCGTGCCGGGCCTGGACGGCGGGGTGGTGTCGTCGGGCGGCACGGTGCCGCCGTTGTCGGCGTAGAGGATGCCCCGGCCGTTGGTGCCGAGGTAGACCCGGCCGTAGACCCGGGGGTCGCCGGTGACGGCCTCGCCCATGTTGCCGTACCGGTGCTGGTCGTCGTTGATCCTGACCCAGCTCGCGCCCGTGTCGTCGGAGCGGAAGACGCCGTTCACCCCGCCGACCGTGGCGACCGCGTACAGCGCCTGGTAGGCCCGGCCCGGCGCGGCCTTGCCGAAGCCGATGTTGACCGCGCTCGTGACGCCGGACAGCCTGGTGAAGGACACGCCGCCGTCGGTGGAGTGCCAGATCCCGGACGTGCCGCCGGCGGCGGTGTCGCCGCCCGCCAGCCAGATGTCTCCCTCGCGGCCGGGGACGGCCTTGAACTTGACGTTGCCCGTGGCCGGCAGCCCGGTCGCGGCGGTGGCCGCGAAGGAGGCGCCGCCGTCGGTGCTGGTGTAGAACCTCCCGGCGCCGAACCCGTAGAACCTGGCCGGGTTCACCCGGTCCGACTCCACCACGGCCCCGGTGGGGATGCCGGTGGACGCGGTCCAGGAGGTGCCGAAACCGGTCGAGTGGTGGACGGCCACGCCCTTGGGCGCCCAGACGAACCGGGAGCCGTCGGCCGCCGCCGCGACCGTGCCGCCCTCGTCGATCCCGCCCGGTTCGGCACCCTGGAACCAGTTGGCGCCGCCGTCGGTGGAGAAGGCGACGTGGCTGTCGGAGGGGCGGTCGGCGTCGGTGAAGCTGCCCGCGCGGACCATCACGGCGGGTCTGGTCTCGGCGTAGTCGAGGCTGGTCGTGCTGGTGAAGCCGGGCGAGGTGAACATCATCGGCGGCACGGCGGCGAGGTCGGTGTGGCGGAAGCCGCCGATGTCGCCGAGGCCGCTGACCAACGGGGCCCCGCTGGGCGGGCTGATCAGGTCGAGGACGGCGGTCTCCTCAAGCCCCTTCACCATCGGCTTGATGGTGAACTGGCCGCCGGTGTCCCACTTGAGCAGGTCCTCGGTGCCGTAGAGCGTGGCGCCGGTGCCGTACATCATGCGGTTGGAGTCGAACGGGTCGATCTCCAGCGATTCCGTCATCCAGCCGAGCTTGGGGGTCGTCTCCGGTGGCTGCGGGTTCGCCCCGAAGGTCAGCCACGGTGAGGAGGAGACGTCCATCTTGTAGCGGAAGGTCCTGTCGGGGTAGGAGGCCCAGTCCCAGATCCGGGTCCAGGTCGCGCCGGCGTCGGTGGAGCGGAAGAAGATCACGTCAGGCCACCAGGAGACCTGGGTGGCGACCATCAGCGTGCCGGGAGCCCGGCGGTCGATCGTGAGCCCGCTGTAGCCGAAGTAGTCGTCGGCCGAGCTGGACGGGATCGGGCTGATCCGGGTCCACGCGCCGGTGACCGTGTCGAGCTTCCACACGTCGCCCTTGCCCCCGTCGTACGGCCCGCCGGTGTCGCTGGTGGCGATGTAGAGCGCGTGGCCGACGTGGTCGAGGACGCCCTTGTGCGCGATGTGGCCGGTCGGCTGCCCGGCGACCCTGGTCCAGGTGACGCCGGCGTCGGCGGAGCTGTAGACCGTGTTCTCCTTGTCCGCGACGCCGACGTAGATCCTCTGGGTCCGCCGGCCCGCGGTCGCCGAGGACGGGTCGAAGGTCACCCAGACCACGCCCGGCCGGTGGCTGAGGTAGCCGCTGGGATCGGAGGGGTCCTGGGCGTAGTTCCCCGGGTTGGGGAAGCTCGCGACCTTGGCCCAGGTGACGCCTTTGTCGGTGCTGCGCCACAGGCCGTTGCCGTCGGGCGCCCCCAGATACACGACGGCGTTGTCGTTGGGGTCGACGGCCAGCCGCTCACCCATCCCCCGGCCCGGCATGTTGCCGCCGAGCTTGAACGGCAGCGCGGCGGCCTGCCAGGTCCTCCCCTTGTCCGCGGAGCGCAGGATCGCGCCGTTGTTCGGGTCCCAGTCGTTGGTGTACATCCCGGCGGCGACGTAGACCCGGCTGGTCTCCACCGGGTCGGTGGCGAGGCTGACCACGCCGTTGTAGCCCCACTTGTCCCAGCCCACCCAGTCGAGCAGCGGGGTCCAGCTCCGGCTCGCCTGCTCCCAGCGGTAGGCGCCGCCGATGTCGGTGCGGGCGTAGATCAGGTTCTTCTCGGTCTGGTTGAAGACGATCCCGGGCACGAACCCGCCGCCGTCGATCCGGACGTTCTTCCATTCGTACGGCTCGGCGGCGGCGGAGGAGGTCGCCGACGCGGCCCCGCCCCCGACCGCCGTCCCGACCGCCGCGCACGCCACCGCCACGGCGGCGAGCACGCTGAACAGCCTTCTTCGCATGTACGGCTTCCCTTCGCAAAGCAACGGACAAACCGCCATGCACGATCAGGTGACGGGACCCTGACCTTCGACCGCCCATGATGCGCGTGCATGAACGCCCAGAGATTCACACGCCGGACTGCGAACCGTCAATAGTTTGAAGCCACAACTAACACCCCCAAGGTAAAACCATTCGGACTTCCGCGATTTTTACACCAAATATGGGTTAATGTCCGTTCATGCCAGAGGCTTCCCTCGTCACACGCGAGGCTCCCCTTGTCAGGACCGTCAGCGGCCCCTGCGCCCCGTCCGCCGTCAACGGAGCGGTCCTCCCCCGCGAGCACCTGCGCAGCGACATGCGCTGGGCGGCCGGTGTCGTCTCCGACCCCCACCGATGGCTGGACGAGGAGCAGGAGGTCACCAGGGAGCTGTGCGGGCTGCGCCAGTCCGACAGGCTCGGCCTGGTCGTCGAGCTGAGCTGCATCGGCATGGGCCGCGACGCCGCGTCGCTGGCTCGGGTCACGGCCGGCAGCGGGGTGGCCGTGGTGGCCGGGACCGGCTTCTTCGCCGGTCCGTTCACCCCCGCCTGGGCACTCGACGCCGAGGTGGACGCCCTCACCCGCCACCTGCTGACCGAGATCGAGGACGGCCTGGACGGCACCAGCGCCCGCCCCGGCGTGATCGGCGAGATCGGCGTCTGGGGCGACGAGCCGACTCCGGCCGAGGAGCGCTGCGTGGCCGCCGCCGCCAGGGCGTCCCTGGCCTCCGGCCTGCCGGTCGCCACCCACCACCGCGGCGGCCTGACCCTGCTGGAGATCCTCCTCGGTGAGGGTCTGCCCGCCCACCGGGTCAGTGTCGCCGACGCCGGGACCGACCCGGCGGCCCCCCGTAAGATCGTCGAGAGGGGCGGCTACGTCTGCCTCACCTCCCTGGGCGTCGACCGGCTCCGGCAGGCGCTGGACCTCATCGACGCCGGATACGCGCACCGGCTGCTGCTCAGCAGCGGCCTGTCCAAGGTCTCCGAGATCGAGCGGTACGGCGGAGGCGGCTACAGCCACCTGTTCCGCACCTTCCTGCCCCGGCTGCGCGAGGCCGGGATCAGCGAGGAGACCATCAGCCTGATCACCCACGACAATCCTCTCCGCTGGCTCACCTGCATGGAGTGAACATGTCGATCAAGGTCGCGAACGCCCCCGTCAACTTCGGGATCTACCGGGCGGACGGCGCCCCGCTGGACGCCGACGCCATGCTCGGCGCGCTCGCCGGGGCGGGCTACGACGGGATCGACTCGGGGCCGATCGGCTACCTGGGCACCGGCGCCGAGCTCCGGGAACGGCTGGCACGGACCGGGATGGGCCTGGCGGGCGGCTGGGTGGACCTGCGCTACGAGGACGCCGGCGGGTTCGCTGCCGACCTCGCCGGGCTGGACGCGGCGCTGGCGGTGTTCGCGAGCGTGCCGGTCGCCGACGGGCGGTTCGCCCCCCGTCCCACCCTGGCCTGCCCGGCCCATCCGGCGCGGTTCGCCGGAGGCGACGTCCCCGGCCTGCCGGGTGAGGCGTGGGCGGGGTTCGCCGCCCGGGTCCAGCGGGCGGCCGACCGCTGCCGGGACCACGGTCTGGAGCCCGTCTTCCACCACCACCTGGGAACGCTGGTGGAGACCTCGGAGGAGGTCGAACGGCTGCTGGAGCTCACCGACGTCTCGCTCTGCCTGGACACCGGCCACCTCTGGCTGGCGGGCGGCGACCCGGTGACGGCGCTGCGGGAGTGGGGCGGCCGGATCAGGCAGGTGCACCTCAAGGACGCGAGCCGGGAGGCGCGCGACCGGGTGCGGGCGTCCGGCGGCGACCTGGCGGCCGTCGTCGCGGGCGGCGCCTTCCCCGCCCTGGGCGCCGGGGAGGTCGATCTGGCCGGCGTCCTGGACGGGCTCGGCGGCTACGAGGGCTGGCTGGTCGTCGAGCAGGACGTTCCGGGCTCCGGCCAGGACCTCGGCCGGGCCCTGGCGGACCAGCGCGCCAACCGCGCCTGGCTGCACGCCCACGGCCTCTGAACGCGTGTCCGGGCAGATGTCCCGGACGGGATCCCTCCACGTCCGGGCCGCCCGCCTCGCAGCGGACGACCGGTGAGCCCCTCGCCGCGGGGTCCTCGCGCCCCGGCGACGGAGGGACGCCCGAGATGAGCGGATGGCCTCCGGCGCGATGGGCCGGGGCGGCGACGCTACGCGCCCACGGCCTTCTGTTCCGGGTCTTCGCACACCGGGTCCGGGGCGCAGTCACGGCGCGGGACGACCATCAGCCGCGAGCCGGGCCCCCTGACCGCTGCCACGTCGTCGGGGTTGGCCAGCGCGCAGCGGTCCAGGGAGAGGCAGCCGCAGCCGATGCACTCCGTCAGGCCGTCGCGGAGCCGCTGGAGCTGCCTGATCCGGTCGTCCAGCTCGCTCCGCCACGCCTCGGAGAGGCTCGCCCAGTCCTCGCGGGTGGGGGTGCGCTCGTCGGGCAGCGCGGACAGCGCGTCCTGGATCGTCCTGAGGGGGATCCCCACCCGCTGCGAGACCCGGATGAAGGCGATCCTGCGCAGCGTGTCGCGGGTGAAGCGGCGCTGGTTGCCCGCCGTACGGCGGCTGCGGATCAGCCCCTTGGACTCGTAGAAGTGCAGGGTGGACACGGCGACCCCGCTGCGCGAGGCGAGCTGGCCGACGGTGATCTCCAGGTTCTTGGACACGCTCAACTCTAGCCCGGCCCCCGTCTTGACCTCGGTCGAAGTTTCCGCGCCCTCACCTCCCGAGGGTGCTCTCCCTCGCCATGAGCCGGTAGCCGGCCCGGGTCTCCTGCGGAGGATGGCCGGGCAGTCCGTCGATCCGCCGCTTGAGCAGATCGACCGCGATCCGGGCCAGCTCCGCCTTGTCGGGAGCCAATGTGGTCAGGGTCGGCGTGCTGTAGCGGCCGTCCTCGATGTCGTCGAGCCCGGCCAGCGCGATGTCCTCCGGCACCCGCAGGCCCGCCGACAGGATCGTCCGCATCGCGCCCAGCGCCAGCAGGTCGTTGAAGCAGAACACCGCGTCGGGCCGGTGCCCCAGCAGCGCGGCCATCGCCGCCGCCCCCTCGTGCCGGCGGTAGCGCTCCACCTTGGCCACCGTCTCGGGCAGGCCGTGCGCGGCCAGAGCCTGACGGTATCCGGCCAGGCGGAGCGGGGCCGTGCCGCTGGCGGAGTTGTCCTGGGCGCCCAGCGCGGCGATCCGGGTGCGGCCGAGCCCGATCAGGTGCTCGGTGACGTCGCGGGCCGCCCGCACGTTGTCGATCGCCACGTGGTCGGCCGGGCCGTCGTGGATCCGCTCGCCCAGCAGGACGAGCGCGGTGTCGTCGGTGCGGGCCGCGAGCTCGTCCACACCGATCGCGACGGGGCTGAGAATGAGCCCGTCCACCCGATGGTCGCGGACCCCGTCGAGGATCTGCCGCTCCCGCTCCAGGCTCCCGTCCGTCTGCTCGATGACCACCAGCCACCTCAGCTCGGCCGCGGCCTCGATGACGAACCGGGACAGCTCCGCGAAGTAGGGCGCGTCGAGCTCGGGGAGGGCCAGGGCGATCACACCGGTACGTCCCCGGCGCAGGTTCCTGGCCGACAGGTTGGGCCGGTAGTCGAGCTGCGAGAGCGCGTGCTCCACCTTCGCCCGGGTCGCCGGCGAGACATGGGCGTACCCGTTGACGACGTTGGAGACGGTCTTCACCGACACCCCCGCCAGGCGCGCGATGTCGCGCAGGCTCGCTCCCATTCCGTCCCGCCTCCCAGGTCGTACGGCTCATGCGGGCCGTACAAGATCTGCCGTCGTCGATCGTAACGCCCAGGTATCGACTCCGGCAGCACCTGTTTACAACGTTGAAACAACGTTGTACAAACGCACCTACCACGAAACGCCGCGACAACAGAGAGGTCGTGTCTTGGCGACCACCGCCCGTCTCACCTTGGACCCCGCCTTCCGGATCGGCCCGGTGGAACCCCGGATCTTCGGCTCGTTCGTCGAGCACATGGGCCGCTGCGTCTACACCGGCGTCTTCGAGCCCGGCCATCCCCTGGCCGACGCCGACGGCTTCCGCACCGACGTGCTGGAGCTGACCCGCGAGCTCGGGGTGACGCTGGTCCGTTACCCCGGAGGCAACTTCGTCTCCAACTACCGCTGGGAGGACGGCGTCGGCCCGGTGGAGGACCGACCGGCCCGGCTGGAACTGGCCTGGCGGAGCCTGGAGGGCAACAGCTTCGGGCTCAACGAGTTCATGGCCTGGGCCGCCAAGGCCGGGGTGGAGCCGATGATGGCGCTCAACCTGGGCACCCGCGGCGTGGCCGAGGCGCTGGAGCTGGTGGAGTACGCCAACTATCCCGGGGGCACGCGCCTGTCCGACCTACGCCGCGCGCACGGCGCCGACAGGCCGCACGACGTGCGGCTGTGGTGCCTGGGCAACGAGCTGGACGGCCCCTGGCAGATGGGCCACAAGACCGCCGGGGAGTACGGCCGGCTCGCCGCCGAGACGGCGCGGGCGCTCAAACGCTTCGACCCGGGGCTGTCCCTGGTGGCCTGCGGCAGTTCCAACAGCGGCATGCCGACGTTCGGCGCATGGGAGGCGGAGGTCCTGGAGGCGACCTACGAGATGGTCGACTACGTCTCGCTGCACGCCTACTACGATCCGTCCGACGGCGACGTCGACTCCTTCCTGGCCAGCGGCGCCGACATGGAGCACATGATCCGTTCGATCGCCGCCACCGCCGACCACGTGGGCGCGAAGCTGCGCAGCGACAAGAAGATCAGGCTCTCCTTCGACGAGTGGAACGTCTGGTACCAGAGCCGTTTCGACGGAGAGTCCTCGCTGGAGTGGACCGAGCGCCCCCGGCTGATCGAGGACTCCTACGACGTCACCGACGCGGTGGTGGTCGGCAGCCTGCTCATCACCCTGCTGCGCAACGCCGACCGGGTAGGCGTCGCCTGCCAGGCGCAGCTGGCCAACGTGATCGCCCCGATCAGGACGGAGCCCGGCGGCCCCGCCTGGCGGCAGACCATCTTCCACCCGTTCGCGCTGACCGCCAGGCACGCCCGCGGCGAGGTGCTCCGGGTGGAGCCCGAGTGCGCCGCGATCCCCACCGCCAAGTACGGCGAGGCCCCCGCGATCTGGGCGACCGCCACCCACGACGCGGCGACCGGCGAGCTGGTGCTGTTCGTGGTCAACCGCGACCGCGACGACGCCTGCGCGCTGGAGATCACGCTCCCCGAGGGCCTGCGGCCGGTGGAGCATGTCGAGCTCACCGACGACGACCTGTCGGCCGCCAACTCCGCCGACTTCCCGGACCGCGTCACCCCCAGGCCCGGCGCCGGCCTCAGCCAGGAGGGCCGCCAGGCTTCCCTGACCCTCCCGCCGGTTTCGTGGAGTATTGTCCGCTTTGCTCCCAATTCCCCCCAGGAGTAGAAAATGACCAGCCCCCTGTCCCGCCGGTCCTTCCTCGGCCTGTCCGGCGCCGTGGGACTCACCGCCGCGCTGTCCGCCTGCGGGGGCGGCACCAAGATCGGTGGCGGCTCCTCCGCCCCCGCCTCGGCCGCGCCGACGTTCTCGGGCGGCGACTACTCCGGCCCCAAGGTGGCCCTGGACTACTGGAACGGTTTCACCGGCGGCGACGGCCCCTACATGCGGACCATGCTGGAGGCGTTCAACAAGGAGTTCTCCGGCCGGATCGAGGTCCGCAACGTCACCCGGCGCTGGGAGGACCTCTACCCGGCGATGCCCACAGCCATCACCGCGGGCAAGGGCCCCGACGTCGCGGTCATCCACAACGACTGGGTCGGCACCTTCGCCGCCCGGCAGACCCTCATACCGCTGGACGACGTGGTGGGCGCGCTCGAGCTGACCGAGTCGGACTTCATCCCGGCGGTGTGGAAGGCCGGGATCTACGACGGCAAGCGCTACAGCGTCCCGCTCGACGTGCACTGCCTGGGCGACTACTGGAATCAGACCCACCTGGAGAAGATCGGGCTGACCGACGCCCCCGCCGACAAGGCCTCCTACGAGGGAGCGCTCGGCAAGCTCAAGGACGCCGGAATCGCCAACCCCTTCTGGATGCCGAACAAGTGGCCGGGACACCTGATGTTCATGAGCCTGCTCTGGCAGTTCGGCGGAGAGCTCTACAGCGAGGACGGCGCGCGGGCGCTGTGGGGCTCCGACGAGGGCGCGCAGGCCCTGGACTGGATGGTGAAGCAGATCGACAAGGGCTTCAGCCCCGCCCAGGTGGCCCAGGACAGCCAGTACGCCGCCTTCAAGAACGACAGGAACAGCTTCACCTGGGACGGGATCTGGCAGATCAACGACCTGAAGACCAACGCCAGGTCGCTCAAGTGGAGCCTGTCGCCGATCCCGAACATCGGCGGCACGGCCGCGGTGTGGGGCTCCTCGCACAACTTCGTGATGACCTCCCAGGCGGGCAAGGACCCGAACAAGGTCCAGGCGGCCAAGTTCTTCATCGACCACATGGGCCGCCTGTCGACCGAGTGGGCCAAGGCTGGGATGATCCCGGCCCGCAACTCGGTCCGCGAGGACCCCGCGGTCGCCGACCTGCCCCAGATCAAGCTGGCCTCCGATGTGAACGCCTTCCGCTTCCTGCCCGCGCTCCCGGGAGTCGGCGACGTCCAGTCCAAGGCGCTGGAGCTGGCGGTGGCCAAGGCCGTACTGAAGCAGGCGTCCCCGGCGGAGGCGCTGAAGGAGGGCGTGGCGACGGCGGACAAGCTGCTCGCCGACAACAAGCGGAAGTACGGGCGATGAGCGTCCGCACCGCGGAGACCCTCACCGCCACCGCGATCCGCACCGCGGAGGAGCCCACCGCCACCGCGACCACCGGCGTCCGCACCGCAGAGGAGCCCATCGCCGGGGTGGAGCGGCCGTGAGTGCGCTGACCGAATCCGGGGACCTGACCGTGGCGGCCGAGCCCGGCAGGTCCTCCGGGACCACCCGCAGGATGCGGCCCTGGACGCCGTACGCGTTCCTCGCCCCCTATCTCGCGCTGTTCGCCGTCTTCATGGTGCTGCCGATCGGATTCGGGTTCTGGACCAGTCTGCACGAGTGGGACATCAACCTCCCGGACCGACCATTCGTCGGACTGCGGAACTACGCCGAGCTGTTCGACCCGGCCGGCGTGGACGGATCACGCTTCTGGACGGCGATGAAGGCCACCGGAATCTTCACCGTCGCGTCGGTCCCGCTGCTGGTCGTGCTGCCCCTGGCGGTGGCGCTGCTGATGAACGGCCGCTTCAAAGGACGCAACGTCTACCGCGCCGTCTACTTCGCGCCCTATGTGCTGGGCGTCGCGGTCGTCGGCTTCGTCTGGCGGTTCCTGCTCGACGGCAACATCGGCCTGGTCAACCACTATCTCGGCCTCGACGTGCAGTGGACCACCGACGTGCCGCCCGCCTGGATCGCCCTCGTCGGGGTGACGGTCTGGTGGACGCTGGGCCTGAACTCGGTCATCTTCCTCGCCGGCCTCCAGGACATCCCGCGTGAGCTGCACGAGGCGGCGATGGTCGACGGCGCCTCCGCCTGGCACCGGTTCCGTTCGGTGACCCTGCCCGGCCTGCGGCCCGTCACGATCTTCGTGGTCAACGCCACGATCCTGGCCTCGGCCAACATGTTCGGCCAGTCCTACCTGATCACGGGCGGCGCTCCCGCCGACCAGACCAAGACCGCGATCTACCTCATCGCCGAGACCGGCCTGCGCCAGTTCGACATGGGAACCGCCTCGGCCATGAGCTTCATCCTGGCCGCCTTCCTGATGACGGCCAGTGCCCTGGTCTTCGGAGCCTTCCGAGACAGGAGCAGGCGTTGACCCGCGACATCCGCAGCCTGCGACGGGCCCTGCTCCACCTGGTCCTCGCGGTGATCGCGGCGCTCTATCTGAGCCCGCTGGTCTACATGCTGTCCACCTCGTTCAAGACCCGCGAGGGAGCCGGATCCACCGATCCCCAGTGGGTCCCCGCCCCGGCCACCCTCGACGCCTACCGGGAGATCCTCGGCAGCCCGGACAGCCCGATCCTGACCTGGTTCCTCAACAGCCTCGTCGCCGCCACCGGCCACGCCGTCCTGGTCCTGGTCACCGCGGCGCCCGCCGCCTACGCGCTGGCCAGGCTCCGCTTCCGCGGCCGGAGCGCGATCTTCGCGACGGTGGTGGCCACGCTGTTCGTGCCGCCGGTGGTGCTGCTGATCCCGAACTTCCTGATCGTCAACGAGCTCTCCTGGGTGGACAGCCTGCCCGCGGTGATCATCCCCGCCGCGGCCGGCGCGTTCGGGGTGTTCTTCCTGCGGCAGTTCTTCGTCACCCTGCCCGGCGAGCTGGAGGAGGCGGCCGAGCTGGACGGCTGCAACCGGTGGCAGATCTTCGTCACCATCGCGCTCCCCCTGGCCCGCCCCGCGCTGGTGACGCTGTTCCTGCTGTCCTTCCTCACCAACTGGAACGACTTCCTCTGGCCCATCTACGTCCTGCTCAGCCCCGAGTCCCTGACCCTCCCCGCGGGCCTGGGCAACTTCCAGGGCGCCAACAACATCCGCTACGACCTCCTGATGGCCGGTGCGGTGATCGCCAGCCTGCCGGTGATCGTGCTCTACCTCGTCGCCCAGCGCTGGGTGATCGAGGGAATCTCCCGCTCGGGGCTCAAGGGATGATCGGTCGACATCCTCTTTCCGGTAAGAAGGTCGGCACCCTCTTTCCGGTAAGAATGGGCGCATGACGAGGACACCGGTGCCAGGTGGCGGAGGCCCCGCGGGAACCGCATGGCAGGACTGAGGGTCCCCGAGGACGGAGGCCCCGGCCGGGACATGACGGGACCGGGGGCGTTGTGGGTGGTGAGCGGGCGCGCCTGGCGCGGGCAAGACGACGCTGCTGCCATACCTCCTCGGCGCGGCGGACGGGCTGGTCGTGATGGACATGGACGAACTCCTCGAAGACGGCGAGCTGATCGGTGTACCAATCGCCGAGCCGGAGGCCGCGCCCGTATGGCCGGCCTACGACCGGTTGTGGCTGCGCATCGTGACCATGGTGCGCCTTCTTCCGAGCTGGTCCGGGCCCTGGATTGGACCGCCCTTCGATAGCCCCTGCTTAGTGGTCCCGCCCGTAAGTTCTTCGGGGGTTCACGCGGCTGTTGGCAGTGCGGCAGGCTGGTGGCTGTGGCCGGGAGGCTGCTGGGAGCACTCTTTCTGTTCGTGCCGCTCGATCCGGGCCACCAGGTCCTCGAGATCGGCCGGGGTGAACTCCCATTCGAAGGGCCGGGCGGTCTCGTTGTAACGACGCTCGAAGGCGGTGAGCCGGTCTTTGACCTGGTCAAGGCTGGTGAAGTCGTTGGGTGTGACGACCTTGCGCTGCACGATGGAGAAGAAGATCTCTATCTGGTTCAGCCACGAGGCGTGCACCGGGGTGTGCACCATCACGGCGTTGGGGAAGCGCGCGGCCAGCCGGTCGCAGGCGGCCTTGCCGCGGTGGCTGGAGCCGTTGTCGACCACCCAGAACACCCTGCTGGCCGAGGCGTAGGGCTCTTGGGTCATGACCTGTTCGACCAGGGTCATGAACGGCAGGATGCCGGTCGTGGGCGCGCAGTGCCCGAACACGCGGGAGCGGTGGACGTCGTAGGCGGCCAGGTAGGCCAACGATCCGCCGCGGTCGTACTCGTGGTTGACCCGCATCATGCGGGCCGATCCCGGTGGCAGGGTCGGGTGGCAGCGGCAGCGCGCCTGGATCGAGGTCTTCTCGTCGCAGGAGATCACGTACTCGTCGCCGCCGAGCGGCCGGCCGTCCCAGACCCGTTGGTAGAGGTCCAGCACCCGGCCGGCCTTGATCGCGAAATCTGGGTCGCGGATGAACACCCACGACTGGTACTGCCAGGGTTTGAGCGCGGCGGCGGCCAGGATCCGGCGAACGGTCGACGCCGAGATCGCCGTGATGATGCCCCGGCCGGTCACCTCGGCCGCCAGGTCGCCGCTGCTCCACCGCGACAGCGGCACCCCGGTCTCGGCCGGTAGCTGGCAGGCCAGCGCTTTGACCTCGGCCCGCTGAGCAGGGCTGAAGCGGGGTGGCCGACCCGATCGGGGCCGGTCCTTCAGTCCGTCCATCCCCTGGTCGGCATAGCGGCCCCGCCAGGTCCGGACGGTGTCGATATGGACCTGCCGCCGGAGGGCGATACGCGCGTTGGCGTAGCCGTGCGCGGCGTCCAGCACGATCCGGATACGGACGACCTGCTGGTAGGGGGCGGTGCGGGAGTAGGCCAGCTTCTTGAGCCGACGCCGCTCGGACGCGGCCAGAACGATCTGGCGGGCACGGGGAAGAGGCACTGGGGGACTCTCGGGGAGATCTTGGGGACCCCTGCGACCCTGCCCGATCCGCCCGCCCCGCCGTGATCGACACGCCGGGGACGGCAAGATATCTCTCATGCCCGCGATCCCGGACTCGACCAAGACCTCGCTTGCTCAGCGGCTGCGCCAGCACGCCCGCGACCACTGGCCTGAGCTGTCCAGCCTGCATATCCGCTACCACGGTCAGTTTGCCTATGTCGAAGGCGAACTGACCGACGGCGACCGGCTGCCTCTCCTTCGGTTGCGCTACAGCGGCTCGGCTTCCATTTGGGGATTCGGGCTCTACCTCGCCAGCAGCGGCAAATACGACAACCAGATCCTGCCCACCGGCCTCATCGCCGGCAGCCCTCAAGAAGCCCTCGACTGTGCCTGCGGCCTCTACCTTGGACGCTGACCCCCGAAGAACTTACGGGCGGGACCACTTAG
>NZ_FOQY01000036.1 GCF_900113865.1 Streptosporangium canum | reverse complement strand
GTTGCGGAGATTGGCGTGCAGCGTGGCGTAGGCGTCGGTGACCTTCTTGATGACGTGCTGCGCGGCCTGAGCCGCCAGCCCGTAGTTGTCCTTGATCTGCCCGTAGGCGTGCTTGCGCAGGTCGTAGTTGCGAAATACCCGCTGGTGGTGGGCGAGCGCCGCCACCCAGGTGGCCGCGTCGTTGACCGCGCGCAGGGTCGCCTCCAGCGCCGCCGCCTGCTCAGGCGTCGGCAGGAGTCTCACCTGCACCACCAGCTTCACCTCGAACACTCTAGCGTTGGGTCCATGTCACCGAGGTGGGAACCGAACCCCGAGATAAGAAGAGGTCGAAGCGTTGTCTACGCGCTTCATGCGCATTTGGTCTTCACTCCGAAGTATCGGCGAGGTGTGTTCACCGACGAGATTCTGCGTCGCTGCGCAGACATCATGATCGAGGTGTGCGACAGTTTCGGGGCGGAGCTGGTCGGCTTCAACGGCGAGGAGGATCACGTGCACCTGCTCGTGCACTACCCACCCAAAGTCGCCCTCTCGACGCTGGTGAACAGCCTCAAGGGCGTGTCTGCCCGGCTACTGCGCAAGGAATATCCGGCACATATCCGTAAGTATCTGTGGGACGGGCATTTCTGGTCGCCGTCGTACTTCGCCGCCTCCTGCGGCGGCGCACCCCTATCGATCATCAAGGAGTACATCGAAAACCAGAAGCGTCCGGGCTGAGCCGCTCGACGGCCTACCGGTCACCACACCGCTCGGGCCTTGGCGGCCCTCCCGCGCTGTCGTTTCCTGCCGGGCGTGAACGCCCGGGGTTCCACGCCAGATCACGCTGAAACCGGAGGCGCGGCGCCGTACAGGACAGAGTGTGGACGAGTGGCGCGCGAGCGTCGCGCCATACATCCGGGAGGTCGTCGAGAGCGGCGCCTACCCTCACTTCGCCAGACGGGTCGTCGAGGCACGCGACCCGAGTTTCACCGAGCAGTTCACCTTCGGGCTCGGACGCATCCTCGACGGCATCAGCGCGTGCTGAGTCCCGCCGGGGCGCGCAGCGGGGACAGGCGGCTGCGGAGTTGCCCGGAGTGCGGGCTCAGGCGATCTTGTAGCGGGTGTCGTCGACGGTGGCGACGACTTCGAGCTGCCCGCCGAGCGCCCGGACATAGGCGATCAGCGTGCTCAGTGTCGCCGAGGTCGGGTCTCCCCGTTCGATCGCGGAAATCCTCTCCTGGCGCACGTGCATGCGTTCGGCGACATCCGCCTGGCGCAGGCCGAGTTGCCTGCGCATGGCGGCGAGCCTGACGGCGGTGACCGCCTCGGTGGCGCCCCGGTCGATGGCGGCGAGGTCCTCTCCGTCGAAGACCTCACGCCTGACGTCGTCCCAGCGGTGGAATGCGGTCATCGGTCATGCTCCTTCGGTGAGGCTTCCAGCTATGCCACCCATTCGGCGAACCGCTCCTCCGCCAGCGGTATCGCCTTGTCGTACAAGGCTTCCCAGCGGCCGGCCTTGTCTCCGGCGACCAGCGGCACGGCGCTGCGCCGAGGATCGAAGGCGAACAGGATCCTGATCTCGCTCCGTCCCGACGAGCCCGGCCGCAGCTCCTTCATATTCTGTACGGCTTCTGTACGGCGGAGCCTGTCCTGTGTGTCCATCCGGGAGTCCCGGTGCCGGTGGCGGTGCCGCTCGCTCGGGGGATCAGACGCCGGCCTGCTGAGGGGCCGGCAGGTCGCGCATCGTGCGCAGCGGGGACAGCAGGAGCGGCACCACGGCCAGCAGTGCCAGCAGGACGCTGATCCACAGCGTGGTGCGGGCGCCGAAGATCTCGCCCAGCACGCCTCCGGCCAGGCCGCCGAGGGGGAGCGTGCCCCATACGACGAAGCGCATGGTGGCGTTCATCCGGCCGAGCATGTGCTCGGGGGTGACGCTCTGGCGGAAGCTGACCTGGCTGACGTTGTAGAGCACCACGCCGACCCCGTTCATGAACATGCCGATCGCGAACAGCGACGTTCCCCAGCCGGGCCCGGAGAGCGGCACCAGGAGCATGAACGGCCCGGTGACGAGGATGGACAGCCAGATGGTCCGGGCGGTGCCGGCCCGGCGGCCGACCGTGCCCACGATCGCCGCGCCGACGAGGCCGCCGAGGGCCGCGGCGGAGAACAGCAGGCCGATGGCGCCGGGGGACAGGCCCAGCACCCGGGTCAGGAAGATCATCTCTACGGCCGCCAGCATCCCGCCCGTGAAGTTGGCGGTGGCGGTGGAGGCGGCGATCATCCGCAGGATCCGGTGCGTGGCCACGAACCGGAGCCCCTCGCCGATCTCCTTCAGCAGCCCGCGCCGCTCAGCCGGGTCCGGGGTCTGCTCGACGGCGTCGATCCGCCACAGGAACAGCGCCGAGCCGAGGAAGCTGACGGCGTCCGCGAGCACCGCGACCGGCGCGGTGAGCACCTGGATCAGCCCGCCGCCGGCACCCGGCCCGGCCACGCCCGCCGCCGACCGCACGATCTCCAGCTTGGCGTTGCCGTCCACGAGCTGGTCCCTGCCGACCAGGCTCGGCAGGTAGCTCTGGTAGGCGATGTCGAAGAAGACCGTGGCCAGGCCCATGCCGAGTGCCACGCCGTACAGGTGGGGGAGGGTCAGCGCGCCGAGCCACCACGTGATCGGCACCGATGCCAGCAGCGCGCCGCGGACCAGGTCCGCGGCGATCAGGATCCGCCGCCTGCGCATCCGGTCCACCCAGACCCCGGCGGGCAGTCCCACCAGCAGGAACGCCGCGGTCTCGGCCGCGATCAGCAGCCCGGTCTCGAACTCGCTCGCCCCGAGTGCGAGCACCGCGACCAGGGGGAGCGCGAGCAGGCTGATCTGCGTGCCGAACTGGCTGATCGTGTCGGCGCTGAACAGGAGCATGAAGTTCCGGTGCCGGAACAGGCTGGGGGGCGTCATGAAGGGCATGCTTCAGAGCGGCGCGGGAGAAATCAACTCGGTTTCCCCCACGCCGGACGTGGGCGGCTGCCGAGCGCTCCGCCCAGGGGATGCGTCAGGACACCTCGGCGACCAGGCGCTTGCGGAACACCCAGTAGGACCAGGCCTGGTAGCCGAGCACGAACGGCAGCGCGATCAGGCCGATCCAGGTCAGCATGCCCAGCGTGTAGGGGCCGGAGGCGGCCTCGGCGACGGTCAGGCCGGGCAGGGGGGCGGGCCAGAGGGCGCCGAACAGGGCGACCGAGCCCAGCGCGATGGAGGAGGCGGTGGCGGTGAACGCCCAGCCGTCCCGGCCGCGCCAGGTCAGTGCGATCCCGGCGGCCAGAGCCGCCATCGCGGTCAGCGCGCACGCCCACAGCCACGGCGCCGCCGCCCAGTCGGCGACGGCCGTGCCGGCGGCCGGGATGTTGGACAGCGCCACCACCGCGGCGGGCAGCGCCACCGCGGAAGTGACCATCGCGGTACGGCGGGCACGGGCGCGCACCGGCCCGGACGTCTTGAGGGCGACGAAGACCGCGCCGTGCAGGACGCACAGCGACAGGGAGAACACCCCGCCGACCAGCGCGGCGATCGCGCTGTCGTGCAGCAGGTCGGCGAAGACGGCGCCCCACAGGAAGGCCGGGAGCGCGCTGCCGACCAGGATGCCCAGGTCGCACCAGGCGCGGTCGGAGGAGTGGTGGACCTTGCCCCGCCACTCCAGGCCGATGCCGCGCACGATGAGCCCGACGAGGACCAGCGTGACCGGCAGGTAGAACTCGCTGAGCAGCCCGGCGTACCAGGCGGGGAACGCGGCGAACATCGCGCCGACGGCGGTGATCAGCCAGACCTCGTTGCCGTCCCAGACCGGGCCGATCGTGCCGAGGACCTGCTTGCGCTCGGCCTCGTTCCTGGACAGCGCCGGGGCCAGCAGGCCCACGCCGAAGTCGAAGCCCTCCAGGACGAAGTATCCGGTCCAGAGGAACGCGATGACCGCGAACCAGAAGGTGGTGAGTTCCATCGTGTCGCCTTCAGTACATCAGGGTCGGCTGGAGCCGGGCTGCCGAGTCCTCGTCGTCGCGGGAGGGCGGCGTGAGGGGGCGGGGGGCGGCGGGTTCGGGGCCCGTCTTGACGTGGCGGACGATCAGTACGGCCTCGGCCAGCGCGAGCGCGCCGTACAGGGCGGTGAAGACCGCCAGGGAGACGGCCACCTCGGTGAGGCTGACACCGGGCGACACGCTCGCGGCCGTGAGCAGCTCGCCCTGGACGGTCCACGGCTGGCGGCCGATCTCGCTGAGCAGCCAGCCCGAGATCATCGCGATGGTCGGCAGCGGCAGCGCCAGCACGCAGGCCCGGGCGAGCCAGGCGGGCAGTTCGCGGGGCGGGCGGGGGTCGCGGCGGCGCTTGCGGGTCAGCCAGAGGCCGAGGACCGACAGGGCCACCGTGGCCATGCCGAAGGTGATCATCACGCGGAAGGACCAGAAGACCACGGGCAGGTTGGGGCGGTAGTCGCCGGGGCCGAACTCCTTCTCGAACCGGGCCTGCAGGTCCTCGGTGCCCTGGACGACCGCGTTCGGGTCGTTGGTGGACAGGAAGCTGAGCAGCATGGGCACCTCCACCCCCGGTACGGGGGAGAAGGGCGCGCCGGCCGTGTCGTGCCTGAGCCCCTCCGCGGCGGCCAGCTTCATCGGCTGCTGCTCGTACAGCAGTTTGGCGGACATGTCGCCGCTGCCCGCGACCACGACTCCGGCGATCGCCGTCATGACCAGCGCGGCCCGCATGGGGGTGCGCCACATGTCCGTCGCGCCCCGCCGTACCGGTGTGGTCCGGTCGGGGTCGGCGCGCCGTTCCCGCAGGACATGGTAGCCGCAGACCGCCAGGACGAACCCGCCCGCGACGACGAAGGCCGCCCCCACCACGTGGGGCACCTGCGCGAGGGCGGCGGAGTTGGTGAGCACCGCCCACAGGTCCGTCATGCGCGCCTTGCCGTCGACCACCTCGTAGCCGACCGGGTGCTTCATCCAGGCGTTGGCGGCGAGGATGAAGTACGCCGACAGGTTGGAGCCGATGACCGCGGCCCAGATCGTGGCGAGGTGGATGCGCTTGGGCAGCTTGTCCCAGCCGAAGATCCACAGGCCCAGGAACGTCGACTCCAGGAAGAACGCGAGTAGCGCCTCCAGGGCCAGCGGGGCGCCGAAGACGTCTCCGACGAAGATCGAGTAGTCGCTCCAGTTCATGCCGAACTGGAACTCCTGCACGATGCCGGTGACCACGCCCATCGCGAAGTTGATCAGGAAGAGCTTCCCGAAGAACTTGGTGAGCCTGAGGTAGTGCTCCTTACCCGTGCGATGCCATGCGGTCTGCAGGCCGGCCACGAAGACGCCGAGGCCGATCGTCAGGGGTACGAACAGAAAGTGGTACACGGTGGTGACCCCGAACTGCCACCGCGCCAGGTCCAGTGCGTCCATCTTCCCCTCGCGGGTCTGGAGCTCTACAAGTTGTAGTGCTACCTAAAGTAGTACTACAAGCTGTAGAGCAATGGGAGGGGATGGCGCCGCGAGCTGCTGCGATCTTTGTCACATGGTCCGGCGCGAGACCGCACTTCTCCGCCCGACCGAGATCGTCCCCTCCGGCTCGCGGCGCCGGCTCTCCCCCTGTGTCGCCGGGGATGACCCCCGGATGCCCCGGCGCCGGAGGGCGTGCGCCCCCGTCCGCCGGGCGCGCTCCCGGAACCGTCGGGCCCCGTGAGCGCATGACGTTCATGGTGGCGGCGGCGGTGCCCGCCGGTCATCAGCCGCTGGGGTGATTGCGGGGTAAGCCGGGCGGCGGACCCGCTCGGCGCCGTACGGTCCTTTCCCGGGCCACCGGTCAGGTCGTCAGGTCTCCTGCAAGCCCGGCCAAGGGGGCTGCAAGCACCGCTACGGGAGGCTGCAAGCGCCTGCCCGTACCAATGTCCCAAGCCCAGGGGGGATCCGGCAGGGAGCCGGTCCGGGGGTTGAGGAGAGATCGAGATGAAGCGACTGACCACTGCTCTGCTGGCCACGGCCGTCACCGCCGGCGCGCTCGCGCTCGCGCTGCCGGCCACCGCGAACGCCGCGACGCAGGCCACCACGGCGGCCACGGCGGCCACGGCGGTCACGGCCGGCACGTCGGGCTACGACTACGACGACTACTGGGGCCCTTACCTCTCCGCCAACCACCGGGCCAAGGCCACCGGCTGGATCGGCGTCGAGTGGGACCGGCACCAGAGGTCCAACGAGGTGCACGTCAGGGGCAAGCTCTACGACCTCGACCACCGCACCTATCGCCAGGGCGGCAAGTGCGGCTACGTGAAGTTCCAGGTGAACCGCTTCGGCGACGACGGCTGGTCCGGGAGCAAGGCCTACAGATACTGCGGGGCGGGCGGCGCCAAGCAGTTCCACTTCGCCGAGGAGGACGTGCGGAGCATCCGCGTCAAGGTGTGCCAGATCGACCTGCGCGGCTCCTACCCGACCAGGTGCGGCGGCTGGGAGTACCTCTACACCACCGAGAGCGAGTAAGCGGACGGCACGTTCCCGGACGGCCCGCCTTCCCCCATGGGAGGCGGGCCGTCTCCGCGCGGGCTACCGGGTCGCGGCCTTCAGGTAGGCGTCCAGGTTGCCGATCTCGAAACCCCGGCGCTTGATCTTGTTGACCAGGATCCGGAAGTCACGCGACAGGCCCGGGCGGAAGTGCAGCAGCAGCACGTCGCCCGGGCGGAGCTTCTTGTCGGGCACCTGATAGGCGATCTTCCCGCCGGGCTGCACGGTCGCGGTCCAGAGCAGGAGGGCGTCGATGCCGCAGGCCTTGGCGGCCTTGCGGGTCAGGGTGTTGTGGTTGCCGAACGGCGGGCGGAACAGGGTGGGCGCGCTGCCCGTGTGCCTGCGGATCAGTTTGGAGGTGCCGCAGATCTCGGCCTTCTGCCGCTCGTAGCCGAGCGCCGGCAGGTTCGGATGGGTCAGCGTGTGGTTCTCGATCGTCGCCCCCGCCCCGCGCAGGTCGCGGATGTAACCCCACTTGCCCGCGCCGAGGAACCTGCCGCCCTGGGCGGTCGGGTCGGTCGCGCCCCTGGCCTCCACGGCGTCGCGGGTGACGAAGGCCGCGATGGAGATCCGCCGGTCCCTGACCTGTGCGAGGAAGCCCGGATCCTGCTCCCAGCCGTCGTCGATGGTCAGGAAGACCACTTTTCGCTCCGTGGGAATGGAACTGATCACCGGTGGCAGCCCGTCGGAGGGCACGGGGATCCGCCCCACCTCGCCCGGCCGGGGCAGCGCCCCCGCGGGCCCGGGCGGCCTGGCCGACGGGGCACTGGCGGCCGGGGAGGTACGGCCGGAGCCGGCCTGCGGGCCGCTGTCGCCGGTGGTGCCGCCGGCGCAGCCCGCGCTCGCCGCCAGGGCCATGAACGCGGCCGCCGATCTGGTCGCCCATGATTTCCCCGCTGCCATGGGCCACCATCCTGCCAGCAGTCGGAGCTCCAACTGACCCGCGAGCCGGCCGCCGCAGGCGTCTCTCCGCCTTTCCGGCGACAGGGCGTTCCGCCGGCTCCGACGGCCGTCATGGTAGGGCCAGCACTACCACCAGCCGGGGTGGGCGCGGGGGTTCGTTAATACGGCGGTCACGAAATCCTGAGACAGTCGCTTCTTCAGCCTCTTCATGCTGATTTATTGCACCAATGGCTGATTGATCACATTTAGCGTTCCGGCCCCCGAGGAGAACCGTGACCAACTCAATCGCGATCGACGCCGCGGACCGCGCCGCCGGCACAGCAGGTGCGCAGGACGACGGGGCGCGGGGCAGCGACTTCGCCCGCCTGTCACGCCGGATCGTGGGGGCGGGACTGCTGGACCGGCGTCCCGGCTACTACGCCCTGCGGCTCGGGCTCGTCACCGCCGCCTTCGCCGGCGGCTGGGCCGCCTTCTTCGCGGTGGGCGACTCCTGGTACCAGTTGCTGGTCGCGGCCTTCCTCGCGCTGGTCTTCGCCCAGGTCGCGCTGGTCGCCCACGACCTGGCCCACCGGCAGGTCTTCCGCTCCCGGCGCTCCAGCGAGATCGCCGGCCTGGTGGCCGGGAACCTCGGCATCGGCATGAGCTACGGCTGGTGGATGGACAAGCACACCCGCCACCACGCCAACCCCAACCACGAGGACCACGACCCCGACGTCTCTCCCGATGTGCTGATCTGGTCGCCCGAACAGGCCGTCGCCAGCCGGGGGCTGTCCAGATTCCTGGGCCGCAGGCAGGCATTCCTGTTCTTCCCGCTGCTCACGCTGGAAGGCTTCAACCTGCACGTGTCCAGTTTCCGGGCCCTGCGGCGCCCGTCGCTGCGGCACCGCGGGCGGGAGGCGGCGCTGCTGGTCGTGCACGTGGCCGCCTACCTCGCCGTGCTGTTCGCGGTGCTGTCGCCGGGCAAGGCCGTGGCGTTCCTCCTCCTGCACCAGGCGATCTTCGGCGTCTACCTGGGCTGCACGTTCGCGCCCAACCACAAGGGGATGCCGATGCTGAGGGGTGACGACCGGCTCGACTTCCTCCGCCGTCAGGTGCTGACCTCGCGTAACGTGCGCGGCGGGCGGATGACGGACACGGTGCTGGGCGGGCTCAACTACCAGATCGAGCACCACCTCTTTCCGAGCATGCCGATGCCGAACCTGCGCCGTGCCCAGCCGATCGTGCGGGAGTACTGCGAGGAACTGGGCATCCCCTATCTCGAGAGCGGGCTTCTCAGCTCCTACGCGCAGGCGCTGCGGCACCTGCACGAGGCGGGGGCGCCGCTGCGGGCCCGCGATTCCGCGGCCGCCTAGCCGTACCGGCCACAGGAGAGCCGAATCCGGTCGGGGAGTCGTCAGGTCGGATACACCTGGCCGCCGGATCCCGCGGCCGCTCGGGCGCCGGGTGGCCTTCCGGGCCGCCCGGCTCCGGCGGGACGCCCCCACGCGAGGTCTGTGACAATCACGCGCCCCGCCGACGGGCACATGTTGCTGTTATCAGTACGGCGGGCGATTGCCTATGGTGCTGCTGTGAAGCTCGCAGGCAGTGCCGTGCTCGGCATCGACAGAGACCGCGTGTGGTCCGCGCTCCAGAATCCGGCCGTGCTCGTGCGGACGATCCCGGGCTGCGAGCGTCTGGAGGAGACGGGACCCGACACCTACCGGATGACGGTCACCGCCGGGGTGGCCTCCATCAAGGGCGTCTACCAGGGGGAGGTCGCGCTGTCCGAGCCCGACGCGCCGCAGCGCTTCGTGCTCAGGGCCCGGGGCCAGGGGGCGCCCGGCACCGTGGACGCCACCGTGGAGGTCCGCCTCAGCGAGGTCGAGGGCGGCACCCGGATCGACTACGACGCCGAAGCCGTGATCGGCGGCATGATCGGCGGTGTCGGCCAGCGCATGCTCAGCTCGGTCGCCAAGAAGACGGCGGGGGAGTTCTTCTCCGCCGTCGAGAGCCACCTCTCCGCCGCCCCGGTCCCCGCCGCTCCGGCCGCCGCCCCGGCTTCCGCGCCGGCCGCCGTCCCCGCCGTGACCTCCGCGGCGGCGGTCCCCGCCGTGACGTCCCCGGCCGGGACCGCCGACCCGGCCGTGCCCCCGCAGGTCTTCGAACGCCCCGCCGCGCAGCCCCGGGCGGGCGCTCCCGTGTGGCCGGTCCTCACCGCCTTCGGCATGGGCGCGGGCATCGCGCTCGGCAGTGCCGTGATCGGCTGGCTGCTCGGCCGTACCGGCAGAAAGAGCTGATCACGCGCCGGTGAAGAACCGGCGCGGTTCGGGTCAAGCGGCTGTGCGCTAAGGCGGCGAAACGGGCGGCTCCTGGCAGTTTGGGTACGTCGGCCACGACGGTTGCCCGGGGGGACATGGAGCCGCTGCTGATCCTGCACGCCGTCGCGGCGGTGTGCGCCCCGGCGCTGGTGCGCCGTCTCGGCCGCGACGCCTTCGCCGTGCTCGCCCTGCCTCCCGCGTGCGGGCTGGGCTACGCGCTGTGGGTGGCGGTGCGCGGCGTTCCCGTCGAGTCGCGCCACGACTGGGCCCCCGCGCTGGGGCTCGGGCTGTCCTTCCGCGTCGACCCGCTGGCCCTCCTGATGACCTTCCTGGTCACCGGCGTGGGCGCGCTGGTCCTGCTGTACTGCTCCCGCTACTTCGACGCGGGGGAGGAGGGCCTCGGCCGGTTCGGCGGGGAGCTGGTGGCCTTCGCCGGGGCGATGCTCGGATTGGTGGTCGCCGACAACCTGGTCCTGCTGTACGTCTTCTGGGAGCTGACCACGGTCTTCTCCTACCTGCTGATCGGCCACGACCCCGCGAGCAGGGCCAGCCGCAGGGCGGCGATGCAGGCGCTGACCGTCACCACGTTCGGCGGGCTGACCATGCTGGCCGGCATGGTCGTGCTCGGCGAGGCGGCGGGCACCTACGAGATCTCGCGGATCGTCGCGGACCCGCCGGCCGGTGGCGCGATCTCGGTGGCGACGGCGCTGATCCTGGTCGGCGCGCTGTCGAAGTCGGCGATCTTCCCGTTCAGCATGTGGCTGCCCGCCGCGATGGCCGCGCCGACCCCGGTATCGGCCTACCTGCACGCGGCGGCCATGGTGAAGGCGGGAATCTATCTGATCGCCAGGCTCGGCCCCGCCTTCGGCGGGCTGCCCGTCTGGCAGGTGATCGTCGTACCGCTCGGACTGCTCACCATGGTGCTGGGCGGCTGGCGGGCACTGCGCGAGTACGACCTCAAGAGGCTGCTGGCCTACGGCACGGTGAGCCAGCTCGGCTTCCTGACCGTGCTGTTCGGCGCGGCCACCGGGGACACCGCGATCGCGGGCGTCGCCATGCTGCTCGCCCACGCGCTGTTCAAGGCGTCGCTGTTCCTGGTCGTCGGCATCATCGACCACGCCACCGGCACCCGCGACCTGCGCGAGCTGAGCGGTCTGCGCCGTTCGGCACCCTGGCTCTGCGCCACCGCGGTGGCCGCCGCGGCCTCGATGGCGGGCATCCCGCCGTTCCTGGGGTTCGTCGGCAAGGAGGCCGCGTTCGAGTCGCTGCTCACCGGGCGCCTCGCCGACACCGTGACGCTGGCCGGGGTGGTCGCCGGGTCGGTGCTCACCGTCGCCTACAGCCTGCGGTTCCTGTGGGGAGCCTTCGGCGACCGGCCCGGCCTGGAACCGGTCCCCGCGCACCGCGCCGCCGCCGCGACGTTCCTGCCGTCCGCGCTGCTCGCCGTACTCGGACTGGTCGCCGCGCCCTTCTCCGCACGGTACGGCCACGCGATGGAGGGCTACACCGGCACGTTCGCCGGGCCCGGCCACGGCACCCACCTCGCGCTGTGGACCGGCGCGCCCGTGCCGCTGCTGCTGTCGGCCGTCGCCCTGGCCGGGGGCGTCGCCCTCTTCCTGGCCAGGGCGGCCGTGACGCGTGCCGGGGAGCTTCTGCACCTGATCGACTCCGGCCGCGCCTACTGGGCCGTCGTCCGGGCGCTGGACCGCTTCGCCCTCCAGCTGACCGGCGTCACCCAGCGCGGCTCGCTCCCCGACTACCTCATGATCGCCTTCGTCTCCATGGCGGGGATCGGGGGCTTCTCGCTGCTGTACGGGCCCGCCCGCGACATCCGGCTGGACGTGGTGCGCTGGGAGCGCGTCGAGCAGCCCCTCATCGGCGCCCTCCTCATCGCCACGGCGCTCATCGCGCCGCGGGTGCGCTCGCACATCGTGCTCGCCCTGGTGGCGGGGCTCACCGGGTACGGCGTGGCACTGCTGTTCCTGGTCCACGGCTCACCGGACCTGGCGCTGACCCAGTTCCTCGCCGAGACGCTGAGCCTGGTGGTGTTCGTGCTGGTGCTCCGCAGGCTCCCGGTGGGGCCGAGGGAGGGCCAGCCCAGAGTGCCCTTCGGCGTGCGACTGGTCCTCGGAGTGGTGAGCGGCGTCGTGGCCGTCGGGGCCGGGATGCTGGCGGAGAGCGCGCGCTCGACGGTGCCGGTCGGCAGTCTGATGGCCGGGGCCGCCGAGAAGGCCGGCGCCTCGAACATCGTCAGCGCGCTGCTGGTGGACATCCGGGCGTGGGACACCATGGGGGAGAGCTCCGTGCTCGTCGTCCTCACCCTCGGGGTGACCAGCCTGATCTTCCTGCGCCGCCGTACGTACGCGCTGGAACGCCCGTCGGGGAAGGTGCGGCGGAAAGAGGGGACGCACTGGCTCGCGGCGACCCTGCCCGTCGGGGAGCAGGCCGTCGTGCTGGAGATCGTGGCCCGGCTGGTCTTCCACACGGTGGTGCTGATCTCGATCTTCCTGCTGTTCACCGGTCACAGCGCGGTGGGGGGCGGGTTCGCGGGCGGCATCGTGGCCGGGCTCGCGCTGGTCGTCCGCTACCTCGCCGGCGGCCGCTACGAGCTGGCCGCCGCGGTGCCGGTCCACGCCGGGGTGCTGATCGGCCTCGGCCTCCTGCTGTCCATGGTCACCGCTCTCTGGGGACTGCTGGTCGCCGGCGCGCCACTGGAGATGCTCGCCGCGGACGTGACGATCCCGCTGGTCGGCAAGCTCCACCTGTCCACCGTGCTGCTGTTCGACATCGGGGTCTACGTCACGGTGGTCGGCATGGTGCAGGACATCCTGCGCAGCCTGGGCGCGGAGCTGGACCGGCAGATCGACGACGAGGAGGGCCGGTGACGATCTCACTGCTGCCCCTGCTGGTGTCGGGGACGCTGGTGGCGGCCGGGGTGACGCTCCTGCTGGAGCGGAGCCTGATCCGGGTGCTGGTCGGCGTCATCCTGCTCGGCAACGGGGTGAACCTGCTGATCCTCACCGCCGGCGGCCCCGCGGGGGAGCCGCCGCTGCTCGGCAGGTCCGACCCGGAGCGGATGGCCGACCCGCTGCCGCAGGCGATGGTGCTCACCTCCATCGTGATCACCCTGGGCGTCACCGCGTTCCTGCTCGCCGTGGTCCACCGGTCCTGGCAGCTCACCGGCGGCGACGAGGTTCAGGACGACACCGAGGACCGCAGGGTACGGCTGCGCGCCCGGCGCGGGGAGCTCACCCAGGCCGTGCTCGCCAAGCAGGACGCCTACCGGCGGCTGGTCCGGGAGCAGCGGGAGGAGCTCGCCCGCCTGGAGACCGCGCGGCGCGAAAGGGAACACCGGGAGGCCCAGGAGCTGGAGCGCCAGATCCTGGACGTCAACGTCGACCTGGGCCGCTGGCTCCAGGCGCACAAGGACGCCGGACTGTCCAGCGAGCAGATCGAGGAGCGGCTCGCCGAGGCCCGGCGCGCCGAGGAGGCGTCGAAGGAGGGCAGGCAGGGACGGGTCGACAAGCTACGCGCGGAATTCGCCCGCAGGGAGCGGGAGCAGGACGAACGGGAGCGGGAGATCCGCAGGCGGTTTCGGGTCCGCCAGCGCGAGGCGCGCAAGCAGATGCGGGCGGCCATCCGGGCCGACCGGGAGCGGCAGGCCAGGGCGCAGGATCCGGATCTGGAAGGGGACGACTGATGACGGTGCCACAGGCCGCGCACACGACGGGCGGCAGGCCGCCGGGGTGGCGGGACGTGCCGGAGGTTCGGGGGTTCCCGGCCGGGCCGGGGGCGCGTGCCGTACCGGGTGCGGGCGGGGAGGGCCGGTGGAGGCGCTGATCCCGGTGCCGGTGGTGCTGCCGCTGCTGGCCGCCGGGATCAAGCTGGCCATCGGCGGGCGGCTGCGCGGGCTCCAGTCGCTCATCAGCGTGGTCACGCTCACGACAGTGCTGGTGGTCTCATCCGTCCTGCTGGTGGCGGCCGACACCGGCGGGCCGCTGGTGGCCTACGCCGGAGGCTGGGCCGCGCCGATCGGCATCGCCCTGGTCGCCGACCGGCTCGCCACGCTGATGCTGGTGGTCTCCTCGGCGGTGACGCTGTGCGTGATGATCTACTCCATCTCGCAGGCCTACGCCGACCAGGAGCGCACCGCCCCTCTGTCGATCTTCCACCCGGCCTACCTCATCATGGTCGCCGGAGTGTCGGACGCCTTCCTCGCCGGTGACCTGTTCAACCTCTTCGTCGCGTTCGAGATGCTGCTCAGCGGGTCCTACGTGCTGCTCACCTTCGGCGGGACCGAGTCCCGCATCCGGGCGGGCGCCACCTACGTGGTGATAGGGCTGGCGTCGTCGATGCTGTTCCTGGTCGGGATCGCGGTGGCCTACGGCGCGACCGGCACCGTGTCGACCGCCCAGCTCGCCGAGCGGTTCTCCGTGCTGCCCGAGCACGTCAAGCTGCTGCTGGAGCTGTTGCTGCTGCTGGTCTTCGTGGTCAAGGCCGCGATCTTCCCGATGTCGGCGTGGCTGCCCGACTCCTATCCGACCGCGCCCGCTCCGGCGACGGCGCTCTTCGCCGGGCTGCTCACCAAGGTCGGCATCTACTCGATCATCCGGCTGGAGGCGCTGCTGTTCCCCGGCGGCCCGGTGAGCGGCCTGCTGATGTGGGCGGCCCTGCTGACCATGCTGGTCGGGGTGTTCGGCGCGGTGGCCCAGACCGACATCAAGCGGATGATCTCCTTCACCCTGGTCAGCCATATCGGCTACATGGTGTTCGGGGTCGCGCTCTCCTCCGTCATGGGCCTGGCGGGCGCGGTGTTCTACGTCGTCCACCACATCACCGTGCAGACCAGTCTCTTCCTGGTGACGGGGCTGATCGAGCGCCGTACCGGCACGACCTCGCTGGACCGGCTGGGAGGCCTGATGCGGCTGGCGCCCCTGATCGCGGTGCTCTTCTTCGTCCCCGCGATGAACCTGGCGGGCATCCCGCCGATGTCCGGCTTCCTCGGCAAGCTGGCGCTGATCCAGGCGGGGGTGGCCGACGGCAGTCCCATGGCGATCACCCTGGTGGCGGGGAGCCTGGTGACGAGCCTGCTCACCCTGTACGCCGTGGCCACCACATGGAACAAGGCGTTCTGGCGGACACCGCCCCCGGGCATGATCAAGAAGGTGGGGACCGTGCTGGAGGGGGAGGAGACCCCCGTCGTCCGGGCGACCGGCACCGAGGGGATCACCGGCCGCGCGATCGTCACCAGCTCGACCATTCCGGTCCCGATGCTCGGCTCCACGACGGCCCTGGTGGTGCTGGCCCTGTCGTTCACCGTGCTGGCCGGACCGCTGTCCGCCCTGACCGAACGGACCGCCGGCGAGCTGCTGGCCCGCGAGCCGTACATCTCCGCGGTGCTCGGAGGCGGGCGGTGAGCGGGCGGAGCGGCCCGAGCCGCGCCCCCCGGCTGCTGGGCAGGCCCGTCCCGCTGTCGCAGGTGGCCTGGCTCACGGTGGTCTGGCTGCTGCTCTGGGGCGACCTCAGCGTGGCGAACGTGCTCGGCGGCCTGCTGGCCGGGCTGGTCGTGGTCTGGCTGCTGCCCCTGCCGGTGGTGGAGACCGGCCTGCGCGTCCATCCGTTCGCGGCGCTCGTCTTCCTGGTCCGCTTCGCGTGGGACCTGGTGGTCTCCAGCTTCCGCGTCGCGTTCTGGGCGCTGCGCCTGGGTGCGCTGCCGCCGGTCCACATCGTCGAGGTACGGCTGCGCTCGTCGTCGGAGGTCATGGCCGTGCTGGTCACGGTGGCGCTGTCGGCGCTGCCGGGCAGCCTGGTCCTTGAGGTGCATGGCAGGGAGAGAGAGCTGGTGCTGCACGTGCTCGGCATCACGGGCGACGTCCAGGAGATCGTCCAGGATGACGTGACCCGGCTGGAGAGCCGCATCGTGGCGGCCTTCGGCACCCGCGCCGACCAGGAGGAACTGCGGTGACGACGGTATATCTGGCGGCGCTGGCGCTGCTCGGCTGCGCGGCGGCGCTGACGCTCCACCGGCTGGTGCGCGGCCCCTCCATGCTGGACCGGGCGGTCGCGCTGGACGTGCTCACCGCCGTGATCATGTGCGGGATCGGGACGGGGGCGGCGGTGCTCGGCGAGTACTCCGCGCTGCCGGTGCTGCTGGTGCTGGCCATGGTCGGGTTCGTCGGATCGGTCTCGCTGGCCAGGTTCTTCTCGGGCAGGGCGCATTGACCGCGCTGGAGGTGGCCGCCGCGGCGTGCCTGCTGCTGGGCGCGGCGCTCGCTTTCGCGGCGGGGGTGGGGATGTACCGGTTCCCCGACACCCTGTCGCGCATGCACCCGGCGACCAAGCCGCAGGTCCTCGGCCTGCACCTGATCCTGCTGGCCATGTGGCTGCGCGAGCCCACCTGGACGACGGCCGGGACACTGCTGCTGGTCGGCGTCTTCCAGGTGATCACGGCGACGGTGGCCGCCTACATGGTGGGACGGGCGGCCTACCGTGCGCGGACGCCGGACGACGACGGCACGGCCATCCCACCCCGCGACCCTCGCGGGTGAGGTCCGTCCGGCGGGGTGAGGCTGTTCGCGACCCTCGCGCGTGACGATCGCCCGGCGTAACGTGGCCCGTATGCGCGAGGAACGTGCGGAGGACGCCCGAACCGAGGCCAGACGACTGATCCGTGACCTGCTGGGTGAGGAGCGACCCGACGCGGGTGTCCTGCTCCGCGAGGCGGGGGCCGCGCTCGGCGCCGACCGCGTCGCACGCTGCGCCGAACTCGCCCGGGGCGCTCCGCTGACCCGCAGGTCCACCGAGCTCGCGGCGCTGGCCGGGCTGCTGGTCGGCACCCGTGACCTGGGCGGGGAGTGGTGGCGGCGGGAGCGCGGCGGCAAGCTGCCCGCCCCGGACGAGGTGCTCCGCAGCGCGACCGCCGTCGACCCGTGGACCGACCTGACCGTGCTGGAGATGCTCGCCGCCTGGATCGCCGACGACGTCGCGGACGAGGCCTGGGGACGGCCGGTCGCGGCGACCGACCTGAACTCCTGGCAGGCGGAGGACCGCGTCGAACTCCCTGAGGACGCCGCTCCCGGACGGCGGATCGTGGTCTCCTTCGACGCGGGGGGCCGGCTCGACGCGGTGGTGGTTCGCCGCCCGGACGGCGATCTCGGCTCCAACCTGGACTTCGACTCGCTGCGCTACTCCCGCCCGGCCGAGGCACAGTGGAGCTGGAGCGTGGCGGCCGGTCTCGGCCCGCACCGGCTGGACGAGCACCCCGACCCCTACACGCAGCCGGTGGACGCCGAGGCCGCCGGGATCCTGCGCGGCTGGGCCCTGCGCCACGGCGCCTCCACCGGGCAGGCCGGTGAGCCGTGGCGGGTCAGGGGCGACGTCATCGCCGCGATCGAGCGCGTCGACTGGATGTGGCGCAGCGGCGAGTGGTTCGCCTGGTGGCGCGCCGCGGCCGCCCTGGCCGACGGCGCCTCCGACCGCCTCGCCGCCCGCCTGGAGGAGATCGCCGCCGCCCCCTGACGTCGGCTTTCGGACCTGTACCGGCTGTCGCCGCCACTCCAGTGCGGACCATGGATCTGTGCCGGGCCTGTGGCGATCGTTCCAGTAGGCCTCATGGTCGCAGAGCACGGATCGCCGTACTTGGTGAACACGTGTGATCGTCCCACTCGCCAGCCGACTGCCCTGCTCCCAGCGGCACTGACATCGTCCCCATCCGGCCGCGGACTTCTCATTGTCCTGATCCGGCCATGTTTTTTTCGCAGCCTCACTGCCGGCAGAACGATGCCTTAGACGCCCTCAGGCCGACCGGTCCGCCGGGACAGGAGATTTTCGGCTCCTTCTTGCTCCTGGCCCGGTTCACCGCCGACGCCACCTCGTTCTACCGTGCGTGACCTGGGCCTGAGAGCCGCACTGTCAGACATCGAATTACGGAGAGTCGTCCGAGCAGTCACTTTGCGCTTCCCCGTGTCGATTTTCTGTCCCTGTAATTCGGTCACTCCAAGTCGTCTGGCGTGCACTCATCTGACAAGTCGCTTTCTCAAACCTGGTGTGTGCGTATTTATTTGTTCCTTATGTAGATCTTGCGGGACCAGATGATCTATGTGTAATTTCTGATCGTTTGCTTATCTGCTGCACTCCGAACCGTCGAACCGGCCTCCTTGCTGGGCTTTTGGCGTGCTGGGGTAACGCGAGGCATCCGTTCTCGCGCTGACTTGTTCGGAGGGTGACGGCATATGCGCCGTAGTTTGTCATGGTGGCGTCCGGCAGGCCGGAAGGCATGGACGATAGTGGCGGTCACTACGGCGCTGATGCCCGGCCTGTTGCTTTTCCAAGCGATGCCGGTGACAGCAGCGGTACGGGCGGTCACCTCGGCTCAAGGCGCTCCTGATACGCCGAAGCAGATGACCGGCTCGGCTGAGGGTTTGCCATCGCTGGTGGACACGAAGGCCACTCAGCCTGACGGCGCCATCGCCCAAGACAAGAAGAAAACACCCGGACTTTCGGCGGACGAACCGAGGCGCCCCAAGGGTGGTTTGCCGCTCGATATCAGGAACTTCCAGCCGGTCAAGGAGAAGTTCACGCAATCGTCGCCGGGCAAGCCGGAAGCGAGTGTGCTCCTGCCGGAAGCGCGTAACCGCCTGTCTTTGATGGGGATGTGGATTTCCGACTACTACCCCAATGATGAGACCCAGGTGGACACCCTCACCCCGGAACTGAACGCCTACGGCTACAACGGCGGAAACGGCGGACCTTACTACGAGTACCAGTACGAGGTCTGTGAGTGGAAGGACCCCTGGAACACCGGGCCCTGCACCCGGTCCGCATGGCGGTACTGGATCGAGTCGGAATGGATCGTGCCCGCGGGCGTGCTGCAGTGGGGCAAGACCTACGTCTGGGAGGTGACGATCCGCGACACCACCACCCAGGAGACCGGCACTCTGGAGAATCTGACCTTCACCACCGCGATCCGCCAGCCCGTGGTGAGCTCCCACCTCGCCGAGCGCGGCGTCAACGGCCAGGAGTTCCACCAGTTGGCGGGCAACTACACCACTACCGTCACCGACGCGTCGGTCGCCACGGCGGGCCCGCCGCTGGCGGTGACGCGCTCCTACAACAGCCTGGACGGGCGCATCGACGGGATGTTCGGGCCCGGCTGGTCGACCCGCTACGACATGAAGGTCCAGCCCGAGGGCGGCACCCCGCAAACCCTGCTGCTGACCTACCCCGACGGCCGTAAGCTCCGCTTCGTTGAAAAGCGCGGCAGCACACTCTTCCAGTCGCCGCCCGGCGTCCACGTCACGCTGGCGGCGGTCACCGGCGGCGGCTGGCGGCTGATGGACAAATCATCGATCTCCTACACCTTCGACGCCCAGGGCCGGCTGAGCAAGCTGACCGACAGCCATGGCCGTGCGCAGGACTTGACCTATGGAACCGATGGCAAGCTGACGACGGTCACCGCCGCCGGAGGCCGCTCCCTGACCTTCACCTGGACGGGTGCGCACGTCACGGCCGTGGCCACCAACCCGGTCGACGGACAACCCCTCACCTGGACCTACGTCTACGACGGGCAACGCCTCAGCCAGGCCTGCTCCCCGACCGCGGCCCCCAACTGCACCATCTATGACTACGCGAGCGGCTCCCGCTACCGGGCGAGCGTGCTGGATGACCGCCCCAAGGGCTACTGGCGGATGGGGGAGGTCCGCTCCGAAAGCGGCGAGGGCGGCACTTACACCTACTTCCCCGATGAGACCGGCCTGACCGGCCACACCTACCTGCCCTCCGGGGTCCAGACCGGCAAGCCCGGCGCGCTGAGCGGTACCTCCAACGCCGCGGCCAACTTCCAAGGCAGCGGCACCTCCTCCGGGATCCCCCACTGGGGCCTGTTTCCCGAACTCGGAAAGAGCATGTCGATCGAGACGTGGTTGAAGACCACCGCCTCGGGCCTCATCTTCTCCTCCGGCGACGTGCCGGGCCTGTACGTCGGCGTCGACGGCAAGCTACGCGGCCAGCTGCAGGGGTCAGGCGAAGGGACGACCTACACTCCCGTCACCTCCGCCCAGGCGGTCAACGACGGACAGTGGCATCACGCGGTGATCACCGCAACCGGCAACGTCACCACCCTGTACGTCGACGGCACCGCCGCCGGCACGGTCAACCTGGGGGTGGAGACGTACATGTGGGAGTCCGACACCGTCATCGGCAGCGGTAAGGCCGACTCCAACCTGCCCGGCTCCCCCGCGGGCAGACCCGACCCGGTCGAGTTCGGCTTCAAGGGGCTCCTCGACGAGTTCGCCATCTACGACCGAGCCCTGTCCGCTGCCCAGGTCCGCGCGCACTACGACGCCCGAACCGAGGCGCCCTTCAAGCTGAGCAAGACCACGTTGCCGTCGGGGCGAGTGTGGATGTCCACCACCTACAACCCGGCCAACGACCGGGTCACCACCCACACCGACCAGCACGGCGGCACCTGGAAGCTGGGAGATCCGGTCCACGCCAAAACCGGCGGCCTGACGACGATCACCGTGACCGACCCGAACAACAACACGCTGAAGTACGACCATGACGCCTGGCGCGGCGACCGCCTGGTCAGCCAGACCGACCAGCTCGAAAAGATCACCAGCTACGCCTACGACACCGGCGGCTTCCTGGCCAAGGTCACCGACCCGAACAACAACTTCGTCGAGCAGGTCAACGACGTCCGCGGCAACACCACTTCGGTCAAGACCTGCCGGACGGCGACAAGCTGCCAGACCACTCGCCAGTCCTACTACCGCAACACCGCCGACGAGTTCGACCCGCGCAACGACCGGGTGACCGTCAGCCGGGACGCCCGTTCGGCCAGCGCCACCGACAACACCTACGCGACGACGCGGGAACTCACCGCGCGCGGTGACGTGGCCAAGGTGACCACCCCGGCCACCCCGGACTTCCCCAATGGCCGGTCGGTGACCTCCACCTACACCGACGGCACCGAGCCTGCGGTCGGCGGCGGGACCACCCCGGCTGGCCTGGTGAAGTCGCAGAAGGACGCCAAGGGCAACGAGAGCACCTACCGCTACAGCGCGGCCGGTGACCTGGCCGAGCAGACCAGCCCGGCCGGGCTGAAGGTCACCTTCGCCTATGACGGGCTGGGCCGGGTGACCTCCCGCACGGAGGTCTCCGCAGCCACCCCCGACGGGGTGACGTCGACATTCACCTATGACGGTCTCGGCCGGGTGCTCACGCAGACCGGTGCCGGGGTGAAGAACGAGGTCACCGACGTCACCCACACCGCCAAGAGCACGTTTACCTATGACGCGGACGGCAACCCGCTCACCGCGACCGTGACCGACGTGACCGGCGGCGACCCGGCACGCACCACCACCTCCACCTATGACGGCCAAGGCCGGGTGGAGACGGTCACCGATCCCGAGGGCGGCGTGGTCCGCTCCACCTGGGATGCCACCGGTGCCCTGGCCTCGACGACCGACCCGATGGGCACGGTGCTCACCTACGCCTACACCAAACGCGGCGAGCCGTTCACCACAACGATCAAGAACTGGACGGACAGCCCGGTCAGCCCGCAGGCGCCCCAGGACGTGGTGCTGGAGTTGCGCTCCTACGACCCGGCGGGCCGGCTGGCCACCAGTGCCGATGCGATGGGCCGTAAGACCTCCTACATCTACTTCACCGACAACCGGCTGTCGCAGGTGATCGCCGATGACGTCCGGCTGAACGGCTTGGACACCACGACCGACGTGGTGATGGAGGACAACACCTACGACCCCGCCGGCAACCTCACCAAGCAGGTCATTGACGTCGATAAGGATAAGAAGGCCATCACCGACTACGTCTACGACGCTGCCGGCCGCCTGACCTCCACGATGTTCGACCCGGCCACGCTCAAGCGCAAGACCGCCTACACCTACGACGCGGCCGGGAACGTCACCAAGAAGGACTTCACCGGCGCGGGCAGCACCCGCATCGAATCCACCCTCTATGCCTACAACACCCTGGGCCAGGTGACCCGGCAGACGGTGGAGAACGGCGCCGACGACCTGATCTCCACTAGCACCTACGATGATCGTGGCCTGCTGACGGCGATCACCGACCCGCGAGGTAACGCCTCCGGCGCCACCGCCGCCGACTTCACCATCACGATGCGCTACGACGCGGCGGGCCGGCTCGTGGAGACCAAAGCCCCGCAGGTGAAGATCGACAAGGACGGGTCTGCTGCCGACGGGCGGCCCACGGTGACCTACGGCTACGACATCGCCGGGCTAAAGACCCACACGGTCGACGCCGAAGGCCGCACCCTCACCTCGACGTTCGACAAGGCCGGACGCCTGACCTCGGCGACCTCCTCCGCCTACACCCCGCCGGGCGGAAGCGCTCTCATCCCCAAGGTCAGCTTCGGCTACGACGCGGCGGGCCGTCAGACCAAGGTCACCGACCCGCGCAACTTCGTCACCTCGACCGAATACGACGCGCTCGGCCGTCCGGTCCGGGTGACCGACCCCGGCCCCTCAGGGCCGGGCGGGCAGTGGGTGGCCGAATACGACCTGCTGGGCGAGCAGCTCGCGGTGATCGACCCCACCGGCGCGCGAGCCGAGGCCACCTACGACGAGCTCGGCCGGAAGATCACCGCTACGCAGATCGAGCGCAAGCCCACCACCGCCGCCCACACCACCACGATGACCTATGACAGCGCCGGCAACCTCCTCACGAGCGTCGCGCCGGGTGCCAAGACCACCAGCTACACGGTCAACGTCGCCGGACAGGTCACCAGCGTGACCGACCCGAACACCAAAAAATCCGCCTTCGGCTACGACTTCCTCGGCCGCGAGGCCAAGGTGACCGACCCGCTGAAGAACGTCACCGAGGCCGAATACGATCTGGCCGGACGCAAGATCGGCGCCAAGGACCTCGATGCCACCGGCGCCGTCGTCCGTACCTTCGGCTTCGGCTACGACCTGGCGGGCAACCCGACCAGCACCACCTCCGGTGAGGGGCACGTCACCCGGCAGACCTTCGACGCTCTGGGCCGGATGACCTCGCTCATCGAACCGGTCGCCGCCGACAAGACGATCACCACGACGTTCGGCTACGACGCCACTGGCGCCCGTACCCGCCTCACCGACGGCCGCGGCAACTCCACCTGGACCGGCTACAACAGTCTCGGCCTGGCCGAATCGGTCATCGAACCGTCCACCACCGCTCACCCAGCCGCGGCCGACCGCACCTGGACCACCGTCTACGACGTGGCAGGCAACGCCGTCGCCACGCTCCAGCCGGGCGGGGTGCGGATCGATCGCACCTTCGACCCCATGGGCCAGATGACCAAGCAGACCGGCACCGGCGCCTCGGTCGCCACCCCTGAGCGCACCGTCAGCTACGACGACGCGGGCCGGGTGACCGCGATCGGCGACTACACCCTGGACTACAACGACCGCAGCCTGCTGACCAAGGTGTCCAAGGCCACCAACCAGATCGCCGCCTACGCCTACGACGCCCTCGGCAACCCCACCCAGCGTGTCGACACCGCCGGCACCGCCACCTACACCTACGACAACGCCAATAACCTCAAGACCGCGACCGACCCGGTCACCGGTCGGACCTGGACCTACGGCTACGACGACGCCAACCGGCTCACCAGCCAGACCTCGGCCAACCCCGTCAACAGCCAGGTCTACACCTACGACGCCGTCGACCGGCTCGCCTCCCACACGCTGAAGAACAGCGCCGGCACCGAGCTGTCGAAGATCGCCTACGGGTGGGACAAGGACGACAACCTCACCACCAAGACCACCTCGGGTACGGCAGGCGCGGGCGCCAACACCTACGGCTACGACCGCTCCGGACGCCTGACCTCCTGGACCGCCCCGGGCGGCGCCGTCACCCCCTATGAATGGGACGATTCCGGCAACCGCACCAAGGCCGGCAGCAAGACCTTCGTCTACGACGAACGCAACCGGCTGACCTCCGGCGCCGGTGTCGACTACACCTACACCCCCCGCGGCACCCTCGCCACCGAGACCACCGGCGGCGCCACCCGCAACCTGACCTTCGACGCCTTCGACCGGATGGTCTCCGATGGAGATGCCACCTACGGCTACGACGCGCTCGGCCGGATGACATCACGCACCAAGGGTGCCGACCAGCAGCGCTTCGTCTACTCCGGCCTGACCAACGACATCGCCGCCGTTACCAACGCCGCCGGCGCCGTTCAGGCCAAGTACGGCCGCGACCTGTCGGGCGGACTGCTCAGCCTCCAGGAAGGCGGCGGCCCCGCCCTCGGCGCGATGACCGACCTGCACGGCGACGTCGTCGGCACCTTCTCCGGTACGGCCATGGTCGACTCGACCGCCTACGACCCCTTCGGAGAGGTAACCCACCGCTCCGGCACCCAGCGCACGCTGGGTTACCAGGGCGAGTACACCGACCCGGACACCGGCAAGGTCAACATGGACTCCCGCTGGTACCAGCCCGGCACCGGCGCCTTCACCTCCCGCGACACCGCAACCCTCAACCCGAACCCATCCGTCCAGGCCAACCGCTACACCTACGCCAACGCCGGCCCGCTCACCGGCGCCGACCCCACCGGCCACAGCACAGTGATCGAGACTGGGGGCTCTCAAAACGGTGCGAGTGGCGGCTCCGACTGGCAGTCATACAACTGGGCCGACTCCTGGCAGCCGCGCAGCTCGGGCTGGTCTTTCACCCCGCCGACGGTTACTCCGGGAAAGCCGTACTACGCATGGCCCGATCAGCCGTGCGGTTGTACTTACACAGGACCCAACGACAAATCCGACGGCTTTTGGTATAAGAGGAATTACGATGAATGGGCGTGGGCGCCACAGCTCGGCCGTGACGAGATTGCCAGGCTCGGCTACAAATACATGCCCAACGGCAGGCCCGTCGAAAAAGATGTGCCATTCTGGAGTATGAGTCCTCGTGCGCAAGAGCTGTACATGCTGGGATATTCACCGACATTAGAATATGAAGAATACTTGGCGTTGGCCGTAGACGCGATGGTTGAAGCCGGAGACACTCACGGATTTGAAAAACTGATGGCGGGACTGCCGGGCAGCAGCAAGGGTGTATCCAACAAGAGGCTATTCAGTTCACTGCAGGCGGGCAAAAGACTGCAAGATGCTCTTGATAAATGTCACTCCCATCTCGATAAAAAGGAATGTCGAGAATTAGTTGCGGCGGCGTGGCATAATTGGCGAGAATGGATGTGCGAAGACCCGGATGCCCGTCCCTGCAAGCCGAGTAACGTCGCTAGGGCGGGAAAGGTTTGGGGGCTGCCACTCAAGCTCACCATGTTCCTTGTGAACACGCCTCCCTGGTTGAATGATAAGAAATTCAAGGAAAGGCTGATAAAATGGGCTAAAAAAGAAGGCGCTAATTGCGTTTATGATAAGCCGACGGGCCTAACTGTATGCAGCGGACTTAAGAGTGGTGAACACTTCGGCAGGGGTGGAACTACCTTGGGGTCCGTCACACTGGTTAACTACCAGCTCTACGAGCTGAGTCGGGAATTCCTGAAGCATGAAGCCGAGCATATGCGTCAATGGGATCATTATTATGGGCAGACCAATTTTTGGCCCACATTCCTCGTCTATTATCTCCGCGAGTTCTCCGTCTTTGGTGCATGTGACAATATTTATGAACAGCAAGCCGACGCGAAGGGCAAATCTTATGGCTGCTGACGGGAAAAAAATGATTAATTTCAGCAGATTTCGACGATGGAAATTCTCAACCAGGATGCTTATCCTCTTACCCTGCTTGTTACTGTTTGTGGCATGCAGGCCACCGCTTGGGGATGATCTCCCAAGGCCTGTTGGAATCGGTCGTACGGCCGACGGGCAGCTTAGGTTCGTGGTTCCACTGTGCGGGGGGGAAAGGGTCTCCTCCTTTGAGGTCGTGGACCATCAGACGGAGCGTCCGGTATGGAAAGTGTCGCAGCCAACCCGATCCGAGGAGCAGAACGGGAAGATAATTTTAGGGGATGTGCGTGGTTTTGCGAAACAAGAAACCCCGCTGAATTCACCTTTGCCGCACATGATTAGTGTTACGGTGCAGGTGACGAATGATTCTCCTATTGGCTCCGGATTTTTGTTGGATAATGTGTCGCGGGATCTGGCTGGTACAAGTCGTGTGTTGAAAATGGGTGAAGAGGTTCTCACGGAAGAGGAGTTTCGGCGGCAGGTCAATGCTGATTACTGCTGAATTAGTAGTGAGTCGGCGGGTTGTCCGAGGTGTATCTGAGCCGGCCTCATGCGATCTTCGATGGAGAGCGTCAGATACGTATCTATCCGTGAAGTGGACCAGATCCCGGCTCGCCCTGGCATCGCATGCCCAATGAACGAGTCAATGCTCAACTGAGAAGCCGACACATCCTGTATAAACTCTGCCGCTCCTGCGGCGGCAGCAGGTTCATCATGGCAGTTCCTCGGGTTTGAGACCCGCAAGGTCGGATGAAAGCTCAGTATCTGTGTGGTGATGCGCTGATCACAGTACGGACCGGATCGCCCGTACGGCGCGTCAGGGCCGTTCCCTGAATGAGCGGATGCTGGTTGTTGCTCATCAAGGTGAGCGGTCGGCTGCCTGTGGTGCGTGAGTTCGCAGAGAAGCGTTCTGAGCGGTCAAGTTCCATCGGATGAGCGCCACCGGAGTCGATCTCAATGGGTGGGGTGACGGCGCGTTCGGATCCTGCTTGATCGGGAGCGTCCTCTCCACACGGAATCAGCGGTCCTGTGAGCCCGTTGCAGAGTGATGTGAAGGTTGAAATCTACTCAGATGTCGTCTGTCCCTGGTGTTACATCGGCCATACCCGCTTCGCCCGCGCCGTCGAGCGTTACCGGGCCAAGGGGGGCGAGGTGGAGGTGGAGTTGCGGCCGTTCCAGCTCGCGCCGGACGCCGAGTCCAACGGTGAGCCGACCCTCGAATGGGCGGCGGCGAAGTTCGGCGGGGCCGAGCGGGCCGCGCAGATGTTCGGGCGCGTGAGCGGCGTCGCCGCTGAGGACGGGCTTGCACTGGACTTCGACCATGCGATCCAGGCCAACACCTTCGACGCGCACCGCCTCATCCGGCTCGCCGGCGAGCAGGGCAAGGGCGAGGAGGCCCTCTACGCCCTTTTCCGCGCCCATTTCACCGACGGTCTCGACGTCGGCTCCCGAGAGGTCCTCGCCAAGCTGGCCGCCGAGCTGGAGGTCGAGGCGGATCTCGAAGGCGAGGACGGCGCGGCGGCGGTCAGGGAGGAGCTGGCCCAGGCCCGTGCCCTTGGTGTCAGCTCCGTGCCGCTGTTCCTGTTCGAGGGGCAGTTCGCCGTCTCCGGCGCGCAGCCCGAGGACACCCTGCTCGCCGCCCTGGAGGAGGTCGCCGAGCGGACCGGCCAGGCCGTGAAGACTGTGAAAGCCGCTGGGGACGCCTGCGACGACGAGGGGTACTGCGCCGTCTGACGATGCCGGACCGGGCGGGGCGGCGGGCGCCACCAGCCGCCGCCCTGCCCGCCCCGGCCGATCCGTGACCGTGAGCCGTCGGCCCGTGAGTCCGTGAGCCGTGAGTCATGCGCCCACGCTCCCGCGTGACATGGATGGACCGCTCGGGGGAGGTCATCTATGGTTCGGTCATGAAGGGCCGGTATCAGGTGTACTTCGAACGTGCCCGGATCCCGATCGCGGCGGTGGACGGGCTCGGCCGGGTCAGGGAGAGCAACCCCGCCTTCCGCTCGGCGGTGGCCCGTACGGCCGAGGAGCTGGACGGAGTCCTGGCGGAGGAGTTGCTCGCGCCCGGCGAGATCGACGCGCAGCGGCCCCACTGGCGGATGCTGGCCCTCGGGCGGCTGGACGTCTACCGGACCCGGGTACGGCTGGTCCGCGGGGACGGCGCCGTGATCTGCGCCCGGGTCAGCGCCTCCGTCGAACACCGCGCGGACGGCCTGCCGTGGCGGGCGGTGGCCGTACTGGACGAGATCTCCTCCGCCGCGCCCGTGCTGAGCCCGCTCCAGGGCGAGGTGCTGCGGCTGGTCGCCGCGGGCGCGTCCAACGCGCAGATCGCCCGGCGGCTGTACCTGACCCGTCAGGCGGTGGACTACCACCTGGTACGGCTGCGCGCCAAGCTCGGCGCCGAAAGCCGGTCGGCGCTGGCCGGGCGGGCGTTCGTGCTGGGCCTGTTCGTGCCCGGCGTGTGGCCGCCGGTCCTGCACCCGCCCCTGGCCGGGACGGGTGCGCCGGAGTGCGGTTACTGGACGCCGAGGAACTGAACGGCCGGGTCGGTCTGGGCGGAGGCGCCCCAGACCGCGTCGTTCTGGGCGGTGTCGTCGTGGAGGTAGTACAGCAGCCAGGCGGTGGTCACCCGGCGGGTGATCGCCTGCTGGGCGGCCCGGGTGATCGAGCCGCTGTCGCAGCCGATGCCGCCGGAGTCGGTGAAGCCGCAGTGGAAGCCGCCGACGATCGTGCGCAGTTGCTTGGGGGCGCGCTTGGCGTTGTAGATGGGGATCTGGTGGCCCGACGGACCCGCGACGCTGTCGTTCGTACCGGCGACCAGTTGCATGGGGACGGCCGTGGTCGCCGCGGCGGCCTTGGCCGAGGGGTTGGTCTCGGCGGCGGCCAGGTTCGTCACCGTCCGCACCGACGAGTTGCGCGCGGCGGCCAGCACACTGGCGCCGCCGCCCATCGAGTGACCCGACAGTCCCAGCCGGTTGGTGCGCACGTGGGCGTTGAACCGCGACCCGGCGGTGGTGTTCTGCGCCACTATCCAGGTCAGCGCGGCGTTCAGGTCGTCGGCGAAGGCGCCGTGGCTGGGTGACAGGCCGCCCTGCGAGGTCGGCATGATCGTGATGGTGCCCCAGGAGGCCCAGTGGCCGCCGAGGGAGGCGTACTTGCTGATGCTCTGGAAGAACCCGTGGCCGAAGGCCACCGCCGGGAACTGCCCGGAGGCGACGGCCGTGCCGCTTCCGGCCGAGGTCGCCGGGTAGTAGACCCGGGCGCCGAACGAGCGGCCGGAGGCGGAGACGCTGACATCGGCGTAGCCGACGGCGTACGAGCCCGGTGCGGACAGGTCGGCGGACAGGTCGACGGAGGCCCCGGCGGGGGCGGCCGTGAGGAACAGGAACGGGATCAGGAGGATCGCGCAGACCCTGATCGACCAGGAGCGCATGATGCTTCACCAGCTTTCACGCGGGACACTGTTACCCGGATTTTGGAAACAATGGTTCCCCTATGGCAACAGTGGAGGGACGCGGACTAGGCAAATGCCAAAACGCCGGGGACGCGGTCAGCCGCGGTGGAGGTAGGAGCCCGACGGCGGGCCGGCCGTCTCGCCGTCGTGGAAGGCGATCCGGCCGCCGACCACCGTGGTCGTCGGCCAGCCGGTCACCTCCACCCCCTCGAAGGGGCAGTGGTCCTGGCCGGAGAGCAGCAGATCGGTGGTCACGGTCCTGGTGGCCGACGGGTCGACCACGGTGAGGTCGGCGTCGAAGCCGACGGCCAGGCTGCCCTTGCGCCCCCACAGGTTGTAGGCCCTGGCCGGGTTGGCCGAGGCGACCTCGGCGATCCTCGACAGGGGCAGGCCCCGGCGCAGGTGTCCCTCGGAGAACAGCACGGGGTAGAGCAGCGCCGTACCACCGAAGCCGGGGTGGGCCGGCCACAGGTCGTCGCCCTTGTGCTCCTCCATGCAGCAGGCGTGGTCGGAGGCCACCCAGTCGATCCGGCCGTCGCGCACGCCCTCCCACAGCGCCTCGTTGTGGTCGCGGGTGCGGATCGGCGGGTTGACCTTCCCGCCGGTCCCGCCTCGGGCGTCGAGGTCGTCGTGGTCCAGGCAGAGGTGGTGCAGCGTGGTCTCCCGCCTGCCCGGCACGCGGCTCGCCGCGTCGAGGGCCTCGGCGCTGGACAGGTGCAGGAAGTTGACGTCCGCGCCGGTGTGCGCGGCGATCACGGCGGCCTCGGCGATGGCGACCTGCTCGGTGAGCGGCGGGCGGCCTTCGCTGTAGGCGCGCAGGTTCTGTACGGCTCCGCTGCTGCGGACCCGGTCGATGAACACGCGCATCAGCTCGGACTGCTCGCAGTGGAGCGACAGCGACAGCCGCCGGTCCGGACGGGAGCGCTGGACCTCGGCGAGCTTCTCCATGATGAGGAACAGGTGGCCGAGGTCGTACTCGTCGCCCATGGTGAAGGCCCGCGCGTCGCGGCTGTTGGCGGCCAGGTCGAAGCCCTTGTAGAACATGTAGTACTTGTAGGAGGTGATCCCGTGCTCGGCGACGAGCCACGGGATCTCCTCGATCTGCTCGACCGTCATCGGGGCCAGGTGGAAGCCGTAGTCGGTCCAGGCCCGGCCGCCGACCGCCGCCAGCGCCTCGGGGAAGATCGTCCGGTAGGGGCCGGTCCGGTCGAGGTAGTGCCGGCCGGTGCGGAAGTACGACAGCACGGTGGTGGCCCCGCCCACGAGCGAGGAGCGGGTCTCCTCGAAGGCGTCGAGCGCCATGTCGCGATAGATCCCGAGGTGGAAGTGGGCGTCCACCGCGCCGGGCAGCACGACCTTGCCGGTGGCGTCGATCACCTCCTCCGCCCCGTCGAGATCCTCGCCCAGCGCGGCGATCCTGCCGCCGGAGACGGCGAGGTCGGCGCGGATCTCCCCGTGGTAGGGGAGGACCAGGGTGCCGTTCTTTACAAGCAGGTCGTATCGCGTCATGGTGCGGCCGGTGGGGGCCGGCCGTCACCCCCTTCCTGGTGAGGTGTGGCCCATCAGGGCCGAGAGCTTCCTTGTGAGGTGTGACCCATCAGGGCCGAGAGACGATCGGTCGCTTCGAGCAGGGCTTCGGCGCACTCCCGCGCCTCACCCCGGAAACGCTCCAGCGGGCCGCACACGCTGATGACGCCTGCGGGTCGGCCGTGGTGGTCGAGGACGGGGGCGGCGACCGAGGCCGAGCCGGGCTGGCGCTCGGCGTTCGACTGCGCGTAGCCGCGACGGCGGATCGCCGCCAGATCCTCGCGCAGGACGTCCTCCCGGACCGGCGTGCGCTCGGTCAGCGGGGTCAGCGGGACCGTCCTGAAGTAGGTGTCGATCTCCTCGTCGGCCAGGAAGGCCAGGAACGCCTTGGAGGAGGCGCCCGCGTGCAGCGGGTAGGGGACGCCGAGGGTGACCGACATGATCACCTCGCGGCCCGGCGTCACCTGGTCGACGTAGACCCGCGAGGACCCGGTGCGGACGGACAGCGTGGCGGTCTCGGACAGGGTCCGGGACAGGCGCGCCAGCTCGGGCGCGGCGAGGCGGCGGATGTCCAGCCGGTCGAGGTAGGCCAGGCCGAGCCGCATCGTGGTCAGGCCGAGGGAGTAGCGCCGGGTCTCCTCGTCCAGTTCGACCAGGCCGCGCAGCCGCAGCGAGGCCAGGATGCGGTGGACGGCCGCCTTGGACAGGCCGAGCCTCTCGGCGATCTCGGTGACGCCCAGGGTGAGCGCCCCGGGATCGGCGAACAGCACGAGCACGTCGGCGGCGCGCTCGACGGTCGCGGCGGTCTGGCTGGCGCCTTCCGAGCCGCGGCGGCGCGGCTGCTCGGAGGTGTCGACGCCATGGTGAGGCGGCTCGGAGATATCGGTCGGCATATGGCGTTCTCCCTCATCGGCGCCCCTTCCGGTCTGCGGCGCCGGCCTCCCGGGCACGGGCTCATCGGTGCCCCTTCCGGCCTGCGGCGCCGGCCCTGGGCACGGGCTCATCGGTGCTCCTTCCCGCCTGCGTCGCGGATCACGGGCACGGGCGGGTCGGTGACGGTTCCGGTGTCGTGGAGATCTCACCACGATTCCCCGGAAACCCGCGCCGTCCGACCCGAGACATCGTCCGGCTCGCGCAGTACAGTTTGGAACAGCTTTCCGATAATTGGAACACCCTCCGGAGGTCGCGTGACCGGTGCCCAGGCCGTCCCGGGCGCCGCCACCCCGCCCGGCGCACGGAACCGGCGGCGGCGAGACTCTCCGGGAGCGACCCGGCCGCCGGCCGGAGACCTCGACGAGCCGCGCGCGAAAGGTGCCCTCTGATGCGCGAACCCTGGGAGGCGGTGGCCGGCGCCCGCGTGTTCGACCTGGCCCAGCCGATGAGCACCGGCATGCCCCAGTCGCCCAACCACCCGCCGTTCCGGATGCTGCTGGAGCGCCGGCACGGCGACGTGGTCCGAGCCGACGGCGGCTCGGCGGCCAATGAGATCATCGTCACCGGCGGGCACGTCGGCACCCATGTCGACGCGCTCGCGCACGTCTCCCACGACGGGCTGCTGCACGGCGGCAGGCGGGCGGCGGACCTGCAGAGCCATCGGGGCTTCTCCGCGCTGGGCATCGACGCCTTCGCCCCCTACGTGGGCCGGGGCGTCCTGCTCGACGTGGCGGCCGTGCACGGCGTCGCGACGCTGCCCGCCGGATACGAGGTCACGCCGGAGGATCTGGACCGGGCCGCCGCCGGGCTGGACATCGGGCCGGGGGAAGCCGTCCTGGTCGGCACCGGCTGGTCGCGCCGCTGGCCGGAGCCCGAGGTCTTCACCGGCCAGTCCCACGGCGTCCCCGGCCCCGGCGCGGCGGCCGGGCGGTGGCTGGCCGACCGGAACCCTCGGCTGGTGGGCGCGGAGACCGTCGCCTTCGAGCACGTCGCCCCGGGACGCGGCCATGCCGCGCTCCCCGTGCACCGGTTGCTCCTCGTGGAGGAAGGGATCAACATCGTCGAGACCATGCGCCTGGACGAGCTGCTCGACTCCGGCGTCCGCGAGTTCCTGCTCGTCGTCAACCCCCTGCCCGTGGTCGGCGCGACCGGTTCCCCCGTCAGGCCGCTGGCGGTGGCCCGGTGACGACGCTCGCGGACCGTCTGGCCCGGTTCGCCGCCGGCTGCCGGGACGGCGGCCTGCCCGCCGAGGTGGTCCGCGACGCCGTCGGCCGGGTACGTGACGTGCTGGGCAACTGCCTGGCCGCGCACGCGGAGGAGACCGGGGGCGGGCCGGGCGGCCCGGTGGCGGCGGTGCGCCGCGTGGTCGCCGGCTGGGGCGGCACAGCGGGCGCGGCGGCGATCGGCCTGCCGTACGGCCTGCCCGCCCCCTCGGCCGCGCTGGTGAACGGGACGCTCGCCCACGCCCTCGACTTCGACGACACCCACCTGCCGTCCGTCCTGCATCCCAGCGCCTCGGTCGTGCCCGCCGCGCTGGCCGCCGCCGAGGACGCGGGCGCGGGCGGCGCGGCCCTGCTCGCCGCCGTGGCGGCGGGCGACGAGGTCTGCGTACGGCTCGGCATGGCCTCCTACCTGCCGGAGCTGCGCAACTCCCTGTTCTTCGAAAAGGGCCTGCACGCCACCTCCATCTGCGGCACGATCGGCGCCGCCGTGGCCGCCGGGCTGCTCTACGGGCTCGACGCGGAAGGGATCGCCTCGGCGATCGGCGTCGCCGCCAGCATGGGCGCCGGGCTGCTGGAGGCCAACCGGACCGGCGGGACGGTGAAACGGGTCCACTGCGGGTGGGCGGCGCACGCGGGCGTGACGGCGGCGACGCTCGCCCGTGAGGGGCTGACCGGCCCGCCCACCGTGCTGGAGGGCCGTTTCGGGTTCTTCGCCGCCTACCTCGACGGCCGCCACGACGCGGACGCCCTGCTGGCCGGGCTCGGCGAGCGCTGGGAGGTCGTCCGGACGGCCTACAAGCCCTATCCGGCCAACCACTTCACCCACCCGGCCATCGACTGCGCGCTGGCCCTGCGCGCGCGGGGACTCGACCCGGACGACATCGAGGAGATCGAGCTGGGGGCGCCCGCCCCCGCGCTGCGCACCATCGCCGAACCGCACGAGGAGAAGATCCGCCCGCGTTCGCCGTACCACGCGAAGTTCTCCGGCCCCTACACGGTCGCGACGGCCCTCCTGGGCGGCGGCGGCCTCGGGGTCTACCTCGACGACTTCGCCGAGCTCCACCCGCGACGGCTGGCCCTGGCCGCGCGGGTCAGGTGCGTCGCCGACGAGCGCGCCTCCGAGCTGTTCCCCATGAGCTTCGGCGCCGTCCTGCGGGTGCGCGTCAGGGGCGGGGCCACGCTCACCCACCGGGTGGACTCCTCCAGAGGCGGTCCGGACAACCCGCTGTCGCCCGGCGAGCTGGCGCTGAAGTTCCGGCTCAACGCCGCCCGCGCCCTGCCGGCGTGGGAGGTGGCCGCCCTCGACAGCCGCATCGCCGCCCTGGCCACGTCACCCTCGTGCGCCGGGCTGGCCCGCCTCGGATGAGCCGGGCCGCGCGCCCGATCACCCGAGGGACCCCCTTCGCCGCCCCGGAGCCCGCCCCGCCGCCCCTCACCGCCCCCGGGGCCTTCGGGACCTGCGTCGTCGGCCCGGAGTCCGCGTCGTCACCCCGGGACCCGCGTCACCTTCCCGGAGCCCTCGGCCAGTCCCGCGCCGGCCGGAACACGGGCAGGTGCCGGCCGTCGGGCAGGGGCTGCCAGGCCACGCGTACCGGCAGGTCGCAGGTCCAGTCGGTGTCGCCGACCAGGTGGGTGAGCAGGATGGGCCCCTCGGCGAGCCGGACCCGGGCGACGGTGTAGGGCGGCTCGAAGCCGGGCGCGGGAGCGCGGTGGACGACGGTGAAGGAGTCCACCACGCCGAGCCCCGACACGGGGGCGTACTCCAGCTCGGTGCCGCCGCAGGCCGTGCAGAGCCATCGCGGGTAGTGCTGGCGCCGGCCGCAGGCGAGGCAGCGCTGGACGACCAGCAGCCGTCGCCTGGTCGCCTCCCAGAACTCCTCGGTCACCGGTCCACTGGTCGCCTCCCGGAAATCCTCGGTCACCGGTCCACCCCCAGCAGGACGGTGGCGTGCGCGGACAGGATGCCGCCGGTGCCGTGCGCCAGCGCGACCTCGGCGCCGGGGACCTGCCGGTCGCCGCACTCCCCGCGCAGCTGCCTGACCGCCTCGACCAGGAGCAGCAGGCCGTACTGCCCCGGGTGGTTGTAGGAGAGCCCGCCGCCGCTGGTGTTGACCGGGAACGCGCCGCCCGGTCCGGTCCGGCCGCCGGCGACGAAGTCGCCCGCCTCGCCCGCGCCGCAGAAGCCGAGCCCCTCCAGGGTGAGCAGCACCGTGATCGTGAAGGAGTCGTAGATCTGGGCGACGTCCACGTCGCCGGGGACGAGCCCCGCGCGGGCGAAGGCCGCCGCTCCGGAGTGGACGGCGCCGGTGACGGTGAGGTCGTCGGCGGCGGCCATGGAGGTGTTGGTGACGCACTCGCCGTACCCGAGCACGCGCACCGGCGCGCGCCGCAGGTCGCGGGCGCGCTCCAGCGAGGTCAGCACGACGGCGCCGCCCCCGTCGGTGACCAGGCAGGCGTCGGCCGTGGTGAGAGGGGAGGAGACCATGGGGGCCGACAGCACGTCCCGGACGGTCAGCGGCGCGCTTCCGTACCGGTAGGCCTTGGGGTTGAGCAGCGCCCAGTCCCGCGCGGCGACCGCCACCTCGGCCAGCGCCTCGCGTTTCACGCCGAAGACGTGCATGTACCGCTGCGCGGCCATCGCGTAGTAGGAGAAGGGGTAGAGCGGGCCGTAGGGCGCCTCGAACAGCGCCTCGGGCGTGTGCTCCTCGACGACCCCGGCCAGCGACCGCGACCTGGCCGAGCGCTGGTTCGAGGCGTAGGAGATCACCACGGTACGGCACTGCCCGGCCTCGATGGCCTGGGCGGCGCGCGCGACGTACATCTCGAAGGCGCAGCCCCCCGCGAACGTGGACTCGGTCCAGACGGGCCGCAGCCCCAGGTAGTCGGCGACCTGGGTGGCGGAGAAACGGGACACGCCGCAGGTGGCGAGCCCGTCCACGTCGGACAGGACGAGTCCGGCGTCGGCCAGCGCCCTGGTGACGGCCTGCGCCTGCAGGGTCAGGACGGACTCGCCGGTGATCCCGAGATCGGACTCGGCGGCTCCGGCGATCGCCACGCCGGTCACGGCAGCACCGCCTGGGCCGTCCCGCCGGCCGCCACCCGGTCCGCGACGAGCACCTTCTGCTCGACCGTGACCAGCGGCCCCTCGACGCCGGTGACGACGCCGGTCACCCGGACGCTCTCCCCGGCGAACACCATGGACAGCAGGCGGAACCGCAGCCGCCGCAGCCGGGCGTCCGGCCCGAGCCAGTCCTGCACCTGCTCGGCGAGGAGCGCGCCGAACAGCTGCCCGTCCACCACGGGGCGGTCGAGCCCTCTGGCCCGGAGATAGGCGGCGTCGTGGTGCAGCCGGTGCCAGTCCCAGGTGGCCCCCGCGTAGGCGATCATGTCGGCCGCCCCGATCGTGCGCTCCAGCGCCGGGACCTCGTCTCCGGCCTTCACGGGATCTCCACGTAGATCAGCGTCTCCTCGTTGACCGCCAGCAGTTCGCCCCGCTGGTTGGTGTAGGTGGCCCGGGAGATCACGAACAGCTTCCCCGCCTTCTCCTCGGCGCTCTCGATCCGCCAGGTCGCGGTGATCACATCGTCGGGGTGGACCGGCTGGTGGAAGGTGTAGTCGTTGCCTCCGCGCACCAGCCGGGCGCCCGGCACGTCGAGGTGCCAGGAGTGCCCCGCGTAGCCGTCGGCGTCCATGGGCAGCCCGGCGTACTGGTTGGTCTCGCAGATCAGCGTGGGCGGGGCGACGACGTCCCGGTAGCCGTGCGCCCTGGCGTGGCCGGCGTCGGTGTAGAGCGGGTTGTCGTCGCCGACCGCCAGCGCGAAGTAGCGCAGCGCCGCCCGCCCCAGCGGCTCGGGCGCCGTGTAGGCGACCTCCCTGCCGACCAGTTCCCTGATCTCCTCGACGGGCAGGTTCACGGGCGCACCGCCATCGGGACGACCTCGATCAGGAACTCCGGGCGCAGCAGCGCCGAGCAGACCACCGCGCTGACCGGCGCCCGGCCGAAGTGGCGCGTCCGGAGGGCGGCCAGGTCCGGGTGGGCGGCGACGCCCGCGGGGGTCACGTACTCGACCAGCCGCACGACGTCCGCGCCGCGGAGCCCGGCCTCGGCGAGGACCGCCGTGATCCCCGCGTAGACGAACTCGGCTTGGGCGGCCAGGTCGCCGTCGAAGACCGCCTTCTGGGTGGCCGGGTCCAGTGCCCCGAAGCCCGACATGAACAGCGTGTCCCCGGCCGCGACACCGGGCCGGTAGGTCAGCGTCTCGTACCGGCTCCACCCCGGGTTGACCGTACGCGGCGGCGCGGTCGAGCCGAGCGCGTCCAGGGAGGCCATCGCGCCCGCCAGCACGGGCCGGTCCACCAGGATTCCCGCCGCGCCGGGGAAGACGGGCAGGCCGTCGGCGCCGGTGCCGCCGAGCAGCTCCCTGCGGGGGCGGCCGCAGCGGGGGTATTGGGCCCGGGTCGCGGTCGCGGTGTAGTCGACGGTCCGCACCAGCGCGCCGGGTCCCAGCCCGGCGGCCTTGAGCAGCTCCGCGGCCCGGTCCAGGCAGTATCGGTACTGGGCCCGGAAGTCGCCCGCGTGGACCAGGCCCTCGGCGTCGCACGGCTGGATCCCCGGCAGGTAGACCACCTCGCCGGCGACGCGCAGGCTTCCCCGGTGGAAACCGGCGTCGGGGTGCGCGACGACCAGGTCGCCGCCGCCGGGGAAGGCGGTCAGCTCCACCGCGTAGGGGCCGGGCCCGAGGAGCCCCGCGACCGCGACGGTCGCCACCGGCACGGCGTGCCCGCCGAGGAACCCCTCCCGGGCCGCGCTCACGCTCGCGTAGTCGTCCAGTGCCCCGGCGGTGACGTATTCGACGACATGGACGAGGTCGCCCACGGCGAGCCCCGCCGTGTCCAGCAGGGCCGCCGCACCCTCATATCCGGGTACGGCGGGCAGGTGAACGGTCATAGGGTCCTCTCAACGCGGCCATCAGGGATGTCAGGTCGGGCAGGCGCTCCAGCTCGTCGACCGTCGCGGCGATCGTCTCGTCCCCCAGGTTGGCGGCGGCCTTGGCGCGCACCAGCTCGTCCAGGGCCGGATCGTCCGGCCCGCCGCCGCTGTGCTCGACCGCCGCCGCCACCCGGGAGCCGTCGGCGAGCAGGGCGCTCACCCGGCCCGGCTGGCAGGCGGCGACTCCGCCGAAATCGACCGGTTCGTGGCGCACCCTGGCGGCCAGCGCCACCACCTCGGGCCGGTCCAGGTCGTCGAAGGTCGCCACGGTCAGCGCGCCGTCGACGAGCAGCGCCGCCAGGCACCAGGGCAGGGAGAACTTGGCGGCGTACGCCGAGGCGGGCCGTTCCCTGCCCGGCCCGCACACGAACTGCGCCGCGTCCGGATGGATCTCGACGACGATCTCGTCGACGTCGCGCCCGCCGAGCTTCGGGCGCAGCCTGACGGCCGCGTCCAGGGCGGCGTGGCTGAGCTGGCACACCGGGTAGGGCTTGATCGTGATCCGGGTCAGCTCCCACCGTTCCCCCAGCCCGGCCAGGACGGCCGCGCCCCCGACCGGCCGGCCGGCCAGCGCGCCGTACAGCCCGTAGCGCCCCTCGAACACGCTCGCCGGCCCGGTCGCTCCCGCGGCGGCCAGCCGCGCCGCCAGCACCCCGCCCTGGGCGGCCAGACCGGGGTGCAGCTGCTTGGTGGACGCGCCCGTGCCGACGGACTCCAGCAGCCCGCCCGCCTGGCTGCCCGCGATGCCCAGGGCGTTCACCGCCTGCTCGGGCGGGAGCCGGTAGAGCCGCGCGGCCGCCAGCGCCGCGGCGAACACCCCGCAGACGGAGGTGGCGTGCAGGCCGCGCGCGTGGAAGCCGTGCGGTACGGCGGCGCCGAGCCTGCAGATCGTCTCCAGCCCGGCGGCCAGCGCGACCGCGACCTCGGCGCCGCTCGCGCCGACCTCCTCTCCCACGGCCAGTACGGCGGGCAGCACGGGCGCGGTCGCGTGCACCAGGCCCCCGGCGTGGGTGTCGTCGAAGTCGAGCGCGTGGACGAGCGTGCCGTTCGCCAGCGCGGCGGCCGGCGCGCCCACCCTCCCGGCGACGCCGATGATCGTGGCCTCGGGCGGCCCGCCGAGCGCCGACGCGACGTCGACGGCCGGCCGCGCGGCTCCGGACCGGGCCGCGGCCACCGCGGCGCCCAGCCCGTCGAGCAGGTGCCGCCGCACCGCCGGGGCCGCGTCGCCGGGGACCCCCCGCAGGTCCAGCGCCCAGCGGGCCAGCTCGGCCGCGACGGTCATCGCGCCGGCTCCTGCGGCCCGAAGGCGCCGCCCCGCCGCAGGGCGGCGATCCGGGGGGCATCGTAGGAGAGCACCTCGCGCAGCACGTAGCCGGCGTCCTCGTCACGGCGCGGAGCCCGGCGGTAGGAGGGGCGTTCCCCGCCGACCCGCACCGGGGACGCCAGGTTGCGGAGCGTGCCGTAACGGGGGTGTTCGGTCTCCACGACGAGGTCGCGCGCGGCCGTGTGCGGCTCCGCGAGCGCCTGCTCGACCGTGTTGACCGGCCCGCAGGGCACTCCGGCGGGGGTGAGGAGGGCCAGCCAGCGCGCGGCCGTACGGGATCGGAAGATCTCCTCCAGCAGGGGAAGCAGCTCCCCGGCGCGTTCGGCGCGCCGGGCGAACGTGCCGTAGGGGGAGTCCGGCCCCGCCCACTCGGGACGGCCGACGGCCTCGGCGAGCCGCCGCCAGAACTTCTCCTTGGCGCAGCCGACCACGATCCAGCCGTCGGCGGTCTCGAAGACCTGGAAGGGGACCAGCGAGGGGTGCGCCGAGTGCCGGGTGCGCGCCGGGGTGTAGCCCGCGTTGAGGTGCCAGACCCCGGGATAGGTGAGCAGCGAGACGGCCGTGTCGTACAGCGACACGTCGCAGTCCGTCCCCACGCCGTCGCGCCGGGCGGCGTGCAGCCCCGCCATGAGGGCCAGCGCCGCGACGAACCCGCCGGAGTAGTCGACCATCGACAGGCCCGACTTGGCCGGCGGCCCCTCGGGCTCGCCGGTGACGTCCATCCACCCGGCCAGGCCCTGCAGGATGTAGTCGTAGCCGGGTTCGGCCGCTCGCGGCCCGGTCATGCCGAAGCCGGTGAGCGAGCAGCACACGATGCGCGGGTTGAGGTGCTTGAGCGCCCCGTAGGTGAGGCCCATCCTCCGCGGCACGTCACCGCGCAGGTTGGAGTAGACCGCGTCGGCGCCGCGCACCAGGTCCTCGAACACCTCGCGGCCGCCGGGGGTGGCGAGGTCCAGCGACAGCGACCGCTTGTTGCGGTTGAAGGCCTCGAAGAAGAGCGAGTCCCCGCCGTCGGCGTAGGGCGGCACGTAGCGGCCGACGTCGCCGCCCGAACGCGGTTCCTCGATCTTGATGACCTCGGCGCCGAGGTCGGCCAGGTGCAGCGAGCCGAAGGGGCCCGCGCCGTACTGTTCGAGGCTGATGATCCGAATGTCTTCCAGCGGCCTCACGTCAGGTCTCCGATGAGCTCGATGATGCGGTCCTGGGCGTGGCGGGTCTCCTCGGCGGGGATCCCGTGGGTGGGCGGGGTGAGTTTGACCGTGTCGGCGAGCCCCTCGTAGGCGCGGAGCCGCTCGCGGACCTGCCGCGCCGTGCCGGACAGGGTCAGGGCGCCGACCATGTGGTCGGGTACGGCCCCGGCCAGGTCGCCGGCGCCCGAGCCGCTCCGGAACGCCTCGACCACCCGGGCCTGTTCCCCGGCCAGGCCGTGGAAGTCGAAGAGGCCGGCGTAGGCGCGCACGGTGGCGTAGAAGCCGACCCCTCCGGCGGCTCTGCGGCGGGCGGCCCTCGGGTCCTCGTCGATGGAGCAGCAGGCGGAGACCACGACGTCGAGATCGGAGCGCGCGCGCCCGGCCAGGCCCTCGCCGATCCGGGGCAGCAGCCGGTCGCGCAGGTAGTCCGGCGAGCACAGCTCGTGCGAGATCCAGCCGTCGCCGATCCCGGCCGCCAGGCGGGTCATCGCGGGCCCGACGGCCGCCAGGTAGACGGGGATGCGGTCGCGGGCGGCGGGGAAGGGCCGCCGGTAGCCCCTGATCAGCAGGCCCGGCGCGTCGATCGGCTCCCCCGTGCCGCAGCGCGCGACGAATTCCCTGATCGCGGCGACGGTCTCGCGCAGCCGGGCCACCGGCCTGTCCCAGCGCACGCCGTGCCAGTCCTCGTTGAGGCGGCGGACGCCGCTGCCCAGGCCCAGGACGAACCGGCCGCCCGACAGCTCGTCCAGGTCCAGCGCCTCCAGCGCGAGGGTCATCGGGCTGCGGGTGAAGGCCAGGGCGACGGCCGTGCCGACCCGGGCGCGGGTGGTGGCCCCGGCGAGCGCGGCGGCGCTCACCGTCGCGCTGCGGTGCAGCTCGGGCACCCACACCGCCTCGGCGCCCGCGTCCTCGGCGGCCTTGGCTGCGGCGGCCAGCTCGCCGAGCGTCTCGCCCCAGGGGCCGTAGGTGATCCTCATGCGGCCGGCGGTCCGTTCCCGGCCCGGGGGAGGCCGCCCCCGCCGAGCCGTTCCGTCACGGCCTGAGGGAGGCCGCTCCCGCCGAGCCGTTCCGTCACGGCCGCCTCGTCCCACACCTCGCCGTACTTGGCCTGGATGTCGAACAGGCCGGCCTCGTGCGGCCGGGGGGCGCGGTCGCCGACCGCCTGCCGGACCACGATCGGCACGAAGCCGTGCTGCACCGCGTCGACGGCGCTGGCGCGCACGCAGCCGCTGGTGGACACGCCCGTGATGACGAGAGTGTCGGCCCGCAGCGCGTTGAGCGTCGAGGCGAGCGTGGTGCCGAAGAAGGCGCTGGCGTACTGCTTGACGATCACCACCTCCTCCGGGCCGGGGGCCACCTCGGGCATCAGCCGGCCGAGCGGCCCGTCGCCGACGAGGTGGCGCAGCGGGGCGACCTTGCGGAAGAACAGCCCGCCGTCCACGCCGCCCGGGCCGAACGCGACCCGCGTGTGGATCACCGGGACGCCCGCCGTACGGGCGGCGGCCAGAACCCGGGCCGCCGACTCCAGGCAGTCGCGGGAGCCCAGGAACAGCTCGCCGCCGGGCTCGAAGTAGGCGCGCATCAGGTCGATGAGGATCAGCGCGGGCCGCTCCCCGAACGGCAGGGAGCGTCCGAACACCTCGTCGTGGTCCCTGATCATGCGCGGGCGGGGGAGCGGGGGACGGGCGGACGGCGCATGGAGGCTCCTCGTGTCAGATGATTCCCGCGGCCGACAGGGCGGCGATCTCCTCGGCGGTCAGGCCGAGCAGCCCCCGGTAGACGTCGTCGTTGTGCTGGCCGAGCGCGGGTCCCGCCGTGCGGACGCCGCCGGGGGTGGCCGAGAGCTTGGGGACGACGTTCTGCATGGCCAGCTCGCCGAAGTCGGGGTGCGGCACGCGGACGATGGCCTCGCGGGCGGCGAAGTGCGGGTCCTCGAACATGTCCTTGGCCGTGTAGACGCGCCCGGCGGGAACGCCGCCCTCGTGCAGTGCCCTGAGCAGGTCCTCGGCGGGGATCGACGCGGTCCAGGCGGCGATGATCTCGTCGAGTTCGGCCGCGTTCCCGCCGCGCGCGCCGTGGGTGGCGTATCGCTCGTCGGCGGCCAGCTCCGGCCTGCCCATCACGGCCGCCAGGCGGGAGAAGACGCTGTCCTGGTTGGCGGCGACGAGGATGGAGTCGCCGTCCCCGGTCGGGTAGACGTTGCTGGGCGCGACGTTGGGCAGCACGGGGCCGGTGCGCTCGCGCTGGTAGGCGGCCTGCTGCCATTCGGGCAGCATCGACTCCATCATCGCCAGCACCGCCTCGTAGATGGCCGAGTCGACGACCTGGCCCCGCCCGCTGCGCTCCCGCTCGTGCAGCGCCACCAGCGTGCCGACGCAGGCGTGGGTGGCCGCCAGCGAGTCGCCCAGCGATATCCCGGTGCGCGACGGCGGCCGGTCGGGGTCGCCGGTGACGTGCCTGATGCCGCCCATGGCCTCGCCGATCGAGCCGTATCCGGCGCGGGGGGCGTAGGGGCCGGTCTGGCCGAAACCGGTGACGCGGGTGACGACCAGCCGGGGGTTGAGCTCGTGCAGCCGCTCGGGCGACATGCCCCAGCGCTCCAGCGTGCCGGGCCGGAAGTTCTCCAGCAGCACGTCGGCCCGCTCGACGAGCCGCCTGACCAGATCCTGGCCCTCCTCGGTGCGCAGGTCGCAGGTGACCGACTTCTTGTTGCGGGCGACGACCGGCCACCACAGCGACTGCCCGTACGGCTTCTCCCTGCCCCACTGCCGCATCGGGTCGCCCCTGCCGGGGTCCTCCACCTTGATCACCTCGGCGCCGAAGTCGCCCAGCAACTGGCCACAGAACGGCCCGGCGAGCAGCTGGCCGAGCTCGACGACGCGGACGTCGCCGAGGGGAAGTCCTCTCATCGCCTCTCCTTGAGCGTGCGGACCCCGGTCTTCAGCCGTGGGAAGGATGTCAACGCCTCTCCCTCGGGCCGAGCAGCGAGGCGCGCGCCGAGAACAGGTGGGCGCGCATCACCGCCTCGGCCCAGTCCGGATCGCCCGCCCGCACGGCCGCCGCGATCTCGATGTGGTGGTCGACGCTGCGCCGCATGGCCTCCTCGTCGAAGGCGCTGTAGGTGCGCAGCAGCACGGGCGAGTGGACCAGCGAGCTGATCGACTGGGCGAGTACGGCGCTGCCGCCGAGCCGTACCAGCGTCTGGTGGAACTCGGCGTTGAGCCGGTAGACCGCGTCGAGGTCGTGGCGGCGGGCGTGCTCCCCGAGGGTCACCGCCACCTCGCGCAGCCGTTCGGCGTCCTGCTCGGTCGCGGTGGTCGCGGCCCGCCGGGCGGCCAGGCCCTCGATCCCGGCCCGCAGCTCGAAGATCGTCTCCAGGTCGGCGCGGGGGTACTCCATGACCTTGGCGCCCCTGTTGGCGGTGATCTCGACGAGCCCCTCGGCCTGGAGCTGTCGCAGCGCGTCGCGGACCGGGGTGCGGCTGACGCCGAGCGTCTCGGCCAGCTCGACCTCGCCCAACCGGTCGCCTGACGCGTATCGGCCGACGAGGATCAGGCCGCGAAGGTCATCGACTGTCGACATGTATACATCCTTATGGGTTTCTCCGGCTAATCATGGAAGATAAGCGGGTTTTTGGCAATCATCTGCATACAATTCCATGATCTGCGACGTCCGGGGTCGATGGCCGCCGGACGGGGCGGGCCCAGAGGGGAACGGGCGGGTCACATGCCGTCGGCGTCCCACCGGCCGCGGGAGCGGCTGCGGACCGGCAGGCTGGAGAGGATGGGGGCGGGGACGGGGTCGCCCTGCTTCCAGGCGCGGCCGTGGCCCCGGTTGTGGGCGCCGGCGTCGGTGCGCTCTCCGGGGTGTTCGAGCGATCGGGGGTCGGCTCCCCAGTCGGCGGCCAGGCCGTGGGGGTCGTGAGGGCCGTCCATGTGACCGTGCTCGTGAGGGGCGTCGGCGTGACCGTGGTCGTGGTCGCCGTGAGGGCCGTTCGCGTGGTCGTGGTCGTGGTCGCCGTGACGGCCGTCCGCGTGGTCGTGAACGTGGTCGCCGTGGCCGCCCTGGAGGCGGGCCGCGTCGAGGGCCTTGGCGATGGCGAGCAGGCTCCTGTCGGCGCCGTGACCGTGCGGGACGTGGTCGGCGTCGGCCGCGCCCCGGGAGCGGGCGTACGCCAGGGAGGCCCGCAGGTCCGCCAGGTCGCGCGCGCTCCGCCGGTCCGAGCCCCTGCCCAGGTCGTGAGCGGACTGGGACCAGCGCATGCGGCCGCCGCCGGTCCCCCCGTAGTTGACGGCCTCGCCGCCCCAGCGCACCCACGCGTTCTGGGTGTACCAGTTGTGCAGTTCGCCGTCGGAGCGCAGCAGCCAGGTCGCGCCGCCCTCCATCGTGGTGAAGTGGCCGTGCTTGACGCGGGCCGGCCTGAAGAAGTAGGTGCCTAGGTCCAGGGTGCCGAAGTTGTACTCCATGTGCCCCTGGACGGTGTAGGCCTCCTCGTAGCAGGGGTGATGGGCCAGGCGGTGGTCGGACCAGCCGCCCTGGGCGTGGACGAGGCGGGTGTAGAAACCCGTGACCGGGTCGACCCGCAGGTATTTGATGAACAGGCCGGGCATGGGGCCGGGGTTGGGCACGGCGTCCCAGCGCATGGCCTCGGTGTCGAGGACGACGACGTCGTCGCGGGCGCCGGGCCGGCGGGGGGCGTGGAGGTCGAAGCCGGCGTCGCCGTACTCGCGGTAGTGCAGGATCCGCGTGCCCTCGGCGAAGGTGATCGCCTCGGTGGGCACGCCCCGGGGCGCGTGGACGTAGCCGCCCCTGCCGAGACGGCGCCCGCCGTACGTCATCGTGCCCTGGAGCACGTAGTACTCGGTGTCGGCGTGGTGGACGCCGGGGCCGCGCCCCCAGTCGGTGCGGAAGTCGATCCGGAGGGAGGAGGAGCCGTCCTCCTCGTCGACCGACAGCCGCCGCTCGCCGGCCCGGCCCTCGCCGCCGACCAGCTCGGCGGCGTGCCAGACGTAGTCGCCCTCGTGGATCAGTTCGACATGCGGTCGCATGGACGGCCCTCCTTAGTGTGTGTCGCGCAGCTCGCGCTTGAGGATCTTGCCTGCGGCGTTGCGGGGCAGCGCGGGGACGAACTCCACCCGCCGGGGGAGCTTGGGCCCGGCCAGCCGGGCGCGGCAGTGCGCGGCCAGGGCCTCGGCGTCGACCGACGCGCCGGGCAGGACGACCACGAACGCCGTCACCCTCTCGCCCCACCGCTCGTCGGGCAGGCCCACGACGGCGGTCTCGGCGACGCCGGGGAAGGCGGCGACGACCTCCTCGACCTCGCGGGGGGCGATGTTGACCCCGCCCGAGACGATCATGTCCTTCTTGCGGTCGACGATGTAGAGGTACCCCTCCTCGTCGCGTTCGGCGATGTCGCCGCTGGTGAGGAAGCCGTCGGGGGTGGTGCAGGCGGCGGTGGCCGCGGGGTCGTCCAGGTAGCCGTTCATCAGGTACGGCGAGCGGCTGAACAGCTCGCCCCGCCGCGCCGGGTTCCCCTCGTCGTCGACGACCCTGACCTCGGTCATGAACCAGGGGTGCCCGACCGAGCCGATCCCGCGCCGGGCGTCGGCCGGGCGGCAGGTGCTGACGATCCCCGCCTCGGTCGAGCCGTACAGCTCGTGCACGCCGACGCCGGGGAACGCCTCCAGCACCCACTCCTTCAACGGCCCCGGCAGCGCGGCGGCGTTGAAGTAGAGCGTGTCGAGCGAGGACAGGTCGTGTCTCCCCAGCCCGGCCGCGCGCAGCATGTGGGCGTGCGTGGGAACGAGGAAGACCGATTGGGCGCGCTCCCGCTCGATCATCGCCAGCAGCCGCTCGGGATCCCAGGACCGCAGCATCGCGACCGTGCCGCCGGTGTGGACCGGGGCGTAGCCGAAGGCGAACCCGGCGCCGTGGTACATCGGCGCGACCGCGATCGTGCGGCGGCCCAGGCCGAGACCCCACTCCAGGGCGGCGGCGTAGAACGTGAGCGAGCGCGACCGGTGGCTGATCACCACCCCTTTGGGCCTGCCGGTGGTGCCCGAGGTGTAGGCCACGCAGAACGGCTCCCGTTCGTCCGTCTCGATCCGGGGGTCGGCGGACCGCGCCGCGGCCAGCGCCGCCTCGTAGGACGGCCCGAGCCGGGCGCCGCCCACGGACAGGACCGTGCCGGGCAGCTCGACGCCGTCGACCGCGGGGGCCAGCGCGTCGTCCAGGACGAGGGCCCGGCTGCCGGAGTGGCCCAGCACGTAGGCGGCCTCGCCGGGGGTGAGGCGGGGGTTGAGCGGCACCATGGCCAGCCCCGCCTTGGCGATGCCGCAGGCGATCTCGGGATACTCCATCCGGTTGCCGAGCAGCAGCGCCACCCGCTCGCCCGGCCGCAGCCCGGCGGTCAGCAGGGCGTTCGCCAGCCGGTTCGAGCGGTCGTCCAGAGCCCGGTAGGTCAACGTGCGGTCGCCGTCGATCACGGCGGGCGCCCCGGGGGAGGCTGCGGCGAATCCGCGGATCCCGTCCGCGATGTGCATCGGCCCTCCTGTTGCGGGTGAGGAAATGCCGTTCCGATGAGGTGAGGCGTGTCGCGCGAGCCGCCGTCAGCCGAGGGGCCGTCCGGGCGCCGTCCGCGCGGTGGTGGTCGGAGGGCAGAGGCTGGGCCTCGGGGGGAAGTCGCCCGCCCTGCCGAGCAGGGCGGGCAGCGGGGCGCCGAGCCGTTCGCCGATGTACGCGGCCGCGGACAACAGCAGGTCGAGGTCGACGCCGGTGTCCACACCCGAGCGGCGCAGCGCGTAGGAGAGGTCCTCGGTGGCGATGTTGCCGGTCGCGGCGGGGGCGAACGGGCAGCCGCCGATCCCGCCGCCGCTGGCGTCGAGCGCGGTGGCGCCCTCCTCGACGGCGGTCAGCGCGTTGGCGTAGCCGGTGTTGCGGGTGTTGTGGAAGTGGAAGCGCAGCGGCAGGCCGGTGACCTCGCGCACGGCTCCGGTCAGGCGCCGCACGTCGGCGGGGACGCCCACGCCGATCGTGTCGGCGAGGGCGATCTCGTCGGCCCCCGAGTCCGCGCACCGCCGCACCATCTCGGCGACGTGGCCGGGTGGCACCTCGCCCTCGAAGGGGCAGCCGAAGCTCGCCCCGACGGTCGCGGTGACGCGCAGTCCGGCCGCGTGGGCGCGCCCGGCGACGGCGCCGAACGAGTCCAGTGCCTCGGCGACCGTCATGCCCTGGTTGCGCAGGGAGAAGGTCTCCGTGGCGACGACCGTGACGTTGACCTCGTCCACTCCCGCGTGGAGGGCGCGGTCCAGGCCGCGCGCGTTGACGATCAGGCCGATGTAGCTGAGCCCGTCGCGGCGTGGCACACGGGCCATCACCTGCTCGGCGTCGGCCATCTGGGGGACCAGGCGGGGGTGGACGAAGCTGACCGCCTCGATGCGGGTGAGGCCGGCGGCCGCCAGCGCCTCGATGTAGGCCACCTTGGCGTCGGTGCCGATCGGAACGGACTCGTTCTGCAGCCCGTCCCTCGGCCCCACCTCGACGATGTGCGCGTTCGCAGAAGACATGTCTCAGAAGTGTATGCAATGAGCCCATGATTATCGATGGAGGTCGGGAATTTCGCCGGTGAATGTATACAACTAGCGCTGGGAGATCACGGTGACGTCGTCGTCGGAGGCGTCGCCGAAACCGTAGACGTAGGCCGCGGCCAGCGGGTCGCCGAGGGAGGCGCGCAGGAACAGCGCGCTCCACCTGGCGGACGCGTCGATGCTCTTGTCCTGCGGCAGGGTCTGCGGCGAGGGGTCGGGCAGTGCCCCGGGCGGGGTCTGGGTGCCGGTGAGGCCGTAGTGGTTGGCTCCGGTCAGCGTGACGAACGCCTTGGGAGCCGAGCCGAGGCCGTCGTAGGTCGCCCGTGCCGTGGCGGGCGGGTTGATCCCGTCCAGGCCTCCCTGGACGAGGGCGACGGGCACCCCGCTGTTGTCGATCGGCACGGTCCCGCCGCCGGGCGCCGCGGTGCCGGCCCCGTGGAACACCGCGGCCCGCAGGGACGCGGGGCGCCGGTAGACGGGGCCGAAGCAGAACGGGACCGTGCAGGTGTTGCCGACGGCGAACAGCCCCGCGGCCGCGCCGAAGGAGTGGCCGAGCAGCACCAGCCGGCCGGCGTCCAGCCGCCCGGCGACCGGGGAGCCCTCGCGGGAGTTCTCCGCCTCGGCCCACGCCGCGGCGGTGTTGATCTGGAGCTGCTCGGGGAAGAGCCCGGAGACCGGGCCGACGGCGCGCCGGTGGTCGGGGACGGCCACCGCGAAGCCGAAACCGGCGACGATCCCGGCGAACCTGTCGTAGCTCGCCCCGGGGACGTTGGCGCCCTGCAGCAGCAGGGCGACCGGGACGGACTGGCGGCCCGCCGGGTAGTAGACGGTGGCCGGGTCGTCGCCGATCCGGGTCTCGTACCGGCCGACCCAGCCGGGCGACGTCGCGGCGGGCGCCGCGACGCCGTCGGCGAGAGCCGCCGTGGGCGCCGTCACGGCCCCCGCGGCGAGCGCCACGGCGGCCAGCACGGCACGCAGCCGATAGACGGGTCTGGTCGATGGGGCCATGTTTCCTCCAGGGGGTACCGATCGCGGGAAACGAACCACTGAGAGCTACTGCTCGCGCAGGAGGCGGCCGGCGCCGTACACCTTGTCCTGAATGCCGTTGTCGCGCAGCGCCATCCACCAGGTGGCGGCGTTGATGGCGATGACCGGCTTGCGGAGCCGGCGTTCGGCCTCGTCGGCCAGGCCGACCATGGACAGGTTCGTCCCGCACTGCACGATCGCGTCCACGCCCGCCAGGTCGAGCTCGGCCAGCGCCCCCCGGAGCGTGGACTCGGTGACATGCGCGATCGAGACGGCCGTCGGGCACTTCAGACCTCTGATCGCGACGACGTCGAAGCCGATCTCGGAGAAGAACCGCACCACGTTCTCGTCGCCCACCGGCTGGTAGGGGGTCACCACGCCGATCCTGCGCGCGCCGTACAGGTTCAGGGCCCGCTCGCACGCCTCCGCGCCGGTGGCCACCCGCAGTCCGGTGATGTCGTGGATCTGCTCGACGAACCGCCGGTTGCCCTCGACGCCGCCCCAGAAGGTCTCGGCGGACATGCCCATGACCATGTAGTCCGGCTCGCAGGTCAGCACCCGCTCGCAGGCGGCGCCGATCTCCTCGCGGATCTGGTCGAGCAGCCGTTCCATGCCCTCGTTCCCGGCCATGTTCTGGTCGCGGATGTGGATGCGGCCGAAGTGCGCGGTCACGCCGGGGACGGTCATGCGGTAGAAGTCGGGCTCCACGATCGTGTTCGTGGACGGGGCGATCACGCCGAACTTACGGCGCCAGCCGAGCGCGTCGGTCATGGCGAGACCTCCTGCCGGGTACGGCCCAGCCGGAACGCGGCGACGGCGAACGCCCCCTGGGCGGCGGTGTTGGACAGTTGCTCGACCCACTGCAGCGCGACCGTCTGGTCGGGGCGGGCGGCGAGCGGGCTGAGGACGAAGAAGCCGAGCAGCTGGACGCCGAAGAGCGCGGCGGCGAGCGTGTCGCCGCGCCGCCGGGCGGCCAGGATCAGGTGGACGCCGCTGAGGGTCGCGAAGACCATGGTGCTGACCAGCAGCGGCAACGTGCTCCCGGCCAGTACGGCGCCGCCCGCGCACAGCGCCGGCAGGCCGATGACCAGCGGCGGGATCCAGCCGGGCGCCGAGCCGTCGTGGCGGGCGGTCAGGATCCACGCCAGCAGCCCGAACCCGGCTGTGAGCAGCGGGAACAGCATCAGCTCCAGCCAGGGAAGGTCCGGGCCGCCGAGCGCGACGATGAGCTTCCAGCCGGCCTTGGACAGCCCGCCCGCCCCGATGAGGGCCGCCGCCAGGAGCACGCCGGGCCGGTGCCGGGCGCCGGCGTACCGGCCGAGCAGGCACACGCCCGTCACGGTCAGCACCACGGGGACGAAGTCCTCGGCGGCCAGTGCCACGGGATACGTCACGGGATCACCCGGCGCTTCCCGAAGGGGGCGGCGGCGAAGCGGGCGAACACCTTGCGCCTGGTCAGCCAGCGGACGTGGGCGCCGTTGCGGGTCCGCGACAGCGCCTGTCCGGCCAGCCAGGGAGCCACGGTCCCGACGCGGTCGGCCAGGATGTTGAAGATCCGGGCGGCTCGGGCCAGCTCCTCCGGCGAGTAGTCGTGGACGAGCAGGTCGGTGACCACCATGCCGGGGCTCAGCAGGCCCACGGAGACACCGTCGGGGACCTCCCCGGCCAGGGCGCGGGTGAGGTAGGTGAGCGCCCGCTTGGTCGCGCCGTAGACGGACAGCCCGGGTACGGCGCGGCCGTCGCTGCCGAGCCCCTCCATGTTCCAGACGTGGCCGTGGCCCTGCCCGGCCATCCCGGCCAGGGCGACCGCGCTGCCGTTGAGCACGCCGGTGAGGTTGACGCCGACGACCGTCGCGGTCTCGGCGGCCGGGAGCTCCCACAGCGGCTTGCGCGAGTGGGAGACCCCGGCGTTGTTGATCCAGATGTCGACCTTCCCGAAGCGGTCCACGGCGGCGTCCCAGAGCGCCTGGACCTGGGCCCGGTCGGTGACGTCGGCGACCACCCCGCACACCCGCCCGGCCTCCAGCGCGGCCAGCGCCCCGTCGACGGATTCGGGGCGGCTGCCGCAGAAGGCGACCTGGTGGCCCCGGTCGAGGAACGCCCTGACCAGGCCGAGGCCGAGGCCGCGGGTGCCGCCGGTGACGACTATGACCATCTCAGCACCCCGTGGACGACCGCGGACAGGACGTTGCCCTCGAACAGCTCGTAGGCGACCGCCATGGTCGACCCGGCGGCCATCCCGGGCACAGCGTCGATCATGAACTCCCGGCCTTTGAGCTTCCACACGTCGCGGAAGTGCAGGCTCGGGTGGTTCGCGCGGCCGTACGCCTGCGCGTTGCCCCACGCGTCCGGGCCCTCGTGGAAGGAGCGGAAGCCGTCGCGGCGCACGTCGGCGGTGTAGCGGCGGTCCAGCGCGCCGGACCAGGTCACGTGCCGGCGCGTGCGCAGCAGGTCCAGCGGTTCCAGCTCGACGGTGATCTCGACGGCGCCGCGCGGCTTCTGGTCGGCGCCGAAGACCTCGCAGGAGCCGGAGAAGGCGCCGGGGGTCTTGGTCGGCAGGATGTGCGGCACCGGACCGTTGCCGGTCTCGGCCGCCGGCCAGTCCGCCACCTTGGCGGGGTCGCGGGTGTAGAGGCCGTTGAAGCAGCCCACCACGGCGGGCCCCTGGTAGAGGAGCGAGGAGTAGACCTGGGTCTCGCCGTCGGGCAGGACCTGGTTCCAGGTGTTGAGGTCGACCTGCCAGCCGGGGCCGTAGTAGTGGGCGTCCACGAACGAGCCGTACGGCCGGCCGGTGCCGAAGAAGTCGGGGCCGGTGTAGACCCGGTCGGTGTCGGAGTCGGCCACGCCGAACGCGAAGGGCGCGCCCAGCCGGAACCGGCCGGCCAGCGGGCCGCCGCCCTCCATGCCCCCGTCCATGTAGTAGGTCGTCACGCCGTCCTCGAAGACGGACGAGCGGCGGATGTCCTCGTAGCCCTGCCAGGTGCCGGTGGCGTCGAACAACGAGGGGCGGCCGTGCCACTCTCCGGCGATGCGCCGCTGCCACTCACTGGGCTGTGCCGTACTCATCTGAACCTCCTCAAGCGTGGAGAACCCGGACTTCGGCTGTGGGGAGGAGGTCAGGACAGGAGCTCCCAGCGGATCCGGTCGGTCTGGTCGGCGCCGAGCAGGCGGGTGACCTGGTGCCAGACCGGGTCCACGTCGGGGCTGAACAGGTTGGCGCGGTTGACGGCGTCACGGGCGGCCAGGTCGGTGTCGTCCACGGCGGGAACGCCCCCGCCGAGGAGGGTCAGCCAGTGGTCGAGATAGGCGTCGACGGTCGGGCCGAGCTTCTCGAAGGCGTCCTCGGTCGCCCGGCAGACCAGCATCCAGGGGGACATCATCGCCCGCTGGCGGGGGCCGACCGCCGCGGGGGAGACGCCGTCGATCTCCCAGGCCGCCTCCAGCGCAGGGGTGAGGGGCAGGTGGACGGCGTCCAGGTAGGCCAGGTGGGTGGCCAGTTCCACGCGGGGGATCAGGTCCAGGTGCATCGCGTGGTAGTCGGCCGAGGCGACCGAGTCCAGGGTGAAGTGCGGCACCGCCGACCCCGGCCGGGTGAACGCGAAGATCATGTGACTGTCCAGCCCGATCGCGGGGACCACCAGGCTGACCGTCACCGCCTTCGCCGGTCGCGCGTCGTCCGCGCGCGCCGCCATGGGGGGACGGAAGACGCGGAGCGCGCCGACGGGGACGGGGGACATCGGGCTGGTCAGCTCGGCGTGCGCCGACGAGGACAGGCCGGTGGTGGCGAGCAGGCGGTCAAGGGTGCGCTCACTCAGCGCTGCGGGCAGGCTCATCGATGCTCTCTCCTCGGGATCGGTGGACCCAGGCGCGGGCGAGGTCGGGGTTGTCGCGGCGGGCGGGCGAGGGGATGACGGTGGCCTCGCGACGTGGCGCGTCGCCGGTGACGATGTCGTCGCCGCCGACCCACCAGCCCTGGTCCATGAGCTGCCGGCGGCGGCGCCGGTAGGCGACCTGGAGGGCGTCGCTGCGGATGTGCAGCTCGGCCGAGAGGTCGAAGGGCAGCAGTTCGGGCCGCTGGTTCTCGACGACGGGGCGGTCCTGCTCGAAGATCTTCTCGATGCGTTTGACCGCGTTGCCGTCCGCCCACTTCCCGGTGAAGAAGTTGCGGTAGCCGACGATCTTCACCAGCGTGCGGTTCTGCCCGAGCGGGATGTTGTGGTCGTAGAGGACGAGGTCGCCGAAGGGCAGCCGCACGTGCAGCTTGACGATGTTGGGCAGGTACCAGCCGTTGGAGACCACGACGTGCTCCGCGCGGGGTCCGCGCCGGGCCAGTGCCCCCCACAGGCCCTTCGGCAACGGGGGGCTGAGCAGGATGTCGGCCTCGGCGTGCCAGTCGTCGCCGGTGATCTCGTAGTCGGGGATCTCCGGCCTGTCCGGGTTGCCGAACGCGGTGCCGTGCACGAACGGGGTGTGCGCCGCGTCGACCACGTTCTCCAGCGTGCGCTCGTAGTTGGCGTCGACCGTGGTCTCCCAGTAGACCGCCCGGAACGCCGGGTCCTCGTGCTGGGGGATGTGCGGGATCGGCGGACGCTCCTCCTCGGGCAGGTCGCCGAGGAAGGCCCAGACCATCCCGTACCTCTCGATCACCGGGTAGGCGTCGACCCGTGCCTTGAGGGGGATGCCCCGGCCCGGCGGGTTGGCCGGGATCTTCACGCACCTGCCGTCCGGCTCGTACTCCCAGCCGTGGTAGGGGCAGGCGATGGAGTCGTCGCCGGCCGGCGTGCCCATCGACAGCGCGCCTCCCCGGTGCACGCACAGGTCGGACAGGCACGCGACCCGGCCGTCGCGGCGCCGCCAGATGACGAAGTCCTGCCCGAGGCAGGTGACCTTGCGGGGGCGGCGGCCGACCGCGTGGCCGAACTCCACCGCGTACCAGAAGTTCTTGAGCATGGTCTCCTCCTACCGGCGCCGCGGGCCGGGCGGGCCGTCCGGTACGGCTCGTGCCCGAGTGCCGCCGTACAGATGAGTTCCCAGAAAGGCGATCATCAGTTGCGCCGGCGCCGCCCGCCGCGGCGAGCGGATCACGCGGGTCTCGGCAGCACGCGGTCGCCGCCCCACAGCGCGCGGACCAGCCGATCGGTCAGCTCCTGGCCGAAGTAGCGCACGCCCATCACGTTGGCCGGGTCGCGGTCGGCGATGTTCCTGCGGATCGCCAGGTCGGTCGCGGCCAGTGCCGCCCGGTCCGCCTCCGGCACGGGTTCGGCCTCGTCCACCCAGCGCAGCCAGCGGTCGACCCGCGCGTGGAGCAGCTCGCCGACCAGGTCGACGTTGCGCCGCGCGCGGGGGAAGGAGTAGCAGTAGGCGTTGGGCGACAGGCCGGCGCGGATGAACCCGGCCCGGCTGGTGAACCAGGTGAAGTCCGGGTTCTCCTCCCTGAACCGCAGCCAGTCCGCGTCGAGCGGCGCGTAGTGGCGGTCGTAGTGGTCGCCGCGCTCGACCAGGTTCACCCGGGGGATGTAGTCCTGGTAGAACCATCCTTGCGGCCAGACCAGCAGCGCGATGCCCAGGTGCGGCACGTCGACCTGCGGGCCGAGCCAGACGGTGAGGTGCAGGTTGGCGAAGCTCGCGGCCGGGTCGCCCAGCCAGGAGTGGACCATCCAGTCGACCTCCGGGCCCGAGTAGGTCTCGATCCGGCCGCCCGGCCCGTCGGGGTAGGTGCCGTAGGCGTCGAGCGAGCTGGGATCGGCGGTCAGCTCGAACCGCGCGTCGATCTTGGCTTTGAGGGCGGCGAGCATGTCGCGGAACTGCTCGAACGTCTCGGTGACGTCGACCACCGGTGACCCGTCGAGCATCTGCTCGACGTGCTGGAGTGTTTCCTTCACCTGTCTCCTTCCAGGAGCGCGCCGACGAGCCGCCACGGTCTGCCGTCCACCAGGTCGGTGCCGCGTGAGACGTGCCGGTTGACGGCCTGCGCAGGGTGGACGTCGGCGCACACCACGCGGTCGTCGTTCTTGACCGGGGTGACGATCGGGTGGCTGATGCGGCCGGTGAACGGGCCTTCCCAGGCGGTCCAGAGCGTGAAGTCCCGCGGCGCGGCCAGGATGGCGCCGGCGAGGCCGTCGGGCCCGTCGTGTCCGGCGGCGACGATGTTGAGCCGGTTCTCGGCGGCTCGTTCCAGCAGGCCGGACTGGAGTTCCCAGGGTTCGGACGGGGTGAAGGGCGCCGCGACGACATCGGCGTCGGCCAGCGCCGCCAGCCTGAACGTTTCCGGAAATATCGTGTCATTGCCGACGATGATGGCCAGCCTTCCCCACGGCAGCTCGAAGACCTCCAGCCCGTCCCCGAACACGGTGACCCGCCCCGCCTGCCGCGCCGACGGGTGGAGCTTGCGCTGCCGCCCCAGGACCCCCTCGGCCGAGACCAGCAGCCCGTCGTGCGCCCGGTCGCGGATCTCGCTGAGCACCACGTGCGCGGTGGTCCCGCGTACGGCCCGCGCCGCCTCCCCGGCCGTCACCCCGCACAGCTCGGGCAGCACGATCAGCTCCGCCCCGCTCTCGGCCGTCCGCCTGATCAGCTCCGTCGCGCCTGCGGGCCTCGCGCCCGGCCTGACCACGGCCACGGCCACGCTGCCCGCTCCGGCGGGAGCCGTACGGCCGCGGGGTTCGGCGGCGATCGGCCGGTAGAGGGCGGGGCGGCGGGAGGCCAGCACGTCCGTGCCGTCGGGCCGGACCTTGTCGTCGGCCAGGGCCACGTCGACGTCGGCCACCACGACGGCCTCACCGGTCCGTGGCGCCCTGGCCACGACGGTGCCGTCGGGGGCGACGACCTGGCTCTCACCCGCGCCGTGCAGCCACTCGGGCGGGACGCCGAGCCCGGCGGCGATCAGCTCGATCCTGTCGGCGGGCAGCAGCGGCCCGACCTTGTTGGCGGCGATCACCCACACCCTGTTCTCCGCGGCGCGGACCGGGACATGCAGGCTCGCCTCGTCCACGGCGAAGGAGTTCAGGCTGTTGAGCAGGACCTGCGCGCCGCGCAGCGCCAGCCCGCGGGTGATCTCGCTGATCACGCCCTCCATGCAGGCGTACATGCCGAGCCGGCCGACCGCGGTCGCCACCACCGGGCCCACGGCCGTTCCCGGGTCCAGGTGGTCGTTCTCCGCGCCCATCAGCACCTGCTTGTCGGCCTCGCCGAGCAGCGCGCCGTCCGGTCCGTACAGCAGGGAGGCGCCCGTGACGCGGCCGTCCTCGCGGGCCAGGGTGACGCCGAGCTTGACGTGCGCGCGGTGCCGGGCGGCGCGCCCGGCGACGGCGTTCAGGAACGGGTCTCCGTGGCGGCAGGCCAGGCGGCGCGCGTGCTCACGGCTCTCGTACCAGGACAGGTGGTTGCAGAACTCGGGCAGCACGATCAGCTCGGCCCCCTGCCCGGCGGCGGAGTCGATCATTCGCAGGCAGGTCGCGAGGTTGGCGGTCACATCCAGGCCGGTCGCGAACTGCACCGCGGCGACGCGCACCATGCACGCTCCTGTTACGTCTAGAGAAACAACGTTTCCAAGGATTAGGATCTCGCGAAACCGGAGCAAATGTCTAGGAGGCGATCGTGCTGAACCACGTCGTGCTGATGAAGTTCTCCGATCCCGAGGACGCCCCCGCGGCCAGGGACCTGCTCGAAGGACTGAAGGGCCGGATCGGGCAGATCCGGGAACTCACCGTCGGCCTGGACACCACCGGGTCCGCGCTCTCCTACGACCTGTGCCTGGTCACGGTGCACGAGTCGGCCGACGACCTGCGCGGCTACCAGGACCATCCCGCCCACCTGGAGGTGGCGGACTGGATCCGGCCCCGGCTCGCCGCCAGAGCCGTCGTCGACCACGAGTCGTGATCTCGGCCCTGTACGGCGCGCTCGCCCTGATCCAGGCGGCGCTGGCCGTACGGCTGGCACGATCCGGCCTGTGGATCCCGTCCGCGGTCGCGGTGGGCGTCGCCTACGACTCGGCCGTCGTCGGAGCCGGGCGGCTGATCGGTGAGGGGCCGGGACTCGAGGCGCTCAGCACCGGCCGCTTCGCCGCCCACGCCGTCCTCACCCCGCTGCTCATCGTCCACGCGGCCGTCCTCGTGCGCCGAGGACTCGTCGTTGCGGCGTGGGGCCTGGCGGGCGCGCTGGTCGTCTTCGACGCCGTGGGCCTGGCGGATCTGCGGCTGGAACCCCGGTGGTGGTCGGACACCCTGCGCCACGTCTCCGCGGATCCGTCGGGGCCGCCGATCGCGGCGCTGGTCACCACGGTGATCCTGCTGGCCGCGGGTGTCGCGCTGTGGGTACGGCGGCGCACGCCCTGGCTCTTCCTGGGCGCGGCCGTGCTCCTGGCGACCGCGGGCGCCGCCGTGGCGTGGCCCATCCTGGGAAACGCGGGCGAAGCCGTACTGATCGCCGCCATCGCGGCGACGGGCGGCCGCGACGGCGGATGAGGGTCAGGGCGGGGGCCGGCCGGTCCCGGCGGATCGCGGGGGCTCGTCGTGGACACCGCCGGGATACGCGCCGGGGGCCATGCCGGGGCCGCCGGGGCGGAAGGCGGCCGGGACGTGGACGGCCGCGGACTGGACGTACTCCAGCAGGCCCTCCCGCCCGTACTCGCGGCCGTAGCCGCTGCGCTTGACCCCGCCGAAGGGAGCCCGCAGGGACATGCCGGTGCGGTTGTGGGTGTTGACGAAGACGAATCCGGCGCCGAGCCGCCCCGCCAGCGCGAAGGCCCGCTCCTCGTCGGCGGACCAGACGGAGGCGGCCAGGCCGAGCTCGCCCGCGTCGGCGCGGACCAGGACCTCTTCCTCGGTGTCGTAGGCGAGCAGGGGCACCGCGGGGCCGAACTGCTCCTGCGCCACCAGCGGGGCGTGGTCGTCCAGGCCGGTGACCAGGTGCGGGGTCACGAAGTATCCCGACGCCGGGTCATGCCCGGGAGCGCTCCTCCCCAGCGGCGTCGCCGTGCCGCCCGCCGTGCCGCCCGCCGCGTCCGCCACGAGCGCGCGGATCCGGGCGGCGGCGGCGGCCGAGATGACCGGGCCCATGGTGACCCCCGGGTCGAGGGGGTCGCCGACGACGAGGACGCGTTCCGCCGCCGCGAGGTACGCCTCGGTGAACTCGGCGGTCCGCGCCCGCGGCACGTACAGCCGCTTGGCCGCCATGCAGACCTGCCCGGCGGTGGCGAACGACGCCATGACCAGGCGTTCGTAGTCGGCGTCCGACAGCGCGAAGTCCGGCAGGAACACGGCGGGGTCGTTGCCGCCCAGCTCCAGCACCGCCGGGGTGATCATCGCCCCGGCCGTCGCGGCGATCTCCCGCCCCGCCGCGTCGCCGCCGGTGAAGGCCACCTTGCGGACGAGCGGATGACCGGCCAGCGCCCGGCCGGTCTCCGCGCCGCCGTGGATCACCTGCACGGCGGGCAGCGCGGCCGCCACCTCGGTGATCGTCAGCGGGGCCAGGGGCGACGGCTTGAGCACGGCCGTGTTGCCCGCCGCCAGCGCGGGCCCGAGCTTGAGCATCGCCAGGATGACCGGGGCGTTCCACGGCGTGACGCACCCCACCACCCCGTACGGCTTGCGCCGCACCACCAGCCGCCCGGCGTCGTCGTCGACCTCCGTGGCGGCCAGCACCGCCGGCGCCTCGTCGCAGACCCAGCGCAGGAACGCGACCGCGAAGCCGATCTCGCCGCGCGAGTCGGCCAGCGGCTTGCCCGACTCGCGGGCCAGCAGCGGCGCCAGTTCCTCCAGTCGGCCGGCCACGGTGTCGGCGCCGCGCCGGAGAGCGGCGACGCGTTCCGCGACCGGGAGCCCCGACCAGCCGCGGAAGGCGTCGTCCGCCCGGCGCACCGCCGCGTCCACCGCCGCCGGGTCCGTGACGGGCACGCTCCCGACGATCTCGGCGACGCGCGCCGGGTTCTCCCGGGTGATCAGATCCATGGGGCCCTCCGGTGTTCGCGCGGGACGCGCCGTCCCACCCCGATGGTCACGGGGGTTCGCGCAGAGACGAGATCAGGCAGGTGCGCAGCAGGTGGGCGCGGGTGGCCGCCGGATCGGCGGCCAGGGCACGCAACTCCTCGTGATGGGCCGCGGGGTCGGCGGCCCTCAGCCGCTCCCAGTTCCCGTGACTGATCGGCCGCACATGCGTCAGCGCGACCTCCCGCCGCCGCGCGGCGACCTCGTCGACCGTCCCGCCCGGGAGCGCGGGTTCCTCCCGGCGTGAGGGCCGGTCCTCCCGGCGTCGGTGCGGCGCCGCGGGACGCGGAGCTTCCCGGCCCTGCCGCGCCGCGGGCGGGCGGCCGGTCAGCAGGGCGGTGGCCAGGAGGACCGCGTCGTGGATGCCGCTGTTCATGCCCAGGCCACCGAGCGGATTGTTGACGTGGGCGGCGTCTCCGGCGAGCAGCGTCCGGCCCTGCCGGAAACGGGCGGCGACCCGTTGGTGCACCCGGTAGAGGGACGCGTGGGCGACCCGCCAGTCCCGGCCGGGGTCGGCCACCGCGCGCAGCCGGGCGGGCAGCCGGGCCAGTTCCGCCTCGTCGGGCGTGCCGGGGGGAGTGGGCAGCAGCACCCGCCAGCTGTCCGGGGTGCGGAGCAGCACCAGCCACTCCTCCGGATCGAAGACGTAGTTGATCGGTTCGATGTCCGGCAGCAGGTCCTCCACGTCCTCCTCCGTGGAGGCGACGAGGAAGCGTTCGGGGTAGGTGAGGCCCTCGAACGGGATGCCCAGTGCCCGCCGTACCGCGGAGTGGGCGCCGTCCGCGCCGATCAGCCAGTCACCGGTGAAGGCGTCGCCTCCGGCGGTGGTCGCGACCACTCCGTCCGGGTGGGACCGTACGGACCGCACCTCCCGCCCGAAGACCACCTCCCCGCCGTGCCGCCGCAGATGGCCCAGCAGGATCGGGGTGAGCTTGCTCTGCTCGCACTGCACCCGGAACGGGTAGGGGGTCTCACCGGCGAGCGTGCCCATGTCGAGGGTGGCGATCGGCCCGCCGGATCGGTCGCGGTACTGGAAGGTGCGGGCGACCAGGCCGCGGGCCATGAGCTCGTCCAGCACCGCCAGCCCGGCGAGCATCTCCAGCGTGGGCGGGTGGAAGGTGGAGGCGCGCGACTCGACGGCCAGCCCGGGGCCCGCCTCCAGCACGGTGACCGGCACACCGCCCCGGGCCAGGGTGAGCGCCGCGGTCAACCCCACCGGCCCGGCCCCGGCCACCAGGACGCGCCTCACCGCCGTCCGCCTTCGGCGGCGGTGAGGCGGGCGGGTGGGCGCCTCACCGCTGTCTCCCGTGCAGGGAGAAGCCGCCCTCGACGCCGACCACCCGGGCGTTGGTGAAGAACCGGAGCGTTTCGCGGGTGCCCTCCTCGCCCAGGCCGGACAGGCCCCAGGCCGGGCGCGGGGTGAACAGGTGCAGGCTCATGACGCTGGAGCCGTTGACCTTCACCTCGCCCGCCCGCACCCGCCGCGCGACCGCGAGCGCCCGCTCCTCGTCCGCGCCCACGACGTAGCCCTCCAGCCCGTACGGCGTGGCGTTGGCCAGCGTCACCGCCTCCTCGACGGTGTCGTACGGGACGACCGCCGCGACCGGCCCGAAGACCTCCTCGGCGAGGTCGGTTCCGGTGATCAGTGTGGGCGCCAGGAAGTTGCCGGTCTCCGGCATGACGCCGTACGGCACGGCCCGGCCGCCCGCGGCGGCGACCGCCTCCCGCACCCGTCGCACGTGCGTGGAGTGGACCAGCGGGCCGAAGTCCGTGCCCTCCCGCAGCGGGTCCCCGGCGCGCAGCGCGGTCAGGCGCTCGCCGGTGGCCGCGACGAGCTCGTCGAGCCGGTCGCGGGGCACGAGGAGACGGCCCAGCGCCCGGCACCACTGGCCGTTGAGCGTGGTGAGCAGGTCCGCGGCGGCCCGTGCGGCGACCTCGACGGGGGCGTCGGGCAGGACCAGCAGCGGGTTGTTGCCGCCGAGCTCCAGCTGCGCGGGGCGGAAGCCGGTGACACACGCGGCGGCGACCGCCCGGCCCGCCACCGGCCCGCCGGTGAACGAGACCGCGCGGACGCGGGGGTCGCCGACCAGGTGCCCGCCCGTCCGGGGACCGCCCTGCACGAACTGGAACACGCCGGGCGGCAGCACCTCGTGCAGGACCTCGGCCAGTACCTGCGAGCCGTAGGGCGCGTACTCGCTCACCTTGAGGATCACCGGGCATCCGGCGGCGAGCGCGCTGGCGGTCTTGTGCGCGGCCATCGGGGCGGGGGCGTTCCACGGCACCAGGCACAGGGCCGGGCCCCGGGGGAGCCGGTGCACCTCGACGGCGCGGCCGTCCTCGCGGATCACCGTCGTGCGCAGCCCGCCCTCGCGAAGCTGCGCGGCGGCCAGCCGGAACGACCCGCCGACGATCGATCCCAGCGGGGTGGTCTGCCGGATCGGCACCCCGGTGGCGAAGGACTCCAGCGCGACGATCTCCGGGATCCGCCTGTCGAGCCCATCGGCCACGGCGTCGAGCAGGTCGGCGCGGCGTTCCGGTGCGGTCGCCGCCCACGGGGCCGCCACCCGCTCCGCCGCGGCGAGGGCCGCGGCGACCCGGCCGGGCGACGTCCCGCGTGCCCGGACGGCCGCCTCGCCGCTCGCGGGATCCTCCAGGTCGAAGCCGAGGTCCTCGGCGCAGGCGGACCACGCGCCGTCGACCAGGTCCCGGGACTCGGGGATGTCGATCACGGATTCCTCCCCGCCGGGCACCCGCTCGCCGGCCCGGCTGTGACGGCGCGGGTCATGCGCGGTCCGCGGTTGTGAACAGCTCGTTCTCCTTGGCCTCCGTTACCATCTGGGCGGCCTCCAGCCTGCCGCGTTCGGCGGGGAAGGTCATCACCAGACCCATCGCCAGGTCGCGGAGGGCGCGGCCGACGACGCCGCCCATCATGGCGCCGGAGGTGCCCGAGGCCTTGAACGCGCCGAGGGCGACCTGGAAGCAGGCTTCGGTGACCGCGCCCTTGCCCATCCGCCACTGCCGGTACACCTCGGGTTTGGGCCGGAGCGGTGGTTCGGAGGTCTCCAGGCGTAGCTGCCGGCGCAGCCACAGGTAGGCGGTCTCCAGTTGCACGGTCATGTCGCCGAAGAGCACCTGGTGCGTCGGGCCGGAGGCGATCGGCCGGCCGGTGTCGGCGAACGTCTTCCTGGTGAGCTCCTCGACGACGGCGTCGTAGACGTTCTGCGCGCAGCCGGTGTAAACGGCCGCGATGGCGAGCTGGTTGCCGACGAAGCTGCCCCGGCTCATCCGCAGCATGCGGGTGAACGCGCCGGGTATGGTCAGCGCCTCGTCGCCGGGGACGAACACCCCGTCGAGCCGGATGCCGTTGTTGGCCGTCGCCCGCATGCCGAGCCCGTCCCACGGGGCCCGGACGGAGACGCCGGGGGCCTCGCGCGGGACGAAGAACGTGGCCAGGCCCTCGGCGGTGTCGTGGCCCTCCAGCTTGGCGGTGGTCAGGTAGTGGTCGGCGACGCCGGTGGCGCAGCCGAACGACTTCTCGCCGTCCAGGATCCAGCCGCCGCCGGTACGGCGGGCGGTGGTGGCGATGGTGATGTTGGCGTTCGAGCTCTTGACCGACTCGGAGGCGAAGTTGGCCAGCCACGTGCCGGAGGCCATCCGGGTCAGCACCTTCTCGGCGAAGGCCCGCACGGCCGGGACCTCCTCGCCGGTGAACAGGCCCGCGTCGATCGCCTCCAGCGGCAGCAGCCCCCGGGAGGCGCTGGTGTTGTGGAAGAAGTAGGCGAGCGCCGTGGACGGGCAGGCGGTGCCCATCGCGAACGTGGCGGCGGCCAGGTCGCGCAGCGTGCCGCCGAGCCCCCCGTACCTCTCGGGCACCACCAGGCCGAGCAGCCCGGCCCCGCGCAGCAGCGCGACGTGCTCGACCGGGAAGCGGGCCTCCTCGTCGGCCCTGGCGGCGGCGGCGCGCAGCGCGGGCAGCACGGTCTCGACCCGGGCGGCACGGTCGCGCTCGGCGTCGGTCATGTCGTCGACGAGACGCTCGCCCGTCAGTTTGTCGGTCATGCGGCGTCCTTCCGGCAGAAGGATGTGGGGCGTGGCCGGCCCTGCCGCCGGGCCATGACCGCGGAAGGAGTCGGCGTCGGCCGCCACTGCTCTCCACTGTTTCATTGATGGAAACACTGTCACGCTGAAGGTAACGAGGCGCGATGGTGGTGTCAACGTGACGGCGTTTCCCTTGGGGAAATGCTTCGCCGTAGAGTGGATCCCTGCCGAGAAGTCTTCAGCGAACGAGGGGGCCAGGTGCCAGCCCAGGCCAAGACCAGTGCACGGGTGGTGGACGCCGCGGACGAGGGCGACGGCCAGAGCCGGTCCATCGCGGCCGTGGAGCGCGCCATGGACGTGCTCCTGCTCTTCGGCCGCAGCGCCCGCCCGGATCTGGGGGTGACCGAGATCGCCACCGAGCTCGGGCTCACCAAGGCGGCCGTGCACCGCATCCTGACCGCGCTGCGCAGCCGCGAGCTCATCGCGGCCGACCCCGTCACCAGGCGCTACTCCCTGGGGCACGCCGCGATCTCACTCGGCCGCGCCTACATGGCCCGCACCGACCTGCGCGCCATGGCGGGACCGGAGCTGCGCCGCCTGGCCGCCCACGCGGGGGAGACCGCGACCCTGTCCGTACGGCGCGGCGACACCCGCCTGTACGTGGAGCAGGTCGTCCCCGAGCAGGAGCTGAGGATGGAGGTCTCGCTCGGCATCCCCTACCCGCTGCACGCGGGCAGCTCCTCCAAGGTGATCCTGGCGTTCCTGCGGGAGGAGGAGATCGAGGGCTACCTGACCCGCCACAGGCTGGCGGCGCTCACCGCCAGGACCATCACCGACCAGGCGAAGCTCCGGGCCGAGCTGGCCGCGATCCGCCGCCGGGGGTACGCGACCTCCCTGGGCGAGCGCCAGGAGGGCGCCGCGTCGATCGCGGCGCCCGTGTTCGACCACGACGGCGGCCTGATCGCGGCGATCAGCGTCTCCGGGCCGAGCACCCGCTTCAAGTCGCACATGCAGCAGTCTGCGCCCCTGCTCGTCGAGGCGGCCGACCGCCTGTCGGCCCAGCTCGGCTACCACCGCTAGCCCGCCGGACGGCAGCCCGGCGCCGGTGGGCGGCCCTGCGGCGGCCCCGTCAGAGGACCGCCCCCGGCTTGAGCACGCCCAGCACTGCCGCCGTGAGCACGCTGCCCCAGATCACCCACACGTAGGGCAGGCAGCCGTCGACCGAGCCGCGCAGCGTCCGCTCCACCTCCGGGGTCGAACCCGACGCGGCCAGAGCCCCGAAGGCGGGGCCGAAGGGGCGCAGTCTGAGCCGGATGCCCAGCCCGGCCGCGATGGCCAGGGCGTAGAGCGCCAGCTTGGCCCCCAGCCAGCGGGGGTTGGTGTCCACCCCGAAGGGCCGGGAGGCGAGCAGCGTGTAGCCCGCCGCCAGTGCGATCACCGCGATCAGCGCGATCCTGATCGTCCAGTCGGCCCGCCGTGCCAGGGGAAACCTGCCGTGGGTGCGGTGGTCGGCCACGGTCAGCGCCAGCCAGACCAGGGCGAGGACCCAGACCGCCGCCACCGGCCACGGTGAGAGGAGCCGCGCGCCGAAGAGCTCGGCCCCGTGAGGTTCCAGCGCCATCAGCGTGACCCCGCTGGGCAGGAACAGCACCAGGCAGATCTTCGGCCCCAGGTCCAGCCCACTCATGATCTTCAGTGCGGTGGAGCGGGCCTCGGGGGACAGCGCCGGTCGCAGCACATACCTGCTGGAGTAGAAGACGCCCAGGTCTCCGCCCAGCCAGAAGACGAACAGTAGGAGGTGGAGCACGATCCACCAGCCATGAGGATGAGGTCCCACGCGCTTTCTCCGAAGGCTCGGGGATATTGGAAACGAAGTTACATCCTCCGAAACGTATGGCGAAAGGGCGGGCCGGGCGGGACGGCGGACGCCGCCGCCCGCCGCGCCGTTCGAAGCTCCCGCCGGGGACCGGGCGAGGGGTCAGCCGGTCAGGCCGAGGTCGCCGGCGCGGTGGTGGCGGCGGCACAGCACCTGGTAGCGGACCGGGGCGTCGCCGGTGTCGCCGATCATCACCTGCTCGCCGGTGCGCACCAGCCTGTCGCCGACCACGCGGGCGTTCAGCCGGCCGGGACGGCCGCACCAGCACAGCACCTCCACCTGGAGGCGGCTGATCTCGTCGGCCAGCTCGAACAGGCGCTGGGCGGCGGGGAACATCTGTGACCGGAAGTCCGAGGCCAGGCCGAAGGCGTAGACGTCGACGCCGAAGTGGTCGGTGAGGTCGGCGAGCTGCTCGATCTGGCCGACGGTGTAGAAGCACGCCTCGTCGCAGATCACGTAGTCGATGCGCTCGTGCTCGCGGACCAGGGCCACCAGGTCGAGGTCGTCGACGACCTCGATCGCCTCGCTGCCCAGACCTATCCGGCTGGTGACCTGGGGGCCGCCGGAGCGGTCGTGCTTGGTCAGCACCAGGCCGCGCCTGCCCTGACGGCGGTGGTTGTAGTTCATCTGCAGGGCCAGCGTGGACTTGCCGCAGTCCATCGGGCCGAAGTAGAAGCGCAGCACCCCGTCACGGGACCCGACGGGGACGGCGGAGAGCGCGGACAGTTCGGTCACGGGGGGTCAGCCTAGTGGGTCAGCTGTGAGTGTTTGGGCAGGCGGTGTCCTGGTAGAGGATGGTGGACCCCGCGTGACATAGCCTGACTTGGCTTGATTGTGAAAAGCGTGGGAGATTCGTGTTGGCCTATCGGAAAGAGGGAGAGTCTATGACGACTACCAAAACCCCTGCTCCAAACTCTGCCCCACCCCTCAACAAGATCCCTGCGGCTACGTCCCCGGCCATGCCGTCCGCGGCCGAGACGGCCGAGATGCCCGTCGCGCTCGCGGCGATGATGAGCGAGGACGAGGCCGTCGCCGCCCAGGCGGAGGCGGCCCGCTGGCGCTACGGGTTCTACGTCGTCGTCACGGGCCTGCTGGTCCTCCTGATCGCCTTCGTGGTGATCGCCCTGCGCAACGGCGAGTCCGCGGCCCCCTTCGCCGGCCTGGTCGGCGTCTCGGGCGCGATCATCGGCGCCTACTTCGGCGTGCAGGTCGGCCAGTCGGGCAAGGACCGGGTCGAGGCCGAGCTGCGCCGTACCAACGAGATGGCCATCCGGCTCGCCGCGAAGGTCCACGCGCACGACGCCGACGCGGTGATCGGCTCCACCATGGGTCCCCGGCGCCGCTAACAGTGCCCAAGGACGCGGCCCAGCTTCGGCAGGGTCCGCCGATTTGCCGGCTCCGCAGGACTGGGTAGACACGGGGGCATGCGTAGCGTCCGTATAGGTGTCGACACCGGGGGCACGTTCACCGACGTGGTCGCGGTGGACGAACAGACCGGTGAGATCACCACTACCAAGACTCCCTCCACACCCGCCAACCCCGCTGACGGGTTCATGGAGGGAGTGCGGAAGGTCCTGCGGAAGGCGGGCGTGGAGACCGTGTCGGCGGTCGTGCACGGCACCACCGTCGCGACCAACCAGCTCCTCGAGGACCGCATCGCCGATCTGGGCTTCGTCACCACCGAGGGCTTCGAGTTCATCCTGGAGATCGCCAGGCAGAGCGTCCCCGACGGCTACGGCAACTCCTACTTCTGGGTGAAACCGCCCCGGATCGTCCCCGTGCACCGGGTCAGGACCGTCGGCGGGCGCCTCGACCACACCGGGGCCGAGGTCCGGCCGTTCGACGAGGCCCAGGCCACGGCGGCGGCCCGGTGGTTCCGGGAGCGGGGGATCACCGCGATCGGCGTGTGCTTCCTGCACTCCTACGCCGACCCCGGGCACGAGCTCCGCATGCGCGAGGTCATCGAACGGGAGCACCCCGAGGCGGTCGTCTCGATCTCCAGCGACGTATTGCGCGAATACCGCGAGTACGAGCGGTCGGTGACGACCCTCGTGGACGCCGCCGTCAAGCCGACCATGCGCCGCTACATCGCCAACCTCGCCGACCGTCTCGGCATGCCGTTCTCGGTGATGAAGAGCAACGGCGGGGTGCTGTCCGCCGCGGAGGTCGTGCACCAGCCGATCACGACCGTGCTCTCCGGGCCGGCGGCGGGCGCGCTCGGCGCCGCGCTGATCGCCTCCACCGCCGGGCACCCGTCGGTCATCACGCTGGACGGCGGCGGCACCTCGACCGACGTCGCGGTGGTGGTCGACGGGGAGCCGTCGCTGACCACCGAGGGCAGCGTCGGCCGCTACCCGTGCAAGATCCCGATGATCGACATCGTGACCGTGGGCGCGGGTGGCGGGTCCGTCGCGTGGATCTCGCCGGAGGGCACGCTGAAGGTCGGCCCCACCTCGGCCGGAGCGGACCCCGGCCCGCTCTGCTACGGCCGCGGCGGCACCGAGGTCACCGTCACCGACGCGCACGTCTTCCTCGGGCGGGTCCCCCCGCACCTGCTCGGCGGGGAGATCCCGCTCGACGCGGACGCCGCCCGGCAGGGGATCGAGGCGCTGGCGGGGAAGGTCGGGCTGAGCCCCGAGCGGACCGCGGCCGGCATCCTGGAGATCAGCGCGTTCAACCAGTCCAACGCGATCCGCCAGATCACGGTGAAGCGCGGTCTGGACGTGCGCGACTTCCCGATGGTCGCCTTCGGTGGCTCGGGACCGCTGCTGGTCTGCCGGCTGATCGACATCCTCGGCCTGCCGTCGGTGATCGTCCCGCCCGACCCGGGGAACGTCTCGGCGTTCGGCCTGCTCACCGTGGACGTCAAGAACGACTACGTGCGCACCTTCGTCACCCGCGAGCTCGCCCTCGACGCCGCCGCCGAGATCTTCGGCGACCTGGAGGCCCAGGCGGCCGAGGCCCTCGACCGCGAGGGGTTCGCCGCCGACCGGCACGTCTACGCCCGCAGCGCCGACCTGCGCTACTACGGCCAGGCCTACGAGGTGCGGGTGCCCGCCCCGGCCGGGCCGCTGGACGAGGCCTGGCGCGCCGAGGTGCTGGACCGCTTCCACCAGGCGCACCGGAAGCTCTACGGGTACGGCTACCGCGACGACCCCCGGCACGGCGTCGAATGGGTCAACCTCCGCGTCTCCGGCATCGGCCCCATCACCCGTCCGGCCGTCGGGCGCAGGCCGTACGGCGCGGCGGGAGGCGGGCCGGCGGCGGCCCGGGAGGTCTTCTACGACGAGTGGGGGCCGGCGCCGATCCACCGCCGCGCCGACCTGACCGCCGGGTCGGTGCTCTCCGGCCCGGCCGTCATCGAGGAGTACGGCTCCACGCTGCCGCTCCACCCCGGCTTCACGGCCACCGTGGACGAGTTCGGGAACCTGGAGGTGCGCCGTGGCTGAGCGGGCGCGGAGGAAGGACGGTGAGCGGCCGGTGCACAGCGCGGACCCGGTGCTGGTGGAGATCGTGGAGGGCACGCTCGCGTCGGTGGAGAAGGAGGTCGAGACCGCCATCGCGCGCACGGCCCGCTCGCCGATGATCCGCGACGCGCACGACTTCCGGGCGGGCATCCACGACGTACGGCTGCGCAAGCTGACCGGCAGGTCCTACTCGGCGCTGGTCCAGCCCGTCGTCAGGGATTTCCCCGTCGCCGGGATGAACCCCGGCGACGTGTTCTTCCACAACGACGTCTACCTGTCCGAGGGCGGCATCGGGCACCTGCCCGACCTGTGCGTGACGGTCCCGGTCTTCCACGACGGCGCCGTGGTCGCCTTCGTGCAGGCGTTCGGGCACCACGACGACATCGGCGGAGCGGTCCCCGGGTCGATGCCCTCCCACGCGCGGAGCGTGTTCGAGGAGGGCCTGATGGTCCCGCCGATCAAGCTCTGGGACCGGGGCGTGCCCAACCGGGCGGCGCTCACGATCATGACGCGGAACTCGCGGATGCCCGACTCGCTCGCCGGAGACCTGGACGCCGAGTGCTCGGCCTGCCTGATGGGCGCGCGGCGGCTGGGGGAGCTGTTCGACCGCTACGGGCGCGAGGCGGTCGAGGACTGCTTCGACGCGATCATCTCCAAGACCACCGAGACGTTCCGCAGGGAGCTGCTGGCCAGGATCCCCGAGGGCACACACGTGTGGGAGGACTACGCCGAGCACGACGGCGTGGACGAGCCCCGCCTGCACACCCAGCGGATGACCCTCACCGTGGACCACTCCGCGCAGGTGCCGCTGGTCATCGACTTCACGGGCACGTCCCCGCAGGCCAAGGGGCCGATCAACCACGCGGGCGACTACGCGGACGGGGTGTTCCTGAAGAAGTGGCTCGCGCCGATCCTGCGCAACCTGGCCGAGACGCCGGAGCGGATGGCCGAGCTGGACGTCAACGAGGGCGTCGTCCCGCTGATCGAGATGAGGTTCCCGGAGAAGGGGACGCTGCTCACGCCGATCTTCCCGGCTCCCACGAACGCCCGGACGTTCGTGATCCTGCGGCTGCTGGGCGTCCTGGCGGGGGTGCTGGCCAAGGCGACCGGCGGCAGGATGCCCGCCGACCAGGAGACCATCCGCTACACCGGCGTCTACGGCGACGACGCCGGCGGCACGCCGTACCTGATGCGGGAGGTCCTGGGCGGGGGTTCCGGCGGCCGGTGGTACGCCGACGGAGAGGACACCATCCACGTCGTCCCCGACTCGCGCAACATCCCGGTCGAGTTCGCCGAGTCCCGCTGGCCGTTCCGGGTCGAGCGGCTCGGCCTGGCCCAGGACTCCGGCGGTCCCGGCCTCTACCGGGGCGGCCTCGGATACGACAAGCATCTGCGGATGCTGCGCGACGCCTCGTTCATGTCCATCGCCGACCGCTCGATCCTGTCCTGCTGGGGCGTGAACGGCGGCCGTGCCGGGCGGCCCTTCGTCGTGGAGATCGAGGGGCGGGAGATGGAGGGCCTGGTGGACGACTCGCCGGTCCGCGCGGGCGAGGTCATCCGGGTGCGCACCACCGGAGGCGGCGGCTGGGGCTCGCCGCTGGAGCGCGACCCCGCGCTGGTGGCCGCGGACGTCCGGGACGGCAAGGTCTCGGCCGAGGGAGCCCGCGACGACTACGGCGTCGTCCTGCACGGCTCCCGCGACGACCTCCGGGTCGACGCCGAGGCCACCGCGCTGCGCCGCGCGGAGCTGCGGGCGCTCCTGCCGGCCCGCGCGCCCTTCTTCGACCGGGGCCCCGGTTTCCCGTCCCTGTCGGGCGGCCTGCCGTACGCAGAGGTGGACTTCATGTGATGAATACATCACGCTAGGTGATTATCGCAGCTAGCGTGATCTGGCGTGAATCCCCCTCACTCCGCGTACGTCGACGAGTCGATGCGGGTGTCATCAGGCCTGTACCTGATGGCGGCTGTCCTGGTCCCTCCGACGTATGCGGAGACTTGCCGCACAGTTCTTCGCGGGTTGCTCCTGCGTAGGCAGCGCCGGCTCCATTGGCGAGACGAGAACGACAAGCGCCGCGTCCAGTTGATCGACGCCGTGGGTGCCCTTCGGCCCTGCGGCATCGTCATCGTCGGCACCGGTCTCGACCGCGCCCGCCAGGAACGCGCTCGCCGTAAATGCATGGAACGCCTGCTCTGGGAGCTCGGCCGACGCTATGTCGATGATGTCATCTTTGAGCGGCGGCATAGTGAGCTGGACATCCGCGACAGGGAGATGGTTGAAGCGTTGCGAGGCCGTCATGCGATGGCGCCCCAGCTCCGTGTTTCCTGGAAATCGCCGGAGGAGGAACCCTTGCTGTGGTTGCCGGACATTGTCGCCGGAGCTGCTTCGCTAGCCGAGGTGGGACAGGAGTCTTACTTGAAGGCTTTGGGGTGCGGCCTCGGCGTCGAGCGTTTCCCTGTGAATTGAGGGTCAACAGCGCGAAGCCCGGGCTTCCGTCGTCCGGCGGTCCACCCGGGCTCACTTCCTTTCCCCCCAGCAGGGGGCGGCACATCTAATGTACCCGTGCGTGTGCGCTCTGTCACTTGGATAGCGCGCTGCCGCTCGGATGACACGGACCCGGTCGGGCTCAGTTGCGGCGGCGGAGGGTGCGGGTGACGGCGAGACCGCCGAGGGCGAGGGCGCCGGTGAGCAGGATGCCGGTCTCGGTCCACTGGAAGCGCCAGAAGCGCTCGGGGGGATGGTGGTAAACGGCTTTACGGTAACCCTCGCCGATCAGGCATCCGTCCTTCAGCAGCTGGGCGCGCTCGGAGCGGGCGTCCACGCCGGGCGGCGGGGGGCAGACCCCGTCGGGCAGGGTGACGACCTCCTGGCCGGCGGGGGTGACCCACGCGTCGCGGACCAGGCTTCCGCCGCGGTCGTACAGGGCCGTCCAGCCGGTGGTGACGGTCCGTACCGGCTCGGCGTAGGAGTCCCGGGAGAAGAAGACGACGGGGATGGTCAGAGCGATCAACGCGACGGTCACCGCCATCGCCGCGAGAGTGCGCCGGAAGAGCGTTCCGGCGGCGGCGCCCAGCACGAACGCGAACAGCCACCAGGCGGCCGGGACGACCCCGGTGATCGTGAACGTGCCGGGCTCCAGCGTCTTGTCACCGACCGCGCCGTGGAACACCGGCAGCCACGCGCTGATCATCGCGGACAGGACCAGGGCGGCGACCACGACCATGCCGCCGAGGAGGCCGAGCTTGGCCAGGAGCCAGCGCCTGGGGGAGACCGACTGGGTCCAGGCCAGCGCGTTGGTCCCGCGCTCGAACTCGGCCGCCAGCAGGGGGGCGCCCCAGAACGTGCCCACCAGTGCGGACCCGACGAGGGGGAGCAGGCCGAAGACCATGAAGACCGGGTGGTAGTAGTCGTCGTAGATCGTCGAGTTCACGCCCGAGCAGGCGGCGGCCGGGCCCGGGCAGCCGGAGGGGGCGTGTTCGGAGATGTAGGCGGTCGCCCGCAGGCCGGAGACGAGCAGCAACAGGCCCAGGGCGAGCAGCAGGCCGCCGGTGACCAGGATCTGCGTGCGGTGCTGCCGCCAGGTCAGCCAGAGCAAGAGGGAAGTCCTTTCCGGGTGGTGTGTCCCGGTCGTTCCGGGTGATCCCGCATGGCCGGCCGTGTGAGCGGGGTGGTTCCGTGCGGTCGGCGGTGCGGGTCGGGTGGTTCCGTGCGGTCGGTCGTACGGGTCAGGTGGTTCCGTGTGGCCGGCCGTGCGAGCGGGGGTCCGTGCGGCCGGCCGGACGGGTCAGCGGGCGGAGGCCAGAGACGGCCGGGGGAGCGTCGCCTGGTCGGGGGCGCGGAGGTAGGCCAGGACCGTCTCCTCCAGGTTCACCGGGCGGGCGGTCCAGCGCGGGTCGAGCGGTGGCGTGGCGTCCCGGACGAGCAGGGTGGCCTGCCGCCCGGCCCCGCCCCGCGAGATGACCGGTAGCCGGGCGGCGAGCGCGTCGGCGGTCTCGGCGGGGCCGGTCAGCAGGCGGTGCCCGGCGACCAGCTCGTCGATGTCGCCGCTGACCTGGACCCGGCCCCCGTTGACCACGACCAGCCAGTCGCAGACCCCCTCCAACTCGGAGACGACGTGCGAGGAGAGCAGCACGGTCAGCCCCGTCTCCGCCACCGCCGCCATCAGGCCGCGCATCACGTCGTCGCGGGCCAGCGGATCGAGGTCGGCCAGCGGCTCGTCCAGCACCAGCAGGTCGGGACGCTTGGCCAGCGCGACGGTCAGCGCCACCTGCGTCCGCTGGCCGCCGGAGAGCCCGCCGACCCTCCGCTCCAGCGGGATGCCCAGCTCCGCCAGCCGCCGCCGGGCCGCGGCGTCGTCCCAGCGCGGGTTGAGCTCGCGCCCGAACCTCAGCATCTCCGCCACCCGGAACCCGGCGTAGAGGGGCTTGCTCTGCGCCAGGAACGCGATCCGCTCCATGCTCTCGCGGACCGGCCGGCCGAAGATCCGCACCTCGCCCGTGGTCGGGGCGAGCATGCCCACGGCCAGGTGGAGCAGGGTCGTCTTGCCCGCGCCGTTCGGTCCCACCAGTGCGGCGACCCGCCCGGACGGCACCGCCACCGAACAGTCGCGCAGCGCCCAGGTCCGCCGGTAGCGCCTGCCCAGGCCGGTGGCCTCCAACGCGGCCGGCGCGGTCACGCGATCTCCTCTCGGAACGTGTCGCCCAGGACCGTGGCGATCAGTGCCTGCATGTCCTCCTGGCCCAGGCCGGCCTGGCGGCCGTTGCGCACCCACTGGACCAGCTCGGCGCGTAGCCGCACGCGGTCGCTCATGGACGTCTCGCCCAGCGACCGCTCCACGAACGTGCCCAGTCCGGGCCGCCCGACGACCAGATCCTCCCGCTCCAGCTCCCGGTAGGCCTTCAGCACCGTGTTCGGATTGATCGTGAGCTGGGCCACGACCTCCTTGGCCGTCGGCAGCCGGTCGCCGGGCCGCAGCGCCCCGAGCCGGAGCGCGTGCCGGACCTGATGCACGAGCTGGAGGTATGTCGCCACCCCCGACCCCCGGTCGAGGTGGAATTCGATCACCGCCAACACCCTTTCACTAATGAAGTAGATAAATAATGAAGGCTGACGCCGCCGCACGTCAAGCCTCGCCGGTACGGTGCCGGCCCTGATCGCCGCCGCATCGGTCTCCGTGCGGCGGGGGCGGGGTCCTCAACGACGTCGGACGTCTGAGAAATGTGACGTTTTAGACCCTGTTCGCCGCTCCTCCATTGACGGGCACGCCTTCCTGAGGTCTGCTGCGGCTAGATCAAGTCGTGGTTCGAGGAGGAGGCGCATGCGCCTGCGCACAGTGGTGGCGGCTCTCGTACTGGCCGCGACGTCGGCGACGGCCGCACCCGTCTGGGCCGGCCCCGATTCCGCCGCAGGTCACGCGACCCCGGCCCCGTCGCCCCCCGGCGGCTGCGACCCGATCGCCGGCGCGGAGTGCCTGCTGCCGTTCCCCAACGACTGGTTCACCACGGGCGCGCGCACCCGCACCGGACTGCGGGTGAACCTCTCCGCCGAGGCCATGCCCCGCAACGCGGCGGGCGCCCCGATCGACCCGGCCCAGTGGAACGCGGCCGACGGCTTCTCCCCGGGCTCCATGCTCCTGGCACACTTACCCGGCGTCGATCTGACCAGGACCGGCGCCGCACCCGTCACCGACATCGGCTGGTCCCTGCGCCGCGACGCCCCCATCGTGATCGTCGACACCAGGACCGGGGAGCGCTGGCCGTACTGGGCGGAACTCGACGCGGGCGCCGCCGACCCCGCCCGGCAGGCGCTCGTCATCCGGCCGGCGAAGAACTTCCAGGAGGGCCACCGCTACGCCGTCGCCCTGCGCGGGCTGAAGAACGCCGCGGGCGAGGACCTGCCGGCTCCGGAGACCTTCACCAGGCTCCTGGCCGACGACCTCCCCGCCGGAGACCCGCTCGCCGGACGGCAGCACGCGCTCCACCGGACGCTCGGAGACCTGTCCAGGGCCGGGGTGGACGCCAGGGGACTCCAGCTGGCCTGGGACTTCACCGTGGCCAGCGAGCAGGGCATCGCCGGTCCCGTCCTGACCATGCGCGACCGGGCACTGCGCACGCTCAGGGGCCGCTCGCCGAAGTTCACCGTCACCTCCGTCACCGACCTCGCCCCCGAACAGGACCCCGACATCGCCCGCGAGGTCAGCGGCGAGATCCTGGTCCCGAACTACCTCGACAAGCCCGGCGGCCCGCCGGGCTCGAACCTCAACCGGGGGCCCGACGGGCTGCCGCGCCCGCTCGGCGACACGGTGAAGGCGCACTACCAGTGCGAGATCCCGCGCTCGGCGTTCAGGCGGCCCGCGCACCCCTCCCTGTACGGCCACGGCCTGCTCGGCAAGGCGACCGAGGTGCGTGCCCGCAACGTGCGGGCGATGGCGGGGGAGCACGGCTTCGTGTTCTGCGCCACCAAGTGGATCGGCATGTCCGACGAGGACGTCCAGCACGTGGCGAGCGTGTTCGGAGACCTCTCCCGGTTCGGCACGGTCACCGACCGGCTCCAGCAGAGCCTGCTGAACTTCGTCCTCCTCGGCCGGGCGATGATCACCCGGGACGGTTTCGCCGGCCACGCGGCCTTCCAGGACGGGCGGGGCAGGTCGCTGATCGACCTGCGGGCCGATCTCGCCTACGACGGCAACAGCCAGGGCGCCATCACGGGCGGCGCGCTGGTCGCCGTCTCTCCCGACGTGCGCAACGCCGTGCTCGGGGTGCCGGGGATGAACTACAGCACGCTGCTCAACCGCAGCGTGGACTTCCAGCCGTTCCAGCGGCTGATGGACGGCGCCTACCCCGACAGGCTGACCCAGCAGATCTGCTTCGCGCTGATGCAGATGCTCTGGGATCGCGCGGAGACGGACGGCTACGCCCAGCACCTGACCGACGATCCGCTGGCCGGCTCGCCCCGCCACCGCGTGCTGCTGCACGTCGCCTTCGGCGACCACCAGGTCTCCACGGTGACGGCCGAGGTGGAGGCCCGCACGGTCGGGGCCCGGATCCGTCAGCCGGCCCTCGCCGCCGGGCGCAGTCCCGACCTGGCGCCGTACTGGGGGCTCAGGTCCATGCCCCGCAGGCCGTACGCCGGCTCGGCGCTGGTCGTCTGGGACAGCGGCGCCCCCGCGCCCCCGGCGACCAACACCCCGCCGCTCGGCCCGGAGTACGGCCGCGACCCCCACGAGGACCCGCGTCACGACCCCGCCGCCCGCGTGCAGAAGGCCCACTTCCTCCGGGACGGCCTGGTGGTCGACGTCTGCGGCGACGCCCCCTGCGCGGCGGATCCGGTGGAGCCCTAGGTGAGCCTGACGAACTCGCCCGGCACCGCGGCGCCGTCGAGGAGGAGGTCGGCGCGGGCGCGGGTGCCGTCGACGGCGAACCACTCCTCCTCGGCGCGTGTCCAGTCCCGCCACTGCGCCGCGTAGGAGGCGCCGTCCCTGGCCAGGGCGCGGGCCAGCCGGAGCTCGCCGGGCACCTCCACCCAGACGGTGAGGGCGGCCGGGGTCGCGCGCCGGGCGGTGCTGACCCCTTCGAGGATCAGCGCCGGCGCGACCGGCACGTCCACCCAGTCGGTGAAGACGCCGCGGACCCAGTCGTAGCGCCGGTACCCGCCCGGCCTCCCCGCCGCCAGCGGGCCGAGCACCTGCTCCTCCACCTGCTCGAACCACGCCACGGGCGGCTCGTCCCACGGGACGGGGAAGTCGTCACTGTGGATCACCTGCGCGCCCAGCGCCGCCGCCAGCCGGCCGGCGAAGGTCGTCTTGCCCGACCCGCCCGGACCGTCCACCGCGACGACCCGGACCGGCCCGCACGACGGCGGCAGTTCCCGGATCGCGCCGGCGATTTCCCCGAAGGAGACGATGAGAGCCACCCCTTCATGCTGGCAGCATCCCGGGCACGGAGGCGCGCCGGCCTGGGCCGGACAGGCGTCCCGCCTCCGGAGAGGAAGGGGAGGGGCGGGATGGGCCGGCGGGCTCCGGCCCGGACACGGGCGCGACAGGCTGGAGACGGGAGGCTCCCGTTTGGGAGGATCCCCGCGTGCCGGACCTGGATGCGGAGCGGCGCGGGCCGCCTGGCAGGCTGGCCGACGTCGGGACTGATGCCTTTCCCGCTCCGATTCGACTAGGCTCGGCGACCACCACAGGAGGTTGATCATGCCCGGAGCACTCGGCGACATCGTCGTTCTCGACCTCTCTCGCGCGCTGGCGGGACCGCACGCCGCACAGATGCTCGGCGACCTGGGCGCCCGCGTGATCAAGGTGGAGCATCCCGGCGGGGGCGACGACTCCCGGGGCTGGGGGCCGCCGTTCGTCGGCCCCGACGGCGACATCTCCACCTACTTCCTCGCCGCCAACCGCAACAAGCAGTCGATCACCGTGGACCTCAAGTCCGCCGAGGGCAAGGCCCTGATCGAGCGCCTGGTGCGGCAGAGCGACGTGCTGATCGAGAACTTCCGCGCCGGGGTCCTCGACCGGCTGGGCTTCCCCGTCGAGTGGCTGCACGAGCTCAACCCGCGCCTGGTCGTCCTGTCGATCACCGGGTTCGGCCACGACGGTCCTGAGGGAGGGCGGCCAGGCTACGACCAGATCGCCCAGGGCGAGGCCGGGCTGATGAGCCTCACCGGGCCGTCCGCCGACGAGCCCTACCGGGTGGGGGCCTCGATCGCCGACCTGCTCGGCGGCATCCACGGCGCCTACGGCGTGGTCGCCGCCCTCTACGAGCGCGAGCGGACCGGCCGGGGCAAGGTCGTGCGGACCTCGCTGCTGGCCGCCGTGACCGGCGTGCACTCCTATCACGGCACGGCCTGGACGGTCGGCGGCCAGGTGCCCAGGGCCAACGGCAACCACCACGCCTCCATCGCCCCCTACGGCGCGTTCCACTGCGCCGACGGCATGATCCAGATTGCGGCGGCGAACGACGCGCAGTGGCGGAAGGTGGCCGCCCTGCTCGACATCGACCCCGGGATCCCGAGATACGCGACGAACCGGGAGAGGTTCGCGCACCGGGACGAGCTGATCGCCGACATGGAGCAGGCGCTCGCCAAGCACGACCGGGCCCACTGGCTGGCGGCGCTCGGCGAGATCGGCGTGCCCGCCGGGGCGATCCGGTCCATCGACGAGGTCTACGCCTGGGAGCAGACCCGCTCCCAGGGGTTGCTCGTCGAGGTGGACCACTCCGTGCTCGGCACCATCGAGCTGCCCGGCCCGCCGCTCCGCTTCGACGGTGAGCCCCCCGTCCGCCACGGCGCCCCGCCCACCCTGGGCCAGCACAACGACGAGATCCTGGCGTGGCTGGAGGAACGTGAACGATGAGAGCGCGTCCCACGCGGATCCCGCCGCGCGGGGGCAGGGGATGAGCCTCACCCGGCCCGACGCCCGCACGCTGATCGGCGCTGTTCTCGATCCGGGGACGTGGCGGTCGTGGGACGAGACGCCCGCCGATCCGGCCGCGCCGGGGTCGGACTACGCCGAGGAGCTGGCCAGGGCCCGGGCCAGGACCGGATACGACGAGTCGGTGATCTCCGGGGAGGGCCTGCTCGGCGGGCGCCGGGTCGCGGTCGTCGTCTGCGAGTTCTCCTTCATGGCCGGGTCGATCGGGGTGGCCGCCGCCGAGCGGCTGACCGCCGCGATCGAGCGGGCCACGGCCGAGGGGCTCCCGCTGCTGGCCGCCCCGGCCTCCGGGGGCACCCGGATGCAGGAGGGCGCGCTGGCCTTCGCCCAGATGGTGAAGATCACCGCCGCGGTGGTCGCGCACCGCGCAGCCGGCCTGCCGTACGTCGTCTATCTCCGCCACCCCACCACCGGCGGGGTCTTCGCCTCCTGGGGTTCGCTGGGGCATGTCACCGCCGCCGAGCCGGGCGCGCTGATCGGATTCCTCGGGCCGAGGGTGTTCGAGTCGCTGCACGGCTACCCCTTCCCGGAGGGCGTGCAGGTCTCCGAGAACCTCTTCGCCCACGGCCTGGTCGACGCGGTCGTCTCCGCCGAGGACGCGCGGCGCATCGCGATCCGGGCGCTCGCCGTCCTGTGCGCTCCGCGCGAGGGGCTGGAGAGCGGGCCCGAGCCGGACGAGCGCGTCCAGCCGATCGAGGCGTGGGACGCGATCAGCCGCTCACGCCGGGACGACCGCCCCGGCGTGCGGGCGCTGCTCAAGCTCGGCGCCTCCGACGTCACCCCGCTCAACGGCACCGGCGAGGGCGAGAACGACCCCGGCATGCTCCTCGCCCTGGCCCGCTTCGGCGCGGCCCCCGCCGTCGTGCTCGGCCAGGACCGCAGTCGCCGGCGCGTCGTGACCCCGCTGGGCCCGGCCGGGCTCCGGGTCGCGCGGCGGGGCATGCGCCTGGCCTCCGAGCTGGGCCTGCCGCTGGTCACCGTGGTCGACACCGCCGGGGCCGCGCTGTCCAAGGCGGCCGAGGAGGGCGGACTGGCCGCGGAGATCGCCCGCTCCCTGGCCGACCTGGTGGTGCTCGACGCCCCGACCGTCTGCCTGCTGCTCGGCGAGGGGGCCGGCGGCGCGGCCCTGGCGCTGCTCCCGGCTGACCGGGTGCTCTGCGCCCAGCACGCCTGGCTGTCCCCGCTGCCCCCGGAGGGGTCCTCGGCGCTGCTGTACCGGAGCGTGGACTTCGCCCCGGAGATCGCCGCCGCGCAGGGCGTGAAATCCACCGACCTGCGGCGCGACGGCATCGTGGACCGGATCATCCCGGAGCTGCCCGACGCCGCCTACGAGCCGGAGGCCTTCTGCCGCCGGGTGGCCGGCGCCCTCGAATACGAGATCGCCGGCCTGCTGAGGCGGGCCCCCGCGGACCGCCTCACCACCCGCCTGGCCCGCTACCGGCGGCTCGGCGTCTAGGGGGTGGCCGGCGAGGATCGCGTCGGCTCCCGGCTGCCTGTCGTGCCTTCTCCATCCGGCGGTGCGGGGGTCTGCCGCCCGGGTCCGGATGGCAGGACACGCCGAGGCGAACCCCACGGTGCCGACGGCGACGGCGGCCAGGGGCTGATCGGCCGATCGTCCGCTATCGGGTCCCGGTGAGCGGGACCCGAAGACCACCATGGCCGTTCTGGCCGGAGTCTCCGGGCGCGGGTGTGCGGGCTCCTCTGGGTCTCCGCTGGGGCACCTCATGCCGCCAGAGCTCGTCGCCGGCCGCGTCGAAGCCGACATATACGGCGCCGTCCCGGTTCGGGTCGGCTCCGGCGGGAAGTTCCCCCCCGAACAGGCGGATGCCCTGCTCCGGGAACGCGCCGATCGTGTCGGCGGACACCCGCTCGCCGCCGCGGAGCCGCAGCTCGACCCGGGCCGTCCCCGCGCCGGTGTAGCCGTACCAGAGGCTGTCCACCGCCTGCCCGGGACCGACCCAGACGGTGACCGGGGCCTTCATCTGCTCCAAGCCGGCGCCCAAGGTCGCGCGGGAGTCGCCGCCGACCAGCCCCGCCTGCATGCCGTCGCGCCAGAACACCAGGCAGTTGGCGGCGTGGAGGTGGGCGCTGATCCCGCCAGGCAGGGGGACACCCGCACCGGCGGGAGCGCGGTCCTTGTGACAGGCCGGTGTGATGACGTCGTCCAGCCGCTGGAGCGGCTTCCCGCGCTCGTCGGCGAAGACATAGCTGACGGCGGGAGGAGTGCCGAGGGAGTCGCCGGGGAACCGGACGGCCCAGACGGGCAACGGCATGCCCCGGCCGCGGATCACGGTGCCGGGGAAGCTCCGGTCACCGCCGACGGTCGCCTTGACCGCGTGGACGGACTCCTTGGCCGCGCCGAAGACGACGATCTCGGCGGGAAAGGGGACGCTGCCGGTCGTGCCGCCGATCCTCCCGGCCTCCTCCCCGTCCCAGTGCTCGACGGGTTTGCAGACGGAAACGGTGCCGCCCGCGTCCGTGACCTGCCGCGCCCCGCAGAAGCGCAGCGGGCCGGCTTCTTTCCCGCGGCTGTACCAGGCACGGATCGGGACGTCGGGGTAGTCCGGATGCGGGATCGCGAGCACCTCTCCGATGGGTGGATAGTCCCGCAGCTCCTTCTCGAACGACTGCCCGGCAGCGCTCACGGACGCCGCGGTCGTGTCACCTCCGTCTCCCGCCGGCAGGCCGGCGGCGAACCAGGCCGCCGCGGCCACCGCGGCCATGACGGGGACCGCGGCCCAGCGGCGCAGCCTCCTGCCGCGCGTACGGCGCCGCACGCCCAGCCAGGCGTCGGCAGCCGCGGTGTACGTGCCGGCGCGGGCGTCGAGCGCGGCGCGCAGGCGCTCTTCGAGATCGCTCATGATTCCTCCCGGAGGGCCCTGCCGAGGGCGGACAGGCCCCGGCTCGTGTGTGTCTTGACGGAGCCGGGGGAGACGCCCATCGCGTCGGCGATCTCCCGTTCGGACAGGTCCAGCCAGTAGCGCAGGATGAGGGCCTCACGCTGGCGGCGTGGGAGGCGGTCGACGGCGGACAGCAGCTCCCGGTGCTTCTCGGCGACGATGACCACGTGCTCGCTGCTGTGCGCGGCCGGTGGTGGGGCGAGCGGGCGCAGCCGTACCAGCCGCAGATGGCGCAGCCGGTTACGGGTCAGGTTGCACACGGTGGACCGCACGTAGGCGAGGGCCGCCCCGCCGTCGCGCAGCCGCGACCACCGTGTGTGGAGGCGGGCGAACGCCTCCTGGGCTATGTCCTCCGGGTCGTCGGCGCCGAGCAGTCCGGCCAGCCGCACCATCGACAGATGGTGCGCCGCGAACAGCTCGGCGAACGAGGGAGGTGTGGAGACGGAAAGGTCGATCACACTGTCGAGACACCTGCGGGGCCCGCCGGTTGACAGGTCCCGCCGGTTCACCCGCCCTAGGGCTCCGACCGCGAGGGGTCCATGGGGATCGGCAGGCGCTCGATCCGGAGGGAGAAGACCTCGTCACGGGGGACGACGACCTCGTAGGCGCCGTGGTCGACCATCCAGTAGCCCAGCGCCTCGGCTTTCATGCCGCTGTGCCCGGTGTAGGCGATGTGCAGGCTCTCCTCGCCGTTCTCCTCCGAGACGTCGAGGATGAGGCACGGCTCGCCGCCGAACGCGCCGACCGTGCGGACCAGCACCAGCCAGTCGAGCTCCTCGCGGGCGACCACCGTCCGCCAGTAGCCGGAGGCGGCCTCGAAGCCCTCCTGGGCCTCCTCGTTGAACAGCACGACCTCGTCGCCGCCGGGACCGAGCGCGGCCGCGTAGGTCCGCTCGGCGTAGTGGGCGACGAAGCCGGAGGCCACCGGCTCGATCTCGGGGCTCATGAGGCCGGCCTCCAGCTCAGTCCGTCGTAGAGGCCGAAGAGGCGCTCCTCGTCGGCGGTCACGTGGATGATCTCCGCTCCCGCCGGGATCGGCATCGGCGTGGTGTGGAACTGCGGTACGACGTGCTCGCGCGAGGTCGTGAAGCCGTTCCCGGCGAACGGCGGTGAATCGTTCCAGTCGCCGCCCATGTGCGGGCCGTACGGCACGACGTAGCTGTCCATGTCGCGGGCGAACCAGCGCATGAGATAGATCTCCGGGACCGTGCTCGTCAGCTCCGAGCCGTCGAAGCCCAGGTCGAGCCCGGCGAAGAGCTCGGCGGGGGTCGTCAGCCGGGCACAGTCCTGCACTCGGTAGACATATCCGGAGATCACCGTCCGCCTGCCGGCCAGATAGGGCACGAGCAGCCGGGGCGGAATGACCTTCTGCATCTGCGTTCTACGCCCAGGTGGCTCACTCACGGTCGCATTTTACGATCTGCCGAGAGGCAGTCGCCGGTGTTCCAGGCACGGTAGGGCATTCCGGGTGGCAATCGTGATCTGCGGGTCCAGCTCGCAGGTCCGCACGGCGGGCGCGGGACCCAGGTCGGAGCGGACCACGCCCATCGGATCGACCAGCATGCTCCGGCCGATCCCGAAGCCGTCGCGGGCCTCCGGGTTCGGCGCCTGGCCCACCGCGGCCACCCAGGTGGTGTTCTCGATCGCGCGGGCCCGGACCAGGGTGACCCAGTGCTCCTCCTTCATCGGGCCCGATCCCCACGCGGCGATCACCGCGAACAGGTCGGCCCCCTGGTCGACCAGGGCCCGGGTCAGCTCCGGGAACCGGATGTCGTAGCAGGTGACCAGGCCGATCCGGAGCCCGGCCAGCTCCACCACGACCGGGGCGCCGCCCGGCGCGACCAGCTCGGACTCGCGGGCGCCGAAGGAGTCGAACAGGTGGATCTTCCGGTAGGCGGCCTCGATCCCGCCTCCGGGGCCGATGGCCACCGCGGTGTTGTGGACCCGGTCCTCTCCCGGCTCGAACACTCCGGCGATCACGGCCAGGCCGTGGGCCTTGGCGGATTCGGCCAGGCCGGTGACGAAGGGACCGTCCAGCGGCTCGGCCAGGTCGGTGATCCGCCTGCCGTACCGGGTGAGCGTGGCCTCGGGGAAGATCGCCAGGTCGGCGCCGTCGGCGGCGGCCCGCTCCAGCGCCTGCCGGGCACTGCGCAGGTTGGCGGCGGGCTCCTCGGAGACCGGTATCTGGCACAGGGCGATGCGTGTCACGCGTTCGACCCTATCCGGCGGTTCGGCACCGGCTCCATCCATGTCAGGCGGCGCCACACCCATTCCAGCGGGCCGTACCTGAACCTGGCCAGCCACATCCGGCTGAGGACGACCTGGAGCGCCAGCACGCCGGTGGCCAGCAGCACCCCGGTGATCCGGGTCGGGTCCGCGGTGAGCAGCGGCAGCGCGAGCAGGATGACCGCGGTGCTGGCCAGGTAGTTCGTCAGCGCCATCCGGCCGAGCGGGGCCAGGACCGCCAGCAGCGCGCCGCGTGGCCGGGACCGCAGGAGCAGCAGCAGCCCGGTGCAGTAGGCCGCCGCGGCGGCCAGCCCGGCGGCCGGATAGGTGCCCCGGTAGAAGAGGCCGAAATCGTCGAGGGTGCGGATCCACAGGTAGCCGAGCCCCACCGCGAGCGCGGCGGTGACCACGAAGAAGGGGGGCAGCAGCCACTCGGGCGGCGGATACTCCATCACGGCCATGCCCAGCAGGAACAGTCCCGGGATGAGCTTCATCCCGCCCCCCTCGTGCACCGCCCAGGCGGTGACGGCCAGCCCCAGCACCGGCACCCCCGGCCGGGGGAGGAAGGAGGCGGGCAGCAGGACCAGCGCCCCGAAGATCGCGTACGGCAGGAGCACCTCACCCGGGTTCACGAGCTGGTGGACCAGGCCGAAGCACGCCAGCACCGCGAGCCTGCGCAGCAGCACCACCCGGGGGTGGTCCGTCCGCGCGGCCGCGGACCGCAGGAAGAGGACGAAGCTCAGGCCGAACAGGAACGAGAAGATCGGATAGAACCTGCTCTGCAGGAGGTTGTCGATCGCCCAGTCGACCGCGTTCCGGCCCGGGTCGCCGAGCTGCTCGCGGGTGTGCTGCCAGGTGTTGACCAGCATGATCCCGCACACCGCGAAGCCGCGGAGCGCGTCCAGCTCATGAAGCCTTCGGGTCACAGGGAATAGACGTACCATCACACAACGCACCCCGTACATCCAACCCTGCCAAAAGGTGCGTTCCCGGGGCTTCCGGGTGGGGGCGGATCACGGCACCATCCGGACAGGCTCGTGACGGGTCGCTCCCGGCTCTGAGCGGCCGGCGCGACGGCTCAGGCGTCGTCGTGCTCGGCGAGTGCCTGGTAGGCGGGCCGGAGGAGGTCCAGGATCGGGGTCCGCCTCGCCGTGACCGGCGGCGGGTCGAGGGTGCGCAACAGCAGGTCGGGCGGGGTGACGGGCAGTGCCGTACGGTCTCGCAGGCGGGCGGGGGAGACGCCGGGCGCGTAGAAGTCCGCCAGCCGTTCGGCGAACGGCGCGTCGGTCACGTCGAACAGCCCCGGCCGGGCCGGCTCCTCCCCGCCGGAGCCGCCTGTCTCGCGGAGGGCGCCGAGCAGGACGTCCTTGGCCATGCCCCGCCAGGCCAGCACCAGGAACGGGTCGTCGTCGAACGCCTCGGCCAGCACGTACAGCACAGCCGACAGGTGCTTGCAGGGGAAGCCCCAGTCAGGACACGAGCAGTCCATGCCCAGGTCGCGCTCGGTGGGGAAGAGCGGAAGGCGGCACCGGCGGAAGACATCCTCGATCTCCGCCGGCATCTCCCCGGCGAGCAGTTTCGCGCGGTAGAGGGCCTGCGCGGCCAGCGCCCCGGTGAGAGCCCGCCACTGCTCCGCGTCGTAGGCCGTGATCTTGACCCCGACCTTGTAAGGAGTCCTCCTCGATCCCTGGACCCGGGCCTTGACCAGGCCGGGGGCGAGCTCCAGGTCGAGGACCTGGCCGGATCGCGCGTACGAACGCCCCCGGCTGAGCCTTCCGCTGTCGCAGACGCGCTCAAGGATGTCGATGAACCGGCGCGACCACCACTGCTCGCCGATCGAGCCCCGCTTGCTGCGCACCCGGATGCCGCCTTCGACCCGGATCGGCCGGGCGGCCTCGAACCAGCCGGTGCCGCTCATGCCCTCTCCTCGCCCGGTGGCTCGGAGGCAGGCGCGCGGAACGCCCCCCGCCCGCTCACGAGACGGCCTCCGGGCCGAGGCTGAACAGCTCGCGCAGGTGCTCGGTGGACAGGTTCGTGATCCAGTCCTCGCCGGCGCCGACCACGCTGTCGGCGAGTGCCTTCTTGCGTTCGATCATCTCGTCGATCCGTTCTTCCAGGGTGTCCACGCAGATGAACTTGCGGACCTGGACGTTCCTGCTCTGGCCGATCCGGAAGGCCCGGTCGGTGGCCTGGTTCTCCACCGCCGGGTTCCACCACCGGTCCACGTGGATCACGTGGTTGGCGGCGGTCAGGTTGAGGCCGGTGCCGGCCGCTTTCAGCGACAGCAGCAACAGCATCGGCTCGTCGTCGTGCTGGAAGCGCTCGACCAGTTCCTCGCGCCGGTTCTTGGGCAGTCCGCCGTGCAGCCACAGCACCGGCCGGTCCAGGTGGGCGGTCAGGTAGGGCTGCAGGAGGGAGCCGAACTCGGTGTACTGGGTGAAGACCAGGGCCTTGTCGCCCTCCTCGACGATCTCCTCGGCCAGTTCCTCCAGGCGGGCCAGCTTCCCCGACCGGCCGGCCAGCCGCGAGCCGTCCTTGAGCAGGT
>NZ_FOQY01000030.1:96926-114784 GCF_900113865.1 Streptosporangium canum | reverse complement strand
TCCGGTACGGCCCGGCGCGCGAGGTCCCGGTCGAGGTGCGCGGCGCCGGCCAGGCCAGCCGCCAGGTCAACAACTTCTGCGCCCCGGACGCCTTCGACTGCGACAAGCTCGTCGCGGTCGAGGTGCTCACCCCCGGCGGCAACTGGTCGTCCTACCCGCCGCACAAGCACGACACCGCCTCCGAGCGCGAGGCCGTACTGGAGGAGATCTACTACTTCGAGGGCGGCCCCGGCTACCAGCGGGTCTACGGCACCCACGACACGCTGGCCGAGGTGTCGGGCGGAGACGTGGTGCTGGTCCCGCACGGCTACCACGGCCCGTCGATGGCGGCCCCCGGCTACGACCTGTACTACCTCAACGTGCTGGCCGGGCCCGCCCCCCAGCGGTCCATGGCCTTCTGCGACGACCCCGATCACGCCTGGATCCGCTCCTCCTGGGCGGACCAGGTGGTCGACCCCCGCCTGCCGCGTCGCGTCACGGACGCCCGTGGCGGATCCCCTGGAGACGCCCCATGAGACTGACAGTGGCCCAGGCGCTCGTGCGCTTCCTCGCCCAGCAGTGGACCGAACGCGACGGCGCCGAGCAACGGCTGATCGCCGGATGCCTGGGCATCTTCGGCCACGGCAACGTCGCCGGCATCGGCCAGGCCCTCGCCGAACAGGGCGCCGGCACCCACGCGGCCCTGCCCTACTACCTGGCCCGCAACGAACAGGCCATGGTGCACACCGCCGTCGGCTACGCCCGTACCCGCGACCGCCTGACCACCTTCGCCTGCACCACCTCCATCGGCCCCGGCGCCACCAACCTCGTCACCGGCGCCGCCCTGGCCACCATCAACCGCATCCCGGTGCTGCTGCTGCCCGGCGACGTCTTCGCCACCCGCGTCGCCTCCCCGGTGCTGCAGGAGCTGGAAGACCCCCGCTCCTACGACGTCACCGTCAACGACACCCTGCGGCCGGTCAGCCGCTTCTTCGACCGGATCAACCGCCCCGAGCAGCTGCCCTCGGCACTGCTGGCCGCGATGCGGGTGCTGACCGACCCGGCCGAGACCGGCGCGGTCACCCTGGCCCTGCCCCAGGACGTCCAGGCCGAGGCCTACGACTGGCCCGAGGAGCTGTTCCGCCGGCGTGTCTGGCACGTGGCCCGCCCGGTGCCCGAACCCGCCGCGCTGGCCCGCGCCCAGGACCTGCTGCGGCGATCACGCCGGCCGCTGATCGTGGCCGGCGGCGGCGTCAAACACAGCCAGGCCTCGCAGCGGCTGGCCGCTTTCGCCGCCCGCCACCGCGTCCCGGTCACCGAGACCCAGGCAGGCAAGGGCGCCGTGCCGTACGACCACCCGTACGCCGCCGGCGCGATCGGCCACACCGGCAGCGCCGCGGCCAACACCCTGGCCCGCGAGGCCGACCTGGTCATCGGCATCGGCACCCGCTACAGCGACTTCACCACCGCCTCACGCACCCTGTTCGCCGGCGCGGCCTTCCTCAACATCAACATCGCCGCCTTCGACGCGGCCAAGCACTCCGGCCAGATGCTCGTGGCCGACGCCCGCCAGGCGCTGGACGCGCTGGAGCCCGGCGACTGGAACGCCGACCCCGCCTGGAGCGCCAGAGCCACCGAGCTGACCCGCGACTGGCAGGCCGAGATCGAGCGGGCCTACGGGGGGACGGAGCTGACCCAGCCGGTGATGCTGGGAATCGTCAACCAGGCCGCCGAGGGCGGCGTGGTGGTCAACGCGGCCGGGTCGATGCCCGGCGACCTGCACAAGCTGTGGCGGGCCACCGACCCCGGCCAGTACCACGTGGAGTACGGCTACTCCTGCATGGGATACGAGATCGCCGGCGGGCTCGGGGTGAAGCTGGCCGCACCGGAGCGGGAGGTGTTCGTGCTGGTCGGCGACGGCTCCTACCTGATGATGGCCCAGGAGATCGCCACCGCCGTGCAGGAGGGCGTCAAACTCGTCGTGGTGCTGGTCGACAACCACGGCTTCGCCTCCATCGGCAACCTCAGCGAATCCGTCGGCGCCCAGCGGCTCGGCACCTCCTACCGGATGCGCGGCCCCTCGGGCGAGCTCGACGGGGCCTTCCTCCCGGTGGACCTGGCCGCCAACGCCGCCAGCCTGGGCGCCGACGTGCTGACGGCGGCCGACCCCGGCACGCTGCGGACCGCACTGGCCAAGGCCGTGGCGTCCGCGCGCACCACGGTCGTCCACGTCGAGACCGTCCCCGGCCCAGGCCCCGAGACCACGGCCTGGTGGGACGTGCCGGTGGCCGAGGTGTCGGACCTGCCCGAGGTCAGGGCCGTGCGCCGGCGCTACGAAGATCACAAACGCGACCAGCGGCCCTACCTCTGATGGGGTGGACGCTCGCGTTCGCCACGGTCGCGATCCTCTTCGTGCTGATCAGCGGGGCCAACGACGGAGCCACGCTCATCGGCCTCGGGCTCAGGTTCCCCCGCTCGCCGGGATGGGCGATCGCCTCGCTGCTCGTGGTGGTGCTCTTCGCCGGACCGTACCTGCTGGGGATCGCGGTCGCCCGGACCTTCACCGAGCGGCTGGCGGGACTCGGGACGAGCGGCGGGGCGACGGCGTTCCTGGCGGGGGTGGTGATCGCGGTGGCCGTGGTCGCGGTGCTGACCGGCAGGGGCCTGCCGACCAGCCTGACGCTCGCGGTGATCGGCGGCATCACCGGCGCGGGGTTCGGCGCCGGCCTGCCGGTGTCGTGGTCGAGTCTGGGCGCGGTCCTGGCGATCGGGGCCGGCGCGCCCCTGGTCGGCCTGGCCCTGGGCTACCTGCTGGGAACCCTGTCGCGCAGGGTTCCGTCCTACCGCCGGATGCCCCGGCTCGTACTCGCCGCCCACCTGCTGGCCTACGCGGCCCAGTGCGTGGCCTACGCGGTGAACGACGGCCAGAAGATGATCGCGGTGGTGAGCGTCGCGGTCGACGTGGGCCGCGAGGGGCTGGGCGGGGTCGGCCCCGTCGAGGTGCCGCCGGCGTGGATGGCCGTCCTGGTGGCGCTCTTCCTCGCCGGAGCCCTGACCAGCCTGACCCGTGTCGGGGAGCGGCTGGGCCGCGGCCTGGTCATCACCCGGCCGCTGCACATCGTCTCGGCCGAGACGGCGGCCACCGGCGCCGTCCTGGGCAGCTCGGCGCTGGGCAGTCCGGTGAGCATGACCCAGTCGATCACCGCCGGAGTCGTCGGCGTAGCGGCCAGTGAGGGAGCCAGGAGAGTGCGATGGCAGAGCGTCATGAACATGGGTACGGCCTGGCTGGTCACGCTGCCGTCGTCGATGGCCCTGGGCTGCCTGGCCGGACTCGCGCTGAGGCTGCTGTGAGCGGCGCCGACGGCCGCGCCCGGCGGTTCCTACGGGCCTGGGACGATGTGCGCGGCCGGTCCGGGCGGCGGGTCGTCGACCTGGTCCGCCACCAGGTCGCCGTCGTCCGCGCGGGAGCCGTACTGGCCCGCTCGACCGCGACCGGCGAGATCGAACGGTCGGCCGCGCGCACCCAAATGGCCGAGGTGGAGCACGAGGGCGACGCGGCGCGGGGCGAGCTGGTGCGCGTCCTGCGGCGGGTGCTGGCCACCCCCGTCGACCGGGAGGACCTGTTCCGGATCTCGCGGTCGATCGACGACGTGCTGGATCACCTGCGCGACTACGTGCGCGAGACCGACCTGTTCGGGCCGGAGGATCTCGGCTTCGCCGTCGAGCCGCTGCAGGCGGTGATCGACGGCCTCGACGAGCTGGAGACCGCCGTCCTGAAGATGATCGAGGATCCCGGCTCGGTCACCGTGGCCGTGCTGGCCACGCGCAAGGCCTGCAGCCGGGTCCGCCAGCTCTACCAGACCCGGCTCACCGAGCTGTTCACCGGGCCGCTGGAGATGGACACCCTGCGCGGGCGCGAGCTGCTGTCGCGTCTCGACGCGGTGGGCCGGCGGCTCGGCGAGGCCGCCGACGCGCTCGCCGACGCGATGCTCAAACGGAGCCACTGATGACCAAGCGAAGCCACTGAGGAAGCCGACGGGCCGCGCACCGCGTCGGTCCTCGCCAACCCCCCTGAAGGAAGTACCCATGGCTCTTCTCACCAAGGCGCAAACGCCGCCACCTCCCCCGAGGCGGCGCAGACTGGTGTACCGGCTCCGCGTGCTGCGCCACGACCCCACCGCCGCGCTCGGGCTGATTCTTGTCATTTTGCTCGCCTATCTCGTCGTGGCACCGCTGATCGCGGTGCTGTCGGACGCCTTCCGCCTGCAGTACGGCGACGACGTGCACGCCGGGCAGCAGCCGGGCGAATGGACCGGCTACTACCTGTGGCGGGTGTTCCGGTCCCAGATCAGCGGCCTGCTGTTCTGGGAGCCGCTGCTCAACACGCTGGTGATCGCGGTGGGCACCACGCTGTTCGCGCTGGTCGTCGGGGGCGGCATGGCCTGGCTGGTGACCAGGACCAACGTGCCGGGGCGCAGGTGGCTCGCCGGCGCCCTGGTGGTCCCCTACATGCTGCCTTCGTGGACCTTCTCCCTGGCCTGGCTGTCGCTGTTCAAGAACGAGCGCGCCGCCGGACAGGTCGGGTTCCTGCAGGCCCAGGGCATCCGGACCCCAGACTGGCTCGCCTACGGCGCGGTACCGATCATCGTCACCCTGGGGCTGCACTACTACCCGTTCGTGCTGCTCCTGGTCGGCAACGCGCTGCGCCGCATCGACGCGCAGCTGGAGGACTCCGCGCGGATCCTCGGCGCCCCGCAGCGGACCGTCATCCGGCGGATCGTGGTGCCGCTGATGCTCCCGGCGCTGTCCTCGGCCGTGCTGCTGGTGGTCGGCCGGGTGCTCGGCACGTTCGGCACGCCCTACGTGCTCGGCCTGCCGGCCGACTACCGGGTGCTGTCCACGGGGCTGTTCCAGTCGATCCGGGACCGCAGCACCGGCGTGGCGTCCGTGCTCGCCACCGTCATCGTGGTCATCGGAGTCCTGATCGTCCTGACCGACACCCGGTTGATGCGCGAGCACCGCCGGTTCGTCACCGTGGGCGGCAAGGGCGCGATGGACCGGCTGAGCGACCTGCGCCGCTGGCGCTGGCCCCTGTTCGGGCTGGGCCTGGCGGTCTTCGTGGTGAGCGTCCTGGTCCCGGTGTTCACGCTGCTGCTGTCGACGGTCACCCGCACGCCGCTGGACCTGTCGACCTTCACCCTCGACTACTGGCTCGCCGAGAAGCTGCCCGGCGCGGTCGGCTTCCCGCACGGTGTCCTGCGCGGTTCGGAGCTGTGGACGGCGGCGTGGAACTCGCTGCGCATCGTCGGCCTGGCCTCGCTGATCTGCGCGGTCGCCGGCCTGCTGATCGGGTACGTCGTGGTGCGCGGGACGGCTCCACGCGTCGCCGCGTTCCTCCGCCAGGTCTCCTTCCTGCCCTACCTCATCCCCGGCATCGCGTTCGCGGCCGCCTCGCTGTCGCTGTTCGCCGTCGCCAGGGGCCCCCTCCCCGCGCTGTACGGGACGACGTTCCTGCTGATCCTGGTGATGGCCGTGACGCACCTGCCGTACAGCTCGCGCTCGGGCATCGCGGCGATGATGCAGCTCGGCCGCGAGCCGGAGGAGGCCGCGCAGATCGCCGGGGCCTCCTGGTGGCAGCGGATGCGGCGGATCATCTTCCCGATCCAGAAGGGCGCTCTCGTCACGGGGATCGTGCTGCCGTTCATCTCCGGCCTCAAGGAGCTCAGCATCGTCATCATGCTGACCACCACCGGGACGCAGCTCCTGACGACCCTGTCGATCGGCCTCGTGGACTACGGATACACCCAGCTCGCCAACGCGGTCGTCCTCGTGATCGCCTTGGTCTCCTTCACCATGACCTACCTGACCCAGCGTCTGACCAAGAGCAGCCTGGCGTCCGGCCTAGGAGGATAGATGCCGAACATCACCCTCAGCGGAGTCGCCAAGAGCTACGGCGGTGGCGACTACGCTGTGAAGAACCTCGACCTGACCGTTCCCGACGGCGCGTTCATGTGCCTGCTCGGTCCCTCCGGCTGCGGAAAGACCACCACGCTGCGGATGATCGCCGGGCTCGAGCAGCCGAGCGCGGGCAGCATCGCCGTCGGCGACCGGGTCCTCGACTCCGTCGAGCGCGGGCTCTACGTCCCGCCGGAGAAGCGCGGCATGGGGCTGGTCTTCCAGAACTACGCGCTCTGGCCCCACCTGTCGGTGCGGGAGAACGTCGAGTTCGGCCTGCGCATGCGCAAGGTGCCCGGTCCCGAAAGGCGGGCCAGGGCGGAGGCGGCGCTCAAGATGGTCCACGTCGACGCCGCCATGGACCGCTACCCCTCCCAGCTCTCCGGCGGCCAGCAGCAGCGTGTCGCACTGGCCAGGATGCTGGCGATCAACCCCACGGTGCTGCTGCTCGACGAGCCGCTGTCCAACCTCGACGCCCAGCTCCGCCTGGAGATGCGCGCCGAGCTCAAACGCATCCACGAGGAGTCCGGCGCGACGATCGTCTTCGTCACCCACGACCAGCTCGAGGCGCTCACGATGGCCACCGACGTCGCGGTCATGAAGGACGGCGAGCTGCAGCAGCTGGCCGCCCCGATGGAGATGTACGCCAGGCCCGCCAACCGGTTCGTCGCCGAGTTCGTCGGCAGCCCGCCGATGGCGATCGTCGACGTCGGCCCCTCCCCCACCGGCCTGGCCGGCTCGCTGATGCGCTCCGTCGAGGCCCGCGCCGGGCAGTGCGCCCCCACCGCCGTGGGCATTCGGCCTGAGGCGCTGCGCCTGGGCACGCCGCCCGGCGCCGCCTGGCACGAGGAGGCCGTGGTCGAGGCCGTCCTGCCGGCCGGTTCCTCCTGGACCGTACGGCTGCGCATCCTGGACACCGAGCTGTACGCGGTCTCCTACACGCCGGTCGAGGCCGCCGCCGGCGACGTGCTGACCTGCTGGACCGACCAGATGCACCTGTTCGGCGCCGACGGCGTCCGGCTCTCCTCCTGGGACCGGACGGAGGTGGGCGCGTGATCCGGCCCAAGGCGTTGCTGCTGGACTTCGGCGGCGTGATCGTGGAGACCTCCCGGCGCCCGTCGTGGGCGGCCGAGCTCGCCGCGGAGGTGCACGGCCTTCTCCGCAGGGCCGGCTTCCACGGCCTCGGCCTCGACGACGTGGAGAGCGACATCCGGGCCGGCGCGCGCGCCGACAAGTACTGGAAGGACTCCACCTCCCGGCAGTTCGCCCCGGCGGAGATGACGCACCGCGGGTTCTGGGCCGACTTCGTGGCGGGCGACTGGCCGGAGCAGGCCCGCTCGCTGGTGATCGCCGAGGCGACGCCGCTCTGCAGGCGGATGGGCGAGCTGCGCAGCGACCGCAAGACCCGGCCCGCGCTGCAGGAGCTGCTGGCCGCCTGCTGGGCGCACGATGTCACGCCCGCGGTCGTCAGCAACGCGCTGTGCGGAGCCGTCCACCGTGACTACATGGCCCTCAGCGGCCTCGACCGCCAGGTGGCGGTGCAGGTCTACAGCGACGAGGTCGGCGTGCGCAAACCCAATCCGGAGATGATCTGGATCGCCTGCCGGGCACTGGGCGTCGACCCCGCGGAGACCTGGTACGTCGGCGACAACTACGACCGCGACGTGGTCTGCGGCGCCCGCGCCGGAGTGGGGGCCACCGTCCTGATGGTCTCCCGGAGCACCGACGAGATCCCCTACAAGGTGCGCCAGAGCCCTCAGGCGACAGTCGAGGACCCCCGCGGACTTCTGAACCTCCTGGAGGAGACATGGACATGAACACTTCGCGCGAACTGGCCGCCATCGCGGTCGAGGCGGCCAGAGCGGTCGGCGACCAGCTCAGGGACGCCTTCCGCTCCCGGCCCGAGGTGAAGACCAAACGCGACTTCCACGACCCGGTGACCGAGCACGACAAGGCCGCCGAGGAGCGCATCCGCGAGGTCCTGGACCGCCTGTGCCCGGGCAGCGTCGTGGAGGGAGAGGAGGGCGGTGTCCGGGGGGAGGGCGACATCCGCTGGTACGTCGACCCCATCGACGGCACCGCGAACTTCGCCGCGGGCCTGCCGTTCTTCTGCACCTCCATCGGAGCCGTGGTGGACGGAAAGGTGGTGGCGGGCACCGTCTACGACCCCGTCCGCGACGACGAGTTCACCGCCTCGCTCGACGGGGCCTTCTGCAACGGCAAGCCGATCCGCAGCTCCGGCGCGCGCACCGATCGGGAGGCGGTGCTGCTGTCGAGCTTTCCCACACCGCGCGACCTGGCCGCGGGCGGCGATGAGGCGCTGCACCGCTTCGCCCGGATGGTCAACGCCTTCGCCAGTACGCGCCGCCCGGGGAGCGCGGCGCTGAAGCTGGCGCACGTCGCCGCCGGCTGGTCCGACGTCGCGTACGGCACGCACGTCAACGCCTGGGACGTGGCGGCCGGTTCGCTGCTGGTGGAGCGGGCCGGCGGCACGTACATCCCGCTGTCCGGCGACATCTTCACGCCCGGCGGCTACCTCGCCTGCGTGGGCGGCTTCGACCTCGCGGGTTCGGTGATGGCCGAGATCTCCACGGCGAGGGGGGTCTCGTGATCCGGTGGATCGTCACCGATCTGGACGGGACGCTCGTCGGACGCGACCTGGCCATGGTGCCCTCCGGCCGGGACGCGCTGCGCCGTTTCCTCGCCTCGGGCGGAGAGGTGGTCATCGCGACCGGGCGGATGGAGGCGTCGGCTCTGCGCTACTACGAGGAGCTGGGCCTCGCCGGGGCGGCGATCCTCTACAACGGCGCCCGGACCGTGGACCTCGGCACGGGAGCCGTGCTGCGCTCCCGCCACCTGCCGGCGGACGCGTGGAAGGCGCTGCTCGACCGGTTCGACGGGCTGCCGGAGGGCGTCTATCCGGTGGCGTTCTCCGGCGGCGAGGCACTGGCGGTCCACGACGTGCCCCAGCTGCGGGACTACGCCCGCCGGGACGGGATCACGCTGCGCGACCCGGGCGACTGGTCCGCGCCGGCCCCCGGCGAGATCACCAAGTGCATGCTGATCGGCGACCCGCTGCCTGATCTGGACATCCCGGGGACGATCACCGTCCGCTCCGAGGCCACCTACCTGGAAGTGCTGCCCGAGGGCGCCACCAAGGGCACCGCGCTCCGCGAGCTGGCCGCCTCCCGGGGCGTTCCGCTGGAGCAGGTGGCGGCCATCGGCGACAATCCGAACGACATCGACATGATCACAACCGCCGGGCTCGGCGCCGCGGTCGGTGACGGTCATCCGGAGGTCCGGGCCGCGGCCGACGTCGTGGTGGGCGCCTGCGCGGACGGGGCCGTCGCCGACCTGGTGGAGCTGGTCCTGTCCCGGGCCGGGGAGGCCGCGCCGGCATAGCGGGCCGGGCCGGTGCGCGCGAGATCTCGGGCGCACCGGCCCAGCCGGTCGGCGGCGACCCCGCAGGGCCCGCCGGACGGTCAGCGCCGACCGGCGGGCAGGCCGGCCAGGCGGCCGATGGCCAGGCCGGCCCGGCGGACGCTCTCCAGCAGGGCGTGCTCGTCTCCGGCGGGGCCGTTGGCCAGCACCGCGTAGCCGATCCGGCGACCGGAGCCGATCATCACCCCCACGTCGGCCCGCACGCCGACGTCGGTGCCGGTCTTGTTCGCCACCCAGACCCTTCCGGGCGGAACGGAGGCGGGCACCTCCCGATCCTCCGGCTCGTGCGGCAGCAGGGCGGGGACCATGCTCCGGTCGGTGTTGCAGGCCATCCAGCCCAGCATGAGCCGGGTCCACTCCTGCCGGCCGTCGAGCTCCGCCGCGAACCGGGCGAGCTCGCCGGCCGTACCGACGGCGAAGGTCGGCGGGTCCGAGGGCAGGCGCGGCTCGCGGATCCGGTCGAGGATCCGCGTCCGGACGAAGCCGAGCGCGGCGGCGTCCTCGGCCACCCGGTCCAGGCCGAGCCGGCGCAGCAGCGCGTTGGTCGCGGTGTTGTCGCTCACCGACGCGGTCAGCACGGCGAGATCCCCGATCGTCCAGTGACGGGCGGACAGGTCGCCCAGGAGGCCGGAACCGCCGCAGCGGTCCTCCTGCCGCACCTCCACGATCTCGGCGGGATCGAGCCTCCCCGCGGCGATCCCGCGGGCCACCGCGGCGAGCAGCAGCAGCTTGCCGGTGCTCGCGAGGGTCAGCTCGACGTCCTCGTCGAGGGAGACCAGCCCCGGCACCGAGACGGCCACCGTGTGCGCCCCGTCTCCATCCGGCGCGTCGGGTTCTGTCATCGCCCCACCTTCCCGGAGCCCGTCACTCTCCCGGAGCCCGTCACCTTCCCGGAGCCCGTCACTCTCCCGGAGCCCGTCACCCTGTCCGGGCCCGGTGTCGTTCCCGGGCCCGTCATCCTCGCAGAGGCCGCGATCACGGCCGGTCACGCGGTCACCGCTCATGTGGACAGCACCGCCCCGGGCCGGGCACCGGTCTCGGCCCCGTCCCGGACCACGGTCCGGCCGGCGACGATCACCGAGTGGATCCCCGACGGCGGGACCAGCGGGTCGACGAAGGTGGCGCCGTCGGCGACCGTGCCGGGGTCGAAGACGACCAGGTCGGCGTGGGCGCCGTCCCTGATGACGCCGCGCCCCGCCAGCCCGAACCTGGCCGCGGCCATGCCCGTCATCTTGTGCACCGCCGTCTCCAGGCTCAGCAGTCCCAGCTCCCTGACGTAGTGCCCGAGCACGCGCGGGAACGTCCCCGCCCAGCGGGGATGGGGCCGGCCGCCGGGCTTGGGCACGCCGTCGGAACCGATCATCGAGTACGGCGCGGCCAGCACCCGCCGCACGTCGTCCTCGATCATGGAGTGGCTGATGATCGTCACCTCGCCCTGCTCGGCGACGAGCAGTTCGGCGACCATGTCGACGGGGTCCTGGCCGCGCGCGGCGGCCAGCTCGGCGATCGTGTGCCCCTCCGTCTCGGGGTGGCGCGGCGCGCAGGCGATCGAGATGCGGTCCCAGCCGCCGTTGCCGACGGTGTTCTCCCAGCCGGGGACGCCCTCGGCGATGGCCCGGCGCATCAGGTCGCGCTGTCCGGAGTCGGTCAGCCGCGCCGTCAGCGCGGCGATCCCGCCGTCCGAGGCCCAGGGGGGGAGCATCGCGCCCAGCGCCGTGCTCCCCGCGGTGTAGGGGTAGACGTCGCAGGTCACGTCCATGCCCTCGGCGCGCAGGGCGGCGAGCTTCGGCAGGGTGCGCCGGGTCAGTCCCCAGGCGTACTTGCCCGCCGTCTTGTGGTGGGAGACGTGCAGCGGGGCGCCGCTTCTGCGCCCGATCTCGACGGCCTCCTCCAGCGCCTCCTCCACCCGCGACATCTCGTCGCGCAGGTGGGTGACGTACGGCTTGCCGTGCGCGGCCGCCACGGCCGCCAGCGCGACGACCTCGTCGGTGCTCGCGTAGGTGCCGGGGGTGTAGATGAGCCCGGTCGACAGCCCCGCCGCCCCCGCCGACAGCGCCCGGTCGAGCAGCGCGCACATGGTGTCCAGCTCGCCGGGGGTGGCGGCACGGTCGACGGGGCCGATCACCCCGGCGCGGAGCGTGCCGTGCCCGACCAGGGAGGTGAGGTGGTTGGCGCGGGGCACCGCGGCGTGCGCGGCGGCGAACTCGGCGAAGCCCTCGTACATCCCGACGTCGCCGCCGAAGTAGACCCGGGTCTCCGCGCGCATCGCGGCCAGCCGGCCGGGCAGGGCGGGGAAGAGGCTGGAACCGCAGTTGCCGCAGATCTCGGTGGTGACCCCCTGCAGGACGGCGGCCCGGACCATGTCGCCGCCCAGCTCCCCGTCGATCAGGGTGACGCCGTCGGAGTGGGTGTGCACGTCGATGAAGCCGGGGGCGAGGACGAGACCGGTCAGGTCCTCGGTCTCGCGTGCGGCGGCGGGGGCTCCCGGCGGCAGCAGGGTGAGGCGGCCGTCGAGGACGCCGACGTCGGCGTGCCGGGCGGCGTCGGGCGCCGCCGTGCCGTCGATCACCAGGCCGCCCCGGAGCAGCAGGTCGAAGTGGGTCACAGAACCTGCCCGAGGAAGGCGCGGAAGCGCTCGTGGCGCGGGTTGGCGAGCACGTCGCGGGGGTGTCCCTGCTCGACGATCACGCCGCCGTCGATGAAGATCAGGTTGTCGCCGACCTCGCGGGCGAATCCCATCTCGTGGGTCACCACCATCATCGTCATGCCGCTGGCGGCCAGGTCCCGCATGACCGCGAGCACCTCCTGGACCAGCTCGGGGTCGAGCGCGCTGGTCGGCTCGTCGAAGAGCATCAGCTTGGGGTCCATGGCCAGGCTGCGGGCGATCGCCACGCGCTGCTGCTGGCCTCCGGAGAGCTGGGCGGGGTAGTGGTCCGCGCGGTCGGCGAGGTCCACCCGGTCCAGCAGTTCCAGCGCCCTCTTCCTGGCCTGGCCCCTGGCGACGCCCTTGACGACGACCGGGCCCTCCATGACGTTCTCCAGCGCCGTGCGGTGCGGGAACAGGTGGAAGCGCTGGAACACCATGCCGATGTCCTGCCGCTGGCGGCAGAGCTGGGCGGGGCGCAGGTGGTGGATCCGGTCCCCCTGCTCGGCGTAGCCGATCAGGTCGCCGTCCACCCAGATGCGGCCGGAGTCGATGGTCTCCAGCCGGTTGACGCAGCGCAGCAGTGTCGACTTGCCGGACCCGGACGGGCCGACGACGCAGACCACGCCGCCTTCGGGGACGTCCAGGCTGATGCCCTTGAGCACCTCGACGGAGCCGAAGCACTTGCGGACCGAGCGGATCTTCACCTTGGGTTCGACCATCACGCGTTCCCCCTGCTGAACGGCCGCAGGTTGCGGCGGACCCTGACCTGCAGCGCGTGGTGGCCGCGCTCGAACCGCTTCTCGATGAAGTGCTGGCCGACGCTCGCGATGGTGGTGAGCACGATGTACCAGATGGAGGCCACGATGAGCATCGCGATCACCTCGAAGTTGCCGAGGTAGATGCGCTGGGAGACCGTCAGCAGTTCGGCGCCGGCGATGACCGAGACCATCGAGGTGGTCTTGAGCATCGAGATGAACTGGTTGCCGGTGGGCGGGATGATCACCCGCATCGCCTGGGGGAGCACGACCCGGCGGAGCACCTGCCGGTGTGACATGCCGAGCGCCTCGGCCGCCTCGCGCTGGCCGGGGTCCACCGAGCGGATGCCCGCCCGGACGATCTCGGCCATGTAGGCGCCCTCGTTGATCGCCAGACCGAGCAGGGCCGCGGTGAAGGGCGTGATCAGCTCGTTGGCCTGCCACTCGATCAGCTTGGGGCCGTCGAACGGCACGCCGATGCCGAAGGAGGGGAAGACCAGCCCGATGTTGAACCAGAAGATGAGCTGGACCAGCAGCGGGGTACCGCGGAAGAACCAGGTGTAGAGCGCGGAGGCGCCCCGCAGCACCGGGCTGCCGGACAGCTGCATCACGGCGGCGAGGATGCCCAGCGCCAGGCCGATCACCATCGACAGCACGGTGAGCTGGATCGTGACCCACAGGCCGCCCAGAACCCTGCCGTCCATCAGGTACTCGGCGATGACGTCCCAGTGCAGGTTCTCGTTGACGATGATCGTGTAGGCCAGCCACACCAGGGCGAACGCGGCGACCACCGCCGCGATCCACCGGCCGGGCCGCGGCGGGCGGACCGCGTCGATCGGCAGGTCCGCGACGTCGGCGGTCTGCGGTGTCTTGGTCACTTCCACGGCTTGGTGTTCACCATGACCTCGGGTACGGCGTTGTTCACGACGTCGTACTTCTCCAGGACCGCCTTGTAGCCGCCGTCGGCCGTCAGCTCCTGCATGGCCTTGGCCACGGCGTCGCGCAGCGCGGTGTTGCGCCGGTCGATCGCGATGCCCCAGGGGCCGGCGTCGTACTGCTCGGGCAGCACGTCGTACTTGCCGGTGTCCTTGGCGTACATCGCCGCGACGGGCGAGTCGACGATGGTGGCGACCGCACGCCCGGAGTCGATGCTCAGCAGGCCGGTCGGCGCGTCCTCGCTCTGCATGATCTGCATCTTCTTGGCGCACTTCTCGTCCTGCCGCTGCCCGATCGCGAGGTTCGAGCTGCCCTTGGCCAGCACGACGGTGCGGCCGCACAGGTCCTCAAGGGTCTTGATACCCTCGGGGTTGCCCTTCTTGACCATGATGGCTCCGCCGGCGTTGAAGTAGTCGACGAAGTCGACGGCGGCCCGGCGCTCCTCGGTGTCGCTCATCGAGGACATCACCACGTCCCAGCGGCCGGCCTGCAGGCCCGGGATCAGGCCGTCGAAGGCGGCGTTGGTCACCTTGGCCTTCAGGCCGAGCTTGGCCGCGATCGCGGCGGCGAGGTCCGGGTCGACGCCGGTGAGCTCCTGGGTGCCCGGCTTGTACATCTCCATCGGCGGGTAGCCCTCCGAGGTCGCCATCCGGAGCTCGCCCGTTTTGCGCACGGCCTCGGGCACGAGGTCCTTGGCCGTCTTGCCCGCCGCCGAAGCCGCGCCGGCGCCGGCGTCGGTCTCCGACGACGAGCGCCCGCAGCCGCCGGCGAACGCCGATACGGCCAGCGCGACGGCAATGACCGAATACAGGCGCTTTGTCATAGAACCTCCCGGTTTGCGAATAGTTGAGCTTATGTTGTCGATGGGAGGTAACGGCCCCAACGGTCATGAATGCTTGCGAGTCTTAGCATCGAAATCTTCGACGCTGAGACCGGACAAAAGCCCTCAAGCTCTACCTTCAACCCCATGAGCTTGGTGATCGAGAACGGCTGGCCGCGCACCGCGGCATGGACCGGCGGGGAACTGCACATCGGCGGGATCGGCGTACGGGAGCTCGCCGCCGAGTTCGGCACGCCCGCCTACGTCCTCGACGAGGCGGAGTTCCGGGCACGCTGCGCGGAGTGGCGGGACGCGCTGCCCGGCGGGGAGGTCCACTACGGCGGCAAGGCCTTCCTCTGCCCCGAGGTGGTGCGCTGGCTGGACGCGGCCGGCCTCTGCCTCGACGTGTGCACCGGGGGCGAGCTGGCCGTGGCCGTGGCCGGGGGCATGGATCCCGCACGGGTGGTCTTCCACGGCAACAACAAGTCGCTCGCCGAGCTGCGCCGGGCCGTCACCTGGGGTGTCGGCTGCGTGGTCGTGGACTCCTTCGCCGAGATCGAGCGGCTGGCCCTCCTCGCGGGCGAGGCGGGGGTGCGGCAGCGCGTGATGATCCGGGTCACCCCGGGAGTGGAGGCGCACACCCACGAGTTCATCGCCACCGGCGGCGACGACTCGAAGTTCGGGTTCTCGCTGAACGCCGGGCTGGCCGCCGAGGCGGTCCGCCGGGTCCTGGCCGCCGCCTCGCTGGAGCTGACCGGGCTGCACTCCCACATCGGCTCGCAGATCACCGACCTGGGCGGCTTCACCCTGGCCGCCCAGCGGATGGCCGCCTTCCTGCGGGCATGCGAGCGCGAGCACGGCGTGACGATCCCCAAGCTCGACCTCGGCGGCGGCCTGGGCATCGTCTACCGGCCCGGCGACCCGGTGCCGCCGCGCCCGGCCGAGGTGGTCGCGGCCCTGCGCGAGGCCGTCCCGTCCCACCTGCGGCTCGCCGTGGAACCGGGCCGCTCGATCGCCGGTCCCACCGCCGTCGCCCTCTACGAGGTGGGCACGGTCAAGGAGATCCCCGGCGTCAACACCTACGTCAGCGTGGACGGCGGGATGAGCGACAACCCCCGCCCCGCCATGTACGGCGCCGCCTACACCGCGCTCCTGGCCTCCCGCTCCTCGGACGCCCCCCTCCGCGAGGTGACGGTGGTCGGCAAACACTGCGAGAGCGGCGACGTGCTCGTCCGCGACCTGCCGCTGCCCGCCGACGTACGGCCCGGCGACCTGCTCGCGATCCCCGCCTCGGGGGCCTACCAGCGGTCGATGGCGAGCAACTACAACCACGTGACCCGGCCCCCGGTGGTCGCCGTCCGCGACGGATCGGCCCGGGTGGTCGTGCGCCGGGAGACCGAGGAGGACCTGCTCCGCCTCTACACCTGAGGGGCACCTTCAACAACGGGACGGCTCAGACGCCGTACTCCACCGTGAGCACCGCGCGGGCCAGGGCGTGATGGTTGACGGTCCCGCCGAAGACGGCGGCCGTCTGCTCCGGGGTGACCTCGATGCTCTCCACGCCGAGGGCGTGGACCGCGAAGACGTAGCGGTGGGGCGGTCCGGGGGGCGGGGCGGCCCCGCCGAAGTCGAATGTGCCGTAGTCGTTGCGGCCGTGGAGGGCCCCCTTGGGCAGCCCCTCCATCGCGTCGCTGCCGGCGCCGCGCGGCAGCTCGCCCACCTCCGCCGGGATGTCGACCAGCAGCCAGTGCCACCAGCCGCTGCCGGTGGGGGCGTCGGGGTCGAAGCAGGTGACCGCGTAGCTCTTCGTTCCCTCCGGAGCGCCCGACCAGCGCAGGTGCGGGGAGACGTTGCCGGACTCGTAGACGTGCGCGCCGGGCAGGACACCGCCGTCCACGAGGTCGTCGCTGACGACCGTGAACGCCGGCACCTGGCGCAGGTAGGCGTAGGGCAGCGGTGCGCGCTGATCCATCATTCCCCATTCCCCCGTTCCCCGCCGGGGAGCGCCCGGCAGCAGGGGATCTTTGTAGCTTTTTCAGGATCTGTCAAGGGTTGACATTTCCTTGGGCTTTGACGGCATACTCCGCATTTAGATCGTTAATTACAAAGATGGATGTGTTCGCCCGTCTTCCCGGCTAGTTACGCGGCAACCCCGCGTTCCGGTTGACCGAATGGTTCAAAAAACCACATCCGAAAGCGCGGAGTTTCCATGATCAATCCGTTCGAGGACGGCAGCGGTCGTTTTCTCGTCCTCGTGAACACCGAGGGCCAGCACTCTCTCTGGCCCGTGTCCATCGACGTTCCCCCCGGCTGGAACGTCGTGCATGGAGAGGACACCCGGCAAGGGTGCCTTGACTTCACCGAGGCGAACTGGACGGATATGCGTCCCCGCAGCCTCTCCTCCTCCTGAACGGCTCCCGAGTCCTCCCGAACGGCTCCCGAGCGCCGCATTCGCAGGCCGCCTCCATCGTGGACCGCTATTACACGATGCCGTCTTCCTGCTCCACCGTGCCGTCTTTCCAGGTGATTGCCCGGCATCCCCGTCATCGGTTCTGTTGTCACGCCGCTGTGCCATGAATCTGGAGATTCCGTGAACCGGCTTTCTTTTCACAACAACCTGAATGAGGCTTTCGAGGCGCGGGTGGCGGCGGCTCCGGACGCCGAGGCGGTGGTCTGCGGCGAGGTCCGCCTCACGGCCGCCGAACTGAACGCACGGGCCAACGCGCTGGCACGACGGCTGACCGACGCCGGAATCGGCCCCGAATCCCCCGTCGTGGTACTCATGCAACGCTCCGCCGACGTGGTGATCACCCTGCTCGCCGTGATCAAGGCCGGCGGAACCTACGTCCCCCTGCACCCCGGACTGCCACCCGCGCGGATGCGCTGGATCGCCGAACAGACCCACGCCCAGGTCGTGATCACCGACGACACCCACGCCGGACACGAACTGACCCGCCACCTGCCCGCCATGACCACCACAGCCGAGAGCGACCCCCGCGACCCGGACCTGGAGATCGCCCCCGACCGGCTGGCCTACACGATGTTCACCTCCGGCTCCACCGGAGTGCCCAAAGGCGTCGCGGTGACCCACCGCAACGTCGCCGCCTTCGCCGCCGACCGGCTCTGGCACGGCTCCGGGCACCGCCGGGTCCTGTTCCACACGGCGTCCTCCTTCGACGTCTCCATGTACGAGCTGTGGGTGCCGCTGCTCAACGGCGGGACCGTGGTGGTGGCCCCGCCCGGCCCGGTGGACGCCTCCGTGGTGCGCCGGGCGCTGGAGGAGGAGCGGGTCGACGCGGTGTTCCTGACGACCGGCCTGTTCAAC
>NZ_FOQY01000030.1:93708-96486 GCF_900113865.1 Streptosporangium canum | reverse complement strand
TGGCCCCGCCCGGCCCGGTGGACGCCTCCGTGGTGCGCCGGGCGCTGGAGGAGGAGCGGGTCGACGCGGTGTTCCTGACGACCGGCCTGTTCAACCTGCTGGCCCAGGAGGCGCCCGCCGTACTGGCCGCCGTCCCGCACCTGTGGACCGGCGGCGAGGCCGCCTCCCCCGCCGCGGTGGAGCGGGTCGTCACCGCCGGCGGCACCGTCCGCAACGGCTACGGCCCCACCGAGACCACGACGTTCGCGCTGTCGCACCCGGTGACCGGCCCCTTCCCCGGCGCCGTCCCCATCGGAGGCCCGCTGGACGCGATCCGCGCCCACGTCCTGGACGACACGCTGCGGCCGGCCCGGGAGGGGGAGCTGTACCTCGCCGGCGACCACCTGGCCCGCGGCTATCTCGGCCGCCCGGACCTGACGGCCGAGCGCTTCGTCGCCGACCCCCACGGCGAGCCCGGATCGCGCATGTACCGCACCGGCGACCTGGTACGGCGTCGCGACGACGGGCATCTGGAGTTCGTCGGCCGGGCCGACGGCCAGGTGAAGATCCGCGGCTTCCGGATCGAGCTCGGCGAGATCGAGACCTTCCTCGCCCGCCACCCCGAGGTGGCCCAGGTCGCCGTCATCGCCAGGGAGGACCGTCCGGGGGACAGACGCCTGGCCGCCTACCTCGTCCCCCACGACCCGGCCGCCGCCGGCGCCGGCCTCGTCGAGCGGATCCGGCGGGCCGCCGGGGAGGCGCTGCCCGCTTACATGGTCCCCGCCGCCTTCGTCGTCATGGACGCGCTGCCGCTCAACCACAACGGCAAGATCGACCGGCACGCCCTGCCCGCGCCCGAGGCGGCGGCCTCCGGCACGGCCCCGCGCACGCCGGTCGAGGAGACCCTGTGCGAGCTGTTCGCGCAGGTGCTCGCCGTGCCGGGGATCGGGATCGACGACGACTTCTTCGTGATGGGCGGGCATTCGCTGCTGGCCATGCGGGTGGTGACCGGGGTCAGGTCGGCGCTCTCCGTCGAGTTGCAGATGCGGGCGGTGTTCGAGGCGCCCACCGTCGCCGCGCTGGCGGCCAGGGTCGAGGAGGCGAGGGCCGGCGGCGCCGGCGGGGTGCGGCCGCCGCTCGTCCGCGCGGAGCGTTCGGCGCCGCCCCCGCTCTCCTTCGCCCAGCACCGGCTCTGGATCGTCGACCAGCTCGCGGAGCCGGGCGGCCTCTACACCATCCCGCTGATCCTGCGCCTGTCCGGGCGGCTGGACAGGGCGGCGCTGGAGGCCGCGATCGGGGACGTGGCATGGCGGCAGGAGACGCTGCGGACGGTCTTCCCCGCGCGGGACGGCCGGCCGACGCCGCGGGTGCTGGAGGCCGTACCCGGGCTGACCGTCGTGGAGACCGTCGAGGCGGAACTCCGGGCGGCGGTCGAGAAGGAGGCGCTGCGCCCCTTCGACCTCTCGGCCGAGCCACCGGTGCGGGCGCTGCTGTTCGCGCTGGGATCCGGCGCACCCGTCGAGCCGGACGAGCACGTGCTGGTGCTGCTGTTGCACCACATCGCCATGGACGGGTGGTCGCTCGCCCCGCTCAGGCAGGACCTGGCCCTGGCCTACACGGCCCGCACGCGCGGCGAGGCCCCCGCATGGGAGCCGCTGCCCGTGCGGTACTCGGACTACGCCCTGTGGCAGCGCGACCTGCTCGGCGACGCGGCGGACCCGGGCAGCCCCGTGAGCGTGCAGACCGCCTACTGGCGGGAGGCCCTGGCGGGGATGCCCGACGAACTGGCGCTGCCCGCCGACCGGCCCCGCACGCCGGCGACCGGGCACCGGGGCGCGTCGGTGCCCCTGCGGCTCCCGCCCGACCTGCACGGGCGGCTGCTCGCCCTGGCCAAGGCCAACCGGTCCACGCTGTTCATGGTCGCGCAGGCCGGGCTGGCGGCGCTGCTGACCCGGCTGGGGGCCGGGACCGACGTGCCGATCGGCGCTCCCGTGGCCGGCCGTACCGACGAGGCGCTGGACCGGCTGGTCGGCTTCTTCGCCAACACGCTGGTGCTGCGCACCGACACCTCGGGCGACCCGACCTTCCGCGAGCTGCTGGCCAGGGTGCGGGAGACGGACCTGGCGGCGTACGCGCACCAGGACGTGCCGTTCGACCAGGTGGTGGAGGCGGTCAACCCGCCGAGGATCCCCGGCTGTCCCCCGCTCTTCCAGGTGATGCTCGCGCTGAACAACACGCCGGGGGACGAGGCCGAGCTGCCGGGCCTGACGACGACGCCGGACCCCGCCTACTCGCTGTACGGCTTCGGCGGCGCGAAGTGCGACCTGGCGTTCGGCCTCACCGAAAACGTCTCCGCCGGCGACCCCGCAGGCGTCGACGGGGTGGTGCAGTACGCGACCGACCTGTTCGACCGCGGCACGGTCGAGTCGATCACCGCTCGGCTGGTGAGGCTGCTGGAGGCGGTGGCGGCGGACCCGGACGTCCGCGTGGGCGCGGTGGAGCTGCTGGCGCCGGACGAGCGCTACACGCTGCTGGAGAAGTGGAACGACACGGCGGTCCGGACGCCCGGGGGCAGCCTGGCCCGGCTGTTCGAGGCGCGGGTGGCGGCGGCTCCGGACGCCGAGGCGGTGGTCTGCGGCGAGATCCGCCTCACGGCCGCCGAACTGAACGCACGGGCCAACGCGCTGGCACGACGGCTCAACACCGCCGGAATCGGCCCCGAATCCCCCGTCGTGGTACTCATGCAACGCTCCGCCGACGTGGTGATCACCCTGCTCGCCGTGATCAAGGCCGGCGGAA
>NZ_FOQY01000030.1:0-93698 GCF_900113865.1 Streptosporangium canum | reverse complement strand
TGGCCCCGCCCGGCCCGGTGGACGCCTCCGTGGTGCGCCGGGCGCTGGAGGAGGAGCGGGTCGACGCGGTGTTCCTGACGACCGGCCTGTTCAACGTGCTGGCCGAGGATTCGGCCGCGCTGCTCGCGAAGGTCCCGCAGCTGTGGATCGCCGGTGAGGCCGCCTCCCCCGCTGCGGTGGGGCGCGTCCTGCGGGAGGGCGGCACCGTCCACAACGGCTACGGCCCCACCGAGACCACGATCTACGTCACCGCCCACCACGTGACCTCTCCCGGAGCCGTCGTCCCGATCGGCCGCCCGCTCGACAACACGCGCGCCTACGTCCTGGACGGCGGGCTCCGCCCGGTGCCCGCGGGCGTGCCCGGCGAGCTGTACATCGCCGGCGACCACCTGGCCCGCGGCTATCTCGGCCGCCCGGACCTGACGGCCGAGCGCTTCGTCGCCGACCCCCACGGCGAGCCCGGATCACGCATGTACCGCACCGGCGACCTCGTCCGCTGGCTCCCCGACGGCCTCCTCGACTACCTGGGCCGCGTCGACGACCAGGTCAAGATCCGCGGCATCCGCATCGAGCTCGGCGAGATCGAGGCCGTGCTCGCCCGCCATCCCGCCGCGGCCCAGGTCGTGGTGCTGGTCAGGGAGGATCAGCCGGGCGACAGACGCCTGGTCGCCTACCTGGTCCCGTACCGGCGGGCGGGCCTGCCCTCCCCTTCGGCGGACACGGAGCTCTCCGGGCAGGTACGGCGGTTCGCCGAGGAGGCGCTGCCCGCCTACATGGTCCCTTCGGCCTTCGTCGTCATGGACGCGCTGCCGCTCAACCACAACGGCAAGATCGACCGGCACGCCCTGCCCGCGCCCGCGTGGCGGGAGCCGGCCGCCGTCAAGCAGCCGCCCCGGACGGAGGCCGAGGAGCTGGTCGCGGAGATCTGGGCCGAGGTGCTCGGCCTGGACCGGATCGGCGTGCATGACGACTTCTTCGCGCTCGGCGGCAACTCGCTGCTGGCCATCAGAGTCGTCTCCAGGATCAGGGCGGCCGTGGATCTGGAGATCCCGGTCGACGCGGTCTTCACCAGCCCCACGGTCGAGCGGCTCGCCGACGCCGTCGAGGCGCTGCTGATCGCGGACATCGAAGGACGGAGTCCGTAGTCCCGCAAGGTCGTAGTCCCGCAAGGATCAGCAAGGAAGGGAAAAGCCTCGGATGACCGAGCAGCTGTCGGAGCGCGCCGTCGCACTTCCGGCGGACAAACGTGCCCTCCTGTCGCAGCGACTGCGCGGGCGGGCCGGGAGCACCGCCGTCCAGCCCCGGCCCGCGGGGACCGCGCCACCGCCGTCCAGCGGGCAGGAGCGGTTGTGGTTCATGGAGCAGCTGGCTCCGGGGAACACCGCGTACACGATCCCGCTGGCCGTACGCCTGACGGGTGAGCTGGACACCGAGCTGCTCAGGGAGGCTCTGACGGCGCTGACCGCCAGGCACGAGGCCCTGCGGATGCGCTTTCCCGCGCGGGACGGGCGGCCGGAGGTCGTCGTCGACGAGCCGGGGCCCGCCGTGCTGAAGATCGTCGAAGCCGGCACCGCCGAGCGGGCGGCGGAGCTCGTCGGCGAGGAGCTGCTCCGGCCGTTCGACCTGGCGGCCGACGCGCTGCTGCGGGCGGTGCTGGTCCGCCTCGGACCGGACGACCACGTGCTGCTGCTGGCCGTCCACCACATCGTCGGCGACGGCCGGTCACTGGAGATCATGGCCGAGGAGCTGTTCATGCTGTACGGCGGGCTCCGCGAGGGCGCGCCGCCGGCGCTGCCCGAGCAGTCCGTCCAGTTCGGCGACTTCGCCGTGTGGGAGCGGGAGCGGCTGGCGGGTCCGGCCGTCGAGCCCGACGTCGCCTTCTGGCGCGAACAGCTGGCCGGGCTGCCCGACCTGGAGCTGCCCACCGACCGTCCGCGCCCGGCCGAGCAGCGCTTCGACGGCGCGGTCCACGCCTTCACCTGGGACGCCGAGCTGGCCGGGGCCGCGCGTGAGCTCGGCGGCGCGCACGGCGCCACGCTCTACATGACCCTGCTCGCCGTCTACCAGGCGGTGCTCGCCCGGCACGCGGGCCAGGACGACTTCGCGGTGGGCTCACCGGTGGCCGGACGCCCCTACCGCGAGCTGGAGGAGGTGGTCGGCTCCTTCGTCAACATGGTGACCCTGCGCAGCCGTACCGGTGACGATCCCACCGTCGCCGAGCACCTGCTGCGCACCAGGGAGACCGTGCTCGGCGCGCTCGCCCACCAGGAGCACCCCTTCCACCAGCTCGTCAGCGACCTGCGCGTGGAGCGGGACCCCAGCCGTTCGGCGATCTTCCAGGTGACCTTCACGCTGACCGACCGGGTGGCGCGCGGCAGGACCGTCGCCGGGCTGGAGGTCGCCCCGTTCGACCCGCCGCTGGCGATCACCCAGTTCGACGTCGCGCTCTACGTCACCGAGACCGACGAGGGACTGAGCGGCTTCTTCACCTACCGCACCGACCTGTTCGATCCCGCCTCCATCGAGCGCGTCGAGCACTCGATGCGGCGCTTCCTGCGGGAGGCCGCCGCCGACCACGGCCGCCGCCTGTCCGAGGTGTCGCTGCTCGGTGCGGAGGAGCGCGAGGCGCTGCTCGGAGACTGGGCGGGCACCCGCACCTGGCGGCCCGCGCACCGCACGCTCGGCGCGATGGCCGAGGCCCAGGCGGCGCGGACCCCCGACGCGGTCGCCCTCGTCGCCGGGGAGCGCTCACTCACCTTCGCCGAGCTGCACCGCCGGGCGAACCGGCTGGCCAGGCGCCTGCGGGACTCCGGCGTCGGCCCCGACGCGCGCGTCGCGATCTGCCTGGAGGAGACCGTGGACGCCGCGGTCGCGATCCTCGCGGTGCTCAAGGCGGGCGGCGCCTACCTGCCGCTCGACCCCGAGCAGCCGCGCGAGCGGCTGGAGTTCCTGCTCGCCGACTCGTCGGCCGTCGTGCTGGTCACCGATTCGGCGCTGCGCGACCGGACGGCCGGTTTCACCGGCACGGTCGTCGAGCTGGACCGGCTGCCCGCCGGGGGCGACGACACTCCGCCGGAGCCGCTCGCCGGCCCCGACGACCTCGCCTACGTGATCTACACCTCGGGCACCACCGGGCGGCCCAAGGGCGTCGGCGTCCAGCACCGGCACATCGTGGCCTACCTGGAGTACATCCGCGAGGACTACGACATCGTGCCCGGCGCCGCCTTCGGGCTGCTCCAGTCGCTCGCCTTCGACTTCAGCATGCTGATGTTCTACCTGCCGCTCACCGGTGGCGGCACCCTCCACCAGCTCCCCCGCCGCGGCTCCGGGCCCGAGCTGGCCGACGCCGTGCGCACCCTCGACTACCTGAAGATGACGCCCTCCCACCTCGCCGCGCTGGGCGCGGAGGTGGAGCCCGAGCGGCTGCTGCCGCGCCGCGCGCTCGTCCTGGCGGGCGAGGCGTCGCCGGCCGCCTGGGTCCGCGACCTGGCCTCCCGCGCGGACTGCGCGATCTTCAACAGCTACGGCCCCACCGAGACGGTCGTCGCGGTGACCACCGAGCGGGTGGACCCCGGAGCGCCCGCGGCCGGTACGGCCTGGCCCATCGGCCGCCCGCTCCCCGACGCCCGCGTCTACGTGCTGGACCGGGCGCTGCGCCTGGTGCCGCCGGGTGTCGCGGGCGAGCTCCACATCGGCGGCGACACCCTGGCCCGCGGCTATCTCGACCGTCCCGCGCTGACCGCCGAGCGGTTCGTCGCCGACCCCTACGGCGCGGCCGGATCACGCATGTACCGCACCGGCGACCTGGTCCGCCGACTCGACGACGGGCGTCTGGAGTTCCTCGGCCGCACCGACCACCAGGTGAAGATCCGCGGCTACCGGGTGGAGCTCGGCGAGGTCGAGGCCGCGCTCGGCACCCTCCCCGGGGTCGTCCAGGGCGTCGTGGACCTGCGCGGCGACCACCTCGTCGCCTGGCTGGAGAAGGAGCCGGAGGCGGCGGAGATCCCGGTCTCCGAGCTGCGGGCGCACCTGCTCGACCGGCTGCCCGAGTACATGGTCCCCGGCCGTTTCGCCTGGCTCGACCGCTTCCCGCTCCAGGCTCACGGCAAGGTGGACCGCGGGGCGCTGCCGGACCCCGAACCCGAGCGTCCGGACCGGCGGCCCGGCTACACCGCACCGGCCGGCCCGACCGAGGAGTCCATCGCCGCTATCTGGGCGGGCGTCCTCGACCTCGAACGGGTCGGCACCGGCGACAACTTCTTCGATCTCGGCGGCCACTCGCTGCTGGCCACCCAGGTCGTGGCGAGGATGCGCAAGGCCTTCCCCGAGAGCAGGCCGCCGATCGGCGTGCTGGAGATGTTCAAGCACCCCACCGTCGCCGAGCTCGCCACGCTCGTCACCGAGCGCAGGGGCGAGACGGCGGCGCCGCGCCGGATACTCGCCGAGCTGACCCGCCCGATCGCCCCGGAGGACCGCGTCGGCTCCGTCATCTGCGTGCCGTACGGCGGCGCCAACGCGGTCGTCTACCAGACGCTCGCCGAGGCGATGCCCGCCGGCTACTCCCTCTACGCGGTCGCCGCCCCCGGGCGCGAGCCCGGCGAGGAGGGGCAGCTGCCCTACGGGGAGGTGGCGCGGCTCTGCGTCGAGGAGATCGCCGAGCACATCCGGGGACCGATCGTGGTCTACGGGCACTGCGCCCCCGGCAGCGCGCTGGCCGTGGAGCTGGCCCAGCGCATCGAGGCGTCGGGGCGCGAGCTGGACGCCCTCTACCTGGGCGGCATCTTCCCCTTCGCCCGGCCCAGGGGCCGTCTCCTCGGCTCGCTCAGCACGCTGATCAACGACCGCCTGCACGGCACCCGCACGGTCGCCGCCGAGCTGCGTGCGCTCGGCGGCGACATGTCGGGGCTCGACGAGGAGCAGGTGGCCTTCACCGTCGAGCTGATGCGTGAGGACGGCCGGATGGCCGAGGAGCACTTCACCAGGCTGCTCGGCACCGAGCAGCCCCGGCTGAGGGCGCCGATCGTCTCGGTCGTCGGCGAGCGCGACCCGAGCACCGAGTTCTACCAGGAGCGCTTCAAGGAGTGGTGCTTCCTGTCCGACTCCTCGTCGCTGGTCGTCATCGACGAGGCCGGGCACTTCTTCCCCAAGTACCGCGCCGGCGAGCTCGCCCGGATCCTCACCGGCGTCCACACCGCCGACGCGGCCTGGCGGCAGGCGCACTCCCGCGAGGCGGGCGGCACCTGGTGGCTTCAGGACAGCGTGGAGCGGCAGGCCGTACGGGAGGAGCGCGAGCCGAGCATGCGGCGGTTCCTGCCCGTCGCGCTGGGGCAGCTCGTCTCACTCACCGGCTCGGCCCTCACCGAGTTCGCGGTGCCGATCTGGATCTACACGGTCACCGGGTCGCTGGCCCACTTCGGGCTCATCGCCCTGCTCGCCCTGGTGCCGGGGATCATCGTGGCCCCGCTGGCGGGCGCGGTGGTCGACCGCTACGACCGGCGGCGGGTGATGATCGCCGGTGACCTGGTGTCGGGCGTCACCCAGGCGGTGATGCTCACCCTGCTGCTGACCGACCGGCTCTCGGTCGGCCCGCTCTACGCGCTGATAGCCGTCGTCTCCGTCTCGGTGACGTTCCAGCGGCTGGCCTACCAGGCGTCGATCCCGCAGCTGGTGCCCAAGCGCTACCTCGGGCACGCCAACGGCATCGTGCAGCTCGCGATCGGCACCGCCCAGTTCCTGGTCCCCCTCATCGCGGTCGGCCTGCTCGCCGCGATCGGGCTGGAGGGCATCCTGACCGTCCAGGTGGCGGCCTACGCCTTCGCCATCGTCGTGGTGCTGTCCGTCAAGTTCCCCACCACGCTGGGGCTGCGCCGCCGCGAGCCGATCTCGGCCGAGATCGCAGGCGGCTTCCGGTTCTCGCTGGGCCACCGGAGCTTCCGCGGCATGCTGTTCTTCTTCGCCGGCGTGAACCTCTTCCTGGCCCCCATGTTCGTCATGGTCTCGCCGCTCGTCCTCTCCTTCGCCCCGCTTCAGGCGGCCGGCGCGGTCGCGGTCGCGGCCGGGGCGGGCGCGATCACCGGCGGCGTCGCCATGAGCCTGTGGGGCGGCCCGACCCACCGCAGGCTGCGCGGCGCGATCGCCGCGACGATGCTGATGGCGGTCGCCGGCGTGCTGACCGGGCTGCGGCCCAGCCTCTGGCTGATCGGCGTCGGCGCCTTCGGCATGTCCTTCGCCCTGGCCATGATCAACGGAACGATCATGACGATCATCCAGGTGAAGGTGCCGCACCGCTTCCAGGGGCGGATCATCGCGGTCAACACCATGATCGCCGCAGCCACCGTGCCGCTCGGCTTCGGCGTCATCGCCCCCCTCGCCGGCCCGCTCCTCGATCCGCTGCTGGCCGTGGGCGGCCCGCTCGCCGGCACCGTCGGCGCGGTCATCGGCACCGGGCCGGGGCGCGGGATCGGGCTTCTCTACCTGCTGTGCGGGCTCGGCATGGCCCTGCTGGTGCTCGCCGCCACCCGGATCGGGACCCTGGCGCGCTTCGACGACGAGGTGCCCGACGCCAAGCCCGACGACCTCGTCGGCATCGAAGAGCTGGAAAGGACTCACGCATCGTGAACACCACCATCGCCTGGGAGGTCAGGGAGGGCAGGCCCGCCGCGGCCGACGCCCAGGGCTCGGACCTGGGCGAGACCTGCGACTGGCTGCGGGAGAACCGCGAGGCCATCCGTTCGGGCCTGGACGAGCACGGCGCCCTCTACCTGCGGGGGCTGCCGGTGAAGGGAGTGGAGGACTTCGCCGGGGTACGCGACGCGCTGATCTCCAAGCTCGCCGGGTACGTCGAGAAGGCCACCCCGCGCAGCCACTTCGGCAAGGACGTCTACTCCTCCACCGACCTGCCGCCGTCGCAGTCGATCCGCCCGCACAACGAGAACAGCTACGCGCTCACCTTCCCCGGGCTGCTGATGTTCGGCTGCCTGATCGCCCCCGACGAGGGGGGTGCGACCCCGGTGACCGACGTGCGCAAGGTGCTGCGGAACATCCCGCAGCCGCTGGCCGACCGGTTCCGCGCGCACGGCTGGTCCCTGGTGCGCAACTACGGCGACCACATCAGCCTCGGCTGGCGCACCGCGTTCGGCACCGAGGACAGGGACGAGGTCGCCGCCTACTGCGCGGACAACCACATCGCCCACGAGTGGGTGGGCGGCGACCAGCTCCGCACCGTGCAGCGCCGCTCGGCGACCATCCGCCACCCCGGGACCGGCGAGGAGGTCTGGTTCAACCACACGGTCTTCTGGAACGAGTGGGCGCTCGACCCGGAGGTCCGCGAGGTCTTCCTGGAGGACCTGGGCCACGACAACCTGCCCTTCAACACCGCCTACGGCGACGGCGAGCCGATCTCCAGGCAGGATGTGGAGACCGTCGACGAGGCCTACCGCCGGGCGACGGTCAGGGAGACATGGCGGCCGGGTGACATTCTGATCGTCGACAACATCCTCTCCGCCCACGCCCGCGAGTCCTTCAAGGGGCCGCGCAAGATCGTGGTCACCATGGGCGACCCGGTGCCCCTGGACACCTGCGCCCCGACCGTCCAGCCGCAGGCCGGCTTCGCCAAGGCCATGGCCGGAGCGGGGGCCGGGGCGGGAGCGGGGGCCGGGGAGGCCGCCAAACCTGCGAAGGCGCGCCGCTGGTTCGGCCGCCGCTCCTGACCCGCCGGCCGTTCCGGTGCCGCCCGCTACCGGGGCGGGCGGCACCGGAACGGCCGGCCCACCTCACTCCGGCCCGTCTCACTCCGGCCGGCCGTCGCCGAGCGGGATCTCGAAGTGAAGGGTCGGGAGGTGCCCGATGCCGCCCTCCTCCGCGATCCTCCCCGCCGAGAGGATCACGACGTGGTCCGCCAGCCGCGCGACGACGCCCATGTCATGGCTGATCAGCACGAGGGTCAGGCCGAGAGCGCGGCGGAGCCCGTCGAGCAGGTCCAGGACGCCGGCCTGGGTGACCGTGTCCAGGCCGGAGGTGATCTCGTCGCAGATGAGGACGTCGGGGGAGGCGAGCAGCGCACGGGCGAGCGCCGCGCGCTGGAGCTCTCCGCCGGACAGTCCCCCGGGTCTGCGCGCCGCCGCGGCCGGGCCCAGCCCGACGCGTCCGAGCATGTCCAGCGCCGCCTCCCGCGCCTGCCCCGGGCCCAGGCCGCGCAGCCGTACGGCGGTGCGGCTCACCTGGTCGGCCACCGTCCGGCCCGGGTCGAAGGAGGCGTGCGCGTCCTGGAAGACGTACTGCACGCGGGCGATGTCCTCGCGGCGGCGGTGCGACAGCGACGGGGCCAGTGGACGCCCGTCGAGCAGCACGGTCCCGCGTGCGGGCTCGTGCAGTCCCGCGACGCAACGGGCCAGGGTGGTCTTCCCGCTCCCCGAACGCCCGACCAGCGCCAGGCACTGCCCGGCGGCCACCCGCAGCGACACGTCGTCGAGCACCGGGCCCGAGCGGTGTCCGGCCGTCAGGCCGACGACCTCGATCCGCGCCCGTCCCGGCGGGACCTCCGGGACGGGGAGAGGGCTCACCGGGACCGGACTGGGGACCTCCGGGACCGGGGGCGGGACCTCCGGGCCGGGAGAAACGCCCGCCGGGGGCGGGACCACCGGGCCGGGCAGGACACTCACCGGGGGCGGGACCTCCGGAGCCGGACGGGGGGTGGCCGGGAGCCGGGCGGCGAGCAGTCGCCGGGTGTAGTCGTGCCCGGGCCGGCTGAACACGTCCTCGGCACGGCCGCTCTCCGTCACCCGGCCGCCGCGCAGGACGATCACCTGGTCGGCGAGGGCGCGCACCACGTCCAGGTCGTGGCTGAGCAGGACCACGGCGATGCCCTGGCGGGCGAGGCCCCTCAGCTCCCCGGCGACCTCCCCCCTGGTGATGGCGTCCTGGCCGGTGGTGGGCTCGTCCGCGACGATCGCCGACGGAGCGGTGAGAAGGGCCTGGGCGAGCACCAGACGTTGCTGCTGGCCCCCGGAGAGCTGGTGCGGGTAGCGGCGGAGCAGGTCCTCGCCCGCGGGCAGCCCGGCGCGGCGGAGCACGGACGCGACCCGCTCCGCCGCCGCTCCGTCCGGGGCGTGCCGCCGGGCGATCTCGCGCAGCACCGCGCCGACGCGGCGGACCGGGTTGAGCACCGACGCGGGATGCTGCGGCAGGTAACCGATCCGGCCGCGCACCTCGACCGTCCCGGACAGGGCCACGCCGGGTACGTGCTCGCCGAGCAGCGCCCGCCCGATCGTGGTCTTGCCGCTGCCCGAGGCCCCGACCAGGGCGAGCACCCGGCCGGCGGCGAGCTCGAAGGAGACACCGTCGACCAGCGCGCTGCCGCCGGCCTCGGCGCGCAGCCCCACGACGCGGATCACGCGGCCTCCTCGCGGTGTCTGCGCACTCCGTCGAAGAGCAGGTTCAGCCCGACGGACAGGGTGACGACGAGCAGCGCCGGGACGAGCACCGCCCAGGGCTGGAGGAACATGCCGGTGCGGTTGCGGTCCACCATCACCGCCCAGTCGCTTGCGTCCGGGGGGACGCCGACGCCCAGGAAACTCGCCGTCGCGACCAGATAGAGCGCGCCGACGACCCGGACGCCCAGGTCGGCCAGGAGCGTGCGGAGCATCGAGCGGCCCACGTATCCGGCCGCCCGGCGCCACCGGCTCTCGCCCTGCAGCCGCATCGCCTCCATCGCGGGCCTGGCGGCGATCTCCAGGGCCGCCGCCCGGGAGATCCGGGCCACCTCCGGCAGGTTGATCACGGCGACGATGACGACCAGGGGGAGCGCCCCGGGCGGGGCGGTGGCGGCGAGCAGGATGAGCAGCAGCAGCGAGGGGATCGCCAGCAGCAGGTCCAGCGGCCGCATCAGCAGCTCGTCGAGCCATCGGCGCCCGGTCATCGCGGCCAGCACGCCCAGCGGCGTGCCCGCGAGGTAGGCCAGCACGGTGGCGGCCAGTGCGACCACCACGACCGTCCGGCCCCCGAGGAGCACCTGCTCCCCCACGTCCCGCCCGACGAAGTCCGTCCCCAGGAGGGTGCCGGAGCCGTACGGGACACCGCGGGGGTCCGGCTCGCCCGCCAGCCACGGGCCGGCGAGGGCCACGACCAGCGGCACGCTCAGCAGCGCGGCGCCCGGTCCCCACCTCATCGCCGATCTCATGCCGCACCTCCGGCGCGCGGGGCGAGGCGGAAGGCGACGAGGTCGGCGACGAGGTTCACGGCCACGGTGGTGGCCGCGAAGACCAGGGCGAGTCCCTGGATCACCGGGATGTCCCGTGCGGAGACCGCGCTCACCAGGGCGGTGCCGAGGCCGGGGACGACGAACACGGCCTCGACGGTGATCACGCCGCTGAGCAGCCAGTCCGTGGTCCGGGCGAGTTGCTGTACGGCCGGCGCCACCGCGTTGGGCAGGGCGTGCGCCAGCCTCACCCGCCGGGTGGAGAGCCCGAGCCTGTGCGCGTGACGGACGTAGTCGGAGCGCAGGGCGTCGATCATCCCGGCCCGGACCAGCCGGCTGATCGAGCAGATCGGCCGGGCGAGCAGGACCAGGAGGGGGAGCACCAGCACGGCCGGCTGCGCGAGCAGGTTCGGGCCGACGCCCACCGCGGTGGGCGGGAACCAGCCGAGCCGGATCCCGAACAGCGCGACCAGCACGACGGCGAGGGCGAACTCCGGTACCGAGTACAGGCCGATGCCGGCGGAGGTGAGCGCCCGGTCGAGCAGCCGGCCCTCACGGATCGCCGCGACGACCCCCACGGCCACGGCCAGCGGGACCAGGAGCAGCAGAGTGATCGCGGCGAGCTGGACGGTCGGCCCACCGGCTTCGGCGAGGAATCCGGCGACCGGTCGCCCGGCCGTCAGCGACGACCCGAGATCTCCGCGCAGAAGGCCGAGCAGCCAGTCGGCGTAGCGCACCGGGGCGGGCCGGTCGAGCCCCAGCTCCTGTCGGATCCGCTCGATCCGCTCCGGATCGGGCACGTCGCCGGCCAGCACCACGGCGGCGTCGCCGGGGAGCGCCTCGGTGAGGGCGAACACCAGCGTCGCGACCGCCACGATCTGCGCCAGGCCGAGCAGCAGGCGCCGTACGGCGTATTTCGGCAGGCTCACGGGCTCCGCCGCTCCGGCTCCGAGCACGGCCCGCCGGGCCCGCCGAGACCGCTGGCTCCGCTGGGTCCGCCGGGTCCGCCGGGCCGGCCGGGCCCGCCATGCCCTCCGCTCACGCGGGCCGGGCCCCGGTCCTTCACCCCGGCCCCGCCTCGGCCGCTCACGCCAGCCAGACCTTGTCGAACCGGGCCCAGTCCAGGGTGTTGGCCGGGGCGTCGACGACGCCGCCCACCCCTGGCGCGGTCGCGACGAGCCAGTCGGCGAAACCCCAGACGAGGTAGCCGCCCTCGGCGTGCTGCATGCGCTGCATCTCGGCGTACACCTCGCGGCGTGCCTTCTCGTCGGCGAGCGAGACGGCCCTGGTGTAGAGGGCGTCGAACTCCGGGCGCTTCCACTTGGTGATGTTGGTGGTGGAGGTGCTGAGCAGGCGCTGCGAGAAGTGGGATTCGATGGGCATCGCGCCGGAGCGGAAGCAGCACAGGCTGCCCCTGTCGAGGACGTCCTTCCAGTAGGTGTCCTTGTCGCCCACGGCGACCCTGACGTCGAGCCCGGCCTGCCGCATCTGGTCGGCGAAGACGCTCGCGGACTCCACGAAGCCGCCGGCCGCCGCGGACGTGTCCAGCCGTATCCGCAGCCCCTTCGCGCCGGCCTTCCGCACCAGCCACTCCGCCCTGTCCAGGTCCCGGGCGCGCTGCGGTATCTCCTCGGCGTAGTACTGGTACCCCCTGCCGAACAGGTCGTTGCCCGGCTGCCCGGCACCGCCCAGCACGGTGTCGACCAGCTGCTCCCGGTCGGCCAGCAGGAACATGGCCTCGCGCAGGTCGCGATCGTCGAAGGGCGGCCGGTCCAGCTTCATGGCGAAGGCCTGCATGCCGCTGTTGGTGAGCCGCGTGACGGCCAGGCGGTCGTTGCCCCGGTAGGCCCGGGCGGTGGTCGCGGTGATGTCGTGGGCGTAGTCGACCTGCCCGCCGAGCAGCGCGTTGACGCGGGCCGACTCCTCGTTGGCGATCAGGTACTGCAGCTCGTCGACGTGGGGCGCGCCCTCCCAGTAGTCGGCGTTGCGCCTGAGCAGCAGGGAACGGCCCGGCTCGAAGGAGCCGAAGACGAACGGGCCGGACCCGACGGGCCGGGTGAAGTCCTCGGCTCCCTCGGGGACGATGAACACGCCGAAGGCGGCCAGCACGTTGGGGAACTCGGCGAACGGCTGCCTGAGCGCGAACTCCACGGTGCGGTCGTCGACGGCCCTGCTGCGGGCCAGGTCGATCACCGCCAGGGTGGTCCTGGCGCGGAAGGCGCGGGCGGGGTCGCCGATCCGGGCGTAGCTGTACAGGACGTCGGCGGCCCGCACGGGCCTTCCGTCGTGGAAGGCGGCCTGGCGGAGGGTGACCCGCCACGTGGTGAGGGCGGCGTCGGACTCCCAGCGTTCGGCGAGACGGGGCTGGACCGACAGGTCGGGGCCGTAGTCGGCGAGCTTGTCGAACAGCGCCTTCGACCGCGAGGCCTCGACGAACAGGTTGGACAGGTGCGGGTCCAGGGTCTCCTGGGCCCCGCCGCCGGCGAACGCGACGCGCAGCCGGCCTCCCCCGCGTGGCCGGCCCGCGGCGGCGGTCCCGGTCGCGGGACCGGCGCCGCATCCGGCGAGCAGGGCGGCGGACAGCCCGGCGGTGGTGCCGAGGAAGGCACGGCGGTTCAGGGAGCGCATGGGGGAAGGGTCCTTTCACAGGGGAAATGCCGTGGCCACTCGCTGAGCGGCTGTCGTGGCCGTGCCACGACGTGGAGCCGGCCGCCGGACGGCCCTGCCGGCAGCGGCGCGCCGGAGGTCTACGCGCCGTCCGAGCCGGGTGTCGGGCGCGCCTCAGGCATCAGCGGACACCCCGAAACGCCTCCTCAGCCGCCTGGCCAACTAAGGAGAATGGTAATGATTTTCATTTTTTATGCAACTTCGCGGAGCCGTCACGCGCCGCGGCCCGGGTGCGACCGCCTTGAGTTCCGCCTGCGACCGCCCGGTGCTCAGGAGGAAGGGGCGGCGCCGAGCAGGTCGTGCAGGGACGCCTTCATGTTCGCGACGAAGGAGTCACGGGCCTCGCCGTCGAGGAGATCGAGGGAGAGATAGGGGTTCAGGTCCTCCAGCTCGACGAGGTGGAGCTCCCCGTCCGGGGTGCGGCAGGCGTCGACGCGCTGGATCCCGTGCTCGATGTCGTTCCAGTCGACGAACCGCTGGGCGAACTCCAGGTCCGCCTCGGTGGGTCCGTACCGTTCCAGGACCCACCGCCGGTCAGGGTGGGGCGCGTAGAGGGCGTACTGGAAGACACGGTCGATGAAGTAGAACGACACCTCGTACCGGAAGCGGATACGCGGCTGGACGAGCACGCCGTCGAACACCATCCCCTCCAGCCGGTCCCGGGTGACGAACTCCAGCCCGATCGAGTCCGCGCCGAGTCTGGGCTTGATCACGTACTCGGCCGCGTCGGGCAGGCGGCCGAGGTCCTCCGGACGGTCGACGGTCGCGATGACCGGGTATCCCTCGGAGCACAGGTCGAGCAGATACTGCTTGCCGGCCTGGTCCGCCTTACCCGTCAGCTGGGTGTAGACGCGCGTGCCGCTCCTCAGCGCCCGGTCGCGGAAGGCGGCGTACTGGGCCGCGTAGTGCAGCACGGGCCCGCTGTTGCGGACCACGACCATGTCGAAGGCGTCCATCAGCGCGGACGCGTCCAGCGGGTGACACAGGGCGAGGTCGAAGTCCTCGCGGAGCCGGGAGGTCAGGAAGATGTCCTCGTCGCAGTATCGGCGCCCTCGGGCCTGGTAGGCCAGATCGGTGACGTACAGGACACTGGGCTGGGCGGGCGGCAACGTCTCTCCTCGCGGGTCGGTGTGCCGTTAAACTACCCGCCTCCTCCGCGCCGCCCGCGTGGCGCCCTCGACCCCGGACGTGACCGCGGCCGGCCGCCCGTACGGGCCCGCCCCGGCGTGAGCGGGACGGGCCCGCGGCCTCAGGCGCCCTCTTCGAGGTCTCCCTCCGACTTGAGGTAGACCTCCTGGAGCTCGCGCAGGATGTCAGGGTCGGGGTGCTCCCACATGCCCCGGTCCGCCGCCTCCAGCAGGCGTTCGGCGATGCCGTGCAGCGCCCACGGGTTGGACCTGGCCAGGAAGTCCTGGTTCTCCGGGTCCAGCACGTAGGTGGCGGCCAGCTTGTCGTACATCCAGTCGGCGACCACACCGGTGGTGGCGTCGTAGCCGAACAGGTAGTCGACGGTGGCGGCGAGCTCGAAGGCCCCCTTGTAGCCGTGCCTGCGCATGGCGGCCAGCCAGCGGGGGTTGACCACCCGGGCGCGGAAGATCCTGGAGGTCTCCTCCGAGAGCGTCCGGGTGCGGACCGCGTCGGGGCGGGTGCTGTCGCCGATGTAGGCGGCCGGCGCCTTCCCGGTGAGAGCGCGGACCGTGGCGATCATGCCGCCGTGGTACTGGAAGTAGTCGTCGGAGTCGGCGATGTCGTGCTCGCGGGTGTCGACGTTCTTGGCCGCCACCGCGATCCGCCGGTAGGCCGTCTCCATGTCCTCCCTGGCCGGGACCCCGTCGACGCCCCGGCCGTAGGCGAAGCCGCCCCACACCGCGTAGACCTCGGCGAGGTCGGCGTCGTCGCGCCAGTTGCGGCTGTCGATGAGCGGCAGCAGCCCGGCGCCGTAGGCTCCCGGCCGGGAGCCGAAGATCCGCATGGTGGCCCTGCGCTCGTCTCCGTGGCTGCGGCTGTCGGCCAGCACGTGCGCCCGGACGTAGTTCTGCTCCCCGGGCTCCTCCAGCCCGGCGGCCAGCCGTACCGCGTCGTCCAGCATGGCCACCACGTGCGGGAACGCGTCCCGGAAGAACCCGCTGATCCGGACCGTGACGTCCACGCGCGGGCGTCCCAGCTCCCCGGCCGGGATCGGCTCCAGCCCGGTGACCCGCCGCGACGCCTCGTCCCACACCGGCCGCACACCGAGCAGGGCCAGCACCTCGGCCACGTCGTCGCCCGCGGTGCGCATGGCGCTGGTCCCCCACACCGACAGCCCGACCGAGCGCGGCCAGTCTCCGGTGTCGGCCCGGTAGCGCTCCAGGAGGGAGTCGGCCATCGCCTGCCCGGTCTCCCAGGCGAGCCTGCTCGGCACCGCCTTGGGGTCGACCGAGTAGAAGTTGCGGCCGGTGGGCAGCACGTTGATCAGCCCGCGCAGCGGCGACCCGCTCGGTCCCGCCGGGACGTAGCCGCCGTCGAGGGCGTGCAGGATCGCGTCGATCTCGTCCGTGGTCCGTGCCAGCCGGGGCACGACCTCGGCCGCCGCGAACCGCAGGATCCGCTCCACCATCCCGCGGTCCGCCCCCGCACCCGTCCTCGGCTCCGCCCCGGGTACGGCGGGAGCCGCCCCGCGTGCCACGGTCGCGGCAGGCGGCTCACCCGGGCCGGCGTCCGCGCCCAGGACGGAGTCGGCCGCTCCGGCGGCGGCCGCCGGGTCCCAGGCCCGCTCTTCCATGGCCTCGACCAGCGCGCGGGCGAGAGTCTCGGCCTCGTCGGTGCCGATCCGGCCGGCTGTGCCGTCCTCGGCCAGGCCCAGGGCTTCGCGGAGCCCCGGGAGGGCTTCGCCGCCCGCCCACATCTGGCGGGCGCGGAGCATCGCGAGCACCAGGTCGACGCGGGTCGCGCCCTGCGGGGCGGCGCCCAGCACGTGGAGGCCGTCGCGGATCTGGACGTCCTTGACCTCGCACAGCCAGCCGTCGATGTGCAGCAGGAAGTCGTCGAACTCGGCGTCGTGCGGACGGTCCTCGATGCCCAGGTCGTGGTCGAGCCGGGCGGCCTGGATCAGGGTCCAGATCTGGGCGCGGATCGCGGGGAGCTTCGCCGGGTCCATCGCGGCGATGGAGGCGTGCTCGTCGAGAAGCTGCTCCAGCCTGGCCATGTCCCCGTAGGTGTCGGCGCGGGCCATCGGCGGGACGAGGTGGTCGACCAGGGTGGCGTGGGCCCGGCGCTTGGCCTGGGTGCCCTCGCCGGGGTCGTTGACCAGGAAGGGGTAGATCAGCGGCAGGTCGCCGAGCGCGGCGTCGGGGCCGCAGGAGGCCGACAGCCCGGCGGACTTCCCGGGCAGCCACTCCAGGTTGCCGTGCTTGCCCACGTGCACCACGGCGTGCGCGCCGAAACCGTCGGCCAGCCAGCGGTAGGCCGCCAGGTAGTGGTGGCTGGGCGGCAGGTCGGGGTCGTGGTAGATCGCGATGGGGTTCTCGCCGAAGCCGCGGGGCGGCTGCACCATGACCACGACGTTCCCGGCGCGCAGCGCGGCCAGCACGATCTCGCCGTCCGGGTCGTGCGCCCTGTCCACGAACAGCTCGCCCGGCGCGGGGCCCCAGTGCCGCTCCATCCCGGCGCGCAGGTCCTCCGGCAGCGTGCCGTACCACTCGGCGTACCGGCCGGCCGCGATGCGCACCGGGTTGCCGGAGAGCCGCTCCTCGGTGAGCCACTCCGGGTCCTGCCCGCCCGCCGCGATCAGCGCGTGGATCAGCGCGTCGCCGTCCTGCTCGGTCACGCCCGGCAGCTCGCCCTCGGCGCCGATGTCGTAGCCGCGCTCGCGCAGTACGGCCAGCAGCCTGACGAGGCTCGCGGGGGTGTCCAGGCCGACGGCGTTGCCGATCCGGGAGTGCTTGGTGGGGTAGGCCGACAGCATCAGCACGATCCGCCGCTCGCCGGCCGGGATGTGCCGGAGCACGGCGTGCCGTACCGCGATGCCCGCCACCCGGGAGGCCCGCTCCGGGTCGGCCGCGTAGACGGTCAGCCCGTCCTCGTCGATCTCCTTGAAGGAGAAGGGCACCGTGATGATCCGGCCGTCGAACTCGGGGATCGCGACCTGGGTGGCCGCGTCGAGCGGGGACAGGCCGTCGTCGTTCTCCTCCCACGACGCCCGGCTGCTCGTCAGGCACAGACCCTGCAGGATCGGCACGTCCAGCTCGGCGAGCGCGCCGACGTCCCAGGCCTCGTCGTCCCCGCCGGCCGACGCGGTGGCCGGGCGGGTGCCGCCGGCCGCGAGGACGGTCACCACCAGGGCGTCCACCGTACCGAGGACCTCCAGCAGGGCGGGTTCCGCGCTGCGCAGGGAGGCGCAGTAGACGGGCAGCGCCCGGCCGCCGGCGTCCTCGATCGCCGAGCAGAGGGTCTCGACGAACGCGGTGTTCCCGGCGACGTGGTGGGCCCGGTAGTAGAGCACCCCGATGACCGGCCCGTCCTCGCGGCGCGCCGCGCGCTCCAGCAGGCCCCAGCCGGGGGTGGGGGCGGGTGCGGCGAACCCGTGTCCGGTCAGCAGCAGGGTGTCGGACAGGAACCGGTGGAGCTCGGTGAGGTTGGCCGGGCCGCCGTGGGCGAGGTAGGCGTGCGCCTCGGCGCAGACCCCGCCGGGCACGGTGGACAGCTCCATCAGCTCGGCGTCGGGCGCCTGCTCGCCGCCCAGGACGACGACGGGCCGGGGCCCGGCGAGCAGGGCGTCCAGGCCCTCCTCCCAGGCGCGGCGCCCGCCGAGCAGCCGGACGACGACCAGGTCGGCGCCGTCCAGCAGGGGTGGCAGGTCCTCGGCGGTGAGCCGGGCGGGGTTGCCCAGCCGGTAGTCCGCGCCGCTCGCGCGGGCGCTGAGCAGGTCGGTGTCGGAGGTCGAGAGCAGGAGGATCACGCGCCACACCCCTGCGGGAACGGCGTGGTACGGCTCAGCGGGGCCACCGGATGGCACGGGAACGGCGAAAAGCGCACGGAGCTTCCTCCCTCGGGGTCCTCGCCCCGGGTCGTCGTCGGCTACGACGGCTGGAGTCTCCTGGCTCCCGGATCGGTGCTCCCCCCGGCCTTCCCGTCCGTCGCCGGACAGTGGCCTGGGTGGGGTTCGCTCCCCGGTTACAGTGGCGGGACCGCGCCGGATTCACACCGGCTTCCTCCCTTTGCCGTCGCCATCGATGAGACTACGGCAGTCCCGTTCCTTGCAAGAAACTGGCGTTACCATCCTCTGCGTGGTCATTGGCGACTTTTCCGGACGATCGCGACTCGATGCCTGTCCCGGGGCGCTCCAGGTGCACGCCGCTGCCGACGGCGGCCTGGCGCGCGTCCGCGTCCCCGGCGGCCGGTTGACGGTCCCCCAGCTACGTGAACTCGCCGGCGCCGCCGCCACCTGGGGGACCGGCGTCATCGAGCTGACCTCCCGCGCGAACGTCCAGGTGCGCGGGCTCGGCGAGGAGACCGGGTTCGCGGCGCGCATGGCGGAGGCGGGGCTGCTGCCCTCGCCCACCCACGAGCGGATCCGCAACGTCCTCGCCTCCCCGCTGACCGGCTGCGACACGGGAGGGGTGCTCGACGTCGGCCCGCTGGTCGCCGACCTGGACCGCCGGCTGTGCGCCCGGCCCGGCCTCGCCGGCCTGCCGGGACGTTTCCTGTTCGCCCTCGACGACGGCCGGGGCGACGTGGCCTGGCTCGGCCCCGACGCCGGGATCCTGCCGACCGGGGCGGGCGAGGCCGCCCTGATCCTCGCGGGCGCCGACAGCGGCCTGCGCGTGCCCGTGACCTCCGCGGTCACCACCCTGCTCGCCGCCGCCGAGGCGTTCCTGGCCGAGCTGGCCGCCCAGGAGACGCACGCCTGGCGGATCAGCGAGCTGAGCGACGGCGCGGAACTGGTCGCGGCCCGGGTCCGCGCCGCGCTGGACACCGGTTCCGCCGGCCCGGTACGGCTCCGCCCGCCCGCGGAGCCGTACCGGGCCGGGCGGCCGTCCGCGGCGGGAGGGCCGGTGGGAACCTTCGGCCGGCCCGGCGGCCGGGTGGCCCTCGGCGTCGCGGTGCCGCTGGGACGGCTGACCTCCGCCCAGGCCGAACTCCTCGCCGGCCTGGCCTCCCACGGCGAGGTGCGGCTGACACCGTGGCGGGGCGTGGTGCTGCCCGGTCTGGACCGCGCCGAACTGCCGCGGGCGGCCGCCCGGCTGGCGGAGGCCGGCCTGGTCACCGACCCCGGCTCCCCGTGGATCGGCGTGACGGCCTGCACCGGACGCCCCGGCTGCGCCAAGTCCCTGGCCGACGTGCGGGCCGACGCGGCCCGCGCCACCCTCTCCCGCCGGGGCGGCAGGACCGCCTCCGCCACCGGAGCCGGCCCCGGGGCACCGATCGGGGGCGACGCCCGGAGCGGAACCGGGCCGGGGAGCCGGGCGGAGCCGGAGGGCGGCACGCCACCGGCCGTCGCCCCGCATGTGGCGGATTCACCGCACACCGGTACGCTCCCCGTGCACTGGGCGGGCTGCGACAGGCGCTGCGGCCGCCCCGGAGGGCGGGTCGCGGACGTGGTCGCCACCGGCGACGGCTACCGCGTCGACCTGGACGGCCAGAGCCTGACCTGTGCGGACATCGAAGAGACCACGGCCGCGGTGGCGGCCGCCAGAGGGGAAACGTGATCGACTACGTCCGCGACGGCGCGGAGATCTACCGCCGTTCCTTCGCCACCATCCGCACCGAGACCGATCTGAGCGGCCTGCCCCCGGACGTCGCCCAGGTGGCGGTCCGCATGATCCACGCCTGCGGGATGGTCGACCTGGTCACCGACCTCGGGTGGTCGCCCGGCGTCGTGGCGTCGGCGCGCGCGGCCCTGCGCGCGGGCGCGCCGGTGCTGTGCGACGCGATGATGGTCGCCTCCGGGGTGACCCGCCGCCGCCTGCCCGCCGGCAACGAGGTGATCTGCACGCTGGGCGAGCCGGGCGTGCCGGAGCTCGCCGGACGGCTGGGCACCACCCGCAGCGCCGCCGCGCTGGAGCTGTGGCGCGACCGGCTGGAGGGCTCCGTGGTCGCGATCGGCAACGCGCCGACCGCGCTGTTCCGGCTGCTGGAGATGGTCGAGGAGGGCGCCGGCCGGCCGGCCGCCGTGCTCGGGATCCCGGTCGGCTTCATCGGCGCCGCCGAGTCCAAGCAGGCCCTCGCCGAGCATCCGGCGGGCCTGGAGTACCTGGTCGTGCACGGGCGCCGGGGTGGAAGCGCGATGACCGCCGCCGCGGTCAACGCCATCGCGAGTGAGGACGATTGAACGACATGACGACTGGACGGCTCTGGGGCGTGGGGCTCGGGCCCGGGGATCCGGAGCTGGTGACCGTCAAGGCCGCCCGCCTCCTCGGCGAGGCGGACGTGATCGCTTTCCACAGCGCCCGCCACGGCCGGAGCATCGCCCGCTCGGTGGCCGCGCCGTACCTGCGCGAGGGCCAGATCGAGGAAGCCCTGATCTACCCGCTCACCACGGAGACCACCGATCACCCCGGCGGCTACCAGGGCGCCATCGACGACTTCTACGCCGAGTGCGCGCTGCGGCTGGCCGCCCATCTGGACGCCGGGCGCGACGTGGTGGTGCTGTGCGAGGGCGACCCGCTCTTCTACGGCTCCTACATGCACATGCACAAGCGCCTGTCCCACCGCTACGTCACCGAGGTGGTCCCCGGCGTGACCTCCGTGAGCGGCGCCGCGGCGGTCCTCGGACGGCCGCTGGTCGAGCGGGACGAGACGCTGACCGTGCTGCCCGGAACGCTCCCCGCCGAGGTTCTCGCCGAGCGCCTGGCGTCCGCCGACTCGGCGGCGATCCTCAAGCTCGGCCGGACGTTCGCCAAGGTGCGCGACGCGCTGGACCGGGCCGGCCGCCTCGACGAGGCCTGGTACGTGGAACGCGCCACCACCGGCGGCCAGCGCCTGGCCCCGCTCGCCGAGGTGGACCCGGACAGCGTGCCGTACTTCTCGCTGGCGCTGATCCCGAGCCCGGTGAACGCCGCGCAGGCCGGGCCGGTCCGGGAGGCGGAGCCCGCGACCTCGGCCGGCGGTCCCGGCGAGGTGGTCGTGGTCGGTCTCGGCCCGGCCGGACGGCCGTGGCTGACCCCGGAGGCGCAGGACGCGCTGGCGGGCGCCGACGAGCTCGTCGGGTACGGCCCCTACCTGGACCGGGTCCCGCCGAACCCGCGCCAGCGCCGCCACCCCACCGACAACCGGGTGGAGGCCGAGCGGGCCGCGCACGCGCTGGAGCTGGCCGCGGCCGGATCCCGGGTGGCCGTGGTCTCCTCGGGCGATCCGGGGGTGTTCGCGATGGCCAGCGCGGTGCTGGAGGTGGCCTGCGAGCCCCGGTTCGCCGACGTCCCGGTGCGGGTGCTGCCGGGTCTGACCGCCGCGCACGCGGTGGCGAGCCGGGCGGGCGCCCCGCTCGGCCACGACTACTGCGTGCTGTCGCTGTCGGACCTGCTCAAGCCGTGGGAGGTCGTCGCCGGGCGGATCACCGCCGCCGCGAGGGCCGACCTGGTCCTGGCGATCTACAACCCCGCCTCGAAGAGCCGCACGTGGCAGGTGGCCGCCGCCCGGGACCTGCTGCTGGAGCACCGCGCTCCGCAGACTCCCGTCGTCATCGGCCGGGACGTCGGCGGAGCCGGGGAGAGCGTGACCGTCACCACCCTGGCCGAGCTCGACCCGGCCATGGTCGACATGCGCTGCCTGCTGCTGGTGGGCTCCTCGACCACCCGGGCGGTCAAGCGTGGCGACGGCGGCCAGGTGGTGTTCACCCCCCGCCGCTACCCCGCGTGACCGGCCTCCCGCGGCCCCGGCCGGGCGGGCCCACCCGGCCGGGGCCCTCCGGCCGGGTGCACCTCCCGGCCCGCTCAGGCGGGCCTGACGCCCCCGGCCGGGCGCTCCTCCCGGCCGGCTCAACCTCACCTGACGTGACCCACCGTGCCCTCCAGCCAGGTGAGCGCCTCCTCCACCGTCCCCGCCGAGGGGACTCCCCCGGGATGCGGCGGCCGCCGTACGATCACGACCGGGAGTCCGAGGTCGCGGGCCGCGAGCAGCTTGGCCGTGGTCATCTCTCCGCCGCTGTCCTTGGTGACCAGCATGTCCACGCGGTAGTGGCGCATGAGCGCCAGCTCACCCCGCACGGTGAACGGGCCTCGGCTGAGCAGCACCTCCAGACGGCGCGGGGCGGGCGGCTCCGGCGGGTCCACCGAGCGGGCGAGGAACCACAGACCGTCGAGCCCGGCGAAGACCGGCAGGCTCCGGCGGCCGGTGGTCAGGAACACCCGCTCCCCCAGCGCGGGCAGGAGTTCGGCGGCCGCGGCGAGCGACGGCACCCAGCGCCAGTCGTCGCCGGGGGCGGCCTGCCAGCCCGGCCGCCGCAGGATCAGCAGCGGCACCCCGGCCCGGCCGGTCGCCTCGACCGCCGAGGCGGTCATCCGGGCGGCGAACGGGTGCGTGGCGTCCACGACGACGTCGATCCGGCGCTCGCCGATCCACGCCTGGAGTCCGCCGGGACCGCCGAAGCCGCCCTCGTGCACCTCGCCCACCGGCAGTTTGGGGTCGCGCACCCGCCCCGCCAGCGAGGACACCACGTGTGTCCCGACGCGTCCGGCGAGCGCGGCGGCCAGCCGCCTGGCCTCGTCCGTACCGCCCAGCACCAGGATGTTCACCACTGCGTCACCTTTCCTCCGTCGCGGGGCGTCGCCCTGCCGTACCGACCGATGCTTGAACCATGAGCACGCCCCTACGCCACGGATGGACCACCGGCGCGTGCGCGACCGCGGCCACCACCGCCGCCTACACCGCGCTGCTGACCGGCGACTTCCCCGACCCGGTGGAGATCGCGCTGCCCAAGGGGCGGCGCCCGGCGTTCGCGCTGGCCAGGGAGGAGCTGACCGGCGGCGCGGCCATGGCCGCGGTGGTCAAGGACGCCGGTGACGACCCCGACGTGACGCACGGGGCACTGATCTCCGCGACGGTACGGCACGGCGCCCCCGGCGGCGGCGTGGCGTTCGCGGCGGGGCCCGGGGTCGGCACCGTCACCAAGCCGGGGCTCCCGCTGGACGTGGGCGAACCGGCGATCAACCCGGTCCCCCGGCGGATGATGCGCGAGCACATCGCCGAGGTGGCCGCCCGGCACGGCGGAACCGGTGACGTGATCGTGGAGATCTCGGTGGAGCACGGCGAGGAGCTGGCGAGGAAGACCTGGAACCCCCGGCTGGGGATCCTGGGCGGGCTGTCCATCCTCGGCACGACCGGCGTCGTGGTGCCGTACTCGTGTTCGGCCTGGATCGACAGCATCCGGCGCGGCATCGACGTGGCCAGGGCGGCCGGCCGCCGGCACGTCGCCGGATGCACCGGGAGCACCTCGGAGAGGGTGGCGGCCGAGCTGTACGGGCTGCCGGAGGACGCGCTGCTCGACATGGGCGACTTCGCGGGAGCCGTGCTGAAGTATCTGCGCAGGCATCCCGTGCCGCGGCTGACCGTGGCCGGCGGCATCGGCAAGCTCTCCAAGCTCGCCGACGGCCATCTGGACCTTCACTCGGGCCGCTCGCAGGTCAATCCGGGGATGCTCGCAGAGATCGTCCGCTCGGCGGGCGGGGGCGAGGCACTGGCCGGACGGGTGCTGGCGGCCAACACGGCCCTGCACGCGCTCCGGCTCTGCCAGGAGGCGGGGCTGCCGCTGGGCGACCTGGTCGCCGAGCGCGCCCGCCTGACGGCCGTCGGCGTGCTGCGCGAGGCGTCCGTGGCGGTGGACGTGGTGGTCATCGACCGCGCGGGAGCGATCGTCGGCCGCGCCGGCTGAACCGGCCACGCGGACCGGCCGGGCCGGGGCCGGTGTCCGGGCGCGGTGGGGCGGTAGGTCCCGGCGCCGGGGTCAGTCACGGCAGCGGGCGGCCGAGTACAGGTGGCTGTCGGGGAACTCCGAAGCGGTCAGCACGCGGCCGACCACGATCACCGCGGTGCGGACGACTCCGGCGGCATGGACCTTGCCGGCGATGTCGGCCAGGGTGCCGCGCAGGATCACCTCGTCGTCCCGGCTGGCCCGCGCCACCACGGCCACCGGGCAGTCGGCGCCGTAGTTGGGGACCAGCTCCGCGGCGACCGCCTCGACGCGCTGCACGGCCAGGTGGAGGACCATCGTGGCCCGGCTGCGGCCGAGCGTGTCCAGGTCCTCTCCGTCGGGCATGGGGGTGGCGCGGACCGAGGTCCGGGTCAGCACGATCGTCTGGCCCACCCCGGGGACGGTGAGCTCCCGCTTCAGCGACGCCGCGGCGGCGGCGAACGCGGGCACGCCGGGGATCACCTCGTAGGGCACCCCGGCCGCGTCCAGCCGCCGCATCTGCTCGGCCATCGCGCTGAACACCGACGGATCGCCGGAGTGCAGCCGGGCCACGTCGTGGCCGGCCCGGTGAGCGGCGAGCATCTCCGCCACGATCTCCTCCAGAGCCATCCTGGCGGTGTCCACCAGCCGTGCCCCGCGCGGGCAGCACTCCAGCAGCTCGGCCGGGACCAGGGACCCGGCGTACAGGCACACCGGCGAGGACGCGACCGCCCGCTGCCCCCGGAGAGTGATCAGGTCGGCGGCGCCGGGTCCCGCCCCGATGAAACGCACCGTCATCGCTCACCCTCCACCGGCTTGATCGCCGTCCAGGTCGTCACGGGCATCATCGGCCGCCAGCCGGTGAAGCCGCCGACCGGTGCCGCCCTGCTGACCGCCAGCCGGACCAGGTCGCCGCCGAGCTCGCCGTGCCAGGAGGCCAGGACGGCCTCGGACTCCACGGTGACCGCGTTGGCGACCAGCCTGCCGCCGGGCCGCAGCGCCTCCCAGCACCCCTCCACCACTCCGGGGACGGTCACCCCGCCACCGATGAAGACGGCGTCGGGCGGCTCCAGCCCGGCGAGCGCCGCGGGAGCCGGCCCGGTCACCACGTTCAGGCCGGGCACGCCGAGCCCCGCGGCGTTGCGGGAGATCCGCGCGGCCCGCTCGGGATGGCTGTCCACCGCCACCGCCCGGTTGGCCGGATGAGCGCGCATCCACTCGATCGCGACGCTGCCCGCACCCGCGCCGACGTCCCACAGCAGCTCGCCGGGGACGGGGGCGAGCCGGGAGAGGGTCACCGCGCGCACCTCGCTCTTGGTGAGCTGGCCGTCGTGCTCGAAGGCCTCGTCCGGCAGGCCCGGGACGCAGGGCAGGGGCACGGTCCCGGCGTCGGCGCGGCACTCCACCGCGACCACGTTGAGGTCGTGGGCCACCGGCAGGGACCAGCCGCCCGCCGTACCGTGGATCACGCGCTCCCCGGCGCCGCCGAGCCGCTCCAGGACCGTCATCGGGCTCCCGCCGTACCCACGCGCGGCGAGCAGCGCGGCGACCCGCGCCGGAGTGCGGCCGTCGGCGCTGAGGACCAGCACCCGGCGGCCCTGGTGGACCACGGCGTGCAGCGACTCGACCGGCCTCGTCACGACGCTGACCACCTCGACCCGGTCGACGGCCCAGCCGAGCCTGGCGCAGGCCAGCGAGACCGACGACGGATGAGGCAGCACCCGGACCCGGCCCGTGCCGAGCAGCCGGACCAGTGTCGTGCCGATGCCGTGGAACATGGGGTCGCCGCTGGCCAGCACGCACACCCGGCGGCCCCGGTGGGAGGCGATCAGCGCGGGCAGGGCCGGGAGCATCGGCGAGGGCCAGGCGACGCGCTCGGCGGTCGCCTCGGGGACCAGCGCCAGCTGCCGGGCGCTGCCCATCAGGACCTCCGCGGCGTGCAGCTCGCGCCGTGCCGCCGCCGACAGGCCCGCCCAGCCGTCGGCGCCGATGCCGACGACCATGACGAGGTCAGACATTGCCCAGCACCCGGCCGACCCGGATCTCGATCACGACGCGGGCCGGATTCTCCCGGGGCCGCCGGTAGCGCTCGGCGTAGCGGCGCTCGGCGTCGGCGACCGACCCCGGGTCCTCCCGGATCACCGCGCGCCCCTCCAGGGTCGACCAGCGGCGCCCGTCCACCTGGCAGACGGCGACCGCCGCGCCCTCTTCTCCGGCCTCGCGCACGTGGCGGACCTTGTGCGAGCCGCCCGAGGTGATCACCCGCGCGATCCCGGAGTCGGCGTCCAGCGTCACCCCCACGGGGACGACGTGCGGCGTGCCGTCAGCCCGCACGGTGGTCAGCGTGGACAGGTGACGCTCCCGCCAGAAGGCGCGGAACCCGTCTCCGAGATCCTTCAACACCCAGCCCTTTCCCGATGTCGTGGTATCGGGCGACATGGTAGCCGGGAGGCGGGCCCGGCGGAGGATCCCCTCCCCCGGGCCCGCCGGTGCTCAGCCGGCCACGGCCGCCTGGTCGCGCTCCTGCTCGTAGGCCGCCAGGACCTGCTCGCGCCGCTCGGCCGGGAGCCGGTCGATGTAGAGGCGCCCCTCCAGGTGGTCGGTCTCGTGCTGCAGGCAGCGGGCCAGCAGGCCGGTGCCCTCCACCGTGACGGGCGCTCCGGTCACGTCGAACCCGTGCACCACGGCGCGGTCCGGCCGGGCCAGCGACGCCCGCTGCCCCGGCACCGACAGGCAGCCCTCGTCGTAGTCGTCCAGGTGCTCCTCGTCAGGTCCGGGCATCACCAGCGTCGGATTGACCACGACACCCTTGCGGTACTCCTCGGTCTCGTCCGGGCAGTCGTAGACGAACACGCGCAGGCCGATCCCGATCTGGTTGGCCGCCAGGCCCACGCCCTCGGCGGCGTACATGCTCGCGAACATGTCCGCGACCAGCGTGGCGAGATCGTCGTCGAAGCGGGTCACGGTCTCACACGGGCGGTGCAGCACCGGTTCGCCGACGAACGTGATCGGCCGTGCCGTGCCCTCGCCGCTTGCTTCCATGTGGAACGCCTCCAGGTTCGTCGCGTGTCAGTCGCAGCAGACTACTCGTGGCCGGGCCGCGCCGGAGAACGCCGTTCAGCTCCCCGGGCTGTAGATCACCTGGTCAGGCCTCACCCGGACCGTGATGCGCTGCTCGCCCGGCTGCCGGTAGGGGTAGCTGTCCACCCCGAGGTACTTCTTCGCCAGGCCGTCGATGACGGCGTCCGCGCCTTCGAGCTCCAGCTCTCCGGTGCCCGAGACGCTGACGAGGTGGAAGGCGTCCTTGGGGTCCAGGATGCTCACCGACACCCGGGGGTCGTTGCGCAGGTGGCGCTCCTTGGCGCGACCGACGGCCGTGTTGAAGATGACGTCGTCTCCGTCGACGTCCACCCACACGACGGTGCTGTGCAGCGATCCGTCCGGCCGTACGGTCGTCACCCAGGCGTGAATCGGCTGGCTGAGCAGTTCTTTCGCGTCGTCGTTCAGCTTGCCCACAGGGACCTCCACGATCAGCGGTATGCCTACGGACCAATCGAACATCACGCCTCGTTGATCGATTCCACCGCCCCCGGGAAAAGTCTCAGGACGGGCTGTCGTGGATGGCGGCGGCGGCGCGCAGTCCCGACTCCAGCGCGCCTTCGATCCAGGCGTGCCAGAGGGAGCAGTGCTCTCCGGCGAAGTGGACGCGGCCCTCCGGCTGGATGATCGCCTCGTGCAGGGTCGTCTGCTGGTGCGGCTCGAAGAGGGCGAAGGCACCGGCCGCGAAGGGGTCCTCGTACCAGGCGTGGCTCACCCCGAACTCGAAGGCGTCGACGATCTCCGGGTGGACCTTCGCGACGTCCTCCACGGCCTGCTGGATCCGCTTCTCCCTGCTCATGGCACCCCACCGCAGCGCGTCCTGGCCCCAGGTGTAGCTGGCGAGCAGAACGCCCCTGCGCTCGTCGGGGTCGGAGTGGGAGGGGTAGCAGATCCGGCGGACGGGCAGGTCGGTCACGGTGGTCCCGCCGACGATCCCGTCGGTGCGCTCCCAGAACCGCTCGCGCACCTGGAACAGGATCTTGGTCGAGGCGTTGTAGTTGAGCTCCCTGATCGCCCGCTGCTTGCGCCGGGTGAACGCGGGCCGTATCTCGATGTCGCGGAGCACGGAGAAGGGCATGGTGCACACGGCGTAGTCGCCCGTCATCTCGGTACGGCCCGCGGCGGTCCTGACGTGCAGGGTGACCGAGTGGTCGTCCTGCTCGATCGCGTGCACCTCGTGGCCGAAGCGGACGCGCTCCTTGAGCCGCTCGTAGAAGGCGAGGGGCAGCCGGTCGGTCCCTCCGACGATCTCCTGCATGTCCTCGAACGCCCGGCCGATGATCTCCCGGAACTGCTCGATCACCGCGGCGTTGAGGTTCGCCTCCCGGAAGCTCATGATCCCGTAGAGTTCGACGGCCCCCGGGGAGAAGCCGCGCTCGCGCAGGAAGCTGCGGATCGAGTGATGGTCGTAGTCGGCGCAGAGACGGTCGAGGGCGGCGCCTCCCTCGGCCGAGTAGCGCTCCCGGACCTCCGCGGTGGCCGCGTTCCACAGCTCCTCGTAGGTCCTGCCGCGTTCGTGCTCGGCCAGCTCGAAGTCCACCAGGCCCGGATCGGCGTTCAGGTCCTCCATCGTCATGCGCCTGCCCTGGATGAAGGCGAGGGTCCTGGGGTTGCCCATGACGAACGGGCGCAGGCCGAGCCCGAACTCGCGGCAGTAGGCCAGCGTCAGGTCGTGGACGCGGGGGATGCGCATGGCCCCGGCCTCGGCGTACAGGCCCTCCGCGAAGCCGCGCAGGGTGTGGACGCGGCCGCCCACGCGCTGCTGTGCCTCCAGCACGACGGGGTCGTGCCCCTGGCGCATCAGCTCGTAGGCGGCGACCAGGCCCGCCATGCCCGCGCCGATGACCAGGACCCGCTTCGGCGTGTCCCGCCGGGCGGGCAGGCCCTCGTGCGCCGTCCTGACCAGATGCGGGGGGACCCGCTCGTCGCCGGGGCTGAGGGACGCGTGGTCGAGCCGGGAGTGGCGGGGGTCGGTGGGCATGGGGCCTCCTCGGAAAGTGGTCTCATCGGAACCGGCCGGGCTCATCCCTCTTCGGGACGCCGGGGGTGTCGGGAGCGCCGGGGGCGCTGGGGGAATCGGGGACGTCGGGGGCATCAGGGATGCCGGAAGCGGCAGAGACGCTGGGAGCGGCAGGAGAACCAGGGACGCCGGAAGCGTCGGGGGCGCGGTCGCGGGGGACGGCACCGGCCCTGGTGAGGCGGGTTCCCTCTCCGGCAGCGCGGTCACGCTCTCCGGCGGCGCGGTCACGGGTGGCCGCCGCGGCGCGGGTCAGGTCCGCGGAGGCCGCGGCGCAGCGGGCGATCTGCCCGTCGATCAGGTCGTCGAACCACTCGGGCACGATCGGATTGCCCCGGACACGGGCGGCGAGGTCGCGCAGCCTGGCCGCGTGATCGGCCAGGCGCGCGGCGTCGGCGGCCAGTTGCTCGGCGAGCACTCCGTATCCCGGGGTCATCCCCATCCCCGTCACCCGCGCGAGGCCCGGCCGGCGCGTCGGCGCCACGCGGCCACGGCGACGGCCGCGACGAGTCCGGCGAGGCCCCCGGCCAGCAGCAGCCTCCTGGAGCGGCGCGGCCCGGCGGAGGCCGGGGAGACGGCGGCGCGGCGCGGCCCGGCGGAGTGGACGACATCCCGTCCGTGACCCGAGGATCCCCGGCCCGGCACGATGGACCAGCCGGTCTGGTCGTTGAAGGGGTTCTCGTCGAGCAGCGCCCGCATCGCGAGCACCTCGCCGAAGACGGGCGCGATGCCGCCGATCGCCCCGGTGGCGCCCTTCTCCCTGCACAGCGCCCGGACGGCCCGGACCGCCTCGACGTCGCGATCCGCGCCGGCCGCGTCGAGCAGCCGCCGCATGACGGGGTCGGCGGCCAGTTCCGGACGCCGGTGCAGGACACCCGCGAGCCGCAGCCGCAGGGAGGTGACGGCGACCAGCGTGGCGAGGCTGCTCCGCCCGGCCAGCGCGCCCAGGCGGGCGGCCGGACCGCCGAACCGCCCGCCTTCGAAGGCGTAACCGAGCCCCCCGCGGTTGGTCAGCGCGCGGAGCAGGCTCCAGTGGATACCGGCGGGAAACCATGGGGAACGCGTGGCGGCGGCGGTCAGCGTGGCCGTCGTGCGCGCGCAGATCCGCCGGATCTCCTCCGCCGTCCACGCGAGCTCGGCCGCCGCGTCGTGGACCTGCCGGAGATGGTCCGTACCGGACCGTTCCGGGTCGTCGGGATCAGCTGTCATCGTGCCTCCTCGCCTCCGCCGGCCGGTGCGGGTCCCGGCTGCACGACCCGATAGGGGTAACACAGAAGGTCACATTAATACAACGGACAGTAATGGGGCCGCCACATCCGAGATGATCTCCGGCGGATCGGAAGTAGACAGTGTCTACCGGGTTTGGTAGACACTGTCTATGAGTGAGCAGGACATGGGAGTAAGGGCCCGTCTGATAGAGGTCGGAGTCGACCTGGTGACCAGGGAGGGGACGCAGTCCCTGACCCTGCGTGAGATCGCCCGCCGGGCCGGGGTCTCGCACGGGGCCCCGCGCCATTACTTCCCGACCCACATGGCCCTGCTGTCGGCCATCGCGCGTCAGGGCTTCGCCGACCTGACCGCCAGGGTCACCGAGACGGCGGGGGAAGGCCTGGCGGACCCCCGGGCCCGGCTCCTGGCGCTGGGAGGCGTCTACCTCGACTTCGCACTGACCAACCCCGGCATGTTCGAGCTGATGTTCCGCCACGACCTGCTGGAGAGCGACCACCTCGGCCTGCGGGAGGTGAGCCTGCCGCTCTTCGGCATCCTCACCGACCTCGTCACCCGGGCGCGGACCCGGCCCGGCCCCGCGCCACAGGTCGTCGCCGGCGCGCTCTGGGCCAACCTGCACGGCATCGCCCAGCTGTGGGGGTGGGGCAGCCTCCGGCTCGCCACGGGAGCCGACGACGCCGGACCGCTGCTGCGCGCCGCGCTGGACGCGCACCTCGGGCCGGAGAACGGGTGAGCCCCGAAGGACACCGGCGCCTGACGCTCGCGAGCAGCGTCATCGGGGCGATGATCGTCGCCCTGGACGAAACCTCAACGTGGCGCCCGCGCTCGCGGTCGGCGCGCTGACCCTCGCCGTCCGGCCCCCCGCGCAGGGAAGGTCCTCCGGCGTCCGGCTCGACCTGCCCGGCGCCTGCCTGCTCGCGGTGGCCCTGGCCTGCCTGGTGCGGACACTCGTCGAAATACCGGAAACCGGCTGGACGGCGGCGACCGCGCTCGGGCTTGCCGCCGTCGCGGCCACCGGTGGCGCGTTCGCCTGGCACGAGCGACGCGCCACGAGCCCGCTGGTGCCGTCAAGCGTGCTCCGATCGGCAACGGTCGCCTCGGCGCTCGGCATCCTGGTGGCCGCGTCGGCGTCCCTGTTCGGCGCCCTGTTCGTCGGCACGTACTTCCTGCAGGACGTCCTCGCGCTGGACCCGCTGCAGAGCGGTCTGAGAGTCCTGCCCCTGGCCGTGACGATGGTGCTGGGCGCGCCGGTCTGCGCTGTGCTGCTGCGCCGGTGGGGGCTACGCGGAACGGCCGTGGCGGGGATGGCTCTGCTCGCTCTCGGCATCCTTCTGCTGTCCCAGCTCGGCCGGGCACCGGCCTCCCCGGCGATCAGCGGTTGCTTTCTCGTGCTGGGCGCCGGTTTCAGCGCGGTGATGGTCACCGGGACAGCCGTCGTCGTGCACCACGCCTCCGTGGACACCGCCGGGGTGGCCGGCGGGCTCCAGCAGACCGCCATGAATGTCGGCCCGGCACTGGGCGTCGCCGCGGCGACGATGCTGATGACCCTCACCGCCCCCGCCGGCCGGCCGTACGGCGACGGGCCGCACTGGACCGCTGACGCCTTCGCCTCCGCGATGGGCCCCGCTCTCATGGCCCTCGCCGCCGTAGCCGTGATCGGCGCGCTGCCGGCGGCCAGACTACCCGGCCGGACGGCCCCGGTTCTCCACGGTCACCAGCGCTGACGCGCAGGCGCCCGGCGTCGGACAGGGGCGAAGGCGCGCTGCGGCCGAAAACCCGTTGGGGGTGCCGGGCTCCGCCGCTAAAGTCGATCTCACCTCGCGGCTGCTGAACCTCGGGGAGTCCACCGCCGGCCCAGGTGCCGGCGCTGTCCCGCATGCCCGTCACCGGATGGCGGCGGAACTCGCATCTCTCTCACCAGCAGCCACCAGGAAGGCTTCATGACAACCTCCAAGCGGCGTCCCGCCGCCTTCCAGCAGGACCCGAGGCTCGTCCGCACCGACGACAGCTGGCTCCATCTGCCCAATCGATGGGGCATCCCCGTGGACGTCTGCGCCGGGACCGACGTGCCGATCGAGTCCAGCGCGATCGACGAGATCCTCACCGTGCTCGCCACCGCCGACACCCTGGAGCGGTTGGGCGCGGTGACCGGGCACACCGAAGCGGCGATCAGCCGGGTCGTGCTGACCCCCGACCTCCACAGGGGGGCCGGGATCCCGATCGGCACGGTGCTGCAGACGCGCGGCGCGCTGCTCCCCCAGGCGGTCGGCAACGACATCAACTGCGGCATGCGGCTGGAGACGACGTCGCTGACCGCCGACCAGGTGCGCCCGCGGCTGGACGCGCTGGAGCGCCGGCTACGGCACCTGTTCTTCGAGGGCGGCCGGCGCATCGCACTGTCCGGTCTCCAGCGAGAGGCGCTGCTCCGCGACGGCCTGCCGGGACTGCTCGGCGCCGGCGCGCCGGAGCGGGCGGACGGGGTGTGGTCGGCGCTGCGGCCCGGCGACGCCCAGCTCGGCCGGATCCACGGATCGCGGTACTCGACGACGAACGCCGACGCCTTCCGGGACTGGATCAACAGCGCGGGCGGCACGAGCTACGACAGCATCATCGGCAGCGTCGGCGGCGGCAACCATTTCGCGGAGCTGCAGTACGTGTCGGCGGTCCATGACCGGCAGGCCGCCCACAGCTGGGGCTTCAGCCTCGGCCAGGTGGTGCTGATGGTGCACAGCGGCTCCCTGTCGCTGGGACATCAGGCCAACGCGTCCGGGCTGGACCAGGCCAGAGCGGCATGGCCCGCAGGCGTCCCCCTGCCGGACAACAAGATCATTCCCATGATGCCGGACGGACGGTCCGCGCCGGCGCGGCGGCGCTACCTCGACGCGTTCGGCAACGCGGCGAACTTCGCGGTGGGCAACCGCTTTTTCCTGTCGCTGATGCTGCGCGCCGGGCTCGCCGCCGAGTGCGGGGAGCTCACCGCCGACCTCGTGTATGACGCCCCGCACAACCTGCTGTGGCAGCACGACGACGGACAGGTCGTACACCGCAAGGGCGCGACGCCGGCGGGCGGATACGCCGAGACGGCGGGCGGGCCGTACGCGATGTGGGGCGAGCCCGTCATCGTACCGGGCTCGATGGGGGCCGCCAGTTACGTGCTGCGCGGTCACGGCAGCCCCCGGACCCTGGCGAGCGCCTGCCACGGCGCCGGTCGCCGCGTGCGCCGGGGCGCCGCCGCCCAGGCGGGCGACGCCGCGTTGGACGCCTTCCTGCGTGACTTCCGGGTGGTCACCCCGCTGGACCACCGTGACCCGGCCGTCACCCGCCGCTCCGACGTGATGGCCGCGTGGCGGCGCGACCTCAAGCAGGAGGCCCCCTGGGTGTACAAGGACATCGGCCCCGTCGTCTCGAGTCTCCGCAGGGCCGGGGTCGCCGAACCCGTCGTCGAGCTGCGACCGCTGCTGACCGTCAAGGGGTGACCGGCTGAGGGGTGCCGGAGTACGGCGACGTACTCCGGCGCCCCGGCCTCGGCAACGTCGTCGAGCCGCCGGCACCGGTCGCCGGCGGTTGGGGGGAGAGCTGTCGGTGGTGTGGTCACAAGGTGCGCAGGAAGTCTTCGAGGATCTCGTTGAAGATGTCCGGGCGCTCCATGTTGGGGTAGTGGGCGGTCCCGTCAATCGAGATCGCGCGGCCGTTGGCGACGGTGCCGGCGAGGCGTTCGGCCATGCCGATGTGGTCGGGTGAGTCGATGGCGCCGTTGATCGCCAGAACGGGAATTTCGATCTTGGCGACGCGGGCCCAGGCATCGGGCACCGGGACGAGCCGGTCAGGTTCGTCGGAGGTGTGCTTACTCATGGTTCCCCTGGCCATCCGGCGCAGACGGTTCACGACGTCGGGGTCGAGCTCCCCGAGGGTCCGGTGCGGGCCCGCCGCCAAGAGCGTGAACGCCTCGACCGAGAGGTCCAGATCACCGGCGGCCATCGCCGAGTGCCACGCGGCCATGGTTTGGGTGGTCCAGGGATCGGTGAAGTACGGCTCGTTGGTCCCGGCGCCGCTGACGACCACGGCGCCGACCAGTTCGGGGTGTTCCAGCGCGGTGTCGACCGCGATGCCCGCCCCCATGGAGACTCCGACCAGGGTCGCGGGGCCGGTGCCCAGGTGGCGCAGCAGCGCGGCGAGGTCGTCGGTGAACCGGAACGGCTCGGTGGCGTTGGCGGACCGGCCGTGGCCGCGGGCGTCGGGCGTGATGACGCGGTACCGCGAGGCGAGGACCGGAATCTGGTCGTCCCACATGTGGTGGTCCACGAAGCCGCCGTGGAGCAGGACAAGGGGTCGTCCGGTGCCGGTGTCGAGCCAGAACAGATCATTCATGACAACCAAGGTGTCATTATTGCCCCATGATGACAACCCAGGTGTCATGATGGGGAGGTGAGCGAGACAGATCATGACCCGGCGTCCGGAGAGCCGGCCGACCGCCTCACCGAAGTGTTCGACCTGGTGGGGCCGCTGTACCGGCGCGCCCAGCGCAAGGTGGAGCAGGACGCGCCCATCGAGGGGTTGTCGGTCGGGGTGCGGGCCGTGCTCAACATGCTCCGCGAGCACGGATCCATGACCGTCCCTCAGATGGGTCGGGCCCAGGCGTTGAGCCGCCAGTTCGTGCAGCGCATGATCAACGACGCGGCCGCGCGACACCTGGTCGAGTCCGTCCCCAACCCGATGCACAAGAGGTCCTCGCTCATCCGGCTGACCGAGGAGGGGCGGGCCGCCATCACCGCCGTGGTCGACCGCGAGCGCACGGTGCTGCGCCAGGCCGGCGGCGACCTGACCGACACCGAGATCGCCACCTGCATCCGAGTGCTCTCGCACCTCCTCCGATTCCTCGACGACGTCGACGTGGACTAAGGGCGCGCAGGTACAGGGCGTACTGGATCTACGCGATCACCTGGGCGGGCTGGGCTCCGAGCCGAGGACGCGCTCGGAGGCGACGAGCATGGATCAAATACCCCTTTAGAGCCGCAGCCGGGAGGGGACCACCCCGCGCCACAGGGCGTGGACGGCGGTGGCGTCGTCGTCGGCCACCCGGTCCTCCGGCACTCCCCAGGACCGCACCGGGGCGGAGGCCGCGGTGAGCCGGGGCCAGCCGGGGTCGCCGGTCGCGCAGAAGTCCGCCCAGGCGCGCACCATCCGCCGGGACAGCGCGCGGTCCTGTCCGTCGGGGACGCCGCCGATCAGGAAGTCCACGCCGACGGCGTCCAGGTTGCCGAAAGCGAACGGAACGTCCGCGGCGTGCCACGGCCGCGCCGTACCGCCGTCCGGGGAGGTGCGGCGGCGGGCGAAGCGGGACAGGAAGGCCCGCCCGCCCGCGCGGGCGTGGGCCCGCGCCAGCCCGGCGGTGTGCTCGGCGAAGACCGCGTCTCCGGCCATGGCGAGGTAGACCTCCAGCACCGGCGCGTCCGGCAGCAGCGCGCGGTAGCCCGCCACCAGGGCGTCGGGCAGGCCGAAGTCCGCCGCGAAGCGGGCCAGCCCCTCCTCGTCGGTGACCGGGGGCATGCTCCCCGTCCGGTGCATCAGCCAGGACTCCTGCGTGGTGTGGCAGAGCAGCAGGTCCACCTCCCGTACGGTGCCCGCGGAGAGCGCGGACAGCGGATCCGTGGCGAGCACGTCCCCGTCGAGAACCGGCCCGTAGATCACCGTGTCGTAGTGCAGCGGGCCGGAGGCCGGGTCGGCGCGGTAGTCCTGGACCACCCGGTCGGAGGCGGCGACCAGAGCATGCGGGGCGGCGGAGAGCAGCCCGCCCGCGGTGGCGGGGACCCCGGCGGCCGCCGCCACCATCCGGGTCAGGCCCGCGGCGAGGCCGGGCGGATAGTAGGCGTCGGGCACGCTGTGGGCGATGGCGCGCCGGAACAGCCCACGTGACCGGTCCATGGTCAGCAGGCAGGCGACCGAGCCCGCCCCGGCGGACTGCCCGGCCACGGTGACGTTCCCGGGATCGCCGCCGAAGCCCGCGATGTTGTCGCGGACCCAGCGCAGCGCGGCGACCTGGTCGAACAGGCCCCGGTTGGCGGGGAGACCGGGCACGTGGCCGAACCCCTCGAACCCCAGCCGGTAGTTGCAGGTCACCACCACCAGCCCGGCGCGGGCCAGTTCGGCGCCGTCGTATTCGGGCTGCGCCGAGGAGCCGAAGGTGTAGGCGCCACCGTGAATCCAGAAGAGGACGGGGAGCGGACCCGCGGCCCGTTCGGGGGCCCACACGTTCACGCTCAGCGTGTCGTCCTGGTCTGGGGACCACGCCGGAGCCCCGGGCAGATGCGCCGACTGCGGCGCGACGGGACCGAACCGGTCGCAGTCCCGCACACCGCCCCAGGCCGACGCGGGTCGCGGTTCCCGGAACCGGCCGGCGCCGAAGGGAGGGGCCGCGTAGGGGATTCCGAGCGTGGCGCGGACACCGCCGGCGACCCTCCTGCCCCGGACCCGCCCGCCCGTCGTCGCCACGATCTCGCCCGCCGTCGCCTTGTTCATGCGCCCCCTGTCCCACGACCGCCGACCGGCGTCTTGGCCACCGGCCGTCGTCTCGACCGGCGGCCGGCACCTTGACCGCCCGCCACCGGCTCGGCCGCCTGCCGTTCCGGCGGACGGAACATGCTTCCAGAGTGGGCCGGCGCCGGACAAACGGATTGCGCGCCGAACCGGGGAGGTCGCCGCGATGGCCTCCCGGCCGGGGGGCGGTCAGACCGGCTGCATCTCGGACCGGGGGGCGGCGGCCGTCACCGTACGGCGTTCGAGCAGCCCGGAGAGGGCCGCCAGGGCGAGGGCGGCGGCGGCGAGCAGCGCGCCGACCCAGTTGGGCGCGGTGTAACCGAGACCGGCGGTGATGACCAGGCCGCCGAGCCAGGCGGCCAGGGCGTTGCCGAGGTTGAACGCGCCGATGTTGACGGCGGAGGCCAGCGTCGGAGCCGCCGCCGCGTTGTCGAGGACCCGCTTCTGCAGGGGCGGGACGGTCGCGAAACCGAACGCGCCGAGCAGGAACACCGTGATCGCGGCGGGGATCTGGGCGCGGGAGGTGAAGGTGAAGACGGCGAGCACGAGCGCGAGGCCGGCCAGCAGGGCGTAGAGGCTGGGCATCAGGGCGCGGTCGGCGAGGCGCCCGCCGAGCAGGTTGCCGATCACGAGCCCGATGCCGAAGAGCACCAGCAGCCAGCTGACCGCCCCCTCGGAGAACCCGGCGACCTCGGTCATCATCGGCGCGATGTAGGTGAAGGAGGCGAAGACGCCGCCGAACCCGAGAACGGTCATCGCGATGGCCAGCCACACCTGCGGGTTGCGGAACACGGCCAGCTCGGCGCCGATGTCGGTGCCCGTGGGGCGCGGCTGGGCGGGCACGAGCGCGGCGATGCCGAGAAGGCCGACGACACCGAGACCGGCCACGACCCAGAACGTGACACGCCAGCCGAAGGCCTGGCCGATGAAAGTGCCCATCGGCACGCCGAGCACGTTGGCGAGGGTGAGGCCGGTGAACATCAGGGCGATGGCGCTGGCCCGCCTGCCCGGGGCGACCAGGTCGCCGGCCAAGATCGCGCCGACGCCGAAGAAGGCGCCGTGAGTGAAGGAGGCCACGATACGGCCGGTCATCATCAGTCCGTAGGTGGGCGCCAGCGCGGACAGCACGTTACCCAGGATGAAGATCACCATGAGGGCGAGGAGCAGATGCTTGCGCCGCATGCGTGTGCCGAGGACGGTCATCGGCGCGGCGCCCGCCGCGACGCCGAGCGCGTAGCCGGAGATGAGGTAGCCGGCCGTGGGAATGGAGACGCCGAAGTCGCGGGCGACCTCGGGGAGCAGGCCCGCGATGACGAACTCCGTGGTACCGATGCCGAAGGCACCGATGGCCAGCGCGAGCAAGGCGAGAGGCATGAACCCTCCAGTTACGTGCGACGAGTACAAGCGCCGACAATAGTTGTCGGCGCGCGATAATTGCAAACGCGGATAACTGGCTTGCGATACAAGGCGCCCGGCTCAAACCCTGGCGACTCCTCCGGCCGCCCGCCGCGTCCGGGTCCCGCCGCCGGCCTCGGCCGCGTACCGGGCCGGGCCCAAGAAGTGACCGTGTTCTCGGCCTTTCTGGGATCGGGACCTCACATCCGGCCGCCCCGGGACGTTTACCAGGTGAGACGACAACCTCTCCGAAGGGCTCGAGGCCACTCATGAACACCCCATCCCGGCAGACCGGCGGCACGGTGGCCGCGGCGGCCAACGAGGCCGACCTCGCCGCCCGGGTCGGCCAGGTCGACTGGTCCGGCGTGACGGACGAGGTCAACGCCCACGGCTGCGCCCTGACCCCGCGGCTCCTCGGCCCCGCCGAGTGCGCGGAGCTCTCCGCGCTGTACGAGGAGACCTGGCGCTTCCGCTCGACCGTCGACATGGCCCGTTACCGGTTCGGATCCGGGCAGTACCGCTACTTCGACAGCCCGTTCCCCGAACCCGTGCGGCAACTGAGGCAGGCGTTCTATCCGCGTCTGCTGCCCATCGCCCGCGACTGGGCCGCCAAGCTCGGCAGGAGCGCGCCGTGGCCCGACACCCTGGACGAGTGGCTGGAGATGTGCCACGCGGCCGGTCAGACCAAGCCGACGCCGATCCTGCTGCGCTACCGGTAGGGCGACTGGAACGCGCTCCACCGCGACCTGTACGGAGACCTCGTCTTCCCCCTGCAGGTCGTCATCGGCCTGGACGAGCCCGGCGTCGACCACACCGGCGGGGAGTTCCTGATGGTCGAGCAGCGGCCCCGCGCCCAGTCCCGGGGCACCTCGACCCTGCTCCGGCAGGGCCACGGGCTGGTCTTCACCACCCGTGACCGTCCCGTGGAGTCGGCGCGCGGCTGGTCAGCCGCCCCGGTCCGCCACGGCGTCAGCACCGTCCGCTCGGGCATCCGTCACACCCTGGGCCTGGTCTTCCACGACGCGGCCTGAAGAGGGACGGCCGTGCGGATACGCCGCCTGGAAGATCGACAGGGAGCACACGACATGACCGTCACCGGAAGAGCCGACCGATCGGGTTCACCGCTGATCCGCCGGGGCGCCGTCGCGGGAGCCGTCGCTCCGGGACGAGCCGCCGGGCACACCCCCGCCGAGACGGCGGCGCTGCTGGACCTGCTGACCGCGGCCCGGCCGCGGGTCGAGACGGTCACCGTCGGCCACGGCCGCGACGACGCCTCCCGGGCGGCGGCGCAGGCGTTCGTCCGGAGCTGGGAGGGCGCGGGCGGGACCGTGCCGGCGATCGTCGACTGGCCCGAGGAGGCCGCGTCCTGGCTGCGCCCGGCGCGGCGGTTCGCCGCCGGCGACCCCGACGCGTGGGTGGTGGCCGGCACCGCGCTCGGGTGGGCGCAGATGAGCCGCCGGCTGCGGCACAGCACCGGCTGGGAGCCGCGGCGCACCTACGGATTCGCCTGCCTGGGCGACGTGCGGGTCGTGGAACTGGCCGGGCCGGCCACGCTGGAGGGCATGCGCGGGGTGGCGGCGGACGGCAGCGCCTGGCGGATCGGCCGAGGTCTGATCACCTACTACCCGCACCCCGGAGAGAGCCCCCGGTGACCACGCCGTCCCACGGCGCACGCCTGACTCCGGCTGCCCTCGCCGCGGCTCCTCCGTACGGCACGCGAACGCCCCGGCCGCGCCGGGGGTGTGCACGGCCGCGACCGCCCGCTCCTGCGGCTCGGCGCCGGAACGGGATGTCCACCTCTCACGCGTCCCGACGGGCCAGCACGGCGGTTCCCGCGCCCAGGGCGGCGACCGCGTACGCCACCAGCAGGCCCAGCGCCCCGAGCGGCGGCAGGTCTCCCACGGCGGACGGATGGTCCACGAGCTGCCCCGCGAGGTTGGTCGGCAGCACCGAGCCGACCCGGCCGCTCCAGGGACCGGGGAGGAGGCCGGCGAGCACGGGGAGCACGAACAGCAGCCCGCTGACGGCGACGATCGCCCCGGCGGCGGAGCGCGTGACCGCGCCCAGGCCCAGGCCGACCAGTGCGACCACCGCCACCGACAGGCCGGAGGCCAGCAGCATCGGGACCTCCGCCTCCGGCGGGGTCGTGTAGCCGGGGCTCATCGGCCGGTCGCCGACGATCGCCCGGCTGACGGCGAACGCCCCGAACAGGAAGAGCAGGCCGCCGAGAAGGGCGATCCCGGCGGTGATCACCGCCTTCCCCCCGAGCACCGTCCGGCGGCGCGGCACGGCCGCCAGGGTGGTGCGGATCATGCCGGTGGCGTACTCCGAGGCGATCGCCAGCACGGCGAGGACCCCCATGCAGAGCTGGACGAGCGGCAGGAGGACCTGTTCCATGGGCGGAGCCTGGAATCGCGCCCGGCGCCCGGGCGGCAGGCCGTCCCAGCCGTTCACCCCCTGCAGCGTCAGGAAGGCGACGAGGGGCACGGCGAGGGCGACCAGGCCGAGGATGTACCAGGTGGAGCGGACGGAGCGGAGCTTCAGCCACTCGGACGCGAGGACGTCGGTCATCGGACGTCCCTCCTGCCGAGTACGGCGGCCGCCGCACCGAGCGCGACGACGACGTACAGGGCCATGACCGCCAGCGCCATCGGCGGGGACAGGCCGATGGCGCTGTCCGAACTCCCCAGGTCGACCGCCATCGGGGCCTCGCCCGCGAGCTGCCGGGTCAGGTCCTCCGGCAGGACCGATCCGACCCGGGCGTTCCACGGGTCGGGCAGCGCGACCGCGAACCTCGGGACCACATACAGCAGTGCCACGACGGAGGCGACGGTCCCCGCCGTGGAGCGCAGGACGGCGCCCAGGCCGAGCCCGACCAGGGCCAGCACCATCGGCGACAGCCCCGTGGCCAGCATTTTGGGGAGCTCTCCGATCAGCGTCGGCGCGAAGTCCCGGATGGGGCGGTCCCCGGCGATCGCCCGACTGGCGAAGAACGTCACGAACACGCTCGCCTGCCCGACGACGAGAGTGGCGGCGGCGACGACCGCGGCCTTCGCCGCCAGCACCGCGCCGCGCCGCGGCACCGCCACGAAGCTGGAACGGATCATGCCGGTGGCGTACTCCGAGGTGATCGTGAGGACGCCGAGCACCGCCGCGCAGATCTGCAGGGGCAGCAGGACGACCTGCTCCGGCTGCGCGGCCCGCAGCCCGGCCCGTCGCTCGGGCGGCATGCCCTCCCACAGGCTCACCACGTAGAAGGCGAACCCGGCCATGAGCAGGACGAAGGCCACGACGACGCCGAGGATGTACCAGGTGGAGCGGGCGGAGCGGAGTTTCAGCCATTCCGAGGCCAGCACGTCGGTCATCGCCCGGTCCCCTGCCGGTCGCCGCCGGCACCGGAGCCCCCGGCCGCCCGATACTCGACGCTGTCGCCGGTGAGCTCCATGTACGCCTCTTCCAGGGAGGCGCTGCGCGGCGTCACCTCGTGCACCGCGAGCCCGTGCCCGGCGGCCAGGTCGCCGATCTCCGCCACCTCCAGTCCCTTCACGGCCAGCCCGCCGTCCGGTTCCGCCAGGACCGTCGCCCCGGCGGCCTCGAGTACGGCGGTCAGCTCCGCCGCGCGCGGGGAGCGGACCAGCACACCCCGCTCGAAGCGGTCGGCCAGGTCCTGGACCGAGGTCTCGGTGATCAGCCGGCCGCGCCCGACGACGACGAGACGGTCGGCGGTGAGCGCCATCTCGCTCATCAGATGGCTGGAGAGCAGGACCGTGCGTCCCTCCGCGGCCAGCGAGCGCATCAGGTGGCGGATCCACCGCACGCCCTCCGGGTCCAGGCCGTTGACCGGCTCGTCGAACATCAGCACGCCCGGATCGCCCAGCAGCGCCGCGGCGATCCCCAGCCGCTGCCGCATGCCGAGGGAGAATCCGCCGGCCCGCTTGCGGGCGACCCCGGCCAGGCCCACCTGCTCCAGCACCTCCGCCACCCGCCGCGCGCCGATGCGGTTGCTCCGTGCCAGGCAGCGCAGATGGTCGAAGGCGCTGCGGCCGCCGTGCACGGCGTTGGCGTCGAGCAGTGCGCCGACCTCGTGCATCGGATGCCGGATCGTGGCGTAGCGGCGGCCGTTGACGAGTCCCTCGCCCGAGGAGGGGGCGTCCAGGCCGAGCAGGACGCGCATTGTGGTGGACTTCCCCGCGCCGTTCGGCCCCAGGAAACCGGTCACCAGTCCCGGCGTCACCTGGAACGACAGCCCGTCCACCGCGACGGCCGCGCCGTAGCGTTTGGTCAGCTCCTTGACTTCGATCATGCCGTCGAGGGTTCCGTACGGCGGGCCGGCGGCGCGTCGGACCACGGCCGGGACTTCTCCGTCGGACCGGAGGCCGACGGCGGGGCCGTCCCATGGGGAGAAGTCAGACCTGAGGATGACGTCCCCTGGGGGGAGGCCGGACCGGAGCCCGGGCGGATACCGTCTCAGCGTGGACGACCTCAACGTGGACGGCTCGCTGTTCCTCCGGCGGTGGAGCCGCGGTCAGCTCATCGCGCTCGACGCTCTGGCCGGGGCGGCGTACGCGATCGTGCTCCTGACGTTCGCGGCCGCGCGTCCCGTCACGGAGGTGCCGCTGTGGGCACAGTCCCTGCTGGTGGCCGTGACCGGGTCGGCGCTCGCCCTGCGGCGGCTGTGGCCGCTGCCCATGTTCGTCCTCGCCTTCGGGGCGTCCCTGGCGTCGATGTTCCTCGGCCTGGTGCACGACGGGTTCACCGCGGCGGCCTTCGCGCTCTACCTCGTCGCGCTCACCCGGCCCAGGCCCCGGTGGGAGCCGACGGTCCCGATCGGCGTGGGCAGCGCGGCCGCCGTGGTGCTGCTGTCGGTGGCGGGCAGCCCCGATCCCGGCTGGTGGCTGCGTCTCCTCGGCGTCCTCCTGCCGTGCGTGGCGCTCCTCGGCGGCACCTGGACGGTCGGCCGCGCCGTGCGCGAGCGGCGCGCGTACGCGGCGCGTTCGGCCGAGCAGCTCGCCGACCGGGCGGTCACCGAGGAGCGCCTGCGCATCGCGCGCGAGATGCACGACGTCGTCGCGCACAGCATGAGCCTCATCGCGGTCAAGGCGGGAATCGCCAACCACGTCGCGCAGGCCCGGCCGGAGGAGGCCAGGGACGCGTTGCGCGTCATCGAGGCCACCAGCCGGGGAGCGCTCACCGAGATGCGCCACCTGCTGGGCGTGATGCGCTCCGGTACGGAGCCGGACACGGTCTCCGGCCTCTCCCCCGCTCCCGATCTCGCCGGCCTGCCCGGACTGGCCGACCGGGCGGCGCTGGCCGGCGTCCGCGTCGAGCTGGACGTCACCGCGGCCGCGCTGCCGGAGGGCGTCGGGCTGTCGGTCTACCGGATCGTGCAGGAGGCCCTGACCAACGTGGTCAGGCACGCCGCGCCGGCGCGCTGCCGGGTGCTGGTCGAGGCGGACGGGCGGGAGGTGCGGATCGAGGTGACCGACGACGGTCCGGGCCACCGGGTCCTGCCGGGGCAGCCGGGCCACGGGCTGGCCGGGATACGGGAGAGGGTCCTCATGTACGGGGGGTCCTTCGCGGCCGGGCGACGGCCGGAGGGCGGCTTCGGGGTGTCGGCACGGCTGCCCTACGGCGGGAGCACGCCGTACGGTGGGCCCGGCGGGAGGGCCGCGTGAACGGGCGGGCCCGGCGAGCACATGGAGGGACGGCGTGAGACGGTGCGACCATCGGCCCCGCGGGAGGACGGCGTGATCCGCGTGCTGGTCGCCGACGACCAGGCCCTGCTGCGCGGCAGCTTCCGCCTCCTGGTGGACACCGCGCCCGACCTGACGGCGGTCGGCGAGGCCGGGACCGGGGCCGAGGCCGTCGGCCTGGCCCGCGGCGAGCGGCCGGACGTGGTGCTCATGGATGTGCGCATGCCGGAGATGGACGGCATCGAGGCGACCCGGCGCATCTGCGGCTCGGCCGACACCGCGGGCGTGCGTGTCCTCATGCTCACCACGTTCGACCTGGACGAATACGTCTACGCGGCGCTGCGGGCGGGTGCCAGCGGCTTCCTGCTCAAGGACACGCCGCCGGGGGAACTGCTGGCGGCGATCCGCGTCGTCGCCGCCGGTGAGGGACTGCTCGCCCCGACGGTGACGCGCCGCCTCATCGCCGAGTTCGCCCGGCGCCCGGAACCGTCGCAGCCACTCGCCGGAGATCTCGGCGGCGTCACCGGCCGGGAGCGCGACGTGCTCGCGCTCATCGCCAGGGGGCTGTCCAACACCGAGATCGCCGACCATCTGCGACTCAGCCTCGCGACCGTGAAGACGCACGTCGGCCGGCTGCTCAGCAAGCTCGGCGCCCGCGACCGCGCCCAGCTCGTCATCCTCGCCTATGAGACCGGTCTGGTCTCGGTGGCGTCGCGCCGGCCTCGCTAGGGATCGCCACCCGGGTTCCGGTATGCCGGAAAATCCGTAAAATGCTGACCTTCCTGATACGTCTGCGCCTTGGGGGACACAAGTGACAACGCTCAGCCGCCGGAACCTGTTCAAGGCGGGCGCGGGCTTCGTGCCCGCCGTCGCGCTGGGTGCCCGCCCCGCCCAGGCCGCGCCCGTACCGGTCGTGACCGTCTCGGGGATCGCCCCGGCGGCGCTGGCCGGGTTCGACAAGGTCATGAAGACCTTCGTCACGGAGCGCAACATCTCCTGCGCGCAGCTCGCGATCGCCAAGAAGGGCAAGATCCTCCTGGCCCGCGGTTACCGGTACTCGGACGGGTCGCAGGCCCTCCCCTCGGTGACCCCCACCTCGCTGTTCCGCATCGCGAGCCTGAGCAAGCACATCACCGCCACCGCGATCATGCGGCTGGTCCAGGACGGCAAGCTCAGCCTGGCAGCGCCGGTCACCACGCTGCTCGGGCTCTCGGCCGAGGCCGACCCCCGCCTCGCGCAGGTCACCGTGCTCCGGCTGATGCAGCACCTGGGCGGCTGGGACCGGAACGTGTCGAAGGACTACCTGTATCTGGACCACCAGATCTCCGCCACGCTGGACGCGCCGCTGCCGATCAGCCAGGAGGACATCATCCGCTATGCCGGCGCCCGGCCTCTCGACTTCGCCCCGGGATCGCGGATGGCCTACAGCAACTACGGCTACATGCTGCTCGGCCGGATCGTCGAGAAGGTCTCCGGCACGAGCTACGAGTCCTACGTCAAGCAGAAGCTTCTCGCCCCGGTCGGCATCACCCGGATGCGGCTGGGCCGCGTTCTCAGGTCGGAGGCCGCGCCGACCGAGGTCGTCTACTCCTCGCAGTACACCAGCAAGACCGTGACGGACGAGTCGGGCACGGTGGTGCCGACTCCGTACGGCGGCTTCAGCATGGCCAACCGGGGAGCCGGCGGCGGCTGGCTGGCCTCGGCGGTCGACCTGGTGCGGTTCTCGCGGGTCTTCGACGCCGCCGGGCCGGTGCTCAACGCCACGTCGATCGGGAGGATGTTCGCCAAACCGGAGATCGGCGTCAACGAGAACGGCTCCTGGTACGGGGGCGGCTGGTGGGTGCGCCAGGTGCCGGGCAACCTCAACACCTGGCACGACGGATCGCTGCCGGGCACCTACACCTACCTCGCCCGGCTGCAGAACGGCTTCACCTACGCGGCCCTGTTCAACCGGCGGGAGGAGGAGGGCACGCTCGACTTCGACGTGCTCAGCCCGCGCATGAACGCCGAGCTCAACAAGGTCACCACCTGGCCGACGACCGACCTGACCTCGAAGTACTTCTGACCGGGACCACCGGCCGGGCTCAGGACCCGCCCTCGGCGGCCCCGGCGGCGCGTTCCAGCACCTCCAGGACCGTCCCGGTGAGCAGCGCGACCTTGTAGCCGTTCTGGGCCGTCGGGGTGCACCGGGCGGCGGCCCGCGCGGCGGCGCGATCGAGGGGCTCACCGGCGAGCAGCGCCTCCTCGACCTCCGGCAGGCGCAGCGGGGTGCGGGCGACGCCTCCCACGGCCACCGCGGCGAGGGCGATCCCGTCGCCGTCCGGGATCAGCCGCGCGACCGCCTCCACCAGCGGCCATTCGGCCTCGGACCTGCCGATCGCACGGTGGTAGGCGGCCCGCTCCCCCGGCACGGGCGGCGGCAGGTCGATCCCGACGAGGATCTCGCCCGGGCCGAGCAGGTGGTCGCGGGCGGGGTCGGAGCCGTCGCCGTACAGGTCGCCGACCGGTGACGGGCCCCTGCCGTGCACCTCGACGGAGGCCTCGCACGCGAGCAGCGCCATCGCCAGCGACGAGGGATGCGGGGCCACGCACGGGCCGGTCTCGATCACCGCGGAGTAGAGGGTGAGCCCCGCGCGGGCCGGGCAGGAGTCGCCGCCGTTCTGGTGGCAGGAGAAGGCCGGGTTGCGGTAGTACCAGCAGCGGTTGCGCTGGAGCAGGTTGCCGCCGACGGTGGCCACCGCCCGGATCTGGGGGGTGGCGAGGGCCTGCGCCGTCAGCGCCAGGCCGGGATGGGCGGCGCGGAGCCGTACGTCGCCGGCCAGCTCCGCGACCGTGGTCAGCGCGCCGATCCGGAGGGAGCCGTCCGGCCGCCAGGTGAGGCCGGACAGTCCGGGAAGGCCGTGCAGGTCCACGTACGGCCCGGCCGGACGGCGGGCCATGAGATCGGTGCCGCCCGCGCGGAACTCGCCCGCGTGCCGGGCTGCCTGGCCGAGGTCGGTGAGGACGGTCAACGTCTGTTCCCTTCGAGAGGCCGGTCAGGCCGGATGGGCAGATCACGGGGGCGCCGGCCGGGGCCGCTGAGAGCGGTCACCCGCCGATCCCCTCAAGAAGCCGGTCAGGCCGGATGGGCAGATCACGGGGGCGCCAGCCGGTGGCGTTGTGGACGGCGTTGCCCACCGAGGCGGCCACGCCGATCGTGGAGACCTCGCCCACCCCGACGCCGCCGCCGTTGACGTGGTCCCACCCGTCCCGGTGGAAGTGGACGACCATCTCGGGGCTGTCCCCGATCCCGGGGATCCGGTAGTCCTCCAGGTTCGTGGTCAGCACGGCCCCCGTCACCGGGTCGACGTGGCGCTCCTCGTGCAGCGCGTAGCCGATGCCCTGGACGATGCCGCCCTCGCACTGGCCGCGCGCCAGCCGCTCGCTGTAGATGTGGCCGACCGCGATCCCGGCCCACACCCGCAGCGGCCTGATCACGCCCAGGCGGGTGTCGACCTCGACCTCGGTGACGTGGACGGCACCGCTGAACCCGCGGCCCAGCGCCATGCCGGCCACCGCGACGGGGGTGACGTAGCCGCGCCGGTCGCCGCGGCGCCTGCCGACGACCCTGCGGCCGTCGGTGAGGCCCTGGGCCCGCAGGCGCCGCGCGGCGTCCCGCGCGGCCGGGGCCACCGAGGTCGTGGCGCGGCTGCCGATGGAGGGCGGGCCGTGCACGGTACCGGTCCTGCCGATCTCCACGCGGATCCGCTCGGGGGGCAGGCCGAGTTCCTCGCCCAGGACCTCGGCGATGACGGTGCGGGTGCCGGTCCCGATGTCCTGGACCGTGGTGCGGGCGACGACCACGTCCCCCCGGACCTCGAGCTCCACCTCGGTCGCGGGGTCGAGCATGTAGGCCCAGTTGGCGGCGGCCACCCCGACGCCCCGGCGGAACCTGCCCGTCTGCGAGCCGGTCCCCGGCCGGTCGAGCCAGACCGGCAGGCCGGCGACCCAGTCGTAGAGCGCGTGCCGCTTGCGGTTGCCGTCCCAGCGGCGGCGCAGCGCGACGGGGTCCTCGCCGAGGCGGTGGGCCGCCTCGTCGACGGCCTGCTCCAGCGCCCAGAGCATGGGCGGCGCTCCGGGGCCGCGGAACGGCGTGCCGGGCGGCTCGTTGGTGACGACGTCGGAGTCGCGGAGCAGCCGGGGCGCCGTGCCGTACATCAGGCGGGCGAGCACCGCGACGGCCGACCCGACCGCCACTCCGCCGCGCCCGCGGACGTCCATGGCGAGGGCCGCGAGATCGCCCCTGTCGTCGGTGAGCAGGGCGATGTCGGTGCGGGTCCCGGGCCGGTTGCCCGCGTCGGTGAGCTCCTCGGCGCGGCTCAGCACCACGCGCACCGGCGCGCCGCAGACCCGGGCCAGCTCGACCGCCGCGACCGTCTCCGCGGTGATCCCGACCTTGGCCCCGAAGCCGCCGCCGACGTGGTCGGCGACGACGTGGACCCGGTCCGCGGCGAGGTCCCAGCGCTTGGCGGCCTGCCCGGCGGCCAGGCCCACCGTCTGGGTGGACAGGTGCAGGTGGAGGTCGCCCCGGTCGTCCCAGCGGGCCACGCACGCGTGCGGCTCCAGCGGCGTGTGGACCTGCACCGCGGTGGTGAACGTCCCGGTCACCAGGAGCGGGTCGGCGCGGCGCCGCGCGGCCTCGATCCGGCGCCGCGCGGTACGGCTGCGCCGGCTCGCCATGGTGAAGGGGCCTTTGACGTTGCCGTTCCAGCCGCCCGGCAGGTTCATCCCCTCGCTGGAGCTGGGGGCGCGCCTCCTGCTCGACTCGTCGTAGACGGGCGGGGCGCCGGGCGCGTCGTCGAGCGCGGCGGGGATCGGGTCGTAGACGATCCGCGCGCCTTCCGCGATGGCCAGTGCCTCGCGGCGGGTGGGAGCGGCGACGGCGGCGACGGGCTGGCCCGCGTAGCGGACGACCCGGTCGGACGGGAGCAGGTCGACCGTGTGCGCGCCGTCCACCTTCACCTCGACGACCCGGGCGTGCGCCCTCGCGGAGCGGATGATCACGCCTTCGAGCTGGCCGTCCAGGCGGACGTCGGTGGTGTAGCGGGCCCGGCCGGTGACCTTGTCCATCGCCTCCACCCGCGCGGGCGCACCGGTGGCGGCGTCGTGCTCGCCGCGGCAGGCGGCCGCGACCGCCGCGTAGATGCCCTCGTACGCCCCGCAGCGGCACAGGTGGCCGGCCAGGGCGGCGGCGATCCGCTCGCGCGGCGGCGCGGTGTCGCCGTGCTCGCCGCGCCAGCGGTCCACGAACGCGGCGGCCTCCACCACGAATCCCGGCGTGCAGTAGCCGCACTGCATGCCGTCGTGGACCGCGAACGCCCGCTGGACGGGATGGTCCAGCCCCTCGGCGGTGGTGACCTGCCGCCCCTCCAGCGCCGCGGCCGGCAGCAGGCAGCTCGCCTGCGGGGTGCCGTCCACCATGACCGTGCACGCGCCGCAGACCCCGGTACGGCAGGCGGCCTTGGCCCCGGTGAGGCCGAGCCCGTCCCGCAGGACGTCCACGGTCGCGTCGTCCCGGCCGGCGTCCAGCAGGACGGGGGCGCCGTTCAGAATGATCTTCATGACACTCCTGTTGACGTCGTCAACATCATGTGGACAGTGTCGACGCCGATGTTGACGTTGTCAACATCCGGGGGTGTGAGAAGGTGGGCGACGTGGTGGACGACACCAGGACCCGGCTGGTCGAGAGCGCGCTGCGCCTGCTGCGCGAGGAGGGCCTCGACGCCGTGACGCTGCGCGCGGTCGGCGACCTGACCGGCCTGTCGCGGATGGCCCCCTACCGGCACTTCGCCGACAAGACCGCGCTGCTCGCCGCGCTCGCCGTCCGGGTCATCGTCGATCTGAGCGCGCACGTCGCCGGAGCGGTCCTGGAGGGAGCCGACCGCCGAGACCGGCTGCGGGCCTTCTACACCAGCTACGTCGAGTACGCCCTGGAGCACCGCAACGAATACCGGCTCGTGTTCGCCTCGGAGTTCCTCATCGGCCACCATCCGGAGCTGGAGGGGGCGATCGACGACGTGATGGCCGCGCTCGACCTGGAGGCCGCCGGCGGCCCGGCCGCCTCCAAGGCGGGGGTGATGGCCCTGCTGTCCACCGCCCACGGCCTGGCCGAGCTCGCCACGGCCGGGCACTTCGCCAAGAAGGAGATCGGCTACGAAGACGTCATCGACGTTCTCGTGAAGCCCTGAGCGGAGGGGCGGGCCGTCCGCGCGGCGCTCTCCCGGGATCGTCCGGCCGGGCGTTCAGTCGAGGCGGACACCGAGCTCGTCGAGCCGGTTGCGCATGTCCTCCGGATCGGCGTAGACGCGGAACGCGCCGGAGCGTTCGAGCTCCTCCCTGCCGTAGCCGCCGGACAGCAGGCCGATCCCCAGGGCTCCGGCCCGGCGGGCGGCCAGCAGGTCCCAGACGCTGTCGCCGACGACCATGGCGTACCTCGGATCGACGTCGAGCAGCGCCGCCCCGGCGAGGAAGAGGTCGGGGTCGGGCTTGGCCCGCCGCACCAGGTCGCGGGTGACCATCGGGGTGTCCTCGGGCAGCCCCAGCATGCCGAGCGCCGACCTGGCGGTCCTGGCGTAGCCGCTCGTGGCGATCGCCCACGGCACGCCGCGGCCGGTCAGCTCGGCGAGCAGGTCGGCCGCGCCCGGCAGCGGGCGCACCGAGTCGAGCTGCTCGGTGTAGGCGTCCGCGTGGGCCTGCTGCAGGTCGTCGATCTGGCTTTTGGTCAGCGACAGGCCGGTCTCGCGCAGCAGCGCGCTGACGAACAGGCCGCCGCTCATCCCGATGCGCCGGTGAATGCGCCACACCGACAGGTCGATGCCGAGGTGCGACAGCGCGCTGCGCCAGGCGATGACGTGCTGGTAGACGCTGTCGATCAGGGTTCCGTCCAGGTCGAACAGGAACGCGGGCCCGGGCAGTTCTGGGTAGTCCATCGCTCCATTGTCGGCGTGCCCGCGGCCGGGCCGGCGGAGGGGGTGCCGCCGGGCGACGTCCCGCCGGTCCAGGACGGCGAAGTCCTCGCAGGTCACGTCGGCTCACAGTGAGGCCACCGGGGAGCCTTGTCACCCCAGGGGCGCTTGACTACCGTCTGAACGGTGACCAAGCCACTCGATCCCCAGATGTTCGACCCGGCCTGCCCGTCCAGCATCACGCCGATCCGGATCGGCGACAAATGGACCGCCATGATCGTCATCTGCCTTGAAGACGGCCCCCGGCGCTTCTCCGAGTTTCTCGTGCCGCTGCATCACATCACGCCGAAGGTGCTCACCGAGACGCTCCGGGCGCTCGAACGGGACGGAATGGTCACCCGCACCGCCTACCCGGAGATCCCGCCACGGGTGGAGTACGCGCTCACCCCCCTCGGCCGCAGCCTTCTCGACCTGGTCGACGCCTGCCGGACGTGGGGGGACAAGCATCTTTCCCAGCTCATCGAGGCCCGTGACGCGTACTGGCAGCGCGTGGACTCCGGCCACTGAGCCCGGACGCCGGGACGGGTGCGGTCACGGCGTCCGGATCGGCGCGGGACCGTGAGGAGAGGACCTCAAGGTCCTCGGCCGTGTCACCGCGCTCGGCGGCCGCCGCGACGTTGCGCGTCATCCGGCCGAAGATCAGGCTGTGGAAGGGCGAGATCGACCACCAGTAGAGATGGCCGGCCAGACCCCGGGGATGGAAGATCGCACGCTGGCCGTACACCGTCCGCCCCCGGTGCCGGTGCACGCTCAGCTCCAGCCAGGCCAGGCCGGGCAGGCGCATCTCGGCGCGCAGCCGGAGCAGGCGGCCGGGCTCGACCTCCTCGACCCGCCAGAAGTCGACCGAGTCGCCCACGCGGAGCCTGCGCGGATCGCGGCGTCCGCGGCGCAGCCCCACGCCGCCGACGAGACGGTCGAGAAGGCCCCGGGCACGCCAGGCGACGGGCAGGGAGTACCAGCCCCTCTCGCCGCCGATCGACTCGATCACCGCCCAGAGGGCCTGCGGGGACGCGTCGACGCGGCGGGCCCGCCTGTCGACGTAGAGGCTGCCGCCCGCCCAGTCGGGGTCGGTGGGCAACGGGTCGCTCGGCGCCCCCGGCGTCGAGGCCGAGGACCAGCGGGTGACGACCTTCGCCTCCCTGATCCGCCGCAGGGCCAGCTCGACGGCCTCCCTGAGCCCGATCAGACCTCCGGGCGGGTCGGGGACGTAGCCGGCGATGTCGTGCTCGCGGCAGACGGCCTCGTTGCGCAGCGACTCCACCAGCGGGCGGGCGATGCCCGCGGGGACGGGGGTGACCAGCCCCACCCAGTGGCTCGACAGGCCGGGGCTGAGCATCGGGACCGGGATGATCACCCGCCGGCGCAGCCCGGCGACCTCGGCGTAGACGCGCATCATGTCCGCGTAGGTGAGCACGTCCGGGCCGCCGATGTCGAAGGAGCGGTTCACCTCGCCCTCGACGGCCGCCCAGCCCACGAGGTAGCGCAGGACGTCGCGGATCGCGATGGGCTGCGTCCTGGTCCGCACCCACCGCGGCGTCGTCATCACCGGCAGCCGCTCGGTGAGGTAGCGCAGCATCTCGAAGGAGGCCGAGCCCGATCCGATGATGACGGCCGCCCGCAGCACCACGGCCGGCACCCCGGAACGCAGGAAGATCTCCCCCACCTCGACGCGGGAGCGCAGGTGGGGCGAGAGCCCCTCGTCGGGCGCGAGGCCGCCGAGGTAGACGACGCGGCGCACTCCCGCCTCCCGGGCCGCGGCGGCGAACGTGGCGGCCGCGCGCCGGTCGGCGGCGGCGAAGTCCGCTCCCCCGCCCATGGTGTGGATGAGGTAGTAGGCCACGTCGACGCCGTCGAGCGCCTCGCCCGTCCGGACGGCGTCGGCCGCGTCGGCCTCGGCGACCTCCACGCGGGACGCCCACGGCTGGTCGCGCAGCCGGCCGGCCGAGCGGACCATGCACCGCACGTCGTGCCCGGCGTCGAGCAGTTCGGGCACGAGCCGCCCGCCGATGTATCCCGTCGCTCCGGTCACGAGGCATCTCATCCGACCATCTTCGTACGGCGGGCCGGGACGGTTGCCGACTTGACCGTTTTATGGCCGCTTCTATAGCTCTTCGCGGATCCGGGTGAGAATCTCCCGTGTGCGCGACGCCGGCTCGGCCTCGATGCAGAGCCGTTCCATCACCTCTAGGTAGCGGTCCACGTCGCCGCGCTTGTCGAGGTAGACCGCGCTGGTGAGCTGCTCCATGTAGACCACGTCGGGCAGGTCGGGCTGGGAGAAGCGCAGGATGCTGAAGGGCCCGCCGGCCGCGGCGTGTCCGCCGACGCTGAAGGGCACGATCTGGACGGTCACGTTGGGCAGTTCGAGCGCCTGGAGGATGTGGTCGATCTGCTCGCGCATCACCTCGGCCCCGCCGAGGGGACGGCGCAGCACCGCCTCGTCGAGCACCGCCCACAGGTGCGGCGGCTCGGCGCCGCGCAGGAGGCGCTGGCGCGCCATGCGCAGCCGCACGCGCCGCTCCAGCTCCTCCTCGGGCGCGGCCGGGAACCCCAGTTTGACGACGGCCCGCGCGTAGCCCTCGCTCTGGAGCAGGCCGGGCACGAACTGGACCTCGTAGTTGCGGATGCCGGTGGCTGACTCCTCCAGGCCCACATACGTCTCGAACCAGCTCGGCAGGATGTCGTTGTAGTTGTGCCACCATCCGGTGACGTTGGCCCGTTCGACGAGGGCCAGCAGCGGCTGCCGCTCGTCGTCGTCCGTCACGCCGTACAGCGTGAGCAGGTCGGCCACGTCCCTCACCCGGAAGCCGACCCTGCCGAGCTCCATGCGGCTGATCTTCGAGTGCGAGGCGCGGATGGCGTGCCCCGCCGCCTCCAGGGTGATGTGGCGCTGCTCGCGGAGCCGTCGGAGCTGCGCGCCCAGCACGATCCTCAGCACCGTCGAACTCCCCCGCGGCAGGGCCACGGGGGTGGGGTGGACCGGCTCGCCTCCGGCGTGAGGTGTGATCATCTACATTCCTTCGAGCGCGGAACGCGAGCCCCCGCCCACTCTTTGTGGTCGTCGCGAGCCTTCACGGTACTCCGGTCATACCTTCCCGGCCACATAGAATTTTATTCTTCAATCAATTCGGATGATCAGACGATCAGGTCGTCGAAGTCGCCGCCCTTCACGCCCCGGACGAAGGCGTCGAGCTCGCGGCGGGTGTAGATCAGCGCGGGCCCCTCCGGGTCCCGCGAGTTGCGGATCGCGACCCCGCCGCCTGGCAGGACGGCCAGCTCGACGCAGTTACCGCTGGGATTGCTGAAGTGGCTCTTGCGCCAGACGACGCCGTCCAGCAGCGTCGCCGACATGCCGTTGTGCAGCTGATTCATCCTCGCCTCTCACCGATTAGGGAGGGAAACACCCGTACAAGCATAGGGCGTTGTGCAGATGCACGTGCATCTGTACTTGCTTATGCACATTTTGACGGGCAAGATTGACGAAACGGACTGCTCCCGTTACGCGCTCCTCCCGCCTCCCCAAGGTCACCGATGACTGGTCACCCGCGACATCAAACCCAAGCCACACCCATCCGGACAGAGATCGGTGGGTGGGAACGGTGGTTGTCAATGCTCGATCACGTGCTCCCCCCGAGCGGGCTGCCGCCCTGGGCGGACGGCGACAGCCACGTCGACCATCTGCGGATGGCGGTGCGGAGCCTGCGCCACGCCCCCCTCGCGGCACGGACCGCCCGCGAGTTCACCTCCGCCGCGCTGCGCTCCTGGGAACTGGCCCCGCTGATCGACGACACCGGTGTGGTGGTCTCCGAGCTGGTGACCAACGCCGTGCGTCACGGCGTACGGGACGGGGGCGGCCGCTCCGCGCAGGACGTCAGAGTCATCCTCTGCCACACCGAGCGTTCGGTGCTGTGCGCGGTCACCGATCCCAGCGACCAGGGCCCCAGCCTGCGTGAGCCCGACTACGAGGCGGAGAACGGCCGCGGGCTGCAGCTCGTCCAGGGAGTCAGCGAGATGTGGGGGTGGGCGCCCCTGGAGAGCCGGGGCAAGGCGGTGTGGGCCGCGTTCGCCGTCCCCTCCAGGGCCGCACGCCACCTGGAGGCGTGCCACTGACAGACGCCCCACCGACAGCGGAACGGTGAACGGCGGACGCTTCACCCCCACCGGAGCGGCGAACGGCGGACGCCCCGCCCCCACCGGAGCGGCGATTTGCGCGAATATGTCTCATGTTCGGCGAATGATGGATATTGTCCGCTGAAACCCGCGCCGGCCGGATGGAGGATGTCATGGTGCCGTCGAAGACCGGACGCCTCACGTTCGACCCCACGATCCCCAACGCCGGGCGGATAGCCGACTACTTCCTGGGCGGCAAGGACAACTTCGCCGCCGACCGCGCGGCCGCGCAGATCGCGCTCGCGCTCGCGCCGGAGCTCCCCGCGATGTCCCGGGAGGGCCGCCGCTTCCTCGGCCGGGCGGTCCGTTTCCTCGCCGAATCCGGCATCCGGCAGTTCATCGACATCGGCTGCGGCCTGCCGACCCAGGGCAACGTGCACGAGATGGTCCACGCCGTCGCGCCCGACGCGCGGGTGGTCTACGTCGACAACGATCCGATGGTCGTCGTCCACGCCCAGGCCCTGCTCCAGGACGACCTCCTGACCACCGTGGTCGAGGCCGACGCGCGCGATCCGGAGCGGCTGCTCTCCAACCCGCGGCTCACCGGCATGATCGACCTCGACCGGCCCGTGGCGGTCCTTCTCTTCTCGCTCCTGCAGGACGTCACCGACGACGTCCTGGCCATGCAGATCGTCACCGAACTCCAGAAGGCGATCGCGCCGGGCAGCTACGTGGCCCTCTCCCACGCGGTCAGCGACCTGCGCCCGGAGACGACCGCGAAGCTCGCCGCCCTCTACCAGGACCGGGGCTCGGTCACCGGCCCCCGCCGTGACAACCTGCGCACCAAGGCCGACGTCGGGCGTTTCTTCGACGGGCTCACTCTCGTCGAACCCGGACTCGTCTATGTGCCCCGGTGGCGACCCGACGGGATCGCGCTCCACCGGCCCGACTCCGTGTGGGTCGTCGGCGGGGTCGGACGCAAGGAATAGCAGGCCGCGCGGGACAGCGGACCTTACAGAACAATCAACATATTTCTCGCATTGCCCACAGCTTGCCATCTACCCACGGACGCCACTGTTCTTTAGTCTCACAGGCAACCGAGGAGATGACCCATGAGCGACGCGACCCGGCGGCCACCGGCAGGTCTGGACACGAGCGTGCCCAACGTCGCCCGGATGAACGACTACTTCCTCGGCGGCAAGGACAACTTCGCGGCCGACCGCAGGGCCGCCGAGGAGGTGCTCGCCATCGCCCCGGAGATCAGGACGATGGCGAAGGAGGGCCAGGCCTTCCTCGGCCGGGCGGTCCGCCATCTCGTCGGGCAGGGCATCACGCAGTTCCTCACCATAGGCGCGGGACTCCCCACCCAGCACAACGTCCACCAGGTCGCGCAGTCCCTTGAGCCCGCCGCACGCGTGGTCTACGTCGCCGACGACCCGGTCGTGCTCTCCCACTCCCTGGCCCTGCTGGCCACCGACCCCCGCACCGCCGCCGTCAGGGGCGACGTGCTCCACCCCGACGAGCTGCTCGCGGACCCCGAGCTGCGGCGGCTCATCGATCTGGAGCGGCCGGTGGCCCTCCTGATCACCTCCGCGCTGCAGTTCATCCCCGACGAGGACGACCCGTTCAAGAGCGTCGCCCGGCTGCGCGACGCGGTGGCGGTCGGCAGCCACCTCGTCATCGCCCACGCCGTCTTCGACGCCCGTCCCGAGGCGGCGGGGCCGCTCGTCGACATCTACCGCAAGGTCCTCGGCCGTAGCGAGGACGCCTCACGCACGCGCCAGCAGGTGCTGCGCTTCTTCGACGGGCTGGAACTCGTCGACCCGGGCCTGGTCTACCTCCGCCAGTGGCGTCCCGACAACCCGCTCGCCGCCCAGCGCCCGGAGAGGACCTGGACGGTGGCCGGGGTCGCCCGCAAGACCGACGGCTGACCCGCCGAGGGTCCGGGCGGACCGGGCCGATCCCGTTGAACGGTGGATCACCTCGGAGAACGTGGAGGAGTTGCGCGAGGCCGAGGAGATGAGGGACCGGACCATCCGGTCCCGCACGACCTCCACAGACGCGACCTTGTCGCATCTCACCCGCCTGGCAGGGCATCCGGCCCAGTGAGGTAGCCGAGTCCTGCCAGCCCCCTGGCCAGGATGCCTTTTCGGCTCCAGGGCGGTCTCTAGACGTACTCGGCCACCAGGAGGCCGTCGCGCTCGACGGCCTCCAGGGAGAGCGTCTTGTAGCCGACCTCGTCGAACAGAACGGTGATCCGGTCGGCCTCCCTGCTCATCACCACCCCGGCGCCCCAGCTGCTGTGCCGTACGCCGGCGTGCATCGGGAAGGGCCCGCCGCCGGTCTCGGGCGGGGCGGACAGGCCCGCCCGGCAGGTGTCGCAGTCGCCGCAGGTGCGCTCGTACGGCTCGCCGAAGTACTCCAGCAGGAACCTGCGGCGGCAGCCGGTGGTCTCGGCGTAGCCGCGCATCATGTCGATGCGTGAGTCGTCGATGCGGCGGCGGGTGTCGTCGAGTTCGACGGCGCGCGCGACGGCCTCCCGCGGCGCGGGGCCGCCGGAGACCTGGCGCAGGTCCCCCTCCCCGGTGACCTCGACCGCGCCGGCGCGCTCCAGCAGGTTCACCACCCGGGTCAGCCGGGTGGCGCCGACGTCCAGCAGGCCGCGCAGCCCGGCGGCCGGGACGGCGCCCCCGTGTTCGTGGATCAGCGTGGCGGTCCGCAGCAGGAGCTCCTCGTCGGCCCGCCCCCCGGCGAAGAACCTGCGCAGCCCGAGATCCTCCGGACGGTAGAACAGCACCGCCGATGCCGGGGCCTGGTCCCGGCCGGCGCGGCCGATCTCCTGGTAGTAGGAGTCCGGCGACTCCGGTGGAGCGGCGTGCAGCACGAACCGCACATCCGGCTTGTCGATGCCCATGCCGAACGCCGAGGTCGCCACGACGACGTCGAGCTCGTCATCGCGGAACATCCCGTGGACGCGGTGGCGGTCGGCGGCCTTCATCCCCGCGTGGTACGGCTCGACCCGGCGGCCCGCCTCCCGCAGCGCGGCGGCGTACTCCTCGGCGGCGCGGCGGGTGGCGACGTAGACCAGCCCGAGCCCGGGACGGGAGGCGGCGTCCTCCACCAGCGCCCGCCGCAGGTCCTCCTGGGTGACGAACCGGCGGACCTCCAGGTCCAGGTTGGGGCGGTCGAAGCCGCGCACGATCTGGCGGACGTCCGACAGGCCCAGGGCCGTGACGATCTCCTCGCGGACCGACGGGGTCGCCGTGGCGGTCAGCGCCACCACCGGGGGGTGGCCGAGCCGTTCGATGACCTGTCCCAGCCGCAGGTAGTCGGGCCGGAAGTCGTGTCCCCACGCGGACACGCAGTGGGCCTCGTCGATGGCGATCAGCGAGGGACGGGCGGCGCGCAGCCGCTCGACCGTCTCGGGCCTGGCGAGCTGCTCGGGCGAGAGGAAGACGAACTCGGTCCTGCCCGCCCGCACCGACTCAAGGGAGGCCTCGGCGCCGGCCTGCGCGGAGTTGACCGCGACCGCCCCGCCGGCGTCGGCCTCCCGCAGCCCGGCGACCTGGTCGCGCTGGAGCGCGATCAGCGGCGAGACGACCACCGTCGGCCCGTCCAGCAGCAGGGCCGGCACCTGGTAGACGGCGGACTTGCCGCTGCCGGTCGGCATGACCACGAGCGCGTCGCCGCCGCCCAGCAGGTGGCGCATGGCCTCGAGCTGTCCCGGCCGCAGGTCCCGCCACCCGAAGACCTCGCGGGCCACCGCCCTCAGCCGCCGCGCCCGCAGCCCGAAGCCGTCCCTCACACCCATGCCGCTTCCCTTCTCCGTGTACCGCGCCGGCTACCCGTGGATGGGCGCGGTACTCGTCATCGGCGGAAGGACACGGTGAGGGGCACCCGCGAAGGGCGCCCCTCCACCCGCTCAGCTCGGCGACGCCCCGGCGGTGGGCAGCAGAACCGCGTCGATCAGGTAGACGGTGGCGTTGGCGGTCTGGATGTTGCCGCACAGGACCTTGGCCTCGTCGTTGACCATGTAGTCCTCACCGGAGCCCTTGACGGTCAGCGTGCCGCCCGAGAGCGTGCTCAGCGTCGCCTCGGTGAGCTCCTCGGGGGTCTTCTTCCCCTCGACGACGTGGTAGGAGAGGATCTTGGTGAGCTGTGCCTTGTCGGACAGGACCTTGTCGAGCATCTCCTTCGGGATCTTGCTGAACGCCTCGTTGGTGGGGGCGAACACCGTGATCTCCTTGGCGGAGTTCAACTTGTCGGTCAGCCCGGCCTTCTTGACCGCCTCGACCAGGGTGGAGAGCTGCGGGTTGTGGGACGCCGCGGTGGCGACCGGTTCCTTGGCCATGCTCTCCAGGCTGCCCGCGCCGGTGGTGGGCAGGGAGGAACAGCCCGGGCCGAAGGGTTTGGTCATGGCGCCGCCGGGCGATTCCGAGCCGCCGGGCGATTCCGAGGTCATGTCGGTGGGCGACTCGGAGGTCATGTCGGTGGGCATGGGCGTGGGAGAGACCCGGAGGATGGAACCCGTGGTGACCGCCTGGGCGGCGCCCGGGGCGGCGGCCAGGGCCAGCGCGGTCAGAGCCGAGGCGAGAAGAGACTTCTTCTTCACAGTGATCTCCTTGGATGGACGGATGAGTCCTCCTGGACCCATCCGCCGGGCCCCGAGTCGCTCATCGATCTTTCGTAGATCAATGCCCTCCGATGTCACGTTAAATGCCCCATAGCATGACTCTTGACCACATATCTCCCTGTATGAAGAGATGTCGGCCCGCCGACCGGCTCGGATCGATCAGCCCAGATCGGCCAGTACGGCGTCGGCGGCACGCCGGCCGGAGACCAGGGCCCCCTGCTGGGAGCCGGTGTCGCGATGATCGCCGCACACGTAGCGGCCGGGCGCGAGACGGACCGGCCGGCGCAGCGGGAAGGGCGGCGTCATCGCGGGCAGCGCGGCCTCGATCGGATAGGTCGCCAGGTGCCGCCAGGCGGAGGTGTCCGTCCCGTAGATCTGGGCCAGCCGTGACCGGACCCCCGGCTCGTCGGCGTCGGACAGGACCCCCAGGAGCGAGGTGGAGATCAGGGCGCGGCCGTCCGGGGAGTATCCGGGCGCGACGTCGGTGACGACCAGGGTGTCGGTGACCAGGCCCTCGGCGTCGACGATCTGCGTGGGCTCTCCCAGCGGGGAGCGGGCGGCGACGTGGTAGAAGGTCGTCACCGCGCGCATCTCCGGGATCCTCAGCCCGGGACAGAGACCGGCCGCCGCGGCCGGGTCGGTCGCCACGACGACCGCGCGGGCCGGGATCGTCTCGCCCCCGGCCGTCCTCACCCCGTCCTCCGTCACCGCCGCGACCGGGGTGCCCAGTGACAGCGCCTCGGCCGGGAGGCGGGCGGCGAGCTGGCGGGGGATCTCCCCCATGCCGAGCGCGGGCAGCCCGATCGTGCCCCGGGCGAAGGCCCGCCAGAGCAGGTGGAAGAACCGGCTGGAGGTCTGGAGCTCCCGTTCGAGCACCACTCCGGACAGGAAGGGGCGGAGCAGCTTGTCGATCATCTTGGACGAGATGCCCCAGTGCCGCAGCTCCGCCTCCGTGGTGCGTTCGGTGCCGCCGCGCAGCCGGTCGGCGGGGAAGGCGATGTCCCGTGCCGTCAGCGCGGCCAGGGCGGCCTTGTCGCGCGGCGACCCCACATCCGCCAGCACCCCGCTGAGCGCGTGCTCGGGATGCCGCCAGGGCAGCATGAAACGCTCCCGCCGCCCCCGGTCGAAGACGATCAGCCCCGAGGCGATCACCCCCAGATCCAGGGCGCCGATGTCGAGGACCCGGCCGGCCTCCGGGTAGGCGGTGTTGAACACCTGGAAACCGCGGTCCAGCCGGAAGCCGTCCACGATGTCGGTGCGCACCCGCCCGCCCACCTCCCCGGCGGCCTCGACGACCCGGACCGGCACCCCTGCGGCGTGCAGCCGTACCGCGCATGACAGACCGGCGAGCCCGGCTCCGACGACGACCACGGTGTCCGACATGACCCATCCCCCTGGTGTTCACAGCGGCGTGTCCGCTGCGAGGCGCCGCAGCGGCACGGAGCGACAAGATCCACCACCTGTGACCTCGGGTGGCGAGCCGCCGGGGGTCGCGTCTGCGTCCAAGTCTGCCGTACGGCCTACGCCAGCTTCACGGTGATCTCCCCGCCGAGCTGGAATCCGCCGGACAGCTCCAGGTCGTCGCCGCTCCAGAACCGGCCCGGGTCGTACCAGTTCGGGCGGCGACCGCCGGGGAGCAGCCCCATCGCCTCGTAGGTGACGGCGACGACCTCCGCGCAGTAGGCGCTCTCCAGCGCGCTCTCCTCGGCGCCCCGCTTCAGGAGCTTCGGCACCCGCCCGCGGAACCAGCGACCGGCGAGCCGGGCGGTGGAGGGGAACGGGGTGCCGTCCAGGCGTGCGACGGTGCGCAGGACCGCGTCCTCCATCTCACGGGTGACCTGGGGTTCGAGCTGGCGCAGCCAGCCGCGCTGGCCGTACCTGGTGGCCCACACGCAGACCGCCTCGCGCAGGTCGTGCAGCTGGACCCCGCGTTGGTGGGTCCCGGACCACAGGTCGGGCAGCGACCGGCCGAGTTCGGCGTGCCACATCAACGGCGGCATGTCGTCGATGACGACGGACATGCCGACATGGTTGACGGGACTGTTCGTCACGGTCTGGATGGCTCGATCGGGTACGGTGCGGCCGCGGAACAGCCATACGTCGCCGGTACGGGTCAGGTCGACCGCCTCGTCGAGGCTGATGCTCTTGCCGGGCATCTCTGTAGCCTAGGCACATGCGGTGGTGGAAGATACTCGGCCTGGCAGGTGTCGCGGGCGTGGCGGCGACCGGAGTGGTGATCGCCCGGGCGGAACGGCGGCGGCAGGCCTACACTCCGGACGAGATCCGCGAGCGGCTCCGCGCCCGTCTGGAGGAGGCCTCGGAGAGCGAGCGGAAGGCGCTCGGCGAGGCCCCTGACCGGGCCGGGCCGGTGGTCCCCGTCCCGGCGACCGGCTCGGCCGGCGTCGCCGTGGGATCGGGCGCTCCCGCGTTCCGGAGACGCCTGCTCGACCGGATGAGCGACCTGGGCCGCCGGCTGCCGCACCGCGGGCGCCGATGACGCGTCGACCTGGTTTCACAGGCGCCGGTCCCGGAAGACCGTCCGGAGGCGGGCTCGCCGGCCTCGGTCCGGCCCGACCGCCCGGCACGCCGTCACGGCCGGCGACATGGATCTTCGAGCCTTTCCGACGAGCCCTGCCCGGACGGGTCCGGCTCGACGCCGGCCCCGTCCCGGCGGCCGGGCATGGCGAGAAGTCGCAGGCCCGGGGCCGAAGTCCGGGGGCGATGGCTAAAGTTCTGCCTGTTTGCGGGTAGGTACCGTCTGGCCGTGATGACATAAGGAGATCGCAATGACGCACGAGCGCGCGGGGAAGATCGCCCAACCCTCCGATCTGGTTGACGTGGCCCGCCTGGTGACCGCCTACTACGCTCTCCGCCCCGACCCCCAGGAGGTCGGCCAGCGGGTGTCGTTCGGCACGTCGGGGCACCGCGGCTCCTCGCTGAACGTCGCCTTCAACGAGGACCACATTCTCGCGACCAGCCAGGCCATCGTGGAATACCGCGCAGCGCGGGGAGTGGACGGGCCGCTTTTCCTCGGCGCCGACAGCCACGCGCTCTCGGAGCCCGCCCAGGTGTCGGCGCTGGAGGTGTTCGCGGCCAACGGGGTGAGGGTGCTGATCGACAGCCGTGACGGCTACACCCCGACGCCGGCGGTCTCCCACGCGATCCTCAGCCACAACCGCGGGCGCGCGGCGGGTCTGGCCGACGGCGTGGTGGTGACCCCCTCGCACAACCCGCCCGGCGACGGCGGCTTCAAGTACAACCCGCCGAACGGCGGCCCGGCCGACACCGACGCCACCTCGTGGATCCAGGACCGGGCCAACGCGCTGATCGCGGGCGGTCTCAAGGAGGTCAGGCGGATCCCCTACGCCAGGGCCCTGGCCGCCGACACGACCGGCCGCCACGACTTCCTCGGCGCCTACGTGGACGACCTGCCGTCGGTGCTGGACATCGACGCGATCCGGGAGGCGGGGGTGCGCATCGGCGCCGACCCGCTGGGCGGGGCGAGCGTGGCCTACTGGGGGGAGATCGCCGGGCGGCACCGGCTGGACCTGACGGTGGTCAACCCGCTGACCGACCCGACGTGGCGGTTCATGACGCTGGACTGGGACGGCAAGATCCGGATGGACTGCTCGTCGCCGTACGCCATGGCCTCCCTCATCGCCAACCGCGACGCCTTCGACGTCTCCACGGGCAACGACGCCGACGCCGACCGGCACGGCGTCGTCACCCCCGACGGGGGCCTGCTCAACCCCAACCACTATCTCGCCGTCGCGATCTCCTACCTCTACTCCCACCGGCCTGACTGGCCCGCGGACGCCGGGGTCGGCAAGACGCTGGTGAGCAGCGGCATGATCGACCGGGTGGCCGCCGATCTGGGCAGGCGGCTGATGGAGGTGCCCGTCGGGTTCAAGTGGTTCGTGCCGGGGCTGCTCGACGGCTCACTCGGTTTCGGCGGCGAGGAGAGCGCGGGGGCGTCGTTCCTGCGCCGCGACGGATCGGTGTGGACCACCGACAAGGACGGGATCATCCTGGCGCTGCTGGCCTCCGAGATCATCGCGACCACCGGCCGCTCGCCGAGCGAGCACTACGCCGGGCTGGTGTCCAGGTTCGGCGATCCGGCCTACGCCCGGGTCGACGCTCCCGCGACCCGGGAGGAGAAGGCGGTGCTCGGCAGGCTCTCGGCCGAGCAGGTCACCGCCGACACGCTCGCCGGCGAGCCGATCAGGGAGGTGCTCACCTCGGCGCCCGGCAACGGCGCCCCCATCGGCGGGGTGAAGGTCAGCACGGACAGCGCCTGGTTCGCCGCCCGGCCCTCCGGCACCGAGGACGTTTACAAGATCTACGCCGAGTCCTTCAAGGGGCCCGAGCACCTCGCCGAGGTGCAGGAGGCGGCCAGGGACCTGGTGTCGGAGTCGCTGAAGTAGGCGGGGAGCCCGGCCGGGCGGAGCTCCGCGGACCGTACGCCGCCGGTCGGGGCCGGCCGCTCCCGGAGCCGGGCCGGGCGGCCCGGTCAGGTGAACATCCGCCAGGCGGCGGGCGCGACCGTCCAGCGGCGCCGGGCCGTCGGGCCGGTCAGCTCGCCGTCGGCGTTCACCGGCACGGGCTCGCCCTCCACCGCCACCTCGCGGCCGCGGCCGGTGACGACGTCGCGCAGCTCCGGGTGTGTGCCCCGGCGCAGTCGCAGCGCGTAGACGAGCCGGTCCACCGGCCCTGTCGTCAGCGCGACGACGACGTCCACCATGCCGTCGTCGGGCCTGGCCCGGGGGGTCAGCGGGGTGCCGCCGCCGATGGTGACGCCGTTGCCGATGCCGGCCATGAGCACCGGGCGCCCCTCTGCCAGCGGCCGACCGTCCACGGTCACCCGCAGCCGCCAGCCGGGGCTCCGCACGCCCGCCAGCAGCCCGCCGACCGCGTAGGCGAACCGTCCGAGTTTCGGCTTGAGCGGCTTGGCCTGCTCGGAGGCCTCCGCTCCGACGCCGAGGTGCACCGCGTTGACCACGACCCCGCCCTCGTCGTCCACCAGGAGGTCGAGGGGCTGGGGCCGCCCGGCGAGCACGATGCGCGCCGCCACCTCGGGGTCCAGCGGAATGCCCAGGCCGCGGGCGAAGTCGTTGCCGGTGCCCAGCGGGACCAGGCCCACGGTGCGGGCCTCCAGCTCGCCGCGCCGGTGCAGGGCCGCGACCGTCACGTGCAGCGACCCGTCGCCGCCCAGCACGACCACGTCCCGGCCGGGGTGGGCGTCGAGCATCTCGTCCAGGTCCTTCTGCCCCGCGGGCGCCTCCACCACGTCGGCGCCGCCGCGGAGCACCTCCAGGACCGCCGTCCTGGCGGCGTCGTCCACGCCGCCCGCCTCCTCGTTGTAGATCGCCAGCAACTCGGCCATGCCATCCCTCCAACTGATCGCCTGGCCGGTCCCTGCCCACGGGAAGGGCGATCACGCGCAGGTCAGCCCAGCCTCCACCAGCGCACGCCCAGCCAGAGGCCGGCTCCGGCGCCGAGCACGGCGGCCAGGACGTACACCGCGACGGTCGAGGTGTCCGAGAGGTAGCCGTTGCCCGCGACGAGTATCGCCATGATCACCGTGCCCAGCATGCCCACGCCCAGACCCGCGGCGAGGCCGAGCACGCACGCCTTCAGCACGCGGGACAGGCCGTCCGCGCGCCCGCGGACCGGCGCCATGACGGACATCAGCCGCTCGACGACGAGCGCGGGGTCCTCGTCGAGCCGGCCGGCGACGAGCTGGGTGGTCACCCCGCCCGGCTCCGGCTCGCTCAGGCAGATCCACTGACGGCCGTGTGCGAAGACGGCCGCCTCCCCCGCCCCCGGGAAGCCCAGCCAGAGGAACGGCGTGCCCTCGGGGAACTCCCTGAGCCCGTGGCGGACGGCCGGGGCGCCCGTGTCGAGTGCCGCACCCAGGGCGCTCAGCGCCCGTTCCTCCCCCGAGTCACCCACGACGACCTCCCTGCCCCCTCCTACCCATCTTCGTACGGCACGGCCCGGCGGTTGCGCCGGGGCCGCGCCGGACCGCCGCCCGTACGGAACATCGGTCACGGCCGGGCGGGCGGGCGGCGGTGGACGCCCTACTCCCCCGGGCGCACGCCGAGGGCCGGGGCCAGCTCGGTGAGCTGATCGACGGCCCCGCGCAGGTCGATGGGGAGCGGCTGGACGGCGACGTGGTCCGCCCCGGCGTCGAGATGCGCGCCGATCCGCCGGGCGACGGCCTCCGCGTCGCCCCACGCGACGATCGCGTCCACCAGCCGGTCGCTGCCGCCGCCGGTGAAGTCGTGGTCCTCGTAGCCGAGGTGGAGCAGGCTGTTGACGTAGTTCGGCAGCTTCAGGTAGGGGTCCATGTGCGCGCGGGCGATCTCCCTGGCCCTGGCCGGGTCGCGCTCCAGGACCACGGCCTGTTCGGGGGCGAGGATCGGGGCCGGGCCGAGGATCTCGCGGGCGTGCGCGGTGTGCTCCGGCGGCACGAAGTACGGGTGGGCGCCGTCGGCCTTGTCCCGGGCGAGCTCCAGCATCCGGGGCCGCAGGGCCGCCAGCAGCCTGGGCGTGGGCGGGTTGTCGACGAGCATCAGGTCGGCGGCGGCGGCGTCCATCGCGGCGAGGTAGGCGCGCATCGCGGCGAGGGGACGCGTGTAGTCGTGGCCGCGCCGGGAGACGAGGGGGGCGTGGCTGACCCCGATGCCCAGGGCGAACCGCCCCGGGTAGGCCTCGCCGTACGACTTCCCCCCGGCCGCCATGGCGGTCGCGTCCCGCGCCCAGATGTTGGCGATGCCGGTGGCGACCGAGATGCGCTCGGTGGCCGCGAGCAGGATGCCCGCGGCGCTGAACGCCTCCCTGGTTCCAGGCGCCTCACCGAACCACAGCGTGCCGTAGCCGAGTGCTTCGATCTCCACCGCCGCCCGCCGTACGGCCGGGGCCGGGGCCCGTCCGAACAGGGGATGCCACACACCGATCCGGCCGATGCCCATCGCCGTCTCCGATCCAGCTCTGCCAAAGTGTTCGATTAAGATAGAACGTATCTCAATGTTCGATGCTGATCGAACATTAAGCCGGCCCGGCGCGCCGGGCCGGGGCCCGTGAGGCCGGGCACGGGGACACGGGCACCGGCGGAGGGCCCGGGGCATGGAGGCACGGCCACCGCGGCGACCGTCCGGAAGGGCCGCGACCGGAGATCACGCGAGGGCCGGGACGGCCCGGCGGCCTGTTACACCGTGGACTTGGTGAAGGACGGCTTGCAGAGTCCTTTCAGCACCGTGCAGAGCCTGTCGCGGAACTCCGGATCGACGAGCCTGCCCTCGGAGTCGAACTGGCTCAGCGCCGACGACACGACCAGGTCGGCGCCGTACACGACCGCGCCGGCCGCGCCGAGGGCACGGCGGAGCTCGGTCTGCGTCCACGTCGCCTCGTGGGCGTGCAGGCAGGCGGTCAGCACCGCGGCCGGCTTGCCGACGAGGACCGCGCCGCCGCGCGAAGACGCCGCCCAGGCCAGCGCGTGGCCGAGCTGGGGAGGCAGGACGCTGTGCGCCGGCGCCGCGACCAGCAGGCCGTCCGCTCCGGAGAGGATGTGGCACAGCTCGTCCACCCGCTGCGGAAGCGGCCCCTCCTGGAACGGCGGCACCTGATCCAGCCCGTCCCAGATCTCGAAGTCCACCGACGCCGGCAGCTCTCTGGCCGACGCCTCAAGTAGTTTCCGGACATACGCCCCCGGACGGAGGCTGCCCGCGATTCCTATGATCTTCATCCCCGACCCCATCCCTGTCGCGAGCTTGCGAACGCTACGCGCGAGGGGGGACCTGCCCCAGGAAAAGGTCAACGAACATGATCTCAAGCACACATCGCGCATGATCCGGTGATTTCTTCACCAAACACGGCCGGATGTCCGTGAAACCCGTGGTCCAGCCCCTCCCGGTCCGGGGCCGCTCGCCGGGGAAGCCCGTGAAAGCTCTCGCATCCGAGGGCCCGGACGCCCTCGGAGGGGGTCCGGGCCGGGTCACCACACGGGGGCCTGCCCCGCCCGCTACCGGACCGCCGCCCGCGCGCCGGGCGCCGGCACGGCGTCCAGGCGCATACGGGCCGGCGCCTGGCGGAGCGGCTCCGGCAGGGTCAGCGGCCCCCGGCCGGGCGTGATCGCGCCGAGCATCCTCGGCCCGGTGGCGCCCGTGCAGCCGGGGACCGTCGCGGGCAGCCCGTGTGCCGTCATCCAGCCGAAGAGCGAGAAGGCGATCGCCTCCTTCGCGTCGGAGGGGACACCGAACTCGTCGCTCGGCACGATCCGCGCCCGCCCGGCCCGCTCGCGCAGCATGCCGGCCAGCACCGGGTTCCGCACCCCGCCGCCCGAGACGATCACGGTGTCGAGCCGGTGCCGCCTGATCTCCGCGGCCACCGTCTCGGCGGTCAGCGCGGTCAGCGTCGCCAGCAGGTCGGGGAGGGCCAGTCCGTACGGTGAGGCGATCCCGGCGAGGTAGCCCGGATGGAAGAGCTCCTTGCCGGTGCTCTTCGGCGGCAGTGCCCGGTAGTACGGCTCGGCCAGCAGTTCCCGGAGCAGCTCCTCGTGGACCCGCCCCGCCGCGGCGAGCCGGCCGTCCTCGTCGTACGGCATGCCCGTGGCGGCCGCCACCGCCGCGTCCATCAGCGCCGACGCCGGGCCCGTGTCGTAGGCGATCCCGAGCTCCCGCACGGTCAGGTTGGCGATGCCGCCGAGGTTGAGGGCGCCGGTGCGGCCCGGCAGACCGGCCATGAGCAGCAGGTCGAAGAAGGAGACCAGCGGCGCGCCCTGCCCGCCGGCGCTCACGTCCCGCGCGCGCAGGTCGGAGACCACCGGCACGCCGGTCCGCTCGGCGATCCAGGCGGGCTGGCCGAGCTGCAGGGTGCCGCGCACCGTGCCGTCCTCCACCCAGTGGTACAGCGTCTGCCCGTGCGAGCAGACGAGGTCGGCCGGGCCGCCCGCCTCGGCCGCGTCGGCGAACGCCTGGCCGATCAGGGTGTCGAGGCGGCACACCTCGGCCATGTCGATCGGGTTGGGCGGCAGCGCGGCGACGATCCGCGCCCGGAGCTCGTGATCGTAGGGCCGCTCGCCGGTGCGCTCGACGACCCCCACGAGCACGCCCTCTTCCACCGACCAGTCCACGAGCGCGCTGTCGATCCCGTCATGGGAGGTCCCTGATATCAGTCCGAGCACCCGCACGTCTTCTCCTTGCAGGAATTCTTCAGAAGAATATAGTCCTTGGGAGATTATCTACATATGGAGTGCGTGTGACGACACTGGTCATCGGCGTTGACGGAGGCGGGACGAGCACCCGGTGCGTGGTGGCGACGGAGTCCGGCGAGGTGGCGGGGCGGGGATACGGGAAGGGCGCCAACACCCTCTCGGCGGCCGACCCCGGCGCCAGCCTGCGCACGGCGCTCCAGGCGGCGCTGGGGAGCCTCGCCCCCGAGCGGGTGACGGGCGGCGTGTTCGGGCTGGCGGGCGCGGAATCGGCGCCCGAGCAGGCCGAGGCCCTCGCCACCGAGGCGTGGCGGGCTGCCGGCCTGGCCGGGCGGCCCACGGTGGTGCCCGACATGCTCGCGGCCTTCGCCGGGGCGACCGAGGAGCCCTCGGGGGCGGTGCTGATCGCGGGTACCGGCGCGGTGGCCGCCCGGATCTGCGACCGGCGGGTCGTCCGGCGGGCCGACGGATACGGCTGGATGCTCGGCGACGAGGGGTCGGGGACGTGGATCGGGCGGCGGGCCGTACAGGCCGCGCTGGCCTCGCTCGACGGCCGGGCCGCGCCCACCGCGCTGCGCGGCGGGATCCTCGGCGGCGCGTCCGCCCAGCGGATCGTGAGCATGGTCCACCAGGGGGTCGCCGAGGCGGGGCCCGCCTGGCTGGCGCGGCTGGCGCCGGAGGTGGAGTCGGTCGCGGGAGCGGGCGACGCGGCGGCCATCGCGATCCTGGACGAGGCCGCCCGGCGGCTCGTCGGCACCGTCCGCTCGCTGGGACCGGGGTCGGGGCCGCTGGTGCTGGCGGGATCCCTGCTCACCGAGCCCACCCTGCTGGCGGCGAAGGTCCGCGCCGGACTTGACCACGGCGTGGTGACCGCCCGTGACAGCGCCGCCGGGGCCGCCGCCCTGGCGCTGCACGGCACCAGCCCCCGCCCCCCGCTGGACGCCCACCGGCGGCTGATCGGCCAGGAGCGCTGAGCCGTACACGCGGTCCCCGCTCCTGCGGGGGTGAGCGTGCCGGCCTTGTCGACCGTCAGTCGTCCATGCCCCCCGCCAGCTTCGCCAGCAGCGCCTCCAGTTGGTCGCGCTCGGCCTCGGTGAGTCCGGCGGCCAGTTTCGCCAGGCCGGCCACATGATCGGTCAGCGCCCGCTCCAGCAGGTCGTGCCCGGTATCGGTGAGCCGGATACGGACGCCCCGCCCGTCCTCCGGGTCGGGATCCCGTCGCAGGTGGCCCGATCGCTCCAGCCGGTCGATGCGGTTGGTGACCGCCGCGGGGGAGAGCAACAGCGCCAATGCCAGTGCGCCGGGCGACAGGTCCCCGCCACCCCGGTAGAGGGTGGCGAGCACGTCGAACTCCCCCCGGTTGAGGCCGTATGGGCGCAGCACCGCGGCGATCGCGGCGCCGGCCTGCCTTTCGGCCCTGGTGAGCCTGCCGAACAGCGCCATGGGCGCGGGGTCGATGTCGGGACGCCGGGCGGTCCACTGCTCGACCATGCGCCGCACCGGGTCCTGGGCCTCTTCCATCATGGATCTATTTTGACATCAAAATAGATCCATGCAAGTATTTCTACGTCGAAATACATATTCGGGAGGTCCACCCATGACCACTGCGGTAACCGGCAACGCCCAGGTCGTCTGGGACTTCTACGCCGCGCTCGAAAGGGGCGACCTGGACGCGGTCCGCCGCACGCTCGCCCCGGACTCGGTGCTGCACGTCCCCGGCCGCAGTTCCAACACCGGCGACTACGAGGGCCGCGAGGCGGTCATCGCGTTCGTCGTCAACGCCTCGGCCGTCACCGGGGGAACGCTCAAGCTGGCCGTCCACCGCGTCCTCGCCGACGACGAGCAGGCGGTCGCCCTGGCCACCTACACCGCCACTCGCCCGGGCACGAACGTCCCGCTGGAGAACAACCTGGCGCACGTCATGACGGTGCGAGACGGCCTGATCGCCGAGTCCTGGCTGCACAGCCGCGATCAGTACGAGGTCGACGAGTTCTGGGGCGACCGGCCGGCGGAGGCCTGACCATGAGCACGATCACCGGCAAGCGGGTCGTCCGGGCCTCCCTCGGCGACGCGGCACGGCTGTTCCTCGACTGGTCACAGGACGCGCGCTGGCGCGCCCAGGTCCGGCGGATGACCGTCGAGCCGCCGGGACCGGCCCGGACCGGCCAGCGGATCGTCGAGGAACTGCGGTTCGCGGGACTGGACTTCGTCACACCCACCCGTGTCGAGCACGCCGGCCCCACCGACGTCGAGTACCGGGGCGGCAGCGCTACGGTGACCGTTCACGGGGCACGCCGCCTACAGGCGCTGCCCGAAGGGCGGATCGCCCTCGTCGCGACCCTCCACATCCGGCTGCGCGGCCCTCTGCGCCCGCTGACCGGGCTGCTGACCCCGTCCTACCGGCGCCTGCAGGAAGACGACCTCGACCGCCTCGCCCAGATCCTCGACAGCGGTACGCCCGACGGCGACCGCGTCACCCTTCGGGAACGGTCCGCGACCTGAGGCACCGCTGCGCACCCCGGGCGGGGCGGTGCCGCACGCGGTGGCGGCCGGTCCCGGGGACCGGCCGCTCCCGGAGGCCCGGACCCGTCGCGTACGGCGCCGGCCGCATCCGGCCGGGTCGCGCGCTCCGGACCTCACAACCGCGTGCTCACGACGCCCGGCGGCGCCGCGCGCGGGTCACCACTGCACGCGGCGGCCCTGGCTCGGCGGGCTCTGCCGGTTGGCCCGGTCGACGGCCGTCACGTAGTAGTACGCGCCCCTGGTGCCCGCCGGGTCCACCCAGCGCACATGACGGTCGGCGGGGACGACCGCGACCAGGTTGCGGGCGTCGGCGAAGTCCTCGGGCCGGGCGGGCCGGTCGAGCCGGAAGACGGCGTACTGGAACGGGGCGTCCCCGCCGGTGGCGAGGATGCGCAGCTCGGCGCCCCCGTCCACCCGGCGCGCCCAGACGAGCACCGGGCGGCGCGGAGCCGCGCCGCCGGCGAGCCTGGGCAGCAGCGGGCCGAGGGCGGGGCGCGTGTAGTGGTCGGTCACGACGGTGGTGACCGAGCCGAGCCGGTCGTCGCGCACGTCGCCGGAGTTGTACCAGATGTCACCGCCGACCTGCGGGTGGTCCCGGTTGAGGGTCAGGTGCCTGGTGAGCTCGTCCGGCTGGAACCACTGGGCGGGCTGCCCGGCCGCCCCCGCCTTGTAGGCCGCCTGGCCGATCCAGAGCTGCGTGGGGGTGCCCGCCGCCACGTCGGACCACCAGGGGACCAGCTTGGCGTAGTCGGCGTTCGACTGGCCGATGTACCAGTAGAGCTGCGGCGCGATGTAGTCCAGCCAGCCCTTCTTGACCCAGCCCCGGGTGTCGGCGTGCAGGCTGTCGTAGGACTGGCTGCCACCCGTCTCCGAACCGAGGGGGTCGGTGGTCTTGTTGCGCCAGATGCCGGAGGGGCTGATGCCCCAGGCGATCTCCGGCTTGGCCTGCCGTACCCGCTGCTGCATCTCCTGCACCAGCAGGTCGACGTTGTTGCGCCGCCACGCCGCGAGGTCGGGGAAGTCCTGGCCGTACTTGGCGAAGGCCGCGCTGTCGTCGAAGGCGGAGGTGTTGACCGGGTAGAAGTAGTCGTCGAAGTGCAGGCCGTCGATGTCGTACCTGGTCACCGCGTCCATCATCGCGTCCTGCACGAACGCGCGGACCTCGGGCATGCCCGGGTTGTAGTAGAGCTTGCCGCCGTAGGGGACGATCCAGTCGGGGTGCTTGGTGCCCGGGTGGTCCGGGTGCAGCTTGGACGGGTCGGGCTGCATCGACACGCGGTAGGGGTTGAACCAGGCGTGGAAGGCCAGGCCGCGCTTGTGCGTCTCCTCGACCACGAACGCCAGCGGGTCGTAGCCGGGGTCCTGGCCCTGGGTGCCGGTCAGATACTGCGACCAGGGCTCGAACGGCGAGGGCCAGAAGGCGTCGGCGGTCGGCCGGATCTGCACGAACACCGCGTTCAGCTTGCGGGCCTGCGCCAGGTCCAGCCAGGCGAGATACTCGGCCTTCTGCTGGTCGGCGGTCAGCCCGGGCTTCGACGGCCAGTTGATGTTGACGACGGAGGCGATCCACATGCCGCGCATCTGGCGCAGCGGCGGGACGTACTCGGCGAAGGCGGAGGTGGAGGCGAATGCGGGCAGGGGTACGGCGGTCGCCGCGGCGGCGAGGGCGAGGCCGCGCAGGACGGTGCGTCGGGTGGGTGAGCTCATGCGGACTCCAAGGGGGGTGTTGCGTCCCGGCCGCTCCCGGCCGCTCCGGCCGCGGGGCCGCGGGCCAGATGCCGTTGAACGGACACGGAGCCGGTCAGGAGGGTCACGGGGGTCTCGACGGCGAGAATGGCAGAAAGTTACTTTCAAAGCAATGATGATGAAAGAAAGTGTCATTGATGTGTAACCTGCCCCGAGACGTCCCCGGCGAGAAGGTGCTCTCATGCCCCACCACAGCCCCACCCTGGCCCGGCTGGCCATGACCGTGCTCCAGCCCGGCTTCGACGGCACCGCGCCGCCCGACTGGCTGCGCCGGGCGCTCTCCGAAGGGCTCGGCGGCGCCGTGCTGTTCGCCCGGAACCTCGCCGACCCGGCGCAGACGGCCGAGCTCGTCGCAGGTCTGCGGCGGGAGAACCCGGCCGTGGTGGTCGCGGTGGACGAGGAGGGCGGAGCGGTCACCCGGCTGGAGGCCAGGACCGGCAGTTCCTGGCCGGGCAACCGGGCGCTCGGGGTGGCCGACGACGCCGAGCGCACCGAACGGGTCGCCCGCGAGATCGGCCGCCTCCTCGCCGCGGCCGACATCACCCTCGACTACGCCCCCGTGGTGGACGTCAACGCCAACCCGGCCAACCCGGTGATCGGCATCCGTTCCTTCGGCCCCGACCCCGAGCTGGTGGCCCGGCAGACCACCGCCTGGATCACGGGGTTGCAGGGTGCCGGGGTGGCCGCCTGCGCCAAGCACTTCCCCGGTCACGGCGACACCGTCACCGACTCCCACCACGCGCTGCCGACCGTCCACGCCGACCTCGAACTCCTCCGGGAGCGCGACCTGCCGCCGTTCCGCGCGGCCGTCAAGGCGGGGGTCCAGGCCGTGATGTGCGGCCACCTGCTGGTGCCCGCACTCGATCCCGGCAACCCCGCCACGCTGAGCAGGCGGATCCTGACCGGCCTGCTCCGCGAGGAGATGGGCTTCGACGGCATGCTGGTCACCGACGCGATCGAGATGGGCGCCGTCGCCGCCCTGCACCCCCCGGGCGAGATCGCGGTCCGCGCGCTGGCCGCGGGGGTGGACGCGATCTGCGTCGGCGTGTCCTCGGCGGACGGGGAGAGCGTCTACGCGCTGCGGGACGCGATCGTGCGGGCCGTGCACGACGGCAGGCTGCCCGAGGAGCGGCTGGCCGAGGCGGCGGGACGCGTGCTGGCCCTGGCCGGCTGGTACGCCGGGAACGCCGCCGCGCGGGAGCGGGACGCGCGGAAGACCCCGGAGGCACCGGACGGACGGGGAGGACGGGATCCGAGGGAGGAGGGCGAGGAGCTCGGCCTGCGGGCCGCCCGCGCGGCCATGCGCGTGACCGTCGCGGGCGACCGGACCGCGCACCCGCCCGTCCTGTCGCGGCCGCCGCTGGTCGTCGACATCGCCCCGCGCCTGAACCTGGCGATCGACCCCTCCACCCCCACCGGGCTCGTCGGCGCCATGAGCGAGCTGCTGCCGGGCACCACCGGGCACACCGTCGCCGCCGAGACGGCCGGCCTCCCCGACCTCTCCGACCACCGGCGCCCGCTCGTCCTGGTGGCGCACGACGCCCCCCGCCACGCGTGGGTCCGGGACCTGCTGTCCCAGGCCGTCAGGCTGCGCCCCGACGCGATCGTGATCGAGACCGGGCTGCCCGGCGAGCCCACCGGGGCGGTTCACATCGCCACCCACGGTATTTCCCGGGTTTCGGCCCGCGCGGCCGCACTGTGGCTGACCGGCGGCCAATAGGCTTGATCCCGACAGAAAAGGTGCCCGCATGAACGACCAAGACGGCCCCACACCCGTGAACCTGGTGGCCACCGTGAGGGCGGTTCTGCCCTCGCTCACCCCCGCAGCGCAGGCCATCGCCCGGCTCATCCTCGACGATCCCGGGATGGTGGCCCGCAGCACCATCACCGAGTTCAGCGCGGTCTCCGGGACGAGCGAGGCCACGATCGTGCGCACCGCCAGAGCCCTCGGCTTCGCCGGCTACTCCCAGCTGCGCTTCGCCCTGGCCGCCGCGGTGGCCAGGGAGGAGCCCGAACGGCTCGTCCCCGGCGATCTGGGACCCGACGACCCGCTCACCGACGTGATCGCGAAGGTGACCCGGGCCGAGTCCGAGGCGCTGGCCGACACCGCGGCCCAGCTCAACCCCGACCGGCTGGGCGCGGTGGTCGAGGCCATGACCGCCGCCCGCCGGGTGGACGTCTACGGGGTCGGCGCCTCCGGCCTCGTGGCGGCCGACATGGCGCAGAAGCTGATGCGGATCGGCCGCTCCAGCCATGCCTTCACCGACGCGCACCTCGCGCTGACCAGCGCGGCGCTGCTCGGGGAGGGCGACGTCACGGTGGGGGTGAGCTGCACCGGCGAGACCCCCGACGTGATCGCGCCCATGCGGGTCGCCCAGAAGGCGGGCGCGGCCACGGTGGCGATCACCAACAACCCGCGCTCCTCGCTGGCCGAGCTGGCCGAGCACGTCCTGGTCTCGGCGGGCCGGGAGACGGCGTTCCGCCCCGGAGCGCTGGCCAGCCGGATCAGCCAGCTCCTGATCGTGGACTGCATCTTCGTCGGCATCGCCCAGCGCACGTTCGAGACCTCGGACGCGGCGCTGCGGGCCACCAGGGGCGCGCTCGACGAGTTCATGGCCGACACCCGCCGCCGCAACAAGCCCTCCTGAACGGCCTGCGCCCGTGAGCCTGAGGGGACCCGGCCGGGTCCCCTCAGCCCGCGGCCCTCACCCCGGAGAGGATGTGGTCGACGACGTCGGCGGCCGAGTAGTCCTCCGGCAGCTCGTCGAGGAACCCGAGATCCTGACCGAGGGTGAGCAGCGGGGGCTCCCGGTAGCCGTCCGGGCGGCGCCGGCCGAGGCCGATGGCGGCGAGCAGCCCGTTGCACAGGCAGCGGCGCTCCACGGTGTCCTCGACGGGGCGGCCCTTGCGGACGTGCGTGTCGACCGGCTCGGCGGGGCAGCGGTAGCCGACCGCGCCGTCCTCCTTGCGGTACGGCGTGCGCAGGTGGCCCAGGTCGCACAGGCGGGGGCGGTCGCCGTAGACGTCCGGGTCGGACAGGGTGCCCGGCAGGTCGGCGATCTTGAAGGGGAAGCCCGCCGGCGAGGCGCGCGGGTCGTTGCGGACCTCCAGGGTCCCGCTTGACGCGCGCCCGAGCAGGCGCCGCCTGAGCGTGTCGTCCAGGCCCGACTCCCGGCACAGCGCGAAAGCCGTCCCCAGCTGGATCCCGGCGGCCCCGGCCTGGACGGCCCGTACCAGCCCGTCCGGGGTCGCGTAGCCGCCCGCCAGCCAGAACGGCAGTCCGAGCGCGGCGATCTTGCCGGTGTCGACCTGATCGCGCGGGCCGTAGACCGGCTCGCCGGCGGCGTCGAGCAGCATTCTGCCTCGGGGCGGCGCGCTGTGCCCGCCCGCCACCGGTGACTCCAGCACGAACCCGTCCGGGCGGGTCTGCGGGGAGCGGGCGAGGTAGGCGGCCAGGACGTGAGAGGAGACGATGGCCAGCAGCCGGGGCCGCTCCAGCGGTCCGGGCGTGCGGCCGAGCAGCGCCACCGGGTCGATGCCGACGGTGTGGCGGTCCTCCGCGGCGGCCTCCGCCACCGCGACCGATATCCGCGCCGGCCGGTGCGCGGCGAGCGCGTCGAGCAGCCGCGGGATCTCCGAGGGGATGCCCGCCCCCATCAGCACGTAGTCGGCGCCAGCGAGCATCGCCCCGTAGACGGCGGCGGGCGTGGCCATCTGGATCTTCTCCAGATAGTTGATCCCGATCGGGCCCTCGTGTCCCTCCTTGGCGAGGAACACCTCGGCGAAGTTCGCGACCACCGTGAGCTCGTCCCGGCCCCGGTGCGACCGCAGGCCGAGCCGGGGCACCGGCCGGTACGGCAGGCCGTCCCCGGCGCCGCCGGGGACGAAATACCGGGACAGGACCCGCTCGGCGACCTCGGGAGCCGGGAAGTGCGCCAGCGCCCTGCGCAGGTGCCCGCCCGGATCTCCGTCCTGCAGCCGCCTGGCCAGCACGACGTCCAGCGCCGTCCCGGACACCACGCCGAGCTGCCCGGTCCGGGCGACGGCCCGCGCCAGCCGCCACCCGGACACGCCGACCCCCATCCCGCCCTGGATGAGGAGGGGCGGCCTGGCCTCAGACACGTCGGGCTCGCACCGTACCGGCCCAGGCGAGCAGGGCGAGCTCCTTGGCCCGCACGGCCTCGCGGGCGGCGTGGGCGCCGGCGTTCCCCCGCGTGGCGCCGGCCGTCCGGAAAGCGCCGATCGGCGGGGGCAACGGGTCGCGGACGTCACGGCGCTCCTCGCGGAGGACGCCGGTGAACTCATGGGAAACCGACAAGGCAACGCCCTTCTGGACGACGGAGCGTCAGGGCTCCGCCGGTGTCTGGATGCATCTGTGATCCAAGCGGTCCGGGGCCGCCCGCACCCAGTGGCCAAAGTCCCGAATAGACAGGCCCTACGGTCACATTCCGGCTCCGCCGCCCGCCGGAGGCGAGTGCCCAGCCCGCGCCGGCGACGGCGGCGCCGCGCCCGGCCCGCGCCCGGCACTCCTGTCGGCCGCCAGGTCCGGCAGGACGGTGAACTGGCCGGGCGCCTGCTTCTCCAGCGCGTCTCCGGCGACCCCGTCATGCCCGTGATCACGCCCACCAGGGCGTCCGGTACGGTCTTCTTCGTTGTCGTTTGTCGTAATAAAGCACGTCGCAATCATCGAAAGGGTTCGACACCGTGCGAAAGGCGCCGCTCATCGCCGTCCTGGCAGCCGGCCTCACCGGCTGCGGCCTCGTGTCCGGCCCCTTCGCCCAGCCGCCCGCCCCGCCCGGGACGGTCTCCCCCTCCCCGTCCGGCACGGCGCCCACGCCGGCCCCCTCCCCCTCCCCCTCGGCCGAGAACATGCGGCTCACCGTCCCAGCCGCCAAGAAGGCCGCGGCGTCCTGGGTGGCCCAGCACAACAGGATGGTCAAGGACCGCGACTGGTGGGACGACCCGGCCAAGAGGGACGAGCTGTTCTGGGACGGCACCCGGCACGAGGTCGTCCTCGACCAGGGCCATGTGGAGGACGGCGACAAGGGCAAGATCCGCAAGCCGATCCGGCTGACCGGCAGGCAGACGTACTACGTGCCCCGCCGGCAGCCGCCCGGCGGCGAGTGGTTCATCCTCCAGGCGACCTACCGGGGACAGGACCGGCCACACGTCCTGGCCTTCTGGCGGCCGGAGGGCGAGTCCTTCAAGCTGGCCGCCAAGTCCCCGCTCCACTACGGGCAGCGGATACCCGCGCCGCAGCTGGACGCCGAGGGGTACGTCGCCGCCGCGCCGCGCGTGGACGGCACGGCCATCGCCCTGGAGTACATGGCCTTCTGGAACAACTCCACGGACAAGCGGGGAGAAACGGGCTACCGGCTGGCCAAGGACAACTACAGCCGCCTCGCCCATCCCAGGGTCTCCAAGGGCCTGTACGCGTCTTTCAGCTCGTTCACCGCCTCCTACGGCTTCCGCACCCGGGACGGCGGGGCGTTCTACGTCTTCAGCCTGCTGAACCCGCCGCAGTCGATCTTCCAGGTCCTCACCATCGGCGGATTCGTCCCCCGGGGCGGCAAGGCGATCCAGGAGATCGCCGGGGACTGGTACGCCTAGACCAGTGCCGGGAAGGGACCGGCGGCGCCGGGTCCGGAAAAGGACCAACGCCCCTGTCCCGGAAGGCATGTGGACCCTGGCGACGGGCGGCGCCGGCGGTGATCCTGGAGTCACACGTCACCGTCGAGGGGCAATGAATGTGCGACCACAGCGGATGCCGGGAGTCCCCGCCGACCGGCCGGCACGCCGAGGAGCACGGCCTGTGCCCCGCCGCAGGCGTCATACCGCCGACATCCGCCCGGGACCGCGTCACACCGGAGCGCACGGGAGGTCCGCGGTGAGCGCGCCATGACCTGGTGGTCGCTGGTGCGCTTCCTGCACGTGCTGTCGGCGGCGCTGTGGGTCGGCGGGCAGCTCACGGTGTCACTGGTGGTGCTGCCCCTGGCACGCCGCATGCTGGAGACCGACCAGCGCGGCCGGGTGCTGCACGCGGTCGGCCGCCGGTTCGGGATCTTCACCGGGGCGGTGTTCCTGCCGGTCCAGCTCGGCACCGGTGTCGCCATCGCCTGGCACAAGGGGGTCACGTGGGCCTCCCTCGCCGAGCCCGGCTACGGCCGGATCCTCGCCGCCAAGCTGGTGCTGTTCTGCGCGGTCATGGTGGCGGCGGCCCTGCACGGATGGGCGACGGGCGACAGCCGCCCCCTCTTCGCGAGGGTGATGGCGCTGAGCGCGCTCGCCGGCTCCGTCGGGGTCGTCCTGCTCGCCAGCGCGCTGCCCGTCACCTGAACCCCGCGGTCCCGGGGCCTCCGGCGCCGCGAGGGGCCCGCCGTCCCGGGAGGGCGGGCCCCGGGGGTTCGAAGGGCGGAGATCCCCAGGCGCCCGGCGAGCGTGGCCCAGCCGCCCCCTGAAGCTGGTTCCCGCCCTCGGCCATGACAGTCGCGTCGGCCGTAGCCGACAGATGAGCGAACGCCTCCTGCTCCTGCTCGGATGTGATCTTCAGCACACCGCCTGACAGCGGCCGCCGATCCTTAGCCCTCCCGCGTAGCGGTACGCCGGTTACAGTGACCTGCCGTGGCTGATCGGCGTAGGGGCGCTACGGGCCATGGCGGGATGCTGATCGTCATCGCCCTCCGGCGGGCTCCGCGAAATAACCGCGAACAAGGACACCCGCATCGGGCAATCAGCGCCGACCCTCTTTCGAGAAAGGCGCCGGATGCATGACCCTTCTTCATATCCCGCCACACGGCTGGCCGCGGAGCTGGACGACGCGTCGGTCATCGCGAACTCGCGGCACGAGCCGGAGTGGTTCTCGATGATCTTCGACCGGTACTTCACCACGATCCACCGCTACGCCGCCGCCCGGCTCGGGCCCAGCACAGCCGACGACGTGGCCGCGGAGACGTTCCTGGCGGCGTTCGACCAGCGCGACCGCTACGACCTGACCCGCCCGGAGGCCAGGGCCTGGCTGTACGGCATCGCCACCAATCTCATCGGCCGTCATCGCCGCGGCGAGCTCCGCCTCTACCGGGCCCTCAGCCGCTCGGCTGCCCGCGACGACGTCGAGGGCCACGCCGATCGGGTCACCGACCGGGTCACCGCCGAGCAGCTCAGCCCCCGGCTGGCACGCGGCCTGGAGAGCCTGTCCCGGGGCGACCGTGACGCGCTGACGCTCGTGGCCTGCGCCGACCTCAGCTACGCGGAGGTGGCCTTCGCCCTGGGCATCCCGATCGGCACTGTCAGCTCCCGGGTGAACCGGGCCAAGGCCAAGCTACGCAAGACACTGGGTCACGCGGCTAAGGGGGTCTGAATCATGGAAGAACTGCAGGAGTTGCGCCGCTATCACGACGCGCTGCCGGGGGCCGCTCCGGAGTCCATCGGCGCGGCCCGGTCCCGCCTGGCGGGTCACATGCACGGGAGCAGGCGTCCGCGGGCCCGCCGCATCCGGCCGGTGTGGGGGCTGAGCCTGGCCGGGGCGGCCGCCGCCGCGCTGCTCGCCGTGGCCACGACGGTCGTCCCGGGCGTCACTCGGGAAGCTCCGGGCGTCATTCGGGAAAAGGGCGTCAAGGTCCCCCAGGCGCGGCCCTCCGCCGCCGTCACCGAGCTGCGGCTGCGCCCGGTGGCGAACGCCCAGGACCTGGCCGACAACGCGGCGGTGCTGGCCTCCGACGAGCCTGAATGGAGTGCCGGGCCCACGCAGTGGGGCTACGTGAAGAGCCTGCGCGCCCAGACGCGGGTGGACGGCGGGGAATGGCTGCGCGGCATACCGGCGGTGACGAACACCCGCGAACAGTGGCGGCAGCTCAACGACAAGGCGTTCGCCACCGTCGAGAAGGGCAAGCTCGAAATCTCCAAGGGGTCGGAGTTCGAGGTGACCTACCCCTACCTGCTCGCCCTGCCGACCGACGCCGATCAGTTGCTGGCCCGGATCTACGAGAGCGTCGACACGGAGAACGCCAGGAATCGCACCTCGTTCCTGCGCTTCGCCCAGGAACGGGCGGAGAACAGGGGCAAGACCCCCGAGGAGGCGAAGCGGCTGGCGGAGGAGTCACTGCCCCCCTTCACCTCCGTACAGCGCGACAGGTGGGCGTTCCAGCTGATCGCGATGGGCATGGGGGACGCCGCCCTCCCACCCAGGCTCCGCGCCGCCATGTACGGTGCCATGGCCAAGATCTCGGGCGTCCGATACGGAGCCAAGTCCTCCGATCTACTCAAACGCCGGGGCATCACCCTCTACCACGTCCTGGACGGCTACCTGCGCGACGAGATCTTCATCAATCCGAAGACCTACGAGTACCTGGGCTACCGCACCATCGTGGTCAAGGACCACCAGGACGGACCTTTCGGCACCATGAAGAAGGGCGAGATCCGCAACTGGGACGCCCTGATCAAGGCCGCTGTCGTCGACGAGGCCGGGCAACGGCCCGGCTGACGCCGGAAGCCGTTCCACATCGCTCCGGAATCCCTCTGAGCGCCATGCGGCGCGCACTTGAGTCACAACACAAGGTCAGTCCGGTTCCAGGAGCCATGACGACTCCCCTGTCAACCCGTTCACCGATCAGCCCTCGATGCAACCCCAGAACGGGCTCAACGCATCTCTTCTCTGTGAAGCTATCTTTTTTGGAGACCGATGAGCCTCGATGAGGAGTACACCGCCTATGTAAGTGGGCGGCTGCCATGGTTGCGGCGGATCGCCTACCCGCTGTGCCAGGACTGGCACCGTGCCGACGATCTGGTGCAGACGGCGATCACAAGGCTGTACGTCAAGTGGCGCCACGCGCGCCTGGCCGACGACCTCGATGCCTACGTCCGGGTGATCCTGATCCGGGTCTTTCTCGCCGAGCAGCGAGGAGGCTGGTTCTCCCGGGTACGGCTGACGCCCATGCCGCCCCATTCCTCCTTCGAGGGCAGCGACCGCGATACGGCCATGGACCTGCGCCGCGCACTGGCCGCAGTTCCGCCGCGCCAGCGTGCGACCCTCGTGCTGCGTTTTCACTGCGACCTGAGTGTCGAGCAGACCGCCCGCACACTCGGCTGCTCCACCGGAACCGTCAAAAGCCAGACCGCCCGCGGCTTGGCCACCCTGCGCTCGACACTCGGCGCACAGGACACTCGTGTAGCGCATACGGAGGAGTGCTGATGGACACCAGGAACCTGTTCGACACGCTGGCACACCAGGAGCAGCCGCCCATGTCGGTGCGGGTGGACCAGGCCATCGCCGCCGGACGCGCGATACGCCGTCGCCGCCGGGTAGGCGCCGCTGCGATCTCGGCGCTGTCGGTGTGCCTGGCCGTCACAGTGACCTGGCTCGCTCTCCCGCAGCTGGGACAGCGCGATGGGGTTGCCGTAGCCGTGCCCACCGGTGCCATGCCCACTGGACCGTCTGCCGCGGCCAAGACGGAGCCGTCTGGTGCGGGGTTCAAGAAGTTGAAAAAGAAGTACCCACCCGTCGGGAAGATCGCCTCCATGCCGGAGATACCGATCTGGATGTGGCTGGGCCGGTCCACCGCCGACGCGGAAGGTGTTGTCCTGTGCAACGCGTGGGATTCGTTCGGCACTACCTGCGCCGGGTTTCCTCCGCTCAATGCCAAGGAGTTCGCTCGCACGCAGGGCGGTACGTTGGGCATTCTGGACGCGAAGCAGGTGCGAGCCCTCCATCCCGATGCCACCGCGGAGCAGCTGCGCAGGCTCATTGATGAACAGGAGCGCGTGAACGCCCTCGGAAAGATCTTCTTCGGCATCGCCAGGGCCGAGGTTCACGGGATCACGGCGGTCACCACGGATGGGCGCAAAATTACCGGAAGCATCGCGCGGAGCGTCGGAGCGGGGTTCGGGGTCTGGGCTGTGAAATTCCCTTCCGACGTCACAACGGCAGCGCTGGTCTTCACTGACGCGAACGGGAAGACCCTTCAGCGGATCCGACACGGCTGACGCTCAAACCCCGGTGTCCTGTGTGGCCAGGCGCGACCAAGGCCGCGTACTCTGCCCCTGGCCGGAGCTGCAGGAGTTCCGAGCCGTCATGGTTGACCTGTGAGAACGGGCTCGGCGTACGTTTCCGTTCCGCTGCACTTCGCCCCCCGTCACGCGGCCCGCGCCAGCCTCAGAGCCTCCGCGGCGACGGCGTGGCGCAGGTCGCGGATGCCCGCGCGGCCGCGGAGCGGGTGGACGTTGTTGGTCAGCAGGACGGCCGTCAGGGCCAGTCCGGGGTCGACGACCAGCGCGGTGCCGGTGAAGCCGGAGTGGCCGTAGGCGGAGGCCAGCGGGCCGACGACGGCGGGATCGCCGATCCGCACCCCCAGGCCCTGGCCGAAGGCGGCACCCCGGACGCCCTGGTCGCGGGTCATCTCGGCGACCGTGTCCGGGCGCAGGATCGGGGCTCCGCCGGTGCGGAGCGCCTCGGCGAAGCGCACCACGTCGTCGGCCGTGGCGAAGATGCCGGCGTGCCCGGCGACCCCGCCCAGGCCGTGGGCGGTCTCGTCGTGGACCTCGCCCCGCACGCATCCGGATCCGGCCCGCTCGGGCTTCTCCTCGGTGGCGGCGATCCGGGGACGCAGCGACGGCGGGGGCCGGTAACCGGTGTCGTCCAGGCCGAGCGGGCCGGTGACCCGGGCACGGAGGAGTTCGTCCAGGGGCGCTTCCCCGGCGATCTCCGCCACCCGGCCCGCCATGATCATGCCGACGTCGGAGTAGAGGTGGGACGCGCCGGGCGGGCGCAGCGGCGGTGTCGAGACGACGCGCTCCAGGCGGGCGGCGAGGATCTCGGGCCCGTCTCCGGGGATCTCCTCGTGTGCCCGGCGGCCGGGCGGCAGGCCCGCCGTATGGGTGAGCAGGTGCCGCGGCGTCACCCCCGCGGGCCCGCCGGGCAGCCAGGTGGCGACCGGTTCGTCCAGGCCGAGGCGGCCTTCCTCGGCCAGCGACAGGATGACGGCCGTCGTGTAGAGCTTGGTGAGCGAGGCGAGGTCGAAGATCGAGTCACGGCGGGCGGCCGGGCGGTCGGTCAGGAGCGTCTCGGAGGCGCCCGCGTATCGTACGAGCTCTCCCCGCGCCGCGGCGGCGACCGTGGTCCCGTCCACGGCGATCACGGCGACCGCCGCCGAGCACACCTCCGGCACCGCCGCCGCCAGGATCGCGGCCAGCGCGGCCGAGCCGCCGGACACACCGGGGCTGTCAGGCACCCTGGACCTTCTCCGCGGCGAGCGCCGACTCCAGGCGGTCGCCGTGGACCCGCAGCAGGTCCCGGGCGTCATCGGGGTCGAGACCGCGCTCGATCATCAGCACCGCGACCTTCACGTGCCATCCGGCCGCCTCCAGCGCAGGGCGGGCGACGGAGAGGTCGGCACCGGTGATGTCGCGGACCATCCGCGTGGCCCGGTCGGCGAGCTTGGAGTTCATCGCCGACACCTCGATCATGGTGTTGCCGTAGGTCCGGCCGAGCCTCACCATCGCGATCGTGGAGATCATGTTGAGGACCAGCTTCTGCGCGGTCCCGGCCTTGAGCCTGGTCGAGCCGGTCACCACCTCCGGGCCGACGATCACCTCGATCGGGTGCAGCGCCGCGTCGGAGAGCGGTGCTCCGGCGTTGCACGACAGCGCCACGGTCAGGGCGCCGCGCCGGCCGGCCTCGGCGAGCGCGCCGAGCACGAACGGCGCCCGGCCGCTGGCGGAGACGCCGACCACCGAGTCGAGCGCGCCCACCTGCCGGTCGGCGAGCGCCGCGGCGCCGGCGCCGTCGTCGTCCTCCGCGCCCTCGACCGAGCGGGTCAGCGCGGGCTCGCCGCCCGCGATGATGCCCTGCACCAGCTCCGGGTCGGTGCCGAAGGTCGGCGGGCACTCGGAGGCGTCCAGTACGGCCAGCCGGCCCGACGTTCCCGCGCCCACGTAGAGCAGGCGCCCGCCGGCCCGCATGCGGGTGACGATCGCGTCGACCGCGGCCGAGATCGCCGGGATCTCCACGGCCACCGCCGCGGGCACCGTGACGTCGGCCGCGTTCATCAGCCGGGCCACCTGCTCGGTGGAGAGCCGGTCGATGTCGCTGTAGCGCGGATCGCTCTGCTCGGTGGACAGGCTTGCGAGTGGATCAATCATGTCGCCCCATGTCGCTAATTTTCATCCCCTACTTCTATTATGCAAATTTTCTTCGGACAATGGAGCCATGTCTTACGTACGCACCGGAATCGAGCGGCTGGCCGCCGATCCCGGACTCCTCAAGGGCGACCGGATCGGCCTGATCACCAACCCGACCGGCGTCCTGCCCGACCTGACGCCCGGCGCCACGGCGCTGCGCTCGGCGGGAGTGCCGCTGACGGCACTGTTCAGTCCCGAGCACGGGATGCGCGGCACCGCGCAGGCGGGCTCCGGCGAGCGGGAAGGTCTGGACCCGTCGACCGGGCTGCCGGTCTTCGACACCTACGACAAGGACGGCCGCGCGCTGGACGACCTCGTGGCGTCCTCCGGGGTCGACACCCTCGTCTTCGACATCTCCGACATCGGCACGCGTTTCTACACCTACGTCTGGACGATGCACGACCTCATCGCGTCGGCCGCGCGGCTGGGGCTGCGCTTCGCCGTACTCGACCGGCCCAACCCCCTCGGCGGGACCGTCGCGGAGGGTCCTCTGCTCGACCCGGCGTACGCCAGCTTCGTGGGCCGGGCGGCCGTCCCGGTGCGGCACGGCCTCACCGCGGGCGAGCTCGCCCTCTCCGTCAACCGCGCGATCGGCGCCGACCTGCGGGTGATCACCGCCGAGGGCTGGCGGCGCGACATGCCCTTCGAGGCCACCGGCCTGCCCTGGGTGATGCCCTCGGTGAACATGCCCACCGGGGAGACCGCGCTGGTCTATCCGGGCACCGGCCTGTTCGAGGGCACGAACCTGTCGGAGGGGCGCGGCACCACCAGGCCGTTCGAGCTGATCGGCGCCCCCTACCTCGACGGCCGGTTCGCCGCCGGGCTGAACGGCCTGGGCCTGCCGGGCGTGCGGTTCCGCGACACCTGGTTCACCCCGACCTTCCACAAGCACGCCGGCGTGGCCGTGCGGGGGGTCCAGCTCCACGTGCACGACCGGCGGGCCTTCCGGCCCGTGCTGACCGCCCTGTCGATGCTGCACCTGGCGCGCACGCTCCATCCGGAGGACTTCGCCTGGCACGGCGGCGAGAACGGCGAGCCGTACTTCGCGGACCTGCTCTGGGGCTCGGACTCGCTCCGCCACCGCCTGGACGCCGGTGAGGACCCGGCGGACCTGTGCCCGCCTCCCGGCCATCCGGAGGTCTGGCTGGACGGCGGGACGCTGCTCTACCGGTGACATCAGAGCGTCACCGCAGGTCGCGGCGGTAGAGCCAGAAGACCCGCTCGGCGTGCGCGCCGACCGCCCGGGAGTAGAAGCCGAGCGGCCCCACCCAGGAGATCTGCGCGCTCGCCTGGCCCGCGTCCCGCTGCTCGGCCAGGCAGCGGCGGAGCAGCACCCGGCCGACGCCGAGGCCCCGCGCGGCCGGGGCGGTGCCCATCGGGCCGAACCAGGCGGGCCTGGCCCCCCAGGCGGCGAACCCGAGGATCTCCCCGTCCCGGGAGGCGTAGTGGCAGCCGCTCGCCTGCTCCGCCTCCCACGCCCAGTTCTCGTTCCACTGCTCCCTGACGAAGTCGAGCACGGCGGCGCGGTCGCCGGGGCCGGCCGCCCGCACGGTGACGCCCCGGTCCGCCAGCCGTAGGACATCGGCCTCGGTGGACAGGTCGGCGGAGAGGTCGGCGGTCATGTTCCAGGCGACGTTGTAGCGCTCGTAGCCCCGGCTCTCGGCCAGGCAGGCCGCCGCGGTGGAGCGCACGTCGATGCCCGGCCAGGCGTAGCAGGGCGGGTTGCCGGCGAAGCGGGCCTCGGCCGCCCCTTGGGCCCGCAGCCACTCCTCGGCCGCGGCCACCAGCGCGCGCCCGCGGCCCCGGCCCTGGGCGGCGGGATCCACGGCCAGCAGGTCGATGTGCCCGACGGACCCGTCACGCGTCGACATCGAGGCGAACAGCACGGCGTCGAGGTCACCCGTCACCAGTGCCGTCCAGCGGCGGTCCGGGGGCGGGTCGGAGAGCCGGGCCACCAGGCGCGGCGCCTCCGCGGCGTCCAGGACGAGCGCGGCCCCGGCGACCTCGCCGATCGCGGCGGCGTCGGCGGCGACGGCCTCACGGATTCCCCCCATGCCCGTCACCCCCGCCCGATGGGCGTGGCGACGACGCTGCGGCGCTCAGGGTGGAAGCAGGCGTGCTCCTGAGGGGTGCCCTCGGCGTGGCCGAGCACCGGGAGCTCGGCCACGCAGCGCTCGGTGCGGAACGGGCAGCGCCGCGCGAACAGGCAGCCCGCGTCGTGGTGGCTCTCGTCCAGCGCCTCGGTCGGCACCACCGGCTGCTCCCCCGGCCGCTCCAGGCCGTGCAGCACCGGGATGGCCGACAGCAGCGACTGCGTGTAGGGGTGGACGGGGTCGGAGATGATCGTCTCCACGTGTCCCCGTTCGACGACCTGCCCCCGGTAGATGACGTAGAGCTCGCCGTCGTCGCCGATGTAGCGCGCGGTCGCCACGTCGTGGGTGATGAACAGCACGCTCACCCCGAGCCGCTCGCGCAGGTCCTTCAGCAGCCCCAGGATGCCGAGCCGGAGCGACACGTCGATCATGGAGACGGCCTCGTCGGCGACGAGCATGTCGGGGTCCACGGTGAGCGCGCGGGCGATCACGACGCGCTGGCGCATCCCGCCGGAGAGCTGGTGGGGATAGCGCGGCAGCACGTAGCCCGGGTCGAGCCCGACCAGCGCCAGCAGTTCCTCGGCCCGCTCGTCCACCCATGACTGGGGGCGACGGGTCTGCCGGGCCCGCAGGGCCAGGGGCGCGTTCAGCGTCTGGTGAATCGTGCGGGTCGGGTTGAGCGCCGAGTACGGGTCCTGGTGGATGAGCTGGATCCGGCGGAAGTACGGCTCCCTGCGGCGGGGCTTGAGCGGCGACATGGGGGTGCCGTCGATGGTGATCTCGCCGGAGTCGTGGGTCTCCAGACCGGCGATGATCCGTCCCAGCGTCGTCTTGCCGCAGCCGGACTCACCGATGAACGAGGCCGCCCCGCCCTTCTCGATGGCGAAGTCGACGCCGCGCAGCGCCCTCACCTCCCGGCCGGCGAGCACGCCGCCCCGCTGCCTGAAGGTCTTGGTGATGTTCTTCCCCGTGATCACGGCTGCTCCCCCCGCACTTCATGTACCCCGGTGGCTCCCTGCGCTCCCACGACTTCCTGGAGCCCTCCCGCTCGCGGGATGTCCGCCCGCCCGTCCCGGTCCGCGGCGGCCTCGACCGCGTGGCAGAGCGCGATCGAGGCGCCGAGGGAGACGACCGGCGGCTTCTCCGTCTCGCAGACGTCCATGCGCAGGACGCACCGGTCCCTGAACACGCACCCCCGCTCCGGGATCGTGCCCAGCGTCGGCGGTCGGCCCGGCAGGGCCGTGGCCTCGTCGATGTCGCCCACCAGGCGCGGGATGGCCCGCAGCAGGCCCTGGGTGTAGGGGTGGCGGGGCGCGCCCAGCACCTCCATGGTCGGGCCCTGCTCCACCACCTGCCCGCCGTACATGACGGCCAGCCGGTCGGCGACCTCGGCCACCACGCCGAGGTCGTGGGTGATGACCAGCGTGGTGAGCCCGCGTTCCTCGTGGACCTCGCGGACGATCCGCAGGATCGTCGCCTGAGTGATCATGTCGAGCGCGGTCGTGGGCTCGTCCAGCACGACGAGGTGGGCGTTGAGCACCAGCGCGAGCATGATGCCGACCCGCTGGCGCATCCCGCCGGACAGCTCGTGCTGGTGGGAGTCGAGGACGCGCGCGCCGTCCATGCCCATCCGGCCGAGCAGGTCCTTGGCCTCCCTGACGAGCCCGCGCAGATCCGCCACGTCGTGCGAGCGGCCCAGGTCGAGCAGTTGCTTGCCGACCGTCTTGAGGGGGTTGAGGGAGTTCTGGGCGGCCTGGAAGACGTATCCGATGTGCCGTCCTCGCGCCTTGCGCAGCTCCTCCCCCCTCAGCTTCACCACGTCGCCGAGACCGTCGATCTCCACGCTGCCCGCGCTGATCCTGCCGGGCGGCTGGACGGCGTTGAGCAGCGACAGCGCCAGGGTGGACTTTCCGGAGCCGGACTCGCCGACCACGCCGGTGATCGTCCCGGGCACGAGGTCCAGGTCGATCCCGGAGATCGCGGGAAGCTCCCCGGCCGATGTCCGGTAGACGACCGACAGGCCGCTGACGCGTACTCCCGGCGCCTTCTTCTCAGGGGTCACAGACACCCGTTACTCCTCACGCAACCGGGGGTTGAAGATCTCGTCCATGGCGTCGACGACGAGCACGATGCCCAGGGTGAGCAGCAGGATCGCCAGCAGCGGCGCCATGAGGTACGGCAGCGCGGCGGGCGAGGACATCGCGCCGCCCCCGAACACGGCGAGGTTGAGCATCACGCCCCAGTTGTTGGCCTCGAACGGCAGCACGCCCAGGAAGAACAGGCCCACCTGCGCGTAGACGGCGCCGGTGACGGCGATGAGCATGTTCATCGCGATGAAGGGGGCCATGCTGGGCAGCAGTTCCCTGCCGATGATGTGCGTCGTGGACAGGCCGAGCCCGCGCGCCGCCTCGATGAAGCCGCGCTCGCGCAGGGACAGGGTCTGCGAGCGTACGGCCCGGGCGACGCCGCCCCAGCCGAGCAGGCCGAGCACCAGGCCCATCTCCAGGGCGCTGGTGAACTTCCAGATGGTCGACAGCACCAGCAGCAGCGGCAGTCCGGGGATGGTCAGCTTCATGTCGGTGATCCGCATGAGCACGGTGTCCCAGCGCCCGCGCCGGAACCCGGCGAAGAGCCCGATCGCGGCGCCGAGCACCACCGTGATGACCGCGGTGACCAGGGCGGTCAGCAGGACGTACCGCGATCCGGTGACCAGCAGCGAGAGCACGTCGGTGCCCTCGAAGTCGGTGCCGAAGGGGTGTGCCCAGCTCGGCGGCGCGTACAGGGCGGCGGTGTCGCGGGGCAGCGGGTCGGGATAGAACATCGGCCCGAAGGCGCCCATGAACGCGAACCCCAGCACGATGACCATGCCGAGCATGCGGCTGGGCTTGCGCTTCAGCACGCGCCAGACGCCGCGCCAGAAGTTGCGCCGCAGGGCCGCGCGACCGCCGCCCGCCGCGATGACCGGTGCCGTCATGCGGCCCCCTCTCCGCTCCGCACCCGCGGGTCGATCACGGTGTAGAACAGGTCCGCCACGATGTTGGCGACGATGATCGCCACGGTGATCAGCAGGAACGCCCCGCCCATCAGGGCGTAGTCACGGTTGTTGATGCCGTCGATGAGCATCAGCCCCAGGCCGGGGTAGTTGAAGATCCGCTCGATGAAGATCGCGCCGCCGAACAGCATGCCCAGCGAGAGGGCCAGGATGGTGAACAGCGGCAGGATCGCGTTGCGCGCCACGTAGCGGAAGACGATGCCGCGCTTGATGCCGCGCAGCTCGGCGGCGAGGATGAAGTCGTCGCCGAGGACGGTGACCACGCTCGACTTCATCGCCAGGATCCAGCCTCCGTAGGAGGCGAGCGCGTAGGTGAGGACCGGCAGCGTGGCGTACTCGATGAGCGAGCCGATGTATCCGGCGTTGAAGCCCGGCTCGAACATGATGTCCGCCGTGCCGCTCGTGGGCAGGATCGGGAGCAGCGTCGTGAAGACGGCGCCCAGCAGCAGGGCGAGCACGTACTGGGGGACGCCGTGCAGCAGCGACCCGGAGATCGCCAGGACGTCGCCGAGCCTGCCCGAGCGCCTGATGGCGGCGTAGACCCCCATGACGACGCCGACCAGGAAGCTCAGCAGCGTGCCGGCCAGCACGGGGAGAACGGTCCATTTGGCGGCCGAGAACAGCACGGTCGACACGCCCACGCCCGGCACCATCAGCGACTGGCCCAGGTCCAGGCGGAGCAGGCCGGACATGTAGTCGACGTACTGCTGCCACAGGCCGCCGGTCGGCGCGAAGCCGTAGAGGACCTCGACGGCCCGCTGCGCGGCGACGGGGGACATGCCCTGCTCGACCAGCTTCTCGTACCGGGCGGCCATGGGGTCGCCGGGGACGCTTCTGATGACGAAGAAGCTGACCGTGGTGACGACCAGGATCATGACGAGCCCGCGGGCCAGGTGACCCGCGAGCCTTCGTGCGAACATCGTCATGCGTTACTGCTTCTTGACCATGCCGAGCTGGATCCACACGCCGGAGGGCTGGCGGAGCAGGTCGCTGTCGTTCTCGGGGAAGCCGGTGAAGCGGTTGGTGTTGACGAACTGGGTGTTGACGTAGTCCCAGAGCTGCACCACCGGCAGGTCCTGGTTGGCCGCCTTGGCGAGCTGGCCGATGATCTTCTTCTGCTCGTCGCCGGAGGCGGAGTTCAGCTGTGCGGTGAGCTCGCCCGGGTTGACCTTGGCCCCGTCGACCTCGATGGTCTCCGGGCCGCCCATCCAGTTGCCGCCCTTGCCGGGCTCGGCGTGCTTGACCTTGCCGCCGAGGATGGACCAGCCGTTGGAGACGCCGTAGAGGCGCTGGTAGATGTTGTACGGCGCGGGGCCGAGCGCGATCAGCCAGAACCCGACGTCATACTTGCCCTCGGCGAGCTCCTTGAGATACAGCGGGTAGTCGGCGGTGGTCACGACCTCGGCGTCGATCCCCGCCTCGGCGAGCTGGCTGGTGATCGCCTTGGCGCCGGAGACCCAGTCGGAGAACGGCGCCGGAACGTTGACGGTGAACTTCCACGGCGTGCCGTCGGGCAGCGCCCACTTGCCGCCGTCCTTCTTCAGGCCCGCCTTCTTGAACTCCTCCTCGGCCTTGGCCGCGTCGAGCTTGTACGGCTCCAGCGCGGCGAGGTCGGCGCCGAGCCACTCCGCGGCGGGCTTCTGGTGGATGCCGGTGGTGGTGACGGCCGGGGTGCCGCCCTCCGGCGAGGCGATCTTGGTGATCTCGTCCCGGTTGATCAGGTAGGCCAGGCCGCGCCGCACGTGCACGTTGTCGTAGGGCTTCTTGGACTGGTTGAAGGCCATGCCCAGCGACACCGGCGAGTAGCCCTTGACCACCCCGTTGCCCGGGGTGGTGCTGATGCGCTTCATCACGTCGGCGGGCACCGCGGTGAACGGCGCGTTGTCGAGCTTGCCGGCGATGAGGTAGTTCCAGATCTGCTCGTTGCCGGTGTAGTTGAGCAGCTTGACCTGGTCGGGCCCGACGTTCGCGGCGTTATAGAAGTTCTTGTTCTTGACCAGCAGCGCCTCGCTCGGGTTCATCCGCTCCAGCGTGAACGGGCCGGCCGAGACGTCCTTGGGCGGGGCGAAGGCGAGGACCTTCTCCGACAGCGCGGTGATCTCCTCGCGGGCCTTCTCGGCCTCGGCCCCCTCGCCGCGGGCGGCCTTCAGCTTGTCCCAGAAGTCGGCCGACAGCACGCTGCTCCAGACGTGCTGGGGGACGATGTAGCTGTCCATGACGCCGCGCACGAACGTGACGCTGGGGTTGTCCATGTCCTGGGTGATCTTGACGGTCTTGTCGTCGACCACCTCGACCTCGGAGGCCGCGCCCGCCGCGCCCGGGTCGATCGCGAAGGCCGTGCTGCCCTGCGTGTAGGCCAGGGCGATGGAGAACTTCACGTCCTCGGCGGTGACCGGCTTACCGTCGGACCACTTGTTGTCCGGGTGCAGGTGCAGCGTGATCGAGGAGTTGTCCGGCGCGATCTCCCAGCTCTCCGCGATGCCCGGGTAGAACTGGTTCGGGTCGGTCAGGTGGTTCTTCGACCAGGCGAGCCGCATGGCGTTGAGCCCGATGAAGGAATTGCCCTTGGGGTTCCACGGGTTGATCGGGCCGTTGACGTCGAGGCCGGGCTTGAGGCCGTCGATCGTGGTGTAGAGACCGCCGCCGCTGCCGCTGCCGCCGCCCGCGGCGGGCTTGTCTCCGGTACTGCCGCTGCACGCCGTGACGGCGGCGAGGCCGAGCAATGCCGCTACAGCTGCTAGTCGCTTCATGAACCGCTCCGTGGGGATCTTTCGAGGCCGGGAACCCGGGGTTGTCCGGACCCTACGGTCGGCCGAGGAGTCGCGTCAATAATCTCCACGCGTTGTGAGGATCCTGTAACTTTCCTTCATCGTTCATCCGCCGGCCATCCGTATCACCTCCGCGCCGATCCGCCCCGATCGCCCCGGCAGCGCGGGCCGGAAAAGCGATCTTGGCCGAATGGACGAACAACCTCACCGCTCTTAGGAAAACCGGACGAATTCCCCCACCCCCGACCTGTCATACCGTCACGGTAATCACGCATCGGAGGGCTGGCACGTGTCCGTTGAGCTCCACCACCGCGCCGTCGTCGCGGACACCCACAACGACCTGCTGATGGCGGTCACGGCACGACCCCCGCGGCAGTGGGCGTCGTTCTTCCGTGAGCGCTGGCTGCCCCAGCTCCACGAGGGCGGGGTGAACGTGCAGGCGCTGCCGGTCTTCATCGACGACCAGTACCGGCCCGAGGGGGCGCTGCGGCAGACCCTGCGCATGATCGAGTGCGCGCACACCCTGGCCGAGGGCAACCCCGACGCGGTACGGCTCTGCCTGGACGGCGCCCAGATCGACCAGGCCCTCGGCGAGGGCAGGATCGCCCTGGTGCTGGCGCTGGAGAGCGCCCCCGGCCTGGACGCCAGCGTCGAGCTGCTGCCCACCTTGCACCGGCTGGGCGTGCGGGTCGCCTC